>JBAQNM010000001.1:0-38915 GCA_049303795.1 Candidatus Moraniibacteriota bacterium
GAAATGGCCAGTGCTGTTGATTGAAGGCGGGGGTGGGACCACTGATGCGCTTGCGTTTGATGAAGATTTTCGTAGGATGCATCCTAATGTTCATTCTGTTAAAAAGGAGGTCATGGCAATACGTAGAGAATTGAAAGATGCTGGAGCATTAAAGAAAAGAGCGAACGAAAATTTTGCCCGTTCAAGGCGGGAAACATTTCACATTGTTAATGAAAGGAAATAAGGAATTATGCAAAGTCCATTTAGAGTAACGGCTCCTCAGGGGAAGTCTCGTTTTCTGGTCATGAATGCCGAAGAAGGCATCTGCAGTAAACTCATTATGGCTGGTGCAAATGCCCGTGATAAAGTGGTCATTCGTTTGGCAGGAGGATGTGGAAATCTGGAACCGGAAAAACGTGCCGGGCTGATTCCGCTCATCGCTGACGATTTCAATGGGTTTGGAGGGATTCTTTTCACCGGTGCTACGCGGGAAATCGGTGCGGATAATAAATTTAATCCGATGATTACCGATATACCCGGACTGGTGGCGCAAAAAAATCCGAGTTGTGTTTCGCTTGGAACGGTCCCAAAGGCATTCGCCGATTATATTTTAACCGGTGAGTCACGTTTGACTTTCAGTGAAGATGACAGCTTGGTGCCGGCGCCTGGGTTACATCGCTTTCTGATTGTTCAGGAAGGATGCGAAGTGGAGACGGGTTGGGATGCTGATCTGCCCGTGTATTTCCAGCATATGGAAGCTTGGCAGGATTCTGGTTTTATTCCCGCGATGGTTTCTTACAATGGTGGCGGTGCTACCTGGAAAGAAATCATCGGAGCCGCTGAACGTGGATGGAATCTTTTTCTTTATGAGGGTTCCGGCCGAAAAACCGATGAATTCATCGAAAAATGGCGTGGTGATGTCAATTTTATGGCTCAATACCCTGATGCCAAAGTGAATATCGTAAAGACGCAGCCCGGATCTCTCAGATCTGCCTTGATTGAAAGAGGATTCATTCAGTAATATTCTGATTATGTATGATGACTTACATGGGGAGGAGAAACAAAACTTCTCCTCATGTAAATTTTTTTAGAAACATATGCCGAATTTTTTTGACATATATTTCTCATCTTAACTTCGGTTGAGGTGGAGAAAGTTCTTTGAAATATAAACAATTTACATGAAAGGGATGCGGTGTAAAAATAATTTTAATGGTGGAACAATTTTGCGAAACATTTATCTTAAAATAGAAAAGAAAAGGAGAGACTTATGGAAACAGCAAAAATAGCGGACCAGTATTTCAATAATTGTAGGGACATCACTCTTCGCAATTCCGATCTCATATCTGCGATAGTGCGTTATAAAGTTTTCGCGCGGGAAGATGGAATTGTGGCAGGGGCTAACCGTGCCGTGGCTTTCATTTCTGAAAACACTTTTGGGCCGCTGAGAATCTGGGCGCTTAAAGACGGTCAATCTTTCAAGTCAGGTGCGCCAGTTTTGATCATTGAGGGTTTGTTTATGGAGCTGGTAAACCTGGAAACAACATATCTCGGATTTTTGAGTTTCAGTGGAGCTGCGACGGCCATGAAGGAAATTGTTGATGTGGCCGGGGATATTCCGGTTATTGATATGTCGGCCAGACATTTCCCTTGGCAGGTCATTGAGGAAGCAGCATTGGCAGCCTATCTGGGAGGAGCAGCTGGAACATCAACCCAGGCCGGGTACAATTATGTGCAAAGATTTTATAATCCGGGCGATGCCTTTAAGCTGTATGCTTCCCTTCCGCATGCCATGGCTGCAGTGGTTGTATCTCTGGCTGTTAAGGAAAATCTTTATCCGAGCGTTAAAGCAGCCATGCTTTTTCACGAAACATACCCAAATAAACCCATCACCGTACTTGTTGATTACGAAGGTTGTGAACTCGATGTAGCCGCTCAAGCATTCAGGGTGTTTGGTGATAAATTGTTTGCGGTTCGCTTGGATACCCATGGTGGAAGGCAGCATCAAGGAACGCATGATTCTTCCGATTACGGAATGTTGCAAAGCTATTTCCTGAAAAAAACAGGACTGGTTTTGAATAAAGTCATGCGTGAATTCGAAAAAGAACATGGTCTGGAGATTGGCATGTCCGAGAAATATTTCTATGGAAAGGGAGTTACGGCGGAAGCAACTTTTGTAATGAGGGATTTCCTTAATAGCATCGGAGCCAAAAATGTGAAAATCGTGGTCAGTTCCGGCTTTAATAAAAAGAAAGTCGCTGCTTTTAAAAAAGTTAATGCCCCGATGGATTTTATCGGTACTGGTTCCTGGATCCGTTTCATGATGTTTACCTCTGATATTTCTCATGTGATGGAAAATGGAGGATGGGACTATCGGACAAAAATTGGCCGGACCCATGGTAATGGCGATAATCTCAAAGTTGCTTATGAGCGATCATAAAAAGTGTCAAAATGAATTAAAATTACAGGAGAGAAGAAGAACTTATTCTTCTCTCCTGCACTTAATTGAGTTACGAATATTTTTTTTATTAGTGATTCAAATGAGTGTGTTCTTTGACTATATAAAACTTCAATAAAAGGAAGGGAATAATCATGGCTAAAATCATGACCAAGAGATTTTTTGTCGTTGGGAATAAGGGTAAGATTGTTGGCGTTTATGACAATTCAGTAGATGCAAGTCGGCATGGTAAAGGTGAGACGCCGATCTTTGAATTAATGCCGGCAAAAATGATGGCACCTGAAAAAACGATGTCAACGTTTACTTATTCAAGAAGGGGAGAGCAAAAAATTGTCATGGAGCTTGCTCAGAAATTTTACCGCAAGTGCAAATATTACGGTCCTTACGGTGATGTGATTCAAATTAGTAGACATCATGCAATCGGTTTGAAAAACGGGTATACATATGTCGTCGATTCTATGATGTGGCGGGCACATGTTAAGCCGGGAATGGCTGCCGATCTCGTTTTATTTGTGCGCGATAATATGGGCAGTCTGTTTTTCGTCGGAATTATTCGTGGAAAAAATCCGGGCAAAGGCAAAATCGCATTGGCTGGCGGATTTATTGATGCTAACGGTTTCTATATGGAGACGGCTGCTCAATGTTCAGTTCGGGAAGCCAAAGAGGAGCTCGGTGTGAAAATTTTTCCTGCTCGAGGAAAGGGAAAGGATTTTTTCATTCCAAACGAAAGATATTTGAATGTGGAGGTGACTCTGGCGGGAATGAATATATTAAGCAAGCTATGTTTGGTTGGGACTTATTTCACATCAGATGAAGAAAATTTGATTGATATTGGTCTTAAGCGTGTTCATCAAACAACCGCGTATATGATCGTAATCCCGGTCGATGATAGATTGACAACAGAAAGTGTCGTAGATTTATTTCCAAAAGGTGATCATGATGATGCGGCAGGAATTACGGCTATTCCATTTTATTTTTTGCCGGAAACTGAATTTGCATTCAAACATCATCGAACGATCTGTTCTGATGCATCAAAAGCAATTATTAATTCTAAGATCAACGATCTTATAATCTTATAATCGCAAGATGAACTGCTTATGTGATGAAAAAGAACACGATTTTCTTTTTCATCACACTTTAATCGAGAGGCTCAATTTTTTTGGGAAGCTCGACAAAAGTTTAAAGATTCTTTGACAATTGAAAATAAAAATATAACTAAAAGAGAGGTGAGCATTATGACACAAAAGAGAGATGGGTTTGTTATCGTTGCTAATACTGGAAAACCACTTGCGATGCGAGTGAAGGAAGAAATGACGCAGTGGTTGATTGCGCAAGGACAATCCGTGATTGGTGAAAACGATCCGCTTAAGATGTTGGCTCGTTATGTCATTGCTCTTGGTGGTGACGGGACGGCAATTCGGACCGTAACGGAATATTCGATCTATGGGGTTATTATGATCCCGATCAATATTGATGGCGGTGTCGGATTTGTGACCATTGGTAATATGAAAAACTGGAAGTCAGTTTTGGGGAAAATCATCAAAGGTGAATGTGTTGCGGAAAAACGTATTGGGCTCGAACTTCTTTATCGGGGTGTTACATATGGGCCATATGCGAATGATGTTGTGTTGAAACATACAGCGTCAATTGTAACTTTGAAAATGTTGGTCAACAATCATGTGGTGTATCGCGGTATGACTGCGGATGGCCTCATTATTGCTGCACCAACTGGTTCAACCGGATACAGTGTAAGTGCCGGAGGGACAATTGCTCTTCCAGGAACTGAATGTATTTTTGTAACGCCGATGTATCCAGATCAGCTTAATGTAAAACCGTTGGTTATGACATCCAACTCCATCATTACGATGGAAGTTGTTGGTGCAAAACCTTCCGGTGTTGTCAATCTGATTGCTGATGGAAAAATTATTGGCAATGTGGATGTGGGAGAAAAAATAATCGTTAGGCAGCATGAAACTAAATTGCTTTTTGCGATTACTGACAATAATGAATTCTACCGTGCGTTACAAACCAAAAAAGGTTTGGCGCGCTAAATTAAGGAGAAAAGGATATGTCGAAAAAAATTATTTTTGCCCATCATACGATACAGAAATTGACTAGCAAGGTTGCAAAGATAGCTGACGCAGAAATTGGTCAAATATCTTGGAAAAAATTCGGTGATACTTGGCCGAAAATATTCATTGAACAGGCGAAACAGGTGAAGGATCGAGATGTTGTTTTTATCGCTAATTTTGAAAAGCCCGAAACAATATTTGAACAGTTTGCAATTCTCTATGCGATGCCTATGCACTTAACGCACTCATTTAAAGTGATCGTTCCTTTTTTTCCTGTTGGAACAATGGAACGAGTGACAAAGTACGGGGAAATTGCGACGGCGAAAACTTTGGCGCGGATGTTATCTGCAATACCAAGGTCGCCAATTATCACAATTTTCGACATTCACGCTCTGCAAACTCAGTTTTATTTTGATGACACTCGGGTATTGCCTGAATTGGTCAGTGCGATTCCTTTGCTTAAGGAGCGTCTCAAAAAACTGGATAATATTGCAATCGCATTTCCTGATGACGGAGCATATAAGCGGTTTGATGAAATGTTTCCTGAATACCCCAAGATCATTTGTAATAAGGTGCGTATGCCGAATGGGGAAAAAATAGTTACGATTAAAGAAGGTGATCCGGCTGGAAAGCATGTGGTCATTGTTGATGATCTTGCGCAAACTGGTAGAACACAGCTCAAGTGTCGCATCGCACTTTTGCAAGCAAGAGCTCGTGTGGTGAGCACATCTGTTACGCATGGAGTATACGCGGAGAATTCTTGGCAAGAGTTTACCGACCCAAATCTTTTCAGTCATGTGTGGTTTACGGACTCTTGTCCAAGTACGGTTGAAGCGACGAAGCATATTTCAAATTTTGAAGTGCTGTCGATCGCGCCATCCATTGCGGAAGTGCTTTAGAAATCTTGTAAATTTTAAAAATATAGCAAAAAAAGATATTCTACTCCTAAACTCATTGTCAAACAATCAAACAACCCAACTTGCACTCAATCAATTCTTAATTCATAATGGAAAAAGATAAATTTTTTAATTTCAAGAATATGCAAAAAATGAGACAAAAAAATGATTATGGTTATGTTCGCGTTGCGGCAGCTAAACCAATAGTGGTGATTGCTGATCCAATGGCGAATGTGCAAAATATGTTAAGACTGTCTCAGCTTGCAACTGACAAAAATGTACAAGTAGTCGTATTTCCCGAACTGGGAATAACAGGTTACAGTTGTGGCGATTTGTTTTTGCAGGATGAGTTACTTGCAACCGCTGAATTAGCCGCAAAAGAATATATTGGAGCGACAAAGAGGACTTCGATCATTTCAATTTTCGGCATGCCGTTAAGAGTGGGTGGGCAACTGTTTAATGTGGCGGTTGTTTGTCAAATGGGTAAAGTGCTGGCGATAATTCCCAAATTGTACATTCCAAATTACAAGGAATTTTATGAATTGCGGCATTTTTCTCCGGCAGATCGTCTTATTGTGAAGGAAATCGAATTTTGTGGACAAATAGTTCCTATTGGAACTGATATTGTTATTAAGACGAATATTCCTAATTTCTCTTTCGGTATTGAAGTTTGCGAAGATTTGTGGATGCCAATTCCTCCAAGCTCCCATTTGGTGGCTCAGGGGGCGACGGTTATTTTCAATCTTTCTGCCTCTAACGAGTTGGTGGGAAAAGCTGATTATCGTCGGAAACTGGTAGAAAACCAATCTGCTCGCGGTCTCTGCGCCTATGTTTATGCGTCATGTGGTTTTGGTGAATCAACTTCGGATGTTGTCTGGAGTGGTCACTTACTGATTGCTGACAATGGTTCGATTGTAGCGGAGGAACAAGAATTATTCGATGAAGAGCGATTACTTATCGCTGATGTTGATGTGCAAAAATTAAATCGCGAACGCCGAACATCGGGGAGTTTTTCTCAGGCAGTCGCCAATGAAAAAGTTGCTTATCGACAGGCGAGAGCGGAGGTTTATCCGCTAGATCTGAATGAAATTTCTCCAATGTTTACAGTTGATCCGAACCCGTTTGTGCCGAGAGATGCGGCAACTTTGGATGATCGTTGCAAGAGTATTTTGCAAATTCAAACTGCTGGTCTTATGAAAAGACTATCCTCATTGGAATCAGTTATTAAACGTGAGGTGGTCATTGGTATTTCGGGTGGTCTTGATTCTCTCTTGACTTTGCTTGTTACGGTTTTGGCATATGACAAGCTGGGATGGGATCGCAAGGGAATTATCGCAGTGACTATGCCGGGATTCGGAACAACGAAGCGCACAAAGAACAATGCGATCAAGCTTTGCAAAGAGTTTGGTGTGACGCTTAAGAAAATTCCGATCAAGAAATTGACATTGCAATTGCTCAAAGACATTGAACATAAACCTTGCATGGATTGCTTGATTTGCGAAAATTCTCAGGCGCGTATTCGTACGCTGATTCTCATGTCACTTGGCTTTGTGATTGGGACAGGGGATTTGTCGGAACTTGTGCTTGGCTGGTGCACCTATAATGGTGATCATATGTCAATGTACAATCCGAATTGTGGTGTGCCTAAAACACTGGTGAAGTTTGTGGTTGAATGGGTTGCCAGGAAAAATTTGTTTGGCGATAGAATATCCAAGACTATTATGGATGTTTGTGCAACACCCATTTCTCCAGAATTGCTTCCAGGACAACAAACCGAAACGTCGATTGGAAAATATGATCTAAATGATTTCTTTATTTTTCATGTGCTGCGCAATGGTTTTGAGCCAGAGAAAATTTATTATCTGGCCGGTCTGGCATTTTTTGGTACTTATACGCGAAAGTACATCAAGGAACAGTTGGTGAAATTCTATCAGAGAATGTTTGCCGCCCAATTCAAGCGCAATGCTGTGCCGGACGGGATAAAAGTCGGTTCTGTTGCTGTTTCGCCTCGTGGCGACTTACGCGCGCCATCCGATGCTATGGGTCGGATTTGGATTGAAAAAGCAAAGAATATTGAAGTTTAGTTAGATATTTTAAGAAGTAGGGGGTGGACATTGTCCATCCCTTTTTTTTGCGCGTTATTTTATTTTTTTATTGCATAAATTTATATATCTGCTATTATACAAAACTACCCTAAAAAGTAGTTAGTAGCTTAAAAATTTAGGACATAATGAGGATATAATATTATTTATAAACCCAAAAAAGAGAGGAGCTGAACATGAGCATTCGAGCCTATGGATTAAATGAGCATCTTGTCGCATTGGCCTTAAAAGAGCTTGTTCGGAGAGCAATTGTTATTGCTCAAAGACAAATTACGACCTTTGAATCTGGTGGAAAAATTGGTTACGACGGAGAAATGAGTGACGTTTTTACATCGGCTGACAAGAAGGCACAGGCGTCGTATGTGAAATCTTTGCAGGAAGGTTTTCCAAATATTGGAATTATTGGTGAGGAGGATTCCCTTAATATTCCCTCAGCAGATGGGCTGGATGCTTATTTTACCATCGATCCTCTTGATGGAACAAGAGCATATATTAGACGTCAATCACATGGTGTTGGCACTATGGTGGCGCTTGTTATTGATGGCGTCATCGAATCGGCGTACATTGGCGATCTTAATACTCAAGAAGTTTTTGGTTATCGGCCAGAATCTTCTCATGTCTGGAGAATTACAGATCTCGAAGTCTGCGAAGAGCTTAATTCTAATCCGCCTGAAAGGGCAATTAGTGAATTGTACATTCTTCTTCGTGAAAGAGAAAAGAAGTACAGTGAAATCGCTCTTAAAACGATCGATGCGTTCAAGGGAGTATCAATCGATGGTGGAAGTATCGGCATTTGGGCGGCACGACTTTGGAAAGGAGAGGTTGGCGCCTTGCTTTTGTATCCTGGCTGGGAAACGCCTTGGGATTCCAGTCCGGTCGTGGGCATTTCGCAGAAGCTCGGATATGTATTTCTTCGCCCGTTCAATGATGCCTGGGAAGTGTATCAGCCTCAAATAGGTCAGAAAAAATATTGGCGCGATCACGAGGCGATCATTATTCATAGCAATAACCTTTTAGCGCTTAGCAAAGTCATGAGGATTTATTTTTGCTAAGGGCAATTAAAAAGTTAAAAAAGAGGCGATAGAGAACTTAACAGGACTCTATCGCTTTTTATTTTTTTACAAAATGGGACTTACGCGTTTACCTCTCAAATCTTTTAAGCGCATGATTATTTTTCACTTAAAACAATCTAACTTGGCAACATAAAATCCAATATTTTTTTCTGAGAACTTAGGCTAAACGAAAAGTTTTGCTCGGCAAATGTATAAGTCCTAAAAATAAAAAAACCTACTCATCCAATTGGATTTTCGGTTTTTGGTAGGCAGATATTTTTGCCTTTTTAATTTTCTTTGAGGGCAGCCATCATTATTTCCCAGTTTGGGCCTTTTGGCGACAGGGCCTCTGAGCCTTTTGCGCACAACGGGCATGTTTCTTTTTTCGGATCGACTACAAATGTTCTGTAGTCCAAAACAGGGAGTACCACGCTCCCATCAATAATTGCTGGAGTGTCTGATGGGAAATCCTTTTCGCTTGGCCGGAAAACCAGCATAGGTAATACGGGGATAAATTTAATCGGATAATCCGGGTGTGCGTCGCGAATACCTTTTCGTACTCGAAGTGCGGTGACTGATGTTACTCCCAATTCTTCGGTATGTAAAACAGTTTCATTCGGTCCGATGACCATTTTTTCCCAGACTTGCCTTTCATCTTCACCTTCATTTTTCACTTTTTGCATGGGATTCCACTTGGCGCCGAGCGCATTAGCAAAATCCTTAGAAAAACCTAGCGCTGAAGAATCCGATCCGGTTACCCAGTTGACTTCCCCTGAATAAATATTTCGAAAATGATACGCTGATTGCCTGGCCATGATCTGGCACAGGTTACTGTGACATAGGACGATCGGACAATTAATATAAATGTCGCTGTGCTTCATCGTTGTAAGGCGGGGATGAGGCGCTTTGATATTTTTTTCTCCGGGGTGCCTGTAAAAGGCCCCAAGAGATCTGAATATATGCTCAATCTCTTCTACTTCCAGTGGCCTGTTTACGTCATCGGGTTTTAATCGGATAATTTCTTCCGGGGTCATCCTTAGAATTGATTTAATCATGTGCACTCCTCCTCTTCGTTGACGGTTGATTTTGTCGGCGCTAAGCCGGATTCGATAATTTTTTGTGCTTCTTTGGGATCACGAAGCGCAACGGTGCAGAGACTGACTGCGTCTGCGCCAATTTGAAAATATTTTGACGCACGCTGTTCATTCGTGATCCCACATCCCATAATTGAGGACATGTCCGGGACAGTTTTTTTCGCTTTTTCATTGTATTGACACGCGAGTTTAAAGGCTGGTCCACCAGATACTCCGCCTCCTCCAACGTGCTCATTTTGCAGGGGAGATGTTTTTCCGGGAAAAACAAGGTCGTGTGGAATGGTGTTGATGACATGAATAACATCCACGCCGACATCTTGTAATCGAGGATAAAATTCAAACGGATGCACGATGCTGGTTTTGGCAATTTGGATTATGTGCGGGTATCTTTTTTCTACTGCACTGGAGCAGGTGAGTGCCATGCTCATATTTTGAGCTATACACTCTTTGGAATTTGGGCATGAATAATTTATTTCCATTGCCCAAAAATATTCCCTCATGTATCTTTCGAGAATTGCCATTGACTCAAGTGTTTCTGCAATGGCAACTCCCAGTCCTTTTGCAAATAGTGGATAGATATTCGGGATAACCCGAAATCCCTTTCCGCAAGCGGTGGCAATTTTTTTGGCATTCACTTCAATGCCGTCATTGGTCAATCCATAGGCATTGATCATTCCACCTTCGGGGATTCGTTGGATGTATTTCCAGGTCCGAGGTTTTCGCAGAATGAAATTTCCAATCAACGGATTTCTGGTTGATGATTTTGCAAAAACAGTAATCTCCTTTTCTTTTATGGTTTTAACTAAACTTCTATATCCTGGCCAGCAAGTGTATGGGAACATCCCAGAGCCACTTGTTCCCAACGCTGTCGAAATGACAATATCGGAAATCGATTTTCCATTAGCAAATTTGATCACGCCCCCTCCTTTCTTGGTTGGTTTTTTAAAGTTTATGTTTTTAAAGATCTGTAAATTAGACAATATCAGGACTTACACATTTGCCTCGAAATTATTAAAGCGACATTTGCGAAATTAGGTTAGTTTATCGCTCGTTTATCGAAAATTAAGAGCGGTTAAGAAAACTTAACAGCGAATAATTTCTCGTCAAACGCGTAAGTCCTAAGCTTGTTTAGCCAGTTTTTATTGGCTATCCGGATTATGGCAAATTTAGATGTAAAAAGCAAGAAATGCTGGGTGAGTAAATAATTGGGCTGTGGATAAATTTTTTTGCATAAATCTTGATACCTGCTATTATAAAGGACTGCTTTTCTAGGCAGTTTGTAGCTTGACAATTTAAGAAAATGACAACGTTGAAAATGAATAATAACATTCAAAAAAACAAGGAGGCAAAGAAAGGCCTAGTTAGACAAAATCGGTTACGAGTTTTTGAATATTTTCAGAAACATTTACTATAACGCATTACCACGGAGGTATAGCATGACACGAAAAATTAGTCAGGAGGAAAAAGTCCAAGCGACAAAGATTTATCGGATTGTCATTGGGCAGAAAAAAAGAAAAAAAGGCGCGCCAGTAATTTACAAAATTTATAACATCGAAATGGAGGGAAAGCGTCCCGAAAAGAAATTGCTGGAGGAAATTTTCTGTGACCCCGTTCGGCAACGAATTATCAAGCGGATGCCAAAAGGAAGATTTCTTGAGCGGATGTATCACGGTGGCGTGGTTGATCCGGCGCAGGAAACAATTCGGATTGCTTGCGTGGCCAAAGGTGTTGATATTATAGCGGCGAAAATCTCTACGCGTTATTATGGACAGGCGAGCGATAAGGTTTTTGTTAATCCTCAGGTCGAGACGGCATTTCATTCCGAAGCGGAAATCCAGGCCGTTAGAACGCTTGTACCGCAAGGAAAAAGAATTCCGATGCAGTATTTCGATTTAACAAGGATGTCCGATGAAGAACTACTGAAGATCAGCAAAGATCGCGACCTCAGTCTTTCTCTGGAAGAGATGCGCGAACTGTGTGCTATCCAAAAAGACTATGGTCTGTCGAGTGTCACTGATGCTTTTCTGGAAACTTTTGCGTGTCGATGGTCGGACCACTGCGCGCATAAAAAATGGAGTGCATTGGGCATCTATGAATATCTGCGTGAGTCAACGAAAAAAATTGCCAATCCGAATATGGTCTCGGCGTTTATTGACAACGCCGGAGGTTGGCGACTTTATGCAGAGTTTGTGGCAGTGATTAAACTGGAAACGCATAATAGCCCAACACAAAAAGAGCCCTTCGGTGGGCAAATCACAAAACTGTTGGGCGTCATTCGTGATCTCTTCGGTTTTGGTCTTGGATCGAAGCCCATCGGAAATTTCGAACAGACAACGGTTGGCGAGTTCAAGCAGGAGAAGTTTCCCGAACTCAAAGGTAAAGTTCTATCTCCGCAGATTATTGCCCAAGAAACTATTCGGGCAATTGCGGCCGGTGGAAATCCGATGGGAATTCCAATGCTTTTGGCAAACATGCAGAGCCATCCGAATTTTGGTGGCAAAGTGTTTGCGTTAGGCGGAACGGTTGGAATCACGACATTGGAAGCGGCAAAAAAAGGCGTGCCACAATCTGGAGATGCCGGTGTATTGGCAGCAGGAAGAGTTGGTAATGATGGTATTCACGGAGCGACAGTTAGCTCCGGAGAAATGACAGAAAAAGTGGATACCGGCGATGCCTGCCATGTTCAAATCGGTAATCCCTATGTTGAGCAACCATTTATGCGAGCAATCCCAGAGTTATATTCCGCTGGGTGTTTGCGTGCAGTTAATGATTTCGGCGCTGCCGGGATTGTTTCTGCATTGGGTGAAATGGCAGAAAACTGCGGAATAATAATAAACCTTGCCAGTGCTCCATTGAAGTGCGCCGGACTGGCTAACTGGCAGATTCTTATTTCCGAAAGTCAGGAAAGGATGGCTTTTGCGATCATTCCTGAAAAACTTGAAATAGCGATGGCGATTTTCAAAAAATACGGCATTGAGGCAACTCAAATCGCCATCTTCACAGACACAAAACGCTTCCAGGTTATTTATGATCCGGAAGTGACGGAATTTTCAGTTGACATGCCACTCACTGGCGAAATCTGCGTGGATATTCCGTACGCAGCATTTGATCGTTGTCCGAAGGCGAAAATTGAAATGATTGAGCCACCGAAAAAAATGGAAAAAATTGTCTATCCGATTATTTCAGAAAAAAATGTCGAAGCAATGGCTAGGGAAGTCGTTTCACATTTTGATGTCTGCAATCAAATGGGCGCGACAAGGCAATATGATTCGACCGTGCAGGCGATCCATTATCAGGGACCGCTGTATGGGAAGAATTATAATGTTGCGTCGTCACTGGCAGTTCAGCGCCCGGTGTATGGAAAAAACTGGGGACTGACATATAGCAAATCATTCAGTCCCTGGCAGTTCGAAGTTGATCCGGTTAAGGCTGCGGTTAATGCGATGGTACACGCTATTGTGACGCAAATAATTTCCGGGGTGAAACGGGAAGATATTTGTTTGGCGGATAATTTCTACACGCCACATCTCGACCCGTATGCCTGGTGGTATCTTACTCACCAGGTGAAGTCAATCGCTGACCTGGCAGTTCTCTTAGGCGTTCCGTTTATTACCGGCAAAGATTCATCATCAGGTTCGGCTACGTTGAACAATGGCGAATTCATCATTAACGTTCTGTGCTCGGTGGTCATTACGGCCATGGGTAAGATTCCGGACGTGCGAAATCTTATTTTGCATCAATGGAAATCACCCGGAAATTATCTGGTTATGGTTGGACCAAGGGCGACAACGCTCAGCGGGTCGATTCTTTCTTCAGCGCTGGGAATTACCGGGAACATTTTGGATGGCATGGAGATTAAAGAAGTCCGGGGATATATGGACCGGCTTTCGCAACTCGTGCAGACCGGAAGAATCAAATCTTCAGTTCCGGTTAGTGAAGGTGGTGCGATTTTGCGCTTGTTTGAAGGCGTGGAAGCGTCAGGTTTTGGTGTTGATATTACAGCCAGACCCATTACGCTCTTTGCTGCAAACTTCGGCGCTGCCATCTTAGAGATCGATCCAAGGGATCTTCCAATCATTTTCAACGGGTACAGAGATTTACAGCCTTTGCTCATCGGCAATATAATGCCGGAGAAAGGAATGGAGATTCGCGGAAGAGTGCTTGATTATCAGCGCTTGTTTGATGGCTGGAATACGACTTTCGAAAAGGAGGTATATGCAAAATGATAAGAAAAAGAGCCAGCGTGCTTTATGCGCGCGGATTCAACTGCGAAGAAGAAACAATGGAAATCATCCGGCGTGCCGGAGGAATTCCCAGACTCGTTTTCCTTGATGACATTCTCAAGGGACGGGAGAAAATTACAGATTGCGATATCTTCTGTATTCCCGGCGGATTTTCCTACGGTGATCACATCGATGCCGGTGCCGTGGTCGCCTTATTGATGAAGGAAGAATTTCCGAAGCTGGTTGACGCCGGAATTCCGGTTAATGGGAATTGCAACGGCAACCAAATTTTGGTGCGGTTCGGAGCGTTTGGCGACAAAATCACCATGGTCGAAAACGACAGTGGAAGATTTTGCAGTCATCCGTTTGTTCGACATCATGTTTTTTCCAGTAATTGTGTTTGGACGGAAGGTCTGGAGAGAAAAATAATTACTTTTCCTGCCGCCCATCGCTTTGGAAAATATGATGGCGATCTCAATTCTGCTCAAATCGTGTTAATGTTTAATGGGTTTTCTCCAAATGGGGGACTTGTTGCCGGGATTTGTTCAGACAACGGTCGTATCTTTGCGACCATGAATCACCCCGAGCGCGCCCTCGATAACGATGACTGCATTCAGATTTATCGGAATGGTCTGAAAGCAGCCTAATCTTTATTTTTTATTGAACCTTTGTGGAATGCCCTTCTTGCTAATAGCGAGCGGGGCATTTTTATTTTTTTAAATTGACATTTGGTCATATCCTTGCTTTTATTATAGAAGCTTATTGGAATATTTTAGTCCAATAAGTCTGGTTATTTAACATTCTGAAGTAAAACATAAACGGTGGACAAAAAAGGAGGAAGCGCACATGGCAAAAAAGAAAAAACCTGTAAAAGGTATGACTTATGCAGGAACGGGTGTAGATTACAAAGCGATGGATCCCTTTAAGCGACTGGCGCTTGAGGCGGCACTCCCGACAGCCAAAAATTTGCTTACACATGGTTTTCGCGAAGTGCGAGAAAGCCGAGGCGAAAGTGCTTATGTGGTTGATTTTGGACCATTCCTTTTGGCCTTTGTCGAAGAAGGTCTGGGAACAAAAAACAAAGTTGCAGAAGAAATGCGACATTTGGAAAAAGCGATGCGTGGATTGACCGGAAGGACATTTTATGACAAGAGCATGCAATGCAATGCCGCTATGGCCTTCAATGACCTCTCGTCTGTTGGGGCAGCTCCGATCATCAGTATGCTCCATGTGGCCGCCGGCAGTTCAAAATTTTTCACTAATGAAAAATGCAATCGGGATATTGTCAATGGACATGCTCTCGCTTGCAATCTCGCTGGATGTTCCTGGGGTGGTGGAGAATCTCCAACCCTTCAAGACATTATTTATCCCGGCACAGGGGTTTTCGCCGGTTCGGCGATCGGTTTAATTAATCCCAAAGAAAATCTTCTGCTTGGCTCCAGAATAAAAGTCGGTGACCGGATTATTTTGCTTTATGGCTCTGGAATACATGCAAATGGATTGACGCTTGCTCGGTACTTGGCAGAACTCCTGGAAAGAGGTTATTTGACGGAACTGCCCAGTGGCATCACCTATGGCGAGGCACTGCTCGAGCCGACCGTAATCTATGCGCCGGCGATGAACGCTTGTGTCTCGATGTTGCATTACGGCATCAATATTACCGGCCACGGCTGGCGAAAATTGATGCGGGCACTGCAGTCATTCCGCTATGTGATTGAAAGAATCCCGGAAAAGGGAGAGCTCTTTGAGTTTATGCAGGAGCATGGTAAAATCAGCGATCGGGAGGCTTATGGAAATCTCAATATGAACGCCGGCTTTGCTTTTATTGCCCCGCCTGAAAATGTTGAAAAAATCCTCTTGACTATCGAAAGGCTGGGATTTGATGGATTGGATGCCGGGCATGTCGAATCGGCCGATCGCAGAAGTGTTGTTATTGAACCGCTGGACAATATGGAATTTAAAGAAGAAGAACTCCAGGTTCGATAACGGCGGAAAAGATTTATGAGCTAATTTTGAAAATTCACAATTAGTTTAGGCAGGGACAGAAATGTTTCCTGCCTTTTTATTTTTAAACCCTAAAACAAGGCTTATTTTTAGTAGTTAAAATTATTTGTTACTTTTTCTCTTGCTTTTTCTATTTTTCTGCGCTAGTTTTTATGCATAGTAAGGCCAGGCAAAGCTTGGCAACGTTGTTTAACAATTGAAGTTAACTTTTAATCTGAGATGAGAAGGAGGAAAAGCACATGACGGATTTGATTGTACCGGAAGGATTTAGAAAAGTTGAGGTGCCAAGAATAGCGACTATGTCGGGATCTAGCAACGATCTTTGGCAGATGATTCTGATGCATGAGTTTTTGCTGGAAGAAACTAGGAAAGGAAGGATTGAAAACCTTGGTCACTTTACAAACAGTATTCACAGGCACCCAAAAAAAACAAGAAATGTTTTGAATGACCTCATTGGCAAAGTGGATGCTCTGCTTGTGGGAGCTGGATGGGCAAATCAATTAACCGGATGTGCGAATGCCCTTTTGCGTAATGAATTTGAAGACGATTATATTGTGGTCTATGGTTTTGCTATCGAAGACCCTGAAAATCTTATTCACACGCAGACAGCGGTTCGCAGTATTACTGAATTGCCCAGTTCGGAAGTGGTTTTTAATAATTATGTCGGAGAAGAGGGATGTTTGAGGGCGGCAATGGATGCTGCAAAGGGAATTTATCCTGTCATTAACTTGAAAGATTATTCAGCTTTAGCTGTTCACCGTTCCATGGAAGAAGCAGTCAGAATCGGAAAAGAACTGAAACTATCAATTCAAAAGAAACAGGGAGGCAACAAATGACAGAAAGAAAATCAATTTTCGAAACGAACATGCCGGATTTGAAATTGTTGTCGCGCGGGAAAGTCCGCGACATGTATGACGTTGGCGACGAAGAGTCGCTCTTGATGGTCGCCTCAGACAGGATCTCAGCATTCGACAGGGTACTGAATGATCCCATTCCTGAAAAAGGCGTTTTGTTAAATCAAGCGACGCTTTTCTGGCTCAATTATTTGAAGGGTGTCGTTTCGAATCACTTAATCACACCTTATGTTAATGAATATCCCAAAATTTGCCATCAATATGAGGATCAACTGGTCGGAAGAAGCATGCTGGTCCACAAAGCTAAGCCGTTGCCGATTGAATGCGTTGTTCGGGGCTATATCACAGGATCAGGTTGGAAGTCATATAAAGAAAGCGGAATGGTGTGTGGCATTCAACTTCCCGCCGGACTCAAGGAATCCGATAAATTGCCGGAGCCCATCTTTACGCCGTCCACCAAAGAACTCATGGGCATGCATGATGTGAATATCGATTTTGATGAAGCGGCCCGTCTGATTGGCTATGACTTGGCTGAAAAAGTCAAACAGCTGAGCCTGAATTTGTATAAAGAAGGAGAATCCTGGGCGGCCGAAAAAGGTATTATTATTGCCGATACCAAATTTGAATTCGGCATACGAAACGATCAGGTCATTCTGATTGATGAAGTTTTAACCCCGGATTCGTCCCGATTCTGGCCCAGAGCGACCTATAAGCCTGGTGGTCCTCAGGAAAGTTTCGATAAACAGTATCTGCGCGACTATCTTTTGTCAATTGGCTGGAAAGGTGAATCGGAACCACCGAAATTGCCAGCGTTAGTGATTGAAAATACCCGGGCGAAATATATTGAAGCGTTCGAACGATTGACTGGCCAGAATCTCCGCGATTAAAAATCGCGTCGGACAAAACAACAAAGTAAAACCCACCATCGCTAATGATGTTGTGTGCATGAAACTCATGCATGCAAAATCAACGGCGAGGTGGGTTATTTTTTTTGATTTAGTTTTATTTTAGAAAAAATAAATTCTCGATCGGTTCATGAAAATAGCGGCTTATTTTTATAGCCAAAAAAAGCGAAGGGGAATAGTCGCCTTTTTCCAGAATAGCGACTGTTTGTCGGCTCACTTCCAAGGCATTGGCAAATTCTGTTTGCGTGATGCGACGCTTTTTTCTTTCAATTTTAATGGTATTTTTAATTTTTTGTGAAGTATTCATATCCCTATTATAGCGCATTATTTTATATTTGTAAAGTAAAGTTTACAAAAGCTATTGACAGCTTTTTAAAAATATGCTAAATTGATTAGTGCGATAAATAATTTATTTTGTATTATGCAAATTCAATCCATCAAAGAAAAAGAACTAAAAAAAGAACTGCGAGGAAAAATCTCAATCAAAGATCATCCCAATTTCAAACGGGTGGTTCGCTCAGTTTCCAGTCATGATTTATATCTGGCTCAATTTGAAAATGAGGAGACTATTGTGGCAATGGGGCGGATAATTACGGATATCGCTTTTCACTATAAAGAATTGAATTATGCGGAAGTGCCTTTGGGAATTATTACAAAAGGCAAGGTAGTAGTATTTGAAAATGGAAAGGCAGTGCGCCATCTTACGCCGGGAGATTTCATCGGTCTTTTTGAAACGGCGCATTATTTGCATTTTAATGCTAAGAAAAAGTTGGGTAATTGGACATTACTTTCGGAAGGCGAAACCAAAATTGTTTTTTTTGGAAAAGGCGGTTTTGATCATTCGCGAAAAACTTCGAAAGTAACGCTGGAACATTATTTGATTCAACTATCCAAGGGGGATCGAACTCCAAAACCACTCACTGAACTTCCGCTACTGGATAAATATGCTCATATTGCCAATCTTTCTTTGAAGGAAGACGTTTTAGTAATAGCCCACACGCATATTTTGGAAAGTGCTTATCCACTTTTTCGTCATTTGGCAGCAGTTGTCGGTTATCAGAATATGTTTTTAATTGGAAAGCCCTATTCGACTATTCCCAGTGTAGCGGACAAGGTAATTGAAATGGGTGTGGAGCTTATTGGGGTTTCGATGAAAAAAGGTTTGGCCTATGAATTTGCCGTGCAAGACAGCGTTCGAATTTTGTGGAGCAAAGTTTTATTGCACATGAAAAAAGTCGCTATCTCAAAAATTGTGATTATTGATGATGGTGCGGATGTCATTTCCAATATCCCGTGGGAAAATCTTTCCGGAGTGGATGTTATTGGTGTGGAACAAACAACGCGTGGGATTGTTCGACTCAAAGAAGGTTATGGAGTTTATCCGCCGGTAATCAGTGTGGCGGGTTCGGCTCTCAAAAAAGAAATCGAATCTAATTTTATCGCTAGAGCAATTACTGGGGAAGTTCAAATTTTGATGAAAAAAATTGGCAAAAAGAAAATTGGCATTGTGGGAACAGGAAACATTGGCAGATTAATTATTAAGGAATTTGAAAAAACTAATTTTTCTGTTAGCTATTACGATTTTTCCAGATTTAATATTATGGGTTCTTCTCGAAAAGGCAATGTTACTTCAGTGAGCGAGATCATTGAGAAAAACGACGTGATTATTGGAGCAACCGGAAAGGATTTTCTAAAAGGTGTGGTGCTGGATAAATCCAAAGGAGAAAAATATTTCATCAGTGCGTCTTCGGCGGATGTGGAATTTTATAGTATTCTCAACAGGGCTGGTTTTCCTTTGGACAAATTTGAGATAATTTCTTTCGAGCCACACAAGGGGCTTGTAATGAAAATTATGAATGGCGGATACCCGATTAATTTTAATCGTAAATATGAGATCGAAAGTGCCGAGGATATGCAACTTACTCGCACATTGCTTTTCGCCGGATTTGTTGAAGCATTGGAGGTTCCCAAAAAAGAAAAGAAAGCGATTATTTTTAAATTAGACACAAACGTTCAGCGAGAGATTTTGAATATTTGGATTACAACTAAATCAGAGAAAGGGGACGTCTTTGCGCTTTCCACTAAACAGATTGAAAAATTGTCCGAAGGAGAAATCTTGGAAACGCTAAAAAATAAACCGACATACAAACTGCACGAAACGACTTCGCCATATCTTGATATTGTTCGTCAACATAAAGCGCCATATTTCACGCGAGTCTTTGGAAAAGATATTATTGTCTATCCAAATGTGATGTCGCCAAAATATGATTGGGCGGGAATATTTGCGGTAGAAACTTTGCCTGATGTTCGCGGAAAATCTGTGCTCGAACTCGGCTCGGGTTGTGGAATTATTTCACTTTTTGCTGCTTTACGGGGCGCAAAAAATGTTGATGCGGTGGATATCAATCCGCATGCCATAAAAAATACGGATGAAAATTTCAAAAAATATAATGTCAAAAATGCCAAAGCTTTTTATTCGGATTTATTTTCCAAAATAACAAAAAAATATGATTTGATTATTTTTAATTTGCCGTATCACGGCAATAAACCGAAAGACATTTTGGAATATGGCGTAGCCGATGAAAATTATAAAATGATGAAAAAGTTTATTGCGCAGTTGCCAAAATATATGAAAGATGACGGCAAAGCGCAGGTGGGCTTTTCCACTTCGGGCGACACAAAACTTCTCTTGGAACAATTCAAAAAAAGTAATTTGGAAATTGTGGAAAAATATTCTGATGAAAGATATGGTTATAACTGCGATGCGTATATTTTAAAAAAGAAATAATTTTTATATATTTCAAAAACAAAAACTTTTGATCCTTAACAACAAACAATAATCAACAAAGAAAGGAGTGTGGCTATTATGACAGACCTTGGTTATGTTCTGGCTAATTATGAAAAATTTGTCAGGGATTTGCTTGGTAGCAGTTCTGATTTATTGCCAATAAGAGAGGAGGATGCAGAAAAAATATTTGAAATAGTTTTATCTCTCAATGACGAAGTAGAATCTAAACATCCCCTGGGGGATATTATTGTTCAAGCTTATGGGCTGCGAGGAGGTGTTAAAAAAATTTCTGAAATTGCTAAGGAATGTCGTGTCACTAGGCCTCGTATCGATTATTTAAAATCAAAAGCTTTAAGACTTTTGAGGCATCCCAAACGATGTAATCCAATCAGAAGAAGGCTCGATAGGGACTTTTTGGATGAAACGCTAATCTTTTTAAGGGAAAAATTGGAAGAAACTAAAAAAGAATTACGGATGGTATGTGAAAAAAAATTTGACAGAGAGATTTCAACAGTAAGCATCCCATTACTTAATTTTGTTTACATAGAAAATTTGGAACTTTCAGTGAGGGCAGTAAATTGTTTGCATAATGAAGGAATTTTAACTCTTTCCCAGTTGGTTAAAATAAATAAATACAAATTGATCAGAATGAAGAATATTGGCAATAGAACATTTCATGAAATTGAAGAAATGTTGAAGGAGCTTAATCTATCCTTCGCTGAATAATAATCTGAAAAATTAAAAAGGAGAATGTGTCATGAAAACAAAGAATATTTTTACAATACTTTCCGTGCTACTTGCAACAGTATTCATGGTTACGACGGTTAGCGTGTTTGCTCAGGATATTCAAAAAGGGGATTCGGCCAAGGTGCCGGGCCGAGAGTTGGTACAGATAAAAAATCTTGAGCCGATTGAAGAGGGCTCGGATTCATTTGTATATGACGATCGGTGCAGAATAAGATGTGGCGGAACCGTTACAGTCATTGGAGGGCAAAATAATTTATTGCTTGTCCGTTACAAGATTGATTATGATGGGTTAAGCGTGCCATGTGATTTTGTTGATCTTGATGAGGTATCACCATGCCCATCTGGCGCTCTGTTCTTTATTACAAAGGAAAAATTTTTATCTATGAATGTGGAATACGATCGCATTCAAGCTGAGAAAGCGAACGAAAAAAATCTCGTCAAGAAGCTTCTTGGTAAGTGATTTATTTTTCAAAAGAAAAAAGGAACTATTAGCATAGACCAGATGTTTCAATGAAGTTACGGCAACCTGCTTGAATGGGGTTGCCTTTTTTTGACAAATAAATGTATATAGTCTATATAACTAGTATAGATAGTACCTTAATAAACGCGTCGCTGATGCGCCTCTGCGTCTACATCGGGTAGATTTGCGACTCGGCACTGCTGAGTAAGAGGGAAATATTGTTTTTTTGTTGCGTATTTTATAGGAGGTTGTAAAATGGAAAAACGAATTTACTTGAATCAAATGGTCAATCGGGATGCATTAAAAGCAACGATCCGAGAACTGGCAAAATTTCAATTTGCTTCGTCGGTGCCATTTTTCCCAACAAAAGCATCTCTCAATGAGATGCTTAACGCTCATGTTAGTAGCGAGCTAAGAATTGCATTCGGAACAATTTGGGATTTTTGTCAGCAGGGTTGTTGGCAGGGGGACTTATTTAGAAAAGCGGTAATGATTGAAAAAAAAGTCCCAGAAAACTATGTCTTCGATAAATCGGAAGAGGGTGTTTTCCACTATACGGAAAAGAATATTGCTCGTATGGCGGGGAATATTTTTCGGGAATCATTCCCGAATGAAAAACAAAGTGAGTGCGTTGGTTTTTTAGCTGATATTAAACTTCAAAATACAGAGACTGGGCACTATGCTTTCAGGCAAGATGATGAAATTGCCATCGGGTTTTTCTGGGGAAGTGTAAAGGGGGATATATTTCAAACAATGCTGAGATTTATTGAATATTATATTCCGTTATACATCGAGGAGATATCCTCAGTTTCAATTCATTCGGGCATCGTTTTTTCAGAAAAAATTATGCCTGAAAGAAATGCTGTGTTGGAGTTTTTGAGAAAAAAGGGCCTGCCCAAGACTGGGTGGGTCGAAATGTAAAAACAAGGTAAAAATATAGATAGCGAAAAGCTTTGCTTCGGAATCGGGGCAAAGCTTTTTTATTTTTAAGTGTTTATAAAATATTTTTTCTTGACTTTTGGCTTATTCTATGCTTGAATACAATGATTTGAAATAATCAATGATTTTTTTTAAATCAGCTCATTTAAAAATTAATTTGGCGAAAATAATGATCGATTACTGAACTAAAGGAGCTAATATGAACAAAAAAAGACCTAATGGCGGGTTTGAAGATTTTTTGAAAAAAGTGATTGGGATAGAAGTTATCAATATCCCTCTCAATAATTTGGATAAGGATAGAATCCAAAAAATTCTTGATTCCATTGGTCTAGTTGGTCATGGAATTCTTCAGAGAAAAAAAGGGGTCTCTCGAAGAAATCTTTTAGAACTGCGCTTTGGGCTGGATCGCCGGGTGCATACGCTAAGGGAGATTGCTGTCTTATGCGGCGTAAGCCACGCTGCGATCAGTCAGCAGATCTCGAAATCAATTGAGCTACTTAAATCCCCAGCGGTTTTAAGACGGCTCAATGAAGTTGCTGGCGCGCAAAACAATCCATTGGAAGAAAACCCTTCTAAGATAAAAATTAAGGAACGCCATGTGTTGTCAATCTGGACGGAGAAGTATCTGAAAAGAGTCGGAATATCTACGATTGCCGACTTGGTTGGCATGGACAGGACAGAAAGAGAAAAGATGAGAAACTCAAAAAGAAAAACCTATCAGGATCTAAAGGATATCCTGGCGGAATACGATTTGAAATTTGGGTTCTGATCTCTCTCAAATTGTTATGATAAAAATGAATTTGGCGAAAGTGAGCGATTTTTTTAACCGTAATGTATAAATAAGGAGGATGGTGATATGAAAAGAAAACCCATTAGGAGCGTAGGGTTTCGAGAATTTTTGGAAAAAGTGATTGGAATAGAATCTGCCAACATCTCACTTCATAACATGAAGCGATTCCGTATCCAAAACATTCTTGACTCTCTCGGCCTTGTTGGACATGGAATCCTTCAGAAAAAAAGAAACATCTCTCGAAGGAATCTCTTGGAATTGCGCTTTGGCCTGAATTATCAGGTGCATACCATAAAAGAGATCGCAGAAGGGTATCGCTTGAGTAGCACAGCCATTGCCCGGCAAATTGAAAAGTCAATCGAACTGCTCAAGTCTCCGGTGATGTTACGGCAACTGAAGGAAGCTGCGTCTGGCGTAAAGCAAAGCGATTCATCAGAGAAAAAGCCTCTTTCTGAAACCAGAGTGGATGATCGGCACATATTGTCGACTCGAACCGCAAACTGCCTAAAAAATGCCAGGATTGTGACTATTGCTGATCTGGCTGGTAAAGGCGTATGGGAAATGCACCGCGTTAAAAATTGCGGAGCAAAAACGCTGCGGGAGTTAAATGGCATCTTGGCGGATTACGGGTTGAAATTTAAAAAGTAGTCCAAAATTATTGCGAGGAGAAAATGGCATCAAGCCCTTCACATGAATGTGTGCGGGGCTTTTTTTATTTCAATATATCAACAAGTTTTGGTTTTCTTTAGTTAGTGAATAATTTTATGGATTTTATAATAAATAGAAAAATATTTCTAAAAATGCTAGGATTAATTTATTATGAATATGGACAAACTTAAAGAAGAATATTTCGACGTTGCTGTGATTGGCGGAGGAGCGGCGGGGATGATGGCGGCGATTAGTGCCAGCTCTGATGGTGCTAAGGTAGTTTTGATTGAAAAAAATAAAACGTTGGGAAAGAAACTGCTTTTGACTGGAAATGGTAGATGTAATATTGCCCAGGCAATTTTTGAGACGAAAGAATTTATTGAAAAACTTGGAAGAAACGGCAAATTTCTTTTTTCTTCGCTCTCTATTTTTGGACCAAAACAAACTTTGGATTTTTTTGAAAAGCTTGGTCTTAAAACTAAAATAGAAAAAAATGGGCGTGTTTTTCCGTTGAGCGATCGCGCGCAAGACGTTCTGAGTGTTCTCGAAAAAGCATTAAAAAACAACGGGGTGAAAATTATATTTAATCAAGCGGTACAGGGGTTTGAAATTAAAGCGGGAAAAATTGAATATGTGGAACTGGAAAATACTAAAATTTGTGCTAATAATTTTATTCTTTCAACTGGCGGGAAATCATTTCCGGCAACTGGTTCTTCCGGGGATGGATATATGTGGCTGGAAAAAATGGGGCATACAATAATTCCACCATCTCCGGCGCTTGTGCCAATAAAATTAGGAGAAGCTTGGGTGAAAGAATTGCAGGGGGTAAGCTTGGAAAATGTTGGAATAAGTTTGATGCAAAATAAACAGAAAATAAAATTGGGAATAGGTGAAATTATCTTCACTCATTTTGGACTTTCTGGGCCGGCGATTATAAATGCCAGTAAAATTATTGGCGAGTATCTCAAAAAAAGCGAAGTCAGTTTGGGCCTTGATTTATTGCCCAATCTAAAGCTTTCTGAGTTGGAAGAAAAAATAAAAGTAGACTTTGAAAAATACAAAAAAAGAAATCTGAAAAATTATTTGTCAGAATATTTTCCACAAAAATTAGTTAAAGTCCTGATGAAACTTTCAAGATTTGAGGATGATAGAAAAATATATTCTTTAAATAAATTAGAAAGAATGAGTTTAGCTGGATTAATCAAATCAATTCCTGTGATCGTTTCTTCTTTGCTGGATTTTAATCATGCCATGATAACGAGCGGGGGAGTAAGCTTAAAGGAAATTAATCCAAAAACAATGTGCTCAAAAATTATTGATAATTTATTTTTTGCCGGAGAAGTGCTTGATCTTGATGGTCCAACTGGTGGATATAATTTGCAAATCGCGTGGACGACCGGATATATCGCTGGCAATTATGCGAAAAATAAATAAAATTATTTAGATTTTTCCTCAAGCGTGGTATAATGAAATTGAAAATTTATAATACTTAATTTTAATTTACAAAAAATAAATTAAAAACAAAAAATATGAAAATTAAAGTGATGGTTCAAGTTAAAAATGGAAACTGTTCAAGGGGAAAGATGTTTTGGAAAACCATTTTTACTGGCATTGCTTTGATAGTTTTCGGGTTTGTTTTTAGTTTCCGATCAACAGGTGCATTTTTTATTGGAGAAAACAAGCTGAATATTCAGAAAATAGAAGAAACAGAAAATTCAGAATATATTCCCGGAGAGGTTATAGTAAAATTCAAAGATAATAAGTTAAATCTTAAAAATAAATCAGGAGATAGTCGGCTAGATACATTTGCTGCTAGAAAAAAAATAAAAAGGCAAGAGAAGGGATTAATTCGCTCAGTTAATATATCTAAATTTGAAATTCTTGATGGTAAAAATGTAGAAGAAAAAATTGCTGAACTAGAAAAGGATCCTGATGTTGAATATGCTCAACCAAATTTTATTTATAAAATTAGCGCTGTTAATCCTGGAGATGATACTAATTACTCAAATTTATGGGGATTAAATAATACCGGTCAAACAATAGGTGGAAGTGTAGGAGTCGCAGACGCCGATATTGATGCGCCTGAGGCTTGGGCAGTTTCTGATGGCACTGTCGGAACAGCTATTGTCGCTGTGTTGGATACTGGTGTCTACTATGATCATACAGATTTGAGTGCGAATATGTGGGATGGAACGAGCTGTAAAGATGAAAATGGCGATGCGCTTGGTGGATGTATTCATGGGTATGATTTTTATCAGAATGACAAAGATCCAATGCCTTCAGTGCTAGAAGAAGGGGATAAACATGGGACTCATGTGGCGGGAACAATTGCTGGTGTTGATAATTCTACGGGGATAGTGGGAGTTGCTCCTAATGCTAAGATTATGGCACTCAGAGTTGGTTACGGGTCTGGTTTAAGTACCTTAGCGGCAATTAAAGCTATTGCATTCGCTGGTCAAAACGGGGCAAAAGTAATCAACGCTAGTTGGGGAAGTGGAGGTTCCAGTTGTGCTGCTGTTTATGACGAAGCACTTTATGAAGCTGTGAGAGATTTTGACGGTCTTTTTATCGCAGCAGCTGGAAATAGCTCTGAAGATCATGATGGAGTAACTTACTTTGGCAGACCGATAGACTATGGAAAAACAACTAGTTGCTGGACTGGCTTGAATAATATAATTGGTGTAGCTGCTACAGACAATACTGATGATATCGCATCCTTTTCCGATTACGGATCGAATTTTGTTGATATCGGAGCTCCTGGCTTGAATATTTATAGTTCAGTTTCACCTCTTGGCACAGAAAGCACTGTGGCAGAAGAATCTTTTGATAGTGCAACTATTGGTGCATTACCATCTGGTTGGACAAAAACAGGTGATTGGCAAGTGGTTCTTGTTAGCGGCTTGGGAAATTGGGTTGGGTCTAAAGCGGATGTCGCAACATCTTATGGTTCCAATGAAAATTCAACCGTGACATTGCCGACATATAATCTTTCTGGTAGTGATGCGGTGATAGATTTCTATGCTTTATGTGATACGGAATATTTGTCTTTTGCTCAAAATGCTGATTGGTCAACCGCGGATTATATTACACTTGAAGTTAGTAACGATGGATCTAATTTTTCTCCAATTTCTAAATTTAATGAAAAAACAATTAAAGATTCCTATGGAATTACAGATCAGGATAGTTTTTCTTATGGAATAGTATCAGCGAGTGTTCCATCTGAATATATCACAAGCACAACTACTTTTCGTTTTCGCTGGAGTTCTGATTCAGATACAACTTTTGGAACGCATGGATATGGTTGTTTTATTGATGATATATATTTGGCAACTTCTTCTTTTACACCAGACTCTTCTTACGAATTTTCTAGTGGCACTTCCATGGCAGCTCCACATGTTGCTGGCTTAGCCGGTCTTGCTTGGGGATATAAGCCTGAGGCAACAAAAGAACAGATTAAAGCTGCAATATTAGCCCAAGGAGATCCACTTTCTTCATTAAATGGAAAAACGGTTACAGGAATGCGTATTAATGCTAAAAATACCCTGGATTTTTTAACAACGGAAACTCCAACTCCTACTCCTACCCCAACTCCAGAAATAACACCCACCCCTGAAGTTACTCCAACACCCGATCCCACTCCAACTCCTACTCCTACTCCTTCCCCTTCCATAACTCCCACTCCCACTCCGTCTGTAACTCCCACGCCAACTCCTACTCCTACTCCTTCTCCCTCTCCTTCACCAATACCAACCCCCACCCCAACTCCCACACCACTCCCATCACCCACTATAATTCCCGATGAAACCGACTACTTCGAAGACCTTGAACTTGAATTTGATGGAGATGATGTTAAAAACAAAAAAACTTCCAAAAAAGAAATTATTCTAAAATTAAAAAATACCTCTGGTATCGAATACTATAAAAGTGATAATGATTCAAAATTCAAAGGTAAGGATTGGAAAAAAATGGATGATCAGATAAAGCTGAAAATTGATCAAACAAGCAGAAAGGAACAAAATTTTTATTTTAAGTTTAAAGATAAAAACGATGAAATCTCGGATACCTACAAAAAAATGGTTACTTATTCTCCCTCCGCCAGATCAATTTTTAATACTCCTCAAAAAGAAAAAAGATATGGCACTATGATTCAATCAGGGGAAAACTTCTCGCCTAACAGCAGTATCGCTCTTTATTTCTCTGGCTTCTGGGGTGGTTACTATACACCAATCTATATTAAAACTGATGCTAAAGGTGATTTTTCTCTCACCTATAAAATCACCAAAGCCCCTGGCTGGTATCGTTGGTATGCTGTTGATTTGAAAACCGGATTAAAGAGTAAGAGTGCTTCGTATTTAGTGTTGTAGTTTATAAGCAGGTATTTTTTAATAGTTTGTTTTATTTTTAGAGGTTGGCTTTCTAAAATAAAAAGGAGTAATATAATATCAAGTAAATACAAATAAAGTTTATGTAAGTTGGAACATGGAAACGAGTATGTTGAAATTTAAATCGAAGAAACTAATAACCAGAATTCAACAACGAAGAATGAACAGTTCTTTGTAAGAGGAGGAAATATGAATAAATTAGTAGCTAGTTTCGTTTGTTCTATTTTTTTGCTTGTTTATAAGCTTACCGATTTGATGAATACTCACGAGAGATGTCCGCGATGTGGCAAAAAGATTATGTCTGGCTATAATTGTGGTAAATGCTTATTAGCAAAAGAAGC
Source organism: Candidatus Moraniibacteriota bacterium (assembly GCA_049303795.1). GTDB lineage: Bacteria > Patescibacteriota > Minisyncoccia > Moranbacterales > UBA2206 > UBA9630. Next base: position 28,732 of record JBAQNM010000001.1, read on the forward strand.
TTGATGTTGGGCGTATACAAAAAGGTGGGGAATCATAGATTCCTCACCTTCCTTTTATTTTTTATGTATTTTCCAAATTTTTAATTTAAAAAGCTTGACAGTGGTAATGATTTTTATAAAATATATATTAGTGTTTTCATATCTTGAGAGTCAGGAATGTTATTTAATTATCTAATTTAAATCAAAAATATGATTGAAGTAAAAAATATTACAAAAAAATTCGTAGGCACAAAAGCAGTGGATGACTTATCGTTTTCTATAAAAATGGGAGATATAGTAGGATTTCTCGGACCAAATGGTGCAGGAACTTGGCGTTTGATGCGTAGGAAAAAAATGAAAGAAAAAGTTTATGAGTATTAGAATCTAATTATTTTTTTCAAATAAAATTATGCATAATAAAATTCTTAAAATTATCATTGCTGTTTTTGTTGTGTTGGCGATTATCACCACCTTTCCATGGCTAAATGAAAAAATTGGCAAACAAAAAAATGAAAAACAAACAGAAATCAGTATCGATCTCTCGAGTTTCACTAAGGAGTTAGTGAATAAAATAGTGATTAAAAAAGGAGAAGGTGAAAAAGTTTTAAGTTTTAAGGATAATAAGTGGTATATCGGAGAAGTAGAAGCTGACGAGGAAAAGATCAATCAGCTGTTTCAAGATTTTTCTCAAATTAAAATAAAAGAAATGGTTTCTGAAAATGAAAACAATAGAGCTAATTTTGAAGTTGATCAAAATACCGGAATTAAGTCGATTCTTTCTAAAAATGGAACGGACAGCATTTTCTTTGTTGGCAAAGCTGATACTGCAGCAGGCGGGTATTATATGAGAAAAGATGGAATTAAGAATGTTTATTTAGTGAGTGGCAATTTGCGTGATAAATTGACTTGGGAAGAAGTGAAATGGAAAAAAGAAAGTGCGGAAGAAAAGAAGACGGAGGATAAATCGATATAATAAAAACAAATAAAAAAGCCAGAAGACATCTACGCAGCACTTAGTGCTAGATGTGTTCCGGCTAAAGGGGACTGATTTTATTGAGGCAATAATTTTTCCCCTTCTTTGTAGGTTTTCGGCTTTTTGAGGTGTTGGAATTTTTCAGATTCCGACGCCTCTTTTTTATTTAATTGCCGTAATAACTTTAAAGAGAAGAAAATCATAAAGACGCTGGCGATAAAAGCGGCGCTAGCTTCTATCGAGAACTCAAAAAAATCCTTGGCCTCATATATACCGTACACATAATAAGCAAGGCACGGAATAGCCACTGCTGATGTTATCCCAAATACAAGTGCTGAAGTTAAAGATAATTTTTTCATCGCTTCTCCTTTCCCGAAATTTTTACCCTCGGTGACGGGGTTTTAGTTTTTTGTGCAAGGAACAATTTTCCAGCTAAATAATTTCGAAAAACATTTTTCCGAAAATCTATCTCGCCGGAGGCTTTTTAGGTACTGACTTTAAATAATAGCATAATTGACTCATAATGTCAACCACGTAATGAATGTTGGCTAATTCAAGCCATTATCTTAGGGTATATTTTTAAGTATTAAAGGGTAATTTGGAGAATTGAAATATATTTTGATTTCTTGCGTATTAAAATGAGCTTTTGCAATCGGAGTTTTTATGTTGTATATTTAGCCTATGCAAAGGCGATAGCCCAAAGGCTGATTCTCATGGCAGACTTCAAAATTAAGACTTTTTAATGCAAAATAAAAAAGATATTGAATTGAAAAGCGACGAAGAGTTAGCGGGGTTAATTTCAGATAATCCTGATTTTTATTATATTTTAATGCAACGCTATGAGGAAAAAATTTTACGCTATATTCGAAGAATTAGTAATTTTCCCAGAGAAACAATAGAGGATTTGGGACAGGAAATTTTTTTAAAAGCGTATGAAAATATAAACGATTTTGATAAGAGTCTCAAATTTTCTTCTTGGCTCTATCGTATCGCCAGAAACCATGTTATAAGTCATTGGAGAAAAAATAAAAATGACAAAATGTTTCTATCCTATGATGTTGATGAAAATTTTAAAAATATGTTCGAGGCCGAAGAGAATGTGGTTAAGGATTTGGAGAATAAGCTTACAGGGGAATTTATTCTTAAGGTGCTTGGTGGTATAAGATCGGACTACAGAGAAGTTTTAATGTTGAGATTTCTAGAGGACAAGGATTACGAGGAAATTGGTGATATTTTGAAAAAGCCAATCGGAACTGTTGGAACACTACTCAGTAGGGCTAAGAAAGAATTAAAAGAAGAACTGTTAAAAAATAATTTTAAAGCTAATATATAAATATAATAAGTGTTTAAACTAAGCAATGGATAAATCAATAAGCCAAAAAGTGCTGGAAAAAATAAAAGAAGAGAAAATCGCGCCTAAGCCAGAATGGAGGTTTTCTGTTTGCAGAATTTTTGTTCTGGCATTGCTTGGGTTTTTTTTGGTGGCGGGAGCAATTTCATTAGGAATAATTTTCGATCTTTTTTCACAATTTGAAATTCAAAGATTGTTTGGTCGTCCCAAGGGAATGAAGCTTATTTTTCTAAGCCTTCCATATATTTGGATTGTTCTATTGACCTTCTTCTCATTTTTGGCTGTGATAGAATTTATCAAAACTCGTCATGGTTATAAATATAAAACCAGCTATATTATATTATTTTTTTTAGTGTTAGTTTTGGCTTTGGGTGCTTTCCTGCATGTCTTAGGATTTTGTAAACAACTTGAAAATTACATGGAAAGCTATATTCCAGCTTATAGTCAGATCGTTAGAACGCCTCAGAATGTTTGGTTTCAGCCTGAAAATGGGCTGCTCTCCGGTGTTGTTATTATGGATGATGAAATGGGATGTCATTGTCTAGAGCTTCGAGATTGGAATAGAGAAGTTTGGAAAGTGGAATATTCCGGGGCGCTTATTCATCCTAGGATTAAAAAAAATAATGGAGAAATAATAAAAATAGTCGGTAGTAAGAAAGCGGAGCATAGGTTTGAAGCGGAAGAAATTCGCTCTTGGGTTGGAAAAAAAATGCAAAGCATTGAAGAACGGGATTAATTATAAACAAATTTTTGTAACATAAAAATTCTACTAAAAAAACAGATTAAAACTCTGTTTTTTTAATTTTTCATATAGTTGAAATAAAATATTATTAGACTGCGTAGTAAGAATCGTGTCACAGGAAAATTTATGAAGTTGGCCACTTCTAGTAAGCTAATCATTAACTAATAACTAAGTAAAAAACATGAAATCTAAAAAAGAGTTAAATAGAAAAATTGCAGCCGGAGCAAGTGCGCTTCTGGTGGCGGCTGGAATAATGGGATCTGGCATGTATGTTAGCGCCTATGGAGGTGATCCAAATGTTAAAGCGCCTTGGTATTCGGAAGATAGACATGTCGCAATTCAAGATGCAGTTACAAAAAATGACTATAACGCTTGGAAAAATCTTAAAACTGAGCAAATGAATGCGAGAATGAATTGGATGTTTTCCAAAATTACTCAGGACAATTTCCCAAAATTTGCCGAGGTTCACAATTTAATGCAGCAGGGAAAGTATGACGAAGCTAATAAGATCAGGGAAGAATTGGGGCTTCCATTGAGACATGGTCGTGGCCAAGGAAGGGGGGTGGGACTAAATAAATAAAAGCCAGATTTTAGAGGTAGATCAATAATTATTTTTAATTTAAAATCAACGCCAGTGTGTTCTGGCGTTGATTTTTTTTTGTCGCAAAAAATAATTTTAGAAATTTTAGTATTTATGATATAATAAATAAGTAAAATTATTGCTGTAAATGGAAAAAAATAAATACAAATTCATAAAAATAAAAAGACTAAAAAATAAATTTAGTTTGGTTTTTTGTTTTGCATTTGGGATATTTTTTCTCTTATCTAGTGCCAACAAAACCTATGCGGCTTTTAGTTGTGATTCGGGAAGTTTGGCAGACGGAGCAACTTGCACAGTAACTTCAAATAAAACTCTGGGAGCGGGAGAAAACATCACGGGCGCAAATGCCACTTTGGTTTTATCGAACAATGCGCAAATTATTGGCGCGCTTGGATCGGCTGCGACAATCATGGTTCAGAATTTGACAGTTAATACTGGGAGTTATATTAATTTTGACGGCAAAGGTAAAACTGGCGGAGCAGGTGGAGCAATTGGAGCTACTGGAACAGCTGGTAACACTTCCGGAGCAGGTGGTGGAGCAGGTGGAGCGGCAACTAAAGCTGGTGGAGGTGGTGGGTATGGTGGAGTTGGAGGAGTGGGAAGTACTGCTACAGCTGGAGGAGCTGAAAATGATCAAGCTAATATTCATCAACCAATTGCTTTAGGTTCTGGTGGAGGTGGAGGTGGAGGTGGTAGCTATTATTATGCTGGAAGTGGAGGTGGGGCAGGAGGTGGTGCAGTCAAACTAAATATTTCCGGAACATTAACTTTAAATTCCGGAGGATATATCACAGCCAACGGAGCCAATGGAACTGCTGGAACTTATGGTGTCCCATTTCTTGCTGATGCTTCCGGTGGCGGTGGCGCCGGATCTGGTGGTTCAATTTGGATTCAAGCCGGAACAATTACTGGAGCGGGAACAATCCGAGCTAATGGAGGAGTGGGCGGGAGTGCTACGAATACACCTACTGGTGGTGGAGGAAGTGGGGGGAGAGTAGCGATAACTTACGCAACTGATAGTAGTTCAAATTACGTAAAAACTACTTATGGAGGAAATGGCAATCAATATGGCGCTTCCGGTTCAATCTATACAAAACAGGATATTGCTACTTATGGCGATCTAACTTTTAATAATAACTCTCAAAATTCTCCGCTTCGAACAATCTCATCCACTTACGGAGTGCAAAATTTCAGTAATCTAAATTTCTCTGAAGGCACAGCCGGCTTCACAATTGCCTCCGGAGCAACGTTAAATATTTATGGACAAATAACTGCCTTAAGCGCGAATGCTTTTACTACTCCATTTATTAATAACGGAACTTTCACGCAAAATTCCAATACGTATACAACATTAACTTTTTCTAATACTTTCACTAATGCTGGCACAATCACAATGCCGAATTTAACTACTCTTACTTTTTCAAATACCAATAATAATACCGGCACCATAACTGCTAACTCCCTAACCACTTTAAACGTCAATGGAACTTCCACTAATTCTGGAACATTTAGCGCTACAAATCTAGATGACTTAAATATTGGATCCTCTATGACAGTCAATCCTAATAGATATTCTTTTCCAATAGATTTAAATGTTACAATTAACAATGGAGGAATTCTTACTCATTCCAATAATACAACTGCCAGAACGTATTATTTAGATCTTACAATAGCAAATCTGACAATTAATTCAGGAGGATATATTAATATTGACGGTAAAGGCAAGACCGGCGGAGCGGGAGGAGGAATAAATACTGCTGGATCTTCTGGCAACACCTCTGGCGCAGGTGGTGGAGCTGGTGGAGTATCAGCTGTGACTGCAGGTGGTGGCGGTGGCGGTGGTTATGGTGGTGTTGGAGGAGTGGGATATACTGTTACAACTGGCGGAATTGAAAATGATCAAGCGAATATTCATCAGCCAATCGCCCTAGGTTCTGGCGGTGGTGGAGGAGCAGGAGATAGTTATTATTACACAGGTGGTGCCGGTGGAACAGGAGGCGGAGCTGTTAAATTAAATATTTCTGGCACACTAACTTTAAATTCCGGTGGGTATATTACGGCTAATGGAAGTGCTGGAAGTAATGGAACAGGAGCTTGTCCATATCTTTGTGGATACTCCGGAGGTGGTGGCGCCGGTTCTGGTGGTTCAATCTGGATTCAGGCTGGAACAATTACTGGAACAGGAACAATCAGAGCTAATGGAGGTACCGGAGGATCTGGAGGTAATGGAAATGCTGGTGGTGGAGGAAGTGGGGGGAGGATTGCACTCTTCAATATGTCTACTCAAACTCTCCCAAGTATCACCCCAACTGTAACTGGTGGAACTGGTTATACTTCCGGAGCCGTTGGCTCCATCTATAAAGCTTTCAAAGGAATTCAAACTTCTCAGATTTTGGATTTTCAATCTGCCAAAGATTTTCTCACTTTGGTTTACAATAAAACTGCTCCCACCAACACCCTCGTTATGGTAAATGTTCGCGGAGGTAATATTGCTATTCCTAATGACGATTGGGATAGTGTTGATTCCACCTGGACTGCTTGGCAAAATAATCTTGCTAACAATGCTTCTCTCAACGCTATAGACAACAAGCGTTACGCTCAGTATCAATTAGAACTAGTTTCTACTAATCTAACCGCTAAACCACTTGTTCAAGATATCACCTTAAATTACAATGCCTTTGTCAATAAAACGATCACTTCCTCACCCTATGTTACGGGAGATAGTGCTAACACGATTGGCCTTCTCACATGGGACGAAACCGTTAACGCGGAAACCAATATTAAATTTCAAATGCGCACTTCTGGTAATGGCACTGATTGGTCAGCTTGGCTTGGACCAGATGGGACTATAAATACTTACTTTGATAATTCTCATCCAGATTGTGCGAAAGTGGGAAATATTGTAACTTGCGATATTAATGAAGCTACTCCTTTGGGTGATCATGTTAATGATCAATATTTCCAATACAAGGCCTATCTGGAGTCACTTACCGGAGACTACACTCCAAATCTAAATTCAGTAACTGTTACCTATGTGGTTAATGCTTACCCGGAAATTCAAAACGTGACTGCGTCTCAAGGCACAGATGGAATCATTTCCATTTCTTATGAAACTCGTGATCCTGACACTACTGCTGGAAGTAATACTCCTAATTTTGTCACCCCATCTTTTCAATATTGGGATGGTGATTCTTGGGAAAACTGTACTACTATAAGCAGTGGAGCCACTGACAATAAAGGCGTGGAAGAAGCTAATTGGAATTCATATATCTTAACTTGGAATCCTAAAATTGACTTTGATGAACACTATCAAAACAACACAGCCAAAATCAGGGTGAAAGTGAATGATAATGAACCGGCTAACAACATTACTTATGAAGAATCTAACTTTTTCACTCTCGACACCAAAAACCCGATTATCACCGATGTCGATTTAGATGCCTCAACCAATCCGTCTAATCTTGATATTTTCTCGACCGATGATTCCACCTATCAAATGAAAGTTTCTTTGTTGCCAGACCTCAGTGATAAAAGTTGGACAACTTTTTCCGCAACTCCAACCATCACCTTAAGTGAAGATCCGGAAACAGTTTATGTCATGCTTAAAGATCAGTACAATAATGTTTCCACTGTCTATTCCACTATCTCTCCGGCCACCCCGCAGTCACTCATGGTTCAAGATAATACTAATGTCAAAACTGATCCTTATGAATTCAGGCTTTTTACTGCTTGGAAAAAAGTTACCGAACCACTTTTTGATCGCTATGAGCTCTACAGAAGTGAAGACGGCACTAATTTTATTTTACTTTTTGCCACAGAGGATATTAACACTAATTCTTATCCGGATGACAGTGTCGAAGAAGATGTGGTTTATTGCTACAAGATAAAAACGATTGATACAATAAATAATCAATCCTACTATTCAGATACAATTAGTGCTAAGGCTAATGGCATTCAGGATTACACAGAAGGTGGGGGAGGTATCTCGACTGAAGCGCCAGATATTACCAATGTAAACTCACTTGATACTTATACTACTCAAGCCACTATTACTTGGGATACGGATCAGTTATCAAATTCTAATGTTGGTTATTCCAAAGCTCCGGGCGCTTTCACCACCGAAATTGGCACTGGCACACTTACTAACAATGAAGGTGGAATTGGACAGCATCGTGTCACCCTAATTAATCTTGAACCAAATACTACTTACTATTTTCAAGTTAAATCTAGCAATATCGAAGGTATCACTGCCACAGAGAATAATGGCGGAGATGGCTTTACCTTCACTACCGATCCTGGACCAGTCATTTCCAACGTTACTCAGTCTCGAGTAACTAATACTACCGCTACCATCAATTGGTTAACGGATATTCCAGCTTCTTCGGTCGTAACTTACTCTACCAATTCTGATCTTTCTGATTCAATCGAGTTCCATGGTAGTGAAACGCTAACTGAAGAACATGAAGTTAGGGTAACCGATCTCACTCCCGGAACCAGATACTACTATTATGTCAAATCCACTGATGACCAAAACGGTACGGCAATTGATAACAACGGAGGAGATTATTATTTTTTTGCGACTACTCAAGACTTAGTCGCCCCGATCATTACTTTTGATCATGACAATGATATTTTGGATGTCAGTGAGTCCAAGGCGACCATTACTTGGCTAACTAATGAACAAGCTACCAGTAAAATTGAATATGGTCCGACTACAGCTTATGGAGAAGAGATGACTAACAATAATCTTAATACTAATCAAATTTTCAGATTAGCCAATTTAACTAAAGGTACTACCTACCATTTCAAAATTTCTAGTACTGATGAAAATGACAATATAAGTGAAGATGACAATAATGGTGATTCCTACACTTTTACCACTTTAGATTTGACTGATTATACTCCGCCAGTTATTACTTTTAATCCTGTGTCTGATATTACTAATATTTTAGATACAAGTGCTAGAATTTCTTGGATCACCGATGAGTCTGCCAGCGCTAAGGTAGAGTATGGCACTGATCCTGACAATCTAAATCTAGAAAAGGAGAACGTTCATTTTAACACTGATCATATTATTGAACTTACAAACCTTTCTTTCAATACTACATATTATTTAAAGATTACTAGTGCTGATCCAAATTCAAATTCCACTACCGATGATAATGATGGAGAACTTTTCAGTTTCACTACAACTGATTCCGCTGATCGCACTTCACCAATTATTACTTTTGATCCTAATACTGGCGTTACTAATATAGCCAACACATCTGCCAGAATCATTTGGACCACCAATGAGGCTGCTACTGCTAAAGTCACCTATGGAACTGCTATCAATAATCTCGATCAAACAGCGGAAAATATCAAATACAATACCAATCAAATTATCAATCTGGAAAACCTGATTTCTAATACTACCTATTTCTTCAAGATTGAAAGTCATGACATTAACAATAATAATGCTGAGGATACCAACGAAGGAATCTACTACAGCTTCTCTACCACAAGCACTCCTGACACTACACCACCAGAATTTTCCAATATAACCACCATCGCGACATCTTCTGATTCAGCTACAATCACTTGGAATACTGACGAATCGGCCAGCTCTTTTATCCAATACTCTTCCGATAAAGATAACTTCGAAGCTACTTATGTCGAAAAAGGCAGAGATGAGATAAGTGCTATTCACTCAGTTACTCTTGATAGTCTAGCGCAAGAAACAACTTACTATTTTCGCGTGCGTTCAGTTGATGCTGCTGACAATGAAGCTCTGGATGATAATGATGGAAATTATTATTCTTTTTACACTAATCCTGGACCAGCCATTTCCAATGTCGCCATTTCTTCCATTACCAGTTCGGGAGGGGTTATCACCTGGACTACCAGTGAGAATTCAGATGCCTATGTAATCTATGACACCAATAACGGTTTCTACAATCCTAAAGAAAAAGGCTCACCACTCAAAGATACTACCGCTCACTCTATCACTCTAGATGGGCTAGACGATAACACGGTTTACTATTTTAAAGTTCGATCGGCTAATGAATTAAATGGCGTGACTACTGAGGATAATAATGGTGATAATTATACTTTCGAAACTGATCTTTATGAAGGTGGTGGTTCTGGTGATGGAACTGGACCAGTCATCTCTAATGTTAGTGTTACTAACCTAACCTACAACTCAGCAACAGTGGAATGGGAGACGGATGAGGAGGGGAATAGTTTGGTGGATTATGGAATAGAAGAAAATAATTTTCCGGACACGCAGGGAAGTAGCGTAGCCGCTACTACTGTTCATGAAGTAAATCTAAAAGGCCTAAATTCTATTACAACTTATTACTATCAAGTAAAATCGCAAGATATCTCCAATAATACCTCCACTCAATCCGAAGATGATTCCAATAATATTCTTACCTTCACCACCCTCTCCGGCTCAGTTGACTCCGACAACGATGGAGAAGGAGATGAGCTAACTAACATCACCGAGCAAATCAGACAAATGCTCGACTCCTACTCTTTCACTGAACAAGAAATCCGA
>JBAQNM010000002.1:0-16506 GCA_049303795.1 Candidatus Moraniibacteriota bacterium
TATTCACGACTTGAGGGTACGTTCCTATGTATTACTAACCCGTTTGCCGAGGGTCTAACCCTCTCGACTTGCATGCCTTATCCACGCCGCCAGCGTTCATCCTGAGCCAGGATCAAACTCTCAAAAATAATAGATGTTTTCCGAAAAAAACAATTATTATAATATCTTTAAAGTTCCACGAATGGTTCTCTAAAAACATATTTAAAGAAAATAAATTCTTTGTTTGAATAGACTCTAATATTTGTCTCGATTTAACTCGAGACGAGGACTAATCGCAAAAAATTGTGATTAATTTGTTTCCCTAAATCAAAAGGTAGCGATTTAGAGAAACTATTTTTTTGTTAAAGTTCATTTCTGAGTTTTTTATTCTTATGAACAAAAAACACATCCATACGCACAAATTCCTTTTTACGTAAGGATGTATTTTCTCACCCGTATTTTAAAAGATTTTCGTCTTAGTCTTTTGCAGCTTTGATTATAAATAATTATCGCGCAAATCTAACGTCTTTAGCTATTGTAGCCAGCTTTTCAAAACCTGTCAATAGCTGGGATTAAATTGGCAAAAATTCAGGCAAAATAATCAAGAATGAACCATTCAAAATTCAGCTGTATTCTAAAATAATAGCCTATTTAAGGGATAAAATCAAAATTTTTCAAAAAATAGTTAACTTTAAAAGTTTTTTATTTTTCGCTTGAAATCAGATAAAAAATAATTCCAGCAGCCACAGAAACATTGAGCGATTCTATTTTTTCCCCAATCGGAATTTTTATTAACTTATCAGCCTGACTTATAATCTCCTGATCAACACCATTAGCTTCATTACCAAAAACCAAGCAAAAATTTTCCTCACCAAAGAGATCTCCTTTTAATTTATCACCGTCCAGAGAAGTGGCATAAATTTTCGTGTTGGTTTTTATTTTTTTAAATATTTTTAAATCTTTATCAATGAAAAAATTTAATTTAAAAATTGCGTCCTTAGCAGCACTGATCGTTTTTGAGTTATAGATATCGACACATTTTTCATCTAATACGATACTTTCCAAATCAAAAGCTACTGCTGTACGCAAAATAGTTCCCAGATTTCCCGGATCATTTATAGCGTTTAAATAAATAATTTTATTGCTCAATTTTGCTGCTCCGGATTTTTTGTCAAAAACTGCCGCAATTCCCGACGGCGTAATCAAAGAAGAAAAATATTTATTCAGCTTATTATCGATAATGAAATGTTCCTTTGTGTTTTTCATCACATACTCGAGTTTATCATTTTGATCTTCCAGGAATTCTTCACAGATAAAAACCGCTTGAGGAAGAAAACCAGATTTTATTGCATCACTAATAATGATTAAATTTTCAACTAAAAATTGTCCGGTCTCATCGCGCACTTTTTTCTCTCTAAGCTTTTTTAGGTATTTAATTTTCTCATTATCTTTACTGATTATTTTTTGAATTGTCATAAAAATTTCATTGAGCTAATAATTTAATTCTGTTTTAAAAAAGATTGGCATGTCTATATTTTAGCATAATATTTCTAACGATTATTTATTTTTATTTAAACAAGCGCTCATATAATTTATGAGATAACTGGACTGCCTTTTTGTCAACCAATACATACATCAAATATGAAGTTAGAAAAATAAAAGCGACAGATACAAAGAAAGAGATCAAAAATGTCTCCGTGTATGTAAAATAGGGTGCTAATTTTAAAAATATAAAACTAGAAAAAGATCCTAGAATAATAAAATGCAATAAATACATTGCGAAAGATATTTCTCCAAGAAATAGAAGATATCTGTGAGAAAATATTTTTTGCATTCGCCTTGAATCCAATAAAACCATAATAACTAAAAAGGATCCTATTATGTGATAAAATACTTCCGGATTAGTGATATATGGATTGAGCATGAAAGCATAAATTGTTTCTTCAGCATTGCGTCCGGATGGAAATGAGCCAAGAAATAGCCCCAATAAAAGGATTGCTGTGCGCAGAAATTTACTTCGATCAAACTTCCTTATGATTGTATTTTTATGAGCCATTAGATCGCTAAGTAAGATGCCTAAAATAAAAGCTAAATAGTATGTTTGAAAAAAAACAATTATCGCAATAATATATGCCCAGTGTCTATTTTTCATTTTTCCAAATAACGCTAAAAATCCAAACACCAGAAAAGCTCCAAAAAATTCAAAAGCAATTGTCCAAAGCGTCATGTTATATTCAAATACATTGGAAAAAAATGTACCAATAAAAGTTTGATTGAGTGAATCTATAAAATCAGGCTTGAAATCCCAAAAACCTCCCAACCAACCAGAGCCAGAAGCCTCTGCAGCTTGCTGATTATAAAAAAGAGAAAATTTCATCAAAATATAGGCACAAAAAACTGAAAAGGCCACTGGAATTGCTAGGCGTAAATATCTCTTAACAGCACTGGCCGTGATTATCTCATTATCCTTAAATACAAAAAATTTATGGCTTAATACATACCCACTCAATACAAAAAAAACACACACAGCAAAGTTTCCGTTATAAAACAAATTCAAGACCGATCCTGACAGAAATATCTCCTTGCCAGACGCCATATGCGTTACATTATCAGGACCAGAAAACAAAGCTGGATAAAAAGCGAGGATAAAATGATGAAAAACAACCACAAAAGCAGCCAATCCACGCAGTCCATCTAGGTATCTGATTTTTTTCATATTATACCAAAAAAACAATTGCCAATAAAAAATACAACTGCTTTCTAATTTAAATTATTTCATATTTTTCAATTAATTCCTTCCAAACTGAATATCCGTGCGAATTAGGATGCAAGCCATCTTGAGAATATTTTCCATAAAGTGAATTTTCTGAGTCGCAAAAAGAAGGATACAAATCAATAAAAATTATCTTATTTCCGTCAGCACTCTTTTCGATTTCATTATTTACAAGCATTATTTCTTGATTTTCAACAGTTTCAGATTTTAAAATATTATTATTAACTGGCAAGATGCTTTGCACATATATTATCGTATCTGGGGAGCTTTCTCTTATTTCATTCAATATTGCTCTATAATTAGCAATAACATGATTAACATCTTGACCATTTAATAAATCATTTATTCCAATCATCAAAAAAATTTTATACGGCTTATTTTTAGTTATAACTCCTAGTCTATTCAAAACGTCATCAGTTGTATTACCAGGAATGCCAGCATTTATTATGGAAGAATTATTAAATAAAACATTCCAATCTTCTCGTTTAGTTATACTATCACCCAAAAAAACAATCCCATTAACTACATTACTGTCTGGCTTTTTATAGCCGATACTTGATAGTGTGCGCTGAAAAACAGTTTGCGATTGTTGATAACTAAACCATATTGACCAACTTATCGCAATGATAATGATCAGAAAAAATCCAATAATAATGGCTATTTTTATACTTTTTTTCATTTATTATATTTAAGACTATGTTCGGATTATAGCATAAAAAAAATTCAATACAAAACACCTCGCCGTAATAAAACTGCCTTGGAGTAATAAAATAATTTACCAAAAAAATCGCTTATTAAATCGATAGAATTAGAAAAAATATCCTATTCGATGTCTTTTTTGATTGGTGTTGCACTAGCTTTTATTTCCGGACGAATAGAGATGCGATCAGCCACAGCCTGATCATTTTCAATGTGGGCAGAAACCGTAACTATCTGATCCAATTCCAACTTTTTATCATTAGGCATCGTTTTAGTTTTTTCATTTAGCATTATGATCTCTTCCTTTTTTCCATCCGTGATTATGGTTAATCTACCTTCTTCGATTTTCTTCACAGTTCCCCGAAAAGACTTTCTTTTTATCGGCGCAACTACTTCCGCTGGCACATTCTGTGTTTTTGGATTAGTTTGTTTTTCTTTTGCCACATTCAAAGCTCTTAAATAACCTCTTTCAACTGCAGATTGTTTTTTTTCATCTCTTGAGATAATGAATATTGTATAGTTTTTAAAAATATACCAAGCCAAAAAAGATATGACTGAAATAAAAACTACGCCAATAATAATTTTTATTCTATTTTTTCGTAAATTTTCGTAGGCGAAAAAACTCTTAATCCTATTAACCATTTTTTTCATTAAACGTGTGCGAGCTTTAATAATCCAGACTAGCACTTTATAACTCCAACTCAATAAGTCAAGCAAGAACCAACCAACTTTTTTTATAATTTTCATAAATTTATTTTTATTCCTCTATAAATTATTTATCCTTAAAATTAAGCAACATTCCTTTTATTCCTTCGCGAAAAGCATTGCCGGCTATTACCAGCGCTAGAATTGAATCAGTCCACCACCATCCCAAAAGAGCATTTAAAATTAGACCACACATTATAGAACACGAAAGTGCCACATCCAGAAAGGTAAAATTTGCTTCTGCCAAAATAACAGGATTTTTCATTTTACGACCCAAATTTCTTTTTAAAGTTCCAACAATAGACATAACCATACTAACTAAAAAAATAGGGCCATATCCCTATTTATTGTTAAAAGAATTAAATCACCTTACTGGTTAGCTTTATTTTACAATTTTTCCCGCAAAAAACCACCCCATTTCTGAAATAATCCCATTGTTTCAGCTCTATTCTAGCATCCATCGCTTTTCCGCTGATAATTTCCCCCTCTTCGATAGATTACCAACTAAGCACTTTTAAAAATTTTCCTTTTCTCCCCAGAGGTGGTTTCGCTACTTAGTACGCAAATGGTGTTCATATTATTTCAATCAAAACAATTAATTGCACGGGATGTAGGAATCGAACCTACGTCGTCGGTTTTGGAGACCGATGTACTACCACTGTACGAATCCCGCCTAGAGACTTATTTTGTCTCTTTGTGCAAAGTATGTGTCTTACATTTCGGACAATGCTTTTTCATTTCCATTTTTTCTTTGATCTTTTTCTTATTTCTTGTAGTGAAATAATTAATGCTGCCACATTCTGCACATTTCATTTTTGCTAAATTTTCTCTTGCCATACTATTAAAATTAATGTTAATTATTCAAAAAATTCCTGAGCCGTTGCGCAGAATCGAACTGCGGACCTTTTCCTTACCATGGAAATGCTCTACCAACTGAGCTACAACGGCCGAAAAGCCACAGTGTAAATTTTATGTGGGCCGGGAGGGAATTCCTTCTCGCTCCGACTCGAAGCCTGGGCGCTACACACAGAAAGCTCGCACCTGCTCGCTTTCTACTCGCGCCCTTCGAATCCCTATTGATTTGAATGACGACTGATATGATTGTAAGCTACAAAATTCTTTCTAAAACAATCCTGTGGGCCGGGAGGGATTCGAACCCCCGTAGACCGAAATCGGCTGATTTACAGTCAGCTGCGATTGACCACTCCGCCACCGACCCACTTTTTTCCTATCATCTTTCATTTCTGAGCCGAAGATCGGAGTTGAACCGATAACCTACTGTTTACAAAACAGTTGCTCTGCCATTGAGCTACTTCGGCGTATTTAATTTTGGAACCTTATCAACCCTACTGTTTTCAAAATCCCGAGTGCTCGGGACTCTGCCACTCCACTACTTCGGCGTATTTAATTTTTGAACTCTATCAACCTACTGTTTTCAAAATCCCGAATGCTCGGGACGCTGCCACTCCGCTACCTCAGTAATATACACTTTTAAATTATATCAATTTCTTAACATTCTTTCCAGTTTTCTAATTTTATATTTAATATTACTATTCAGCGGATTTAATCTGAGAATTTGCTTGAAACATTCTTTGGCGTGTTCTAGATTTTTTATCTCCAAATAATATTCACCGAGTCTTTCATACGCTTCAATATCTTTTGGATTAATAGCAATTCTTTCAATTAATAATTCCTCCAAACGACCCTTGACTTCACGCATCCTTTTCGGAACAACCACTCTATCACTAACGATCGGACGGAAAAATTTTTCTTCTGATTCTTCTTGATAATTTTTTCTCCTCAAAAACATTCTCTCTCTTAATTCTTTTTTTTCTGGTGCATATTTTTCTGCTTTTTCAAAAACACCATCCAACCGCTCCTTCTCTTCAGAAGCAACCGCATTCATCTTTTCCTCCGTTTTTCCATTTCTTTTTCTTCTGATACTATCTCCTAATAATTTAAATGAGTTCTCTAGTTTCAAAAAAAGCAGCCTAAATCTCCTAATCGCTTTTTCCAATACAACCAAAGCTACCTGATTTATTTTTGAGATAAACTTAGATTTTTTTTCATCAGCATCTTGTTGTTTGTTTTTACTTAGAGCTAGATTCTCTTCTTTTTTTTCTAATCTATTAATATCAGGGGTCTTTTTAACTAAAAATAAAATTATCCCGATAACGCTTAAAAGTAATAATAATGGTGGAATAATCGAATATAACATAATTTACTTTTTTATCTGTTCTTTTTTTATAGTAACATATTTACCGGTTTTTGTTTTCACTTTTATTTCTTGCGTAATCGCATTGATTTCAATCACTGTTCCTGGACCATCTGGAGTCTCAATGGTGCTATACATCTCAGGCATTCCAGCTAGCATCTCCCTGTAGCATTGCGCTTCATAAGCCAAGCAGCACATAAGCCTTCCACATAAACCAGAAATCCTCTCAGTACCTCGGTGAGCAATCTGCTGAACACGTGCCATGTCCGTAGTAATGCTGGGGATATTATTTTTGAAATTAACACAACACAACTTTCTTCCGCATACACCACAACCTCCTAATTTTCTCGCCTCATCACGAGAACCAATTTGCTGCATACGCACATTCTTTTTGAGTTTAAGAGAAAGGTTTTTTACTAATTCGCGAAAATCAATCCGACCATCAGAAGTAAAAGCAAAGACAACTTGTTTCCCATCTAAACTAATCCTGGCATCAATTGCCTTCATGGCCAATCCCAATTCTTTTATTTCATTCTTGCAGGAAATTAAAGCCTCTTCTTTGTTTTTTTCATAATTATCAAACACTTCAATATCTTTTGTTGTCGCTTGACGTAAAACCTGATCTTTTCCGCCAGCTTCATTGCTCTCATCCTCAATTACCCCTAGTTCATTAACATAATCACAAGAGACTACAACCCTATCACCTTTTTTCAGGCGAAAATCGCTAGTACATAATTTAGCATTTTCCCAAGAATATATTTTTACCAAAAAATTCATACCATTATTGACTAGCGGTTTATAGTTCTACACGGAAAAATTCTCCGATACGGATATTTTCACCAATTTTTGCAATTTTTTCAATTAACAATTCACTTATTGTCTGATCTGGATTTTTCACAAAAGACTGAGAAAGTAATTCCGCATCATCTTTTGGTGACACAGCAGCAATATGCATAGCAATGTCCCTAGCTAAATCCAAAAATTCAACATTTCTTGCTACGAAGTCACTCTCGCAATACAGTTTCACGATTACTCCAAGCTTATTATTCGGATGAACATATGAAACAACCACGCCTTCTCCTGCTTCACGATCTGATTTTTTAGCTGCTTTCAATTGTCCTTTCTTACGAAGAATTTCAATAGCTTTTTCCTCGTCACCACATGCCTCATCCAAGGCTTTTTTGGTATCAACGATTCCCGAACCCAAAAGCTCTCTAATTTTTTTAATTTGTTCTAATGTTGCCATATATTTATATTTTTATTTTAACTTATTTCGCCTGTTCTACTTTTTCTTCTTTTGGCAAATTATTTTTTTTATCCTTTGCTATTAGAATAGCCTTGATAATATATGTCATGAGCGTCTTTAATGAAGAAACAGCATCCTCATTAGCAGGAATAACATAATCCACATCTCTTGGATCAACATTAGAATCTGCAAAAGCAATCACTGGTATATTTTTAATTTTTGCCTCTTTTATTGCTAAATTATCCTCGATTACGCTAGTAGCAAATATTGCGCCAGGGAGGCTATACATATTTTTTATTCCACCCATTTTAGTTTCCAATCGTTCCAATTCTTCAGCAAACTTCATTTGCTCAAATTTAGTATACTTACCATACTCGCCTCTTGCCATCTTATCCTGACCTTCTCTCAGATATCTTGTGCGTCCAGAGATAGCTGAAAAATTAGTAAAGGTACCTCCAAGCCATCGCTCAGTCACAAAAGGCATTTCACATTTTATAGCTGCTGCTTCTACGATTTTTTTAGCTTGTTTTTTCGTTCCAACAAAAAGAATTGATTTTCCTTGCATAATAACACTCTCCATAAACTGCAAAGCTTCTTTTAATTTTTTTTCGGTTTTTTGTAAGTCAATAATATTAATGCCATTTTTTACCCCAAAAATATATGGGTTCATTTTTGGATTTTTTCTTGACTTATGATGTCCGAAATGCACACCACTACGAAACATATTTTCCATACTGATTTCTACCTTAGAGAAATCAACATCAGAAAAACAATTCACGACACCTCCACCCACATTCTCTTTTGCCTCTTTCGAGACTTCTGTCTTTTCTTCTTTCATAATTATTTATTCCTTAAATTTATTAATCGCCTCCCAAAAAGGGCAAGCGCTTCCGCTATTTTTCGTTTATTTTCAAAAATATTATGAAAACAGCATCTAGTCCCTATTTGCTTTCAAACAGGGCAGGACAATGCCCGAAAAATATGAGTTTTACACCTAACCACTATATCAGCTCGTGCGCCACTTGTCAATTTCATTTTTATATGATAGATTTAGCTAGCGTTATAAATAATTCACTAAATAGCCATACCTATGAAAAAAGCCATCCATCCTAAGTATTTTTCCGATGCCAAAATAATCTGTGCTTGCGGAAATATCATTGAAACTGGTTCAACAACAAACGAAATGAAAGTGGAAATTTGCTCAAGTTGTCATCCATTTTATACTGGAAAAAAGAAATCCTTGGATACAACAGGTCGTGTTGACCGCTTTAAAAAGAGAGCAGAAAAAACTGCTGAGAAAAAGGCAGTTAAAAAAGTTAAAAAACCAAGAGCAACAAAAGAATAGTTTATTCAAAAACTCGAAAATCAGAATCAAAAAAGACCTGAAATCAAACTTCAGGTTTTTTGTTTTTACATTCATCCAAATAAACAAAAAAAACGAACCACGGGCTCGTTTTTTCAATATAGAATATAAAAATATAATAGACCTAACGTTTTGCCCATTGTGGAGCACGACGAGCCTTCTTAAGTCCTGGCTTCTTTCTTTCAACAACACGAGAATCGCGAGTCAAAAGACCATTGCTCTTTAAAGACTTGCGCAGTGTTTCATCAAATTTGATTAAGGCACGAGATATTCCTAATCGAATAGCTTCCATCTGGGCATTAATTCCACCTCCTGCAACCCTTACTGTGACATTAAACTTGTCTTCAGCTCCAGTTATTAGGAAAGGCGCCTTAGTTAGATCAACAGAAGTAGCTACGGAAAAATATTTGGTTGCTTTTTTATCATTAATAAGCATTTCAACCGGCTTTTTCGTTGGATAAATTCTAACCTGGGCAATAGCGGTTTTTCTTTTACCTACTGCATAAAAATATTTTTCTGCCTTTTCTTTACTTTCGGTTACAGCATCTTCAATTGTTACTTGTTTTTTTTCCATAATATACTTTAATTACTTGTTCCATTGATTACATGCTTATGATCACTATTAGTATAAATAAGAAGTCTCTTCATCATGCGATCACGTAATTTATTTTTGCAAAGCATTCCATAGACAGCGTCCTTAATTACTTTGCGTGAATCTTTTTCAATTTGATCTTTTAACTTAGTCGCTGTAATTCCTCCAGGATAACCGGAGAAACGATAATATATTTTTTTATCTCCCTTGCCATGTGCTACAGAAATATCATCGGAATTAATCACAACCACGAAATCTCCCCCATCAACATGTGGGGTAAAATCAACCTTGTTTTTACCACGTAAAATTCTGGCAATTTCAGTCGCCATTCTTCCCGGTGTTTTATCTGTCGCATCAAAAAGATGGTATTTTCTGATAATCATATATTTATTAATCTACAAACTCAATTACAGCTACTTTTGCACTATCACTTTTGCGCGTAGCTAATTTAATTATTCTAACATAACCACTGCTTCTCTTAGAAAATTTATCTAGAAATTCACCTGTCAATTTTTTTACTGCCATTGCTGGAATGTATTTTTTAAGATCGCGAATAATGGATAATTTTCGCACTGGATCCTTGCCTTTCTTTGCTTTATTAACTAACTTATCAATTTTTCCTTTTAACTCTTTAGCTTTAGCTTCGGTTGTTTCAATTTTTTCTCGCATAATCAAACTGCCAAGCATTGTTCTGAATAACGCTTTTCTTTGAGCTCTTTCTCTTCCTAATTCTCTTCCTTTATTTTGATGACGCATACTCTTTTAAATTAATTCTCTTTCTTTAAATTTATTCCAAAATCACCAATCGCCTTTTTAATTTCCTTAATACCCTTCGCTCCCATACCTTCAAGCTCTCCCACCTGGACCTCAGTCAGCTTAACGATATCAGCTACAGTATTAATATTACTCTTCTCTAGAACATTTAATGTTCGAGTTGATAGTCCTTTTAGTGAAGCAACTTCTGTCTTATTCATATCTTCGGCGACATTTTCCTTTTCCACTTCAACCGCTGGGACTTCTTCCTCTAAAACCAACTCCTCTTCTATTTTATCGGAAACCTGCTCAATATCAGAAAGCACAGAAAACTGATCGATTAAAATTTTAACTGCTTTAATAAAAGCATCCTTAGGTGAAACAGATCCGTCTGTTGTGAGCTCTAATTTAATTCTTTCGAAATCTGTCCTCTTTCCTACGCGCATATTTTCAATCGTGTAATTAACACGACGGATTGGAGTAAAAATTGCATCTAATGCAATCACGCCCACTTCTTTTTTATCTCTAAGTTGTTGCTCGATTGGAACATAGCCGATTCCATTTTCCACTTCTAATTCAACTTCAAATTCACCTTTAGCATTAGTAATGGTAGCGATATGAGCATCTTTTGTAATTACTTCAACATCTGTTGGGCATTTAATCATTCCGGCAGTAATTACTTTTTCTCCTTTTACGCTTAGTGTTACTGTTACTGGCTCATCCTTGAAAGATTTGAATCTGACTTGCTTTAAATTCAAAATAATTTGAATAACATCTTCTAGTATATTAGGTATGGTTGAAAATTCATGTTTTACCCCTTTAATCTTGATCGACGTAATAGCACAACCGGGCATAGAAGATAATAGCACGCGCCTAAGAGCGTTGCCAACGGTTGTTCCATATCCAGGATAACAGCCTTCGATTTCAAATTTACCGCTTTTGCCGTCGCTAGAAAGATATTTAGGTTTTTGAGGAAGTGTTATTGATTGCATTTGTTTAATTTAAATAATTTATATTTAATTAGCGTGAATAATATTCAACTACGACTTGAGCATCAATGTTTGTTCCAATATCATCACGTGATGGCAAACTTACAACTGTGCCTTCTAATTTACTAGAGTCAAAATTAATCCAAACAGGAAAATCCTTTTTATTCTTTAAGGTAGGTTCAATATTTTTAAAATAAACTAGACCTTTCTTACTATCTTTAATACTAATGACTTGACCAGTTTTTATTTCGCATGAAGGAATAGACATCTTTTTACCATCAACATTAATAAGTCCGTGGCTAACTAACTGTCGAGCTTGTGCGCGAGAAGCTGCAAATCCCATACGATAAACGATATTATCCAAACGTGTTTCCAAACGAATCAGAAGCAAATCTCCTGTTACGCCTTTTTTGCGACGAACGTCATCAAAATGTTTTCTGAATTGTTTTTCCATAACACCATAAATGCGCTTAATTTTTTGCTTGGCGCTTAATTGAATGCCATATTCACTTCGATTACCTCGAGACATTTTTTTACCATGTACTCCTGGAATATAGGCGCGTTTAACCATACCACATTTTGGGGAGTTGCAACGATCACCTTTAAGAAAAAGTTTCTCCATTGCTCTTCTACATTTTCGACATTTTGCTTCTGTATCCCTAGCCATACTTTCAATAAATAATGATTTAATAAAATAACCTCTTTAATGTTAAATTCGTCTTGGTTTTTTCGCTCTACATCCATTATGAGGAATTGGTGTTGTATCTTTAATCATCGTAATTTCAAAACCATTGTTCGCTAGAGCACGAATCGAAGCCTCTCTGCCAGAACCAACCCCACGAACAAACACCTCTAATTCCTGAACACCGTATTTTTTAATTTTCTCAGCAACACTACTAACAACTTGAGTTGCTGCATACGGAGTCGCTTTTTTTGCTCCCTTAAAACCCATTAGTCCTGAAGAAGACCAGCCTAAAACCGCACCGGCTTGATCGGAAATATTGATAATCGTATTATTATATGAGCATTTTATTGTTGCTCGTCCTTTTAAAACTTGCTTCTTGGCTTTTTTAAATTTCTTCTTTTCTTCTGCTTTATTTTCAGTATCGATCGCTGTCTTGTTTTCCGCATCCAAAACTTCCACTTTTTCTGGAATACTTTCAATATCTTTCTTTTGCTCTTCAATGATATTTGTCATATTAAATACAATATAAAAAAATTTTAAGTTTTCTCAGTCTTTACTTTTCCAGATCCCATAGTTCGACGAACGTTACCCCTTACAGTGCGATTATTTGTTTTAGTTCTTTGTCCACGAACAGGCAAACCTCTCTGATGTCTTGTTCCGCGATAGCAACCAACTTCTTTTAGTCGCTTAACATTATCCCGCAATTCCAATTTCAAATCTCCTTCAATCTTAATCTTTTTTTCAATAAAACTACGAATGGCGTTTTGCTCATCCTCAGTCAAGTCTTTGGTTCTTTTATTTTTGTCAACATTCAACTCGGCCAAAATATCATTAGAAATATTCTTTCCTATTCCATAGATATAGGTTAGAGATATTTCAATTCTTTTATTATCAGGAATATTTACTCCAGCTATTCTTAACATAATGTATTATTAATTCTAAAATTAACCTTGTCGTTGCTTATGTTTTGGATTAGAACAAATCACGAAAAGCACACCTTTGCGCTTAACGGTTTTACACTTATCACAAATTTTTTTAACAGATGCTCTAACTTTCATAATAATTTTTATTTAAGTCTTTGAACGACTCTCCCTTTGGTTAAATCATAAGGACTCATTTCAATCAAAACGCGATCTCCTGGAATTAGACGAATATAATTTACACGCATTTTTCCAGAAATATAAGCTAGAATTTCGTGACCACTGGGCAATTTAACTTTAAAAGTTGCACTTGGCAAAAGCTCAGTAACCACGCCTTCTAATTTAACTATCTCCTTGTCTTGTGTCATAATTTATTTTAGACATTAAATTTGAAACAAAAAAATAGACGGATCTCCCAAGCAAGTCAACTAAAGATATTAAACCTTTAGTATTTGCTTAGAGAAATGAAATAATCCAAATTCTTGTATTCTGAAGTTTCCCTCTATTTGAACTTAATATTCAGTTTTTTAATGTCTTTTAGTATATTAGCTAGTTTTGATTTTTTTGTCAATAGCGCAAAGTTATTGTATTAATATTATTAATAAACAAGGCTTTTTTGACTCAATTAACTCATAAAAAAGAAATGGACAGTCCCCCGTTAGGAAGACTGTCCTTTTTGAAAGATTTCACCACGAGGGTTTGAACGACGCTGGAGGAGAAGAAGGGTAACCCCCTACATTGTTCCGGTCGCCTAGGTTGTTTTCTAGACGTGCTCAATGGCAAAATCTTCGTGAATTAGACTCTAGCATTAAAAAAGGTCCTTGTCAAGATTAGCGAATTAAGCTATATAATCTTAGTCCTATGTACATAAACACTTTGGACAACACCAATCGAAGCCAGCACCGCCACCAATGAGCTTCCTCCATAACTAAGAATTGGCAATGGAACTCCTGCTACAGGCATTATGCCAATATTCATTCCGATGTTTACCAGGGACTGTGAAAAAAACATCACCATAATACCTACCGCCAAAAGATAGCCGAAATTGTCACTGGCCACTCGAGCAATTTCCTTCATTCGATAAAACAATAACCCTAAAAATAAAAGAACTGTAAACGCGCCAAGAAAACCCAATTCTTCTGCTACTACTGCAAAAATAAAGTCTGTATGTTTTTCTGGTAGGAAATTCAATTGAGATTGAGAACCATGTCCCAAGCCCTTACCGAAAATTCCACCAGAACCAACCGCCACCATCGACTGGATTACATTATATCCACTACCTCGTGGATCATTATAGGGATTAACAAAACTTACCAAACGCTCCTTTTGGTATGGGCGAAGAACAAACCAGCCAGAATAAGAAACTATAAACCCAATCAAAACCAAAGCGATTAAATTTTTTCTACTAATTCCCGATATGGAAAGCATTGCCGACCAACTAAAAATAATAATCATAGCCGAACCAAAATCTGGTTGCTTGATAATCAAAAAAATCGGAATAAAAACCAGAACGACCGAGGTTATGATACGAACAACAATACTCATTTGACTTTTCTTTTTGCTAAAAAAACTAGCTAAAAAAATTACCATCACCAACTTCGCAATTTCAACAGGTTGAATGTGAAATGCACCAATACCAACCCAACCAGTAGTCCCTCGAATTTTTGTACCAAAGAAAAGCACCAGGAACAAAACAAAAAGCATTACAAAATATAATTTAGTACTAAAAAAATTCAATGAACGATAATCAAAAAAAGCAATGGAAAACATCAAAATAATGCCAATAAAGGCGGAGATTAGCTGTTTTTTGAAATTACCCAAGCCAATATTATTTTCACCTAAAGAAACTCCATAAAGGACCAAAAGGCCAATAACTAAAAGGAACGTGACTGAAAACAAAATTGTCCAATCCAATTTTAAAATTTTATTCATTACGATAGTAGGAAAGTTTAATTGGCGTACTCTTGAAATTGATGATCTTTAATATTTTTTTTAGCAAAAGATTCTGAATTGAAAATATTAACTTCTATCTGTGTTTCAGAACCACCGACTTCTCCTGAAAATCTTCCCGGCCAGAATGCTCGAAAATCTCGATTCTCACCTGACCTCACCGTTCGCATTTCGGTAGAATTGAGAGCAATTATTTTTCCCAACACGTCCTTAAGAATTACTTTTATTTTTATTACAGCAAAATCATAAGTGCTTTCATTTTTTAAAAGACCCTTCGCTTCATAGAAGCCAGCTCCTGAAGTTATTGGTCCATAAGTTTTATTTATAATTTTAAGGTCGGGTTTTTCATAAAAATCTTGAAATACCGCCCAGCGCAAATTCAAAACAGTCAACTCGATTTTAGTTGGCGATTTACTTAAAACGATATTATTTTCGATAAGATATTTTTTTTCACCTGGTAATATAAAACTATTTCCCATTTTTTCAGCGATAACAATACCGCTTTCATCTTTAAAATCAATCTTATAATCAAAGTAATCACTGCCGTATAAACTATTAGGATTATCAACAATTCCATAAAAATCATACTCTCCTGGAGTAGAACTATCCACCACGCCAACCTCTCCAACAATCAAATCTTTCGCTTCCATTTTTTTACAAGTTTTAAAACAACGTCCGCCACAATCAACATCCTCTTCGTTCTGATTTTTTATTCCATCAAAACAAGTTGCTTTTGTTTTGAATAAATAATAAAAAAAGAAAAATGTTCCAAAAATAATTGCGAGGTACATAAAACCAACTATTAGACGCCTACTAAATCTACTTCTCATAATTTTATTTTAATATATTATTAACTATAATTTGATTATAGCAAAGATTAAGCAAAATGGAAAAACCCAACAAAAAAACACCACTTCTTTGGCGTTCTTTTTTTGATCTTTTTTCACTTCTCTTAAATTTAAATGCGCGGTTCTCGGCACTGCCTTACTCTCTCCAAAAAATGGATACCATCAGGGCTGACAGGCTTAACTGCTGAGTTCGGGAAGGGATCAGGTGTTTCCCTGTCGCTAGAAGCACCGAAAACTGCGCATTCAAATTTAAAATGTACTCCTCCTAAAATGCATTTATCACTGGTGAAAAAAGCATAAAAGAAGCAATTGTGAAAATTATCAATGAGAAAATGGTAAATGTCAATGCAAAACTTTTTCTATAATTATCCATAAACCTATTATACATTAGTTTTAGAAATTTAGAAACTGCTAACTACTAACCAACTTCACATAACACATAACACGCATTTTGCAATTTGTGTTCTATGTTATATGAATGACTTAAGAGAGAATAATAATTCAATTTATTAGTATTTCTTGGCTCAACCCATCACTGGGCTTACACCTGAAACCTATCAACCTGGTAATCTTCCAGGAAATTGTTTTCCGTCGAAACGGAAAAGTTGCTTAATCTTGAGCGAGGCTTCCCGCTTATATGCTTTCAGCGGTTATCCCGTCCGAACGTAGCTACCGAGCAGTGCTCCTGGCGGAACAGCTCGTACACCAGAGGTTCGTTCTTTCCGGTCCTCTCGTACTAGGAAAGAGATCTCTCAATCAACAACGCCTACAGCAGATAGGAGACCAACC
>JBAQNM010000003.1:0-2752 GCA_049303795.1 Candidatus Moraniibacteriota bacterium
AGTTAATACGATTAGAGCTGGACTTATAAAAAACTTTATTTCGGAAAATTAAAAAACGACCAGCTCTATATAAGCAACTGGTCATTATAGTTTCAGACGAAATTAACGAGTTTTAAGACTTTCCACAACCAGGGCATTCTCCAGTGACTGATTGCATGTGCTCAATCGATCCGCACATTTCACAATCAGACTTAGAAATGTTGTCGGCTGGGGGTGTATATCTGCATGAGTAGTATTCGATCGAGAAGTTAGGTTTCATAATTTGCAGAGCCCTTATAGCCAAGGCTTCGTCATGGAATTTTCCGGCGTGATTTTTCAACTCATCAGCACCAATCTCCATATCCATAGCTATGTTTCTGGCTTCTTCAGTCAACTCGACAATCACCTCGACGGTTGGGTCGACATATTCATCAATATTTCCATTTTTCTTTTTCTCGAAAACAGTTATTACAGCATTTGATAATTCAATGGCAATACCGAAATCAAGAATTGGAAAAATTTTTTCCATAAAAAACTTTTTCATCTGCTCATTTTTTTCAGAACTTCCACCTTTAATAATAACTTTCATTGGACCACCCCCATTAGCTTGGTTAGTTTTTAAATAACTTTTAATTTAGTTTACTGTGATTTTTTTCACATACCCATAGTTAAAAGTATGCGACTTTTATTTATACTCTTATTATTCGTATTTGTCAATCTAAGCAACAAAAAAACAGCTTACATAAGCCGTTTTTTTGATTTTGAGCTGGCAAGTGCACGCCGTTCGGACTGGATTTAAGTATTCTCCTAAAAATAGAAACTCTAGTCTTTTTAATGATATTTAGTTTTAATTATTTCAATTTTAGTTCCTTCTATTTGCTCCAGCTGATCTCCTATGCGCTGATAGCTTCCGTTTTTATCTTTATAATATCGCCCCATTTTATCCATAGCTTCAAATGTTTCATAATCAAAACCGCTATATATATCAATTCCATTAAAAACTACATACACTTTTTTTTGTCCTTAAAAACAGTCCCGTCTAAATTTGTAAAAGTAGCGACATCAGCACCATAAAAAATTTTCCCGTGATAATAAATATTTTTCAAATCCTTTGCAAAAGGACTGATTTCAATTATTGTAAAAGTATTCGGATCAGCATTTTCTACTATTTCATCACTATAATAAACATGATATTTATCTTTTGTATAGCTACCTGCTGCATAAATAGCTAAAACTGAAAAGCTAGCCGCATCAGGCTGAATTATCTTAAGGCCACTTGAAAAAACATTATCATTATCTTTGGCATATCTCTCATTCAATATAACAAAATGATTTGGATCAGCCCCATTTACCTTATTTTCTTCGTACCCCATATAATAATCATTGCTACAATAAATAATATTTTCTTTTTCTATCCTATAACCAATTTCTTTACAATTTATTCGCCCATAATTTTTATTGCCTAACCAAAAAAGTCCTCCTATAATAATTACAACGATAAGCATTATTCCAATCACAATTCCTGTTGGTATTTTTTTATTCATTTTTTTATTTTATTTTTATAATCTCATCCTACCACAAAAATTCCGAACTGTCCTTATGGGTATAAAAAAATAACCCCATAAACAAGGGTTATTTTTAGCTGAGCGGGTAACGGGAGTCGAACCCGTATTTCATCCTTGGCAAGGACGTATAATAGCCGCTATACGATACCCGCAAATTTATATATTTAATTTTAAACCATCAATCCAACCAATTATCCTAAAAAATAATTCTACACTATTTATCCTAATATGAACTGTCCCATGAGTCAAATTACTGCCTTGCCTTTTATTTTTGCTCAACGAACTTGCAGAGCAATAGGTCTTTATAAATTGATTATTTGGAATTTTTGTTAATTTTGACCAAAATTGAACCGTTTCATCAATATCAACATTTTCATGAGCAATTATTTGCATTTTTATTTTTTCATCACCAACATTACAAATATTTCTAAAAAATCTCATCATCATTCTAATCATTTCTGGATCAGAATTAGCAAAATCAACTGCCTTCCATTTACTCCCCTGCGCACCCTTCTTATATCCTTCGGCCCAATAAAGTGAAATTCCTGCTAGAAATAATTTATTCTTCATCAATTCTTTCGTTTCCAATTTTGCAGTATTACGAATTTTATCTGCTCTTTCTTTTGCTAAAAATGTTTGATTTTTATTTCTTTTTATAAGTCCAGCGACGCTACCAGTATAAACTCTCGACGCTATTCTGATTTTTGCTTTTTTTGATATTTCTAAATCCGATAACCAAAAACTTAAGGTACTCTTAGGAATTCCTAATTTTTTGCTAATTTCATTATAACTCAAACCAGATCTTCTTAGTCTGATTGCTTGCTCCTTATCTTTTCTCATAAAAATTGAACCCATGATATATAGATAATTATATCATAGGTTCAATTTTTCGTACAGTGGTGCCGAGTCCCGGGATTGAACCGGGGACACAAGGATTTTCCTTATTATTTTTCTTGAGTTTCCTCAAGGATCGGACTAT
Source organism: Candidatus Moraniibacteriota bacterium (assembly GCA_049303795.1). Classification (GTDB taxonomy): domain Bacteria; phylum Patescibacteriota; class Minisyncoccia; order Moranbacterales; family UBA2206; genus UBA9630. The sequence goes on from JBAQNM010000003.1 coordinate 2,524, forward strand.
TTCATTATCCTTTTGCTAATTAGCAAAATAGGATATCGGACGCTAATGCAAGATTATTGTTGGGACTCACTTGCTAGTCTCTACACTTTCTTCAAAACCTTAAGCCCTTTGAAGCTTAGCTCGAGATTACCATTTCTAATAAAATTAGTTTTAGGCTTCCTCGAATTCATCCAATTCTCATCTCTGAATTACTTCAGAGCGGACCGAAAATCAGTCCTCTGCTCTACCA
>JBAQNM010000004.1:0-187457 GCA_049303795.1 Candidatus Moraniibacteriota bacterium
TCAGCCATCATTTCTGGATTAATTTCTGGTTTTTTAGGATTTTCTAATTGTTCATCCATCCTTGGCCTTTCAATGCCCTTGAATTTTTCTTCCATTTCTCCCATATAACTGTAAGCTAATTTTATTAATTACGCTCTTATTTCATATATCCACCTTCAATTTTCCCCATAAATATATCTTCAATTTGTTTTTGAAAAATATCGCGTCCACCGAGACCATAAACATAGGATTTAATATTTCTTATTTCCTTGGCCTCATATAAACTATTCATAATTTCACTATAAAATGGCGGGTTGGTTCCGATTGATTGAGCACGATCCAGCACGATTATTTCTTTGGCATTTTTCAAAGCCTCGGCGATTTTTTTGTGCGGGAATGGTCGGAAAAGTCCAATCTTCAAAATTCCCACTTTTTCTTCTGCTTCCCGCAATTTATCCACAACAACCTTGGCTGTTCCAGTTGCTGATCCAGTAAGAATTAATATTTTTTCAGCGTTTTTCGAATTATATTCTTCAAAAAGAGCATGATATCTCCCACTTATTTGTTCGTATTCTCGTGCAATTTTTTCGTATTCATCTTCCGCTGTTTGCATTGCCTCTTCTTGATCAATTCTAAATTCAAAATAGGAGTTTTGCAGTGCTACTGCTCCATAGGTCACAGGATTTTCAGTGTCCAAAAGCGGCCTAATCGCTTCAAATTCTCCCACAAATTCTTGCACAACTTTCGTTTCCAAAATTTCCAAATTTTCCACGCAGTGCGAAGTATTAAATCCATCCATAATCACCATGATTGGCAGCTTCACTTTTTCCGCCAACTTCATTCCGATAATTGTTTTATCATAAACTTCTTGCGCATTTTCGCAAAAAAGTTGAATCCAGCCAGAGTCACGACAACCCATCACGTCAGAATGATCACCGTGAATATTTATCGGCGAAGCCAAAGCTCGCGCGCTCACCAGCATCATAATTGGAAGTCGCATTCCACTGGCAATATAAAGAACTTCGTGCATCAAAGCCAAGCCTTGCGAGCTAGTAGCGGTAGCAGTCCTCGCACCGGCCGCACTTGCCCCAATTGCTGCACTCATAGCTGAGTGTTCTGATTCCACTTTGATTATTTCCGTTTCCACCTCTCCATCTGCCTCAAATCCAGCATAAGTTTCAATAATGGTTGTCTGGGGAGTAATTGGATAAATCGGCATTACATCTATTTCAATTTGCTTCAAAGCCTCGGCCGCCGCCGCTCCACCAGTAAGTGCTAATTTTTTGTTTTTTTTATTCATAGTTATTTCTTTTTCATAGTTATCGCTTTTACCGGGCAAACTTCTGCGCAAACTCCACAGCCCTTGCAATATTCATAATCAACATCAGCCTTGTCTCTCTGTCCTTCTTTATATTTTTTCATTTCAATACACGCATCTGGGCAAAACGGCACGCAAGCGCTACAGCCGATGCATTTTTCTTTATCCACCTCCGGATGCATATATCGCCACGCTCCGGTTTTGGGAGATTCTTTTTGATTGTGTTTTATAACTGCGCCGTGTTCCATAAAATTCAGAACCACTGATTAGCGCCTGATTATCCTGATTTCACTGAATTATAAATTCAGCAGAAAAACATTCTCGGCAAAAATCAATGATTAGATATAAAAATTTAATTTATTTTAAAATTTCATGTGTCTGCCAGCTGGCAGATCACGCGCTTTCAGTGATAATCAGTGGTTCTGATTTATATTGTATCGTAAGCTTTTTGAATTGCCAAAATATTCTTTTCACAATTTTCTTTGCCTATTTTTTTCTCAAATATTTCTCTAAATTCTTCCGTCACACTTTCCAACTTAACTACCTCTGAAACATGTACAAATTTTCCTAGAATTACAGTGTTAGGGCGAGGCTGACCAATAATTTGCATTGAAATCCCACTCGCATCAATTGGATAGATTATTCCTTCAAATTTTCCTTTTTTTTGATTGATTTTTTCGCGCACTTCATGTTCTGAAGCTTGAGTATTTATGATTAAAAATTCATGCTTATCTAGATTAAAAGTTACTTCTTCGGAATCCAAAAGTGTGTCATCTAAGACCACTACAATATCAGGATCCAGTACTGGCTCGTGAGTTCTAATTTCATTATCCGAAATACGAAGATAAGTTTTAGTTGGAGCTCCCGATCTTTCCGGTCCAAAATTGGGAAAGGCTTGAACGAATTTTCCCTCCTTTACTCCTGCCTGAGCCAAAATTTCCGCTGTACTTTTGGCACCCTGTCCGCCGCGACCAAAAAAAATAATTTCCAGGATGTCTTTATGATATTTCATAATATTATTATTTATATTCAAAAATTAGGACTATCAGCGAGTAAACTTTTTATTAATAATAAGAAAGGTAAACAGCAAAGGAATTACTATCCAAAATAAAGAAGCATATTGCGACGTAAGATAAGTATAAGAATTTAAAGAAACATAACTCAAGGCCACTTTTTTAGGAATAATAGATAAGATCGTGCTTAACACGAGTGTCGTTTCCAGAAAACTCATAACAAAAACGCGCCAAAAATAGCTTCTGCCAGCACCAGAAATCGGAATTTCAAACATTCTTTTGCTCAAAGCCGTCAAAATGATGATTATGCCAAAAAATAATCCTAGGCGATAGAGATAATCCGGTAAAATTTTTATTGATACGACGCTTAAAATTGCAATTGCAATATAGGTATTAATTAAAATTGCAATCAATTTATAGCGCCCGATCAACATTCCAAGGATAAGACTTATAAAAACAACCACGATTAGCAGTGTTACGTCTAATGTTGCTTTTTGGGTGAATCCCAATTGAGAAAAAATCTGAACAAGATCCATATTGATTTATTTTTATTTTTACTTCTCTATTATACTCTTTTTTAGAAGTTTGTCATTATTCACCAAGACGTTGCAATTCCTCCAAAAGGTTTTTCTGATCGCGAGATATCTTCCTCGGAATTCGCACAATCACTTTCACAATTTGATTACCGCGCGCACCAGAGTGTAAATTAGGAATACCACGACCTTTAACGCGAAACTGCTCTCCGGATTGGGTACCTTGGGGAATTTTCAAAGTCAAATCACCTTCAATTGTCTTTATTAAAGTTTCTCCACCCAACGCAGCAACTGAAAAAGGAACTTCAACTGAACTTAAAATGTCTTGGCCTTTTCGCATAAATTCTCTGTGTGGTTTAACATGAACATTTATATATAAATCTCCTGCCACAGCACCGCGCTCACCAGCTTCTCCAGCACCACTCATAGAAAGTGTCTGCCCATTATCAATCCCCGCTGGAATATCTATCTCCAATTGGTTATCTTTCATCGTTCTGCCATCACCACCACATTTCGAACATTTTCTTTCTTGTATTTTTCCCACACCGGAGCAATCAGGACATTCAACGACCTGAGAAAAATTGCCAAAAAAACCATGACCAACCTTTTGAACGCGTCCAGCTCCTCCACAAGTAGGGCAAGTTTTTTCTTGACTATTTTTTTCTCCTCCCGTACCAGAACAAGCATCACACACAGTACTTTTGCGTAAATTTATTTGTCTTTTTGCGCCAGAAACCATTTCTTCGAAAGTAATTTCCACATCAACTTGGATATCCTTGCCTCTTTTTTTTCTGCTTGCTCCACGACTTTGACCACCGCCAAAAATAGAAGAAAAAATATCTTCAAAACCGCCTCCACCAAATTCAAAATCAAAGCCTTGACCACCCGCACCTTGAAAGCCGGAAAAATCCCAACCAGAAGCTGATCCGCCAAACCCACCTTGTCCACCACCTGATCTGCCAGCCTGATCAAAAGTTTGACCAAATTGATCATACTGACTTCTTTTGGTTTTGTCAGAGAGCACTTGATAGGCCTCATTGATTTCTTTAAATTTTTTTTCGTCTCCGCCAGACTTATCAGGATGATATTTATGCGCCATCTTTCGATAGGCTTTTTTTATTTCATCGTCACTTGCGCCCTTGGAAACGCCTAAAAGATCATAATAGTTACTAGCCATATAAATAAAAAATGAGTTAAATTAAAATCATATCAAAAATATTAGCATAAATTAAAAAAATTAGCAATCAACTAGCTTGAGTGCTAATTTAGCCTATTTTCTATTCTATTGCTTCTTTTCAATAACATTTTCTGACAAATACCAAGCAGGGATTAATGCTGAAGCAATAATAAGTGCTAAAAATACAAACACCCAGGCCAATGGCAAAAATAATAATATAACAAAGGAACAAAAAGATGCCATAATATAGCCTACTGGCATAGCAGTACGAAAAAAATCAATCAAATCAACGTCATTTCCATCAATTCTTTTGTAAAAATATGAGTCACGCAAAACTTCTAACATCGCTGCACCAACTCTTGTGCCAAAAAGAACCACAGACCAAATCAAAACATTATCGGAACGAATGAAGTAGAAGATTGTTGTAAATAAAAACATCATGAATAAACCAAAAATAAGCATCCTCTTTTCACCATTTTTTTTATCAGCCAAGACTCCCAGAGGATACTGTAAAACAACAAAAGGCAAAAGCATAGCAGTAAAAATTATTCCGATTTGTTTCCAATCCAATCCCAAGCTCAACAGATAAATTGGAGTATAAATAATCATCAAGGCATAGAAAAAATCAAGCACGAAGGCGATGTAATAAATTGCCAAAATATTTTTACGTTGCAATACCTTTTTAATTAACTTAGAAACGGAGATGTCTCTCTTGAATGAACTGTTTGTATCTTTGAGCTTAATCAAACTAAAAACAAACACGACCATATTAAAAATCAGCAGAAAGAGAAAGACACCAAAAAATTCATATTGGTCTAAGAGTCGTGTAGAGAGAAACGGGCCCAAAATAAAACCCAGATTTAAAATTGTCAAATGTTTTCCACGAATTCTTCCCGATTCATTATCACAAGAAAACTTTTCCAAAATAGCATCCAGACTAACCCATTCTAATCCAGTAATAATCACATAAGCCATCAACATTAAAATTCCCAAAACTCCCGGTTGTGAACCGGCCAAAACAGATAAAATAACAATCTTAAAAAATAAAGTTATAAAAAAAATACTAGTATTGCCAAGTATTTTTGCTAATTTATGCAAATTCAAAAGTATCAAAAGCAAAACTACGTAAGAAACAAGATAAAAAACACCCACGTTTTCCGTGCCAGAAGCCAATTCAAAATAGGTTGAAGTAATATAAATCAAAACTGCATCAGAAAAACCCAACAAAAATGATGCGAGATTTATTGTCCAAAGTTTTTTTCGATTTAAATGTTCCTGGTGTTTTTTCATGTTTAAATTTACTTTTATTTTTATTTTTTCAAGAAAAATCAAGACTAGGGAGTGATTCTTTTAACATCACGGGGAAAAAGAATTGCTTCTTTAATACTATCCAGTTTCAATATTTTTTGCACAATTCGCTCTGATCCCAATCCCCAACCACCATGCAAAGGCATACCTAATTTGAAAATATCCAAATAATCTTTAAAGGCGTCAGGATTGAGTCCAAATTTTATAACATTATTTTTTAATTGTTCATAATTATGAATACGCTGACCCCCACTAGCGATTTCAACACCCTTGAAAATCAGATCAAAAGTTTCAGTATATTGACCATCAGGACTTGGCATTGAATAGAAAGGTCGAATACTAATTGGATAGTGTGTCAGAAAAACAAAATCGGAGTTATGATTTTTTTTCGCCCATTCGCAAATTAAACGCTCTCCTTCTGGATCAATATCAACATCTTCTGATTTCTTTCCATATTCTTTTTCCAAAATTTCTAAAGCCTCTGTTAAGCGAATTCGCGGAAATTTTTCTGGAACTGAAATTTCTCCTTCATATTCCACCAATTCTTCCTGGCAATTCTTAATTATGTCTGAAGATATTCTTTTCATTACTAGCTCCAGTTGATCCATTACATCAGAAAAATTTTCGATAAAACCCATTTCGGCGTCCATTCCGGTATATTCATTAACGTGTCTAGTTGTGAAATGTGGCTCAGCACGAAAAACGGTACCGATTTCAAATACTCGCTCAAAAGCACCTACGCCAGCTTGTTTATAGAATTGCGGACTTTGAGCAAGATAAGCATCGCGATTAAAATATTTTATCTTGAAAAAGTTAGCCCCGCCTTCAGTGGCCGAAGAAAGAATTTTTGGTGTCTTGATTTCCAAAAAATTATACTCACGCATCACTTCCCCGTAAGATTTTAGCATCTGACTATAAACCTTAAAAATATCATTTATTTTTTTATTGCGAAGAACTAGGTTGCGATTATCTAGAAGTGTATTGAGATTTACATCAAGCTCGCTTTTTGCCACATCAAAAGGCAACTCCGCTTCAACACCAGAAATAACTGTAATTTTTGCCACCTCAATTTCCACCTTACCAGTTTTCACATCTTTTCCCGAACTACCCGGACGCTCTTTGACCAAGCCTTCCACTTCAATAACAAATTCGCTACGAACATCTTTAGCATTTTGATAGGCACTCTCCTTATCAGGAATTATCACCATTTGAACAACTCCCGTGCGATCACGCAAATCAATAAAAATCAACTTTCCATGGTCACGTCTGGAATTAACCCAACCTGCTAGTTTAATGTATTGTCCGATTGATTTTGGTGCATCAGAAATTAGTGTTCTTTCCATATATTTATTAACGTTTTCATTATTAACCAATTATTTTCTTTATTTCATCTACCAGTTGACTAGGTGTGAATTGCGCTTTAATAACAAAGCCATCTGCTCCAAGTTTGATTGCTTTCTTTTGGTTTTCATCATCACTCAAATTGCTGGAAACAATTATTTTTATTTCTGAATCATAGCTGCCATTTCTTAGATTTTTAATCACCTCAAAACCATCCATTTTTGGAATAAGCAAATCCAAAAGAATCACATCGATCTTTTGTTTTTTAGCCATCTCCAAAATCTGTTCTCCAGAGCTAGCCAGATAAACTTCAAAGCCTTGATCAGAAAATTTCTTTTGATAGATATCTGAAATCATTGGATCGTCGTCCACAATCGCTATTTTGGTCATATTTTTTATTCCTTAATTTATAACAAACACTAACAAAACACCAGTGCTAAACTGTAAATGAATATTAGCAAAATAAATGAAGCCTTGCAAACAGAACCCGGGAAATGAAAAAACCGGCGATTTTTCGCCGGCTAATAGATTGTTAAATTCAAAAAAGGTCATTTATTTATCGCCCGATCATAGGCTGTGATTGCCGAAACTATATGGCAAACCCAACCCAGCAGACCACAGGTTAAAAACCAGAATATCGGCGTAAAGATTAGCCAAAAAATCGCGCGAAGCCAATCGCCATTAAAAATTTGTCCGATCCCAGGAATAAAAAAACTTAGCACAGCCGCAATTCCGGCCCGAAATTTTTCAGACTCTCCCATCACGAATCCCCTTTTTCTCAAAATTTAAAATATTTCAGATCTTGAATCGATAAAGATTTGAATCTACAATCTTAAATCCAAGTGATCGATAAATTCTATTGGCCACTTCTCGTTTGGAACTGCTTTTCAGATCAACACATTTCATTTTTAAAGAAACGCTTTTTTGAATCAGAGTTTGGACTATTTTTTTGCCCAAACCTTTTCCTCGATATTCCTCATCAACGACAACCTCTTCAATGCTTCCATAGAAACCGCGTGGTTTCCTGATTGGCACGAGCATTCCAATGCCAATTAGCATATTGTTTTTTGAAGAATCTCTCACCGAGATGATTATTCCCGTCTGCATAAACTCCCTTGCAAATCTCCAGTCCGCTGGAAATGTCAATGGCTTTATTTGATTCATAAGATGATTCAAATCCAGTATATCGGATGATGCTATTTCATTTTCTCCGATTATGAATTTATTTTCCATGGGCCTTGCTCCTTTCTTAATTTTGTTGAATTGTTAGAGAACTACATCAAAAGATTCTAGCAAAAAAAGAACGAGTGGTCAACCTGACTGCAATAATCAAAAGCCCTAAAACTAATACCCATTCACCTTCCCAAAAATATCCCGAATAATACTTTCTGCTTCCACTTCATCAATCATAATATCATCCACTGGTAAATCAGAAGACAAGATTTCTTTGGCTTTTTCTTTCACCTGCTCTCGAGGAAATTTAAATTTCACATCCACCGGATCAAATTCATAATCGGTGCCAAATTTTTTTATATCATCCTCTTTTACAGAATCTTCAAAGGTTACTCGCAGAATTTTATTTTTGGCATATTTTTCAATTAAATCCGAAAGCGGTCCATCATAAAATATTTTCTGATTGATGATAATGATTCTCTTGCAAAGTTTTTCGATATCTTCCATATAGTGTGAAGTGAGAATAATAGTAATTTTCTTTTCTTTATTATATTTCTTCAAAAAATCCCGAATATTTTTTTGCGCTACAACATCCAATCCAATTGTTGGCTCATCCAGAAAAAGCACCTTGGGAGAATGCAAAAGTGAAGCAACCAACTCGCATTTCATCCTCTCGCCCAGTGATAATTTTCTCACTTGGATGTCTAATATTTTTTTAATATCCAAAAGTTCCACTAACTCGTTCAGTGTTTTTTCGAATTGATCATTTGGAATATCATAAATTTCCTTGTTCAAAAGAAAACTTTCCATCACCGGCAGATCCCACCAAAGCTGATTTTTTTGTCCCATCAATAGCGCAAACTGTTTTTTATATTCATTTTTCTTTTCCCACGGATCAAATCCCATCACACTTATTTCTCCACTGGTTGACTTGATTATCCCGGAAAGCATTTTTAGCGTCGTAGTTTTTCCTGCGCCATTTGGTCCAAGAAATCCCACGAACTCCCCTTCTTCAATTTCAAAACTAACATCCTGAACCGCCTCTATTTTTATAATATTAGGTTTGAATAAACTTTTTATCCCCGCCCAAATTCCCGGATCTTTCTTACTGGAAAAATAGGTCTTATTTAAATTTTTAATTGAGATAATTGACATTTTATTTAAAAAAATTATTAATTAACTGCTGGCACTAGAATATTTACTTAGTCCAAACTTCCAAACTTTTCTGGCAAGCCAAAAAAATATTATTGCTACTAAAAAAGATTCACTGACTAGTTGCCATTGGAAACCACGCGCCAAAATTTTTGCCGGGACAGTGGCAATAAATGCCAAGGGAAAAATAAAAGAAAAAATAAAATGCATGATTTTTCCATTGAAAATATCTGTGGGATATTGAGATACTCGCACAACCGTATCTGCTACATGAAATCCGCCTGATTCAATCGTCCAAAATTTTATAGAAGTTAACATAACTGAAATGCTGTAAATTATAATAAAAGCATTAAAAACTAAAATTAAATACCAAAAAATATTCAAAATAAATCCCCAGCCAAAATTTCCCAAATGACTGAGCGCAAAAATAATCACGCCAAGTCCTGTTACAATTCTCACCGCATCTTCCAAATCTCCACGATAAACTGAAACTAGAAACTGGCAATCCATTGGTTTTATAATCAAAGAATCCAGTGTTCCCATTTTAATGTGCTGACCAAGAATATGGATGAAAGCACAGCTGACCCACATCATACCATCCAAAAGCAAAACTGTTCCCACCACCAGAAGAGCTTCGTAATAATTCCAACCATGAATACTCTGAACCCAGCCAAAAATTATTTTAATAAAAAATAAATTGAAAAATAGTTGCAAGAAAACAGCAAAAGTCATCAGGGAAAAACCAAAGCGATATGCCACCCGCTCAACGAAGTTTATCTTTTTAAAAAGAATAAAAATCTTAAAATATTTTTTAATCTTAAGCGCCTTGTCCTTCATATTTTTCCAAACCTTTTTTAAAAATAAAATTAGCCAAAAATCCTAGTATCAAAATCCAAATTAAGACCGGAATAAAAATCCGTAAATTCAACTCCATCTTTCCACTCCAAATGGCAATGGGAAACCAAGTGATAAATCTAAATGGCAGAAAATTATTAATACTAGAAATTATTTTTGGCAAAAGATCCAGTGGCATAATATTCCCCGCCAGAAAAAACATAATCATCCGCACAAGAAAATTAAATCCCCTGACGTCACCCAGCCAAAAAGTGGCCAAACCGACTATATAGAAAAATAAAACAAAAATTATAAAGGCTAAAAAAATTGAAAGAATAAAAAAACCAAGCTTAACAAAATCCAAACTGCCATCAAAAAAATTAGTGCTGAATAAAATTATAGGCACCATAACAATAAAAGAAATAAGCAGATTCAAAAAAGACTTTCCCGCTACAATCCAAAACGTTGACCAAAAATAATTTATTGGCTTCAGAATGAAGTTGGTAATATTTCCAAGTCTAATCTCATCACCAATTCTCCAAGCTACATCCACGCCTTGAATTACAAAAGAAATAATAGCCGAAAGAATATAATAACTAATAAGCCCATTTAGTGAATATCCCCCAACCTGATTCCCTTCGGCGTAGATAGCTTTCCAAAGAAAAATAAAAACAAACAGCGAAATTGCCTGTGAAACAATAAGCATGAAAATATGCGAGCGATACATCAACGCTTCAGAAATAGAATTTTTGAAAAATAATAGGTATTTATACATATAGAAATTTTAGCTTTTCAGGTTAACATTCAATTTTTCCAATTTTAACATTTTTAGAGCTAGATGGCGAATTCATTCATAAAAAAGCTTGACATTATCTGAGTTATGTTGTAGTATCTCCTGTTAATTAAAAAAGTTATAACTAAAATGAATTAGGCGGAATTATTATAAGCTATGCCTTATTTTAAGCATTTTATAGCAATAATCAATATTAAATAAATCATATAATACCATTATGAATTCTAGCATAAAAAACATTTTAGTAACTGGCAGTTCCGGCATGATTGGAACAGCGCTCGTGCAAGCACTTCAAAAAAAGGGCTATGGTGTCTATGGTTTTGATATAAAAGAACCAGCTATTTATAGTGATTTCAAATATAAAGTTGTTGACCTTACTAAACCTGTAGAGGAATCTTTTGGTGTAAATATAGATTTGGTCATTCATCTTGCTGCCCACGCCAGAGTATATGAACTTGTTATTGATCCAGCAAAAGCACTTGAAAATGCGACTATGGTTCATAATATCTTTGAATGGTGCCGAAAAAATGAAGTTAAAAGATTTTTATTTGCTTCATCAAGAGAAACATATGGAGATCAAACAGAATTGCCCGTCAAGGAAAGTGTTGCCAATCAACGTTTTTCAAAAAGCAACTACACGGCTGGAAAGATTTTTGGCGAAGCTTATTGCTATTCATATAGCCATTGTTACAATATGCAATGCAAAATAATGCGTCTTTCTAATGTTTATGGAAAATATGATTTCTCTGATAGATTTATTCCAAAAATAATTAACCAATTTATCAACGATCAAGATGTCACTATATATGGAGAAAACAAAACCCTAGATTTCACCTATCTTGATGATTGTGTTAATGGAATTTGCCTACTTATAAATAAATATGATGTATCTGCTTTTTTAGAATACAATATTGCTTCAGGCACACAATCCAGCTTAATTGATGTCGCTCAAAAAATAAAAGACCTACTCGATTCAAAAGCAGAAATTAAAGTTGGTGAAAATCTCACTGGTGAGGTTTTTAATTATCAAGCGGATATTTCTCGCATGAAAAACATAGGCTATGCACCAAAAATATCAGTTGAAGATGGAATAGAAAAATCGCTTGGCTATTATAGTGAATATTTCGCACCAAAAAAGAGCCTTGCCTCTCTTGCTATTGAACAATTAAAAATAGAATCGGAAAAATTAGGAACAGAATTTTCAGAATCGCTTTGTCCGGCTTTGGATTAATTTTTGAAAATGATAGTATTTTAGAAACAAAAAAACAGCGGTCAGATGACTGTTGTTTTTTTGTTTAATTATTAATCCCTTTCTTAATGTGGAAAAATGTGAAAAAAAACTTGACAAAATACAGATAATCGTATTATTATTTAATGTTATTTTATCGGCCATTTTATGGATCGATTTATAACGGTTCATTTACAAATTATAGAATAAAAAGACTCAGAAAGGAGGGTTCTAGCTCAAAATTTTAGAGTGTCTGAAAACACAATTTTAACTTAATGAATCAGGAGGAAAAAGATGGACAAAGACGATCCACGCTTTAAAAAATGGGAGACTATTTTCAAATGGGGCCTTGGATTTGGCGGTGCAATTGCCATTTCCCAGGTAGCACTGTTGGCCATTCAAGGAATTCTTGGTCTGGTTGTAGCTATTGGTCTTGGAGAGACCATTATACAACTTGCGCCTGTTTTTTCCTTAAAATTGGCCAATTGGAAAATCAAACTTCTGACCGCTGAGGTTGAAGCCAATCCGATTGAGACATTAATCGGGTTGAAAATTGAAAAGGACCGTGAGTATGGGCAAGCCGGTCAAGATATTGTCGCCTTTGAAACGGAAGTAAGAAACTTCCATGATGAGGTTGCAACGTTTGAGGGGCAGTTTCCCGAAGAAGCAGCTGCTTATAGAGACATCTACAAAAAAATGAGTAGTGGACTCGATGACATGAAAAAGCGCCAAGCTGAAGCTGCAACGAAACTTGATGCATTAAGCAAGACTATCGAAAAAGCAAAGGCCATATACAAAATGTCCTTAGCGGCTGAACGAGTGACGCAACTTTCCAAGCCGGCAGAAGCAATCGTGTTTGCCGACATCAAGGAAAGGATTGCTTTTGACACAGTAAGGACGCAGTTAAATCATTCATTCGCGTCGCTAAACAATGCCGTTAACCTTCGACGAGAGATTCGCCCAAAAGCTTTTCCTCTCGGAGGAGAAAAAACCGCAGGACTTATCGAATCAAAGGAGGCCGTATGAAATTCAGAATTATAGCATCAATTTTACTCATTGCTGCAACCTTAACCGGCTACTGGCTTTTTTACAGCAGTGATCAGACAACTGACAAGCCGGAAACGCAACAAATCGAAGAAACCACCCACAAATCACCTTTCATAACGAACTAAAAAAAGGAGCAACTCATGAAAAAAATGAATCGTTTGTTTTGGGCTATCGCATGTGTTTTTGGAATATTTTTTTCAAGCCCGGTATTTTCTGAGGAAGGCAAGGCTCCGGCCTCCTGCCCCAAAGAAAAAATCGCTGTGGCAACAGGAATTTCAACCGGAACATATTCAAAAATGTTTCAATCAGTCGCCAATCTGCCGGAACTGAGCGACATCGTTTGTGAATACACGCAAACAAGTGGCGGCTATGACAACGTCCTGCTCTTGATGGATCGAAAGGTTGATGCAGGCATCGTTCAGGCCGATGTGTTCGACTTCCTGAACAAAACCAATCCGGATATCAGGAAGAACTTAAGAAGCCTTTTTGCCATGCATGGAAGCTCCATGCACATCTTTGTTCTGAAAAATGGAACGGAGTGTAAAACGGTGACTCCTGGAAAAATTCGAATGCTGGATAAAACCGTAACATCGATTGTAAAAATCGAAAACCTTCGAGATCTCAAGGGTCTCAAAGTCGCCGCGCTCAGCAGTGCAGTTGTTACGGGAACTGAGGTGAGCGATCTGTTAAAGCTCAATCTCGACATTGTCGAGACAACAAAAGATGGTGGCTTTGAAAAGCTGAAAAATGGCGAGGTATATGCATTCCTGGCCATGGGCGGCAAGCCGATCGATTGGATTGATAAGGTTGATGCGAACATTTTCACATTAGCCAATGTCGATTCGACAGACATTCAAGCCCTGGGGTCTCCCTTCTACAATACCAAATTGCAGTATAAAAAATTCGGCGCTATCGGCACCAACGCCATAACGGCGAGAAACGACTTTGTCGTCTGGGATTATAAAGGGAAAAAATCCGCCCTGCTTTCAAAAATTTATGATACTGTTTTTGAAAATCTGGCGGACGTCAAAGAGGACATGAGTTCTCATCCATGCTGGCAGGAAATAACCGAGGAAAATATTACCGACGTTTTCTGGCAGAAATATGAGCCGCCGGCCACCAATAAGTCAAAGCGGGAAAAGGTTGAATCAGAATCGACTTCTGAGCAACCATCCTCAGAAATGGTTATCACTCCTGCTGTAAAAAAACACCGCGGAAAATAATCTCATTTTCCGAAAAAAGTTAAACCAGTCCATCACTATGCGAAGCGTAGTGGTGGGCTTTTTTTATAAAAAAGCCATTTCAGAGAAATGACTTAACTATGGGACAATCGGTCTGCTCGATAAAAAATGTAGTGTGCGGCGGATTCTGAAAGAAGCTCGAACTTTCTTTGAAAAGCAGGCTTGAATTTCTCCGCTCCGCTTCCGCCCGCAAACTTTGAAGAAGTTTGCGTTCCAAAACAGAAAAATTTTCTCTACTTTTCGGATTTTGTATGCGCGCCGATTTTTTCAAAAAAATGAAAAGGAAATTTTTCTGGTTTTGGAGTTCGCATAGCGAACGGCGGAAAACGGAACCTCAATAAATAAGTACTGATTATATTTATTTTACTGGCTTCCCTATATCCCATAACGCCTTATAAAAAATTCGCATGGTATCGGCATATGATTTGCTTTCAATAACAAAGCTGTAATTTTCTTCTAATGGAGCAAATGAAGCAACGACATCATCATAAATTAAAAGTGAATTATTTAGTTTCATGCCTAGTGGCAATTCTCGTGCTTCGCGATTTGTAGGTTTCAGTGTTTCCGTCGCAAAATAGCGATGCGTGCTTTTTTGTCCATGATTTCTCAGAACTTTACTTTTGATGCCTCTCCTTCCTGCTTTTTCAATATACTGCTCAATAAACTGTTTGCCTAAAATATCCGTGGCAGCTTTATGAGCAATTGTCCAAAAGACTTCTTTTCCCCTAGCTTCCAATGCATTTAGCCAGATTCTTTTCATGCCCTCCTTACCGCGATAATATTTGAAATTAGTGGAAAACTTTTCTGCTTCAAATATTTTTTTAAGCTGTGGTAATGATTCATTTAATGCATCCTGGTTTCTTTTTTGTATTTCCCCTAAAACATCCGGGCTCTCAGCGATATAAATTATTTTTTTACCTTTTTGCGTCTGACTTACTAACCCCAACTGAATTAACTTCTCTAAAAAATTATACACTGTCGTTCTTTTCACCTTGGCTTTGCTGGAAATTTCTTGCACCGACCCACTGCCTAATTCCAAACAAGCTAAATAAATTTTAGCTTCCTTGTCAGAAAAACCCAAATTTTTTACAAAAACGACAGCACTCTGATCCATAAAATAATCTATTTAATTTTGTCTATATTATAGACAAATAGTATTGAATTTGTCAAGTTTCCTGCTATACTAAACAACCATTGCAACATCGTTGTTAGTGGCAAGTTCGTTAAAATCTAAATGGAGGTTATTTATGAATGATAAAAATAAAAGATTTATTTACACTCGAGGATTTCTTCTCCCAGATGATCAGAGCACAATTATGAGCGAATCATCACTTTCTCCAGATTTTATTGCTAAATATCGTGAGGGAAAATTTAATCAATCTACTAATGATATTCCCTTTAATGTCGGCGATATTTTTAACGAAACAAAAAAGATTCTCAAAGAAATTCATGGCAAACCGCTTACCGTAGATCCGATTCCTGCAGTTTTCACTGGCGATAATTTTATTATGGCAAGAAAGCTGTTTGATCTTCGTCCTGCGTTTTCACCTGGTGCTGAAATACTAAAAGAGATTTGCGAAAATAAATGGGCAGAAAATGGCAAAAATCGGTGGCGAACATACTGCGAACACTTGGAAGAAGATGAAAAAGAAGAAATGATTCATGATAATTTTGTCAGAAAAGTCATTTTTTCAAATTGGCCACGCGGGTGGTATCTTTATGATGCCACTGATTTAAGAAAAGAGCGTGCTATTCTTTCTGACAAAGAACATCCTACTCACGACAAACTCGCACCTCTCATCGCAGAATTAAGAAGAACAAAAGAGGTTGGCGGATACGACAACACTCCGCCAAGCACGCGCAAATCTCTTTTTATAAACGCTGAATGGCCAAAAGTCTTAGCCGGACAAGAGGCAATTTTGCCGTTCCTAAAAACTGGAGTGGGATCCATCCTTTCCTATTCCGCATTCTATATGATAGGGCATATGTACGACAAAAATTTGTTACATACATATGCAACTACTTACTTTGCTGAAATTACACGAGGACTTTTTGGTATCTGGCGACGCTCATCAATCGCTCCGTGTAAGTATCATCGCATGGAGATTAGGCAATCGGCGACAGATTCTCTTCGTCCAGTAGGAATATGTCGCACATTTTGGGGTTGGAGGACGTTGTAAACAAAGAGGCTCAGTAGAAAATCACTGAGCCTTTATTATTTAACTTTTTTATTAATAAACATTATTCACTTTGATAGCTCATAAGCCGAAATTCCTAAGGCTTTTGCAATTTTTTCAATATTTAAAAGCGTGGGATTTCTTTTGTCATTTTCAATCCCGCTAATGTAAGCTCTATGCACATCTAATTTTCGGGAAATATCTCCTTGCGATATTCCTTTTTGAGTTCTGATTCTCTTTAAATTGTTGCTCGGTTTAGCAGAAATTGTTTTTGCTTCTATTGGCGGTTTTAGTGTTTTTGATCATTTAGTTCGGGTGTCCTATTCTCCTTCGGATTTTTAGACTTTGCGATTTTTTGCAAAATGGCCTAAAATTGAGGCTCATCGGTCTGCTCGATAAAAAATGTAGTGTGCGGGGACGGCCGGACTCGAACCGGTGACCTACTGCGTGACAGGCAGTCGCTCTAACCAACTGAGCTACGCCCCCGTGTGAATATTTTATTTTAAATCAATTCGTAGCAGGGGTGGGGATCGAACCCACGAACCTCAACGTTATGAGTGTTGCGCTCTAACCAACTGAGCTACCCTGCCAACATAACAAACGACTCACTGCGTTTTATGCTTATTATAAGTTTTTGTTGCGGGGGCAGGACTCGAACCTGCAACCTTGTGGTTATGAGCCACACGAGCTGCCAATTGCTCCACCCCGCTATTTTTAATGACTATTTAGCATTCTAGATGAGAAAAACACATTCGTCAATAAACTATCCTAGTTTGCTAATCTATCACCTGAAAATACTGCAAAAATTTTTCAAAATCGGCAATTGTCTTTTGCGCTTCTTCTTTGGTTAATATGAAGCTTTCATCATGAATTATGCGATTACGCACCTCATGTGCCCGCCTCAAATCTTCAATATTTTCAATTTGCCCAGGAGTAATCCCGTCCAAGCGCTCGCCAAAATTTTCTCCCTTATAGCCCATTCTTGTAATCAAATCATCGATAATATTATCACCTTCAATAATTGCCACTTTATATTCAGACTGATTATTGCTTTTGAGTCGCGCCTTCACTTTATTCCATTTTGCTATTAACTTTCCTTTTTTAGTGATCATCTCAGGAGGAACATTTATCCCAAGCACTGTATCACGCAAATCACCACCAAAAGGACGTTGCTTAATTAATAAAGCTAAATCAAAAAGTAGCACAAGAACATAGATAATCAAAAAATATTTTATCAATGCAAAAGTCAGCGAAGAAAGAAATAATTTCTTAACGATAGCTAGCATTGAAAATGCATCTCCTATTCCATTCATATTATTTATTTATTTATTTCATAAGCATGCGCAGCGCGCAAAACATTTTCCTCATCAAACCATCTTCCCATAAGCTGAAATCCCAGTGGCAACTTTTTACCATCAACTTCTACTTCTGGCCCTGGAACAGAAATAGTAGGTATTCCAGCAACATTTGAAATTACAGTGAAGATATCCGCCAAATACATTTCGAGCGGGTCATCAGTCTTTTCTCCTAATTTAAATGCCGGCGTCGGAGTTGTAGGAGTTAGGATTAAATCCACCTCATTAAAAGCTTTTTCAAAATCATTCTTAATAAGCGTTCTTACTTTTTGCGCTTTCAAATAATATGCATCGTAATATCCAGCGGAAAGCGCATAAGTTCCAAGCATTATTCTTCGCTTCACCTCAGCGCCCAATCCATATTGACGAGAATCCAAATAGGTTTCTAATAATTTTTTAGGCATACTATTGGCCTCCATATGGGAATCTTTTTCATCATTAATAGACATCCCGTATTTTATACCATCATATTTTGCCAAATTGGAACTGATTTCTGAAAAGTTAATTATGTAATAAACAGGCAAAGAATACTTAGCATATGGAAGTTCAATTTCTTTTATCTCCGCGCCTAATTCCCTATATTTTTCAATTACCTTTTCGACAGATTCTTTTACGTCTGATCGCAAGGCTTCCAAATATTCTTTCACAATTCCAATTTTTAGTCCCTTAACTTCTCCGGTTAGAAAACTAATATAATCCTTATCTGAGCTATGCGCAGTAGTCGCATCCATTCTATCCTGACCGGCAATAACACTAAGGACTATCGCGGCATCTTCGACCGTTTTCGAAATTACACCGACTTGTTCCAGGCTAGAAGCAGCGGGCAAAACGCCATAGCGTGAAACTCTACCATAAGTAGGTTTCAATCCAACCACGCCACAAAAAGCTGCGGGTTGTCTAGTTGAACCACCAGTATCTGTTCCGAGTGTCCACGCTGCCATATCCGCAGCAATTGCAGCAGCTGATCCACCGGAAGTTCCGCCAGGAACTCTTTCCAAATCACGCGGATTTCTAGTCGGACCATAGGCACTATTTTCAGTGCTTGATCCCATTGCAAATTCATCACAATTAGTCTTGCCCAAAAACACAGCGCCTGATTCTTTTAATTTCTTAATAACTGTTGCGTCATATGGCGCGATATAGTTATCAAGAATTTTAGATCCTCCTGTAGTTCTTACTCCTTGAATACAGATAAGATCTTTGATTCCGCCCGGAATTCCTTCAAGCATTCCAATTTCTTTACCATTTCTAATTTTTTCATCTATCTTTCTTGCCTGCGCCAAAGCCAACTCTTTCGTGATAGTCAAAAAAGCATTAATGTTCTCGTTTTCTTTTTCAATTCGCGCCAAATACCCTTCCGTCAATTTTTCCGAAGTAGTCTCTCCATTAATTAATTTTTCGTGTAACTCCTTGAGCATAGCTATTTTAAAAATTGCAAATTACATAACACTGCGCACTTTCAGATAATCATTTTTTTCTTCTGGGAAAAGCTTGATCAAATCTTTCTTTTCTTCAAAATTCAAAACATTATCTTCCCTCGAAACATTTATACTTCCGCTCACTCTGGCAGTGGGAGAAACATCAGTAATATCTACTTCTTCTAATTGTTTGACCCAATCCAAAACAGCTGAAAGATCATGAGAAAATTTTTCCAAGTCTTTTTCAGTGACGCCAATTCTTGCCAAGCTGGCAATATGCTTTGTTTCTTCAATTGATAACATAGAATTTATTTTATGAGCTGTTCAAATTCCTCTTCGCTGATTATTTTTATTCCTAACTTTTCCGCCTTTTGATATTTCGATCCGGGCTTATCGCCTGCTAAAAGATAACTTGTTTTGGCGCTGACTGATCCACTGACCGATCCACCTTCCTTTCTTATAATATCTTTTGCCTCGTCTCTTGTCCAGTTTTTCATTTCTCCCGTCAAAACAAACGTCTTATCCTGCAATTTTCCATTCAACTGACCCAATGAAAAATCGCGGTTCATCACCACTGTCACACCCGCCTCCTTCATTTTTTCCAAAAGTGCCAAATTTTCTTTATCATTAAACCACTCTACCAAGCTTTCGGCTGATTTATCACCAATTCCCTTTATTTTAAGCCAATCTTCTTTAGTAATTTTTGGAAAAACAGTTATCACATTTTCCAAACTATCAATCTCGACTTGATTTATTTGATTTAAATTTTTTGTAATCAGGATTGCCGTTTCTTCTCCATTATGCCGAATTCCCAGAGCAAAGAGAAATTTTTCCAATTTTATCTGCTTGCTTTTCTCAATCGCTTCCAACAAATTATCCACTGATTTTTCCGCAAATCTTTCCAGCGGTTCCAAATCCCCTTTTTTGAGTTCAAAAATTTCCGCCGAATTGGAAATCACACCTTCATTTAAAAGTTGTTCAACAATTTTATCTCCTAGACCGTCAATATTGAAACCTTTCTTGGAAACAAAATGAATAATCTTTTCCCGCTCCACCGCAAAACATTTTGGATTGACGCAATATATTGCTGCGCTCTCCGTTTTTTTCCCGCCAATATATTCTCTTCTGATTGGTCCTCCGCAAATCGGACAAGTATTTGGCATGTTAAATTTCTTTTCTTTTCCGGTTCGCAAATCTTTGAGCACTTCCAAAATTTCAGGAATAACATCCCCCGCTTTTTGAATCACAACTGTATCGCCAATTTTCACATCCAATCTTCTAATTTCTTCTTCATTATGCAACGTCGCACGAGAAACAGTTGATCCAGCAACAGAAACTGGACGCAAATGCGCCACCGGAGTGAGCGCACCAGTGCGTCCAACTTGCACGCCAATACCCTCAATAACTGTGGTGACTTTTTCCGCTGGAAATTTATAGGCCACACCAAAACGGGGAGATTTTCCAGTATAACCCAATTTTTCTTGCAGTGCACAATCATTGATCTTAATCACCACTCCATCAATGCCATAATCTTCTTTATCTTTTTTCTTGGTCCATTCTAAATAATAGCCTTGAATTTCTTGAATATTCTTGCACAATCGATAATTCTGATTAACCTGAAAACCCAGTTCTTGCAATAATGCCAACTCTTCCGCTTGAGTTTTTGGCAGAGTTATTTCATTTTCTATTTTTAAATAATCCAAATCATACGCAAAACAATTCAAACGCCTTTCTGCGGCAATTTTGGGATCAAGTTGACGAATCGATCCGGCTGCGGCGTTGCGTGAATTAGCAAACAACGCCTCACCTTTTTTGGCACGCAAATTATTGATTCTCAACAATTCTTTTTTACCCATGAAACACTCCCCAACCACAATACAAGAAGCCGACTTTTTCAATTTCAAAGGAATGTTAAAAATCGTTTTTAGGTTTTCTGTCACATCTTCGCCAATCACCCCATCGCCACGCGTTGCGCCTTGTTTGAACTGCCCATTTTCATAACTCAAAATCACCTTCAATCCATCAATTTTAAGCTCGCAAACATATTCCAGCTTGGCAGTTGGCAGATTTTTAACTCGCAATTTTTCAATTTTTTCTTCCCATTTTTCCAAATCGGAAAAATTAAACAAATCCGAAAAAGACCACTGTCTAACCTTGTGTGGCACTTTTTGAAACTTATCCAAAACCTGTCCGCCAATTCTTTGGGTGGGAGAATCACTAAATCTGAATTCTGGATATTTTTCCTCCAACTCTCGCAGCTCGCTAGTCAATGAATCATAGACTATATCGGTCGCATCGGGCTTATCTAGGACGTGATATTCATAGCGCAATTTATTGATTTCGGAGGAAAGTTTTTGGATGCGCTCTTTGATTTGATTGTTATTTTTTGGCATGAACTTATTATAGCACAAAAAAACCGGAGGTTTAATTCCGGTTTTTAATTTTTCCACATTCTCATTAAATCAATAACGCTTAACAACAATAGCGACTATCCCCACCACTACAACCAGAGGTGCAACTTCCACAAACAGAGCCAGGACATAACATCAATCCACAAGTTGTAGGACTATAGCAATTACCACAAGTCGGTGTACACTTACCAAAAGTAGAGCAACTATTTTGAATACAACAAGTTTCAGATGCATTCGGATGATAACCAGCACTACAAATCACCTTGCAACTTTTTGTTAAGGTATAATTGCAATCCGTCGCTCCTTTAGTACATGTTGTTCCGCTTACATTCCAACCACTCATTCCTGTTGTAAGGGCTCCGCAATATTTTATTGAATCAGTTATTATAGGAGAAGGACAGGGACGAGAACAACAACGAGATTTTGTTAAGACATTGCCTGGGGTTGGAATCCTTGGTGGTAATGTTGGAGGATAGAGAGGATTTGGTATTTCACCACCATTCATATCAACATCAATATCATGAGTTAAAGTCCAAACAGAACTGTTAATACCTTGGTCTTTATCAACATCGTTAGGAGGGCAACCTGTGCAATAACCAACTGTACGACGTGGCTTTGTGCAACTAGCTCCAGACAAACAATTTACAGCTTTACCAACACCACAAAAACCGACTCCTCCATTGACACCATCACCTGAGTTATTTCCTGAAGGATATTCTTCAACCTTACTAATAACAGAGCCTCTATAGTTATCACCATCAAGATATCCGTGATAATTACCTGTGCATGTTTGCAAACAACAAGTCTTTGCAGCATTAGATACCCATTCTGGACCCATACAAGACAAACAATGAGAACCATTGCAACAATTATGTGTCCCTCCATATGCGCCAGCCCCGTCAACGCTTCCAAAAATACAGCCAAGTCCAGACAAGGAGCTTCCTCCAGTACAGTCCGCACTGCCCTCTATTTGAATTGCATCATTAGGATCATAATGATAGAGTGAATCCAATTTAAAGGGGGTGCTGTTTCTTGCTTTGATAGCAAAAAAGTATTTTTCATTATACTGGCCACCAGTTGTTGCAGTTCCAGGCAATTCAGGATCACCACTTTCAATCAAACGAGTTTGATTTCTAGTGAAAAAAGAATTGACTGGTGCAGTTCTTTGCAATACTCTTATCCAACCATATTCTCCCGCATTAGCTCCATTTTCCAAAGATCCAGTGTCATTGTTTCCTGATGACATTCTAACTTCATAATTTACCACTCCGCCGGGAACAGTAGCCTGATTATCATTCACCCTAACAAGCATCTCGCATCTATTCCACGAGCAACTACCACCACCACCGCATTTCGTAACTGTCAAGCTACCATTAGTGAGCATTCCATCGACTCTATCTGAAACCGGGGCATAGACTGATCGAGTAACACCTTGATCCGTCACATCAGACTGAGAATTGAAAATGGTTGTTACTTTGTCTGTGCCAGCTGGAGCGGTTGTCCCATCACCTTTAAAACATTGGACTCCCGAGCAAAAGCTAGTGGCAAGAGTATTTTCAGGAATTTGATTGTCTGCATAACCGGCATCAGTCCCACTGTCCAATTCATTCAATTTACTCAAAAAACCTTCCACAGTTTGATCTGACTGTTGGTATGTAGTATAGCCTTTTTTGGAATCAGTAGTGAGTTGAATACCTTGTAAGGTTCGACTTATAATTGCCAGGGCAATCGCCGAAATCATTAAAAAAACAATCATAACACCAATAAGCAGTGAGCCCTTCCCTCTAATAAATAGTCCTTTTCTGGATTTTTTTTTGTTTATCTTTTTATTCATTTTATAAAAAATTATTTTTTATCTTTTATTTATAGCCGCTACGCATAGAGGTGGTTGTTTGAACAGATGTTCTAATTCCACCGCTTGGATTGGTTTTTGAAATAACAACTGTAATCAGTGGTATCTGAGCTGCATTTACAACATAAAATTGACCGTTAACGCCACTGGCAATTATCTGTCCATTTCTTTCCAAATTACCACCAACAAAATTATAAGTAACGTTTACTGCTGCGCCGGAGTTTTCTTTCAAGGCAATACTATTTCTGACGCCATTAGTAGTTGGCGTAAGCGTATTGCTCATACGAATATCTTTAGAAACATAGTTCAATGCCAAAGAAAGTTCTTCATTATTCGCCTGATATTTCTTAAGACTTAAGCTACCTTTTAAATAGGCACCAGAAACTGCCACGCTTGCGAGAATAGTAATGGAAAAAATAGCCATACCAAAAAGCAACTCTACAAGACTTAATCCTCGCCTGTTAGTATGTAACCATTTTTTATTTTTTATTATTTGTTTCATTTATTTTTTTGATTAATTGGCATTGGCCCAAGCAGATAAAGTATCAGTCACCACAATTGTTGTGTCTGCTGCTGCTCCAACAGGTCTCCATGTTACAGTACTTGTGATGGTTCGATCATCCCCGGCAACAGCAATTTGAATTCTTCGTGAAAACTTCGTAGCCGTTCCGCCAGCCGCATAAGAATAAAAACCAGTGGCTGTTACATTAAGTTTTCTTGTACACAAGGCAGTGCCATCGCTTCCTCCTAAATAATCGCGACAATAATTTCCTGCAGCTGGAAAAGGCAAATCAAAAGCTTTTCGTGGTGCTTTCCAATTATTATCACGAACATTACGCACAAGCTCAACTCCTTCCTGCGCCAGATTGGCAGCGATCACATAGTCACGCTTACTAAATTCTGCTCGATACATTAAAGCTAAAATATTTATAAAAACTATCAACGCCACGCCTATAATGAAAATAGCAAAAGCGGCTTCGATCATAATAAATCCTGACTTTTTTTGTTTTTTTGTTTTTCGCATTTTTTAAAATATTAATTGCAAACAGCATTATAAGGAGTAACATTTACCACTCTGGAATCAGTGCTGGTTGGTGAAGAGCAAGTGATCACTCCGCTTACATTGCCTATACCGCTAGGAGCCGTATATGTGAAAGGACCAGCGCCGGAACATGTAACTACTCCTCGGAATGTATATGATTCAGAAACGCCCCCACTGATAACAACAACCGTTCCTCCGTTTACAGTCACGGTTACTACTTTATATTTACCTGAAATGGTATAATTTCTAGCTTTGTTGATTATTCCAGCCACCTGAGTGCATGCATTATGAATGTCAGATGCTTTTTTTCCCTTGCCTAGCAAGCCCCAAGAAGCCGCTGTTATAATCCCAACAATTGCAACGACTGCAAGAATTTCTATAAGACTGAAAGCTTTTATTTTTTTCTTTAACATAAAAAATTATTAAAAAAGAGAAAGATACCAGTTGGCTATTGAATTATAATAAAAAATTGTGACAATCGTTCCCAAGACTAGAAATGGCGCGAAAGGAACCTGACTACTCATTTTTTTCTGCTTAATTATTATTAAAATTATACCATAAATTGCACCAATAGCAAAAGCTAAAAATAATCCCAAAAGAATTTCCGGCCAACCAAGAATAAGCCCAAGTAAAATAACCAGATAAACATCACCCATACCCATCCATTTTTCTTTAGAAAAAAAAGACAACAAAAAGAAGAAAATAAATGCCACAAAAGAACCTATTAAGCCGGAAAAAGTCAGACTATTAAAAATATTGCCATCGAAAGTAGACCATTCCAAATCAATCAAGAGATTACAAAAAACAGCCAAAATAACCGTTATCCAAAGTATAATACTGGGAATTTCCATATACAAAAAATCATACACCAAAATGACGATCAAAGCCGAAACGACGGTCAAATAATAAAAAGTAATAAACCATGTCTCCGTATCAGTTAGCACAAAAAACTTCAAACTCAAAAGAGCAAAAACAATTCCGGTTCCCAATTCGACGATTGGATAGATCCAAGAAATTTTTGTTTTGCAATCGCGACATTTAAACCGAAGAAGAATGAAACTTATAACCGGAATATTGTCATACCAACGAATTTGTTTTTTGCATTTCGGACAATATGAACGCCCCATCAATGTCTCCGCTAGATTAATTCGATAAACAACAACATTGAGAAAACTACCAATAATTAGTCCTAAAATGAAGAAAATTATTAGCATAGATTTGAAATATTTTTAATTAATTTTAATTTATTTTATTCTAACATAAAAAGAATAAACTAGCAAAAAGACTTGGGCCTATTCATTAATTTTAGCTTACTCATTTTTTATGTTTAAAATCTTTTTTGAATATAAAATTTTAATTTTAAAATACAAAATTTCAAGTACATATATCAGAAAATTAGAAACCAGAAAAATCGTCAGAACTGAAAAAATGAAGTTGCTAATCAAAAATTCAGTTTGTGCTGACGCCCTTTCAAGACTGAATTTTTGATAGTATTTTATTGGATCATAATCATTAAAATTTTGTTTAACAAAACCAAATGGATAGCCAAAATAAACATCTCCATTTTTATTTGACGGATCGGATTTTTGAATAACAGTAACCGAAAAAAGCACAATTATTATGCTAAATACGAATACAATAGCTTTTTTTATAAAATAATTATTCATGAATTAAGCAAGTTTATGATAACCTTGAAAAAACATAGCCCTCACAAAAAAATATGCAAGGGCTATGCGGAAAACTAACACAAAAAACTATAAACAGTCAGTTGAGTTATTAAATGCGACAGCACCAACAAACACACCGCTTTCCGTTACATTGACATCACAAGCGAGCGCTGCTGTAGTAGAGCCAAAAGCTTTAATATTTTGAGCTGTTATTGTAAATGTTCCTCCTGATGCAGCGCATGTATTAGCTCCAAGAGCCATCCAGTCAACATTTCCGGTATCAGTTGGAAGAACCAAAGCACCAGCATCGCATTGCATGACAAGTCCAGCCACACCACCACTGACTTCACCTATAAAAGCTGACCTATTCGCCTTACCTCTTGCCCCACTCAAACTCACCAACACGATTGAAGCAAGAATACCAATAATCGCGATAACGATCAAAAGCTCAATCAAAGTGAAACCTTTTTTCATATTATTCATTTAATTTCACCCCCCTTCCCTTCTTTTTTTATTTTCATTTTTGTCTTATTTCTAAAATAATTATAAACAATCAGTATCATTATTAAACGCTACTCCGCTAATAAAAATTCCACTTTCAGTGACATCAACAGCGCATAATCCTGCTGTTGTTATATTTCCAAAAGCTTTTACATTGTTTGCTGTTACATTAAATGTCCCAGTCGCTTCAGCGCAAGTACTTGCAGTAACTGCTGTCCAATTAACATTCCCCGTGCTAGTTGGAAGTCCGGTGCCATCCGTGAGTAGACCACCGTCATCACACAAACTCACAAGTCCAGCCACTGCCCCACCAACCTCTCCCACAAAAGCCGATCTATTCGCTTTGCCTCTGGCTCCACTCAAACTCACCAACACGATAGAAGCAAGGATACCGATAATCGCGATAACGATTAAAAGTTCAATAAGCGTAAAACCTTTTTTATTGTTTGTTTTTTTTATTTTCATTTTTTCACCTAACTTTCTAGTTTTATTCGCATCTACTACAAAATATCTGCGAAATTTTAATATTTATTTTTATATCAAACTGCTGATAATCTCAAAGAATAATTTTCTACTGAATTTGCCCGGCAATATTATAAATTGGCATTAGAACTCCAACCGCCAAAAAGCCCACACCGATTCCGAGCATAATCATCATTAAGGGTTCAATCAGTGTTGTCATGTTCTTGGCCATCAAATCAACTTCCTGAGAATAAAATTTATCAATATGTCCCAAGACTGCGTCGACTTGACCTGAATCTTCTCCAATTTTGATCATATGCGAAACCATTGGAGGCATTAGTTCGCTTTTCTTCAAGCTATCACTCATATTTCCGCCCATCTTAACATTTTCCGCAGTCCTTAATAATAACTCTTCATATTGAGAATTTCCCACAACGCTGCTGACAATTTTTAGTGCTTTTATGATGGGAATTCCACCAACCAAAAGCACTGCCAGATTTTCGGCAAATCGAGTAATATAAACGTAGCGAAACATCACTCCAACTATAGGCAAATTTAATTTTGCTTCATCCCATTCTTTCTTTCCCTCTGGGGTGCTGAGATAATACCAAATTCCACCAATGGCTCCAAAAATAAGTAGAATTGCAGCCCACCAATATTTAGTCATAAAATCCCCCATTAGCATCAATACTGTTGTATACCAAGGTACAGTTGCATTCATATCTCTTATCATAACCGACAATTTTGGAATAATTAAAGTAATAACTAAAAATCCTATCACAATAAAAACGACCACGACGATACAGGGATAAATTAAGGCTGATTTAATTTTACTAGTCAATGTATAATTTTTTTCAATATTATCCGCCACATATTCGACCGACTTTCTCAAATTTCCGGAGGATTCGCCAGATCTGATCACACTAATAGAAAGCTCAGAAAAAACCTCCTTATCCTTAGCTAGTGCATCAGAAAGCGTCATCCCGTCCTCAATATCTCTGATTGCATCAGCTAAAATCCGCTTGAAATATAAATTACTAGTTTGTTCACTGACTGCTACAAGCGCTGTAACAATTGGCACACGGGCTTCGATAAGAATTGCCAGTTGTCGGAAGAAAATCACCAATTCTTTTTCAGTAACTCGATCAAAATATTTTAGAAAAACCGTTTTTATTGAGCTTTCATTTGCCTCCGTAATATGAATCGGAAAAAGATCATTTTTTTGCAAGATCGCCGCAACCATTTCTCTGCTTACAGCATTCATTGAACTCTCTTTGATTTCACCGGTTTTTGTTTTTGCTTTAAAATTAAATTTCATATTTTTTTCTAACAAACTTTTTTATTATTTTTAGTCTAACACACTTTTTGAAAAATTAATATCGCAAAATAGTTTCAAAGTTTTTTCGATCACTGGAATAGGCTTGCGCAACTTCTAGTGAAATCAAACCTCTCCGTACTAAATCAGCTAATGATTTGTCCATTGTTATCATTCCTTCGCCAGATCCAGTCTCAATCACATTAGCAATTTGATAACTTTTATTTTCTCTAATCAAATTTTCGACGGCATGATTCTTAATCATTAATTCAACAGCAGGGACTCTTCCTTCTTTATCAATTCTCGGAATTAATCTTTGAGAAACAACTGCCAAAAGCACATTAGCTAATTGGGATCTGATTTGATTTTGTTGATGAGCTGGAAAAACATCCACGATTCTATCAATTGTTTGAGCTGCATCATTTGTATGCAATGTACCAAAAATCAGATGACCTGTTTCTGCCGCAGTTATAGCTGCACTGATTGTGTCTAGATCACGCATTTCACCAATCAAAATTACATTGGCATCTTCACGAAAAACCGCTTTTAAAGCTGACTGAAAAGATTCTGTATCTTGATAAACTTCTCTTTGATTGATTATTGAACGATCTTGCTCGTAAACATACTCAATTGGCTCTTCGATTGTTACAATATGCTTCTCCTCTCTATGATTTATTTCATTAATCAACGCTGCCAGAGTTGTTGATTTCCCATGTCCAACCGGACCAACCATTAAAAGTAGCCCCTGAGAAACTTTAGTAAAATCATACAAAATATCCGGCATGTTCAATTCTTCCAATGTTTTTATTTCTTTGGAAATTAAGCGAAATGCAATACTGGTATAGCCTTGCTGAAAAAAAGCGTTAACACGAAAACGCACTTTGTCTTCAAGGTTATAGGAAAAATCAACTTGACCATCTTTTTCCATTTTCTTTTTTCTTTCCTCATCCAAAATAACTTCAAAGATTTCATGCGTATCATTTGGCGTTAAAATTGAATCTTGATTCAGAGGATAGAGTTTTCCATCAATTCGATAGGTTGGATAACGCCCAACAACAAGATGCAAATCTGAGGCACCTCTCTGAGCCGCTATCCTCAAAAGGTTTTTTATTTTTTGTTCAGTTCTTAACATAGTAGGATATTAAATTTGTTTTTTATTTTTTTAGATATTGAGCGATTTTTTCCAGGACCTCAGAAGGAGTAAAGTGTGATTTAATCAGATAATCATTGGCGCCCAAACCTAAACCTCTATCCACATCATCCTTTTGACTTAAATTAGTGAGTAATACGACGGGAATATTTTTTAAACGCTCATCCTTTTTAATTTCCGCCAACATTTCTAATCCATCCATATATGGCATTAGAATATCCAGAAGCATTAGATCTGGAATATTATTATCATCCTTTAACTTTTCCAATCCTTCTATCCCATTACCTGCCGATATAACTGAAAAACCTTCTTGCGCTAACTTAGTATGATAAATATCCATAACGAAAGTATCATCCTCAACAATCATTATTTTTTTCTTTTGTTCCATAAAATTGAATAAATAATTAACTTAAAAAAAACGTGACTAGCCAGTATCTTCTGCTAGAGAAAAATTACATTCGGTCACACGCTCCACTTCTTCTATTGTAGTCAATCCCTTGAGTATTTTCAAGACCCCATCTTGTTCAATCGATAAAATACCAGAATTATCTCTTATTTTTTTTATCAAATCTTCATTTCCATGTTTTTCAATAATAATATTTCTCATTTCTTCTGTAATTAAAACTGCTTCATAAATAGCTACGCGACCCTTAAGTCCTGTCCCATTGCAAGCCTCACAACCCTCACCATGATAAAATTTAATTCCATCAGTAATATCAACTCCTTGATTAGCCAATTCTTCTTTCGAAATATTCTCGATCTTTTTTGCTACTAAACCACTTATAATAGGAGAAACTGTCCTTTCTTTTTTGCATTTCTCACAAATTCTACGTACCAATCTTTGAGCAATCACCAAGCGAAGTGATGATGTCAATAAAAATGGTTCAATTCCCATATCAATCATACGAGGAATGGCCCCAATAGCTGTATTGGTATGTAAAGTGGAAAACATTAAATGACCCGTAAGAGCAGCATGTACAGAGAGTTCTGCTGTCTCGGCATCTCGGATTTCTCCCACCATAATTACATTAGGATCTTGACGTAGCACGGTACGCAATCCTGAAGCAAAAGTATAGCCAATTTCTGGTCGTATTTGACTTTGATTCATACCTTCAATAAAATACTCAACTGGATCTTCCAGTGTAATAATATTGCGATCCTCACTGTTTAATATTTTTAAGAGGGTGTAGAGTGTTGTTGATTTTCCACTGCCGGTTGGTCCAGTGAGTAAAATCATCCCGAAAGTTTCTTTGATCGCTGATTTTATATCTTCTAAAGCTCTGCCAGCAAGTCCCAACATATCGACGCTACTTGTCCCGGTATCTTTATCCAAAATTCTCATTACAACTTTTTCCCCGCTAACTACTGGTAAGGATGAAACACGAAAGTCAATATCCTTGCCTTTAAAATTAAGTCTAAAACGACCATCTTGAGGTTTTCTTTTTTCATCTATCTTTAGGTTTGCCAAAATTTTTATACGCGAAACAACTGCCGGACCAAGTTCAAGAGGAAAAATAAGGCTAACATGGAGCATTCCATCCACGCGAAAACGCACACGATAGTCTTTATCCATTGGTTCAACATGAATATCACTTGCCTTTCCCTCCACAGCGTGGCTAATCAACACCTCGACTAATTTAGCCACAGGAGCGTCTTTCAAGTTCTCCATTTCACTCAATTTGTCATTTTTTTTCGCATCCTTCTCCGCCTTCTCATTTTTAGTGTTTTCGTCTTTAAAAGACTCGATAGCTTGATTTAAAGCTTCATTAGCCTCATCATAATGAGAAAAAAGTTCTAAAAATATTTTTTCCGAAACAATGTATGGTTCAACTTGCATACTCTCCTTATCTGAAATAAAGCCCAAAACATTCAAGGCTTCTACATTCTCAGGATCAATCATGGCAACTTTTATTACCTTGTCCGTTTTTTCGAAAGCCATCATTTTATGCCTATCAGAAACCTCTTTCGGTATAATATTAACGACAGAACCAGGAATATTACGAGGTGCTTCTAATAAACTATTCACATTTTTTTCATCGCTGATTCCGTCTTGCATAGTTTTATTTAGTTAGCTAGAAAAAATGGGTTGCTCTTACCACTATTTCCCGGTAACACGTTATTCAGCTCAATACTTTTATTCTTATCAATTTCCGCAATAACATCTTTACTGAAAACTCCATCAAAGAAAAAGTCGGTATTAATATCTTTTTCTTCAACTCTATAGTTATCAGCAAGGTAATTAAACTCTAATTCAGCAATCATTTGCAAGCTATCACTTAAACTTTCATCTTCCTTTTTTGTTGTTTTTATTTCCAAGCTAGAAACCTTGTTGAATCTTTTAACTTTACTAAGACTATCTAAAAGGGCCATTTCATCAGCATATGTACCAAGCACAGACACTTTAGCAATAACCTTACGCGGATTAACCACATCGAAAGGCAACTTAGCTTCTGAATTTAAGACTGCAGCATTTTCAACATCAGGAGAAGTGCCTGCGGCTATCGCTGCCAAAGAAGAATCCACCTGATCAACAACTTCCACGACAGGTGCAATCTCGACAGGCACATCCGATAAAGAAATATTCAAAACAGCCAAATTGTTTTTAATCGCTATTGAATTAATATTTTCAAAAATCTTCTCATCTTCTTTATCTGCTGGTATATAACTAAGAAGAGTATTTTTCCCGCTGACATCGGCATCCAAATCACTCGCCAATTTTTTTACATTATCATATCGATCACTCAACTTCTCTGATAATCGCTTCTGTTCTTTTAGTTTTTGATATTTTTCCTTAACACCATCAACTCCATTTGTATATGCGGGATAAACAGTCCAAATGAAAAAAGCTGCAGCTATGACTAATAATGACGGGGCTAATAATAATTTTATTTTCATATATTTTTATTTAATTGCTAGGATAATTGAAAAATTAATAGTACCCTTTAATAGGTCCAGTTTAGTTTCTCCAGATGAAACAGAGGAAAAATAGTCAGAACTTTTAAATCCCATAATCTGCTTAGCTATCGCTTCATAATTATTAGCATAACAATCAAGAGTTATTGTGCGGCTAACTTCATCATACTTATATGAATCAACATATGTACCGTCATTAATAGTAGCTGCTACCGCATTAAGATCTTGATTCATATTTCGTTCTTCACCAATCAAACTATTCGCAACAAGCAATCTATTTTGAAAACCCATTACCTTTCTTGCTTCCTCTCCAGTTACGAAGTTTGAGCGTTGACTATCGAATTGCGTAGCAAAACTATCAATATTTTTTTGCAAATATTTTCCATAAAATATTAACCCGAAATAAACCAAAATAACTAGCAGTAATACTGCTGCTAATTTCAAGGTTCCTGCGCCAATTATACTCTCCCTCCTTTGTGTTGTGGCTAAATTTAAATTATCCATCTTTTTATTTTAATAATTATTTTAATTTGCTTTTTCTTTTAAATATTCATCAACGCCACCGATTGCCGATCCAATACAAATTGAAAACTTTGATCGGATATCTGAAATTATTGGCTCCAAAACAGGATCATACTTAATTTTACTAAGCGGGTTACCAATCATTGTTTTTATTTTTAATTTATCAGAAAAATAATCAGAAATACCCACCATGCTAGCTGTTCCACCAGAAAGAATAATGGCATCTATTTTTTTCTCATCATTATCTTTGGTATATGCTTTTATTATTCTACTAACCTCTCCTGTTATTGTTTCTAGTGCAAAAAAACTAATTGGAGAATTTTGTTCAAAAAAGTTTTTTTCAGAAGTTTTAAGCTCTGAAGCTCTTTCATTGTCGATCCCCATACCTTTAGCAATCGTTTTTGTTATATCAAGCCCACCGGCATTAATTGTCCTGTTTACCTTAATAATCCCCCTTTCTACCAATATGGCGTTACAAATATTCGCACCAATATCAACTATCACAAAACTTCCTGGATCATTCCCGATTAGGGCGCGAACGATTGGAAATGTTTCCAAATTAATAGCTCTCAGATTTAGTCCGGCAGTTTTAATTAAATTTTCATACTTCATCACCTTTTCCTTTGATGCAACAATAAGAAGAACCTGAAGCATAACATCATTGCCTGTTTTTTCATCTTCTTCTTTTTTTAAAACATCGTCATTCAAATTAACAACTGGGACATTTTTTGACACCTGCTTTTTTCCAATAACTTCCCAATTAATAACCACGTCATCTAAGGATGTTGGGATGTGCTTTTGCGCCTCAAATCTGATAGCTTGCTCCATATCATCGCTAGCTATTTCTGGAAAATCTATAAGCATAATCAGACCGCTGAAAGACGGCAAGGAAATATACACGTTCTTTCCTTTAATATTAGCTTTTTTCAATATCTTTTTTAATAAGCGTGGCAAGGCAGCGTAAAAATATTCGGAATTCACATCCCCTTTTCCTGACATACTTTCACCTAAAGACATCCATGCATAATTAGAGAGCACGGGACTGCCATTAACAACTTTCAACTCAACAACCTTAACAGAAGAAGTTCCAATATCAACTCCTATAAATGTATCATTTCCAAAAATTGACTCAAACATTAAATTATTTTTTAGTTTCTATTTTAATAAATATATTATAGCATGTTTTGATAAAACATGTAAATATTCTTTCAAGTCATTACATAAACACTTTTTTTCACAATCATTCCCTACTCATATTAGCACAAAGATACGAGACCTCAAATAGCTCATTTAAAAAAATTTAAGTTGACATTTCTGCTTTTTAAAAATAGACTATTAATTGATATATAAACTACTTTTAATTTAATAATATGTCCACACCAGATAATACTTTTCTAGATTATAAAACTACTAGTCAAAAAATGACCACGCATGCTAAGAATGCTCTCTCTGAGGCTTTTAGGATTGCAAAAAAAGCCCAAGTATCGGAAATTACTGATCTGCATTTATTTTTCGCTATCTATTTGGAAACGGGCAGTCTTGGCTCTAATATTTTAAAAGAATTTGGTATTGAAGATAAGCATTTTAAAAATTTCCCAGAACTCGGAGCGCCAAAAAATAGCGCGTCAAGAAATATCACGCCAATATTATCGCCATTGTTAAAATCTATTTTAGTTAAGGCTTATGCTATCGCCAAAAATTTTGGATACCCCTATGTTGGAACCGAACATCTAGTTTATGCTATTTTAGAAAAACCAGAAAAATCAATCAGGGAGATTTTAACGACCGTAGGCTGGAAAAAAAATCATCCGCCTATACAGTTAATCAATGATCCGGCTATTTTGGATATAGTTAAAATGCTTGATTTTCCTGTTCTAACTATGAAAAAAAGTGAGCAAAAAAATAATCCCAATTTAGCCAAATACTGCGTCGATTTAAATGAAAAAACTAAAAAGCGAAAAGAAGTAATTATTGGCAGAGAAAGTGAGCTTAAAAGGATTATTAATATACTTGGCCGAAAAAATAAAAATAACCCCCTCCTAATAGGGCCACCAGGCATTGGCAAGACAGCTATTATTTCACAGCTAGCGCACTTAATTAACACTGATGCTATTCCTCCATTTCTTTTAGGTAAGAAGATTTTCAATTTAGATGTTGCCGCGCTCATAGCTGGAACCGGTTTTCGTGGAGAATTCGAATCGCGTCTCAAAAATATTCTCAACGAAATTGCCAATGATAAAAATATCATTCTTTTTATTGATGAAATTCATAATATCATTGGAGCAGGAAATATTTCCGGCAGTCTTGATTTGGCCAATATCCTCAAGCCGGCTCTTTCTAGCGGTGAAATTCAAATCATTGGTGCTACGACGCAATCAGAACATAAAAGACATTTTGAAAAAGATTCCGCACTTGATCGTCGCTTTCAACCAATCCACATCAACGAACCAAATACAGCTGAAACAAAAACTATTCTTTCCGGCATAAAAACTCAATATGAAAATTTTCATAACGTTATGATTTCTGAAAAAATAATCGATTTAATTGTTGAGTTAAGTGACCACTATCTAAAAGATCGTTTTTTTCCAGATAAAGCCATCGATGTCCTAGATGAAGCTGCCGCTAATCTTCGTGCTAAAAATGAGCTATCCCTTAATGCAAAAAAGATTCGCACATTAGAAAAAAAACTCAACGAATTATTTTGGCAGAAAGAAGCTTTGCTTAGTGAGCAAAATTTTCAAAAAGCACTCGAGCTTAAAGATCAGGAAGATCTATTGAAAGAGCAGATTAAAAAATTTAAAACTAACAAGGAAGTTGAAAAAAAACGCCCTCTAACTGAAGACGACATAACAGAAACAGTGGCCCATATCTCTCATATTCCAAAAAGCAAGCTGGCCCAGGAAAAAAACTCTAAAATCGAAAATGTAAAAAATATTCTCTCAAATAAAATCATCGGGCAAGATGAGGCAGTTGAAAAAATATCGAGTGTGCTTATTCGTTCTCAATTTGGCTTGGGTAGTTTCGATCGCCCACTTGGCTCCTTTCTTTTTCTTGGTCCCAGCGGAACAGGCAAAACGCTTACTGCACAAATCCTAGCTCAAGAATTTTTCGGCTCATCTGCTAATGGGAGACAAGCTTTAATCCGTATCGATATGAGCGAATTCATGGAGCGTCACAGCATTTCGGGACTAATTGGCTCTCCTGCTGGCTATATTGGTTTTGGTGAAGGAGGAAGATTAACTGAAAAAGTGCGTCGCCAGCCACATTCAGTTGTGCTTTTTGATGAAATAGAAAAAGCCCATCCAGATGTTTTTAATCTACTCCTGCAAATACTTGAAGATGGGATTCTAACCGATGCCAGCGGACTTGAAGTTAATTTTAAAAATACTATTATTATCCTCACTTCCAATATTGATGTTTCTGATATAACACTTTCGCGAAAACTAGGGTTTAAGGAAAATGACAATCTTGAATTGACCGATAGAGATCAAAAAGAAAGCATACTGATGGATAAGTTAAGTGATAAAATAAAACCGGAAATTTTAAATCGTCTAGATCACTTAGTTGTTTTTAACGCCCTAAAGAAAAAAGATCTGGAAAAAATAACAGAACTAGAATTAGA
This sequence comes from Candidatus Moraniibacteriota bacterium, assembly GCA_049303795.1. Taxonomy (GTDB): domain Bacteria; phylum Patescibacteriota; class Minisyncoccia; order Moranbacterales; family UBA2206; genus UBA9630. Next base: position 36,545 of record JBAQNM010000004.1, read on the forward strand.
AAAACTAAAAAATCGACTAGAAAAGCAAAATTTAAAAATAACTTTCTCTAAAAAAATATTCTCTTTCATTGCTGAAAAAAGCTTCAATGATAAATTCGGCGCAAGACTGATTCGCAGAAATATTCAAAAACTAATTGAAGAAAAAATTGCTAAACTAATTATGCAAGACGCATTTAGAAATAATGCCTTAAATATTTCAGTAAAGAATAATGAAATAATTTTAAAATAAAATCATAAAAAGCTTAGCAAAATACACGCAAAAAACAAATGCTTTCGTTTTAGATACACTCTTCCCAATTTCTTGCCTTCTTTGCCAAAAAGAAAATACTTGGCTCTGTGCCGAATGCGTAAAAAAAATAGAGCTGCTTTCTTTCCAACTTTGTCCATATTGTGAAAAAGAAATCACCCAAAATGGCTGCGTTTGCAAAAAATGTGAGATTAAAAATTTGAAAGATAATTCCCTGCCAGCGCTTGATTGCCTACTTTGTGCCACAGAATATCAATCTATTTCCAAGCTGGTTCATCTATTTAAATATAATTTTGTTTCTGATTTAGGAGAACCTTTAGGAAATATAATCACTCGTATAATTTTGAAAAACACCCTACCACTTCCTGATTTGATTATTCCTATTCCTATCCATAAACGCAAACTAAAATGGCGTGGTTTTAATCAAGCCGAGATTCTCGCCCAAGTTGTCAGTCAAAATCTGAAAGCAGCTTCTGAAATTCCTATTCGCACCGATCTGATTTATCGTAAAAAACACACCAAAGCCCAAATGGAAATAAAAACCTACCAAGAAAGATTAAATAATTTATTTAATGCTTTTACTTTATTTGAAAACACACAAAAAATCATCAATGGGAAAAACATACTTTTAATTGATGATATTACCACAACCGGAACGACTCTATTTGAATGTGCTAAGATTCTTAAATCCGCTGGAGCAAAAACTGTTAATGGTGCAATTATTGCAAGACAAAAAATAAATTCATAGTCAATATTATTTAGTCGGGCTGCTGAGAATCGAACTCAGTCTACATCCACCCCATGGACGCGTACTACCGGTATACTACAGCCCGCGGAAGTACTTTTATTTTTGCTGGATCCAGAAGTTTTTTATAAGACATGACATGCAGCTTAAACCTATTCGTTCCTGTAAATCTACCTTGATATAGTTATCCATGCTTTATAATATAGTAAATGCGGAGAGAGTGAGATTCGAACTCACGGTACCTTTTACAGTACGACAGTTTTCAAGACTGTTGCCTTAAACCACTCGGCCATCTCTCCAAAATTAAAAACTTCAAATACATGCAGAGAGGCAGGGATTCGGTCACGCATAAGTTTTCTTGCGAAAATTTGCTCGACCCCGACTCGCGCCTTCGCGCTCCGTCTTTCGAATCCCTCCACAAGCCAAATCGTTGATTTGCTCCTCTCCTTATTCACTTTGTTCACGGCGGAGAGGCAGGGATTCGAACCCTGGAACCCGATTAAAGGTTAACACGTTAGCAGTGTGCCGCTTTCGACCACTCAGCCACCTCTCCAAAAATAACATATAAATACTAACAGCTAGCGCTAGACTTGTAAACCCTTGAAATATTTTGTTAAATTCAGTTTAATATGTTAATATTATATTAAATTAAATTAACTTCAAAAAAATGTATATTGAAAGAGTTAAAAAGTCGGACGAAAACGAAAATGAACTGCTTCTTGAAAAAGATTGGGAAAATCCAACGCTCCTAGAAACATCACAAGAAGAATTAATTGAAGAGTATTCTCGCGACACAATAATGCATTGGGAAGCACCCGAATTTGAAATGCTTGAAAAAAACAAGAAACGCCTAGCCTATGCTGCTTTGATTCTTTTGGGGATAATTGGCTATGCTTCTTTTACAAATAATCCGATTCCGGCAATCGTTTTTGTGCTTATTGGAATTGTTGCCTATATGAACTCTCAAAAAGCTCCTCGTCATTTAAATTTCAGGATAATCCCTGAGGGAATAATTGCCGGTAAAGAATTATATGAATTTGATAATATGCATTCTTTTTGGATCTTTTATGATCCTCAGTATAAAAAAATAATCAGTCTTCACACTAAAAGCTACCTCTCACCATTCGTTCATATTCCAATTCATAATCAAGATCCTGTAGCAATTCGCAAAATTTTACTCCGCCATATACCAGAAATGAAACAAGATCATAATTTCGCTGAAATAGTGGAAAGGTTTTTTGGAATATAAATTAAAAGTCAGTCCTTACGGAAATATATTTAAAAATATTTATTTAGTTGCAAAATCAATTCTTGTATGCTAGAAATACAGAGTTAACTGTCTTCGTAGCTCAGTGGATAGAGCGTCTGGTTGCGGTCCAGAAGGTCGCAGGTTCGATTCCTGCCGAGGACACAAAAAAGTTAATAATTTAAAAAAAATGAATAAAACCAAAAAGCTACTGCTACTGGCGATTCTCGCAATGCTAGCGCCAAATGTTTGCTTGGCCAAGCTTAATGGATAAAATGCAGACAAAGTGAAAATGAATCTCTATTTCAAACGCTCTCCTGTATGGAAAGATTATGTAAAAGCCCTTGAGCAGAGAACGAATTCTGATGGAGTGCTGGAAGCTGAAAATGTTTTGGAAGGCTGGTATAAAATAAAAATTGACGAAGATGAACAAGAAAGTGATCAGAGCATAGCAGTTAAATTAAAGGTGCTTACAATAAAAGGCCAATATGTCGAGAACGCTAAGGTCAAATTATACACAAAAATTGGAGATACAAAATATTTTATAAAAGAAGTTGATACTGATGAGGAAGGATACATTGAAAGTGAGGGATTACTTTCTGGTCACGAATACTACATAGAAGTTAACCCGGGAAAATATGATCTTAGAAATTTCAATAGAATTATGAACCAACCTCGCATCAAGGTAAAAGCCAAGAAAATTGGAGAAAACAAAGAAGGTGAAAATTGGCTTCAAGGACTCTATGCTCAAACTGACGAAAACCAAACCTTGGATGCAGGCAAGATTCAAGAAGGAACCTATAAATTCAGTCTTCGATATGGGGATATTTTACCAAAGGGATTTTTCAATGTTAAAGCGCAAGTATTGGATACTGATGCACAGAAAATCAAAAAGCCAACGAAACTTAACTTCTACGCCTACCCTAATAATGTAAAAACTTTTGCCGGAGAAATGACCACGACTAAAGATGGAAGTATCTTATTACCAAAACTCATACCGAACATGGTATATAGCTTTTCCATTAAAAAATAGAAACTTTTTTAGCCACAAAAAATACTAAACCAGCAACCTAATAAGCGCTGGTTTTTTATTGGAATTGAATAGTCTCCTTAATTTTGCTATGCTTAATTTAAGATTAATTTTATGCTAAATATAAACCTTCCCCTAACATCAGTTCCCCGCATTACACCAAAATATGCCAAGGCGCTGGAAAAACTTGGGCTTTTGACTATTCGGGATTTTTTGCAATATTTCCCTTTTCGCTATGACGATTTTTCTAAAAATATCCAACTATCAGATGAATATATCGGTGAAATTGTAACCATTTGCGGAAAAATAGTCAGCACAAAACTGAATCGAATTTTCAAACGTAAGCTGACTATCGCTGAAGTTATTTGCGAAGATGAGAATGGCACACTGCTCAAAGCTACTTGGTTCAATCAACCTTTCATTATCGAAAATTTAGCCGTTGGCTCTGTAGTTCGTCTTTCTGGCAAGCTTGATTTGAAAGGAAAATATTATACACTCTCCGCTCCTGCTTGGGAAAAAGCTTCGCGAGAAGAAACTAACACGGGACGACTGGTGCCAATTTATAGCGAAACTCCCGGCATCACCTCCAAATGGATTCGTTGGCAAATGAAAACATTGATTGATACAGGCAAACAATTGCCAGACTATGTACCAACTGATTTACGTAAAAAATTACATCTTTACTCTCTTTTTTCCGCACTGGGACAAATTCACTTTCCTGAAGATTTAGAAAAACTTCAAATCGCCCAAAAAACTTTCGCTTTTCGTGAAATTTTTTTAATGCAATTAAAGTCCTTGCAGGTTAAACATGATTGGGAGATTAATCATGCAATAGAATTTAAATTTGATACAAAATTAATTGAAGATTTCACAAACAACCTGCCTTTTTCCTTGACCAATGCTCAAAAAAAAGCCTCTCTTGAAATTCTATATGATCTGGAAAAAAAATGCCCAATGAATCGTCTGCTCAATGGCGACGTTGGCGCCGGAAAAACAATTGTCGCTGCAATTTCCGCACTGGAAGTGATTAGCAAAAAACATCAAGTGGCAATTCTGGCCCCAACAGAAGTATTGGCCAAGCAACATTTTGAAAGTCTTTGCAAGCTGTTCAAAAAATATAACTTTAAAATTGCGCTAGTAACCGGGTCTTATAAAATTATAAATGCCGAGGAATCCACAAGAAAGAATGTGCTAGAAAAAATCCACTCCGGCGAAATCAATCTCATTATCGGCACGCACGCCATAATTCAAAAGGATGTTAAGTTTAAAAATTTAGCCCTGGTTATTATCGATGAACAACATCGCTTTGGAGTGATGCAACGAGCGATGCTTTTGCAAGAAGCAATGGATTTGAAGGATGGGGAAATAAAAACCATTCCTCATCTACTCACAATGACTGCCACACCAATTCCGCGCACATTGGCCATCGCTTTTTTTGGCAGTCTCGATTTGTCTATTCTCGATGAAATGCCTAAAAACAGAAAATCTATTATCACTAAAATTGTCGTGCCTGAACAAAGAAATCAAGTTTATAATTTTATGCGTTCTGAAATCACAGCCGGTCGTCAAGTTTTCGTTATTTTTCCACTTGTAAATGAATCAGAAAAATTAACCGAGGTAAAAGCCGCGACAGCAGAATATAAAAAATTAATTGAAATATTTCCTCAATATAAAATCGGCCTTATGCATGGAAAATTAAAACCCAAAGACAAGGAGCAAGTCATGCAAGACTTTAAAGATAAAAAAACTTGGATTCTTGTTTCCACGTCAGTTGTCGAGGTGGGCATTGATATTCCCAACGCCACAATTATGATTATTGAAAATGCTGATCGCTTTGGACTGGCGCAATTACACCAATTTCGTGGTCGCGTCGGACGCGGAGAAAATCAATCCTATTGTTTTCTCTTTACTGAGTCAACCAATCAGACCTCACTAGAACGATTAATAGCGCTGGAGAAGAGTAATGATGGCTTTGAGCTATCGCAAAAAGATTTAGACTCACGAGGACCAGGACAACTTCTAGGAAGGGTTCAATCCGGACTTTCGGATATTGCCATGAAAAATTTGAGTAATTTAAAATTAATTAAAATCGCTCGCGCTGAAGCGGAGAATATTCTGCGTGCTGATCCGAAATTAAAAAAGCACCCGCTCCTAGCTGATGCTCTTAAGATTTTTTCGGAAAAAATTCATTTGGAATAAAATAAAAAAGTCACTTGGCGAAACCATATAGCTTCTTATATTTTTGATTTTTTATAATTCGCAATCGCTTCTCGATATAATTCCAACATCCTATTCGCGCAAACCGAACTGGTAAATTTCATTTTCGCAATTCGAGCAGAAGTCTCACTAAATTTTTCTCGTAAATCTTTGTCATTGATTAATTTCAAAACTGCGTCTTCAAATTCTTGCTCATTTTCGGAAACTAAAAATCCATTACCCTTATTCAAAACTAAGCTATTTATACCAGTCGCATTTAGTGCAACAATTGGCAGTCTCATATACATCGCCTCCGTGATAATCATGCCTTGTGTTTCTGATTTTGAGCCATAAACAAAAATATCCGCAGCAGCAAAATAATTCTTAATTTCCTCTCTTTTTACTTCACCACAAAAAATGACTTTTTCTGAAATATTTTCCTTAGCGCAAAATTCTTTAAGTTTTAACATCAGATATCCGTCACTTACAACTAAAAATTTAACATTTTCTTTTTTCAAAATATTCTTAACTGACCGAAATACAAACTCAACATTTTTTTCCGAAGTTAGCCGAGACACCATAAGCAGAACTATTTCATCGTCTTTTATATTATATTTTTCCCTAATCTTATTCCTATCAGAATCAACAAACTCCTCTTCCAGAACGCCCGATGCAATTGGCACTATATTTTTATTTTTTACTCCCCACTTTCTGAGTATTGGAATTATTGAATCGGTTGGCACGATAACTACATCCGATTTGTTTGCAAAATCAACCGCTTTTTTGATTATATAATTTGCAGAAATCTTTGGCGGAATAAATGGCACGAAATTGGTGTATTGGTCATAGAGCGTATGCCAAGTGAAAATCAAGGGAATTTTTTTTCTCCTCGCCCATTTCATTGCCACGCTTCCCAAAAGATTTGGATGCTGAGCATGAATAACATCGAGATCTAATTTTTTTATCACTCGACGGATTTTCCATGAATAGGGAATCGCCAAAGGAAATCTAAATTTAATTTCAATATCAATTGATGGATAGCGAAAAACATTGGAATCACTATCTATGTAACCCTTCCAAAAGGGAGCAAAAATAAAAACCTCATTTCCCTGCTTTTCCAATCCACTCCGAAATGTTTCGATCGACCGCGTCACGCCATAAGGATTTGGCAAATAATTATTAGTAAAGATTCCGATTTTCATTTAATTTTTATTTATAAAATTCAAAATATCTTGGAATATATGCTCGTTTTTAATATCAGAGATAAAGGTGTGATAAGCGCGATGGATATATCTTTTTTCTTTGACTTTTGAGCCTATTTTCCTATGAATTTTTTTCAAACTATTTTTTGCAATAATATGATCGCTAGCTGATTGAAGAATATAACAAGGTTGTTTTACTTTTGATAATTCTTTTCTCGAAATTTTAATAAATTTAAAAGTCTCTAAGGCACTTTTTATCGGATAGACCTGATAAGAAATTAATCTGGTTATAGTAGAAGAAGAACCAAATGTTGGTGGATAAAACTTTTTATTGTATTTTTTAAATAAATTAATTATTCTAACAACCGGCACAATAATGCTTTCAAATTTTATTTTATACGGCATTGCCATAAGAACAATACCTGAAATTTTCGGCTTATTCTTGGCAAGCATTACAGCAAGATTTGCACCAATAGATGTTCCCGCCACATAAACTTCTTGATGATTTTTTTCCAATTCCTCATAAGCTTTTGCAACATCAAAAAGCCATTCTTCCCATTTAACGTTTTCTAGATCCGTTGAAACAGTTCCATGCCCGCGAAGAAGTGGTCCCATGACCGTATAGCCATTTTCATTTAAGTATTTTCCCAGACGTCTAACTTCATACGGCACAGATGTCCAGCCATGAATAAGTAAAACGGCCTTTCCGTTTGTACCAGAAAAATAAAAAGGCTCTTTTGATAGGCCCTGCTCTTCTTTATACAGAACTTTCGGATCAGTAAAAAGAACACTCTTAAATTTATGATATATCCTTTTAACCATATATCATATCTTACTACGAAGAACTTTTTTAGTAAAATCATAAAAAAAGCTTGCATACCCTCCGAGTATACAAGCTATATAATGCCTAATTTTAAGTCTGTTATTTATATTTTTCTATCTTAATATTTCCATCATCAAATACTTCTAAAATGAGAAAACCGCCTCCAATTCCGAACATCCCTGTCGGCGCTGGAATGAGAATTGCTCCCAATTCTTCGATAATTTTGGGAATATTCTTTCGAGAACGAAAATATTTTCCCAATTCCCGAACAATTCGCATGCTTCTTCCAGAGAAAAACCAAAAAATGATATCTAAAATTATTCGAGGAAAAATCAACCACCAGGTATTGAAAATTTTTATCATGAGTTTGGCAAAAAAGAGATTGACACTTGAATGATAATGCCCATACAGAATCTCCTTAATTTTTTCCCGATTTGAACGAATTACATCGAGCAGATTTTTATCCATCAATGAATCGGGATCATGAATAAATATAATAACTGGTTCGACAGAATTTTTTATGTCTTGTCGCATCTTTTTCATAAAACTTTTTTTCATCCTCCCGATATTGAAATCCTTGGCCTCTTTTTCTGTGAATAGATAAGGAACAAAAATAAACTTTAGCCCTTCAGCAACAAAAGAATAATACAACTCCTTCCTCCCGGCCAGACAAAGAAAGTTTCTGATGCTCGCCCTGGAAATTCCTCCCTGTTCGTCAGTTGACAGTGGTAGAATATAACCGCTTTCGTGATTGCCTAGGTTCAGTTTCAGTTTAGTCCCAAGATCATTTTCCAGATCAGATAGGACCGTTTTTGCCATCGCCAAGTCTCGTTCAGTTGCCAAGCCACGTTCAGTGGCGCTAGCCTCCATTAAATCACCATTGGAGATTCCCAGAGAAATACCCTCCTCTCTTATTGTTTTTTTCATTTTTTCGAAAAGTTTTTTTTCTTTGTTTTGCAGAAAAACTGCAAAAAATTGAATTACCATTTCGATAATATTCCTTTTTTGGGTCAGAAATTTTTCTGCCTTAAAAGGCGCAATATGAAGGTCGGAAAGAAATATCTTCATTTTAGTTTTCATCATAAACTCCCCTCTTTCTTTTAAGTGTTTTATATGAAAAATTCTATTCTCTTGTTAATGACCTAGTGACTTACAATTCTATAACAAAACATGTTAAAAGTCAACCGGTCATATGCCGGAAAAAAAGATGCTCCTATATTAAAAATATTCCTAGCTTTTAAGTTTTTCCTCGTTATTTCCGTTTTTCTCCAAAAGTTTTTTCGATTGATAGCTTTTATAAATATTTACCCCGACAAAAGTGGCGATTGCCCCACTAAAAATCACCCAGCCAATCCATTTAATATAAACCTGAATTTCTCGCCAAAGATAACCATAAAAATATCCCATTGCCACCAAAAATCCACTCCAAATTATTCCACCCAGAAAAGAATATTTTACAAATTTCTTGAAGTCCATTTTCACAATTCCCGCGGCTGTGAAAGTTGCCCAACAAAGTCCAGTGGTCGATTTAACTGCAAGTATTGTTTTTCCTCCATGACGTCCAAAATATTTTTCCATTTTCAAAACTAAGTTTTCCGTGATACCAATATATTTTCCCACTCTTCTTACAAATCCCATTCCATACTTATAGCCTAAACCGTAAAGAATAATATCCCCGCTCATATCGCCAATTACAGAAAGAATTAACACTACGAAAATATTGAAAGCTCCAAGCGATGCCAGCATTGCTGCAATAATTGTCACCACCGGGCCTTCAATAATCATAAGGGGAAGCATTATCGCATAACCATAATGTGATAGAAATTGAAAAATTTGTTGTCCTGTCTGATCAAACATACTTTTTTTAAACTTTATTAAGGCTTCGTTAATAATATCATAAATACAAAGACAACTCAAACATAACTAAAAATTATTCTACTAAATGTAATACTTTTAAAAATAACAAAAAACCAGTACTACGGAATAGCTAGCTGGCTTTTTATTTTTCTAAAAGATCTTTTACTGTTATTAGCTTCTACCAACCCTCAACATTAAAATCAATTGGCTGAATAGTGAAAGCTGCTCCCGACATAATAAATTCACTTTTAATTTTATCAGCTTTAGTTCTTAGAGAAGAAAATTCGTCATGCATCTGGGAAAAATAATCCGCCACTATTCCATTCGCTTTTTCTGTGGCATTAGCAACTGCTTCCCAATTTTTAACATCCGGGGATATTTCTTTTAGTTTTTTCAAATCTTCTTTTTCTAGAGCATTAATAAGCTCTCCATATTGTTCAGATTTAATCTTCAACTCATCGATAGGTTTTTTATAGTCAGCCAAACCATCAGGAGTTTCAAGCGTGTTATAGAGAGCTATTTCTTTATCAAGAGTATCCTTTAGAGCTTTAAAATAACCAATCAACCCCTCAAGACTCTCAGGTACAGTCTTAAATTTATTACTAAAAGCTTCGTCTTCCTTAATAAGCGCTACAGTTATTTTTGCGTCATCAAGAATAAATTTTGTATAAGTATCATATTTTCTTGTTATTTTTTCCGCATCAGTGAAATAACTCTTAACTAAATAATTTAGAGCATCAACTTTTGCATTACTCTTTATCTGTGATGCGTCTTGCTGCATTTTAGAGATATTAACAGCCACTTCTCCTGATTTTGTTTTTTCCACATTGAACTTTTCCACCACTAAATCTTTATTTTCTTCACTGTCGTATTTTTTAATAAGATCTGTTTCTGTTGAAAGTCCATTAATTGCATTGACGGAATCACTAAATATTCTTCGCTCATCCTGAATATATATTTTCGCCTGCTTTTCTTCCGCTTTTTTATTCCAATATGCATAGCCAGCAAAAGCGCCGCCGCCGATCAAAATCAAAAGGATGCAACCAATAATTATTTTCCATAAAATACCTCCTTTATTTTTAAGTACTTTATCATGAGAATACCCACACTTTTTGCAGAAAGAATTCTGCGTTGAGTTCAGTTCGCCACAACTTGGACATTGCCACGTTTGATCATCCATTTTTTCATTCATTTTTTTGTTTTTATTTATTATTAAATTATTTTTTATTTATTATAGGCAGAATTCCTTCCGATCTAGCACCAGTAACTCGAACTAAATTATAGGCGACTGGTGTTTTTTTATCCTGGATTAATTTCCAATTCTTAGTTGCGATTTCAACAGCCTTTATCGGAGAGCCACTAAGGGCAGTAGATTCGATGAAAATAAATTTATCGCTATTATATCCCAACTCAATCCCAGGCCAAACATGATTATCTGTAAAAACTAGCACCGGATCAAAACCAAGATTCTCAAGCGCTGCTGTCATGAGTAGTGATAGGTCTATGCAAATACCACTTTTTGTAGAAATGACCTGAGCAGGATCTCTTAGCTTTTGCATTTCTAATCCGTTATAGCTAAATGGTGATGCAATATATCGTATCTCATAATCAACACTCATCGCCTTAAAAATAGCTTCCACTTGAGCTTTTGCACCTTTTTCATCGCCAGCCATATATCCAAGCATTGCGTCTTTGGGACCACCAAATTCAGCTACATATTTCGCTGCAGCATGGACAAGCTCAACAACAGATGGATCATCCTTATCAACTAATTTCAACACGTTTTGGGTATTATTCTTGCCATTTTTTTTCCAAATTATTTCATGAATTGAATTGAAAAAAATATCACTTTCATTGCTAAGCAAAACTTTTTCACCAGTGGAATTTATTTGAAAAACTACTATTTTTAGCTTAGTCGATTGGGCTGCCTGACTCAATTTTCCATATCCAGCATTCGAAAAAGAAGCACCCAGATCAAGCTGTTTAGTTTCCGGTTGAATGGAAACAGTTTCAATTTTTTTATCAGTAATACCCTCTGCTTCCAATTCTATTCTCAATTGGGTATTTTGTTGACTGGAAACTCTTAGCGTACCTAGAATATTTTTATCATCTGCAATAAGAGGCATTGTTTTATTTACAGGACTCCATTCTAAACCGACAGCTGATTGCTGATTAATGAATGCGTCTAATTCATTTTGCTTTCTTTCAATTTCTCTATTGCTACGATAAAAACTCCAGCTGATAATTATTGCCGATACTATTAAAATAAAAAGAACGATGGAAATATTTCTTTTTGATTTAAAGAAAAAAATAATTCTATTTGTGAACTTCTCATCTTGAAGTCCGCTTCCGCAGGATGGACAATGTTTCCATTGAAAAATATCAACTTCCTTGCCACATTGATTACAGTTCATTAAAGAGCTTTATATTTTTTATTTTTTCCACAAAACTACTAAGCCAGTCAGCACCAACTACTGGATTAATTTCATTTTCTTGTTTTTTGAATATATCTTTTTTTTGCAGATCAATTGCAATATCTCTGGCCATTTCAACATCATTCAAGCTAGAGGGTGTCTCCTGAACAACATAGCCAAATTTTTTTTCAGCAATCTCGTTAGCAATAGGAGTGCAAATTTCTATCATTTCCTGCTCATCAGGATTTACAGCATAAACATTATTAGAAATAAAAAAGACTGGCAATGCAATAAGTACCAAGACTAATAAATATGTGCTTAAAGTTTTTTTCATGAAAGATTGATTTAAAAAAATTAATTCCCCTCTTGTTTAATTTTATCATACTAAATATTTACAAAAAAAGCAATTTTACAACCCGAAACAATCCAGCTGTTGATTTATTTTTATTTACATGTTACTATCTTTTTGAAATAGATATTCGCTATTTTTTTTATTGGCCTCATCGTCTATCGGTTAGGACATCAGGTTTTCATCCTGAAAAGAGGGGTCCGACTCCCCTTGAGGCTACGATTTCGAGACTTTCCGAAATTGTTGCGGTTTTTTCTCTTTTTATGCTTTTGGCCGTCCTTGACCCAAACCACCCATTCGCGGACGGCAATAAGGAACTCCCAAGGCAACTTACCTATATTTTTTTGAAAGCTTGTTCAAAATCTTTAATAACATCGTCTATATTTTCAAACCCAACGGAATATCTCAACAAATTTCCTTTAATATCTCGCTTGTCTGCCTCAATCCTGTTTTTATAAAAAGTAAGTATGGCATGTTGTTCTATTAAACTTTGTGACCCGCCAAAATTAGTTGCGATATATGGAATTTTTAGCGCATCTATAAACTTGCTAGTATTTTTCTCAGATGCTTTCAACGAAAAAGTTATCACTCCTCCATAGCCACTCATTTGCTTTTTGGCTAAAATAAAGTCTGGATGCGATTTCAGACCAGGATACCAAACTTTTTCAATTTTTGGATTATTTTCAAGATATCGAGCTATTGTTAAGCCGTTTTTATTATGTACTTCCATTCTTATAGCTAATGTTTGCAAGCTTCTTAGCAAAAGATACGAAGTGTGGGGGTCAATTATTCCTCCAAATATATCCCGATAGTGCTGAATTTTTTCAATGAGCTTAGATCTTCCAGCTATAACTCCTGCAAATAAATCATGATGTCCTCCTAGATATTTTGTGGCACTATGCAAAACTATGTCCGCGCCAAATTCAATAGGACGCAAATTCATAGGCGTAGCGAAAGTTGAATCTACTATTGTGATTATTCCTCGCTTTTTTGCAAAGGTAGTTAGGAGTTTTAAATCAATGATTCTCAGAAATGGATTTGTCGGAATTTCCGAAAAAAACAAAATGGTATTCTTCTTGATATACTTTTTAATATTTGCAAAATCATTAATGGGTATTTGAGTAGCTTCTATTGAAAATTTGGGAAGAATCTTATCGAAAAATTTTTTTGTATTTCGGTAGCAATCATCAGTATATAAAATATGTTGGTTTTTATTAACCAAAGATAAGATGGTCGTTGTTATCGCGCTCATACCAGAAGAAAAAAGCAATGCTCTGTCAGCATTTTCCAGTTCTGCAATTTTTTCCTCAACGGCACTTTGAGTAGGACAACCATATCTTCCATATTTTATGCCCTTGATTTTGCCTTGATAAAAATCTTTTATTTGCTTGGTATTTTCAAAATAATAAGCCGCCGTTTGTTCCAGTGGAATCGTAACGGATCTATTTTGTCTTTTTCTATCCCTTTCGCCACTATGAACGGCTTTTGATTCTATTTTTTTCATTTTGTTCTTCAGTAAATCTTATAAATTCATGATATTTTGGGTGTCGTAAAATACACCTTGAAAACCCATATTTTTTATAGAAATCATTAACTGATTTTAAAACTTTTTTTCCAATTCCCTCTATGCTATTAAAAATATCGCCATATAAATTTTGAGTTTCTAGCGCATAAGCGCAAGTCAAAATTTTTCCATCTGAGCCGATGCTTATGCCGTTTTTCATATAAGAACATTCGCGTCCTTCCACTAATGTGCCTAGTGGATAACTCACATCTTTATCAATGATTATATTTTTAACCTTGTTATATTTTTTATTATTCTTAGAGGCTGAGCCGATATCAATCGGTTTATTGACGACAAACACAATGTCGTCGCCACAAAATTTTTTTATTTTTTCTATCTGTTTATAGTTTTCATTATTTAAAACAAGATTAATAGCTAGGGAGACAACAGTTGATTTATGATAAGAATAAATATTATTGGTATAAATTTTTCTGATCACTTTTATATTTTTAATTAAATTTTTGTAAGCGCCTTTCTTATTAACATAGTGATTATATTTTTCTTCTTCGAAAGAATCCATATTTATAATCAGACTGGCATTATTTTGCGCAAGAAATTTGGCAAGTTTTTCATTTATTACACTGCCATTAGTAAAAATGTAGGGTATCAGTTTATTTTTATTAGCAAATTTTACAATCGCACGAAAATTTTTATTAATGACTGGCTCACCCTCGCCAGCAATTACTAAAACTTTTGCGCCGACTTTTTGTAACCTTAAAATAGATTCTTTAATTTTAGTAAGTGATAAGTTGCCGAGGTTATATTCCCTAAAACGATTACAGCACTTAAGACACTGATAATTACACTCAAACGGCAGGTTGAGCATAATATAGTCAATCTCACTTTTTATAAATTTGCTGCCTGCCAGATGTAAATATTGAGCAGAGCCCCTTAAAATTAATTTTTGCATATTTGTAATTTGATAATATTTTTAACTTGACCTTGACAATGTAGTATAGATGAGTATAATAAAATTGTAAATCTGTCGTCGCTAACCGACAAATAAATACATTTTCTGCTAATTATTACTTTTTGAAAATATGCTTGATAAAATTCTTGAGGAAATCGGACTTTCCGAAAACTCCATACGAATTTATATGCGACTCTTGGAAGGCTCATCATTTTCGGCCAGACAACTTGCTGAAAATCTCAATATTCCTCGCCCATCCGTTTATGACAATCTAAAAATCCTTATGAATAAAGGGTTGGTTGTTGAACATGACAAAGAAAATAAAAAAATATTTACGGCTGATGATGTTAAAAATTTACCGCAATTAATAAAATCTAAAAGAGAAACGCTAGAAGAATTTGAAACTGAAATCAAGAAAATACTTCCATTACTTACTAAACAGACCAAAAATATTGAACCAAAAATCAAATTTTATTCAGGTGCAGAGGGAATCAGGCAAGTCTTAAGAGATATGCTATGGTATGAAAACATCGAAACACTCACCATGTGGCCAATCAGCGAAATGGTTGAAGTTTTGGGCAAGGATTATTTGGCCGATCTAAACCGCAGGAGGATAAGACGAAATATATCCATCAAGGGCATCTGGCCTGAAGATAAGGCGGTAAAATTAAAGGAGCACCCGTTTTTGGGTGTAGGCAAAAAACATCTACGAGAATTGCGACTAGCTCCAAAAAATATGATTTGGAATATGAGCTACTGGTTGTATGATGACAAAGTTGCTTTTATTTCCTCAAGACAAGAAGGCTTTGGATTTGTTATTCATAGCAAAGATTTTTCTGAACTTATCAGAACTCAATTTGAAGTCATTTGGAAGATTTCTAAAACTATAAAGCCACAGTCAAAATACACGGATAAATTTCTTGAAACAATATAAATAAAAAAAATAATTTTGGAGCATTGCAAATTATTTAAAGTGTTTTATTATCTTTTGCAATTATTGATCATTTCCTCTAGAATTGACATATAATTTTTGAAAATCTTATTATGTTAGTTTTAGGCATTGAAACATCTTGCGATGAAACAGCTGCTGCAATAATCGAAACAAAAAAAGACAAAATGACTCTTTTGTCGAATATTGTTTCGTCTCAAATAGAGCTACATGCAAAATGGGGTGGAGTTGTGCCAAATTTAGCAGCGCGTGAACACTTAAAAAATATTCTTCCTGTGATCAATGAAACGCTTGAAAAGGCACAAAAAAAACCAGCAGAAATTGACCTTATCGCGATAACAAATGGACCAGGATTAATTCCTGCGCTTTTGATTGGCACGACAACTGCTAAAACAATCAGCTATCTCTGGCAAAAACCACTGATTGGCATCCATCATATTGAAGGTCATATTTATGCTAATTTCATAAATAACAATACTGCCAAAGATGTAAAGTTTCCCGTTCTATGCTTAGTTGTTTCCGGCGGACACACTCAGCTAGTTTTAATGAAAAAGCATTTGACTTATGAAATTATTGGTCAAACCTTAGATGATGCCGTTGGAGAGGCATTTGATAAGGTGGCACGTATTTTAGGCTTAGGATATCCAGGTGGACCGCTTGTTTCCAAGATTGCTGATGAGTATGGGTTGAAAAAAAGTAAGTTCAAAATTAAACTTCCTCGTCCTATGCTTAGATCTGCCAATTTTGATTTTTCGTTTTCTGGCATCAAAACTGCAGTACTTTATACAGTTAAAAAAAATCAGAAAAAATTAAACAACCCTGATTTTATTGCTGAAATGTGTCTAGAATTTCAAACTGCTGTCTGTGAAGTTCTAATCCACAAAACAATTAACGCAGCAAAAAAATACAAACCAAAAACAATCATGCTGGCTGGCGGTGTGAGCGCCAATAGCTACCTAAGAAAAAATTTAGCTATTGCCGTTGAAAAAGATTTAAATAATGTTTTCTATGCTATTCCTGATCGAGCTTATAGTATCGATAATGCTGCTATGATCGCCATAGCTGGATATTATCGTTGGAACAAAATGCATATTAAAAATAAAAAGAATCTATCAGCTAACTGGATTAGTCTTGAAGCTAATGCTAATTTAAAATTAAAAAACTAAACTATGATCATTCAAGCATTTTTCGAAGGAATCATTGCTGCGCTTGGCGCTTTAGTACTGGAGTTGTCAGTCTTAGCAATATTCAATCTAAATTCGGCAGAAAGCTCATTAATCACTCTTTTTATTTGTGTAATACTTGAAGAGATAATGAAATATGCCATAATCTATAATCATTATTTAAAATCAAAATATAGAGAAAAAATTATTTATAGTGCTATATTTATTGGACTAGGCTTTTCTGCAATGGAATTATTTCTTAAACAGCTTGATTACCAAAAAACAATTACCCTGCCGATACTTGGAATTTTTCTTATTCATATAATAACCTCAAGCATTGTTGGTTTTTTTCTCTGGAAAAAATGCAACCAAACAACTATAACTGCCACAATATTAATCATCCTAAATGCTCTAATACATTTCTTCTATAATTTTATAATTTTAAACTATTCATAATTGAAAAAATTTCTATCCTTAAAAAGGCCGGTTTTTGACATAATTATCAATTTTCTTAATAAAATAAGCTTTTAAAAAAATAAAGACCAAATTAACTTGCCAAATGCGTGCAATCCAGTATAATTTAGATAAGGCATTATAATAAATAAATTTGAACTATGACAAAAATAAAAAAATCTTTCCTAGAAAGACTAACTGGCGCTAGGACAATTGAAACAGATGTTTACAGATCTGAAGCCTCTGTTTCACCAAACATTGATTTTTTCGATGACCATTTTCAAGAAAGAGAAACGGAAATAGCAACGAATACCACCCCTCATCATTTTTCCAGAATACAAGAGGAGGAAGTGCAATCCACTGGCCTAGATGATAATAATGAGGGACAATTAACGATTGACGTTTATCAAACAGACACCGAGGTCGTTATTAAATCTACAATCGCTGGTGTAAAACCAGAAGATTTGGATGTTAACATCAACAACGACATGCTTACTATTCGTGGCGAAAGAAAAAATGATGAACAAGTTTTAGAAGAAAATTATTATTACCAAGAATGTTATTGGGGATCATTTTCCCGCTCTGTTATCTTGCCAGTCGATGTTCTTGCTGATAAAATCGAAGCTTCAATGAAAAATGGAATTCTCACTGTACGCATGCCAAAGGCGGTTAATAATAGAACTAAAAAAATTCAAGTACGGGGCTTCTAAAAAATTACTTTTGTGTCTAGTTTTTCTAGGCTCCTGTTTAAAAAATCATACCGATTAATATTTCCCTGTTAAATCTGATGACTAAGTTATTTTTTAAACAAGCCATAAACCTCGCCGGCTTGTTGCGGGGTTTTTATTTCAATGTCACTTATTTAAGAAATATTCCGTTCCGCATATATACATTATTATGAGAAATCTAATTTACTGCTTTATTTTATTTATCAGTTTTTTTTCTTATATACCTGCCGTTCTCGCAGAAGATTTAGACTTGGGTTTTTTTATTGAAAATGATCTAAACAATAAATTAACCACAGACCTAACGGTAAAGGTAAATGATGAAAATTATATAATAGCACAAGCAGAATTGCAAAACTGGTTGATGGAAAAAAATTTTTTAAACTTTGAAAAAGGCTACAATTCTGAAATAGAAAATAATAATTTTTGCTTGTATAAAAAATCTCTCATTTGTAATCTTTTTTTTAGCGCTTTAAAGCAAAATCACTTACGCAAAAAAATTTTTATACAGCTAAACAAAGATTCGCTTAAGCAATCTATTGCTGATCTTGCTCTAAAGACCAATGAAGATCCAGTTGACGCCCGACTGAAAATTATAGATGGTAAGGTTTCTACTTTTTCTCTAAGTGAAAACGGCCTCGCTCTAGATGAAAATAAAAGTGCGGAAAAAATAATCGACTACCTCAAAAATAAAGGAGAGCCCACTTTAATTGAATTGCCTTATCAAGAAATAAATCCAACAGTTGTCACGAGCAATGCTGATGAAATTAAAATTGATACTCTTATCGGAGAAGGACGTTCTAATTTTAGAGGTTCACCAAAAAATCGAATTTTCAATATTAAAGTTGCCACTGAACGTTTTAACGGAATATTAATCAAGCCAGGAGAAGATTTTTCTTTTGTCCGTGTCTTAGGTGAAGTAGATGGCGAGCATGGTTATTTGCCAGAGCTAGTGATTAAAAAAGATAAAACTGAACCTGAATTTGGTGGTGGTATTTGTCAAGTATCCACAACGGCTTTTCGTGCCGCCATTTATTCCGGACTAAAAATTACTTCCCGTCAAAATCATGCCTATCCGGTTAGTTATTATAACCCTCAGGGTATGGATTCAACTATTTATGTGCCCCGTCCGGACTTAAGGTTTAAAAATGATACCCCTGGCTACATATTAATTCAAACAAAAATTGAGGGAACAGAATTAATCTTCCAATTCTATGGCACATCAGATGGTCGAAAAACAAAAGTAATCGGACCGACTATACTAGAAAAAAATCCTGATGGCTCGATGAAGACCACCTTTACCCAAGAAATCTATGATAAAGATGATAATTTAATCCGAGAAGCTGTTTTCAATAGCAGCTATGATTCGCCTAGTAAATATCCTCATCCCGGATCTTCAACTGATCTTCTTAGTAAAAAACCGAAAAATTGGTCTGATCGAGAATGGAAGATTTATAGAAAAGAGCATAATATGCCCTAAAAAGATTGACTTACTTATGTATCTTTGATAGTATAAACAAGTTATTTTGAAATAAAAACTGCGCCGGTAGCTCAGTGGATAGAGCAGTAGCCTTCTAAGCTATTGGTCGCAGGTTCGATTCCTGCCCGGCGCACATTAGTTCTAAAAAAAGCACCCATAGCTCAGTTGGTAGAGCAGTTGCCTCTTAAGCAAATGGTCCCAGGTTCAAATCCTGGTGGGTGCACCAGAATTAAAAATTTACACATGGTGGCTATAGTTCAATGGTAGAACACTGGTTTGTGGTACCAGTTACAAGGGTCCGATTCCCTTTAGCCACCCCCGAAAAAAATAATGCCTCCTTAGCTCAGCGGATTAGAGCGTCTGGCTTCGGACCAGAAGGTCGTAGGTTCGAATCCTGCAGGGGGCACATTGATGAACATCAAGGAATTCTGAGGGTTCCTTAAAGGGCGTTTTCAGCTCTATTAAAACATTTTTTCCATCAACTAGTCGGTTCGAACTTACTTTTTTAATGATATACAGAGCAATACAGAGAAATTGTTTCTTTTGTAGAGACCGAAAGTTTATTGAAGAAAAAGAAAAAGAAAAAATAAATCACATAACTTTGCTTTTAGATAGTTTGGATTTAATTTTCATTTAAAAAGACCAACGGTAATTTCTACCCTTGGCCTTTATATTCTTGATTCAATCGAATTTTAAACCCGTTTATTTTTTATGCTTCTCATAAAATGCATCAATAAATTGAAAAACATTTTTTCTCATGCCGGGAATATCCGTTAAATCAATAAACTGCTGGAGTTGGTGAGCACATTCCATCCTTTGTTTGTATCCAAAATTGTGAAAGAGGAATTCATTAAATTCGTCTATCTTAGCATTGAATTCGGCACTTTCCTTGTGGTTTTTTTCTACTGCTATTTTGGCTTCCTTTTCTTGCCTGTGGAGGTTTTCAATATATTCTTTTTCCGACCGTTGCCAGAGTTCTCTTTTCATATCTTTGGTCATCCATGGCGTTTTCCGCTTTTGAATCCGTAAGTTTTTTTGGTATATTTCATCCACTTCAAAATGCATTAGGGTTTTAAAAAAATAACTGAAAGGCCGGTGATTGAGTGCAAAGCTCAAAAGCTTAGCGCAGATTATCCAGTACGCTTGCCAAATAATAATTTTAAACTTAATAATTTTCATACTTTGTGAATTCATGCCCTGCTCCTTCTTTTTAGGTTTGATTGGAAACAACAATGAAAAGAACAATTAACAACTTGAAATTCTAGTATATACTGTTGATTCTGTCAATTCGGTGGGGGGGAGAGGGGAAATGAGTCACACAACGGGCATTCTTGCGACACTCCTAAGGATTAAGAAAAAATCCCGAAGTGTTGAGTGATATTTCAAGGCGTGTTTGGGAAAATAAAAGAAATCGCGTTGGAAGCAGTAAATCATGACGACCTGGCCCTTCAATATGCGGCGGAAAGATATCAGAGTAATATAGATGTGGTGCTGGAAGCTATCAAGCAGAATCCGCTCGCAATCGAATATGCTTCCAAGGAGATTAAAAATTCACTTAGAAAAGTTTTGGGGATATAAAAAATTCCTGCTTTAAGTTTAAGGATGAAGTAATTATGTTTAAATATATATTCTTAATGATATTCTGATAAGATTTCGAATATCTGTCGAATATCCCTTTTCTTTAGCCTGGATTTTTTCTCTTTTTGATAATCAGGCAAGTTTCCCTCTCTTCGAATTACTGCCCGAGGAGGGGCACGAAAAGAAAAAAGACTAGTACTTGCGAAACTTAGTCTTTTTTGTTTTTATCAAATACCACTCCTATTTATCACTTTAAATTAAAAATGTCCGGAACATCTTTTATTTCTTCTTGATATTTATATTCTCGTGTTTGCTTTTTATCTATAATAATTTTAAATTTATCCAAATCGAAAGTTACTTCGTTGTTTTTTGTTTTAGCATATTCACTCTTTTTAACTTCACTCCAGTGAGGTTTATAGGCATAGTCATACCAAACATAAAAACAATAGCCCGCTAAAAACAAAAACAATAAAAAAACAAACAGTTTCATCTGCGCAACAAAAAATAGCGATACTTGATTAAAAAAATATTGAGAGAGCACTTTGTTTTTAATATTTTTTATTTTCATATTTATTTAGTGTAAACAATAACCGTCAGAGAACTTTTCAAGACAAAATTGTCTTTCTGTGATGATTCATCTTGATTAGAATTTTTAGGAACACGAAAAATATCACCTACCTTCAATTCATCGCCTAATGATTCAGCTTTATCTTCTAAATCTTTCTTAACATTAAGCGCTATAATATTAACGTAATTCTGACTATTCTCTAATTTATGTACAAAATTTAAAAGCTTGGGATAATCACCGGTCAAATTAATTTGCATAGAAAAATAATTTCGATAAGTTAATTTTTCTTCCAGACTCTTTTCAACTTCTTTTCCTTTACTTGATAAACTTTTACTACTAACTTTCGTATTTACTTTTGTATTTCCATTACTATCAATCATTTCAATTGTAATCTCATTCCCCGTATTTTCAGCTAACTTTTCAATATACTCAATAAAACCAACATTCTCACTAACATTTAGTATGGAATTAATAGCATCTTTGTTTTTTTCAAATTCAGCATTAATCTCCTCCATTTGTGGAATTTTCTCAATTTTTTGTTTTTCCAGACTATTATCGATGATTTTCTCTTGAATTTTATCAGCTCGACTTTGAATATTTTTAAACAATAAAGTTGTCACAAAATAAAATAGTGGGATTGCAAATACAATAAATACGAAGATATAAACTAAGCTTTTATATTTTTTATAAAAATTTTTCATTCTTGTTTACTATTAAGACATTCCTCTTTTATAGTTAAATCCATCTGAAAATTAACATTGTCTTTTGAAGCCAAGTTGGATATTGGCAAATTGACTTGAGAAAAACAACCTAGCTGTTCTAATTTCCCTTTAAAAGAAACCATGGATTCTCTTGTTTTCGCATGACCTGCTAAGTATAAAGAGAGATTTTTCGTAGCAAAATCAGTTATCTCAACTTCTTCAGTTGCAGCAGAAGCTAATTCGGAAAGCATTCGAGACCAATATAGCTGATCCCTATCAATTGTAATAATTTTCTCAAGATCAGAATTTATACCTGAAAATTTATCTTCATAATATTTAATCATTTCGTACTGAGTGCCACTCGATTGACTCATGCTTGAATCAGAAATTGTTGCTAAATTTAAATTTAATAAATTTCCAATACTAAATAAAAAAGAAAAAAAACAAAGCACAATAAAAGAAATTATTAATTCCCACCCCAAAACCAATTTAAATCTCTTAGCCCGAGCAAGTGCTTCTTTTTTATTTTTTGGCAAAAGATTTATCCCCTGTCCTTCAAAATCTTTATACATTGCCAAACCTACTGCTGTAGAAAATTGAGTAGACCTATCTTTATTGATAATTGGCAAGTTATTTCCAAAATCAAGATTAACCCAAGGATCGCCGATACTAACCTCTTTAGCTAATCTTTTTGTCAAATAGGACAACAAACCTTTTAGATTTGATCCACCACCACAAATAATAATCTTTTTTATTTTTGCTCCGACTTCGCCATTAATGCTTTGATAGAAATCAATTGATTTTTCAATCTCCATTGCAAGACTTTCCAAATATGATTGCATTGAGTTTAAGATTGAACTTTCTTTATTGACTTGCCCTAGGCCTTGAGAAAGCTTAATTTTTTCCGCATCCTTATTGTCTATTCCTAGACTTTTTGCAATTGCATCAGTTACGCCTTCTGAAGAAAAAGGAATACTGGATGTGAAGAAAGGAATTCCATCTTGGGCAACAATAAAATTAGTAATTTTTGATCCCAAATCAACAATCAGTGAAGCGCTTTTTAATTTATTTTTATTCTGAATAAGACTCCTAATCGCAGCAATAGATTCTGACTCTAATGCAACCACTTCGAGATTTGCCAATTCTAAAACTTCTAAAATATCATCTGCTATGTCACGAGAAACCGCAACAGTCAAAATACTTAATTTGTTATCTTTATTACCAATTAAGCGCCAATCGTAGTAAATTTGATCGATAGAAAGGGGAATACTCGCTTCAATTTCCCATTTTATAGCTTCTTCAATTTCTGATTTTTCCATATGAGGGATCGTGATGATTCTCAGAAAAATCTTTGATTCAGGTAACGAGCATATCGCTTTTTTAGTATTAATTTTTTTAGGACCGGCACTGTTGATAGCTTTTTTTATAAGTTCAGCAACTCTCTTCTTATCCAAAATACGTCCATCCGCAAAATAATCGTTAGGAATATCTACCAAGGAATAAGCTCTAATATAATCGCTAGCATTTCTTTTTTCTAATTGCAAAACCTTAAAAGAGAGCTCGCTGAGATCTATCCCGACATATCTGTCTTCAAAATTAATTATTTTTTTATTTAAAAAATTCATAATGTTATTATACCATAAGTTCTAGGATTTATCCTATTTTTTATTTAAATAAAATTATAATTCTTCCCAAAGATCAATTGCATACTCCGTTCCAGTTGGAAAATAGGGCGGCGGACAATAGAGTAAGTTATTATCATAATTATAAAGTCGAACAGCAAAGCCACTATTACCGTGTTGAAAATATGGTTGCAGATAAGAAGCAATTGCTCCATTAAAGACTAGCGACGTCTTTCCGCTAAATCCATTATCATTTATACCAACTGTCCCTAGTTGCGCTAAAATAGCGGCGTCAACTACATATTGGTCCGGACAAGTACCCAAAACTCTAACGTCACGCTCAGCAATTAAGCCAAGCGAGTTGTCACAATTATAAGCAACATAACGAATATTACTATTAGTTGTTCCAATATAAATATCAGAGGAAGCGCCCCTGGCTACGACGGTTATTCTTTTATTATTGACTGTACCATCTAGCCATATGCTATTATCAACAAAAATTACTCCGTTATTTATAATAGAATAGTTATCCAAACTAACACATTTTCCTCTACTCTGCCTATTTGATTGTATATAAGGACAAGATGAGAAAATACAACATGAAGATGTGGTACAAGTATTTCCATTGGTTCCACTATAAGATCCAGAAGCGCCACTGACAATTCCATCAAAAGAGCTTATTACGTGAGTGTTAGAATTGGCCGAATTCACTTTGCATACATCATAAGTTCCATTGCTTT
Source organism: Candidatus Moraniibacteriota bacterium (assembly GCA_049303795.1). Classification (GTDB taxonomy): domain Bacteria; phylum Patescibacteriota; class Minisyncoccia; order Moranbacterales; family UBA2206; genus UBA9630. The sequence goes on from JBAQNM010000004.1 coordinate 61,107, forward strand.
TTATTATTATCCTCCTTCCTTGTCCGGAATTATCAAAATAACGTCCAGAGCCAGATATAGCTTTGTTATACATATTAGTAAGATTAGCTGAAACTCCAGTGAAACTGACCTCGGAAATAGGAAATTCTCTTCCGCCCATAAAAACATCTGGCCGTTCAGGAATAGTACCATCTGGCCAAGGATACGCCGGCGCATGAGCATCTGCTGGATTTACGGTTGTGTGAACTCCAAACTCTTGACTGTTTCCTCCCCATGTCGGATCGTTAAATCTTGGCAAAAGTGAACTAACCGTGTTATGCGCTAAGCCATCAAAACGAATGCCATCATTAGAATGCACTTTCCCATACACCTCAGCTTCACTACCAAAATTCATAAAGCTATTAGATAAGAATGAATACTCACTCCAGGAAGGTCTTCTAAATCTCACCTTAACAGTTCTTTTCATATCAGGAAATTTATTCGACCAGCCAGTTGATTCAACATTAATTATTGTAGAACCAATAGCCGGAGGTTCTATGGAGAGTTGATATGCGCCCATGCTATTATAATACTCCACCGGATCAGGAGAAAAACCCATAGGCCCGCCAGTTTCCAAAAAAGAATTAATTTCTAAAGCAGTCTTGCCAGAAGTTTCATGAGCAAGATACCATCTGTAATAATATATTCCTGCTTCTGCAATTTGAAAAGCCTTTTCTTTTTCAACACGATTAATGCTAAATTTAATTTGTGAAGTAATGTACCCGAGCATAGAAACTAGTATTATCGTAACTACCGTCATAATGACAAGCACATAAGCTAATGTCGATCCGCGTTGCTTTTTAAAGCATGCTTCTTTTTTATTCAATACCTGTTTCATTTTTTATTTTTTTAATGTTATAAAATTATATACCTAAAATATGATACTTTCTTGATATTATCCTTAGTGAATTCTGTCATAATCATTTAGGTTTCGCATTTCAACAAATGATTGCATTTCAATATTATCAGGAGCCCGATTAGGGTCAATATTTATTTTAAGATTAATCTTTATTAGACGAATATTGGTAATATTGGCTGGCGTTGTTAATGGAAGTTGAGAAGGAGCGCCAGCGTAGTTTCCATCATAATAATAGAAAATTGGCTCACTTTCTGTATTTACAATTCTATTCGCAATAACAATAGTCTCCTCATCACCTCCAGGATAAGTTTTAGGCATTGTCATTGTTGGCTCGGTAACACCCATCAAAATATTTTGACCATCCTTATATATATGTAACCTTTCAGTTATTCCATCACGATTATAATCCGAATAGACGACGAAATCATTATCATCCGCTGATTCAATTGGATAGGAACCACTATCAGACTGTCTGGCACTCCTCAAATAACCTCCTATCATATTAACTCCTCGAGAAACTGCCATAGAAGATTGTCCCATCTCTAGAGTATATGCATTATTTTTCCAGGTATTCATAAAAAGTAAGGTGAAACCTTCCATACCTATGGCAAAAATAGCAATAGCCACTAATGTTTCAACTAGAGTCAAGCCTTTCCTGCTAATTCTTTCTCTAGAACTAGCAATTATTTTTTTTTGTTTGTTTAAAATTTCTTTTTTCATTATATTACGGGCTGCAATCTTACAACTTCCAATTTAAGACTATCAACCTCAATTGCAACATCAACCTCTTTATCTAAAAATCCATCAGCTGTAACTTTTATATGATAGGTTTCAGGTAAAAATGGATCGGCCGAATCTGGAAAAAAAACTTTTCCATCACTGTCAGTTATTAGATCTTTTTCATAGCCCAGAGTGACATTGGTTAGTTTAACATTTGCTCCAGAAATAGTTGAGTCATCGGTATCACTAATTATTGTAGCCAAAAGAGCAGTTACTGTTTTGCTCGCTAGTTTCACTTCAACAGATAAAGTTCCGTCTGAGGATAATAATAGAAATGGCGTAGTTTCAGCTGTATTAATTATTTCGTAATCATCAGCTGTTGAACCTATTAAAGAAAGGTTATACTCTCCAGGACTGACTGAGCTGAGTACTTCTTTACCACTAGAATCAGTTGTAATATCGTCATCAAAACTATAAACTGGAGTAAAGGGATCGATTGCCATATTGCCAAGTTTTCTGCCTCCAGTAAGATGAAAGTTGGCATTGGAAATCGCTTCATTAAGATAGTTAACACTAGAAATTTCGATATTGGCTAATTTATTTTGAACAATATCTTTTACATTCATTGAACCAGTCACAACCGAAGCATGAATATCAACCGGGGTATAGAGGTTTTCAGGATAAGGAGGCATGGTCATGACTGTTTCGTAGCCTGATTTTGTTATAGCAAGTTGATATTTCTGGATGGAATCAGTTACATTACTACCCATAAAAGTTACATTACCTGAAGCGTCTGTCATGCCATAGGTATTAATCCCTGTATCTGGGTTATATATTTGCACCTTGGCATCGGAAATGCCAGCTCCACCTGGCTGATTACTAAAAATATTGACAGAAAGAATCCCATCTCCAATATGAGGCACCTCTTTGCCTGGAGGAACAAAACGCGAAACCAATTCAACTTTGCTGCTATTTTCTCCGCTACCCCATGAAACAGTCACGGTGACTTTTTTATAGTCCTCAAACCAAACCGTATCGGCAAAAGCAATCCCATCAAAAGGATCATCCACATACACTACATCGATGTGCACATTATAATGACTAGCATTTTCTGATACATTCTCATCCTGAGGAATATTTCCTTCAATAGCGCCCCCGCTAGTACCAATATCATCATATTTAAGATTACGTATAATTTCTATTTTTTCATTAGCAATCGCAAGGGCACCAAGTCTATTTTTTGAGTCTTGAATATAGCGAATGCCCACAGATAAAACAGAATAGAATGTTACTGTGATTAGGGAAAAAATAAACAAAACGGTCAACGCCTCGATCAACAAAAAACCTTTTTTATCAACAGATTGGCTTGATTTCATTTTTTTTATTTAATATTATCCATTATGCTATACATTGGCTGAAGCATGGAAACAGCAAAAAAACCAACTGCACCTCCAATAAACACCATCAGAACAGGCTCGATAATCGATGACATGTTTTTTGAAATTTGGCTAATCTCATCTTCGTAAAATTCAGCTAGCTTCAAAAGCACGCTTTCAGTTTTTCCAGTTTCTTCTCCTACTTGAATCATTTGCACCATCAGCACGGGGAAAATCTTAGCTTTTTTTTCAATAATATTACTCAGTGCTACTCCTTTTTGCACCTCTTCAGCACTCTCATTGAGAGCATCCTTATAATAATAATTAGTTAACGTATCAGCGACAATTTTAAGCGATGCAACTACAGGTACACCACTTCGAAGAAGTGAACTATAGATTCTGGCAAACCTTGCACAATTGTTTTTTATAACCAAATTGCTAACAAGCGGGATATTAATAAGAGTGAAGGCTAAAGTTTTTTTTCCCATTTTTGTGGTAAGGAAAAATTTAAGAAAAATCCCACCAAATACAAAAATGATAAGCAAAATTATATAATGATTTCTGATTGTATCGCTAAGTAAAATAAGAAACTTAGTTGAAGCGGGAAGATCAACATTCATATCCTTAAATACTCCCATCATCTTAGGAAGGATATAGGTTAACATTAGAACGCCAATTGCAATCATCACAACAATAATGACTGCTGGATAGATTAGAGCGCCTTTAATTTTACTGTTTAACTCATGCTCTTTTTCCAATTGAATTGCTAGTATTCCTAGAATTTCTTCCAAATTTCCACTCGTCTCTCCTACTCTAATCATATTAACAAAAAGATCGCCGAAGATTGATGGGTACCTCGCAAGTCCATCAGCAAAAGTAACACCGGCTTGAATATCCTCAAAAATATTATTTAAAATTTTCTGAAACTTTTTATTTTTGGTCTGTGTAGAGATATTTTTTACTGCTCGTGAAATTGGTAGACCAGAGGAAATCATCACACTCAAATTACGCGTAAACATCAATTTGTCTTTAAGTGAAATGCTGGAAAAACGATCCATAAACCTCACGCTCACCTTATTCTCTTTTTCTTCTTCAAGCTCCTTAAAGGAGGTCAACATGAATCCATCCGCCCTAAGTTGAGCAGCTAAATCCCTTTCATTACTAATATCCACTTCTCCAGTTTTTAATTCTCCTGAATAATTTTTAGCGCTATAGAATGCTCTCATAATTTTTATTTTTGTTAAACAAGATGACCACTAAGATTTATAACCAAATTTATACGCTATTCTTTTGTTACTCTTAATATTTCCTCGACTGTTGTTATTCCTTGAATACACTTTAAAAATCCATCTTCAACCATTGTCAACATGCCACCCTCTCTAGCTTCAACTTCCAATTCATGAGCCGAGGCTCTTTGTGAAATCATCTGACGAATTTTTTCATTTATTTCTAAAACTTCATAAATACCATTTCTTCCATGGTAGCCCTCATTGCATTGTTCACAGCCCTTAGCCTTGAACAATTTTACATCTTCCCATTTGTCTTTCACTTTCAATTGATTTTTCAAAATAGCGCTTTTTTTAATTTGTTCCAAAATTTTATCCATATCATAATTCTTTTTAAGCACATCTATTTCTTTTTTAGTCATCTTATATTCAACCGCACAATCATGACAAACCTTACGTACTAAGCGCTGGGCGATAATAACATTAGTGGTTGAAGCAACTAAGAATGGCTCTGCGCCCATATCCAAAAGTCGCGGCAAAGTTCCTGCTGCGCTGTTAGTATGAAGCGTTGAAAGAACAAGATGTCCGGTCATTGCGGCTTGAATGGCCATTTCCATTGTTTCCTTATCTCTAATTTCACCCACCATAATTATATCGGGATCTTGACGGAGTAAAGCACGTAAACCTGCTGCAAAAGTTAAGCCTACTTTTGGATAAATTTGAGTTTGATTAATTCTTGGCATTCTATATTCTACTGGATCCTCCACTGTGCTGATATTAACATCCGAGGTGTTTAAAATATCCATAATTGTATAAAGTGTAGTGGTTTTACCGCTTCCAGTTGGTCCAGTTACCAAAATCATTCCATTTGGTTTTCGAATTTCATAATGTACCGCCTCCAATGCCTTGCCAGAAAATCCCATTGACTCTAAGGTTAGCCCCTTTGAAGACTCATCCAGGAGACGCATTACTATTTTTTCCCCATCAAAAATTGGTAAAATGCTTACTCGAAAAGACATTTTAGTACCATCTCTTTCGATCTTAAAACGCCCATCCTGAGGGATACGATGCTCATCTAATTTCAAATTGGATAAAACTTTTATTCTTGCCGTTATTCCATCTTTTACCTGTTTAGGGAGTGTCATCGCTTCGTGGAGTATTCCGTCAATACGATATCTTACGCGAATTTCTTTTTCATCCGGTTCAATATGAATATCAGAAGCACCTTGGATTATTGCATGTTTAATTAAAGTATCGACGATACGAATTATCGGTAAACCCTGAGCAATTTCTTCTAAATCTTCCGAATTTTCTGAATCCGCAATTTCAGAAACATTTTTATCAATCATGTCCCCAAATTCAGCCTTTAAACTCTTTCCGTATTGCCTAAGCACTGCTTCAATACTCTCTTCGGAAGTTATACAAATAACGATACGCAATCCAGTTTTTTTGCGAATAAAATCAACTGTTTGGATATCTTCGGGATTAAGCATCGCGATTTTTAGCTCTGCTCCATTTTTTTCAAAGGCAACAATTTTGTATTTTTTAGCAATAGGCTCTGGAACTAGCTGCAAAATATCCGACTCAATCGTTTCTTTTTGCAAATCGACAAAAGGAACGCCTAAAATATAAGCATACAATTTGCGTAGTCGCATTTCATCAATTAATTTTTTACCCAAAATAACATCTCCCAGTTTTTTTGACTGATCTTTAGCTTCCTGAAAAGAGACTTCCAAATCTTTTTCCTCAATCATTCCAGCATCTTTGATGAAATCTCTTAGTTGTTCATTACTTATTCGCATTTAATATTTATTTTATTTTTATTCTTTTATATTTCGAATTATACCACAAAAAATTAAAAATTAAAAACAACCCTGAATATCTAGGGTTGTTTTTATATTCAAAGCTTATTCAATTCTACATCATCCCCCCCATACCTCCCATACCAGGCATTCCCCCGCCATGATCATGTTCTTTTTTTTCCGGCTTATCGGCTATTGCCACTTGCGATGTAAGAAAAATGGAAGCAACACTAACAGCATTTTCCAGCGCCATTCTGGTGACTTTCATCGGATCGATAATACCAGCTTTTAACATATCGGAAACAAACTCTCCACAATTTGCATCAAAACCATAATTTAATCCTTTATTTTTTATTATTTCATACACAACAACACCAGGATCTTTTTGTCCGCCATTAGCTACAATTTGCTTAGCAGGCTCTTCCATGGATTTTAAGAGCATTTTATAGCCAACATTGTACTCCAAATTATTCTCATTGAGTTTATTGCTAGCGTTAATCTTGGCCAACAAGCTCGTTGCTACCCGTAAAAGAGCTACCCCTCCACCAGCTACAATACCCTCTTCATAAGCTGCTCGCGTTGCTGCTAAGGCATCCTCCATTTTATGTTTCATATAGGTCAACTCTGTTTCTGTTGCAGCGCCAACTTTAATCACGGCCACGCCTCCAGAAATTTTTGCTAAACGTTTTTGCATTTTTTCCTTATCCCACTTGCTTTCACTTCCTGCTAGCTGTTTTTTGATTTGCCCAATGCGCATTTCGATTTCCTTTTTTTTACCTTTGCCTCCCACAATAGTTGTATTGTCTTTTGTGGAAATCACCTTACTTGCTTGCCCAAGCATAGAAAGCTCCGCCGCTTCCAACTTCATACCAGTTTCTTCTGAAATAACTTTTCCTCCAGTGATAGTAGCAATATCCTCCAGCATTGCCTTTTTATTATCACCAAATTCCGGTGCTTTAATAGCTAGGATATTTAGAATTCCCCGAAGCTTATTAACGACTAATGTAGTCAAGGCCTCGCCATCAATATCCTCGGCAATTATAACAATATCTTTCTTTCCGCTTGCTGTAATCTTTTCTAAAATCGGTAAAATCTCCGCTACAGCAGAAATCTTTTTATCCGTTATAATAATTAAAGCGTCTTTTAATTCTGCTCTTAATGATTCGCTGTTTGTAATCATATAAGGAGAGATGTAGCCCTTATCAAAATTCATCCCCTCCACAATTTCTTTTTCCAATCCAAATGTCTGTGATTCTTCAACTGTAATCACGCCATCCTTGCCCACCTCAGAAATAACTTCAGAAATCATACGTCCCATCTCAGCACTCTCCGCTGAGATAGTGGCTACTTGAGCAATTTCTTCTTTTGAGCTGATCGCCTTGGAAATCTTTTTAAGTTCTGCTACAGCATCATTTTTAGCGTCTTCAATTCCTCGTCTGATACTAATCGGATTCATGCCTGTGGCAACTAGTCGAGATCCATCGCGCACAATTGCTTGGGCTAATATTGTAGCTGTAGTAGTTCCATCTCCAGCGTTATCATTGGTTTTATTTGCAACTTCTTTAATTAAGTCAGCACCGATATTTTCAAATTTATCTTCTAGGTCAATTTCTTTGGCAATGGAAACGCCATCGTTAGTAATAACTGGGCTACCAAAACCCCTATCCATAATCACATTCCGTCCACGTGGTCCAATCGTTGTCTTAACTGCATCAGCAACTTTGTCGATTCCAGTTTTAATTTTTTGTCTCGCCTCCTCATCAAACATAATAATCTTACTCATATTTTTAGTTTTAAAAAAAATTAATAATTACTTTAGCAGTCTTATTCATTGAGTGCTAACATACTCTATTTTTGCAAAATTTTAAAAATCCGTCAAGTGGGCTAAATTGAGGCTTTTATTTTATTCTTTCTAGCCTTTTTTGAAACTCATCAAAAATTCTCGGACCTTGTGGGTCGGGTAAAAACACAAGTGAATTATCATCAGCTACAATCAAGCTTCCCGCTTTTTTTGTACGTGGATCAGCAACCACTCGACTCACTTGCCAACTTTTTAATTTACTCTCTATAAATTCAAAGCCAAAAATTGATTCGCCTATTTTTCTAATCTGTCTCGAAAAATAACTGTCTTTAATTATTTTTAGATTTTCTATTTGATCAAAAGTATAATTTTCATGATAATTTTTTATCCAAAAATTCGCCTTTTGAAACATCCTAAAGTACTCAAACCCAAAAATAGGCACAATAAAAGAATACTCTGATGAAGCAAATAAATCTTGCATGTCAATTTCCAGTGAATTTGTGGTAACAAAATAATTCAAGCAAATACGATTGGTAATTTTTTGACCATAACGCCTCATACCTAAAAGGTGAGTTACTATTGTTACCAAAAGCCTGCCAGTAAAAATATGCTTTTTTTTCAAAACAATCAATAAATCAAGATCACTTTTTCTTTCGGTATTTTTCATAGCGATTCTGCCAGTTACAGCAATCATCCGCACAAAAGGAACCGCTCGTAGTAACCAAACAGCCCTTCTGACTAGTTTAATTTTTTTTTCTGCTATTTTATTTCTTTCAATGCGCTGAGAAACTAAATTTTTCCGACCAGCTAAAAAATAATACCCATTATAGCTTTCGACTTTTTTCTTTAATTCCCCCATTTCCAAGCAACTAACAACATCTAAAAGTGTATTTTTCTCATCCATTATTTCATGATCTTTTGTAATCAGATATTTCCAAATCTCAAAAACAGTTAATGGATAATCCAAAACATCATAATAACAAATAGTAACAAGAATATTTTGGGTTAATTTTTCTGACATATTTTTTACAAATATTTTCCAGTCCAGCTTCTTTTGTGGTTTTTTAAATCAGCGGGGACGCCCTCAAAAACTATTTCTCCTCCACCATTGCCTCCTTCCGGACCAAGATCAATAACCCAGTCTGAATTTTTGATTACATCTAAATTATGCTCAACGACAAGTACCGTGTTTCCTTTATTTACCAATGCATCTAAAACATCTAGTAATTTACGAATATCTTCGAAATGAAGCCCGATTGTTGGTTCATCAAGAATGTATAAAGTATCTCCGGTGGAGCGACGAGAAAGCTCGGTAGCCAATTTTATGCGTTGTGCCTCTCCGCCAGAAAGATCCAGCGCGCTTTGGCCCAATTTTAAATATCCCAATCCGACTTTTTCTAGTGTAGCCAATTTTTCTGTTATCAATTTAGAACTCTTAAAAAAAGCCAGGGCATAGCTAACACTCATATCCAAAACTTGCGCTATATTAACGCCATGATATTCAATGTCCAATGTCCCTTGATTATATTTCGTTCCGCCACACGACTCACATTTAATATAAACGTCGGGCAAGAGATGCATCTCGATTTTCTTTTGTCCCTCTCCCTGACAATCCTCGCAACGCCCACCTTTCATGTTAAAACTAAAACGGCTAGCATCATAACCTCGTGTCTTTGCTTCTTCAACTTCAGAAAATAATTCTCGAATAAGTGAAAAAACTCCTGTATAGGTTGCCGCATTTGATCTTGGTGTTCGCCCAATCGGCGCCTGATCAATACTAATAACCTTATTAATATTTTCAATACCGCTAATTTTTTTGTGGCATCCCGGCGTTTCTTTCGCTCTAAAAAAATGCTTGGCAAGTGCTTTTGCCAGAATATCTAAAACCAAAGTCGATTTTCCCGATCCGGAAACACCTGTAACTGAAATAAACTTCCCTAAAGGAAAATCAATGTCAACATTTTTCAAATTGTGCTCGCTAGCGCCTTGAATTTTTATAAATTTTCCCGTGCCTTTTCTTATTTTCTTTTTTTGCACAACCTTTCTTTTGCCATTTAAGTATTGAGCTGTCAGTGTGTTGGATTTCAAAAGTTTCTTAAGATCTCCAGAAAAAATCACCTCCCCACCATACTCTCCCGCACCCGGACCCATATCAATAATCCAATCAGCCGCACGAATAATTGCTTCATCATGCTCAACAGCAATTAAAGAATTACCCGCTTCGCAAAGTTCATTTATTGTGCCGATTAATTTTTCCGTATCACGATTATGCAGGCCAATTGACGGTTCATCCAAAACATAAGTGATTCCGGAAAGTTCCGATCCGATTTGTGTTGCCAAGCGAATTCTTTGCCCTTCTCCACCAGAAATAGAATTAGTTCCCCGCGAAAGCGCCAAATATTCCAAACCAACATTTCTAAGAGCGCCAACTCGCACTTTCATTTCCTTGATTAGTGGAGCAGTTACATTTTTCTTAGCAGTATATTGATTTGTTTTTTCTAGTTCTTCTAAAAAATTGTCAAACTCATCCAAAGATAAATCCACTATTTGGTCAATTGATTTATCCAAAACAAGCACAGACAAATATTCACTTTTTAGTCTTTTTCCCAAGCATAAAGGACAAGTTTTCTCAATCACATATTTTTCTATTTCACTCTTTAGATAATTAGAATTTAATTCTTCATATTTTCTCTTCATTGATGGAATAATACCTTCAAAAACAATTTTAGGATCATTCGATCCATAGAGCACAATATTTAGATGTTCGCGACTGATTTTTTTAACCGGAATATTAACAGAAAAACCATATTTTTCTCCTAACATCTCCAAGATATTATTTCCACTAGAGAGCACTGACGATCGTCCTCCTGATTTATTCCAAGATAAAATAGCTCCTTCAGCCAGAGTTAAATTTTTATTAGGAATAAGCAAATCTTCATCTATATCTTTAACAACACCGAGACCGGAGCAATATTGACAAGCCCCTTCGGGACTATTAAAGGAAAAATTTTTTGGCATAATATCGCTCACTTCAAAAAAACATTTCTTGCAAACAAAGTCGCGATTATACAGCTTCTCTGTTTCATTATCTTGGACAACTATTGCCATGCCCTTTCCCAATTTAAAAGCAGTCTCAATTGAATCCAAAATTCTTTCTTGATCAGGAGTTTTTTTATTAAACACTAACCGATCAACCACTATTTCCAAGTTGGCACTATCCTCTAACTCTTTTTGCTCTAAGGCTTCTGCTAATAAAATTATTTTTCCATTTACTCTCAAACGCGCATAGCCTAGCTGTTTGATACTTTTCAATCTCTCCTTAAAATTCTTTTCTTTATTATTTATTTTTGCCAAAATAGCAATATTTGTTTTGTCTGGAAAATTTAAAATATCCGCCAAAACCTCAGTGTTGCTAATTTTTTCCAAAGGCGTTTTACAATGCGGACAATGCGGCGTGCCAATTTTAGCAAACAAAACTCGCAGATAATCATAGATTTCTGTAAGTGTTCCCACCGTTGAGCGTGAAGACCGTCCGATACTTTTTTGATCAATAGAAATGGTTGGCGTTAAGTTTTCGATTCTATCAACATCTGGCTTGGCAGAAATATCAAGAAATTGCGTCGCATAACTCGACATACCCTCTAAATAGCGCCGATTACCTTCGGCATAAATTGCATCAAAAGCCAGAGACGACTTACCTGAGCCGGAAAGTCCGGTTATAACAACAACCTTATCCCGAGGAATTTCCACATCAATATTCTTAAGGTTATTCACACGCGCACCGTGAACGATGATCTTTGATCGATCTCTAGTTTTGTTTTTAATCATTTGGAGATATTCAAAATTATTAAAAAGACACTGCTAGAAGAAAATTTTACACTAGTTTTTCGGTTTTGGCAAGAGTGGCATTATTCCAATGTTAATAATTTGCAATTATCCTTTAACCACTTTCTCGTCTTTTTATATTCCGGCATCACGCCAGCTACTTTGCTCCAAAATTTGTGTGAATGATTTTTTTCCAAAATATGCATTAATTCGTGAATAATCACATAATCAATAACACTACTCGGCGCCATAATCAAGCGCCAATTAAAATTCAAACTGTTTTTTGGTCCGCATGATCCCCAATTCCTCTCTGCATTGGAAATTTTTATCGAGAGGTATTTAAGCTCCAGTTTTTGCGCAAGCGCTTCCACTCTTTGCGTTATTTCTTCAAGTGCTTGTTTTTTATACCAATCTAAAAGCCTTGCTTTGGCACGCCATAAAAAAACGCGCGGGAAAAATAAATCGCCATCCGCACTAATTTTTATTTCCAATTTATCCGTCAATTTCAATTGATATTTTTTTCCGAGATATAGAAATTCTTCCCCTTCGGTGAAAACTTTTTTAATTGTTTTTGGGCGCACAGAAATTTCTTGCATTTTATTAGAAATCCAATCCGCTTTTTGTGCCACCATTTTTTCAATATAACTCAAAGGTGTTCGCATTGGTGCGCGCACAATAAGAGTCGCTTCAGCCGAAATAATCAGCGCTACCGTTCTCCTTTTGGAATAAGTTATTTTTGAGATTTCTATTTTAGTCATTTTGTATAAAATTCTTCCCCCGTAATTTTTTATGATACCCAATCGCAAAACGATGCGCTTCATCGCGAATTTGTTCCAAGATATTTTCAGAAATATCCGGCACATTGCCGAAAGAATAGCGATCCAATTTTTTGCGCGTTGGACCTTTAGCCACCGCCAAGAGCGGGATTTCCAAATGAAAACTTTTAAGCACGCGCCTTGCCATATTCAAATGTCCACGTCCGCCGTCTAAAATAATCAGATCCGGCCTGGGCCAATTATTGCCAAATCTTCGACTCAAAACTTCCTGCATCGATGCCACATCATTGGCACCGGAAACCGTTTTTATTTTGAATTTACGATACTGGCTTTTATTCGAAACAAGCTCCCCTTTTGAGTTATCAAAAACCACCATTGATCCAACACTAGACGCTCCGGAAATATTGGAAATATCGTAACCTTCAATTCGCATTTTCCCCGCATTGCCGTAGAGACGAGGCAGTGCCTCGTCTCTACCGGAAATCAATGCGATGTCTTGAATATGTTGCAAAGCAAAAATTTGATTGCGCAAAATTGCTGCCTTTTCAAATTCTTGCTTTTCGCTCTGTGCTGTCATTTCTTTTTTTAGCTTATTGAGTAGGCTCTTTTTCTTGCCGGACAAAATCATACCGATGCCAAGAATATTTTTAGCATAATCTTTTTTGGAAATCGCTCCAGCATACGGTCCGGGACAAAGTCCGATTTGAAAATCTAAACAACCCTTTTCTGAATTTTCTTTTTTAGAATGATAGGGAAAAATTTTCCGTAAAATTTTCAAGGCGATTTCAATATTCTTCTTGGAAACATAGGGACCGTAAATCTTTTCCGTAGGGAACAAAAATTTTTGTTCCCTACCTCGGAAAATCAAAATTCTCGGAAATTCTTCTTTTGTTATAACAACATAACAGAATGACTTATCATCTTTCCCATCAACATTATATTTTGGTTGCCATTTTTTGATTAATTCTTGTTCCAAAATATAGGCCTCCAGAACTGTTTCAGTTTTTTTAATTTCAATGTCTTTGATTTGATCAATAATCGAATGCACTGGACGATTCTTTTTTGCACCGATAAAATATGATCCGACTCGATCTTTGAGCGATGTTGCCTTGCCCACATACAAAACCTCACCCGCATTATTTTTGAATATGTAGACTCCGGGAGAGGTTGGAAAAGATTTTAGTTTTTTGGCTAAACTTGACATGTATTATTTAAGATATTAAGCTAAAATACAAACTAATTAAAATTGTTCTTAAACAAACAAATTTGTTAATGGAGGTAAAAATGAATTCGGAATTTTATGCATCTGCCATATTATTATCCCTCTTATTTGGATTTTTTTCCGGACTGGCTTTTTGTTTCATAGAGACAGTTCATCTCTACAAAAATTCAACAAACCAAGAAGACTTTCAAATAAATTTTTTCGGAAAGAAATTTAAACGCAATCTTTGCATCATGACTTTAATGGTTTTTTTACTAAGTCTTCCAATTAACTCATTTACTGATGTGCCATTTTTTTCAGGGATACTCATAGGAATAATCTCTTTTAGAAAATTCTTTTAACCCTATAAAATTGGAGTCGCAAATAATCCACCTAACCATTCCATTCCCTGATCGTAAAATGCAAAACTATGCATCGCGCGATCAGGGCTTTTTTATTTTAAAAAACTTTATTTCTTCAAAGCTTCCCTCAAAAACTTCCCCGTCCAACTTTCTTTATGCCATTTAGCTACTTCTTCCGGCGTACCAGAAACAATCACACGCCCTCCTTCATCTCCGCCTTCCGGGCCAAGTTCGATAATCCAATCGGCAGTTTTAATCACGTCCAAATTATGTTCAATCACAATCACAGTATTACCAGAATCTACCAAGCGGTTAAGAATTCCTAATAACTTTTTAATATCGTCGAAATGCAGTCCAGTCGTTGGTTCGTCGAGAATATAAAGCGTGTCGCCTGTAGCGCGACGTGAAAGCTCGGTAGCGAGTTTTATGCGCTGTGCCTCTCCTCCAGAAAGTGTTGTCGCCGATTGACCGAGTTGGATATAGCCCAAACCAACATCTTCCAGAACTTTCAATTTATCGGAAATATTGCTAAAGTTGGCAAAAAATTCTCGCGCCTCGGAAATTGTCATTGAAAGCACATCGGCAATATTTTTGTCACGATATTTCACTTTCAAAGTTTCGCTGTTATATCTTTTTCCTGAACAAACATCACAAGGCAAATAGACATCAGGCATAAACTGCATTTCAATTTTATTATATCCATCCCCTTCACAATTATCACAACGCCCACCGCGCACGTTGAAGGAAAAACGACTAGCGGTGTAGCCCTTGGCTTTTGCATCGCGTGTTTCGGCGAACAATTCTCGAATAGCCGTGAAAAGTCCCGTGTAAGTGGCTGGATTTGATCTTGGTGTGCGACCAATCGGACTTTGATCAATCATGATAACTTTGTTGAGATAATTTGCTCCCACAATTTCACTGTGACGCCCAGGACGATCCAATGAGCGCATAATTTTCGAAGACAAAGCTTTGAAAAGAATATCTTCAACCAAAGTTGATTTTCCTGATCCGGAAACTCCCGTCACGCAAGTGAAAACTTTCAAAGGAAATTGCACAGTAATGTTTTTCAAATTATGTTCACGCGCTCCACGCACTACCAAAGTTTTTTTATTTTTCAACACTCGCCGAAAGCTTGGGATTTCAATTTTCAGATCTCCACGTAAATATCCAGCCGTAAGTGAATTTTTATTTTTCATCACCTCTTCAGGCGAACCCTTGGCAATAATTTCTCCGCCGTGCTTACCTGCTCCCGGACCGATGTCAACCAAATAATCCGCCGCGCGCATTGTTTCTTCATCATGTTCCACCACAATTAAAGTATTGCCAATATCTCGCAATTGCAAAAGTGTAGAGAGTAATTTAGCGTTATCTCGGGCATGCAGACCAATTGATGGTTCATCAAGAATATAGAGAACGCCAACCAACTGCGAACCGATTTGCGAAGCCAAACGAATACGTTGTGATTCTCCGCCAGCCAAAGTGTTGGCTGTGCGACTTAATGCTAAATAACCAAGACCAACATCTTCCAAAAATCCCAAACGATTTTGAATTTCCTTTAAAATTCTGCCGGCAATCAATTCTTCTCTTTTGGTTAAATCTAATTTTTGAAAAAAATCACGAGTTTCTTTTACGCTAATTTTTGAAATTTCATAAATATTTTTATTTCCAACAGTCACTAGTAAGGCTTCTTTTTTATAGCGCGAACCAAGACAAACTGAACAAGGATTTTGCGACATATATTTTTCGATATCCGTCCTGACGCTTTCCGAATCAGTCTTGCGATAGCGATCAGTCAAATAGCCACAGACGCCACGCCATTTCATATTATATTTCCAACTCGATCCAGTCTTACTGCGCAAGGTCACTGGAATTTCATCTGCATCTTCTTCATTAATCATATCCTGCGCATCAGTTGCCCCGAACATTAGGACATTGAAATCATCTTCGTCTAAATCACGAATACGTACGTTGTCACTGATATGATAAAAATTCGTGACAGCGCGTAAAATTGTGCCCTGCCAATTATTTTTTTTATAACTCCACGGCATAATTCCTCCCTCGGCAATCGTCTTATTTTTATCCGGCACAATTAAATCCGGATCAATTTCTTTTTTCATTCCCAAACCTTCGCAAGCCTCGCAGGCGCCAAAAGGACTATTGAAAGAAAACAGACGTGGCTCCAGTTCTGGAAAATCAACCTCATGAATCGGACAAGAAAAATTTTGATTAAAAATCATTTCTTCTTTGTTTTTTAATTTAATTTTTAAAATCCCGCCGGAAAGTCTCAACGCCTTTTCCACCGATTCAAATAATCGAGAAATATTTTGGTCATTGATTTCCACCCGATCAACAAGAATATCAATACTATGCTTTTTATATTTTTCCAGTTTCACTTTTTCGCCAATCTTATTATCCAACTCATACTTTTTTCCATTCACATAGGCAACGGAAAAACCACGCTTAAACATTTCCGAAAGCATCGTGGAATATTCGCCTTTACGCTCTCTGACCACCGGAGAAAAAATTTCAATCGCACATTTTTCTTGCTTCATTTTTTGTTTTTCTTTTCCCACGCAAACATTCAAAATACGATCCACAATCTCATCAGTCGAAAGTTTCACAATTTCCCGCTGGCAAATCGGACAATGTGCCACTCCGATTTTAGCATAAAGTAAACGCAGATAGTCATGAATCTCGGTTACCGTTCCCACTGTTGAACGCGGATTATGCGAAGTTGATTTTTGATCAATAGAAATGGCCGGACTCAAACCTTCAATCGAATCAACGTCCGGCTTTCCCATTTGACCCAAGAATTGACGCGCATAGCTGGAAAGACTTTCCAAATAACGTCTTTGCCCTTCAGCGAAAATCGTATCAAAAGCCAAAGTGGATTTTCCTGAACCGGAAATTCCCGTAAACACGATAAACTTTCCTCGCGGTAAGGTGAGGTTAATATTTTTTAAATTGTGTTCACGCGCTCCACGAATAATCAAATCTTCTTGCATATTTTAAATCTTTTAAACATCATTCAGTTTAGACTTTTTTTAACATTTAGGCAAGGGTAAAAAAACAAGGCCAGTCGCGAGATTCTCACAACTGGCTTTTCGACAGGCTAGTATTTTTGAACGTGAATGTTGTTGATTTTTTTATTGAAAAACAACCAGATCGCCCACTTTAAGGGGAACTCTATCCAAATCCCCCTGATTCAGAAGATACTTGTATGTATTGTTAACTTCTACCGTTGTAAGATTGCTTATTACTTTTTCTTTATACGCCTGTTTAACTTTTTCAAAAAGTTCGCCCAAACTTTTTGAACTTATTACTGCCGGAATCGTCAACATATAGCCCCCCTTCTTTTTTATAAATTGTTCAAAAAATAACCAGCCTTAATAGATAATATTATTAAAAAATCCTTTCTGTCAAATATTTTACCTAAAAAAAGAAAGTCTGGAAAAAGTCCAGACCTTCTTAAATATAAGTATATCCTATCTTTCCAAAATTAATTTCCGCAAGCAGCATCAGCGGATGCGCCATTGACTGCAGTACCTTCTCCAAATCCTGGAGCAGGAGCAGTCGCAGAAAGACTTGTGCTACATTCTTTTGGTTCAGTTTTGAATGCAGAGCAGATAGTTTTCAAAAGACTAGCAGAATCTCTTCCAGCCCCTTTGACCTCAACTCCATTAACAATCAAGGTTGGAGAGCCTTGAACACCATATTTAACATTATCCTCTTTATTCACATCAAAAGTTGGAAATTGTCCACCACTCCAAGTGCTTTTATCAGCATACTTCTCTGAAACCTTAAACTGTTTATCAGTTGCGCTAACACAACTAGTCAATTTTACAGCGTTCACGCCAGCTGATTTAACGCAAGCCTCTGCCTGCTTACTATCTTTCAAGAAACACTTCAAATAAGCGCTAAGTTTGGCTGGTTCATTTTTTCCAATGCAATATTGTTTTAGGTTTTCATCCAATTCTACTTTCTCATGCATTGCATAGCTGACAAATTTCATTGAATAATTCATTTTTGCTCCTAGAGTTTCAACTACAGGAATAATCCCTTTTTGAATTTGAGTTCCATAAGGACAATAACTCATTATGAATAACTCAACTACTGGCTTATCTGTCTTGGGAATTTCTGCTTGTGGCTCAGAATTAGCAGCTACATCGCCTTCAGAATTTTTTGCTTTCTCTTCAATCACTTGAGCAATATCCATAACACCACCTTTTCCATCTGGAATAAACTTTTTACCATCTAGCGATAAATACGAAGTATATTCTTGTTGTTTGTCACCTTCTCCAATTTTTAACATCACTTTAAACATACCATTCTCTTTTGTAACATCTGATATTTCCGCTTTTGTCCCTGGTTGCATTAAGTTATTGTTAATAAAATCCTCTACTTTTGCTTTTGCAGCAGTTGTAGTCAAATGTGTTTTACTCCAAACCATTTTATAATAGCCAAACCCTGCAACCAAAATAACCAACACAATCGCTGCTATTATTTTTGGCAGATGTTCTTTATATTTCTCACAGCAGCATTTTTTTTCATCATGCGCGCACACTTCTTTCTGCTCCGAAGTTTTAACTTCAACTTCCGGCATTTCTTTTTTTTCTGTTTCCATAATTATTTATTACTTATTAAACTTAATTATTTAACTAATACTTTTAGCATTATAACCAATTTGCAAATTTGGCGCAAGTAATGGCCTTGTTAAATAATCAATTTAGAAATTTTAGTATTACCTCTCAATCCATTTACCAGAATTACATTCACAGTTCACACTTGAACAAGTCATTCCTGGACAACTACCAGCGCCTGGCTTAACTCCACAGTCTCCAGCATTACATGTTAGTGGTAAACAGACTCCAACCATCGTACCTACCGCTGGACGTGTCGCTCCGCAATTACTAGTTTGAGTAAAGGCTGTGCCCGTACAAATTGTGTTATTAGCAGGAGTCCAAGTTCTATCATTACATACATAATATTGACATTTTCTTCCGTCAGTACAACTAGAGGAATCCTCTCCAACATTTCTCCAGGATAGACTAGCTGTAGGCACATTTACATTATCATCCGTACACATAGTGCCAGCTGGAGGATTTGGCGTTCTGCAATAACCAACTCCGGAAGGAAAATAGTATTGACATTTTCTAGCACTTGTACAATTAGAAGCCCTGCTAACCTGTATCCAATCTACGTTCGACGTTAAGCCTGCATCGTCACCTGAGCACATTACTGCTCCAGGCGGAAACAATCCAGTACAAGAATACAGCGGAGTTGGAGTAGGGGTTATGGTTGGAGTTGGCGTTGGTGTTATCGTTGGAGTCGGAGTTGGTGTAGAACAAACCTTTGTTCCAGCGCTATAAGTTCCACAATTATTAAGACAGCTGCTACCAATACAAGTATTAGCGGCACAAACGCCATCAACAACACAAGTGCAACTACCACCACAACTAGTGCAACTAATGCCATTCCAAGTATATCCTTCGCTACAAACACGATTAGTTCCGGTACAGGTGCCTGTTACAGTTGGATCAGCACTATTCCAAACTGAGAAATTACATGTTCTTGTTTTTGTTGAACCGGAAGTATTAAAAAATTGATGTTCAGCATCAAAAGTTCCAGTAAAAGCCCCTCCTGGATAGTTTTGAGTGTATCCAGCACTATAATTACAAACATAGCCACTACATGAAAATTCTCTACAAACAGCACTCCACATATTAGAATTTGCACCTGAAACAGCAGAATGTACTGTTTCGCCTGAATTAACTGTGTTACTATAGCCCACACAAGAAACACTAGCAGGAGGAGTAGCAGGACCAGCCCCTGAATTGACAGTCTGAGTCCCAGTGCATGTTCCAGTCACGCTTGGATTAGCACTATCCCAAACGGTATAAGTACAAGTTCTTGTTTTTGCAGAACCAGAAGTGTTATAGAATTGACTTTCCGAACCAAATGAGCCTGAAAAAGATCCTCCGGAATAATTCTGAACATACCCGGCACTATAATTACAAACATAACTTCCACATGAAAACTCTCTGCAAACAGCGCTCCACATATTAGCATTTGCACCTGAAACAGCTGAATATACAGTGCCACCAGAGTTAACTGTATGAGAATAACCTACACAAGAAACACCAGCTGGAGGAGTAGGTGTAACGGGACCAACTCCTGAATTGACAGTCTGCGTTCCAGTACATGTTCCAGTCAAACCAGGATTAGCGCTATCCCAAACGGTATAAGTACAAGTTCTTGTTTTTGCAGAACCAGAAGTATTATAAAATTGACTTTCTGAACCGAATGTTCCTGAAAAAGATCCTCCGGAATAATTTTGAACATACCCGGCACTATAATTACAAACATAACTTCCACATGAAAACTCTCTGCAAACAGCGCTCCACATATTAGCATTTGCACCTGAAACAGCTGAATATACAGTGCCACCAGAGCTAACTGTATGAGAATAGCCCACACAAGAAGGAATGTTGACACATACCCCACTCTGACATTGCTTATTTGTTCCACAAGATGTTCCATTTGCAGCATTAGCCGTATATGCACAAGTATTTGATGAGCAAGTTGCGACCTTACAAACTGGAGGAGTTGCGGTGCAATTTGAGGCCGTACAGCATCCTGTTCCAGATGCTCCTAGGAAAGTTGGTGGAGTTGCCGTAGTGGCACTTCCAAAAATTGCAGTACCATATGTTGGTGCCTGGTTGCTACGCCAACAACCGGCATCTATCCAACAAGATACGGGACTTGAAGCAGAACAAGGAATGGTTAACGACCCTCCTGTATAATATCCGGCACCAGTAGACCTGTTTGTTACTGAACAATATTTGCAACCACCGCCTGAATCACTACATGTAGTACCAGCAGAACAAGTATCTGAAGCATTAGCCATTGGGATGCCTGAGATTATTCCTGATAAAAAAAGAGCTAGGGAAAAGATAATAGAAAAGATAATTTTTTTATTCATACTCATATTATTTTTTATTAGCTTCGTTAATATTTATATTTACTATCTCTTTATTTTCTTCATAATATTCAATAATTATTTCCTGACCCATTTTTAAGTCGGAAAGCTCAGCTTTTTCTCTGTTTTCACGAAGCCCTCTAGTCACAGGCGTCACTGGATCAATAAGTTTTATATCAAAAGACTCCACGCTTTTTTCTTTTTCTTCAATGCTCATATCACTTTCACTATTTTGCAAGCTTATAAAATCTATTGTGTTTTCATTCATTTTTACCAAATAGCCTGTTTTGGATCCAATAATCTTTGCCTCTTCGGAAGCTTCTTGAGTTGAACCAGTATTTGATTTTCCTGTTTTTATTTTATTTTTATTCAAAAATGAAAAAAGAAAAAATACCATCACAAGGATAGCAATAATCCCAATTAAAAAACCCGCTACTTTTTTGTTTTTATCCATACTTTTTTGTTTTTAAAATTTATGATATACATTAAAAAAATTAAACAAACCTTTTGTTTTTTATTTTTCTTGTGTTTATTATACCATATTTTTACACAAAACTAAAAGACTCATAGCACTGACCTGTGGATAACCTCCATTAATACCTTCTCACTTCATCTGCATTTTACGCAAAGAAGAAATTTCATCACGAATAATTGCCGCTTTTTCAAATTCTAATCCTCTAGCGGCGTCTTTCATTTCTTTTTCTCTTTGTTTAATATATCCGGCAATATCCTCTAGAGTTTCTATTTGAGAAAAATCTTGTGTGATGCGTGGATTAATTTCATGATCCACAATCGATTCAATTTTTTTCTTGATTGTTTTGGGCGTGATCTTATGTTTTTTATTATATGCCATTTGCAGAGTTCTGCGACGATTTGTTTCGGAAATAGCACGTTCCATTGATCCAGTCATTTGATCAGCATAAAGAATCACTCGCCCACTCACATTACGCGCAGCGCGACCAATAGTTTGAATGAGTGAAGTTTCACTGCGAAGAAAGCCTTCCTTATCAGCGTCAAGAATTAAAACTAACGCGACTTCCGGAAGATCTAATCCTTCACGCAAAAGATTAACTCCAACCAAAACGTCAAATTCTCCGCGCCTTAATTTTTCCAAAATACGCACACGATCCAAGGTGTCCACTCCACTATGCAAATATTCAGCCTTCACTCCGCTTTCTTTTAGAAAATCAGATAAATCTTCTGCCATTTTCTTGGTTAGTGTTGTTACAAGCACACGATTTTTTTTCTGAATCGTTTTCTCTATTTCCTTGGCAGCATCCTTGACTTGACCCTTGGCCGGCTTAATTATTAACTCCGGATCAATTAATCCTGTTGGTCGAATAACCTGTTCGGCCATATCTTCTTTTTTATTCTTCAATGCTTCATATTTTCCTGGCGTAGCAGAAACAAAAATAGCTTGCTTGATTTTTTTCTCAAACTCCAAAAATTTAAGCGGACGATTATCAAAGGCACTAGGCAGACGAAAACCATTATTGATTAAATTTTCCTTACGAGATCGATCGCCATTATACATTCCATTAAGCTGAGAAATTGTCACGTGCGATTCGTCAATCACAGTTAAAAAATCTTTAGGAAAATAATCAATCAAAGTATATGGTGCTTCGCCAGTTTTTCGTCCAGTTAAATATAGTGAATAATTCTCGATTCCATTGCAATAACCAATTTCGCGCATCATTTCAAGATCTTGTCTTGTTCTGCGCCAAATTCTTTCTGCTTCCAGAATTTTCCCTGCCTCTCGAAAAAATTTCACTTGCTGCTCCAATTCTTTTTCAATTTCTAATAGCGCTTCTCCCATGATTGCTTCCGGCACAACAAAATGTTTCGCCGGATAGATAAGGGTTCTTTCTAAATTTGCCAGTTTTTCTCCAGTTATAAAATCATATTCAAAAATCTTCACAATTTTTCCATTTGCTATTTCTATCCGCGTAACTATCTCTCGTGCCGGTGGCATAATTTCCAGAGTCTCGCCAGTCAGACGAAATTTTCCGCGTGCCAAAATATCACTGCGCGAATATTGCATATCTACCAGTTTTCTGGCAATTTCATCACGATTAATTTGTTTTTTCAGTTCCAGTTCAAGCATTGTATCACGATAATAATCCGGCGAACCTAAACCATAGATGCAAGAAACAGAAGCACAAATAATCACATCCTGTCGACTCATCAATCCCGCTGTTGCGGCATGACGCAAACGATCAATCTCATCATTGATCTGTGATTCTTTTTCAATATAGGTATCCGTTGAGGCAATATAGGCTTCGGGTTGATAATAATCATAATAACTAACAAAATATTCCACCGCACTCTTGGGGAAAAAAGTACGAAACTCTTGCGCCAATTGTGCGGCTAGAGTTTTATTTGGCGCAATCACTAAAGTTGGTTTTTGCGTCTTTTCAATCACGTTTGCAATTGTGAAAGTTTTTCCCGATCCGGTCACACCTAAAAGCGTCTGGTATTTTTTTCCAGCTTTTAGCCCTCGCGTCAACTTCTTAACTGCTTGAGGCTGATCTCCAGCTAATTTATATTTTGTATTTAATTTAAACTTCATAAGACCTTCGCTTGTGGCTGACCCGCCTCGACTCGCGGAGACGCTCGTCGACGCGAGGCGGGTCACCTTCCGGTTTAAATTTTGAATTGATTTTGAAATTATTTTCAGACATTACATAAAATCTACAAATATTTGCCACCTCTCTCCTTAAGTTCCATCACCGTTTTTTTCACATCTTGTGATCGAGATTTAGGGCAAATTAAAAGCGCGTCATCAGTATCAATAATCACTAAATCATCAATACCAATTGTCGCAATTAACTTATCATCTCTTCCATAAATAATACACCCGGAAGTGTCAATATTCAATCTCTCTCCACGCACTAAATTTCTACGCTCATCTGTTTTGGTTAACATATTTTCATGAAGCGTATCCCAGGCCCCAATATCTTTCCATTCAAATTCTCCTTGAATAATCAGCACATCAGTCGGATCCATCTTTTCCGCCATGGCATAATCAACAGAAATTTTCTCCATAGAAAGATAAACTTTTTTGATCTCTGCTTCCTCATTTCCCTTCTTCATGAGAATTGCAATTTTTTTTAATTTAGAAGATAATTCTGGAGCATATTTTTCATACGCCTCCAAAAATTTCCTCGGAGTCCACATGTAATAATTGGCATGCCAGAGATAATTACCATTTTCAATATACTGTTTCGCAGTTGCAAAATCCGGCTTTTCTTTGTGTGATAAAAATTCATAAAATTCCACACCGTTTTTTTCAAACTTTTTAGCACCAATCTTAGTATAACCGAGAGCAGTATTGGGATTAGTTGGATAAATTGAAATGTCCAGCATTTTGCCAGTTTCTTTAATTACGGCTTCCGCCTCTCGAATAGAGTTGATAAAGCGATCATTTCTGCCAATATAATGATCAGAAGGAATAAAAGCCATTGGCTCATCGGCATCAAGTAGGCCCAAAAAAGTTGCGGCATAACCCATCGCTGGCCCAGTATCGCGCCTGCCTGGTTCAATAATAATATTTTTCATTGGAAAATCCGGCACCAATTCACGCACCTGTACTAATAACTCGCTAGTTGTAGCGATATATATTTTTTCGCTTGGAAAATCCTTGAAGCGCTCGAGAGTTTCCTCGAACATCGTTTTATCAGAAATTAATTTACAAAATTGCTTTGGCTTATCAGACCTACTCATTGGCCAAAGTCGTGAACCTCCACCACCAGCTAGAATTACAATGCGCATATGGTTTTTAATTTAAAAATTTTAAACAAACCCCCTATTCCATTATTAAACCACATTGCCAAAAAAAAGAATAGTAGCTAATTTTATATTCTTAAATTTGGCTTTTAAAAGCCATAAATTACTAAAACAAGCCTCATTCTTGCTTGACTAAAGAATTTCCTCATGCTAATCTTTCAAGGTAACTAAAAGACAATAAATTATGCTAAAAATAGTAAATGTTTTTGAAATTGTAATCGCTATCTTGCTCGCCATATCAATTCTTCTTCAAAACCGAGGAGCCGGACTATCTGGTACCTTTGGTGGTGGCTTCGAAGGTTATCACACTAAACGTGGTTTTGAAAAGTTTCTAGTCTATTTTTCTATTGTGCTATCTGCGGCATTTATTATTTTGGCCATAATTAATTTGATTTTGACTAATAAATTAAATTAAACCTATTAGTAAACTTTCTGAAAAATGTAAGTGGTTTTCATCAAAATACTGGATGAGATTGTATCGAGTTACAAGCCTCAAAGAAAAATTCCTGTTCTGTTTTTTGATACTTTTTTTTATTTCATCTCTTAGCTACTGGCTAGTCTCTTCTTATTACTCCAAAACTGAATCAATCGCTAATTTCGGAGGTGAATATATCGAAGGAAATATTGGCCAACCAGCACATATTAATCCCGTTCTATCGCTTTCTAATGATGTTGACTCCGATCTCAGCCTTATTATCTATAATGGGCTTCTTAAATATAACGATAAAGGTGCATTAATTAATGACTTAACAGAAAGTTATGAGATTAATGAGGATAAAACTGTCTACACTTTTCATTTGAAAAAAAATGTAACTTGGCATGATGGAGAGAAATTAACTGCTGATGATGTATTTTTCACTTTCAATTTAATCTCCGATCCGGCTTATAAAAGCCCCTTGCGATCAATTTGGCAAGGTGTCAGCGCTAATATTGTTGATGAATACACAATTTCTTTCAAAACCAGTCCATATGTTGGATTCCTTAATAATGCTACTTTTGGAATCATGCCCAAGCATATTTGGGAACCTGTTAAGCCAGAAAATTTTGCCTTAACAGAACTGAACCTGGAACCAATTGGAACGGGCCCTTTTAAATATACCTCCTTTCAAAAAGATTCTAAAGGTAATATTTTGTCATATAAGCTAGTTGCCAATCCTAATTATTTTTATGGCAAGCCTTATCTTTCAAAAATTACCTTCAATTTCTACACTGAAGAAAGTGCTCTTTTGGATGCTTATAACCGCAAAGAAATAATGGGCATTAATAGTGTGTCCTCTCAAAACATCTCTACAATAAAAAATCAAAAAAACACCTTTGTGCACGAATTAAATATTCCCAGATATTTTGCTGTTTTTATTAATCAAATAAAAAGTGTCCCACTGGCAGATGATAAGGTGCGAGAAGCTCTAAATTATGCTACTAACCGAGAAGAATTAATTAATCTTTTATTAGATGGAAAGGGTACACCGGTCTATTCACCAATCCTTCCTGGCATGCTCGGTTATAGCCCTGATTTAGGTAAGGTCAATTATGATTCAGAAAAAGCCAAAAAACTTCTAGATGAGGCTGGTTGGAAAACATCCGGAGATGGTATCAGAGTTAAAGATGATAAATTACTGGAAATAAATCTAGTTACCACAAATTGGGATGAATTTAACAAGCTAGCTGAAATTCTAAAAGCACAATGGGAAAAAGTTGGCGTAAAAGTCAATATCAATAGCCCAACTGTTTCTGATGTTCAACAGAACTATATTCGCCCAAGAGAATATGAAGCGCTTCTTTTTGGACAAAATATTGGTGCTGATCCAGACCCCTATTCTTTTTGGCATTTTAGCCAGGGAAAAGATCCTGGGCTCAACCTAGCTATTTTTGGTGATGATACAAGTGATAAACTAATTGAAGCTGGCCGCATGGAATTCGATCCTGAAAAAAGGGCTCAGAATTATGTGGATTTTCAGAATATCTTAATTAAAGAAATACCAGCAATTTTTCTTTGCAGTCCAAAATATATTTATCCAGTTAATAAATCCATACAAGGCATGACCACGGAAAATATTGCTTCTCCTGCCAAACGTTTTTCTAATATTGAAAAATGGTATATCAAAACCAAAAGAATTTGGAAATGATACCAATCTAGAGCTTCTCTTTTTTGCACATATCTTTAATAAAAAATATTGTTTCTCTAATAATTTATATTAAAAAAATAAACATATGCAAAATAACTTTGATTTTGTACCTAAACATTATGCTGCACGCGAACAAGCAGAGATAAAAGATGTGCTTATGAATCCAAATGGCACTGGACCAGCGATTCATTACTATATGATCCGTGGCGGAGTTGATCAAAAAAATATTACCGTTTGGGAGCCAGGTACTATTTCGGGAGAATATATAAAAACCTATGGACACTATCACGTCGGTGAATTAGAAGAAGATTATGAAATTCTTTTTGGGGAAGGCGTCGCACTTTTGCAAAAATTATCTATAGATAAAAACGGAAATATGCTTGCTAATTCAGTAGAAGAATTCCGAGCAATAATAGTTAAGCCAGGAGATAAAATTCATATGGCGCCTAGCTATGGCCACTTATTAGCCAACACTGGTTCAACTTATTTTGTCACCGTCGATAACAGTCCAGTTAATTTTGAAGAAGGAAAAAATTCAGCTGATTTTCCCGGACATGCCGATTATCAACTTGTCAAAGAAATGCATGGATTTGCTTATTATGTAGTTGAACATAAAGGAAAACCAGTGCTCAAAAAAAATCCAAACTATAAAGAAATACTAAAAGAAGATTTGGGTGGACTGCCAGTTATTGAATAATGAAAAAATAAAAAAATGTCTATTATCGAGAGTGAAAAAATATGTGAACGTCCCTGGGGAAAATTTGAAATACTCGTAACTGCCGAAAAATACCAAGTTAAAAGATTAACTATTTATCCCAATGGGATATTAAGCCTTCAGTCACACAAACATCGATCAGAACATTGGATTATAGTGTGTGGCACGGCAAAAGTAACTAATGGTGAAAATGTAATTATTTTCAATCAAAACGAAAGTACTTTCATTCCATTAGGAAGTATTCACCGATTAGAAAATCCGGGAAAACAAAATCTAGAGGTAATCGAAGTGCAAACCGGTGACTATTTGGGGGAGGATGACATTATACGCTATGAAGATATTTATAATCGAAAAACTGACAATTCTTTATAGACTAGTCCAATGGAAGATTTGAAGAAAAAATTAGCCTAGCTATTTAAACTAAAAAATCCAAAAAAACAGTCCCGAGTAATTGGGACTGTTTTTTAATTTATCATATAAGCAATTGCGATTTTTTAAAAAGCCATGTTATCTTTCTTCCCAATTTCCAGGACTACAAACATTCGTTCTACAACTCGAACTACACGTTTCTGGACAACCACCATTATTTACCCCATTGTCACAATCCTCAAATAAACCCTTTATTCCGTCACCACAAACATCACAGTTATTAAACGTGCAACCTGCGCTACAAGTTTTTGGACAAACTCCATTGTTAGCACCTTTATCACATAATTCACCTAATTCTAAAATTCCATTACCACACACGGAACAAGTGTTGCTCGTGCAGCTTGTGCTACAAATCTTTGGACAAACTCCATTGTTAGCTCCGTTATCACAAGTTTCAACTCCTTCCAAAACTCCATTACCACAAGTGGCTCCACCACAAGTGTTACTTGTACAAGTTGCGCTACAAGTCTTTGGACAAACTCCATTGTTGGCACCATCGTCACAAATTTCAGAGCCCTCTATAATCCCATTGCCACAAGTAACGCTACTGCAATCTTCTGTTCCAGCGGTATATCCACATCCATTCCAACAATCAAAACCAAGGCAAGCATTGCAATAAAAAGGAGTGCAACCACCACAACCATCACAACTTCTAACAGTAACAGCCCCACTGCAAGAACCGATTACTGATGGATTAAGAGTATTCCAAACTTTAAAATTACAACTTCTCGTTTGATCATCTCCGGAATTATTATAATATAATGCTGTAGCGTCAAGACTCTGTTCTATTGGATATGTTAGACTGTTATAAAAATAAGCTGGTGAATCATATGTACATACTCGATCAGTACATTCAAACTTATTGCAGGTATATTTTATTCTGTTAGCATTCCAAGCAGACACCGAGGCATCAGCAATTTCTCCTGAGTTAACAATACTATCATTACTATCATAAGCACAAGTCGGGCCATCACCTATTTGAGGAGGCTCGTCTCCGCTTCTGACTGAAACTCCACCGCCACATGTGGCTGTTTTATTATTGAAAGTATTTTTAACAGTAATTGTACAACTTCTTGTTTTTAAACTGCCTGAGGTATTATAGTAATAAAATGTAGCGCTATTATCTGCAAGAGGTAATGTATATACGGGAGAATTGTAATCATAGTTATCTTCATAATAACACGTACCTGATGTGCAATTGAAATCAGAGCAAGTCCAACTAACTTCTTGGGCATTACTGGTGGTCAAATGTGTTTGAGCTGTCTTTCCTGAATCAATAGTTCCATCAGTTGAATAAACACAACTTGGACCATCAGGTGGAGGCGGTGTCACTACTGCGCCACTATGAACATTCACATTTCCATTGCAAGTTCTCTTCACGCTACTATTGGCACTACTCCAAACTGTGAATTTACAATTTCTTGATAAATCTTTGCCTGAATCATTATTAAATATAATCGAATTAGTTATAGTTCCATCAGATGGTATATCAGTATTACCAGAATATGAATAGCTTTCATCATCATTGCAGGTTCCACCTGAGCACCTAAAGTTTGAGCAAACCCAACTAACCTTATCAGCGTGTGTGGCTGAAAACATTACGGTAATTGCAGCTCCCGAATTAGTGTCATATGAATAATCATTACAACTTGGCTCTGGGAAAGAATCTGCACACTTACCTTCTGCACAAACTTTTCCCGAACCACAAGCATGAATATCCTCACTTAATTTTTTATCTGCTGAGCAATAATACTCTTTTACTGTATTAGTATCAACACAATTATCCCAAGCAGAGTCTTTATACGGATTAAATTCTACATATCCCTGTGTTGAATAATCCTTGCTATCAGAATCTACACAAATCATATCACATCTACCTTCACTTGCTTTACAATAAGCATCCTCATAAAAACTGGTACAACTGTTAACGCTCTGATCAAGAGCACCTCCGGTACAAAAATATTCTGTCAAGTTGTTTCCAACACAATTATCCCAAGCATCGTCAGCCTTAGTAGGCGTTCCATTGAAATCAGTATTACCTTGAATGAATGGCTTATTTCCACCATCAGAGTCAGTGCAAACTGCTTTTGCTGATCCAACAAGAAAAAAAACAGATACGATCAGGACAAGGAAACTAGCAATTAATTTTTTATTCATATTCATAAATTTATTTTTTATCAAGAACAATGACTATACTTAACGCGTTTTTGGTTTGTTTATCATATTCAATCATAATTGTTTGCCCAATCTTCAAATCAGAAAGTCTGCCATCTTTTTTATCAGCATCCAAGCCAACAGTAACAGGGGTTACTGGTGAAACAAGACTTATATTATAAGATTCTATTTCTCTTGATATTTTCATCTCATCTCCAATCTTAATCTCTTTCGGTGGCCCAAGAACATCTATGGATTGCTCATGCATTTTTCTTAACTCACCCGTAATTATTTCTGTTCCAACGTCTACTGTTTTCTCTTGAATAATTTTTTGATTTTCTTCTGTATATTTTTTTGAAACCAAAAAAGAAGCAAAATAAATAATTGTAATAAATATAATTATTCCAATCAAGATAACTAAGCTTTTTTTGTTTCTTTCTGTTTTTTTCTGTTTTTTCATTTTTTTGTTTTAAATTTTATTACTTAGAACGCAAAAGAAAAAATTAAGTTTTCTCTTTCATGTTTATATTAATATTATACCCCATTTCAAACAAATCAACAATACTAGCTTTAAAAAACTGTGGATAAATATATTTAAAAAAAACAGAAGTATGCTAATCATTCATACTTCTGTTTTGCGTTTTATTTAATTTCAAACCGAAAGAAAATCATCTCTCCTCCCAATTTCCAGAATTGCAAGAACCACAATGTGTCGTCTGAGCAGCACAATTAGCAATTTCGGCAGGCGAGCACACACCTGCTCCGCAAGTTTTAATACATCCTTTTGGTTTGTCTCCACAACCACACACTGCATCTACACAAGTTGCTGGCATGCATGGAGGTGGTGTTACGGTTGGTGTTGGAGTTGCAGATGGAGAAACAATTATTGTTCGACTATCACAATTTGACCAAACATTATTACTGTCTTTAACTTTGAAACCAACCACCCAGGTTCCTGGAGAAAAAATAATACTACTAGTGTTAGGAACGCTAGTGCCAATATATAAAGCAGTTCCGGTACAACTCCCATTTTTATACCATCTATAGCCTGTAATAGTATCTCCGGAATCAACATCATTTCCTGTTCCGGTAAAATTAAAAGAAAGGGTGCTAATTGTTTTTGGATTGTCCAAGGAATCTGGAATTGTTATCAACGCTGTAGGTGCAGTATTGCTGCTACTTACACTAGTCACCTCACTCATCATATTCGAACAAGCAGCTCCATATGATGCTGGGTCATTCAAATTAGTATTAGTCGAATCAATGCAAAACCACCCAACTGGGCATTTCGTCTCGCTAACAGGAGAAAGTAAACCACTAGGCTCAATTCCACTTTGCCATACAGACCACCAAATTACACCATCAGAAGAAATATGCTTTTCACAAGAATCATAAATTGTTTCACGAGCACCATCAGAATTGACTCCGGTAGCTTTTCCACCTTGATTTGGATCATTACCGAAATCATTATCAGTTCCTGTCACACATAATCCTGAGCTATTCATATATTGATAAGCTTCAGGGCAACAATCACTAAAAGTCCCTTCCTCACCTAAGCAATCTGAAACACTGAGACATTTATTCTCTCCATTACAAACTTTTCCAGATGGACAATCAGAGTCAACACAACATTCAACGGTTGCTTGATATCCCTTATTGTTATACCAACTTCCAGCACAAGAAGAGCTCCATGCCACAGAATCACAAGTTGCTCCTGGAGCTGTGCACCAGGCATCGCATTTTTGAATTTTTTTATTAACACAGGCAGACTCACTACTAACATATGAATCATCACCATCCCCTTGTATCAACGGATTTGCCAATACATAATCAATACTAATGAAAAAAACAAAGGACAAAAGCGAAAAAATAACACCTGCAATTTTCATTTTTATTTTCATTTTATTTTTTTATCAACTATTTGTATTTATATTGTTAAATTTTTACAAAATATTTGATAGTTTTTATTTATTTTAAATTGACTAACAAAAAAATTATTTATTATTCTTGTCCTACAATCACTTCCAAAACTTCATTATTTTGTTTATTGTAAGTTATTTTAACATCTTTATCCATAGAAAGCTGAAATAATCCGATTTCTATTTTTTGAACATCTTCATTATTTTCTACTTCCTGAAAAAAATTAGCTCCTTCGGAGGGTACAATCAAATCTAATTCCTGACCATCAACGCTAACCACCTTAAGTATAGAGATGTCAATTGAAACGATTTTGGCTAAAATATTTTCCATTTCAATGCTGGACTGATTATTCTCTTCTTGATTTGATTGAAATTGAGTTTGAATAGAATTATTTTTTGAATCACCAAATAAATGTTGCCTTTTACTAATAACCAATACCGCTAAGATAAAGGCCAAAACACCCACTATTATGATTAAACTTGCTCGAGTATTTTTTTTATTTTTTTGTTTCATTTATTTATTTAAAATTTTATTAGACTATAAAACCAACCTTATTTTTTATTTCTTTTAATTTCTTTCTAGCTAGTGGCTGGACCTTTTCAGCCCCAACGCGAAGAATTTCCAAAACCTTTTTGTCGCTAAGTTCGGACATTCTTTTTTGAAATGGCACGAGAAAATTAATAATCACTTCTGCTAATTCCTTTTTGAAATCAGCATAACCTTTCCCGATATAAAGATTTTCCACTTCTTGTGGTGTTTTGTTATCTAGCAAACTATAGATATTGATCAAATTTTTGAGCGCTGGTTTTTTATCTCCATAAACTATTTCCGAGCCACTGTCTGTAATAGCTCTTTTGATTTTTTTACGAATCGCCTCCGCATCATCCGTAAGCGCGATATAGCTATATTCACTTTTAGCAGATTTGGACATCTTCTTGCCCAATTCATCCAATGCCATAATATTTTCGCTTTCTTTTTTGGTGTAGTCCCCAGGAATAGTAAATGTTTCACCAAATTTTTTATTAAATCTTTCTGCAATTTTTCTGGTCAGCTCAATGTGTTGCTTTTGATCTTTGCCGACTGGAACAATCTGAGTATCATAAAGAAGAATATCGGCCGCCATAAGCACCGGATAATTCATGAGACCAGCATCGATTCCTGTTTTACTTTCTTTGCCAGATTTATCCTTAAACTGAGTCATTCTTTCAAGCTCAGGAATCTTAACAATCGTATTGAGAATCCACATAAGTTCCGCATGTTCAGGAACATGCGATTGAATAAAAATGGCACAGTTATTTGGATCAATTCCAGCTGCCAAATAAATTTTGGCAATTTCAATTGTGCGTCGACGCAAAACAGCCGGATCCTGGGGGACTGTGATGGCGTGCATATCAACAACGCAAAAAATTGAATCATACTCATTTTGAAGTTTAACCCAGTTTTGAATAGCACCTAAATAGTTTCCGATATGGAGATTGCCTGATGGTTGAATGCCTGAAAAAATACGTTTTTTCATATTATTACTTAACTGTTTAAATTTTTTAAACTATCAATTCTTTTTCATAATTAAATCATAGCAAAAAAATGAAGAACCAGCAACAAAAAACCAACCACTTTTCATGGCTGGTTTTTTATTGAGACTATTTTAAACTTCTACAATCACAGGAAGAACCATCGGCCTGCGCTGAGTTTTAGTGAAAAGATATTGTCCAATCGCTTCACGAATATTATCTTCGATAAATTTCTTTTCTACGGAAGTTTTTTTGGAAGTCGTTTCTTTGATTACTTTTTTAACCTTAGTTTTGGCTTCATTAACTAAATCAAAATTATCTTTGACATAGATAAAGCCACGCGAAGTTATTTGAATATTACCCACAACTTCTTTGGTTTTGCTGTCTAGAATAACTGTGATCATAAACATACCATCCTCACTTAAAACCTGACGATCACGAAGCACAACTTGACCAATATCCCCCACGCCAAGCCCGTCAACAAAGACGTAACTCGTATCAATTTTTTTCGCTAGAATTTTTGCTTTATCCTTTTGTACCTCTAAGACGTGTCCATTATCAAGCACGAAAATATTGTCTTTGTGAAATCCAATTTTGGTTGCTAATTTTTCGGCTTCTTTAAGCATATAATGATTGGCATAGACTGGTACAAAAAAATCTGGTTTTATTTGTTTGAGAATTTCCTGAATATCCATTGCGCTACAATGTCCACTGGTATGCACATCCATCAAATCTCCATGAATCACATTATCACACTTGCGATAAAGATTATCCTTCAAACGTTGAATTGTTCTTTCGTTTCCTGGAATAACTGAAGATGAAAAGATGATTGTATCATTTTTGCGAACTTTAATAAAGCGATGGTTATCTGTAATAATTCGAGATAACACTGCATTGCCTTCGCCTTGTGCTCCAGTACAAATAATAATGACTTTACTATCCGGATATTTATGGATATCATTAACCGGAATTAAAGTGTCTTTGTGCATTTTAATATAACCTAACTCTTTGGCAATTTCGACATTCATTTTCATGCTATAGCCATCTAACGCAACTTTCTTGCCCACCTTCTCGGCATATTCCAAAATATGTCCAATACGTTTAATTTGAGATGAGAAAGTACCAATAATAATCTTTCCGGTTGCAGTACTAATTAATCTTTCCAGATTATTATACATTTCTTTTTCTGTAGTGCGAGAAGGATTGGTTACGATTGCACCAAGACTTTCTAGCATTAAAATACGCGGACTAGGCAATTGTGATAGATGCTGATAGGTTACCAAACTTTTTCCGGAAGAATCTTTTTCCATCGTCCAGTCTCCAGGATGTATTACGGTTCCAGAAGGAGTTTTAATAATTACTCCAACTGCATCCATAATGGAATGTTCGACGTCAAAGAATTCTATTTCAAATTTTCCTAAGCGAATTTTATCGGCAACTGTTTTAACGTGAATAGCTTTTAGTTGTTGTGCTGAACCTTTTTCAAAGTCTTCCATTTTCTTTTTCACCATCATCAAAGTCATGTCACGACCAATGACTGGTGGATAGCCTAAATTCCTGAGTAGAATTGGCGCAGCACCAATATGATCAAGATGGCCATGGCTCAAAATCACACCGCGAATTCTTTTTTCTTTGCCTTTTAGGTAGCTAATATTTGGAATGATATAATCAATTCCTGGCATATCTTCTTCAGGAAACTGCATGCCCATATCCAAAATGACAATATCTCCTTCATATTCAAAAATAGTCATATTGCGACCAACCTCTTCTTGTCCTCCAAAAGGAATAATGCGTAAAGTATTTTTAGCACTAACTTCCGGTGTCGAAACTTTAACTGGCATCCTCTGAGGACTTCTATTTATACGTTCTTTCTTTTTGATGTCTTGCACCAAAGGTTTTTGTCCACCAAAATGGGCAGACACACTTGTTCTGTTAAACATAGATTTTATTAGATTGCTCCTTTTTATTTTTTATAGAGCAATTTCATTATTTAATTTATAGATTTAGCCAAGTTACTTTGGCAAATTATTGATTATGATATATTTCTGCTTGATATAACCAAGCAAAACTAAAAAGTTTAAATTACGATAAAAAAGAATAGTGCCTAGAAGTGATTAGCACTAAATGACCGAAAGGGGTAAATAAGTTCAAGTGTCTATCTTCTCGTAAGAATTATATCATACTATTATACATGAATCCAGAATAATGTCAACTCGAGTTAGAAAACAGGCTTTTTTGTCAATAATTACACAAAATAAAAAAAGGTGCTTGAGAATTCTGCTGGTTCGCAGTTTCTCAAACACCCTTATTGTTCGTGCGCTACAGATCTTTTTAGAATGCGCAGCTAATCCCGGCGTGTGTGACGTACAAATCTTCTCGGTAGTCAGTATCATCCATGAAAGTCGGAAAATACATGTCGATTCCGACATTAGCCGATAATTTTTCGGAGAGCTGGTAGGTCATCCGCGGGGCAACCTTAATGATTAAGGCTTTTTCTGCACCGTAACCGCCCATATCAACATCAAGCTTTGTTTTCATATTAACTTTAAGCTTATCGGTGATATTGCAAGCCAGATCGACCATGGGGATAAGATAAAGTCCGGTCGTTTGACTGTTATGAACATCGTCGACAGGAAAATTATACTCAACCCTGAATCCTGGTATCGCCGTAATGATTCCAAGTGAAAATGCCTTGGAAACCTCGGCATTGACCTGGAGCACATCGTTATTGGTTGATGTTAACGTTCCTGGCGACATAAGATAATAGGCGCCACCGATTGTCCAGAAGTTTTTTGAGTACCATACGCTCAGATCCACTTCGGTCGCCGCGTTATCACCAACGTTGTTAAAGTTTGTCGGTAACGACGCCCAGACCGACCCGCCAAGGCCATTCTCAAAATTTTTGCCGGCTTCCATCTGAATCACAGGTTTGTCGTAAACCTCAAACCCTGATCCCAGCACATACGATCCAAGACCGTCAACAACCAGATATTCCCCTGATGCATACGCAACAGAATAACCCCCAGCCATTAAAGCAACCGCCGCTACCGTCATCAATACTGCAAGAATCAGTTTTTTCATTGATTTCCCTCTCTTTCGTTTTTTGCTCATCTCTGAGCGATTATTTTCATTTTTTTAAGCTACTATTATCCACTTTTGGATTTTAAATAGTAGCACTTTATTAGTTAAAAGTCAACTGTAACTTTTTTAAATTCAATTTAAAGTTGTAAAATTTCAACAAGTTCGCTAGACTAATACATATCACTAATAAGAAACTATTTATGTCACTAAAAATCGGCATCGTCGGTCTACCCAATGTGGGAAAATCAACCCTTTTCAAGGCTCTCACAAAAAATCCAGTCGACATTCAAAATTATCCTTTCTGCACAATTGAACCAAATGTGGGAATTGTGAAAGTGCCTGATATTCGTCTGGAAAAATTGGCTAAAATGTCAAATTCTGCCAAGATCATTTCGACTATCATTGAGTTTGTCGATATCGCTGGTCTTGTTAAGGGCGCCGCGACTGGCGAGGGATTGGGAAATAAATTTCTTGCCAATATC
The DNA here is from genome assembly GCA_049303795.1 of Candidatus Moraniibacteriota bacterium. Lineage (GTDB taxonomy): Bacteria > Patescibacteriota > Minisyncoccia > Moranbacterales > UBA2206 > UBA9630. The sequence goes on from JBAQNM010000004.1 coordinate 98,256, forward strand.
CGAGAAGTGGATGCAATTGTTCAAGTTGTCAGAGCTTTTCAAAATCCGGACATTATTCATGTGCATAATAAAATTGATCCGGAAAATGATATTGAAATAATCAATACGGAATTGATTTTAGCTGATTTAGACACAATCAAAAAAACCCAAATAAGAATTGAGAAGGATGCTCGCGGAAATAAGAAAGGCGCATCCGAACAACTAGTTGTTTTGGAAAATATCAAAAAAACCTTGGAGGCTGGAAAGTTAGCTAATGAAACTACATTAGATTTAACTGATGACAACACAAAAATAATTATCCGTGAAATTTCACTCCTCACGATGAAGCCTTTTCTCTATGCCTATAATGTTTCTGATCAAAATGTAGTAGTGACAGGTCGCGACCTGTCACTATCTGATAATTTAGAAAACAGAAATCACGTTAAATTAGATATTAAAATTGAAGAGGAGCTTTTGGAAATGACAGCTGAAGAAGCGCAAGAATTAGAAATAAAATCCAACCTTGATCAGTTGATTCTTAAGGCCTATGAAATTCTTGGACTTATCACCTTTCTCACAACTGGTGAAGACGAAACTCGCGCTTGGACAATCAGAAAAGACTCCACCGCGCCAATTGCCGGAACCGCTATTCATAATGATTTTAAAGATAAATTCATCCGAGCAGAAGTTGTCCTGTGGAATGAACTTCTGGAAGCCGGATCTTGGGGCAAGGCACGCGAGATTGGAAAGCTTCGCACTGAAGGCAAGGAATATATTGTGCAAGATGGAGATGTAATTGAATTTAAGATTTAATTTTTATTTATTTTATGACAATTTTTCAGGCAATTATTTTCGGAGCTGTTCAAGGCTTAGGTGAATTTCTACCAATCTCATCTTCAGGACATTTAGTTATTATTCCTTGGCTTTTTAATTGGAATGACCCTGGATTGGCTTTCGATGTTTCTCTGCATTTTGGAACACTACTTGCTGTGACTCTATTTTTTTGGCGTGATTGGATTGATATTATTACCAAGGCTTTTGGTCTTTTGAAAAATAAAAAAAATATTTCAGCTTTTGATTATCCTAAAAACACTCTTTGGCTTCTCCTTATTGCAACTATTCCCGGCGCAATTGTGGGATTTTTATTGGAAAAACAAGCCGAGACAATTTTTCGTGCTCCTTTTTTGATTGCCATAACACTTTCCTTAATGGGTGCGCTGTTATATTTCTTAGATAAAATTGGTAAAAAAAATAAACGTTTCGAAGAATTATCACCTAGAAATGCATTATTTATAGGCATATCTCAAGCCATTGCCATTATTCCAGGAGTCTCACGTTCTGGCGCCACCATTTCTACCGCATTAGCTTTGGGGTTTAATCGCACAAGCGCGGCGCGTTTTTCTTTTCTGATTTCTGCTCCAATAATTTTTGGCGCTACGATCTTAAAGTTCAAAGAGCTGATTTATAATTTTGGCCTAGTTGAATTTGTCGCCATTCTCTCAGCTACACTTTTTGGACTCTTGGCAATTTCTGGAATGTTAAAATTTATTGAAAAAACCAGCTATAAAATCTTTTTCTGGTATCGTTTAGTTTTGGCTGGAATTATCATTATTGTTCTAATTTTAAAATAATATTTGACTAATCTCGATTTATCACCTAGACTAATACCAATCTAGAAAGCCCGCTAATTCTCTCGCCTTATACTGAGCTTGTAAGGATAAGAGAATATTAAACCGCAAAGGTGCTTTCTTGAGCGGTTTTTAATTAATTCATTTAATTTAACAGTAAAAAATTATGCGCTATGAACTGTTTTATCTCGTGGGAGTTTCCAAAGAACTCGAACTCGAGAAAATCAAACAAGACGTGGACGAAATCGTCACTAGTCACGAAGGTGTTTTTGAAGAAAAAATAACCGAAGAAAAAAGAAAGATGGCCTATAAAATCAAAAAGGACACTCATGGAATTTATATCGCCAAAAGATTCTCGCTTGAAGATACTACCCACATTGGGGAAATCATCAATAAGCTTAATTTGAATCCTGGAGTTTTACGTTTTATTGTTAGCGATGCATCAGAACTGCCAGAACTAAAAACTAAGGAGGAAAGAATGGAACAAGAAGAAAAGAGAAATGCCACAGAGGCAATCCAAAGAGAAAAACAAGCTGAAATTGAAAAAGAGAAAATCCAGCAAAAAGAATCAGCCCTGTCATCTGCTAATGGGGAAAAACCAACAGAGAAGAAAACAATAACAACAGAAGAAGAAGTTGAAGCTGAGGAGAAAACTAAAAAAGAAACAGCCCAAGACCTAGACAAAAAATTAGAAGAAATACTAAACATTTAGTTTAATATCAATTAATTTATTATATTACTTAACATTCGTTAATTTAATTAGCAATAAATAATCAATAAAATAAAACTATGAATATCAATAAAGTAATTCTCGTAGGAAGACTCACGAGAGATCCAGAGGTACGCACCACAGCCACAGGTCAAACAGTTACTTCAATCTCTCTTGCTACTAACCGTTTCTGGAAAGACAAAAATGGCCAAAAGCAAGACCAAACAGAATTTCACAATGTAGTTCTCTGGGGAAAGTTAGGAGAAATTGCTGGTCAATATCTCACAAAAGGACAAGAAGCTTTTATTGAGGGTCGTATGTCTACCAGAAAATATACTGGAAAAGATGGGGTTGAAAGAAGAACAACTGAAGTAGTTGCTGAAAACATGCAGCTTGGTTCGAGAGCAGGACAAGGAGGCGGACAAGCTTCTGGCAGTTATAATAAACCAGCCGCTACACCTGCTGATCAATCACAAAATCAATCATCAGCAGCTGATGAAATTCCAACAATCGACCTAGATGCCGAGGAAGATGAAGTAAGAATTGAGGACGTTCCTTTTTAGTCTTAATTAAAAAATAATTTACTAATTTCTAAAGTATGTATAACAACCGTAATAACAACGAAGTTGGCCCAATAGAAAAAAAACTTTGTTATTTTTGCCAAAACAGAATGGAAAAAATAGACTTCAAAGATGCCTATTTTATTAGACGTTTCATGAATTCTCAAGGAAAAATCTATCCTCCAAAACGTCATGGAGTTTGTGCTAAACACCAAAGACTTTTAGCTAATGCTATAAAAAAAGCCCGCGTTATGGCTCTAGTCCCATTTGTAGCGAGATAATTCATTTAAAAACAAATATTCTATGATTGGAATTTCAGATATTAAAATTGGAAAAAATATCATACTTAATGATATGCCTTATTCCGTGCTCTATCACGAGCACTCTAAGACTGGTCGTGCCGGATCAGTTCTGCGCACCAGACTAAAAAATCTAACAACTGGAGCAGTTTTGGAAAAAACTTTTCAAGGAGCAGAAACTGTTGAAGAGGCCCAGATTGTAAAATCCAAAGCACAATTTCTTTATAAGGAAAATACGGATTATTGTTTTATGGATAATGAATCCTATGAACAGTTTTCTTTATCCGCCGAAGCATTAGGAACAAATGTCGATTATCTTACCGAAGGGACAGAAGTAGTTTTTTTAAACTTCAATGACAACGCCATCAATATTGAACTTCCAATTAAAATGACATTGAAAGTTGTAGAGGCGCCACCGGGAATAAAGGGCAACACTGTTTCCACTGGAGGAAAAATGGTTACACTAGAAACCGGCAAAAAAATTTCCACTCCCCTTTTCGTTGAAACTGGAGATAAGGTCATTGTAAATACCGAAAAAGGAGAATACGTTGGACGCGCTTAAATTTAAAAAATGCTTAGAAAATAAAAAATCTCGGGAAACTGAGATTTTTTATTGTAATTAAGCAAAATAATTGCTAGAATAATTCCATGGGCACACTCGCAATCAACAAAAGAGCCAGTTTTGATTATTTTCTCCTCAATGAATATGAGGCGGGCTTAGTATTGTCCGGACAGGAAGTAAAATCAGCAAGATTGGGTCAAGTAAGCCTCAAAGAAAGCTTTGTTACACTAAAAGCCAATGAACTCTATCTCACTAATGCCTATATTGCCCCCTATAAGCAAGCCGGCCTTAAGCAGATAAACGACCCAACACGCTCGAGAAAGCTTCTTTTGCGTAAATCTGAAATTCGTCAATTGATCGGCAAAGTACGCACGGAGGGCTTGACATTAGTGCCGCTTAAGATATATACTAAAAAGCGACTATTAAAGCTCAGTTTTGCAGTTGCTAAGGGCAAAAAAAAGTTCGATAAACGTGAAACAATAGCCAAAAAAGAAGTAACCAGAGATATCCAAAGAGCTTTGAAAAACAACTGATTTTCCAGACAAATCTTATCGTGTTGTTATTTGTTTATGACACTACGAATGGGGATGCCTGGTTTCGACAGGTTGTACGTTTAAAATATGCAAGCCGAGGTTAATCATAACTCGTAAAACATGATTAAAAGTTATAAGTGCAAACTTACTAACAAAAGCAAGAACTGCATTTGCTAACGCATTTACAGTAAACTTCGCTACCGCTCTTGCCTAATACCGATGTTCTCGGTTTAGCTTGAGTCATCGAACTTATCTACGCCCGATAAATAAGTTTGGTGTCAAATTATCGGGATAGCTTCCAGCATCTTTCTTGAGTGCTAGAAGTGAAACAATTTCAGGGATAGAATAAAAAGGTTTGGTTTGTCTTTTACTTTTTATTCAACCCCGCCTTGGCGGTGAATTAAGACAAAATAAGCTTGTAGTATATTTTTGATGAATAATTTTGGACTCGAGTTCAACTCTCGCCATCTCCACGAAAATTAATCATTAAATTTAAAACCATTAGAAGAACACCCTATAAGCGACCAGTTGTAAAAAAGGGTCCGCTTACCAGAATTAATGATCAAATTAGAGCCTTAGAGGTTCGTGTTATTCGTGATGCCGATGGAGAACAGCTTGGCACGATGCCAACTGAAAGAGCTCTGGAATTAGCTAAGGAAGATATGCTGGATTTAGTTGAAATTGCACCTAACGCCACTCCTCCGGTTTGCAAGATTATGGATTTTGGTAAATTTCAATATCAAAAATCACGTTTGGAAAGAGTTAATAAATCCAAACAAAAGAAATCTGAAATTAAAGGAATTCGACTAGGCGTAAGGACTGATGCTCATGACCTAGATTTCAAAAAAAATCAAGCGGAAAAATTTTTAAAAAAAGGTAACAAAGTTAAGGTGGAGCTGACTATGCGTGGAAGGGAAAAGGCACATCAAGACTTAGCCAGATTAAATTTAACCAGCTTTGTTCAATCAATTTCATTTCCTTATAAAATTGAACAAGAAATAAAACGCTACCCTGGAGGCTTTAATGTTATCATTACTCCTGAAGAATAATATTTTATACAATAATTAATTAGGATTTTTCAAATTTATGCCAAAACTTAAAACTAAAAAAGCATTGTCAAAGAAAATTAAGATAACCAAAAATAAAAAAGTCATTCGTCGCTCAACAGGACAAAATCATTATAATTCAAAAGAAGATGGTAAAGTAGGAAGAGCTAAAAAAGGCGACAAACGACTTTTCCGTGCTGATGAAAAAAATGTGCTAGCTGCTATGCACATCAAAGCCTAATTTTTGTTAATTTATATCTATATTTGTAAAACTATATGACCAGAGTAAAACGCGGAGTTGCCGCTTCCAAAAAAAGAAAGAACCTACTAGAAGATGCTAAAGGCTTCAACTGGAGAAGAAAATCACATTTTAGAGCTGCTAAAGAAGCATTAATTAAAGCCGGATCATACGCCTTTCGTGATCGTCGTGCCAAAAAACGCGTAATGCGAAAATTATGGATCACCAGACTCAATATTGCCTTGCGAGAAATGGGATTAAAATACAGCCAATTCATCAAACTCATGTCAACCAAAAAAATCGAATTGGATCGCAAAGTACTTTCTCAAATGGCAGTGACTGAACCAAAAATATTTGCTAAATTTGTTGAAAAGGTAAAGTAATTACCCTTTCAAACTTAAATAAAAAAAATCCTGAGAATATCGGGATTTTTTTATTTTTTCTTTAAAAGCACCTCTTTAATTAATCGCTGCATCGCATAAAAAGGCAACCACAGCCAAGCTGTTTTCTTAGCCCAATTATTCAAAAAGGCGTTTGTGTCTGCCGTCATCGCCATGTCAAAAACAACATAAATAACAAAAACTATAAATGCGAAGATTAGAAAGATAAAAGCATAACCATCAAATATATTCATAAGCTTTAATGTTAATTTATTTGGCCTCGTTTATAACAACTTAGCGAAAAACCTTTCTTCATGAGACCACCTCTCAATCTTACCACAAAATTAAAAAATTAAAAGGGCTCCACTTTTCAACACAAAAAATTATTTTTGAAATTTTTTTTGACACTCAATCGCTATTTCTATACACTCCTCAGGATCATAACCAAGATCATCACACCACCTAATTGTGGCAAATATGATATTCCCGAGCTCTTTTTTCAGTTCTTCGTCAGAATGAGTTTCCCTATCTTTGATTGCATCTCGCTCCCAGCGACAAATATCACCAAAAACTTTTCCCAATCTAACAATAATTTCTGAGAGATTGCATTTTTTAGGCCAAATTTCACGACCTTGGTTTAATAAATTATTAATTTCCATAGATATAAAAATTGTTTATATATGCGAACTTTTTATAATTAATTATTACTATTGATTTCATAGACTACATCTTTTTTTTCAACCACAATCCTCCAATTATTTTCCTCGGCAATTTTTTTCAAGTTCAGATTAGGATTAAAAGCAATCGGATTATCCACAATCTCCAAAAACTTCGCATCCGATTCCGTATCACCTATTCCATAAGAGTCTTCTAGTGTTAATTTATTTTCCGCCGCATATTGCCTTACTACATGTCCCTTATGTACTGTTGGCGCAAAAGCTTCTTCTCCTGTATAAATTCCGTTATCATCTACTTCATAAACTGAACCAAAAGCGGCATCAAATTTTAAGTATTTATTATATTCCTCAACTATTTCAATCGGCGATCCAGACACAGCAATAATATGATAACCTTTCTTTCTCAGTTCGGCGATCAACTTATTAGCAAAAATATAGGTGCGATCCTTAAAAAATGGAACGACTATCTTACTAGCTTCTATTATCTTATCCCTACTGCAGCCTTTAATATTTTCTGCATAAAGTGCTACCAGCTCCTTTCGATATTCCTCATAAGTCCCATTATGATCAAGCCATCTAGTATAAGCATGAACCAATTTATTCCTTACTTCTTTTTTAAAAACTTTCAACCAAACTAATTCGTTAATCAATTCAAAAGCTAAATTTTTTCGAAATATTGTTCCGTCAATATCAAATACGGCAATTTTATTTTTCATATTTTTAACTTATCTTTAAAATCTTAGATATTTTTCCCAATAATTATATAGTTCTTTTGTGGCGATTAAATCTCGCGCGCAATATCTGGCAATTTCTAGATATTTTCCTGTTTGATATAACTCGCCAACCATTGAGCCGTCAATTCCTTCATCCTTAGAACTCTTGATGCCAAAAAACTTAGCATAAAAATCCAGATTAAATTTCCTAATTGCTCCATAAAAAGTCAACTGGTCTAAAAGATCGCAATGCTTTTGAGACTCATAACGATAGCCTAATAAGTTCCTAGTTGGACGTACTCCATTTTTAGCACTACGCAAAATAAGAAACGGCAAATCAAAAGCGCGACCATTAAAGGTAACTATCTGATCATATTTTTCCACAATGCTCCAAAATTTTTCTAGAATTTCTTTTTCCGTACCACTTTGATAATGAATGTTTCCTTCTTCGAATATTGTCTTCTCGCCTCCGTTATTTTGAAAAAGCATCATACCCTTCATTGTATCTGGATTAAGCATGCCAATTGCAACAATCTCGCCAGTCAGCGGATAAAATCCCAGTCTTTTTTTAACATCCTCCTCTTCTTCGGCTGTCTGGGTATATTTTAATAAATATTCTTGCGTCTTTTTTTCAAAACTTTCAAAATCAAAACCAACAGTTTCAATATCAATAACTACCTTAGACATACAATTTGAAAAAATTATTTCATTCGTAATTTAGCGTATATTCCGTAAACTGCCAAAATCAAAGCAACCAGCATCCATTGTGTTCCGGCTAGTCCAAAAACATCTGTCTTATAGAGAGAATCATAACCGGAAATCAACACTGCCAAAACAGAAAGTCCCATTAAGATATCGCTGTATTTTTTTGCCATATTAACACCTCCTTTCTGTTTTTATAGTATCATATTGGAATAAATTCTCAAAACCTGGAAAAATTGATTTCAGATTGATTATTTCTAATTTTATTCAACCACAATCATCGCTTTGCGACCGTTTTTAATATCCTCGGGTTTCCCAGTAAAATCATGAATAGCGTTGTATAAAATATCGATATTATATTTATATCCTTCCCCTTTTCGCGTGCCAGGATCATTGGTGATTATGATATCGCCGTCATATCCAACTAAAACTAAATTGTGATAGAGCGGTCCGGGAGCAGTGAAATTCGGATTGCCCAGTTCTCTGCCGGCCGCTGGAATAATAATCGGAAAACCACGCGCAAGATATTTTTTCAAAGCTGTTTTATCAAAATCATAAACTACTTTAAGTTTTTTTCCATTGGGAAGCTCGCCATAGAAATCCAAAAATAAACCCAGAGTCTGCTCTGCTGTTGTATCTTTATAATCTCCAAATTTTTTATTTTGAAATTTAACTAAAGCTTGAATTTCACGCTCGGCAGTTTCCGGTGTCAACTTCTCTCCGGAAAAATAATACTCAAGCATAATGATTGAGGCTTCCTCGCAAGCTTCCTCATGAAGCGCGTCCCATTTTTTAAATGGTGCTTGAGAAGTAAATGGAACTGGAATTAAAATTTTGTTAGGTATTTTTTCCTCTGAAACTAATAAGGTATCGAGTGATTCTTTTTTATTTTCAACCTGTTCCTTAACTATGTTTTCTTGAAAAATATTATCTTCTTTTAATTTTTCTTTTGCTTTTTCCAATTTAGGCTCAACTTTATTCTTTTTTGAGTCTGAATTCACAAAAAAGAGACTGGAAACAACCAAAATGAGACCGGCTAGAAAAAGAGTAATTTTAATATTTTTTGCCATTTAATAATATTAAAAAAATAAAAGGTTAATTTAATTATTCTTAATTAAAATTAATCTCGATATATAATCACTGGGGTGCCAATTTCAGCCCAATCATAAACAGTTTGAGCTGCGCCGACACCAAGACGAACACAACCATGAGAAACAGGAATGCCCAAGTGATTAGTGCCCTCCTTATATCCACCTGGCCATTCTGGCAATTCATGAATACCGAATTTTCCATCAGGCACAATTGCCATCCAATAAGGCATATAAAGTCCATATGCTTTTGAATAGGCACGAGGAGATTTATTATAAATCTTATGATCACCAATAGGCGTATCCATTCCTCTCTTTCCCGAAGAAATTAAATTAACATTCAACAGTCTTCCATCTTCAAAAGTAGACATTATTTGTGTACCCAGATTAACATCAATATATTTACCAATGCTTATTTTTGCCCTTGTGTACTTCTCCGCCTGACTTAGTCGCAGTTGAAAATCTTTTTCCCAAATAACGGGAACCATGGGTTTTGTTTCAAAAGACCCTTCGTAAATATTTTGATAGTCAGCGTCATCCGCGTCAACAAGCTTGGCATATATTTTCAAGTCATACTTAATACCATCCTGAATCCTGTCTTTGGGCAATAATTTAAATTGTGTTTTTTCTAGATTATTTTGATAGACTATGTCACTTTCTGGATTCAACAAAAATTTAATAAAATAGCCTTTGGTAGATTTATTAAAATTAACCACAATTGGATCTTCCGCTCCAATTACAACATCTTTTGCTTGATTCTCAGGAATAACAGATTCTACTTGAGGAACAACCGCAACTGTAAAATCCAATTGATTTTCAGCTATTTCTGTAAACATTGCGCTTTTTCCTGATGGAAGATAAATAGTATATTTTTTTCCTGGTTGCCAATTTTTATCCGGCGCGATAACTAACTTTCTTTTTTCATCATTAAATTTTAGCTGGACTTTTTCTTCTGGCACAACCCTTACGTCATCTGCATAAATAGTTTTCCAAACCGGAACTGAAAAATTTACCACAACCGACTCTGTTGCCTCAATATTATTTATTTTACCCAAAGCAATATTCACCCTAAACACTTCTCGATAAAACCGCAACCCATAAAAAATTATAAAAGAAAAAGCGATTGCCGAAAGACTAAATAAAAATAGTTTTCCAAGAATAGAAAAAATCTTGCTCTCTAAGGATAATCCGTTTTGCATAGATTAATCATTGTTAAACATTATTTTTGCCGTGTCCCAAAGCTCTGGATGATTTTGGGTAGTTTTAAGCCAATACCACCATTCAACACCCCAAAGATAAATTTCAGGAAAACCAACCTGCCTCGCAAAAGAAACGTTCTCTTGTAATCTATTAGCATTCATTGATTCAAATTGTTTTTCCAATGGTTGATTTGTTGTCCAACCAGCAATCCAGGGCTCTGCTTGAAGCTCAATCACAATAGCATTTTTTTGCCCAACTAGAAACCTATTCATCCAATATTTAAACTGAAAAAAACGTGGTCCAATCGGATAGGTATAGAAACCATATTTACTACTATAAATTGTACGATACATTGTGGTGCCAAAAATGTCTGCTCTTTTTTCTGCTCGCGTCCAGAGACTAAGCTCTCCTGAATCAGTAATAATAACCTTGTGTGTCGGATCAGTCGCTCGCACTAAAGCAATTTCTTGATCTAATAGAGAAACGTCCAATTCCGGACATTCACCAAATTTCAAAAATGGCTCATTTTCAACTTGCCAATATTTAACTGCCGAATTATTTTTATATCTTTCCACCACGATACTTATGAATTTCAATAGTTCTGTCTTTCTCTTTGCATCATCAGCTTTAAGATGTTCTGGGATGAAACATTCTGGCCAACGCGGAACCTTTTGTCCAACAACTAAGATGATTTCGGCTTGTCTTTTTTCCGCTTCACTTAATTGCCAATCTAGATCAGCAAAATCATATTCCCCTTCTTTAGGTGAAACAAAATCCCAATAAACCGGAATTCTGATTTTCTTAATTCCCAAATCATCCATTGTAGCTAAATATGCTTCTCGCCAATTAAGACCGATGTCCGTTGCGTAGCGCATTGAAAAAGTCACCCCCAATTTAGCTTCTGTATTTTCGTTCCAAACTGGAATATTGAAAAAAATAATTAACACTGTGGCAAGGGAAAATAGTGTTAAAAAAAATTTGAAAACCAGCTTTGCAATCTTTTTTATTTTTTGCATATTATTTTATTTAAATTTTATTTTTAAGCACGAGAAACTAAAACAATACCAACGGTAATAATAATAATTGCCAATAATTTCTGCGTAATACTTTTCCAATCTTTTTTTTCCTCAAATACATTTGGTAGCCACAAAGAAAAAATTATTCCGAGCAAAAAAATAAAAACATATTCGGTTGCTACCATAGCGTTTACAATTGTAACACTAGCCAATGGGAGTGATGTGGCTTTCTCTTTGAGAAAACTCCCTGTCCCTCCAGTCGCCTTAGTTAGGGTAAACATAAAGCCTGATGTTTTGTGTTCCTTTTTCGGTTTTTTGAATTTCACTAACGATCCTAGCAAAATTTTTCTCCAACTAGGCACAATAAAAAAACTTAACACTCCCAAAAAAGCGCCTGCGCGAGTCCAAATAAAAACATTATAAAAATTGTCATACTGATAGAACCCCTTGAAAAAGACCGCTGAAAAAGCTAATAATACTCCAGCCAAAATTGACCAATAAAAACCCTTGAATAATTTTTGCTCACGCGTGTGAGAAAAATCATAGGAAATTGAAAGACCACCAACAATCAATAGAATGAGCCCGATAAGCTCCCTCGCATATAACCGCTCTCCTAGAAAAATTAATGCTAAGAAAAATAGCACAATAGGCACCACTGCCCCAACTACCGGTGTCACCCTACTTGCCTCACTTTTATTTATGGCAAAAAATAACGCTAACATTCCATAGATAAAAATTATTCCGGCGATAAACCTTATAATAGCTTCGACTGGATCAATAGCGTGAAAACCAAATGGAACAAAGACAAAAGCAAAAAGACCGAATGTTCCTGAATAGAAAGCATAAACAATTGGATGGGAAACTCTTTTTGAGGATAGAAGAAATTTATCAAGAATAATTTCCAAAGAGAGCAAAAAATATGCAATTGTAGTAATTGTCAGCCAAGACATAAAGATTCTTTTATTTTGTATCTTTATTCTACACTAAGAATTCAATTTCTCATAGTACATAGCAACATCACTAATCCATTTTCGCACTCCAGCTGGATCATGACCGGCACAACTCGATCCGCATTTCCAAATAATCATTTCTTCCGGTGTATCAATTTCTTTTTCAATTAAATCTCGAATTCTTTCTCCAACAACAGAAATAGCTTGCTCGGGAGAATCAAAACAGCTATAACCAGAATCAGTTTGATTATACGTTCCGCGATAACCCCAATAGTTGTAGCAATCCTTATTGGCCTTTTGCGGAGCATGCTTGCCCCAATTACTTTCTTTTTTGGCAATCGCAATTAAAAACGAGGCTGTTTTTGAGTCACACTTAGAAATATAAGGCAACATTTCCTCAATTGGATGACTAACTACTAAATCATAATATTTACCATTTTTTATTTCCTCATCTTTCTTTGTTTCTTTTTCCTTTTGTTTATTTTTTCTTTTTTCCATTTCAATTATTTCTAGTCTTTTCTTTATTGGCTCTAAAGGATCAAACTCTCCGAAATCGATTGGGTTGTATTTTTCTAAGGTCACCTTGGCTTCCGGCGCTTCTGCCAGAGAAATATTATTGATGCTAAAATGAAATAAAAAAAACAGCCCCACAATAATTATGGGCGTTATTTTGGCTAATATATTCAGTTTTTTGCCTATTCTCCCCTTCAAACTCGGCAGATCTTCGCTCATATTAGATTATTCCCCTGTTTCCCCTTTTCTCCCCAATACTGGTTAAAAAGTAACTTTGTAATTCTAGCAAATTATGGGGATGGAGTCAACCATGATTATGCACAAGTAACTATGAACTTAAATATTCACCTTATTGATTTCCATTAAAAAAGGCGTTGCGACATTCATCGCAACGCCTTCGCGTTATCCTAAGCGATCATATTTAGCTCCTCCAAGCTAATGACCACTGTCCTCTTTTTTATTGTTGATGATCTGATCAACCCAGTGTTTTGGATTTTCTGGATTAACCCAGTATACCTTGTCGTTATCAGCGTTCATAATCGCAATCTCCGGCTTTCCTCCAGTGCCGAATCGCTCCGGATTATCTTTGTTCAGAGTTACAACCGTTGAAAGCCAAAAGAAAGTAGCTTTTCCATCGATAATCTTGATGTATGGCCTATTTTCAACGGCCCGGACTATTTGCCAAGTGTACGCCTTACGGCTGTCTTGAATCTTCTGCGCGACAGCCCCGACCCCGGTATAATTCTCCCCATGCATATAATGTTTATACACATAAATAGGACCGATGCCATCTCCCGGATAAAGCATGCTGGCATTTAACCCCTTGGCCGGTTCATAATACGGCTCGAAGGAAAAATAACCATACAGCTTTGACTTTTCCGGTTCGTTGGGAAAATTGAAGTAAGTCGTAAATGGCTGTTCATTGGAATCCTCTGATAGATCTGAAACCACCACATCACCCATATGATAGAAAGGTGCCGGTCCCCAGAAGCCATTGTCAAACTTGAAACTATCAGCATCGAACCTTTCAACTATTGCTGGTACGATGCTTTGCCCCTTCAGAAAAGGATGTTTGAAAATGTCTTCCGGCGGAATCCATTTTCCGATACCAAAAACCCAGAGTTTCAGTTTTTGCAAAAAACTCAATTGGCTATTATCTGGGATAATTAAAACTCCGCCCTTTTCCGGCCAGGGAAAAATTATTCCATTCCAATGTATAAGCTTGACTACTTCAACCCACCTCCCTTCGTCATCTTTTGTTAAGAACATTTCAGCCGGCTGATAATTTAAAAAACGCCATAAGCCGAATGTTTTAATCGTGTTGGTAATCACATTTTTTCCGAGTATCATATGCTGTCCAGTCTCAAAAGCAACCTTAACTTTCGCTTTTCCTTCAAAGCTTGGATAGGCTTCTTCACCGGAAACATTAAACACGGCATAGGACCTGCTAATGAGCTGGTTAATACCTGGGGGAGGCTCAATGAGCATCGTCCAGTTGTAATCATCCTTACCCACTCGCACAAAAAATGGATCACTGATTTGAAAACTTTCGTTTGTCTTCGTCTCAGCTTGAGTGAGCATTGATTGGCGTGGCTGGACTCTTTCATGACCAGTCAGCGGCATCTCCTTAAGTTCAACAATATCCAAAGTCTTGTACCGAAAATACAGTGACAAGTATTCATGGACATCGAATCCCTTATAAGCAGAATAGGCATAAAGGCCAGCAATTAAAACCAGCACTACCGAAAAACCCAGCCGGGTAAACTTACGGCGAAAAACCAGTCTGAACATCAGGTAGAGCACCATACACAGGAGGCCGATAGTCAGCAATATCCAGAGGTGATTTCTCGCCCAGATGAGATATGGTTGCCACAGACCCCTAAGACCAAAGATGAACATCAGACTAATTACCACTGAGACCAGAAACGATCTCAAATGGTTTTTTAATTGGTTTTTGATTCCGCGGTTGATGTTGTGCCATAAATAATATATTTGGCCGTGTTGCTCATTTACCGCGGAAATCTTTTGTTTCGTTTTTTCCATAATTGCCTCCTCAGTGCTTTGCTGTATATTTACGAATGAGTTCGTGAGGATCAACGGGTTTTTCTTCGACCACTTCAGGTCTCGCTTCAGCCGTTTCTGCCACAGACGTTTCAGGCTTTTCCGCTTTTTCTTCTGCTGAATGATTTTTTGCAGGTTTCCACTTTTTGAAAAGCGAGCGGAAACCATCAATCAATTCCTTGATCCAGTCTATCATGCTGAACTTTACTCGGCCCTCAGAAACATCATCAGCCCATTCGAAAAGATCAGATCTTTTCGTCCAGCGCTGATATGCCCACGGTGCCAGAGAAAATCCAAGCATAATCATCAGGATTCCGACCGGCAGTCCGAGAAGTTCAAACAGCAGATTGACTGGTGCGTATTTCAAGGAAATTACAGCCTGCATAATATAAATGATGAAGGCTGCGAGAATCTTCTTGTTGATCGGCCGTTTGTAGATGAAGCCGTCGGCCTTGTCCTCAGAAATTTGATTTTCCTCGGAATGGCACAGGTTGTGCCACCAGCGGCAAAGTTTTGAACCATACTTCCAGTCTGCAATAAAGGTCAGAATGCCAACCTTAAAAAGTACAATCGCCATAAAAATTCCATATGCTGTCATGTTCTGTCTCCCTGTGTGATATGTTTACATTGTTTAATCGTTTTTGACTTGTGGTTGCGGTTCATAAGCTTCCTTAATTACGTTGACCGCCCAGTCTTTCTTGCTTTCCAACCAGTTTGGGTAATCTTGGAAAAATCGCTTTTTGTTGTAAGCATAAAGCTGAACAACATCCAGCGGATTCAGCTCCGAAAGAAGCTGCCAAATAATCGCTTGCACTGTTGGTTTTAATTTTGCTTTTGGATGAATCAGCAATCGGCGTAGTTCCGGTGGCAAGTCTTTAATAGCCCTTTTAGGCTCCTTGTCAAACTGGATCATAAACCGTTCTATCTGAAAAAATTCCGGCGGCAAGCCGTCTTTGAGACCGGCTGCCAGACTTTTTTTCTGATTTGGATTGAGTGATCCGAAGAATATCGTCGGACACTTTCGAAGTTGCGCCTCAATCAAAAGACATTCCCATATGCGCTCAAGAACCTCCGGACTTTTATGATAAAAACTCTCACTAACATCCAGTAATCCTTTTTCCTCCATGACCGATAAAAGATTTTCATCTGCCAGGGAATACGCTCCGGGAACACTACCCTGCAATTCTCTGAATTGAGCATCATTCTCGAGGATCAGCAGTCCATCTTGACTGCACTTATCATCCCGAAAAACATATGCTCCGCCAAAAGCCGCCGTCCAGAAACTGCAGATTCCGTCAACCGGAATGCTTGGTATAATCACTGATCTGCTCCTGAGATCGCCGAATGACTTGGCACTTTCGATTATTTTTCTGCGCAAGTTTTCGTCGAACCAGGAATCATCTTTTCGCATAAACTTGTTAACCAGAGTACGCTGATCCTGGGCGCCTTTAATGAGCCCACTTGATGCTGAAGTCCGAATAATAACGGAATCAACAAAAAGCAGATCACCCGGATTAAGATAATGCGACAGGTTTTGGTCAATATCCAGAATCACTGCCGTCTCTTCTGTAATGTCCGCCACTTGCCGGCTAAACCGTTGGAATACTTCTTCCATAAGCGACCGGCTAAATGAATAATACGGGTAATAGACAGTTTTTCCGTTTTGTTTTGGTGTTAAAATAATATGAAATTGGTTCGCTCCACCGTGCGCCAGATAGAACATCTCGTTCTTTTCCTTGGCAATTTCAGGACTCCAACCGGAGCCGTCAATGCTAAACTCTGTAAGCATGGTTGGTGACAAACCAATTTCCCTAAGACACTCATTATAGCGATTTATGAGCGTCCCTGAATGAATCTGTATAAGATGCCGACCATACAAGCCAGCATCGATCAATTTCTGTAGTGCCTCCATGGGCAACCTCCATTAGCCATTTTTTTGGTTAAGAAAACGTTTCTTGGCCTCTTCCTGCCGATTAATTTCATCCACAATCGCTTGAATTCTACGCTCTTCATCAGCCGAAAGTATCCTTGTCATAGCGTCCAAGTATCGGAAAGATTCCTCGAGCCTGAGCTGGGAGAACGAAAGTCCCTTCATATTACCCTTCATCATTTCAATCAGGATATTTTTCTTTGTTGCATAATCCTGACGGAAAAACTTTTCCGGATGTTCCCACCAGTCTTTCTCCAGGTCAAAATCCATAATCCTGGTACTGACTGCTTCTTGGATATTTCGCACATCCCGAGAAGAGAATAATGGAAATACCTTTTTGACTTCAAGATGTAGTATCGCAAAGAAGCGATGCTCTGTCGGATCCGCTTCCCGAAGCACTTTTTCATAAATTTCGTTTATCCGCTGATCGGTAGGTTTTTCATATTTACCACAAACCGATAAGAGGTTTGGTCCGAGTGCTTGGGCAGTCTTATACTCATACCCTTCCGGATCTTTCATATTAATAAACTTCGGATCCATCTTGGCGTATTTTACCCACCAGAGGTAATCCTGATCCAGAAAGTCTTCCAAAGTTTTGGCACCATCGATTATCGCCCGAACTTTAATTCGGGAAAGGACGGCTTTGTCAAGTTGTTCCGGTATATTGGTGTATAGCTCAATCACTGAGTTGCCGTGATTGATAGCCGTAGCACCTTCTGTGTTGGTCAAAAATGCGCCGATTACTTCCCGCACTCCAGCAGATACGCCTGGTCTTGTTCTGTCCTCAAAATTGTTTTCGGCATCATCGGCCGGTGCGTAAATAATCCTATTCGGATCACGCATCGGATGCATCCAATCCAACATCCTTTCTTTCGACCCTCCCTGAAAAGTTGAAACAACATTTTCAGGCATCGGCCAGAAAAGAAAAGGATAGCCTAATTGTTCGCAACGGTCTTTGAGCATAGTCGCAATCGCTGCGATCAACATGCTTTTTCCTGTTCCAGGGATTCCATGCCCCAGCCGAACCGTTGAGAATCCCCTCAGTTCCTGCATAGGATTTTTCTTGGCAGTAAAATCATAACATAATAATCTTTCCACCAATCGATGAGCGTGGTGCTTAGCATCATGATTTCCCACGATTTCGGTAAGCTCCATTCGATTAAATTCTACTGTCGCACTACTCGAAATAACCTGAGAATCAAAACCATTAATATTAAATTCAGTTCCTTCCAGTTTATAATGGTTATTCTCAAAAATTTCCTTCCGATTAAGAGAGCCCAAGCGCATCTTAATGTCCTCAATGACTGCCTGAAAATAAAGTAGCGTCATTTTGACAAAAGCCACCTCCGGTTTAGTTTTGATTGTTTCCAGAAGATCAGTTGCATAGGCCGTGTAATAGAAAACCATACACGTCCCGGCTATTTGCGGAAGGGTAAAATCAGTTTCCGGTATTCCATCAATCTGGTGGTTTACCGCCGAAACTTCTTCCGTACGGTATTTGGACAATTTCCAAACTACGTAATAGGCCGTGGCAAACATATAGACCGCCGAGGCTGTTTCCTTTATTTCATTAAATTCGGTTTTTTGCTTATCTGAAAGGATCTTTCTCTTATTCAGGGCTATGAGATTTTCCATGCCACTGTGACGATAATATTCCCAGAACAGATGCATGCCGATCCGCAAACCCTGGCGGACGGTTGTCAGCACGTGAAGTACTGCTTCGTCCATCAGGAATGGATCGTTGTTGAACTTTGGCGCGAGCTTCATCAGGGACAACTCTTTTTCGATCCCAGCCTCGGCTGCTTCACTCCACTGCTTGGCGCCAGGAACGTTCATAGTTAATCTTGCTTTTTTTGGCTTCCACAGCACTTTTGCAAGAAGGGCGGTAGCGTCCGTGGTGAATCTATTCAAATCTTGTTCTTTTATCGGCAGACAAGCTGCAATGGTTTTTTCCTGCATAGATATTCTCCTCATTGTAGGTATATTTTATTGTGTCTTTAAAGGCAGCGAAGTCACCATTCTTATCCATGAGTTGTCGTAAATAATGTGGCAACAGCATGTAATGGTGAATTTGCGAGGCCTTCTTTTCATAGCATTCCAGATCTGTTTCCGGGATATAAAATATTTCCCGAAGTTGGCCCAGAGAAAACGGGCTCTTCGATCTTTTTTGTTCTTGCGAAATAACAATCTCGTCGCAGAACGTGAAGATAAAATCGTCAGGGCTCTCTGCGTTTTGAACCAACAGGTTGTGAAGCGCATAAGGATCTCTTGAAAACGATTTTGTACAAATCGGTCCCAACATAATCCGTTTGATTGATTTCGGGTGAATGTCCTTCAAGTTTTGATCAATTCCCATTGCCATTATGCCGATAGGCGGAACCCGAGAACCTTCAGCCTGGACAATTTCCAGAAACTTATCGTAATTGGGTCCTTTTTCTGTCAATGAGTTAGCCTCCTGATCCTGGTCGAACGCCATAATACAAATGTTGGGTTTATTGCTGGCAAAATCATAGCCAGCCCAACTGAAAATGTAATGGCGAAATTCTTCACTTTCTCCTGTCAGAATTAAATTCCCGGGAATGAAAGTAAGGAAGATACTGGGATCAAGTTTTTCGAAAAAATATCTCTGACCAAGTTGCGCCAGAATTTCCGGAGATTCTTCCTGCTGCTTAAACATGAAATCAAGCAAACCACTTTTCAAATTAACAAGAGATGGCAGTTCATTTAATTTTTGTTCACGCATTCTGAGGTCCACCTCCAGAGCACCAATTTCCTGATAACTGGGAAACCCAGAATCAGAAAGATCAACGATTAGCGTATGCTCGGGATCGTAGGTATATTTCCGTCGAAGCGCTCGGATAGTTCCGAGCAATTTTTCCAGAAAACCTGTAACGATTCCCGGTTCGTAATTTTTTCGTCCCGATTCCACTGCCTGGCATTGAAAAACGGCCAAGAGCATTTGAAAAATGGAATATAATTGATTGAAATACTGGGCATATTCATCCCTGTTTTTAAGCTTTTCCAGTTTAAACTGGGATAATCCTTCATTCCAGACATCTTGACCTGTGCCATTTTTATTCATGTCAGTTCATCCTTTCTCTGTAAAAATGGGCAGGCTTTTTGGGCCTGCCCGGTTTTGGTTGATTTGTTGAAGCCGGTTGCTAATTAGCGCCCGGTTGATTATCCGGTTGATCTTCGACGTAACGAAAATACGATGTCGAAAGTGGATCAATAAGATATTTCTCCTTAAACAACTGCCTGGCCTTGTCTTCCCGAAGGCGGATTTGTTGGATTGCCTCTGCTTGAGCAGCTGCGGCCTTAATAACCTTGGCTACCCGATCAGGCTGATTTTCCACTTTTTGCATCCGGACATTATCGCTCGCAGCGCCAGCACTGGCCATATATTCTACATTTGATTGGTCGATGGCTGCGCCCATATCGTCCAGTTGCTTGGCAATATCCTGATCAGACATCGCCTTCATCGCTTCCAGCCTGGACTTAAACGTGACCACCCTTTCCTGGGTGTCCGAACGCAGTGCCGTAATCCACATTATGTGGTTATCCCGCAACTTCATCTGGGTACGTTCGTGCACCTGGAGCTCTTCGGCGAATTTTTCTTTCGATTGAAAGAGAATCAGTGCCGTGTTTCTGCGGCCCCTGATATCTTCCACCTCCGACCGAAGGTTTGAAACTTTTGTGTCCTGAGCGGCGTACTCAGGACTTCCATTAAGAAAAGTGCCGAACATCTCTTCTTCTGTTTGCAGTTCGGCTTCTTTCTCCTGGAGTTGCTGATCCAGGGCCTCTAATGCCCTGGCCGCCTCTTCTTTGATCCGGAATGCTTCTGCTTTTCGGGTTTGAACGGCCACCAGTTGTTTTTCAATGGCTTCTTTTCTTTTCTCCATGATTCCAATGGTCTGTTCGACCTTATATTGGAAATCTTGGAGAGATTCTTCCATATTTTTGGTTTGCAGTCGACGACGAGCCCGCCGTTTGGCTTCAGCTTTGGCATCTTCAATACCTTGCTTGGCATTTGTGATTGCCTGATTCGCCTGGGCAATAGCCTTTTCGCGTCGGTGCAAAAAATTCCACTTCTGGCCAGCTTCTTCGAGTTTAACATTGGCACTTCCGAGTTTGGCTTCCGCGTCGGTGACCAGCTTCAATTCCTCGGCATTGGGTCTCATGAGAACTGCATATTCAGCTCCCATCGATTCCAAAATTGCGTTGAGCCCGAAGACCGCATTGGCCAGATCCGCTTCTTCTTCCTTGATCGATTCCCGTAAAGAAGCAAAATCAGCCTTAAGTACTTTCATTCGGATGTCACGCTCGTGCTTATCCTTAATCTGCTCAGCTTGTTCGAACTTCGCTTTCAGTTCGTCAAGCTTGGTGTCGAGGTTTCTTTGCGCCGGTTTTTCCAGGGTTTGGATCGATGCCTCGGTATCTTTGAGAAGATTCTGAAGCATATCCATTGATACGCCTGCTACTCCGCCTTGTCCTGTGGTCGTTCCTACATAATCATTCATCTGACTTCCTCCTTTTAGGTTATACTTCAATAATGCACCATACATACAACTAATAATACGGGTACTCTTGCTAATAAAAACTCCTTTTATGTTTATATTATTATTCAATAGTAACTATTAGATTGTCAATGAGCTGTAAAAAATCAGCTATTCTTCCAATTTTTCTTGGAAAAATTTATACTGATTTTTACGCTTCAATAAAGGCAATTAATAAGCCTCTGGCTAAAGCCTAAAAACCAATCACTGGATTGCTTAATATACACCAAAAGCTATTGATTTGTCAATAGCTTGCACAGCTAACACACCAAAGACACCTTTGGCATGATATCAAGGATAAAATTTGCTAGTTGATAATCAAACAACCAGTAAAAATTCAATATTTGGCCAAACAAAAAAACGAAGTGAGTCTCGTTTTTTTACTTGTAGGTATTTAATTTTTCGCTTCAAACTGCTTGAAATAATAATCCACATCATCTATCCATTTTTGCACCGCTTTTGGATTATCCCAGGAACAATCATAACCGCACTTCCAAGGCAAAACCATTTCCTGTGGTGTATCAATTTTTTCATTATAAACTAAAGAGCCAATTCTTTTGGATGCGCTATCAACGGCATCCTTAACACTATCAAAACAAGTATGCCCACCTGTTCCCATACGCTCTCTTTTTTTGCGAAATCCCCAATAATTATAACAATCTTCTCCATCCAAAACCGGAACGTGCACACCCCAAGAACTTTCCTTTTTAGCAATCGCTACCAGAAATATCGCCACGACTCTATCTTGCTTGGCAATTTCAGAAACCATTTGTTCAATTGGATAACCCTTAACCATTTCTCTTAATTTTTGTTCGAATTCAGCCGTTTCTTTATTTGACAATTCAGCTAAAAGCTTTGCAGTATATTCATTTATTTCTTTTTGGACAGCTTCTTCATCAATCGCCTGCGCACCTAAAACCATTTCTGCTGTTTTATTTTCTGCTAATTGCTGGGTCTCATGAGCACTGGCTCCTTGACCAAGATAACGATAGATCATCGTCATCAAAAACATCCCAAAAATTAGCGAGGTGACAAGCGAGATATTCCACATTCGAACCATTCCAACTCCGTGAGTATATCCACTAAGTGCATCTTTTATATATTGCAACAAACTAGAATAACGCTCTTTCAAATCAAAATAACTTGGATTTTCTTTTCTCCAATAAATCCGTTTTCTGGCTTTGCGAGATAAAACACAATCCACATTTCCCGTGAAAGATAATCTTTTTTCTCCAGCACGCATTCTCCGCAGCTCTGATTGAGTGAAATATAACTTTGAATCGCTGGTTGTGAAGTTATTTATTTTTCCATATTTATTAGAAAACAAAACCGAAGAATTTTTGTTCTTCAGAATAAATTGAGTCAAATTATAATCAAATTCTCTCAGTTTTTTTCGCTCGCGAGAGATGCCATCAAAAGAAAAGTTTTTTTGTATTTTTTGCATTGGTTATCTTATGCTTATCTGCTTTTTTATCTTTTTACATTATACCATTTTTTTATCTTTTTCCAAAACATTATCCCCAGCCCACTGAAAAACATAATTACACTGAAAATTTGTCCCAAGGTTAAGCCAAAAAAAAGAAAACCTATTTGTGAATCGGGCTCCCGATAAAATTCACCGAAAAAGCGTGCAGTGGCATAAGCACATAGATAGATTGCGGCAAGCTTTCCTTGAAAAACCTTACTATTTCTAATTGTCCAAAGGAAAATAAATACTACAATGCCTTCAAGAAACGCTTCATACAATTGCGATGGGTGACGCAGAAGATGCAATTCATCATCTGGAAAATACATTCCCCACCATTTTTCAGTTACCCGACCATACAACTCTCCGTTTAGAAAATTACCAAGGCGACCAAAAAAATACCCTGCGGGAATTGCAGGGACAGAAAAATCAATCAAATCCCAAAATTTAAGTTTATTTCTTCGAGTGAAGATTATGGCAAAAATTATTGCTCCAATCAATCCTCCGTGATAACTCATTCCGTAAATACCAACCAAATTTCCTGTTGATAAATCAAATGGAGATATGATGGCTAGCGGGTTAGAAATGTAGTAAAAAAAATTATAGAAAAAAACATAACCCAATCTGGCTCCAACCACAACTCCAATAAAACAGAAAATTAAAAAGTCAAACAACTGACTCTTAGACAATTTTCCCTCACCCAATGCCAATCTTTTTTTTAATAAAAAATACACAACTAAAAAAGCCACTAGATACATCATGGCATACCAACCAAAAGAAAAAGGACCAATCCATACAATCTCTGGGTTTATTTGAAAAGGAATATACTGATAGAATTCAATAAATTTACTCATTTACTTTTTTTGAAATATGTCAGACAATCATTTTGTATCCTTTTTTTCAATTTCTATTCAAAGCAACAATCGACTGCTTTACGCACAAGTTCACCCAGTTTTCCCATAAAATTACTATTTCCGGATTTATCAAGTTTATTTTCTGAAACGATGGATGCTGAATTATGAGCATTATTACCGGAAGAATGATTAACTTCTTTTTTTATTTGATCATGTTTATTCAGGGCTTCCACATCAATCTCTTTTATATCTCCAGTATTAATCACTTTCATATTAATTCCCCAAAAAAGAGAATAGAGATCATAGGCTTTTTGAAAAAGCTCATGCGCTTTTTCTTTCCTACCCATGCCTTGTTGTTTAGTTCCCACTTCCATCAGTCGCATTGAAGCTGCCAAAAGATGCTTGGAAATACACCATTCCTCTCCTTCCGGATTCTTGACTATTTCGCGAAGCAAATCACCACGCATCTTACGCACTTCTTGCAACAGATCAAAATAGCCGGGCTTTTGCAATTTCGCCCCGGTAAAAAAGAAATGCTCTTCGATGCTGACCAAATTCATAATGGCAATAGACAGATCCTGATCAGATGAAAGATCAAGTTTATCTTGCTTTTTCATATGATCCACTTTTTCAATCAACTCGTTAAGATTTTTAATTTTATCCTCCATATATTTTTAATTTAGAGTTAAATAATAAAATAGTCCGCTAGCTATAAATAATATTACCAATGGGATAATAACTTTTTGAAAAGGAAAGTAGACTTTTCCGCCATTTCTTTGTTTAAGTTTAAAACTAAGAATGCCACCGAAAAAAAATAAAATACTGCCAATAATCATGCCCAAAACTAATTTATCGATACCCCAAAAACTGTGCATCGGCTGTCCAATTAAGTTCTTCCAATATAATGGAGCAACGGTGAGAAAATAAAAAGAACCAAAAATAATTGTTCTTTTTCCAAAAAAATTAATTTTTTTCTTAGCAAGATATTCTATAGTCCACATCGATAAGGAAACAAGCAAAGCACCAATCCAGAGACCGGTGACAGTATCATCAATACCCAGATAATTTGAAAGTTCAAGCCCCGCTCCAACTGCAACGACGCAAACTGGACAAAAGGCCTGCGCTGAAAAAATAGGCATCAAGCTTAAGCCAGTGAGTAAGAAAAGGAGTTTTTTTCTAAAAAAATTATTGAACATTTATTTTATCTTTAAAAAATTGGATTATTTCATCTTGACCTAAATAACATTTTCCGTCTGTCCAAAGAAATGGCACCTTTCCATTTTTTTCTTTTTCCCAATTACAAGACTTCTGTTTATCTACCATTAAATTAGCATTGGCGCTATCGCTACCAACCTCCCGCTGAGAAAAAGAAATTTTGTCTTTTATATTATTATCTGCAATGTATTTTTCCACTATCTTACAATGAGAACATTCATTGCTGTAAAACAAGATGATTGCTGAATCATCTGTTGTTGAAGCGCAACCACTAAAAATAGAAGCGGCTAGAAACAAAAAACTACCTAAAATAATTTTCTTCATAAAAAAATAAAAATAACTTTTTAAACTTGCAAAATACAACTAATTAGAATTATACCAATAAAACTATTATACAACAAGTTTGGCACAAAAAAAACAGCCCCGATTGCTCAGGACTGCTTTTTTAAGTTTCTAAAGATAGATTAGTATCTTTTTCCACCAAAACCACCGTCAGATCCACCCGGTTTTCGGAAACCACCAGTTCTTGGTCTTTCCTCCATTGGGCGAGCTTCGTTAACAGTCAAAGTTCTTCCTTCGAACTCTTTTCCGTCAAACATAGCGATAGCTTTTTGTGCTTCTTCATCAGAAGACATTTCCACGAAACCAAAACCTTTAGAACGTCCAGACATTTTATCATTGATGATAATTGCTGTTTGAACTGCTCCAGCTTGAGAGAAATAATCCTTCAAACCGTCTTGGGTTGTGCTGTAGGATAAACCTCCTACGTACAATTTTTGTGCCATTTTTTTGCCTTATATACTTGATTACGCATTGCAAGCCGACCTTCTCACTTAGCTTACTTCTCTGAAAACTGACGCTTTCAGTCTTTTTCCTTAGATTCACATATAAGGCAAAACCTGCTGAGAAAACTTACAATAGACACAGTATACACTATAATGAGAAAAAAATCAAGTGGCTGGGCAAGCCATACTCAAATCCAAAAAAGTTTAAAAAAAGCGCCGGTTAAAAATTTAACCTGGCGCTAATGTTCATAGGAGGGAATTTTTGTCATATACGTTACTCTGAGTTTGAATTTTTCATCTGAGAACATTCGGAACAAGAAAAATAACAAACTCCGTGATCCTCGGAATAATCAATACATTCTTTTATAAACTGACAAAAGAAGTTTCTGTGTTTTTCCGCCTCATTCTCTTGAAGCGATCTACGCATAGGAATAATGGTTATTATTATTTCCGGATATCCAATAGGACTAAAATGCAAATTCTTGCTCTCATCAACTTTTCTTTTTCTAACCTTAACGCCTCTTGGCCGATTAGTCATTGGTTTTTTAATTTCCATCGGCGGAGTAGTTGCGCCTTGAGAGTTAACTTTTTCAATCACATTATTTCCCGCTTGATGTTCCATCGCTTCTTTAACCACAACTGGAGAAGGACTTGAATCATCAGATTCTTTTATCGTTCCTTGAGTGCAAGATCCTGTGTATAAGTTTGACATGAAATTTCTCACATTCATTCTTCCAACCAGTTCTCCCATTCCCTTGGGAAAACTTTTTTCTGCCCATTCCTGCAAACTCAAATTACTTTTGTTAAAATCCTTCCTCTCCTTAATCGAGAGGCAATCCGCTAAGCCTTGAACTTGATTTAGGACGTTCTTGTCGTCGACCATTTGTCACCCCCGCTTCTTTTTTATGATTAATTTCAGTTATGAATTATTTTAGGTACCAACTTATACATAACAAAAAACTACTAAATAGTCAAAGAAATTTATTTAACTTATTTTATTTTTTCATTCTCACTATTGCTAACTTTATTTTTTCATAACCAATACTGGCTGGCAGCTTAGCTTTAATTGGTGACAGTTTTTCTGTGCTTCCAATTTGAGAAACTACACGCGCGATTTTTTCTTCTTCAGAGGGAGAAAGAAAATCCTCTACTTTCAATTTTCCGCCTGAGGCATACCAATCAATCAAGTGACCATAAATTGTTCTAATGCCCAATCCCCTGATTTTGGCAATTTTTTCGACGCTATATTTTTGCTCATATAGTTTCACGGTTTCTTTGATTGTGCCGGAAATGAATCCCTTCGATTTTTCGCCTTTAACCTTCTCGAATTTTTCTTGACCTTTAGTCGCTTTCCAATTTAGACAAACATCGCATCCGCGACAATTGCTCGGATGACTTAAAAGTTCCGGGTCATTAAAATATTCTAAAATCATCGTCCTGCGACATTTTTTACTAGTGGCATATTCCACCATCTTTTCCAAGCGATCATATTTTATATTCAAAATTTTCCACATTTCTGTTTGATCCTTGCCCTGATCCTGCATTTCACCTTTGCTCATGCGAATGAAAAATTTGTGCGTGTTAACATCTTTTTTAGCATGAAGCAAAACACAATAAGATTTTTCACCATCTCGCCCGGCACGTCCAGCTTCTTGATAGTAGCCTTCAAGACTCCCGGGCATACCTGAGTGGATGACAAAGCGGATGTCGGCTTTATCCACACCCATCCCAAAGGCCACGGTTGCCACAATCACCTGAAATTTATTTTCCATAAAATCTTCTTGGACTTTTTCTCTTTTTTTCGCTTCCATCCCGGCGTGATAGGCTATCGCTTTGATCCCGTTTTCTTTTAGATATTTTGCAATAACTTCCGTTTCTTTTCTGGTGAGCGAATAAACAATCCCCGCGCCGGAAAGACTTTTTATAATGCGCAAAATTTCTTCATACCTTTCTTTGGTTTTCAAATCACACTGCACTAGAAATTTCAAATTCGGCCGGTCAAATCCACGAATGAAAACTTTGGGATTTTTGAGCTCCAATCTTTCGATAATATCATCCTTCACTTCCGTTGTAGCCGTCGCCGTGAAAGCCGCCACAATCGGACGTTTTTTCAAATTACGAATATACTTTCTAATCTCCAAATAATCCGGCCGGAAATCATGTCCCCACTGCGAAACACAATGTGCTTCGTCCACTGAAAACAAAAAAATGTCTAGCTCGGAAAAAAGTTTTTGAAATTGAGCATTACCAAAACGCTCAGGGGCAACATACAAAATCTTGATTTGTCCGGTTTTTATTTTGACAATATTTTCCTGAATTTCTTCAAAGGTTAGTGAGCTATTGATAAAAACCGCCGGAATTCCTCGAGCATTGAGCGCATCCACCTGATCTTTCATCAGAGCAATCAGTGGAGAAATAACCACCGATAATTTATCCGCGATTATTGATGGCAACTGATAGCACAAGGATTTTCCCCCACCCGTTGGCATCAACGCAACTGTGTCATGCCCATTCATGATAGCTTCCACAATTTCTTTTTGCCCTGGACGAAACTGCGAAAAGTTAAAATATTTTTGTAAATTTTTTTCGAGCATTGGTGTTTTTAAATTAACCTTTAAAATCCATTTATTCTTACTGATGTTCGTGCGCCACATCGAGTAATTTCAAAATTAGGATCTTTTCTTTCAAGTTTTACCATCTTATTGCCCAGAATAGATCTGCTATATAAAATATAAGCATCATCAACAAGATATACGCCTAATTGGAATGAACCTTGTTGGCAATCAATAACTTGATCGTTTTTTTCCATATAACACAAAAATTCAACTATCCATTCTTCTGGAGTTTGACCAGATTCTCCTTGATATTGCTTTTCAGTTTGAATTAATTTTAGATATTTTTTTGGAGCATCATGTATTTCTAATTGTTTTCGACCATTAATTATTTTGCCTTTACCTTCTTCAGGCATATTCATATCACCCTCTCTAAAAATAATTAAATAACCGGGAATTGATTTTTGAGCGTTAATAAGTTGTTTTTTTGTTTTCCCTTGATGATTTTCATAAGAGAAACCATTAACATCATAAACTAACTCGTTTTTCTCATCAGCGTTAGCATACATTTCATTAATATAAACTGGCTCATTTATGTCCAAATCAAAAGGCATCAGTTCCTCAATTTTACTTTCTTTATTCCTTTTAACATAAAATAACTTTCCTTCTTTATGATGTTTGAGCAATTGCCTTTTGAGTGTTTCGATGAGCTTACTTAACGGCATCGCAAACGGTACAATCTCAAGCTCTGTAAATCCTTGTTTCATCTTAGTTTCAAACATTTCTTTGTTTTTTAAGATGGCAGTTCTAATTTCATTCATCGTGGGCAGATCATAAGTTTGACCATCAATACCCAGAATTCTCATTTTGACATCCGTTCCGTCTATTTGAGTTTCATTGTTTTCATCAATCCAAGTTCTTGGCATGGGAGAAATTAATCCTAATTGATTGAGAATCTTAGCTTTATCTTCATACTGATTTTTCAGTTCTAAAGACAGCCATCTTTCTAGGGTGGATGGTTCTTGAGATTCTGGGTTGGGGAATTCGTGGGACATAGTTATTTTTTAAATATAAAAACTAGATTTATAATACTCTTACGGACGAACGCGCACCATTGCCCTCAAACTGAAACCCCGGATTATTCCGATACAAGAAGGCCTGATGATTGTCTTGGTGCCAGCTAGTTGATGGAACAGCGACAGAAAGCGGGAAAAACCCACCCAACTGGAAAGAAGCCTTGCTATTTCCCTGATAGTCATCGATTACTTGATTATGTTTTTCCAATGTAGTTAGAAATTTAGTAATCCATTCTTCCGGAGTTTGACCTTGTTCATTTTGATACGCCCTTCCCGTTCTTAGAAACATTAGATAGTCATCAGGAGAAATATTAGCTTCCAACCTCTCCCTCCCGCTAATTACTTCCCCATGATTTCCTCTTGGAATATTCGGATTTTTTTCATTGAGCGTAATAATAAAACCTTTTTTACTTTCTTTTAAAATTTCTTTTTTGGTTTTTCCTTGATGATTGTCTCTGATGAATTTTTTGGGATAATAGACTATCGTTCCTTCAGTGTCAGCATTATCATAACCTTCCCATTTGTTGATTGGGCCGCTTTCATCTAATTCCAGTTTTTGCAGTGGTTCATTCTCATCATCAATGTTTTTCTTAGCCGTGAATAGCTTTCCCTCCTTATGATGTTTTAGAATAGTTCTTTCCATTGTTTTGATAAGCTGATCAAGTGGCATCGCGAAAGGTATGATGTTTAAATCAGTAAACCCTTGCTCCATCTTTTTTTCAAACATTTCTTTGTTTTCTAGAATGGCAGTTCTAATTTCATTCATCGTGGGCAGATCATAAGTTTGACCATCAATTCCCATAATTCTCATTTTAACATCCGTTCCGTCTATTTGAGTTTCATTATTTTCATCGATCCAAGTTCTAGGCATGGGAGAAATAATTCCAAGTTGATTGAGAATTTTGGCTTTAGATTCATATTGATTTTTCAGTTCTAAAGATAGCCATCTTTCTAGGGTGGATAGTTCTTGAGATTCTGTTTTGGGAAATTCGTGGGACATAGAATTTTATCGCTAATTATTTTATTCTAAACTTTTGTGCCAAACATGTTTTTCATAGAAATGAGGCTTGTTCAAATCTTCACCAGTATTAAGATCGTCATAAATTTTTGATTCCGGATCGCCAGAATTGTCATCCAATGCTCTCAGGCGAATCAGTTCAATTTGCTCATCCGTGTATTCTTCCGGCAAGTTTCCTTTTCCTATTGATCCGCCATGTTGTTCGGCAATGGCAATTGTTTTTATCGGAAGTCCTCTGAATATTTTTTCCACTCCAGTAAGAATTGCTTCAACTTGATCTTGGTCTTCCACGCCAGGAGCATAATAAATTCCATTAAGCAAAATTGCCAATTTTCCTTCTTCATCAATTCCAAAACTTCCAAAAATGAAACCTAGATTTTCTTTGGCTTGTTTTTTTTGCTCCCCTTCTTGACTGGCTATCTCCGGCTCTTCTAGCGAAACAACGAAAGAAAGTGGATCGGCATTGATTGAAGCTACCCAATATTTGTTTTGAGTTTGAAACTGAATAGTCTGCTCATAATTAATGCTGGAAAAGCAACAGATTTTACTATCAGCAAAACGAACCATATTCATAAATCTTTCCGTCTTATCTAGATATTGCAAATTTAAAAGTTTGCGCTTTCGCATATCTCCACCAATTGGTCTTTGGTAAGTTTTTGAATCGGTAATCGCCCGAAAAGGTCCCTGGAGATGACTTTCCATTTCCTGAATCAAATGCACATCGCTCTCCCTGAAACGTTCTTCACCCAAGGCTTGCATGGTGATGTAGGTGAAAATTGCGCTAGGCGATTTTTCTGTTAAGGCTAAAATTTCATTGCCCAGTTTTTCAATTTCCGCTTCTTTTTCTTCCTTGCTCAAATGAGCAAATCTTTCTTGAATTTTTTCATCACCCAAAAGGCTTTTTTCTTTATCCAGCTCTTTCAATTCTTCTTCGATTTTCTGGATTTTTTCTTCCAGCTCTTTTTTGACACTTGCATTTTCTTGATTTTCTAGACCCTTCAAAAGATTGTTTCGCGCTTTTCTTTTTTTGTAAATATTTTTTTGGATGTTCGATTCTTTTTCATTTACACCTTTCAATATAACCAGCAACTCTTTTTTGATTTTTTTAAGATCGAGACGTTTCACGTCTAGTTTCGGCAAAATTTCTTCACCTCTCACTGGCACTGAATTTTCTGAAAAAACTTGGGCAAGCGAAACATCCAATACCATCTTTTCTCCCAAAGCTCTCCAAGTATCTTTCATCTCTACGTGCGCTCTTTCCCGAAATCCGGGAAAACCAGCTTCGATTTCATCTATCAGAGCCAAGCGATCGACAAAAGTTTGCGCGCCTTTCATTTTTTCGATTAAATTTTCATTCTTATCTTCTTCTAAATATTCACGATAAAACGGGAAAAGAAAAATAACGCCAAGTTGTCTGCGACCAAGTACTTGTCCAAGTTCCCGATTAGCATTCTCGACCAAGGCATTCTCTCGAACATCAAAACTAACTTCTTGCGAAGCTTGCTCTTTCGGCAAAGGAAATTTTCCTTGCCTTAGATTTTCAATTATTTTTTCCGCTTCTTCTTCCGTAATTCCATTTTCAATCAATGATTGCTTGAATTTTCTAATCGGTTTTTCGTGTATTTTCAAATTATCAATCAATCCAATCATTTCTTTAAATTTATCAAAACCATAGTTGTTAATTAAGTTGAAACGATCATCTCCACCGTGAAGCAGATAATAAATCATAGCGTCATTTTCATTTTCGGAAAGTTTTTCTACCAGTTCGCGATTATTCTCTATCCCAGAAAACATCTCTTGACTCGCTTTTATTTTTTCAATTCTTTCCACGAGTGGCGCGTCTTTCCATTTTTTGTCATTAGAGATAAAATTCAAAATTTCACGACTAGGCACTACACCTAAATCAGTGATAACACTTTTGACTATTTCCAGCGATTGCATTTCAGCTTCCACGCCATCTTTACACTTAGCCTTTTCTTCACTCCACCAAGTTTTGAGGTCTTGGGAAAGATAATTATTGTCAATTAATTTTCCAAGGAGATAGACTGACAAATGACGATTGAGCTTTCTGTCTCCAGCCAATTTAAGTGCAATGTCATTCCCCCGCCAATCCTCAAAATTCTCCAAGAAAACCTTGAGAATTCTAGATAGATAATCTTGTTCTTTCTTTTCTTTTCCTTCTCCTTCTTCATCTCGAATAAGCTCTAGTAGCAATTGTCGGGAATCCTCACCCAAACTGCCCAGAGCCTCACTCAAAAGTATGACAATTTGTTCGTCATTTTTTTCGCCTTTTGCAACTGTATCACGCAGTTCCTTATGCAGTCGCAACCGCACATTTCTTCTTTGCACCTCTTCAAGACTCTTACTTTCAACAATTGATTGATGCAGAAATCTTGAAGTTGAAACATCAAAAATTTGTGAGATTATTTTTTTCTTTTCCTTAGGAATCAGATCCAGAAACTTGACCCTTTCCGCTTCAGGCAAAACCAAAGCATAACTTTCCAATAACTTAGCATCATTCAAAATCTCCTGAGCAATTCTCTCTTTTTCCGGCAGTGGCAATTTCTTTATTCGACGAAATTGGATTCCTAAAAGCGTTGCATCAGCAAAAAAACTAGCGGGTGTATCTTTGGGAATATCCTTGGATTTCTCTGTACATTCAGAGGCAGATTTCAATTCATCATCAAAATCCTCTCCGCATTGTTCTTTGGCTTTCGCGGATTGAGAATATAGATAAGCGGAAAAATTGGGAAACAAATTCTCATTTTCGCTAGCTTCATTGGAAAAATTTTCTGATTTTTTCTTCAAATCTTCTTTTGAATCTCCACTCTCTTTCCATTCTCCCTTAGCTTCCTGAAAAACGAGATTGAGTATTTTTTCCCAAGCGCGAAGCATCGCCTCATTGCCTGCTGGTTTTGACAAATTAAGCATTTCGATTTTGAACCGTTGGCCTCTCTTTCGAAAATCAGCCCGCGCTTCAATCGAACGTTTTTCCTCCACGCTCAAAATTTCCGCTGGAGTTTCTTTTTTAGGAAAAAGTCTATTTATTTTTTGCTCAAATTTTAGCATATTATTTCAAAATTCGATTTAACTATTTTTTTATTTTTTATATTAAATTTTAAATCTAAGTTCTAATCTGCCAAAAAACAAAAATCATAAAACCCTCACGGACGAACGCGCGCCATAGTCCCCATTCCGATACTCAGGATCGTACCTACCAAAATTGGCCCGCCGACCGGCGCGGAACCAGTAAGCATTCGGGACATTGCCAGAAAATGGAAAATATGCACCCAGTTGAAAAGAAGCTTTGCCGTTCCCCCTATAACCATCAATCACTTGATTATACTTTTCCAACGTAGTCAGAAATTTAGCAATCCATTCTTCTGGAATTTGTCCTTGCTCGTTTTGGTATTGCGCTTCTGTCTGAAGCATTTCTAAGTAATCATTTGATGCTTTATTAGCTTCCAATCTTTTTCTCTCACCAATAATTTCATTTTGGTTTTCTTTTGGTATATTGGGATTTTTTTCATTGAATGTAACAATAAAACCTTTTTTGGTTTTTTCAAGAATTTCTTTTTTAGTTTGGCCTTGATGATTGTCTCTGATGAATTTTTTGGGATAATAGACTATTTTTCCTTCAGTGTCAGCGTTATCATAACCTTCCCATTTGTTAACTGGTTCACTCCCTAATTCTAATGGCTCTAACTTTTCATTTTCATCATCAATATTTTTCTTGAGCGTAAACAGTTTTCCTTCTTTGTGATGTTTAATCAAAGTTCTTTCCATTGTTTTAATAAGTTGATCAAGTGGCATGGCAAAAGGAATGATGTTTAAATCAGTAAATCCTTGCTTCATCTTTTTTTCAAACATTTCTTTGTTTTCCAGGATAGCAGTTTTGATTTCTTCCATTCTGGGTAAATCATAAGTTTGACCGTCAATTCCCAGAATTCTCATTTTGACATCCGTTCCATCAATTTGAGTTTCATTATTTTCATCAATCCAAGTTCTGGGCATTGGAGAGATAATCCCGAGTTGATTGAGAATTTTAGCTTTAGATTCATATTGATTTTTCAGTTCTAAAGACAGCCATCTTTCTAGGGTGGATTCTTGTTCATGGGATTTGATTGTTGGAGGAGTTTCGGGGAACATAGGATTTTATTGTTAATTCAAATCTGTTTTATCATAAAAATAAAAGCATGTCTGTTTTAAAATTTTAGGAAAATAAATACCCTAATCCTTAATCACTACCGCACCTTTATCACTTTTTAATTTCTTAAATAAAACATATTTTGTTCCATTGTAATAACGACAGAAATTATTAGAAATAATTTCTTCTTTGGGAATTTCTTCAATTCTTCGTCCTTTTTTCAAGCTTTCCGCTTCGGCAATTATCGCCTGTTCTTCTTCCAAAATTCGTTGATCTGTTTCGTTCAGTTTGATTGGATAATCCTTCCCATTTAAATTAAACTCGCTAATAATCTTGCGCGTATCTTTGAGACTGACTTTACCGGATTTTTTTTCTGAAAATTTAAACCACTTAATATTTTCCCTACCAATTTCTTCTATCATATCATCAAAATCAATTTCCAGATCTTCCACTTTTTTTATTGTCAAAATTTTTGCTTTATAATTATTTCCGGAGGAAATTTCTCCGCTTTCATTTTCCACTATTTCAAATCCCAATTTCCTAAGGTTTTCAAAAAAACCGGCGGATTTTTTATAATCAAAAGAATAATCAAAAATAATCGCCACACGCCCATCTTTTTTTAAAACTCCATTCAACTCATAGAAAATTTTGGCTCTTTCATAATCTTCATTTTTGATCACTAAGCTTGATTCCTGAATTGCCAAATTGAGCGTAGCATAATCAAATGTTTTTTCTTTGAATGGCAAATTAGCAAAACTGCCTGCCACTGCCTTTCCTGAAACCGCCTTAGCAAAATGATGAGCATTGAGATCAAGACTAAAAATATTTTTTTGCATTTCCACGCTAGAATGTTTGTATAAAAGTTCCGGTCCGCTAGCTAAATCAATGACTTGCATTTTCCCGCCATTTTTTCCAGCCCCTTTCGACATGCGCTCTATAATTGATGCGCTCACTCTGGCAGTATTGGCCTGATAACTGCGTGCGCCCAATTCCTTATAGCACTCGGCATAACTTTCACCGTGCTGAAGTAGAAAATCAGAAAAATTTTTCTCTCCGATTTCTTTGGTATAGCCAAACATGCGCATTAATCTTTCCCAGGAGGAAAAATAATATTCGGCAAATTCGGCGTTAACTTCCAAACTGGAATCAAATTGTTTTTCATCTTTTTCTAGCATGGCTTTTTCCGCTTCGCTAATCGGAACTCCGGAGATTAATTTTTCAATCGCTCTTTCTTTAGTTCGAATATAACTATAAATTCCTTCTTCGATAGAATTAGAAGTGACCATTGTCACGGCTGACAAATCATGTTTGAGGCCTTCGCGATAAGCGCGACCGATTTGTTGTTTTTTATCATAAATTGTCCAAGGTTCGTTATAATGAATAACTTTATCTGCACCGGAAAAATCCACGCCAACATCCGCTGTGTCACCACTGACAAATAATACCATCTTCCCTTCGCCATTATTAAACTCATTTTGAATATTCGTTCTTTGAGCGCGATCATCCTTGCCATGGATAGTTCGCACTACGACATTTTGTGGCAAATCAAGTTTAGGAATAATATTTTTTTCTCCCCGAATAACATTTTCCACGTAGTCATTCACAAAAACAACAATCCTATCATTCACTGCCAAGGATTCATGCAACTCATCTTTGAGCGCAGAAATTTTACTGCCTTCAATTTTTTCCGGAGCGGTAATATCCAGCATTTCCGGATTAAGCAAAAACTGGCGCATAATCTGAATTTTTTGCATCGCTGTCAATTCGTCTTCTTCGAGCAATGTTTCATAGAGTTCTTTTTCCAACTCTGTCATTTCGATTCTTCTTTCTTCCACCAGAAACTCAGGCATGGCGATACTTTCCGCCAATTGTTTTTTCTGCATTCGCGGAATAAGCAGATTTCGTAAATCAAGCATTTCGCCTCTGATGATTCTTTGCGATAACGTTTCGTTTTCCACCTCTTGATTCCCCACGTAAAATTTTTCCGGATAAAGCAATTTAAGAATCATCGCCACATCACTCACCTTGTTTGGCACCGGAGTACCAGAAAGAAGCGCTAGATATTCTTCCTCGCCTTGAATTTTTTGCGCCAATCTTTCCACATTTTCAAAACGCACGCCTTTGATATTTTTTATTTTATGCGCCTCATCCACAATCAACATATCAAAACCAGAATTTTCCAAAGAAGCTACATATTCATCTTTCATTTTTTCCTGAGAAATTAAAATGTAGTCAAACGGCTTATTTAATTTTTCAAGATCATCCAAAGATTTAATTATTAGAACTCTCGGAGCCAATCCCTTCTGAAAATATCCGTCTTTTTCATCGGACAAATATTTTTCCCACGTATCTTCGACATTACTTGGAACAATGATCAAGGCTTTTTTGAGTCCCAAATATTCCTTAGCCAAAATAACTGACGCACTTTTTCCCAGCCCCATCTCATCGGCAATCAACATTTTCTTTTTTTCTTTTATTTCTTGAATATTAACTAGCTGATTGATGTCCGGAAAAGTTCTTCCATGTTTTAGACTTTCCAAAATGCAATCTGGCTTTTTAAGATCGAGCAGAGAAAAATAATAGCCTTCCGCCTCAGTTATAATTTCCCAAAGCTCATCATCCTCTAAGCTCAACACTTCACTGCCCAATCTATCCAGCACTATTTTTATCAGTTGTCGAATATCATCAATCTGGGCCTTTTTTTGCTCCTTTTGACAATCAGCCAAAATTCTTTCTTTTACTACTTCGAGTAGAGCGCTTTTGAAATCCGGATTGGATAGCAGTTCTTTACACGGCTCAAAAGTTGTCCAGTCGAGTGGTCTTTTTTGCATGGCGACTTCTCCCAAATATTCTGCCAGCTCACCATTTATATAATCCATTGGAATGCCTTTGAAATTTGGATGAAAATGTAAAAGGATATCTGTCATACGCGAAGAGCCAAAAAACGCCATCGCTTGTTCAATTTTTTTTGCATCAACCTTGCCTTCGCTAAGATTTTTCAAATATTCACTTAGCTCAATTCTATTCTCCTCAGATTTTCTTCTTTCCGCACCGACATTCACTCTTTTTATTTCCGGAAAAGCAAGGTTGATAAGATTGATCATGTTTTCAAGATTATCTTTTTTTGTACCAAAATTTTTAAGAAGTGTTCCACCCTTTCTCTTTTCAAGTCCGCTATCAGCACCAAAGATTGTTTTTCGAAATTCTCCACTATCACAAAAACGTAAATCGATTGAAGAATTTTCTAACAATTTCTTGAGATGCTTCGGATTAGTATAGTCAAATTTTTCACGAACGATACCTATAGAATTTAGTAGAGCAATCATATTCTCAGCATCTGCATTTCCTGTGCCAAAATTTTTAAGAAGCACATGACCCACTCTTTTTTCAAATACACTGTCAACGCCAAAGGTTGCTTTTTGAAATTCTGTTGAGCCACAATTAGTTAGATCGATTGGCGAAGCATCAAACAATTTTTTAAGGTGTCCTAGATTTGAATAATCAAATTTTTCTCGAGCAATTCCAACAAAATTTAAAAGTGCAATCATATTATCAAAATCTACAACTTTCGTTCCGAAATTTCTAAGCAATGTCGTGCCTTTTCTTTCTTTAAATCTGCTACCAATACCAAAAGTTGCTTTTCCGAAATCACTAAAGCTACAAGAGATTAAATCAACTGGAGAATAGCTAAACATTTCTTTTAAATTTTCCAGATCAGCATATCCACATTCTAACTTTTTTTGCTTACAAGCAATTCCAGCAAAACTTAGAAGTGCAATCATATTGCTAGTGTTTACTTTTTTTGTACCAAAATTTTTAAGAAGTGCTGTGCCATTTTTCTTTTCAAATCTACTATTAGCACCAAATACTCCCTCCTGAAATTCCACTAACCCGCAGGCAGTTAAATCAATTGTGGATTCTTTAAATAACTCACTAAGCTGCTCCGCGTTAGAGTAATCACATTCTGGCTTTTTTTGTTCACGAGTGATTCCGACAAAATTTAAAAAAGCGACCATATTTTTAATATCTGCAACTCTTGTCCCAAAATTTTTAAGAAATGAATAGCCTCCTCTTTTTTCAAATCTACTCTTGGCGCCAAAGGTTGCTCTCTGAAATTCACTACTGCCACAAGTCAATAAATCAATTGGTGAGTCCTGAAACATTTCTCGTAAATGCTCTGGGTTGGAATAACTACATTCTGGTTTTTTTTGCTCGCGAGCAATTCCGACAAAATTTAAAAGAGCGACCATATTGCTAAAATCTTGTTTTTTTGTACCAAAATTATTAAGCAACGTTGCGCCTATCCTTTCTTTGAATTTATTATTAACGCCAAAGGTCGTTTCTGTAAATTCTCGCGCGCTGCAAATTGCCAAATCGATTGGCGAATCCTTTAGCATTTCTCGCAAGTGCTCTGGATTAGAATAATCGAGTTTTTCTTCAACTTCTTGTTTTTCTTTATTTTTTTCTTCAGCACAAATCTGACAACTCATTTTCGGATTGCCATGCGCACACAATTGACTTGGGTTTGGAAATTTAAATTCGGACATAAGTTTTATTTTCCCCTTCCATTGTAACACAAAAACCGGCCTTGCCTAAACAAAACCGGTTTTAAAAATATCACTAGTAACAATAAATTATTCCGTTGTCGTTCCATCAAATTCCGCTTCATTACTTTCCGCCTCAACTTTAGTGGCACGAACAATTCCATCTTTGTGATGAGCTGGAGAATAGATAGTATAGAGTTTTAAACTTTCTGTTTCAGAAACATTAATCACATTATGCTCAGCGCCAGCTGGCACAACAATCGCTACGCCATCACCAACCTCATATTCGTTTCCATCGATAATCACTTTTCCCTCACCTTTTTCAAAACGGAAAAATTGATCGTTTTCTGCGTGGACCTCCATACCAATTTCTTCTTTTGGCAAAAGACTCATTAACACCAACTGACTATGCTTTCCGGTGTAAAGTACTTTTCTAAAATTATTATTTTCGAGAGTGTCTTTCTCTATGTTTCCCATAAATCCTTTCATATGTTTTTTATTATTCCAAACTACAAAATAAATATCCAACCCTATTTTGTAATTTAAAATTTTATTAAATAATTATTTAGCTTTTTTTATTATTTTAATTCCTCTAATCCCAAGAATAAACAAAATGATAATTACTAATTTTAAAATGTAGTGGCCATGCAAGTCGATAAAATCTCTCGTCATCGGAGTATTATTCCCAAATAAAAGATGTGAAGCAATGCCAATTGGCAAGGTCAGAAACAGCCAGTTTTTCCTGGGAATCTCTATGTTGATTTTTCTAAATATTTTGGAAAGCAAGGATGATAATAAATATATTCCCAAAAAGGCCACCGCGAAATCAAAAATAGCGTAATCGCCTAAGCGAAATTGTCTCAAAAATTCTATTGGAATCATATAGTTTGCATATAAATTACTTATTCTCAACTGTTTTTATTATGCCTGATTTTTGGATAAAAAACAATAAAAAAAACCAGCAATCTCGTTGAGTGTTAACTCATGAGATTACTGGCAATTGAAAGTTTATATTTTGTCGTTATCTACCAAATCAGAACGGGTAAATTATTCCTGCGTCTTTGACTTCCGGTGCCTGATAAGCAACGTATTCTTCTTCGCGAAATTTATCAAACGCCGCAATGGTGCACTTTTCCGCATCATCAGGATTGCCTGTCCCATCGAACTTTTCAAGGTAGGAATACATTGCGGCAGTCTCATTCGTGAAAATTGCGCCCTGTCCTTTCCATTTTCCTTCAGAAATCAATTCGAGCATAATATTCTCAAACTTTCCTTTTTGATTTCCAAAACCAGGTACCCAGAATGTCCCATAGGGACATAATTTACGAAGCATTCCTGTGGCTCGATGAGTCGAACCAGCCACCAGACCAAAAGGTGAGAGTTCGTCATAGATGAGGCCGTATTGTTGAGTCCATCTGCCCACATCTTCAGCTACACACTCTTCCAGTGTTTTCCCGCGCTGAGGAATAAATAATTGTTGGTAATCCGGTCCGCTATCATTGGACGACTTGCAGACCACAATTATGCCTTTGCCTTTTTCCCGCATCAATCTCAATCCTTGCGCAGGAATGACGTTTTTCTTTTTTGCTTCATCAAGCAAGACAACGTCCTTCCCCATGTATATCAGAGTGTTCATCGTGTCGTATGGTAGATATGAGTGATCCATTTCGAGCTTTTCAAGGCTACCTATGAATCGGTTAAAATATCCGATCATTGTGGCCCCGAGATCACCTCGTTTGCAATCATGTTGGTAGATAATGCGGGTGTCCAGTTTTTTTTCAAGTTGCCGCATATAATCCACGACTCGCATCATCATGAAGTCACCGGGTGGACCCCATTCTTGATACACTCCGTCCTGATCTTTGAATGTCCGAAGACCACAGACTTCAATCCAAATTCGAAGCATTTTCTTGGTGTAAATCTCGGCGGCCGCCATAATCCCCGCCTTCACACGACGCATTTCCGGATCTTTCATATTGGTTAGTTCCAACAGCTTGAGATAATATTCATATTCCTCCCCGCTGGTAACACGTCCGTAAATGGCGTAGTTTTCTTCGCGTCCGGTGAACATGTGCGGACACGGCCCTGGGCACAAAAGTGTTTTTTGTACTCTTTGTGCCACTGCCAGTTCGTGATGTGCATGCTCAATCTGCATAAGTGGTAAATTTTCTGTCATGATTTCACGTCTCCTTTTCATTTTCTCTTCATTTTTTTAGGTGCTTTTGAGCAGCCTATGCAAAATGCATATCTGCCACACTCTCCATCTGTCGGCTTTTTACAATCTGATGCTGGCTTTGCATTAAACTTTTTTCCATTTGAATTTTTTGGCATAAGCTTCATTTCTCCTTTTATAATAAGAGTTCATAAAACTTCACAAAAAAATGCATCTATATATAACTGCTTTTGGCAGTGTTAATTTTTAACGAACTATTTATAGAAAATTCTCTGATTCAAGTCTTCTTTTTTGAGAACTTACTATTAATAACCTAGCAAAAACTTGAAAATTAATCAAACAGCCAAAATAAAAAAACACCCGTGCTCATTAATTGCAAAGCAAGGGTGTTATAAATATTAATATTTCAGAAGCCTCTGATTTATTGCGTTAATCTAAGACTTCTAGTTGATTTTCTTTTGTGTTTGCGGAACTCTAAACCATTTTCCGCCAAAACTTTTTTCAGTTCGAGCAAGCATATCTTGCCAAGATTTGTTACTCTTAACATTTCGTGTTCACTTTTTTCGGCCAGCTCTGAAATGGTTTTAATTTTGGCATTTTTTAAGCAATTCATGGTTCTGACTGATAAAATGCAATGTTCAATAACGGGTGTCGTCGCTGGTTTATTTATCAATAACTCAAAAAAAGAATCCTTCGGTATTTGATTTTTCACACAATGGTTCTCTGCCATAAGTTGCAACCGATTAACATCCAGACTGAATTCAGTTGCTATCTCATGGAGAAGTGTTTGTGATTCGCTGTTTTCAACGCCAAGAGCAATGCCTACAAGTTTTTTCAAATTAACGGGAAGCCTTAAGCTGTCGACTGCTCTACTGACTTGTTCCGCCACATTAGCACCACTCACCTGAAAAATCTCACCGATTTCTCGAACGGTTTTCCGCTCACAGCCGAGACCGAACCGCAATGTCATTAGCTCTTTGCGAGAAACCGACGGGAGGTCTTTTTTCCATTTGTTTTTTCTGATAAATCCGAGGGAACCAAGAAGTTGATTTATCCCTTCAATATCTGCATTTTTTAATGGA
The DNA here is from genome assembly GCA_049303795.1 of Candidatus Moraniibacteriota bacterium. GTDB lineage: Bacteria > Patescibacteriota > Minisyncoccia > Moranbacterales > UBA2206 > UBA9630. The sequence goes on from JBAQNM010000004.1 coordinate 140,507, forward strand.
ACAATTTTTCTCTCCTTTATTCCTGTCACCGATGATAGAAAAAATAAATACCCGCTGTCCAGTTTAGGTTTTCGTCTCATTTCCCATCCCCCCCTTTTTTTTAGTTTGCTATGAAAAATTTCGTATTTTCTTTTTAATGAGCCACTTTTGAATTGTTTTAATTCCTCGTATCCTATGTTAGAATACTCAAAAAGTCAAGGAAAAAATCCAAACTTAAATTTAAGTAAAGTTTATCTAGCAATTAATTTATCATTCGAAAGAATTATTTTTTCTTAGCTTTTTTTGCTTTTATTTCTCTTTCTCTCGTTCTCCACCACCAAATACTTACTATAATGATAAGTAGCAAAATTAACCAGAAAAATTTACAGGAATTTTTTTGAATTACTTCTCTGATAATAGATGTTCCGTAAACTAACGAATTCAAAAATCCAGCTTTTTTTACTACTTCTTTTTTATTTACAACTTCCTTTACTCTTAATGACTCTACCGTCCTTTCTTCTTTTATTTTTTCTGCTTCTTGTTTTTTCAATTCTTCTTGTCCCGTTTTAGTTTCATTAGTTAATGTTTCTTGGGAATCCAGAGTAATTGTTAGAATTGGAGAATCTGAGGCATATTCACATGTTAAGGTTTTAGCATCTTTCTTTTTTGACCAATCAGAATAGTCGCTTTCCTTATCCTTGTCGCCTTCTCTATATTTAACCTTAACTTCATATTGCGAATTTCTTTTCAGAGGAGAAAGATCGAGTATAATCCTACCATTTTTATCAGTTTTAACATTTTTAAATTCTAGCGTGTCCTCATTTTGAGTGGCCTTATTTTTAAACTTAGCTTTAATATCAAGTTTTTCTTTTTTATATTCACCTTGAGTAGAAACTTCCGGTTTTAGAGAATTACACGTAGACTCAATCGATTTAATCTTCGGGGTAGGCAAATCTTCATCTTCATTTGAATCAGAAGACGAGCTTGATTTTGAAGTAGGTGTTGGACTTGGAGTCACTTCAGGTGTTGGAGTTACTTCTGGTGTTGGGGTTACTTCTGGTGTTGGGGTAATTTCAGGAGTTGGGGTTGGCACAGGAGTTTCTTCAGGGGTGGGTGTTGGGGTTTCCTCTGGTGTTGGTGTTAGAGTTGGCGTAGGCGTTTCTTCAGGTGTTGGCGTAGGAGTTTCTTCCGGTGTTGGAATTGGTGTTGGCGTCTCTTCTGGAGTAGGAGTTGGCACCTCATCCAATTCAAAATTTGCTATTGCTGAAATATTTTCAGCAACATTATTATCAGTTCTGCTTTCAGTTAAAACACCGTCATCCCAAGAAGTAAAATGATAACCAGCGTCCGGAACAGCCGTTACTTCTGTTCCATTAGTGCCATAGTCAACTGTTTGCGAAGAATCACCAGAAACAGTTCCGCCAGCACTAGCAGAATAGTTTAATGTATACGTATTGATCGCGAAACTAGCCTCGACTAAAATATCAGCGGATACATTTTCATCAGTTCTGCTGGCAATGAGAACACCATCGTCCCAAGAAGTAAAATGATAACCGGTATCGGGAACGGCAGTTACTTCAGTGCCGTCTCCTCCTTCTGTTACAACTTGAGAAGAATCTCCAAAAATCGCTCCTCCAGCTCCAGCAGAATAATCTAGATTATAGGAGCTAATTGAGCCGTAATTAATATTGACATTATCAACAGTTGGAAAGTTAGATCCGTCAGAAATAAGGATAGCGCGATATTGAAAATAGCGATCACCTGATTGATCAGAAAACATATCATCTATTGTTTCTCCGCCACTTGGATCCGTAAACCAACTTTCTGTTTCACAGCCAGCGCTACCATCATCTGGCCCGCACCAACTACTCCAATCAGAATTATTAGGTGAAGTTCTAATTTGAAAAGCTACATCAGAAGATCCTGGCCGAGATTCATCCCAGCTAATGTTGTAAACTATATTTTGAGAATCCTCAGAATCAAAAACAGAAGATTCTAAACTAGAAGTATTGGCAGTTATGGAAACGTCATAAACTGTTGGTGTCACAGCTTGATCATCGGTGCCCAAAACTACTTTATACTGGACATATCTATTTCCATCTAAAGGCGCTCCTAATGAATCGCCACTATTAGCAATTACTGACCAACCAGTCCAAGAACCATCAGGAATGGCTGTGTTTCCTGCTTGAACACTAAACACCAATGAAGTGCTAGCTGGAATATCAGCTGTCCAACTCATCGTTCCATAATCAACAGCTGAATGATAGTTATCAAAAACTTGTGAAGTATAAGTACTTTCATATGTCGCGGCCAAAACTGATTGCGCACCAAAAATAAAAACGCTAAAGATTCCTAGTGTTAAAAGAATGAGAGTTGAAGCTAGTTTATTTTTGTTTTGCTTGATTTTTTTTGTCATTTTATCTTATTTTAGCATATTCTTTCGCTTTTGGAAATTTTATTTAATAAATTTTTGATAAACTATTTTAATAGCTAGAAAACAACAATTGAAATATTTACTCTTTGTTTAGTGCTGAAGAGTTTGTGTTTTAGATTGAGGATGTGGGGGTGGAGTTTTTTCATTTGTTTCTATTATATAAATACTAAAAAAAATTAAAAATTTCTTATACAACGAACAGACATACCGCTAGGAAGAGTCCAATAAGTATCTTGGCCTGAGGAGTAACTAGAATTGTATATTGCACGTATTGTAAGTGATGTAAAATTAGATCCTTGTGTTGTCGTCCACCAGCGACCATAGCTACCTCCTCCGTCAAAAGAATACACCCCACTAATGCTTCTTCTGCAACCTCCCGGCAAACCGGAGAAACCCGTTACATTCATTTTATCGGGATAGTCTGAATTACCCGGAGCTCCAACGCCAGTAGATGCTGTCCAATAATTGTTTGGCATAGACATTGATTTTGCAAGTTTATTTCCAGTTATTGTATCGTCATAATTATAGCCAGCAGAAATATAATAACTAAACATAGCTTCAAAATCTGATTCGCTAGGAACGCTCCAACAAACAGGACAGATGCTGTTAGTTTTTACTGCGTGTCCAGAATATATTGCTCCATACACAGAACCGTATGTAGCATAATCATTATTATACCAACTATAAGCAGCTCCGGCAGTACCCCACGCTACACCATCAGTTACGTAAGGTATCGATCCACCAGTATTGTATTTTGTAGTTTTCAAATTTTCTTTCATCCAACATTTTCCATTTATTGTTAAAACATTATATACATTCCCATCGATATCCGTTACAGTGCTTCCGCAGTCTGCTTGTAATGTAGTTGTTAAATTCATATTATCAGTTGATGCACAAACACCATTTGATATCGTCCAACGAAGAACATACACTCTAGGATTGGATGCTTTAAATGTAGTATTATAAAGACTTGAATTTGTAAATACATTCCCAGAAACATTTCCGCTAACAATACTCCAATAACCCGTTCCTATTGTTGGATTATTGGCTGCTAAAACCACATCCGTCCAACAGCTACCAGAAACTGATTGATCAGAACCAGCATTGGCTATAGTTGGATTTATATTAAATTTCACACTAACATCATCAATAGAGACTGGGCAAGATCCATTGGAAATTGTCCAACGTAAAACATAGGTCGTCCCAGCTGTTCCGCTAAATGTTGTGTTCCTAAGATTTACATTGTCAAATGTTCCATTTTCTCCACTAACAACGCTCCATGATCCAGTACCAACAACGGGAGCATTACCATTGAGCGTAACTGTAGTTAGCCCGCAAGTGGCTGCATTAACTTGATCTATTCCAGCGTTAGCAGTAGTAACAGGAATTTCACAAGTTGGGATATCCAGTTTCAATTCATCACTACTATTGATAATCGGATAAGTTCCGTTTGTGTTAGTGCCGGTTTGAAAATCTGAAGTTTCAGTGTTTAGAATTGTTGAGTTAGTTGAGCTTAGAGTAATTTGGTTATCAGCAGATATGTTATTTTTCTTACTAAAAAATTTAGTCCAACCCGTCTGATTATCTGCATGAGTTGCTCTGGTGCTAATATCAACATTACCACTCCAAGAACTTTGGAGCCAACCATAAGTAGCGCCTTTGGCGAAATGATCATAAAGATAAGCTGTTCCTCCGCCGATTATGAGAAATATACAAATTGAAATAATGGCTCTTTGTTTAGTACTGAAGAGTTTGTGTTTTAGGTTGAGGATGTGGGGGTGGATTTTTTTGAGCATTTTAGTATGTTAAATATCTCTAACTATAAATTAAGTGGTCAGTCTTTAATGCAACGCAAGGTGTAACCATTTGTCTTTTCCACACTGGTAAAGCCACAGCTTGAAGAAACAGCATGTAAAACATGTGCATACGTAGTGGGAGACCCAGCCGCCTGATTGGACCAATAATTCATACTGCTACCTCGAAAATACAATGACCCATTGGTAGCATTTAGGACTCCGGCAGCGTGAAGTTTTAGTACGGAATCGTAGACAGAGATAAGACTGTTCCAAGCTCCATCAGTATCTGCATTAAGCCATTCTGTATAAGTAGGAATTCGCCAATTAGTTCCCAACAATATGGTACAGGGATCGTTAACCGAAAGCCAGTTACCTGATGCAGGCGCAGATGTAATCCAACTAGCTGGCGTTCGGGTTGTACCTTCATATTTATACCCCTGTTTACGATTAAATTGCCAGTACCAGCCAGAGGCAGCTTCAGTATTATCTGTAGCAGAAATAGCACTTGGACACGCACCTAAGTTTTGTGTTATCCAGCACTTACTAGCACCGGAAAGATTTGATAAGATAGTCCCGTAACTTACAGTCTTATTCACCGGAGCCACTCCATTTGTAGTTGCATGACTGACATTAAGCGGTAATCCACATGACCAGGTGTCAGTAGCCGTAGTTATAGCAACTTCGTCAATAGAATCATTGCAAAGTGTAGAAATTGTCCAGCGCAATATTGCAGTGCCATTAGTCGATAATCCGGTTATTCCAGAAGTAGGAGAACTTGGAGATGTAATAGTGGCAGTACCAGAAACTACTGTCCATAATCCCGTGCCTATACTTGGAGTATTTCCTGTCACTGAGGTTGCCGTTGCACTATCATATAAATATTGATCACAACCTGCATTCGCCACCGTTGGATTTCTATTAAAAGTTATCGTCACATCATCAGCGGAAGCAGTGCAGGGAGCGTTAGAAATAGTCCAACGCAGAACATAAGTTAGTCCTGCTGTTCCGGTAAAAGTTGTGTTTCGGAGATTGGCATTAGCAAATGTTCCACCAGCACCACTGACTTTGGTCCATGAGCCTGTGCCAACTGTTGGTGCATTGCCATTAAGTGTGACTGTAGTTAGTCCACAAGTTGTCGTGCCGGTTTGATCAATTCCAGCATCAGCTATTGTGGTGTTGCAAGTTGGAACATCCAATTTCAATTCATTATTTGTATTAAGAATCGGATAAGTTCCATTAGTATTAGTTCCGGTTTGAAAGTTTTCTGTAGTTGAATCTGTTTTTGTTAGGTTAGTTGAATTTAGAGTTATTTCAGTTTCAGCTGAAATATTATCATTCTTTGAAAAAAATTTATTCCAATTGTTTTGATTATTAGTATGATTAGCAGTTGATAGCGTATCAGCATTACCACTCCACGAACTTTGTAGCCAACCATAAGTAGCGCCTTTAGCAAAATGATCGTAGATGTATGCTATCCCTGCACCGATTATGAGAAATATACAAATTGAAATAATGGCTCTTTGTTTAGTACTGAAGAGTTTGTGTTTTAGTTTGGTGATGTGGGGGTGAAGTTTTTCGAACATTTTGTTTTTAATCTATATGTATTATTATAGCACAAAAAAACAATACCTTTAAATTTTTTTAAGCTTATGATAAATTAAAATAAGAGCTAGCAAAGTTTAGGGTAAACGTTCTTTAAAAATATAAATTTATTATTGACTAAGATTGATATATTCCAATTAATTTAGAAACTCATGAATTCACGGAGGCCTTATCATGCTGAATGGAAACTGCGACGATCGAAGAAAACAAGAAGAACTGATAGAGAAGTACAATAAGCTTGTCCGGTCAATTAGGGATGGCTATGTCCTTTACGATGTAATTTACGATAAAAGTGGCCGACCTATTGATTGTGAAATAGCTGAATGCAATTTGGCTTTTGAAAAAATCATTGGCATAACCTTGAAAGAACTCTATTTGAAGAAAGTATCTCTCGGATAATTGATGGATGTCAGATTAATTTTAGTCATTTTTCCAAAAAAAATAAAGAGATGGCTTGAAATAAAAGCTTATTCTTTGGAAAAAACACAGCTTATCACGCTTGTTGTTGATGTTACCGATCAAAAACGCGCTGAAAAAGAGCGTCAAAGAATCAATCGAGCTGAGTCTGTAGAAATTTTGATAGGCGGAATCGCACATGACTACTTCAACCTATTATCAAGCATAATAGGTTATGCCCAATTAGCCTCGGATGATGCGGATGAAAAACAAAAACTGTACATCCAAGAAATACTCAACAGTGCTAACAGGGCAACCAGTATCACGCAACGACTCGTACTCATTTCAAAACCTCAACCACCTTCTTTGCAGATAGTGTCTTTAGGGGAATTAATAGATAGAGAGACTAGATCTCTTCTTGGTCTGCGAACCCCACGTTCAGAATGCGATAACAAGCTACCTCCAAATCTATGGAAGATACAAGCGGACTATGAAAGAATTGCTCTCATGGACTATTAAATCAAATGGGGCTATAATATTAGTTATGGAAAATAATCATTCTAAAAAAGAAACTCGGCTAGAAAAAATAGCGCTACACTTGACTAATAGTATTGGATCACCTATCTCAATTATTGTTCATTCATTTTTTTTCGTGGGAATTTTTTCCCTTGAGTTGTTTGGTTTCAGTTTTGATAAAATTATGCTCATCCTCACAACCGTTGTTTCGCTTGAAGCAATTTATTTAGCAATATTTATTCAAATGACTGTTAACCGCCACGCTCAAGAGTTATCTGAAATTAGTGAAGATGTGGAAGATATTAGCGAAGATGTAGAAGAAATTTCTAAGGATATTGATGACATTCAAGAAGATGTGGAAGATCTTGGAGAAGAAATGGAGAAAGATGATAAAGAAACAAAAATAAAACGCCAACACAATCAGGATAAAATTCTTCACATTGAAAGTATTCTCAAAGAGCTTCTTCTTGAGGTTCGCGAACTTAAAGATAAAAAATAAAGTCTATTTTTTATCTTTCGTGTTAATGCCCATTATTTTATATATGTGGCAATATCCTGTAAGTGCAGTAATAATAGCAACTATTCCCAGAACATATCCAATAGCAGCCATCCAGCCAGAAAATTTTAAATAAGTTAAATAAACTAATACGATTCCAATAGCTAACCTCACTAGGCGATCAATAATACCTTCGTTTTGTTGCATATTTTTTATTTTTAAATAATTATCTTACTTTATTGCAATTCTCAAGAATTGATTTTAGAAATCAATTCTTCATTTTTTCTAACTCGCCCAATGCTCTTTCTGCCATCTCCTTCGCCCCTCCAAAACTTTCCGCTTCATAATACACTCGAAGTTCTGGAGAATTACCTGATGGACGCACATGAATTATTTCTCCATTCGCTAAAAACATTCTAGCTCCGTCAGTAAAATCAAACCTGGAAATTTTGACAGGAAGATTAAATATTTTTTCTGCTATCTTCTTGGCATTCTCATCTTTTTTTGAAATTTTCTCTAATATTTTTAAACTTTTTTCTGTTGGAAAACCCTTAATGCTTTGGCTATAAACAAACCTTTGCGGAAAAATTTTCACTAACTCAGATAGGGATTTATTTTTTTCTTTAGCAAAAGCTAAAGCACAAATAACAGGTAACATTGCATCTCGCGTGGGTAGAGAAAAAAGCTTGCGTTTATTTATTTCCAAAACACTTCCCGTTAAAAATCCTCCATTTGCCTCAAAAGAAACAACTTTTTTATATTTCTTTTTAATGTCAGAATTCATGGCCTCAATAATATAAGGCGAACCAATTTTTGTTCGATTTATTTTTTTGAACTTCCCAGTTTTTTCAAGAACCGTGTTCGAGCTAGCAGTCACGGAAACCGAATCCGCTTTTAGATATGTAGCGACAATAACCCCTAGAAAATCACCCCGAATAAACTCGCCGTTCTCATCAAATAAAATCGGCCGATCACCATCGCCATCAGCTGAAATGACCGCATCAGCTTTGTATTTTTTTACCCACACTTCAGCATTTGCGATATCAACCTCTGCCATTGCTTCCGTATCAATGGGAATGAATTTTTCGGAACGTCCGACTGACACAACTTTAGCGCCAAGTTTTTTTAGAATTTCCACCATAATATCCCGCACCACCGAAGAATGTTGAAAAACAACAATCATTTTCCCTTGCAAAAAGTTCTTTTCGAAAAAATCAACATATCTTTTGATGTATTCGATTTCTGCATTTTTGATTATTCTTGGAAGTTTAATTTTCTTTTTTATTTTTCCCGCCTTATCAAATAAATTATCATGTACTCCGCTGGCAGAAATTTTTTGATAATATTTTGTTATATTTTTTTCATCTCTTTTCAGCACCTCTCCTTGAGGCAAATTAAATTTTATTCCATTTCTATCATATGGAATATAACTTCCTGTCACCATAAGACTTGGGATTTTTCTCTGGAAAGAATAAAAGGAAACTGCTGGTGTCGGAATAATTCCGCAATAATCAGACTTAAAACCAACGTCTTCAATGGCCATCATACAGGCTTTCAAAATTCTTGTAGTGCTTGGACGAAAATCTCCAGCAATCGCAACTGTACCGCCTTTCTTAATCAGCTTCAAGGAGTTTAGGTGTTCCAAAAAAGCTCTGGTGTATAAATAACATTCTTGGTCAGTGAGTTCTTCAACCAGGCCCCGCAAACCACTTGTGCCAAATTTTAACATCTTATTCTTCTTATTTGATTATATATTTTCTTCGATTTTTCCAATCAATTCATTTCTTTTTTCATCAAACAATTTTTGTGAATTAGCTTCCATATTAAGTCTAATCACCGGCTCCGCTTGAGACTTTCTAAGATTAAATTGCCAATCAGAAAATATTGCAGTCAAACCATCGATTTCTAAAATTTCTGCGCCCGCTTGTGAATAATCAGCTTTTAATTTTTCAATCACTTCTCCGGCCTTTTCCATATCAGACATTTCAAAATTTCTTTCTTCGAGCACAAAATATTTTTCTCTGAAATTCTTGATTATTTCATCAATTGATTCCTCTTTTACACTTATCGCTTGGAGAAAAATTAGCGCTGCCATGACACCATCATCTGCCTCATGAAGCTCAGGGAAAACATAATGGCCGGAAGTTTCTCCACCGAAAACAATTTCAGGATCATTTTGTATTTCTAGTTTTATTGGAATTGTCCAACAACTAGACACTATTATTTTCCCACCAATTTTCTCAACCCAATCGCGTACTACTCTAGCGGTTCGAGTTTCAATAACAACTTTTTTCTTTGGAGAATTTTGAACAAGATATTCAGAAAGCACCGCCATTAAAAGACTGTAATCCACCAATTCACCTTCTCGATCAACAATCGCTATCCTATCAGCATCACCATCAAACATAAATCCTAAATCTGCTTTTTCGGCCATAACCCTTTCTTTCAGCTTCTCTCTATTTTCAGGAAGTTTCGGATTTGTTTCGTGATTAGGAAAATTTCCATCTGGTTCAAAAAATAAAGGAACTATTTCCAGTCCTGTCCCAGAAAATACTTTTTCAATATACAGCCCAGCTGTGCCATTTCCTGGATCCATAACAACTTTTAGCGGTTTAATTTTTCCTTTTATGGCCTTTCTTACTGCTGACACATATTTATCCGTAGGATCTTCTTGAGTTATCAATCCTCTATCATCCTTTGCCTCAATCTGTTCATTTAAGACTATACTTTTAAGTTCTAAAATCTGATTACTAGTCAATGGTATATTCTTGCCAAAAACCATCTTAAAACCATTGTTTTCTTTGCTGGCATGAGAAGCTGTCACCATAACGCCACTAAATTCAGATTCGCCAACGGTATAATAAAAACAAGAAGTACTGCAAAGTCCAATGTCGATAACATTAATGCCCTGTTCTGTTATGCCCTTAATAAAACTTTCTGCTAAAGACGGGGATGAAAGTCTCGTATCTCGACCAACTATGATAGTTTCTGACTCAGCAAATTTTGCAAAACTTTTTCCAATTTCATATGCCGCTTCTTCGTTTAATTCGGTTGGATATACCCCCCGAATATCATAGGCCTTAAAAATTTTAGGATTAATTGTTTTTTGCATATTGATAAAATTAATTTATTATGCCTTTATAATAGCATAAAGCCGGTTATTTTTTAACCTACCATCCGCCTCCTCCGCCGCCTCCGCCGCCTCCTCCCGATCCGCCACTGCCACCGGCGCCTGAACCGGAAGAAACATTCGAATTAATACTGGAAGAAATACTATTTAAACTATCAGTGAAACTGCCAGCATCAAATGAGTTAAAATCTGAACCTAGACCAACATACCAGACTGGGTGGTAATTCTTGAAATAATCCTCTCCATAAATTTCTTCCATTTTCTTGGCCCAAAGTTTCGCCATGCCAAAGACAATAGCGTAAGGCAAAAGTTTTTCAAAAATATTTTCTTTCTCATAAAACTGCTGACGATATTTTTCCGCTGTTTCCATGTATAATTTAAACCCCTTAATTTTCCAATAAACTTCAGCTCCCTGAGGAGTTCTTTGAGGCATAATAAAAGAAAAAATTAGAAAAACAAAAGCGGATAAAATAAGTCCAATAGCAATAAATTGTTGAATGAAAAAGAAAGTGGCCATAAAAAATACAATTGCTATGGCTAGAAATACGCCTTTGGAAGTAAGTCCTTTTTTGTTTATCAGTTTTTTTCTAACCAAATCCGAAACCGCGTCCTTTTTTATTTCTTTTATTATCTCAAAGGCTTTTGATTTTAGAGTATAGAGCTCGACTGATTTTTTACCTCCCAATAGTTTGTTTATCAATTTTTTTTCTAGCGGGTTAGACGCTTCCAGCTTTCTTTGATCAATCAAAGTTAGCTCGATATTCTTTTGACCAAACACAATAATTTTTTCCAACAAATCTTTTTCTTTTTCTTCAATTTTAATCACTCCCCTGACTGCCAAATTTATTATAGAAGCAGTGATATATTCATTCTTAAATCCCCCGCTATTCATCAGCACTCCCATTTCCAAGGGAGTTAAATTTTCCGGCGCTTCGAATTCAGCAATTATAGTTTTATCCATTCTGGGATCTTTGCCATATTTTTTCCAAATTAAAAAGGCAACTATAAATGAAACAAGAAAAATTACCATTCCTAGGAAAAATAATATTTGATCTTGATATTTTTCCCAAAAGCTAAACTCATAGGGTGTGACAATATTTTTTGGGAAAGTAACAGAAAGAGTAATTCCCTCTCGCGCTTTTAGTGTTTTTGTTGAAGTGACTAATAACACATTTTTGTCTGTCCATTGATAGGTGGCATCTTCATTATTTTCCCTTAACTCTCCCGTATAATATTCAACCTTGGAATTCACCTCGGATATTCCCAACGGTAAAATTATCTTCGCAGAGAATCTATCGATTTCCAAATCCCAAAAATTTCCATTTAGATTCCAATACAATTCGTCCCACTGCGGATTATCAAAATTAATCACATTGCCTATTTCGTAAACTATTTTATATTCATTTATGCCACTAACCGTCCTATCTTTATCGCCAATTTTCCAAGTTATTGTATTGTCTGTGGAATTTTTAATTGTAGAATAGGAAATATTTTTTCCTGAAAAATCTGTGATACTGACTATCCTAACTGGCATAGAAATGATTTTATCAAAAGTTTTGAGTTGAGTTGGCAGTACCCTGAAAATTCCATGCTTATCTCGCGCATTACCACAATCAGCCGTTATTTTTTCTGTCACAAGAAGCGTTGAATTTTCACGAACTTCGATTACTGACTCAAAATTATGAATATACCAATCTGTCACATTTTCCCTTGTTTGCAAAATATATGGAGTGGGCGCTTGTGCATACGAAAAGGAAGGAATGACGAGAAATAAAATTACAAAAAATAAGCCAGATAATTTATTTATTTTTTTCATATTATTTATTTAACTATTTATTAATCATTAATATAATAACATTATATACTCAAAACATATTTAGGGAAATAAAAAAATCCCACGTGATCCGCAGGATTTTTCTAGGTCTTAACTTTTATCTACCCCATCCTCATCTGCATTTTCAGTGCTCCTCTTTCTTTAAGACTAATGTTTTCTTGATATTGGACTCCTTTAGTGTTAGTAACTTCCATGGTGTAGTTGCCGGGGTCGAGGATGAGGAAGTATCTGCCTTTTTCATCAGAGATAGTTCTGGCTTTGAGTTGATTGTCGAGTTGAGTTAGAACTTTAATGGTGGCAAAGGGTTCAGGTTTGTTGTCTTTAGTTTTGATGGTGCCCCAAGGATTACTGAAGGATCTGATAATAGCAATTATGGCGCTAATGATGTAGATAGCGAGAATGGCGTAGTTCCAGATGTTTTGATCAAGGTAGAGAGCAATTGAGCTGAGGATGATACCAACTAGGAAGAAAGTTTTAGCGATGAAGTTTTTTAGTTTAGCTAGTTTTATGGCTTGGAAGTAACTTGTTTTTTCTGGGTTCATGGAGATGTCTTTTTTGATAATATCATCTTGTTTAATGTCTAGTTGCTTACCATCATATTGATCAGGAAAGAGAATTCTTTCTGAGGTAGTTTCCGGATTAAAGTTGTAGCCTTTTCTAGTTGTTTCCAGATAGTATTCTCCCGGTGGGACAAGGAAGCTGTAGGCTCCGAATTTATCGGTGATACGTGAGTCATATTTTTTGTATTCTTTGCTGAGAATATTGACTGAAGCAAAGGGAATCGGCTTACCGGAATGGTTATCAAAGACTACTCCCCAATCTTTTTTTCTAGCGGAGAAGAGTCCGGAGATGAATCCAAGGAAGATGCCTCTGGAAAGTGTTCCGGCGTCAGCTAGACTGTTTAACTGAGTAAGTAGGGCGATTACTGTAACCACAATACTGGCAGTAGCTCCGGTGGTAGTGACTGCTTTGGTGTCGATTACTCCAAGGACTTGTTTTAGTTCTCTGGCTTGAGATTTATTGGTTGGAGTTGGGATAATTCTTGGGGTTGGGAGGGTGGTTGGTATGGGAGTGATTTGGGGGGTTGGAGTTACTTGGGGGGTGGAGGTTGGAGTTGGGGTGGTGATTACAGGGATAGTGATAGGAGTAGGGGTGGTACAGTTTTTTGTTTTAGTTTCTTCTTTATCAGACCAGTCGGAATAGTCGTCATCCAGTTTAAATCTGACTTTGGCAAGATAGTTAGTATCTTGATCAAGATTTTCAATGGTTAGTTTGGCTCGGCCATCACTGTCAGTTTTGATGTTGTCTAGTTTGGTTTCCTCTTCCTTGTGAGTAGTGAGGTTTTCTAGTTCGACTTTGAAATCTAGTTTTTCTTTTTCGTAGTCTCCGTCGGTGGAGATTTCAATCTCGAGACTAGTACAGTCTTCTTGAATGTTTTTGATGCTAATGTTGAGGGGGGTTGGTGTGATTTCGGGGGTTGGTGTGACTTCGGGGGTTGGTGTGGGGGTTGGGATAATATCTTCTTCAAAGTTAGCTGTGACATTAATATCCCCTGTTACATTTTCATCCATTCTCGGGTTTTCTGTCGATAGGTCTGACCAGTCGACAAAGCGATAACCTGGATCAGGCACAGCAGTAACTTCTGTTCCATCATCACCTTCGTTGATTGTTTGTGAAGTGTCACCATCAATTGTTCCATTGGGGCCGGGGGTATAGGTGAGGGTGTATTGAACCGCTTCTTCTTCAAAAGAATAAATAATATCCAGAGAATCAATCACAGGAGCAGAGCCACGATACAAAATCGCTCTCCAGCGAAGATCATTGCCTGTAGTCATGAAAGTATGCGCTATTCCACTAACTGTTTCTTCCCAATCTGCTCCGCCATTGTTAGAAAGAAAATATTCAATATCAGAAGCACCCGGAGTTTCATCATCAGCCGTTAGCGTAGCAGAAATAATATTTTCACTTGTTTCATCTATTTCAATAGATTGAATCACAGTAGAAGGGGTTTGATTAAAATCATATTTAGTGAAACGAATTCCATCATCACCTCCGTCTTCATCATGAAACCACATAGTATAGGCGCTAGAAAAATCAGACAACATTACTAATTTTGAGTTATAAGTTTCATGATCACCCGAAAGACTTTCATCGCCCAGAATTTTCTCATCAGCACTACTCCAGTTTTCACCATTCCATGTTGTAAAGTGAGTGCTGTACATAGAATAACTGTTCCAAAGAAAATATAACTTATCCTCATTTGAATTAGCAATCATTTCAAAGTTACCTGAACTAGAAGAACTAGGATCGGCAAAATTTTCCATTCCTATTGTCACACCATCAGCATTTGTCCACCCAGATCCATTCCAGCGAATCAAACTGTACTCCCCCGACAAATCATCTATTCCATAAATAACTGGTCTTTCTTGATAATCCAAAATTATTCTAGGAGAATCCATTTCGCTAAGAGTTTCGTAGCCAAGCGTAGCTCCATCAGCGCGTGTCCAGGCACTTCCATTCCAATTAGAAAAACCTGCATTAGTATCTGAAATATTCCAAACAACATAAGGTCGGTCGTTGTTATCCAATTCGATTTTTGGGAGCTTATGAGAACTCAATCCAAGAGAAATCAATTGTGAACCAACAGTGCTTCCGTCCGCATAAGTCCAGTTTGATCCATTCCATCTTGTAAACATAATACCATTCGCACCCTCATAGACAATTTCGGGATTATTATTACCATCAATTTTAAAATCAAAATAATCACATACGCCAATAATTTCTGAATCTGGCGTAGTCCCATCAGCGTGCGTCCAAGACGAACCACTCCACCTCACAAAATGAAGATTATTGCCAATACTTGATCCCCAAGCGATAACCGGATTTCCATCATTATCAGCTTTCAGCATTGCCATACTATCCCAATACAATGGGGAGGCGCCAGAGATATTTTCTGCACCCAAAGTTGTTTCGTCAGCATATGTCCAATTTACTCCATTCCATTTGGAAAAATAAACCGAACCATCCGCTCTTGTCCAAATTACTTGAGGATTATTATTAGCATCCAAAATAATATCCAAAAAACTAATTTCGCTAGAATCAGCATTTAAATCTTGATAATTAGCTGACCCATCCATCCCAGTCCAAGCCGTGCCATTCCAAATAGCAAAACGCACTACCTCATCCGTACCATCCAGCGCCCTCCAAACTATCATTGGGTTACCATTTGAATCAACCGCCATGCTTGTTTTAAATATTTCACCAGCGCCTCCTCCATTAGAATAATCACCCTCAGGAATTCCATCTGTTAAAGCTTCCATCCCTTCTGTAACTCCATCAGCATGGGTCCATGGATTGGTTTCCATCGTAGCAATGCCATTATTAATATCCCAAACTCCATTTGTTTCACTTTCA
Source organism: Candidatus Moraniibacteriota bacterium (assembly GCA_049303795.1). Lineage (GTDB taxonomy): Bacteria > Patescibacteriota > Minisyncoccia > Moranbacterales > UBA2206 > UBA9630. The sequence goes on from JBAQNM010000004.1 coordinate 156,104, forward strand.
TCTTTTAGCATATCGTCATCAAAACCTTCGCTGAATTGATAATGCGTAGCGTCTGTTCTAATAGTCAAGTCAGCCATATAAATATCTCCGTCTCCATTCCTCAAATCACCCCAAACAATTTTGTCTCTATAAACAAAAGGATTATATTGACCAGAAATATCAGAAGTTATCTGACTTTCTTCTTGACTAATTATATCATACATGTATACATCCACATTACCCCCCCCTTCTCGATAATCCTCCCACACAATAAAATTTCCATAAATTTTTGGATTGGCCTGATCTAATTCATCGATTGTGATTTGAGTTTCTGTTTGAGTTTCGAGATCGTGCATATAAATATCAGAATTACCGTTGCGATAATCGTTCCAGACAACTTTATTACCATAAATTTCTGGAGAATATTGTCCGGACTCATCAGTAGTAATTTGGGTTTCAATTTGAGTATCCAGATCATACATATAGATATGAGGGGTACTGCGACGATCCTCCCAAACGACCTTATTTTTATAAATTGCTGGATTATATTGATCATATGAATTAGTGGTAATCCTAGTTTCTGCCTGAGTTTCAAGATCATACATATAAATATCATAATTTCCATTACGATTATCCTGCCAAACTATCTTATTGCCATAAATTGCCGGATAACCTTGATCATCCCCATCAGTGGTAATTTGAGTTTCTATTTGAGTGTCCAAATCATACATATAAATATCTTTAGCAGAATAACCACCATTTCGATCATCTTCCCAGACTATCTTATTGCCATAAATTACAGGATAATATTGATTAGAAACATCTGTAGTAATTTGAGTTTCTACTTGAGTGTCCAAATCATACATAAAAATATCCGTGTTGGTCATCATTCCTTCTTCGCCACCTTCAATCGGAACAGCATTTCGATAATCTACCCAAACAATTTTATTTCCATAAATCGAAGGATAGGATTGACTCACCGGATCATCATTTGTAATTTGAAACTCAGTAATAGATATCGCTCCTTCTGTATGAAAATTCCAAACCATATCATTGGAAATTCCCGCATAAAATATTTCCTCACTACTTTTTATGGCAGTCTCATCAATATTCACATAAAGAGAACCCCCTAACGAAAGATTGTCAGTTGGATTAATTGTGATAGTGTCAGTTCCCCAACCTAAAATCCTATCAGAAGAGATATCGAAAGATTCGATTTCTGAATCATCACTGCTATTTTTAATAATAACATTTCCCGTTCCCTGGTAAACTTCTCTGTTAAAAGTTATGGTTAAATTTTCACCAACAGAAATGTTCGCTTCATTATCCTCAGGATGAAATGAATTCACTATTAACATACTGGGATCCATTTCCCACTCAAACATACTTCTTGTTCCTTCCTCTACGCTAGCAATGTAGGAAGCACTTTCCGACGTCGAAGAATCTAAATCATAAATCTCCTCCCAATTCATGTAGTAAAAATCATTCCCTTCTCTATGAAAAAGACCTGTGATTCCAGACAATGAAGAATCATCCTCAAGAATGGTAACTAAATTTTCCGGTTCATCAACATCAATGGCGTATAAATCATCCCCCGTTGCTCTGTAAAAAAATCCGTCATCTGAATTATAAGTCAAGGCTTCTCCATCATTCTCAGCTAGATAGGTTGCGAGTAATGTCGTTTCAGCAGTATCTTTATTGATAGTGTATAACGAGGCTGGAACATCTGCTCCGTCACCAGTTAAGCCATACAATTGACCATTACCATCAAAAGCTATCGAAGCAAATTTATCCCCCAATTCACCAATAATAGTTGCTAATCCGGTAATAACATCCAGTCTTGCCAAATGCCTTCCGCTAAACCCTTCTAGTCGGGTAATTATATAGACCTCTCCCGTTTCCGTATCGACAGAAGCTCCATTGACTGCTGCGTCACCATGCATATTTTCTCCACTTTCTATGGCAACAACTTTTGTTTCGAGTGTTTCAAATGTTGATGGATCAATCTTTCTCAGCAGAGTGGTTCCATCTCCAACTTCAAAAACGTCTATAGTGTACAAATCAGCGGCGGATACGGGTTGATTATAAAAAGAAAAAATTATAAAAAAAATAGATAACCAAAGGAGCCTTCTTATTTTTCTAAACATAAAATTGTTTTTATTATTATCTTTTAATTTAAGTAATAATTCATTAAATTTATTATAGCATAAAAAAGTCAAAATAAATACCCACCAAAAATTTATTTTTCCTTTATAATAGACCTTATTATTCCTTCATCTTGACAAGTATATTTTTTACTGGCTGAGTAGAAACTTTTTTTTGGTCCATAGCACCCACCATTTTCTTTATTGATAGTAGCCATCATTGGCATAAGAAAGCCCATTTTCTTAGAGGTAAAATAACCATATAACTCTTTGAGTGTTCTCTCTCTTTCACTTTTGTCCATTCTGGCAAAGACACTCATGTCATCAAATTTAAGCCCACTCCAATCCAAATGCAATAAAACATTATTCGCCTTATTGGCATATCTCTCATGCCAAAGAAGCGCCCAACAACTTTCAAGATGACTCCAGCAAGGACCATTTTCAATTTTTCCATCATCGCCAATCCCCACTCCGCCTTCAATATAATCAAACATACGTAAATATTTTTCGTTAGTTATGGTTCCAGTTTGAGCACCAATTATAATCTGCATGTTTTTACTTTTGGCATATTTGCGCATATCATCCAAAACTTCTTTTAATTTAGATTTACTTAAATCGGGATTATCCTGATAATGGATTTGACCAAAAAGAAAACTCTGAATTCCCAAATCCATTGCTTCGCGAGTTATATATTTCAAATATTCACGATATTCTTTTTCATTTAAACTCGGCTTGCAAGTGTGTTCTCCCCAAATGTTTGAAGAATCATTTCGACACATTTCGGAAAAATCAAAATCCCTATCTTTTTCCGGATAATAAAAGTCCTTATTCTTCTTTATTGCCTCAGCAATGAACATTCCATAAACAATATTTGGTTTTTTTATTTTTTCCATAATTCTTGAGGCCTTTTCAAAATCCGGTGTGTCCGCCCAAGTTTCCAAAGCGCGATGCAAATAAACACAGCTCGATCGATTTATCATATTGACTGATTCTTGCGTGTCACCACCATAGCCAGAAAGAATTCCATCTGTTACGCAACCTTGTTTTTTTATTTTATCCATTGAGATCGGCACCGGAGTGTAGTAGTAATCATATTTTGGTTTAATAACCTCCTCCTCTTTTTTTTCTTCTTTTACAATAATCTTTCTAGGTACAACCTTAGGTGGGTTAAATTGGGGAAAATCGTTAGCACTTTTTATAATAAAAAAAGAGCTTGAAATGAAAAATAATAACAGGATGCTTGTTCCAAGCACAATTCCTATTTTTTTATTTTTTAAAAAAAGCCAAAAACGCTCCTTACGAGAAGGAATATGCAAATTATATCCATTTTGAGGTTGTCCTATATACATATATTCTATTATACACTATTTTCAAATAGTTTCTTTACAAAAAATAAAAGGCCTTAAAAGGCTTAGAGTTGAATATTTTTTATTTTTAAACTTTTTTTCATCAACTCCAGAAGTTAGTCACGATTTTTTTTAGTTCCGTATCGTATGATACAAGAAAAACAATCAAAAAATAAACGAAAACAGTAGCGATTCTTGAAGAAGAGTAAAGTTTTAAAGCGCTTCCCAGGGATTGTTTGGGAAAAAGCGAATAACCGCTTAAATTTACAGAAGAATAAATTTCATCCAAAACCAAATGCCCCAAATAACCCATGATTATTGCTAAACCAATAAAAAAACTACTACTAACTTCCATTTCAGAAAAAGAGTTTAAAAGCCAAAATACAATCAAACCTGAAAGAATAGCCGCTGGAATAGAATGAAACATCCCTCTATGATTAGTAAAATTTTCAAAAATAAATCCTCCTATGAAGCGCACTGTCACAAAAGTTAAAATTGGAAAAAATATCAACCCTTTCCAGTTGTTATTTCCGCTTTGATATAGATCAAAAAATACAATGCCGGCTATGACCATAGCTAAAAGACCAAAAAGAATTTGAAAAGGAACTCCCCCATCCAAATCTAAATCAGGAAGAAATGATCCAATAATAACTGCCAGAAAAACACCCACAATTAATTCCATTCCAAATATCATCGAATACAAAAGACAGGCAACCACGAATCCAACTCCAATAAAAACTCCCCAACCAATGTGTGTTTTAAAATTAGCCATAATTTTTTATCTATTATACCACAATAAAAAAACATCAAAAATAAAAAATATAAACCAATCCATAATGACAAACAAAAATAAATTTGCTAGAATAAAAAAATGAAAACACAAATAACAAAAAACGTCTTGGCATTTCTAATTCTACTCTTTGGCTTGCTACTATGGATCTCGGTTGACCGCGCAATTAATATCCCCCAGTCAAGCACCTGGCTCATTCCAATCATTTATTTTTCACTTTTTTTCATCTCCATTTCACTAGGGTCAATTATTATTAAAAAAAGGCTCGTATTATATTCAGCCTTGGTAATAAGCTTTATTTTTAATCTTATTTTCACTTTTTCCTTTTGGCATCTTGGCATACTTATTTTTTCTTCTTTATTAGCGTATGTGGCAATGGAAAAAATAGCCAAGGAAACAAGAAATGGCATAATATTGGACGTATTTAAATCTATTAGAATCGGAAGAGCAACTTTGATTGTAGCTATCGCGCTTAGCATTTCTTCCCAATATTATTTTGAAATAAAAAATACAAATCGAGCGGGCGTTATTCCTGAATTTAAAATAGATAAATTGTCTTCCAAAATTATTCCGGCAATCTACCCAGATTTGGAAAATATGGAAAAAGAAAACCTGACTGTAGATGATTTTATTTTAAGAGCCTCTACTGAAAAATCCAAAAACCTCATAACGGAAATGTTAGGCACTTCGAAATTAGATGAAGAAGTCGCAGATACAAATCAAGCCCAGACAAAAAAAATTACACAGGAAGATCAAGAGCAATTACTGAAAGAGGGACGCTTAAAGATAAGCGACTTAGCCAATAGAGAAGTTCTTGGATCGGAGAAAATTTCAGATATTTTTTCTGAAATTATCAGCAGTAAAATAAACACCTATTTTTCTCCTAGTTTAGTAAAAGAAAATTCATCTATAATTTCGTGGATTGCAGCCTTAGTTTTATTTCTAACCATCATCTCATTAGGTTCTTTCTTGAGCTTCGTTGTGATTTATCTTGCAGTGTTTATATTTTGGATCCTCCGAAAAACCGGATTAATAAAGGTCTCTAAAGTTCTAATGGAAGTGGAAGTTATTGAATAATAAAAAACCAGATTGGCAAGGACCTTTTTTCATGTTAAATTTCATTGGTGTTTAAAAAAAATCAACCTTATTATTTAATAGAATTATACAAAAAAACTATGCAAACAATAAATTTAGAAGGAAAAGTTTGTGGTTATAGCAAAAGAATGCTTGCCGTTATTATTCTTTTGATCTTTGTTTCAGGAATAATGTTTTATGCTGGGGCAAAATATGAAAAAAGAAAACTGCTCTCACTTGGATTCGCAAAATGTGAAACAACAGCTAAATCTGAAAAAAAGGCAAAAAACAAAAAACAAAGCCTAGAAGCAACACCAACGACTTCAACCACCCCAATTAATGAAGACAGTGCCACAAAAATAACTCCGTCAACCTCCCCTACTGCTGAATCAAAAAGCCTCTAAAGCTAAACCTTTCCAACTAGCTAAAGCTTTTTTCAAGTTCAATCTTTGACTGGAAACAGTTAATAATTCACTCCCTCCTTTTCTTTTTTCTAAATATGCTGTAAGATATATTCTCAGTGTTAGTTTTTTATTATTTATCATTTTGAAATTATGTCGAACAATGAAGTTGCAGTCAGGTTTAACAATGTTTCCTTTAAATATTCTCGCGACAAAATCATTCTTGATGAAGTGTCTTTTTCGCTTCGTCAAGATTCAAAAATCACTCTGATGGGCCAAAATGGAGCTGGAAAAAGCACTATTTTTAATCTAATCACTGGAGCGATGAAGCCGGATTCAGGTTCAATTCATGTTTCCGATAACTTGAAAGTAGCCTACGCCAAGCAAGTTATTCCTCGCGAAGAATTAGATCTAACTATCCGTGAATTTTTTGAAAAGCGTTTTGACGAGAAAATTTATAATATTGATCCGAAAATTGATGCCGTCTTAGAAATTGTCAATCTGAAAGCCCCCCATGATAGAATTGTTAAATCCTTTTCCGGTGGACAGCAAGCACGCTTACTACTTGCCTCAGCACTTATTGTCAATCCCGATTTATTAATTTTAGATGAGCCTACTAACAATCTTGACCCAGCCGGCATCGAGCATCTAACCGCTTTCTTAATTAATTTTCCACATACATGTATTGTTATTTCTCATGACGCTGATTTTTTGAATGCCTTCACGGAGGGCGTTATTTATCTAGATATTTTCAACCATAAAATTCAACAATATATTGGCGACTATTATACTGTGGTAGAAGAAATTGCCGCCCAAATTGAAAAAGAAAAACGCAAAAATGCTCAATATGAAAAAGAAATTATTGCCAACAAGGAAAAGGCCAACTTTTTTGCCAACAAAGGAGGAAAGATGCGTTTGGTGGCGAGAAAAATGAGAAACAAAGCGGAAGAGATGGAGGAAGCAAAAGTAGATGTGCGCAGAGAAGACAAGGCTATTCGTCCATTTACAATTCCCTGCCAAGAAGAATTGCCAATTGAAATTATGAACATTTCTTCTGTCACGGTAGTCAAAAATTATGAACCAACCGAAAAAGACGTCAAGATTTCCTTGCGAAAAAATCAACATCTTCTTCTTTCCGGACCAAACGGTATCGGCAAAAGCACACTCTTGGAATCACTCGCAGAGGGATCAGCCACTAGCGCAAAAATTGCCGAAGATGTTCGCATCGGTTATTATCGTCAAGATTTTTCCAATCTCAATTTCGATGAAACAGTCTATAATTCACTGCTCTCTGCTATGCGACTGCAAGATGAAGAAAAAATGCGCGCTATTGCCTCAGGATTTCTAATCACAAAAGAAATTATCAACTCTAAAATTGGTGATCTATCCGAAGGTCAAAAAGGGCTTGTCGCTTTTGCGCAACTAGTTTTGCTCGAGCCAGGCCTTTTGATTTTAGACGAACCAACCAACCACATTAACTTTCGCCATCTGCCAATTATCGCTAAAGCCCTAGATGAATATAAGGGCGCAATGATTCTTGTTAGCCACGTGCCTGATTTTGTTGAGCAAATCAGAATTGACGAGGTGCTAGATTTGGAGAGATAGAAAATTTTTACTTGAAATAAAAAAGTAGCTCACGTGGGCTACTTTTTTGTTTTAGCTGTGTAATTTTATGTATTCATCGATCCTATCTCTATCCTCATTTTCTTTGTTTCCTTTGAAATATATCTCGATAAATTCTATCAACTCTATAGATTGCGTTTTGATATGATAAGCGTAAATCACTCGAAAGAATTTCCCTTTAGTAGCATCACAATGCATCCGCACTTTATAGATTTCTACGCAATCATTTTTGTGAAGAAGATTCCAATGTTTCGTCCCATTTCCTCGTGGTGATTCGGTCAAATACAATTCCTTGAGTTGACGAAAATCCTTTCCAAGAGTGCGATACTTTTTTGAAAGTTTTTTTAGGTCTTTGACAAATTCTAATGTTTCTTGAAAATTTGGCATACGAGAATATTAGAGTTTATCATATTCTCGAACCGACAGCTTTTCATTCCGATAAAACACGCCATTATAGTGAACCTCCTCGCCAATCTTAGCTGCCCTCCATGGCATATCCTCATGAGAAAGATCAGAAAGCTCTTTGGCAGTTTTATCAGCTAATCTTCGAAGTTCCCAATCGATGTGTTTAATTTCCTGAGCGGATAATGGTGTCAAATCGATTTTATATTCTGGATTGAGAAAAAATTTCTTTTGTTCCTTATTGTAGAATTTTGAACGTACCTCTTCTATTTCATTTTTAGCTTTCATCTCCTCAATAATCTTGCTAAACATCACGGGTGTCGGACCATAGTGATTTTTAATATACACCGCCCCCATCAACTGCTCTTCAAATTTTTCATAATAATCAAAATCAATAAAATATAACAGCTTATAGATAGCGGTCATTCCAATATTAGGCTTTCCGCCTACTTTTTTTAGGATATAAGCCAAAACGGTCTTAAATTTTTTCTGATTTTTAATCGGTACAGAGATTCTCATTTCATCATCTTTTTTATTTTTCCCTTTATCGACTTCCTCCTTTTCCAGAAAAACTTGCTTCTCCTCAGCCACAACGCCTGACAAAAAATCCATAAGCGTCATGCCAAAAAATTCCGCCAGCTTTGATGCTTCAGTTATGGTGATATCCCGCTCACCTTTTTCTATTTGCATATAGGTTGGACGAGAAATTTCCAATTTTTTAGCCAAATAATCCTGAGAAAAATCATTCCTCAGTCGAAGTTTTTTAATTTTCTCGTAGAGTTTTTCAGGCATAGTTTTTATATATTCCTATTTATACTATCTATACTACCCTAAATATTAAACTTTGTCAACTATATTGACATTATACATTGACAAGTTTATTTAACACTAAATAATACCGCTAAGTGTATAAATTTATTTTAATTTATTTCTATATCAATATGTTTTACCTCAGCGATTTCATCCTCTATTTTCTTTTCAATTTCATTAATTTTATTCCCAATCATTCTCGGTACCTTGTCTAAATAATCTACGCAAAATTTGAGAAATTCATCATAGTCTTCTTTTATAAAAACGTACTCATCCTTCAGAACTCCATTCGGAAAAATGTTTCTGATTAGACTAGGTCCATTAAATTCCACTTCGCATTTGATGCGATATTTTCCCACATCTAAAATGGTTGATTTGAAATCAATCACCTTTTCAATCGCTGGATCGTTTTCTAAAATTTTAATAATTCTTTTTTGCGTTTTTTTCGGAATGGCTTTTCCAATCAAATATTCTCGATTTTTATCAATAAGCATAATCGCCACAACCCCCAAAAGCACGCCAATAATAATCGAACCGATAGCATCCCAATAATGATTGCCGGTTATATGAGTAAGCCAGATACTAAAAAAAGCAATTAACACTCCAAGAACTGCCACACCATCTTCATATAGCACGGCCAAAGTTGTCGGATTACCAGTTTTTAATATCTCTTTAAATTTCATGTTTGGATTGGAATGACGAAGTTCTCTAAGCGCCAACAAAAAAGTACCCCCTTCAACCACAAAAGAAATTGCCAGGATTGTAAAAGTCAACCAGCCAACTGAAATTTCTTTTTCGGAAAATAAAGAAACTATTCCATGATAAACTGTCACACCTGCACCAATGAAAAATATCCCACAAGCAGAAACCAGTGACCAAAAAAATCTTTCCCGCCCATAGCCATAGGAAAATTCTAAATTCGCTTCTTTAGTTGAGCGCTTAACTCCAATCAAAAGCAAAAACTGATTGGCGGCATCCGCAAAACTATGGATTGTTTCAGAAAACAAAGCGCCTGATCCGGAAAGCATAAAACCAATAAATTTGAGAATCACAATTAAAACGTTTCCAGAAAAAGCCGCCAAAACTGGCAAATAGCCTGTTGCGTTTTTCTTTTGAATTTGATTATTATCTATGATTGATTTGTGCATCTTGATTGATTCGATTTATTATTGTTTTTTATAGTATACATTATTTTTAAAAGATAAAATAGCATAACAAATAAAAATAGCCACTTTTCTTTGACAAAACCTTTTTTAAAGGGTAGAATAAACTTTATGTTTTAAACTAACTTAAGTTCAACTAAGAATCACAAAATGGAAATCAGAAATATTGCGATTATCGCCCATGTGGACCATGGAAAAACCACTCTCACCGATGCAATCATGCGTCAAACCGGAGCAGTTGTCGAAGGAACAACAATGGATAGTAACACCTTGGAACAAGAACGAGGCATCACTATTTATTCTAAAAACGCCGCTATTATTTATAAAAACACGAAAATCAATATCGTGGACACTCCAGGACATGCTGACTTTGGTTCAGAAGTTGAACGTGTTTTACGTTCAATTGATAGTGTGGTTTTAGTAGTTGATGCCCAAGAAGGTCCGATGCCACAAACTAGATTTGTTTTGAAAAAATCTTTGGAGTTGGGATTGAAGCCGATTGTTGTGATTAATAAAATTGACAAACCAGCCGCTGATCCCGATATGGTGCAAGAGCAAGTTTTTGAATTATTTTTAGATTTAGGTGCTTCTGATGCACAACTTGAATTTACCACTGTCTATGCTATTGCCCGCCAAGGAATTGCTAAATTACACATGGAAGATGAGGGGCATGATCTTTGCCCGCTTCTCGACACAATTCTCGCTCGTATTCCGGCCACACCACTAGAAAATAGTGATAAGCCTTTGCGCATGCAATTTTTTAATCTAGGCTATGATAACTTTTTAGGACGATTGGGAATTGGCCGAATCTATGAAGGCGTGCTTCATTTTGGAGACACCGTCACAGTTAAAAAAAGTAATGGAACCGTCGAAACAGGAAAAATCACAAAGCTATTTTCCTTTCTTGGTATGGAACGCAGAGAAGTAACGGAAGCCATCGCTGGAGATATTGTGATGATTGCTGGTATTCCTAAGATTGATATTGGCGAAACAGTTTGTGCTAACCCTGATCAAGAAGCCTTGCCATATATCCATATTGATGAGCCAACCATTTCTCTTAATTTTCTAGTTAATGATTCCCCTTTTGCCGGCAAAGAAGGTAAGCTCGTTACCAATAAGCAAATCAAGGAAAGACTCATGAAAGAATTGGAAATTAATGTGGGGCTCAAAATTGATTTTTCAACTTCTGATTATTATACTGTTTTCGGTCGTGGAGAATTACATGTCGCGATTCTTTTGGAAAATATGCGCCGTGAAGGTTTTGAAGTGCAAGTTTCCAAGCCAAGAGTAATCATCAAAGAAATTGATGGGGTTAAATCAGAACCATTCGAAGAATTGACAGTTGATGTGCCAGAAAAAACCTCTGGCGTTGTGATTGAAAAAATTGGCAAGAGAAAAGGTATTATGATGCACATGAAACAAACTGGCACTCAAATGCGCATGATTTTTGAAGTGCCAACTCGTGGAATTCTTGGTTATCGTGGAGAGTTTATGATTGACACTCGCGGAGAAGGCATACTTTGCAGCCGCGTGATTGGATTTCGACCATACGCCGGAGAAATTAAAAAAGTTGATACTGGATCAATGGTTTCTATGGCTACCGGAAAAGCGTTGGGATTCTCCTTGGCTAACTTACAAACTCGTGGAACACTCTTTATTGAAGCAGCAACAGAAGTTTATGAAGGCATGGTAATTGGAACAACTTCCAAAGGACAAGATATGGCTGTTAATCCAACCAAAGGAAAGCAAATGAGTAATATGCGATCTTCCGGTGCTGATGAAGCAATTCAACTCTCCCCTCCAACTAAAGTCACACTTGAACGTGGATTGGAAATTATTGCTGATGATGAATATTTGGAAGTTACACCGCTCTCTATTCGTCTTAGAAAACAATATCTTAGTGAGACAGAACGCATCAGACACGCTAGAAAAGCTTAAGAAAAATATATCAAAAAAACTTTCCCACATCGGGAAAGTTTTTTTTATTTATTAAAGTTAAAAAATAATATAAATCAGGGAATTATATATTTTTTATGATGCTTTGTTAAATTCTCGCAACCGTTTTTTGTCACCACCACCAGATCTTCAATCCGCACTCCGCCAATTTCAGGATAATACAAGCCTGGTTCGACAGAAAAAATATTCCCCTCTTCCAACGTAGCTTGCGAAAATTTATTTAAATAGGGATCTTCATGCAAATCAATTCCCAGGCCATGCCCCGTTCCATGTACGAAACCGCGATCACCCGCATGAAAACCGCGTGCCAAAAAAATATCCACGCAAAGTTGATAAATTTCCTTGCCTGTTTTTCCCGGACGAATAGCCGAGATGGCTTTTTCCTGTGCCTCCAAAACCGCTCTATATATATATTTTATTTCTTTCGATGGAGTGCCTTTGACATACGTGCGGGTCATGTCGCAAAAATAATTATTAATTTTACTAACTGGAAAGATATCACAAATAATTGTTTGGTTTGGTCTAAGAATTCCAGCGCCCTCGTGATGCGGAATAGCCGCCTGAGCTCCACAAGAAATAATCATCCCATACACGTTCATTAAATCCTGTTGTAATAAAATTAACTCCACTTCTTTTTTCAATATTTCACTAGTCAGTGTTTTATTTTTATACTTAATCTCATCACCTTTGATTTTGCTCTCCTTGAGAATTTTTTCTATATGATCAAAAGCCTTGCAAAGTCGGCGCATATTTTCTCGGACATTTTCCACCTCTTCTTTTGTTTTATTTTCCCGCTCAGGAAAAAAAGGATTTTGCGGAATCAATTTCACTCCTTTTGCTCGCAAAAAATCAGCCATATCCAATGGAAAACTATTTGGCACGAAAATCTTTTTCCCGATCAGCTTATATTTTTTCAAAAGCAATAAGGCCAATTTATTCGCTTGAGTGGTTTTAGTTTTATTTTTTGACGCCTCCAAAAGCAAAGGATTAAGTAGGACAGCTTCGATTTTTGGATTTTTGTTTTTTTCTTTGAAAACTTCCAATTCACGATGATCAAGAAAAACATATTTCTTATCATCAATATCAAGATAGAAAAAAGGGTCATGCGCGCTGGCCTTTGTGGCATAAAACATATCACTATTTTTAACACTAGCGTAGATTAATTTTGGCATATATCCTTTCCTTAAATTATTATTCGACAATATGATTTTGCGATTTGTCCCAAGCGGGAGAAATGAAATCCATCGATTTAGCTTTCCCCACTAAGCGATGTTTTGTGCCAGGCAAAATCATAAATAAATCACCAGCTTCTAATTTATAAAATTTTCCATCAGCTTCTAATTTAAGACTGCCTTCTAATATGAAAATTGTTTCCGTGCATCTATCATTTATTGCATAATTCTTCTCTGGAAAAACTCCATCCATCTCGACAGTGACAATTGTTTGATCGCCAAGTGGACTGGAAGGATAAATTGCTCCACTTGTGCCACCAGGAATACTAAATTTTTGCACATCTTTCTTTTTATAAAACATATAATTTATTTTTAAAAAATCCACTTAATATATTCATCCTAACAAAATAATTAACAAAATAAAAGTCTTAAAATAAATAGACCCGAAGTAGCGCAATAGCGCTACCTGGGTCTTTTGGGTTATATTACACCCTTTTTTAATATGTCCGCTTCGTACAAATGGTCGGATGGTCCGAATACATACTGTTGAAAGCCTGCATTTTAGGTCGATCACCGGCAATTTGCAGAAAAGGTTTATTGGAAAAATCCTCTGCCAGGACACGTCCCATTGCGCAATATTCAGCGCCTTGGGAAATCACCAACTGTTCCAATTCATGGTCAGTGAAATCCTTGCCATACCAGGCGCAATAAAAACTCTTACTGGCCTTAGTGATGAATCTGACAACTTCCGTCATCGGACTCTTTCCGGTATTTTGCTTGATGTCACCGAAATTGCCCTTTTTCATTTGTTCATGAGCTTCATGGATGTATTTATTCCATCTGCCATTAGCCCATCCAGCCTCAAACATACGCAGCTCCATCGGAATATCAGGTGAAAGTGCTTTTTGAAATTCGCCCAAAGAAAGCATGCAACGCAGAATAAATTCATCTCGCGAAAGGCCCACTCTTTGCAGAACATCATCGGAGTTGGCTTCGAAATCACCAATACTGAGAATGAATTTATGTTTGATCCCGAAAGCTTTGAAAAACTCATGCAACTTTGGTACTGTGCGCACAAACTGTTGTGCTACCAAACCAACGCCACTTCCAACACTGTCAAAAGTGTAGCGATATGGTACTTCCGGGTCGCCGGTCGGCTCATAGGCATAGTCTGGGCAAAATGCGCCGGTGACTATAATTTCTTCGCCATTCAATCCGCGTAAGATAACATTGATCAACTGGTTAATCTCTTTTGAAGGCGGGAAAATAAAATCCGCCTCGATCAACGTTTTCGCCAGCGCCAAACCGCAATCCTTGCCCAATTCGCTTTTGAGCACCCTTGCTTTTCGTGCGACATGGGCAGGAACACTACTCTCAACAGGAGCCGCTTCAATCGCAGCCAGACCGATAGGCACAGCTTGACCACTTTCATCACAGAAATTTGCGAGGAAATCGATGCCATTATTGCGAGCAGTTCCTGTGGCGCCTTCCTTGATCCGGAAATCAAATACATCTTGTCCGAATATAGAACGCGCTACCCACCAGGCCAGAATGTTTTTCGGCCAAACTCCGCCAGCATTAATGCTTGGCAGCTGGAGACTCAACTCCTCAAAAATTTTCGAGGAACTCCATGCTGCAGCTTTTAACGGACAAAACTCCGATGGTGATTTGATCGGGTTGTAGGCTTCGGCAAAAATCATCGCATCCTGTTCCGGAATCATCAATTGATTTTGGAAATAATACCGAAGAACTTCCCTGCCTTCATTTTTAAAAATCAAGTAAATCTTTTCTGCGATCCGACACATCTCTGATCGTTGATCTTGAATCTGAGCTTGAACTAATCCTGTTTGTCGTTCCATCTTTCCACCCCTTCTTTTTTCTTGATATTGTTTGTAATATTCCTCGGCCAATCCGAGAAAAGGTAAAATATATACTAAAGCCCTTTTTAAGCTGTAATTTTCATCATGATTTTTCCAATATTTTTTCAAAGAACTAAAAAACCGGACTCCTTGGAGACCGGTTTTGGTTTAGGGAAAATGTTTTTTACTCCTATGCAATGAGTTTCATTTTCAATAAGCCAAAACCGACCTGGAACATCCAGACCATAATAAACAACGGCAAGCAATAGTGATGAGTTGTTTTGGCAATTATCTTTCGCATAAAACTAAATAACTTTATAACTAATGACTAGATTAGCAAATCCCTTTTTTTCTGTCAAGTATGATTTTAATAATCTCTCAATTTTTTGATATTTTTGTGATCGCGAATTTTTTCCAAAGCTTTGGCTTCAATTTGGCGAATACGTTCACGCGTCACACCAAATTCCTGCCCCACTTCTTCCAAAGTATGAGTAACACCATCTTCCAAGCCAAATCTAATTTTCAAGATTTTTTGTTCGCGCGGAGTCAATTCTTTAAGAATTTCATTAACATGTTCTTTCAGCATTTTACGTGAAGCGATTTGATTTGGCATCACAGTTTCCGTGTCTTCTACAAAATCTCCCAAAACACTGTCATCATCGCTATCTCCGACTGTCGTTTCCAGGGAAACTGTCTCTTGAGAAATTTTTTGGATGTGTCTGATTTTTTCCACTTCCACGCCCATCTCCACAGCAATCTCTTCTGGCAAGGGCTCTCGTCCCAAATCTTGCACAAGACGACGTGTGATTTGAGTATATTTATTAATCGTTTCTACCATATGCACAGGGATACGAATTGTCCTCGATTGATCAGCCAATGCTCGTGTTACTGCTTGGCGAATCCACCAAGTGGCATAAGTGGAAAATTTATAACCCTTACGATAATCAAATTTCTCCACTGCACGAAAAAGTCCAATATTACCTTCTTGAATTAAATCCAAGAGAGAAAGATTGTGTGAACGACCAACATATTTTTTAGCGATGCTTACCACCAATCGCAAATTCGCTTCGGTCAATTTTTGCTTGGCAGCCAAATCTTCTTTTTCAATTCTCTTAGCAAGAGAAACTTCTTCTTCTGTGGAAAGCAAACTCACGCGCCCAATTTCACGCAAATACATCTGCACCAAGTCCGATGAAACATCTTCGGAAATTCCATTAGCATAATTTTCATTGCGCGTCCGTCCGCCTTTTTTAGCTGGCTTTTCTTTTTCAAAATCTTCTGACAACTTATCTGTTTCAAATTTAATCATCTCTTCCGAGCTGATCACTTTGATACTGCTTTTTTCCAAATTTTCATATAACTCTTCCAGTTTTTCAATATCACGTTCCACATCAGGAAACGTGTGCAAGATCTCATCTTCCGTAATAAATCCGCGCTGTTTTGAACGATAGACCAGATCTTCAATAACGTTTCTCTTTTGCTCTGTTTGAGTAGGCACGTTTGTATCATTATCTTCTTTCCTGCTTACAGAAGAGCTTGTATGAATACTTCTCTTTTTTAATTCTTTCTTGCTTACCGCCTTAGTTTCTTTTTTGGGTTTGATTTTAATTGTAAATCTTCCTGCTGTACGATTCGAAATTGGTTTTTTTTCGTCTTTTTTCTTGGCCTTTTTCTTAGCTTTAATTATTTTTTTCACAATTTTTTTATTTTTTATAGCCTTGCCTTTTAATTTTTTTAAACTCTTTTTTTTATCTTGCATAATACTTTTAGTTTTCTTAGAAACATTTCGCTTAATTTTTTGCTTATTCTTTTTCACTATTTTTTTCACGACTTTTTTATTGGCCATAAAATTTATTAAAAAAATTATAAAGATAAAATTTTCTCAAATTCCTCACGTAAAAATTTAATTGCTATTTTATCCCCCCGTTTTTCTGCTAGCTTAAGATCTTTTTCAACTTTGGTTAATTTATTTTTTTTAATTTCTTTTTGTATTTCCGCTAAAACAACCTCGACTTCTTTTTGTGATTCATCAGATAATATTTCTTCTAAGGTGTTATTTAGTCCTAGGCGAAATTTCTTGCGAAAAAAAAGCTTTTCTGCCCTTAGCCCAATTTCTCTATCAACCCCTCCAGAAAATTTACTAAAATCGAAAGAGAATTTCTCTCCTTGTTCGAGCATTAATTTAAGAAGATTATCCCGAAAAAAATAATCGTAATCTTCTTTTTTGACAACTAAATCCCTCCAGACATTCGGAAGGATCAGCATAAGGCCGGCAAGTTCTTCAAGTAAAATATCAATTTTTTGACGATCTGCAATTTGAGCAAGTTCGTCTACTTGAGTCTGAACTTTCGCCGGAATTCTTTCTCCTATCCTAACCTTTTTTAACTCATCCGTCAACACGCCCTCGCTAACATCCAATTCGCTGGCTATTTTTTTTATCCAATGACTTTTTTCAATTTCATTAGTGAATTCTGCAATCATCTCTAAGAGTGTTTCACTGATTTTCTTTTTGTCCTCTACTTTATTTTTATCATAACGAGAAAAAGCCTTGTCAAAGAGATATTCCATGGCACTTTTAGCTTTTTTCACCGCCAACAATAATTCTTGCGGTTTATTCCTAGCTACCTCCGCCGCATCCTTACCAAAAGGCAACTCCACAATTTGCACAGAAATATCTTTGGCAAAACATAGCTTAATACTTTTTCTAGTTGCCGCCTCGCCAGCCTCATCCATATCAAAAAGCATTTTCAAGTTTTTAGTATAGCGCTTTAAAATATCCAACTGCGTCGACGTGAGCGCTGTGCCAGAAACTGCCACCACATTTTTTATGCCCGCCTGGAAACTGGCAATCACATCCATATTGCCCTCAACCAAAAGTACGAAATCTTCTTTTCTAATTTCCGCCTTGGCTTTATCGATTCCATAAAGAGCTTTGCTTTTGTGATAAATTTCCGTTTCTGGCGAATTGACATATTTAGCTTGTGATTCATCACCACCAGGGGCAACTCTCGCACTATAACCTAGAACTTTTCCAGAATAATCACAAATCGGAAAAATTATTCTATCTCTAAAACGATCATAGTAATCTAAATTATTTTTATCTCGTATTTTTTCCACTAAGAGCCCGGTTTTTGAAATTTCTTCTGGTTTATAACCCCGCTTAATCAAAAAATCTAGAACATTACGCCAGCCCTTTGGCGCATAACCCAAGCGAAATTCTTTAATTGATTTATCATCAAGCCCTCGTTCTTCCAGATAATTTATTATTTTTGATTTGCCTGCACCCTTCCAAAGTTGAATTTCATAAAATTTAGTAGCCAATTCTAGAATTTCCAAAGTGCGATTTTTTTTCTCAACCACTCCTGGTGCACTTTTAGTTAGCTCCACACCAGCTCTTTCCGCCAGAAATTTTAGCGCGTCATAAAATTCCATCCCTTCAATTTCCATTACAAAAGAAAAAATATCCCCGCCTTTTTGACAACCAAAACAATGCCAAATCTGCTTCTCTTCATTAATCATAAAAGATGGGCTTTTTTCATTATGAAAAGGACAGAGTGCTCGATAATTAGCCCCTGCCTTGTCTAGTCGCAGATACCCACCCAAAACATCCACGATGTTCAAGCGATTTTTGATTTCCTCAAGATCTGTGCTCATAGTCATATCCTACTACAAAGCCCCGAAATAAGCAAAAACTAACCCAGTCTCTTTTTGGCAATTGCTTTTAACTCAGAATTAAACTCAGCTATAGCTTCATCAATCATTGGATCGAATTTTTTGTAAACTTCCTTTTTCTTAACCATAGTGCTCGCCTCCAAAAGAGAATCATACGTTCCGGCATCAAGCCAAGCGCCCTTGATTTTTTCCACACTAAGCTCCCCCATTTTCATATAACGCTTATTGATATCCGTGACTTCAATTTCCCCGCGTCTGGATGGTTTTAAGCTCTTGGCAATTTTCACTACCCGATTATCATAAACATAAAACCCGGTCACAGCAAAACTACTTTTTGGTTTTTCCGGCTTCTCTTCGATGGAAATAGCTTTGTCATTCTCATCAAATTCTACCACACCAAAACGTTCCGGGTCACTCACTTTTTTAGCAAAAACCAAACCGCCTGTTTCAAATTTTTTAATCTTCAAACTCAAATCATCTTCAAAGATATTATCGCCCAAAACCATCGCCACACTATCATCTCCAATAAAGGTTTCCCCTAAAATAAAAGCATCGGCCAGACCTTTAGGAATTTTTTGTACGCGAAATTCCAAATGAATTCCTAAATCTTCAAAAATTGATCCCAAAAGATTGATGAATTGTCCAGAATGTTCAGGCGCAACAATAATTAGAATTTCTTTTATTCCAGCCTTAATTAGCATGTTTAAAGGATAAAAAATCATCTGCCGATCATAGACTGGCAAAAGTTGTTTGCTTGTTGTTGCTGTGAGTGGGAAAAGCCGAGTAGCTGTTCCACCAGCTAAAATTATACCTTTCATAAATTTTAATCAATTATGATATTTATAGCTTATTTATCTATTAACAATCAACTTGTTTAAAAAATCAAACTTGACTACAATCTAACATTATTTATACCAAAAATCAATCAACCAAATGAAAAAAGCCAGTTCTAGTAACACTAGAACTGGCCATGATTATTATGAAGAAAAATGAAAAAATAGAATTGAATTTAAAAGGTTTAGGTTTAATTTTTTGCCAGCCAGATAATTTTAATTTGTATTTTCTGACGGCCCCATTCCATCGAATTATCATAAGCACCTTTTCCAGTCCCCATAAATAAATCAATCCGATGATTTTTTATGTCGCTGCCCCTATCATCAACAACACCCTTTCCATACCCAGGAACAAAAAGGATTGTTCCTCTGGGAAAAACTCTGGTATCTGCCGCAATTGTACCTATTCTAGGAATAGTTCCAAAAGCAGTTCTCTCGCCTTTTCCATTTCTCCAGAGCGCTTTATGATAATTCTTAATTCCTTTTGGGACTTTACAGTAAGCCGTAGCGACCACCGTCACCATTTCTTTTTTTATAAGTGGCTTTTTTAGCTTACTCTTTTCACAAAGAAAAAAAGGTTTTTCCTTGAGGGGAAAATATTCATTCCAATCATTCCAAGTTAAAACTCCTGCGAGATATGTTTTGATAAAATTGTTTCTCAGCTCTTCTCTTTTTAGAATAGAATTCAATCTATACTCATCAGCGTTATGATAAGCAAAAAGAGAAACCGCAAGAACTGTGCCGAAAAATAAGAACGCCAAAACATTTTTTCTGGTTTTAATTTGATTTTCCAAAATTTCCTCCTATGTTGTAAATGTACTAAATTTTAAATTTAAATTAAATATATAAAAATAAATAAAAAAAACCTTTAGTAATACTAGCATGAGACTTAAAAATAATCAACCTTTACTATTATTTATTTTATTACCAAGAAATTTTTATTGTTTTATGATATAATATAGGCAACAAATTAATAGTTAAAAAAATAAAATGGACCATATTAAAATTGCGAAAAAACATCTTCTTATGAATTTGCTTCTACTGTCTTGCGCTATGTTGCTGTTAGCAGTATATGCTTCTGGAATTCTAGCAAATAGCACGGTTGACCAACCGATAATATCCCAACCAAAAAGCACCCCAGTAGCTCCCAAAACAGAAAATACTGGAGATATTGTCAAAGAAGATCCGGTAATACCCGTTGACACAAAAGAAATAACTGCGCCTGTAGTAACTAAAGATTCTACCGATACCACTAGCAACCCAGAAGAAACAACGGGAGATTCTAAATCTACTATTAGCGCTACACCGGAAAAAACAATTGCTCCCATTATAAATAGAACGGTAGACACGAGCACAAAAAGCCCCACGATTGATATCACTCCCAATTTAACCTTTTCCAACCTCTCTGATGGAAAAACTATCCAAAATGAAATAGCTATATTAGGAGAAGTCGAGATAGCCAAGAGCGTTGAGTTTTATTTAATTCTCGAAAACTCAAATACTAAAAAATATATCGGAACAGCCACAAGACAATCAGAAAACACATGGAAGCTCAATTTTGATTCTAAAAACTTTCCCAATGGATCTTTTTCTTTGATTGCTAAAATTGAAAATATTTATGGCAGTTATGAAAGTGGTAGAGTAAAGATAATCATCAATAATCCAACATCAACTGAAAATTCAACAAATACTGGATTAGCAAATAATCAAACACCAGAAGTGGGACAAGCACAACTGCCTAATTATAATGATCGAACATCAACAGAGTGGCAAAAAAAATATTTTGGTAATGAATATTGCCAAAAAGAAATTTTTTGTGGTGGAAATGTAGATCCTGACAATGACAGTATAAGCAATAATGAAGAATTACGTTATAATTCAAACCCACTTAACCCAGATACTGATGGTGACGGATTTATCGATAGTGACGAGATAAAAAATGGATTTGATCCATTAAAATATTCTTCTGGGGACGGAAGTGATAAAATAGTCTTTGAAAATCCTAAAGAAAATGGTGAAATTAAAAATGAACTCTATAAAATAACTAATATTGAATCAATTACTGTTAACGATAAAAAACAAATAAAAATAACTGGTAAAGGACTACCTAATAGTTTTATTACAATTTATATATACAGCTCTCTTCCAATCATTTTAACAGTAAAAACAGACGAAAATGGTGACTGGTCCTATATACTTGATAAGCAACTCGATGATGGCAGCCATGAAGTTTATATTGCTATCACTGACAATACCGGAAAAATTACCGCTAAAAGTGACCCCCTACCATTCGTAAGCATAGCAGGCGCGGTATCTATTAAAGATTTAGACAATCGTATTGAAGCAAGCACACCTCCGCTTCAAAGCCGCGCTAATTCTGATATGCTCTTAGTTGGTGCCATTATTCTTCTTTCACTTGGATTAGTCTTTTCTATTGTAAGCATAAACACTGTCTATAAAGCTACGAGGGAAAAAATATGAACGAAAGTATAAAAAAAATAATTGACTTCATTAGGAATAATCCCAGCATTCTCTATTCATTAATTCTGATTATTTTTATTCCTATCGCAATAGCTCTTAACACATTCATTATCTCAAATAATTTTCAAAAAAATATCGATGTAATTATCCAAAAAAAAGCAGTCTTGGTTGAAAATATAATAAATACTTCCCTACAAAATAAACTATCCAATCAGGAAAAACTTCAACTTTTGATCGAGGAAATTAAAAAAGAAAATAATGAAATAAGCTACCTTG
The DNA here is from genome assembly GCA_049303795.1 of Candidatus Moraniibacteriota bacterium. GTDB lineage: Bacteria > Patescibacteriota > Minisyncoccia > Moranbacterales > UBA2206 > UBA9630. The sequence goes on from JBAQNM010000004.1 coordinate 178,085, forward strand.
CAATCATAAGACCTAACCAGGAAAAAGAAGAATTTACAATTATTGCCTCAACAAAAACAGAAGATATCAACTCAAATTTAGTTGATATAAAAAAGAATCAAGCCCTTTTAGCTTGGAACAACAAGGAAGGTATCGCTTTCCTAGATGGAAACAATAAAGAAAGATTTTGGAATATTACAAAATATTTGAAAGACGAAAGTGGCAAAAAAACAGCCTTGATTTCGCTTAGTTTTTCTCTAGTCGAATCCGATAACCTCATTAACTCCACGATCAACAATTCATACGTAATTTTAATCCTAACGATTCTTATTGTCATCCTGCTTGTTGCTAATCACACTCGCCTATTCAGTTATGCTATAAGTCTGGAAAAATTAAAAGAAGTTGATAAAATGAAAGATGTTTTTATTTCTATGGCTAGCCATGAATTACGATCTCCACTAACCGCAATTCAAGGATATATAGAATTATTCAAAGATAAGCATATAAAAGGAATTGATCTTGAGAGCCAGCGTTATCTAAATAATATCTCCATTTCAATAAAAAGACTTGGCTCACTCGTAAGTGATATGCTTGAAGTTTCTCGTCTTGAAGGAAATCGTATTCCGATCAACCTTAGTTCTATTGACACGCAAAAAATAATTAGTGAATCAATTGAAGAATTGAAATTTTCTGCCGATGAAAAGAAATTGAAATTAAAATACACACCCCTGAAAGACATACCTAATGCCCTGGCTGATCCCGAGAGAACTAAGCAAATTATTATTAATCTTCTGAGTAATGCAATAAAATATACCCCCAAGGGAAAAGTAGATTTAACAACAAAAATTGCAAAAAAAGAATTACTAATAACTGTAGCTGATACGGGCATGGGAATTTCCCCCGAAGAACAAGCTAAGCTTTTTCAAAAATTCTACCGTATCCAAACTGATGAAACTAAAAATATTATCGGCACTGGACTTGGTCTTTGGATAACCCGCGAGCTAGCCAGAAAGATGAATGGCGATATCACGCTAGAAAGTATGTCTGGCGTTGGATCACGTTTCACGCTGCATCTACCTATAATAAATTAAAAATCACCCTAATGGATGATTTTTAAGCTTTTCAATCCTCCTATTGATTCATTTTTTCCAATTCATTTTTAAATTCGATTTGATAAATATCTAAAAGAGAAATAAATAAAACAATAATTACTGGACCAAGAAGAACTCCGATTAATCCAAAAAGTGCAATTCCTCCAATTGTCGAAAGAAAGACCAAGATTGGGTGAAGACTAGTTTCTTTGCCCACCAATACTGGGCGGAGAAAATTGTCAATCATACTAACCACTAACGCTCCAAAAATTATTATCACCATTCCTTGCCAAACGTTACCCATCAAAAACATAACAATACTCACCGGAAGCCAAACTAATCCAGCGCCAAGAAGTGGGATCAAGGAAACAATTACCGTAAGTACTCCCCAGATTACAGGAGAAGGGACACCAGTAGCTAAAAAAATGATCGTCATCAAAGCTCCCTGAACTATAGCAATCACGAGCGAACCCTTAAGCGTCGCTTTGGAAACTGAAACAAAATTTTTCAAAAGCTGACTTTCTTCTGCATTTTTAAGCGGACTAAGATTCATTATTTTTTTTATGATTACGTCACCATCTTTAAATAAATAATAGAGTGAAAAGAAAACAACAAAAGTTATAAATATAAAATGAGAAACTCCTTGATAGGTCTTCTTAATTACTGAAAAAATAAAATTACTAACATTTTTAAAGCTATCGGCTAATTGTTGGGAATTATCTGTAGAGCCAATATTCTGTAAATCAAAAGCAGATAAATCTATTCCAACAGTTCTAAGAATTTGCGATTCTGAGAGAGATTCAAGACGCACCTGCCAATTAGTTTTTTGAATGCCTTGAAAAAGATCATTGGCCTCCTTAACAACAAGGCTAGTGGTTAATAAAAAAGGAATAACTAAAATAAAGAATAGGATGATGCAAAGGGAAAAAGAAGCAAGCGATGGACGATTTCCAAATTTATGGTTAATTTTTTCGTACCATTTTTTGAAAAGTTGAGAAATTACAAAAGCCAAAAAAAGCGCAACCAGAAAAGGCTTAAAAACAAAATAAGAGCCCACTCCAGCTAAAACTATTAATACCAATAAAAAACCCGAGTTTAAACTTGTTTTCATTTTTTTAGTTTAATTTACTTAATAACCCAATTATATAGGAAAATTTTCCAGAAGAAAAGCTAGTCTTTTTCTGCCTAATCTTTTGCCTACCCAATAAAAAACAAACTCAATTAAAATTAATATTCATAAATATATAATGTATCTAATGCACGATCTTTTCCTTTGATGATTTTTTTTGGTTTTTTAAATTTTAACGGAAAAGAATTAGCAATAACTAATGTTCCCTGTCTTAATTCAGTTGCAAATTTTTTTTCAAGACGATTAATAATTCCGGGGAAAAGATAAACATAAATCACATCAGCAGAACTAATATCAATTTTAAAAAAATCTTTTCTCTGATAGCTAACTTTTACTTTTGAAAAATATCTTCTAATTAAAGCTTGCGTGTAGGCGCCAATATTATATTCAACCCCCACACATTCCAATTCTGGATATTTTTTAGCTACGTATGAAATTAAGCTTCCATTTCCTGACCCCAAATCATAAAATTTCTTTTTGTTTTTTAGATCAATGTGACGTGAAATTTTGCTAATAACGCTTTTATTAGTAGCAAGCATGGGAACTTTTAAATAGAAAGTATAAAAAAAATCCACATAAATAAAAAACATAATGACAAATACGGCCAAAAAAAGACAAAACACTAAAAAAAATGAGGAGATAATTATTATATTTGATACCATTATATTTTCACAAAATCAATTAGAATTTGCGGAGAGAGAGGGATTTGAACCCTCGATGCCCTTTCGAGCATGCCGCATTTCGAGTGCGGTACTTTCAACCACTCAGCCATCTCTCCAATATTATTACTACAAAACTAGCAAATATAACTTTTTTGTAGAATCACAACACTAAAATTAATAATAACAACCTACTGCATAATTGACAAATAAAATAACTTTCCAAAAAAATTGACATTATTTATTTCTCTGCTATTATAGACTCATGAAAAATATTAACTTAATCAACTCAATCTCTCGCCGCGAAGCCAAGCTCCACTTGCGAATGTTTGGTTATTGTTAGTTTTCCATAATATTTAGTTACCAAACAGCCTCGTGGGCTGTTTTTTTGTTTTCAAATTTTTAACTTATCCCTATGAAATCATTATTTATTCAATTTAATCGCCGTAATAAACAAGACTTCTTCAGTTTTGTTGTTATGGCTCAAAAAATTTTAAGCCCTAACATCCGGACTGAAAATGTTTTAGTCGGGGTTAGTTCGTTAACAATTAGAAAAGAACGGTTTCAAAAAAAGGAGTACGCCATGATGAAATTGAAAAAATGCCTTTGCAATAATTGTCTACAAACCCTGCTGTCATTAAATTACTGCACATTTAAAAAACCGTCTCAAAGAGAGGCGCGAAAAGCAGTAAAACTAATCAAAAAAATGGTGAGCAAGCATGAAAGTAAAATGCTAGTTAGGCGGCCAGCATTTTATTTGAACAACAAAACAATCATCGCCAAGAATTATTTTGGCCAATTGATTGGCGTTATTTCAATTATCGACTGGGGCGATGGAAGTATCGAAATAGTTTCCCATGTCGTCCATCCCAATTATCAAGGCGCCGGCTTAGGCAAAATACTATTTCATAAAATGAAAAAAATAATCAGGCATGCGAGTCCCAAGATTGTTTTTCTTTTCACTAATCAAATTGAATTCTATAAAAAAATCGGATTCGCAGAAACTAACCCGGAACAATTTGGAACAAAAATTCAATCCGATTGCCTGCCCTGTCGGCTTGGTCCAAATGGGCCTGGCCACTTCCCCTGCCCGGAAAAGGCAATGAAATTAAACGAGAATCTCTGGGAAAAAATCGGGGAAATCTATTGCTAGAAAAAAGGGCCATCAGTCAAAGATTGGTGGCCATTTTGATTCCAGTGAAAAAAATAATTAATCTCACCACTTTATCTGAAACTCCAATTCATTCTCTTTACCGTCTTTTTCAAATTCAATGGAGATTTCTGACTCAGCCGGAATTCGAATTTTTTTATTCTAAATTTTAAATAATACCTTTGTATATTTCTACAACATCATTATATCCTTTTTGCTGGCATATTAGATGGCAAGCATGCTAGCTGACCACTGTTCCCCATTTTTTTACAAGTGCCTGATTGTTTTTCACTATTTTGAGAAGAGATTGCCTCACAAGCATCCCCCTCACTTTTGCCCTGACAAGAAGCTGCGGCCTCAGCTGGAATTCCTGGTTGGTTTTTGTCAGAAGGCATATTGTTTGCACTTCCCGGCCCCTGCTTCTGATTATTAGAACTTTTTCCTCCACAGCCAGCTAAAACCAGTACACAAAGAGAAAGCGCTGCTAGACCAACAATTTTTTTCTTCATTTTTTTTATTATTAATAATTAGCGGATTATAAATAAAAATAAGATGCTCGATTTTTTCATATATTCATAGACGTACTCTTAGTTATCGCATTAATACTAGCAGAATAAAGAACGCCATCCATTGATTTTCATAGCATTCTTCACTCATCATCCGACTCAACCTCTACCATCACTCCATCATCAGCAGCTTCTTCTTCATCCTTGTCGCTATTGAATTTTTCCTCATTTTCATTTGACACAACGTCAGAATCCGAATCATCGCTGGAATTATTCCGGCTTTCCTGGATGATTCTTCCCTCATTTGGATTTTGCTCGGAAGGAACGCCGTTTTCTTCGTTGTTTTGAGAGAAATTACTTGTCACTTCTTTTTCAGAGGATATAATTTCATGGTACAAACGATAACCCAAAAAAGCAGAGGCGGCAAAAAAAATAATTGCTCCAAGTGCGTATAGGAAATTTTTATTCATATTCCTTGGTTATTTAAAAATGTTTTTGCTGAAAAAATAGCTGGTCTTCAGTTAATCTTCGTCAGTCGTAGCTGTTTTGATAGGAGAATATACCGAATAACTGCTGCTGCCATCCTTTTTTATCCTGATTTTAAAACTATAAAGAGTATCTGATTTCAAGTTGTCCATAGAGAGAGAACCTTCACCATCATCATCAAGCGTAAAAGAAAACGTTTTCGTCGACCAGGATGTTTTTTTCTTGTAGGCAACCTGGACATCGACCACTTTGTTTTCCAGATCATCGCAAGATATTTTCAATTTTGCGGAATCTTCCGTTATGCCATTGATCTTGTCGATTACCGGATCATAATCCGAGCCTTTCGTCGTGGTGCTAACGCTGCTGGAATAAGGCGAGTATAGTCTGCCGGACGCTTTTTTTACCTTTACCTTGAAGCTGTAATTGGTGGCAGAATCAAGTCCGCTTATTTTCAAATTGACAGAGCCCTTCTTTCCCAAGGTTGCTGTCGCGCTTTTATAGGAATCTGAATCAGTATCGTCATTTGATACGAGAATCTTTATTTTCACCTTTGTTTTTGCTAAGCTTGAACAGGTTATTTTTAACTTTACGGATGTTTCTTTCGTTTCTTGGACTTTTATCGATGGAGTGCATGTGCTTGCTGCATGCGCACCATAGGGAATGCTTAGCCAACCAAAGAAAAGCATCAGGCTAAAGAAAGACGCGAGTGTAATTTTATGGAACATAATGAAAAAAATTATATAATTAAAAAATTATTCGTATTTCAACGCATCAATCGGATTTAATTTCGCCGCACGCTGAGAAGGATAAAGCCCGAAGAAAACTCCAATTGCAACACATACACCCACAGCTAAAAGAATGGGATAAAGTTGAAAGACAAAAGGAATCTTGATAATAATAGAAGCAATATATGAAAAAATTTCTCCGGTAGCCATTCCAATAATTCCTCCAGTGATAGTTAGCACTACTGCTTCAATTAAAAATTGGAGTAAGATGTCATTTTTTCTAGCACCCAAAGCTTTGAGGAGTCCGATCTCTTTTGTTCTTTCTGTAACGCTTACGAGCATAATATTCATCACTCCAATCCCACCGACAAGAAGTGAGATGCCAGCGATTCCGGCCAGCATTGCCGTCAGCGTGCTCGTTATGCTGCTTAGAGTTTCCTGCATTTCTTTGGAACTGGTGATATTAAAATCAATATTAGCTTCATCGGTTATTCCATGCCTTTCCATTAGCACTTGTTTAATCTCATCCGTGGTTTGATTAATAATCGTGATATCAGACAAGGATAATTGAATCGATTGGACATAGTTTTGTCCGAGAAGTATTTTCATAGCCGTAGTTACTGGAACATAAACGGCTTTATCCGGGTTTGACATTCCGCTGCTTCCCTTGGCTTTGGTAATTCCAACTACCCTAAATAGCTGAGACTTTATCTGAATAACCTGCCCAGTCGGATCGGCTCCTTCGCCAAAAAGTTCGCTGGCAATTTCCGGACCGATAACCACTACTTTGGAATAGAAGCTTTCGTCTTCTTCGCTGAACAATTCCCCTAAATCAACAGTTATAGACTGGGTTTCAAAATAATTAGCCGAAACTCCCTGAATAGTAGTATTCACATTTTCCCCGTTTCCAATTACCTGCGCGCTGCTTTGGACTGAGGCTGAAACAGCGTTAATATTGGAGAAATCATTATTGTCCTTAAAGAATTGAGCATCGGCATAAGTCAACGTTTGGACATTCCCTCCGCCTTGCACCGGCCCTCTGGACTGGTTTCCGGGCGATATAGACAAAAGATTGGATCCCATCGAAGAAACTTCCGAGGTAATTGAGGAAGTAGCTCCCTTGGCGATAGAAATAATAAGAATAACCGAAGCGATTCCAATCACGATTCCCAGCATCGCTAAAATCGTCCTCAGCCGATTATGCCTCAATGATGAAAATGAAATATTGAATGCATCAAAAAAACTCATAGGCTATGATTTAATTAAATTCATTAGTTTTATCTTCAACGATAAGCCCATCTTTAAGAGCAATAGTTCTTTTTCCGAAGGCGGCAATGTCCGGCTCATGAGTAATCAAAACTATAGTTTTCCCTTCCTCATTAAGCGTCTGAAAAAAACGCATTATATCATGAGAGGTGACACTATCCAGATTTCCAGTCGGCTCGTCAGCCAAAATAATTTCTGGATCCATTACCAGGGCCCGGGCAACGGCCACTCGCTGAATTTGACCGCCTGAAAGCTGATTGGACAAGTTATCTATTTTATCCTCCAGATGGACTGTTTTTAAAGCGGAAAGAACCCGCTCTCTTCTTTGGGAGCGAGTGATTTTTCTACTATAAATCATCGGCCTTTCCACATTATGATAAACGCTCACTCTGGGGATGAGGTTGAATGACTGAAATACGAATCCGATTTTTTCATTTCTCACCTTGGCCAGCTCGCCTTCGCTGTAGTTGGTAATATTCGAGTCGTTAAAAATATATTTTCCCTCTGTCGCCGTGTCCAATGTTCCAATAATATTCATAAGCGTTGATTTTCCTGACCCTGAAGGTCCCATGATAGAAATAAAATCTCCCTCATGAACATTAAAAGAGATTCCTTTCAAAGCTTGATATGAGGTGTTATCGCCCATAAGATAGTTTTTTTTAATATTTCGAAGAGAAATAATCAATTTTGATCGTGCCATACGTTAAAAGACAGTTTTTAAATTTGTAAACTATTTAGCAGCGGGTGTCTTGGTAGCATCCGAAAGTGAAATTATCATCCCTTCTTCCAATCCACTGACAATCTCCACTTGCGACCCGCTCTTGAGACCAGTCTTAACTGAGACATATTCGTAAATTTGTTTTCCCTTTGAATCAGTTTTGAGCACCTGCACTCCTTTCGCGTTTTGATACGGTTTTAAAGCCTTGCTTGGAACGACTATTACATTTTCCCGGGAGTTTGTTTCCACAGTAACATTAGCCGTCATTTTAGGTAGCATTCTTTCGTCTTGATCGGTAACGGAAAGATAGGCGTTATACGTAATTACTCCGGATTCTTCCACCCCAAAATCATCTATTTTTTCAACTGTTCCGGTATATTCTTTGCCTGAAATGGCATCAAATTTAATCGTAGCTTTTTGTCCCAGGGCGATTTTAGATCTTTCCATTTCATTAATACCGATTTTCACCGAATATCCAGAAAGATCGCCAATGACCAGAACGGGAGAAGCGATCGTGGAGGATGTCACGGTAATATCGGAAAAATAAACAACATCACCGACTCTCACAGATAAGTTACTGACTGTCCCGGTAACCTGCGCTTTAATAATGGCATTCTGCGTGGCATCATAGGAAAGTTTAGCTGCCTTTACATTGGCTTGACTAGCATCAATTGCGGTCTGGGCATCGTCATATTTTCTTTGTGAAGCGTCAAGCGAGCTTTCTCTGGCAGTTACAGCTTGTTTCAAGGCCGTTTTTTCTTTGGAAGTATAATCATCATTAGTTTGCGGATTTTCATCGTGATCTTTTTGATATTCACGATCAACTTTGGCGTCCGTCAAAGATTTTTTATCGCTAAGCACTTGAGCATAAGCACTTTCCTTGTCCTGCTGGGATTTTTTCAAATTATTAAGCGCGGTCAAATAGCTCGCATAAGCCGTCGCTTCTTCCTGGTCGGTACTGGTTGATTTTACCTTAAACAGTTTTTGTCCGGCTTGAACTGAATCTCCGTTCTTTACATAAAGCTCCTCAACCACTCCATTTGAAGTGGAATAAACATCTACTTGAGCCGCTTGAACATTACCTGTTTCCATAATGGCTTCGGTGATATTTCCCCTCCCGACAGTATATGTTTCGATTTTGACGACTTTCTTGTTGAAAAATATAAACCAGGCTGCAACAATCAGGATGATAACTATTATTATCGAGAGAATCTTTCTCTTTTTCACAAAAGCTGTTATTTTTTTCATAACTTTCATTTGGCTGAATAAAAAATTATTGCGTAGCGGAATTGTCCACTCCGACTGAATTTATCAAATTATCAACATTCCTAAGAGAAGCCTCCGCCTCATTTTTGGTATTAATTTGCGCATTGGGATCATTTATTTTATTATTTGATATTTCTTGCACACCGCTGTTATTCTTTTGCTCAGCATCTTTCTGACCGCATATCAATTTTGCCTGTTCGGAAATTTTTTTGTCCACTTCTTGCCGATCTATCCAAGCAATAATACAAATGCTTATTATTACAAAAATAATAGAAAAAGTAAGATATATTTTGTTTTTTGTTTTTTCGCTAAGTTGCATTTTATTGATCTAGCTTAGAAATAGCATCGTTCAATGCAATTCGAAGCGTGTAATGAGAATCCTTCAGGTCATTTAGCGC
>JBAQNM010000005.1:0-354742 GCA_049303795.1 Candidatus Moraniibacteriota bacterium
CGCCCAAATTCCACCCTTTTCTGTTTTGTGATAATATACAGATAAGTTATTTAAATATATGAAGTAGCTAATAAAAAGTTTTACCTTTCTAAGCCAAAGGGTGGAACTTCGCATAGCTGCACATTATGTGAAATTCGTCCCTTGATTCTAATACTCTAAACTATACTAAATATGGAATTCAAAAATAAAATCGTCCTAATTACAGGTGCAAGTCAAGGCATAGGAGCCGAAACAGCAAGGCTTTTTGCAAAAGAAGGAGCTATTGTTGTAGTCAATTATTTATCATCAGATAAACTAGCTGAAGAAGTACTTAAAGATGTTAAAAAAGTTTCTGATGGAATAGCTATCAAATGTGATGCCACTAACGAGAAAGACGTTAAAGAAATGATTGCTCGAATAATAAGCACCTATTCCAAAATAGATATACTTGTTAACAATGTAGGTAAATATTTAGACGGGGACGAGTGGAATGGTGATTCTAATGTTTGGCGAGAATCATTAAATTCAAACGTCATTTCTACGCTTAATGTATCAAAATATGTTGCAAAAGAGTTCATAAAACAAAGATCTGGTATAATCGTCAATTTATCATCAAGATATGCTAGAATGGGAGCTTTTGATACAATAACTTATGCTGCTTCAAAAGCTGCAATTTTAAATATCACACAAGCATATAGCAAGTTATTATCTCCATTTGGAAGAGCTAATGCTGTTTCTCCTGGTGCAACAGATGCTGGCTACTGGAAAAGGGCTCCCAAACAAGAGCTCGAAGAAGTAAAATCTAGAAGCCTTCACAAACAGCTAATTACACCAAGGCAGATTGCTAATACGATTTTATTTTTGTCTTCTGATAAATCTGAAATGATTACTGGGCAAGAGATTCTAGTTGATGGTGGAAAATAGGACGACGAATCAAGGGACGAACTACACATAATAAGGAATATCCGGTTCAAAAATTTTGCACTTTATAATAAAGGAAAGCAAAATTTTTCCTCCACTACGTTACAGAAAAACTTCGGATATGCCTGACGATATGTGAAATTGGCTATAATTTTTTACTAACTTAAACACTATGCCTTATTTTGAAGGAAAAGAATTTTCCACTATTTCTGATGAAATACCAGCTCGTTCTTGGAATCGAGAGCATTTTTTGTCTGACTGGCAACAACAAATGGCTGATGCTGAAACAATGTTTAGTGAGGATGATATTAAAATGGCTGCGGAAGTGGTCCTCTCTTCCTTTTATGACACCTATGAGCAATGCATTGGAATGATAAATGAAGAAGAATCTTTATCCCCTGAACAAAGACAAAAAATGCTCTCCAGAATTAATTTAGTAATGACTAATTTACTTGAATTTGGACAGCGATCAAATAGAAATATTGCTAGAAGTCTGGTGGATCGAAAACTAGGTAAGAATGAAAATGGTGGAAAATTCTTTAATGACATTATTGATTTACTGATTCAAGAATTAGATCAAACAAATCTTGAATTTCGCAAGAAACAGGAAAAATTTTACGATAAAAAACGAAAAGAAGCATCAAAAAAATTATAACCAACATCACATAACAGCGTGTATGAGGTTCAAGAAAAAGTGCGTTATAATCTTCAAAGATTGCACTTTTTCTTTCACCCAAATTTCGCCTCCTCTATTATAAAATAATAAGGAAGTCAGCGAAACTTCTCATACACGCAAACATTAGCTGAAATATTCCTTTCAACTACTAAGAAATATTTTTTATTTTTTAACTCCAAATCACAATTATGAAATTTAAAATAGCTTTACTGGGATCTATTCCAAAGGGCGACGATGCAAGAAAGGAGTGGATCGATTGGAAAACGAACTATAAAAAAGTTTTATCGCAACTTGAAAATGTCGAATTTGTAGACGGCGACGCATGGAAAGATGAAACAAAACCGTTTTTACTTTTTGGTAATGATCTTAGCATGATTAAAACATCAGACATTATCATAGTCAATGCTGAGAAAAAAATTGGCAGAGGCATTGGTGTTGGCACAGCACAAGAAATTATGGTCGCGAAATATTTTTCAAAACCAGTGATTATAATTCTGCCAAAAAACACACATCATCGCCGTTCAAATATTACATTTGATAACACCCAAATATCGGACTGGATAAGTCCATTTTTGCTATCCACATCTGATTTAGTAGCAGAGACTATCCATGAGTCATTGTTTTGGATAAAAGAGTACATTAAACATCCTAAAAATAAAAAAATAAAAAATATAAGCATTATTGATGATGCCATCGATGCATATTTAAAAAGCCTGTGATAACAATGTATATTTAACTACAAGATCTTTCATTATTATGATTAAGAAGAAGTGAAAAATTTTCTCGACCCAAATCACGCTCTCGGATATTCTTAAACGTTATATGAAATAAATCGCTTAATTCATTTTTAAAATTATGAAATACAAGTATTTTATCGCTCAATCTTTGAAAGAAGCTTCCGACGTTGCAAGAAAAAGTTTTGGCAAAGTTGTTGGCACCACCAAGGAAGATGACAATAATCAAGTGCTTACGGAAACTGACTTAGAAATCGGTAAATTGTTGATTGGAAAAATCCAAGCTAAATTTCCAGAGCATAATATTATTGATGAGGAAGCCGGCGTTGTTGATAAAAAGTCAGTTTTTACATGGGTCATTGATCCAATTGACGGTACTAGTAACTTTGCCAATGGAGTGTCATTGTATGGAATAATGCTCGGATTACTAAGAGATGGCATTCCAATTGCTGGCGGAATAGCTTTGCCAAATTTTTCCGAAATTTATGTAGCCGAGAAAGGACAGGGCGCATATTGCAATTCCGAAAAAATCTGCATAACCAAGGAAGACGATCTGAAAAAAGCACTAGTTGCTTACAATATTGACGGGCATACGGAAAAATCTGAATTTACCAGAAAAGAATGTTCTCTTCTTGCGGAAATAATTTTAAATATTCGCAACCTGAGAGATGGAGGATGTTGTTATGACTTAGCTATGGTAGCAAGCGGGAAATACGGCGCACATCTAAATCGTACCAGCAAGATCTGGGATAATGTGGCGCAACAGATAATTATTGAGGAGGCGGGCGGAATATATACAGATTTTTTCGGAAATACTATTGATTATTCAAATGCCCTTTCTCGACCACAAGACAATTTCACTTTTCTTGCATCATCTCCAACCCTGCATGAACAATTATTGAAGATCATAAAATTCTAAAAAAACACGGCTATAATATATGCCTTTTGAATAAAAAAAGTTCCTATATTCCACTCACCTCTTCAGTATTTTCGGTAATAATATTTTTATCTTTGAATATCTTTTTTGTTAGCGATTGCTTGAATCGCAAATATTCTTCCAATCCGACAAGATGACAGATTACTAAGAAAATCATAAACCCAACCGTAATAGAAATGAAAAGCTGAGCAAAAACTCCTAAGAAAGTATGCATATCAACCATACTAGCCACTACATGCTTAAAAAACTGGACTCCGATACCAGAAAAAATTGCTGCTATAGTTATTTGACTAATTGATTTTATGATCTTCTTGTCATTCAAATCTTCAAATTTAAGACGCAAAAAAGTAAACAGTAAAAACATCTGGAAAAGGCTAGCAAGAGAAAAAGCCATTGCTAATCCCATAACTCCATATTTTCCAATAAGCATCAGTACCATCAAAATATTAACCGCTTCGCTCGCGAGAGCAATATAAAAAGGTGTTTTTGTGTTATGCATAGAATAGAAAGACCTAGTAAGAAGCGGTATGGCACTCTGAGCAAAAAGACTGATTGTGAAATACTTCAAACATTCATAAGTTGTAATTGTATCGTTCCAGTCAAACTTTCCAGCACCAAGTGTTACACGAACAATTTGCGCTCTTAATAATAATATAAAAATACTTAATGGAATAACAAAAAACATTATCTGACAAAATGTTTCAGCAAAAATAATAGCAAAGTTTTTTTCGTCTTTTTTAGCTGAAAAAGCCGATAGCGTCGGAAAGGCTGCAATTGCAAAAGAAACACCAAAAATTCCCAGAGGAAGACTTTGCAGATTTTGAGCAAAATTAAAAATTGCTAAACTACCAGAGATTAAAGTGGAAGCGAAAATAGTAATCACAAAAAGATTAGCCTGAACAACGGCAATTCCCATTGTCCTAGGAATCATTAATTTAAAAATATGACGAATTTCCTTATCTGAAAAATATCTCCAAAAAGAAAGCTTATACTTGAAACCTGAAAATCTAACTGTGGGATATTGAACAAGCATATGCAAAAAAGCCCCCAAGACAACCCCCCATGCTAATCCGATTGAACCAAAAAGTGGCACAAACACCAAAACACCGATAATAATTCCCAGATTATACATAATCGGTGCGATGGAATAAATCAAAAAACGTTTAAGTGAAGTCAATATTCCACCAAAAATGCCACTTATACCAAGAAAAATCGGACTTAAAAACATTATTCTTGTAAAAACAACAACGCGATCTATTTTTTCAGGTGAAAAACCCGGAGTAATTATTTTCATTAAATATGGGGCAAAAAAACAAAAAAGTAACGAAAAAATAATAACCGTAAAAATAGCTAGATTCATAACACCATTTGCCACATCCCATGCCTTGTCCTCTTTATCTTTTCCCATTAACCCAGTAAAGACTGGAATAAAAGCAGCACTTAGTGCTCCTAAAATCAAAACATTATAAATTAAATCCGGAATGCGAAATGCCGCATAATAAACATCGAGTGTGTCCCCCGCTCCAAAACTTGAAGCAAGAAATCTATCTCGCAAAAGCCCCAGGACACGACTTGCCAATCCAGCAATCGTGATCACAAAGGCAGCGGAAATAACCGAATTTGACGGCTTAGAATTAATCAGTATTTTATTGTTTAAAAATTCTTTTATCACAATATTATTATTCTTTTCCAAATGCTACACCAATAAACTTATCGGTTTTCAACTTATCTTCAAATTTGAAACCAGTTTTTCCATCAATCTGATCAGAAAGCATGGAAATATTTTGTTCAGGATACCTCCAAATTTCTTTATAAAAATCAGGGTATATAATGGTTGAAGAAAAATCACTACCAATACTTCCTGATTGTTTTTGAAAAAGTATCGAGTAGGCATCAGCAGGATTAATTGTTAAACTCATATCTAATTTAAATGGTAAGATGTATGAATATGTAATCTTAACTGATTCTTGTGGACTAACATAAACCCAATTAGCAAAAACTGTTTTTCCAGAATCCTCATAAATTCGCGTTCCACTTTCTTCATCGATAACCACAGATTCCTCTTCTATTATTAATTGAACGTCTTGTTTGAATCCAAGTGCTTTATAATCAAGTGGTGGAGAATTAAATTCTTTTGTTTGACCGGAAACATGAATTAACTTAGAACCTTTAGGAACATACACGCGCATATAATCAGAATTTACCTTATTCCACCATTCATAAGGAGTATTGCCTCCGTTATGCTGCCTTGTTATGGTCACGGTATTAATAATTGATCCATCAGATTGAATCTCTGCTTTATGTGAAATATTTTCAGCTACCACGCCATCTGTTTTATAACCATTAATATTAGTATTGATTACTGATAAATAATCTTTTCTGGTATCCAGGATTTCTCCCGACCAACCATTTTTAGAAAGTATCTTCTCAATGTCATAGTTTTTAGAATAAATTAAAATATGTTTTTCATTGAGACTACTCAAAAGTATATCGATTGTTTTTGTAAAATCGGAAATATTTTTAGTATTAAAAATACGATCAAGTATTTTAGGTGTTAAATCAGCCAATACTTTTTTGGGTTGGTTTAAGTCTTTATCATAACCAATCTCAACTTCAGTTTGAATATTTTCCAAAAAATTATCCTTATCAATTGTCATTGAGTATTCTGGCATTTCTATTGGTCCAGTTATCTCCAAAAGGCGCTGCATCACTGTGGGTGTCATCGTAATAACCCCGTCAACTGTCGGACCACCGGTTTTTTCATAAAACCAAGAGGCTTTTTCAGCTGATTTAGGAAAATCCGGAAACCAATTACTATCATGCAAACTCCAATTGGCACTAATTTTTTGGATTGGTATGGGTGGAATTATTTTTTCTCGCAGCTGACCATCAGGATTAAAGATGCCATCAACAAAAAAATTCTTAATATTGCCATTAGAAATATCTAAAACAGCATATGTTCCAATAAAACCTCCCGTGGCGCGCATCTCCTGATTATTTTGAAACAAAAATAAATATTTCCTTGGACCATTTCCTCCCAACACATCAACCAAGATTTTTTCCTCTTCAGCAAAACTATCCATGAATTTATTAATTTCAGGTAATTTTTGTTTCAAAGCAATAAATTGAGAACGTTGATTTTCTGGGATATCATCCATATTTATCTTTGCCAGATTATCTTCCAAATCATCCATTTTGGCAGAAATTTCCACTATATTTTTATTGGAATCTTGAAAAATTTTTAAATATGAAATAGACTCTCCATTTTTGTTTGGATTTTTTATTTCGTTTAAAGTTTGCAAAATTTCTGTTGCCAACTCTCCAATCCTGGAAATATCCTTTCCAGCTTCAGCTAAATGAGATCCCGATGAAAGCTTAGAAAGGAAGGGCACAAAACGAGAAGTTTCAACTAGAATTTTTCCTAATCCATCAATGTTTTTCTTGATCTCATCAAAACGTTCATAGGCATCATCAAAATTAACCGCTGCCCTATTGAAGTTGCTATTTTTAATTTCATCTTTAGCTTTGGTTAAATTAGCGTAAGCAATCTTTCCATTTTCAATAGCAAGTCCACGCACTTTCAAGCCACGATAAAAAAAACTAGCTCCAAAAATTAATAAAAATACTGCTGGCACAGCAATGAAAAAAGAAAGTGAGTATCTCCTTCGATCTATTTTTTCAAAATGATGATAATTATGTTTATTCTCATTACTAAATCTTAAAATGTCTATTAGTCCCTGCTTGATTTTATTAAACCGCTTTTTTCGTTCTTCTTTACGTTTAATCTTTTGCAATCGCTTGATTTTCTTCAATCGAATTTTTTCTGTCTTTCTTTTTTGTTTATCAGCTAAATATTGAATAAACTGCTCTCGATTTTTCGCTTGTTGTCTTTCATATTCTTCTTGTCGCATCTCCTCTTCTTGCGCTATACGCTTCTGCTTTTCTATTTGCGCCATTAGCAGTTCATGATGTTGTTTTTGAAGTTCTCTTTCCCTTTCTTGTTTTTGATGTTCAAAAAAAGTTTTTTTCTTAATTTGATTTATTCGAAACCTATCAGCATTATATTCATCTTTTTCCCTTAAAATAAACTCTTGAAATCTTTTTTTCTCATCATCTAACGAATTTAATGATATATTATTTTCAGTATCAATATTTTTTTCAATTAGATGGCTAGGGCTACGAAGAGTATTAATTTTTGATATCCGGACAATTTTATTTATTTTTTCAAAATCCAAATCTCCATTAGCATCAACTGGCCTAACGTCAAACATCTGAGGCAATATTTTATTTTTAATCTTATTTGACATTATTATTTTTTAAAATATTTTTATAAATTTCCAACGTTTCTTGTGCCATTTTTTTCCAATTATATTTTCGGATTTGTTGATAACCCTCTCTTATTAAACGAGTTCTTAATTCCTCATTGGTTAAAACTTCTTCGATTGCCGTTCTTATCGCCTTCTCACTTTTTCCATCAAAGAAATATGCACTCTCCCCTAAAATTTCTTTCATACAAGGATGATCAGAGGAAACAACAGGAACACCCTTTGCCATCGCCTCAAGAGGCGGAAGACCAAAACCTTCATAAAGAGAAGGAAAAACATAGGCAGCGGCATTATGCTGCAAGATATCTAAGTGATAATCAGGCACATAATCAGAGAAAACGACATTTTCAATTTTTTTCTTTTTAACAAAATTTTCTAACCGCAAATAAAAATAATCTTTTTTTCCAACAAGCACAAGCGATAAGCCTTTTTGTGTTTTTCTGAGCTCATAAAAAGCATTCACTAATCGCTCCAGATTTTTATGCGGATAAGCATTTCCGATATAAATAATGTATGGCTTTATTATACCATATTTTTCAATAATTTCCTCATCCTTGTTTGGACTAAGCATACAATAGTCATCACAAGCCTCGTGAGTCACTCGAATCTTTTTTGATGATATTTTTTTATAATTGTTTAATATATCATTTTTAGTAAAATTCGACACTGTTATAATCTTTTCTGAATATTTGAGCGCAAAATTAATTGCCAGGCGGTAAGCTAAAAATTTAATTTTATAAAAAACTGGATTCAGTGTGCTATTTTTAATTGTCGGAAAATGAATAAGTATTAAATCATGAACTGTAACTACGAATCTTTTTCTATAAAATATTGGGACATTGAAATGAGGAAAATGCATTAAATCTAAATCATACCTACGCAAAAGTCTCGGAAAAAAAATTTGCTCAGAAAAAGAATACCAAGGATAATCAGCTAAGACTTTTTTAAAATTTTTATTTTGTGGAATATATTCATCAAAATTTTCTTTTTTAAGAAAAACAAAATACTGGGCATCCCCGCCCAAGGCGGACCCGCCTTGGGCGGAAATTTTCTCTAAATGCTCAATCAGCTTTTGCGTATAGCGTCCCAAGCCTTTTCCTATTGGTCCATAAAAACGCGCATCGATTCCAATTTTCATATCTCTTAATTAAATAGTTTAATTGTTTTTTGAGTGGTTTTTTTCCAATTAAATTCCTTGGCTTTTTCGAGACCAACTTTGATTAGTTTTTCCCGTAAAACCCTATCTAATAAAATTTGTTGCATTGCTTGACTAATTTCTCCTGGCTTATCAGGATTAATTAAAATTGAATTTACCCCACAAATTTCTGGCAATGAAGAATTATTAGAGGCAATAACTGGAACGCCGCATTTCATAGCCTCTAGCGGTGGAAAACCAAAACCCTCAAAAAATGACGGGTACACAAAAAGTGAAGCAAGATTGTAAACATAAACCTTATCCGCATCCTGTATAAAACCTGGTAAAATAATATCTTTTTTAAATTTAGACTTTTTTATCTCTTTAAAAATATCTTCATTTAGCCAACCATTCGAGCCCGCAATCACTAGTTTATACTTAGCTAACTCAAAATTCTTAGTTTCTCGTGCAAAACTTTGAAGATTAGAATAGGCACGAATAATTCCAGTAATATTTTTTCTTGGCTCAACTGTGCCTAAGTATAAAATAAACTTGAAGGGTAAGGAGTATTTATTCTTAATTTTTATTAGTTTTTCATCATTTCGATCGATTATTTTGAATTTTTCCGATACAGCGCTATGAATCATTTTAACTTTCTCTTTTTCTACTCCATATAAACTGATTATATCATTTTGAGAAGAATTTGAAACAGCAATTATTTGATCAGCTCTTTGGCAAATTTTTTTTGAATTAATAAAAATATGCCAGAAACGACGCTTCCATGAAAAATATTCAGGATATCTCTCAAAAGAAAGATCGTGAATTGTCGTGATCATTTTAACTTCTTTACTAACGGCACCGAAAATAATATTAGGAAAAAATATAACATCAACCCCTCCAACTAATTTGTCAATTTTTGGCCAACTAAAATACCAGAAAAAGAAATTAAACAATTTATTGGGAATTTTAATTTTTTTCACAGTCACATTGGAATATTTTTCAAAGATAGAAAAATCAAAGGCAGGTTTTTTCCATGAACTAAAAAATAAAACGTAATCATTATCTCTATCGGCTTCCAGAAGATTTAAAAGCAACCCCAGCGTGTATTCTTCCACTCCAGTCTTTCTTCCTTCCATTAAGCAACGAACATCTATGCAGATTTTTGCCATACGTGTCTCACACTTATTTTAGATAATGTCGAAATAACACAGAGAAAAAAGCTAAAAAAATAGTTCCGAAAAACACAACCAACACCATAAAAGAACTAATTTTGTTTTGTCTTATAACAGGTTCACCAGAGACTATTTCAAACCAATTGATTTCCTTTTGATCTTTATTTAAATTTTGAATATTTTGAGAAATTATTTTTGAAATAGATATTGCTATTCTTCGCGCCGTTTCCTGATCGGGAGCGGAAAAATTTATAGCCACGATCTGAGAAGATCTCTTTTCTGCTTTTATGCTTCCAGCTAATTTTTTCAAACTATAATTAGATGTATCGATTTTTGAATCAATATATATATCTTCTTCTGTTCTAGGACTCTTTATCCATTCAACAATTGTTTCAACAAATTTTTCATCAGCTTGTAATCGATAATAATCATCATATTTATAACTATCAGAAATTTGACTACCTGAACGTGTAATATTCAGAGTTAGTGACGCATCAAAAGAAATTGGAAGAAATGTAAAATAAGCAAAAACTGCCAAAGGCAAAAGAACAACTATTGCTAGAAATAGACCTTTTTGTTGTTGAATAATTTTAAAATATTCTTTAAGCTCCATATAGATAATTATACATAACCGAATATAAATAAACAAGCACTAAGTTACTCGCTTTTCTAGGTGTTTTTTTAGCTCATTTTCGATATAATTTTTAATTTTTTCTTTAAAAATAGTCTTATCAAACTTCAAGACACTTTTACGAATATAAGTTGGGTCATAAGTACTATTATTGAATTTTTTTACAGCTTCAATGATATCCTCAGCCGTTTGATTTTCAAAAAAAATACCAGCCTTTCCTTCTTCCATATGCTCCGGAATATCACCACCACGATAAGCGATCAGTGGTTTACCACTAGCCATTGCCTCAATTGCTACAATTCCAAAATCTTCTTCTTGTGGAAAAATAAAAGCTTGACAATTTGCATAATATTCAGCCAATTCTTTCTCTGGAACACGACCAAGAAATTCTATATTTGATTTGGCTATTTTCTTTAATCTTTTTATTTCCGGTCCACGACCAATAATTTTGAGCGGTAAGCCAATTTCATTAAAAGCATGAATAGCAATATCGAAACGCTTATAAGCAATCACACGACCAACCATTAAAAAATAATTGCCACTTTCCTTTTTGATATGAAAATTATCAATATTAACCGGAGGATGAATCACTAAGCTATCTTTTCGATAATATTTTTTTATTCTTCTGGCAACAAAATTAGAATTAGCTATTATCTTATCCACCCTCTCTGCGCTAATTTTATCCCAGATCCGAATACGATTCATTAAGAATGGTACCATTTTTTTCACAAGATATGGAAAATAAAAATCATTAGTATACTTCTGACAATCATCCCAGGCATAGCGCATTGGAGTGTGCATATAGCAAATATGCAATGTTTCCGGACCAGTAATAATACCCTTGGCATAACTCGATGAGTCAGAAAGCACAATATCATAAGCAGAAAAATCAAACTGCTCAATTGCCGCTGGCATTAATTGAGGAAAAATTCGATGACGATTTTTAACAAAAGGCATTTTTTGCAAAAAAGATGTGCGGATATCTTTATCACAAAAAATACCATGCATCAATTTCTCATCATATACAAGAGTGTAAATTGGAGCATTAGGAAAAAGCTCTGTAAAGCACTCAAGCACTCTTTCTGCTCCACCATATTGAACTAAATAATCATGCACGAGAGCAATCCTCATAATCGCAAAAGATTTAAATTGCTTACAGGTTTTTTCTCCTCTTGAGTAATACACCAATAGTTTTTAGACAAATAATAATATCCAAAACTAATGACCAATTTTCAATATAATACAGATCGAGTTTATATTCATCTTCAAAATCCAAATCAGACCTACCTGAAACTTGAGCCATACCAGATACTCCGGGCTTAATTGTTAGAAGTCTGCGATGATAATCCATATACTTAGCAATCTCTCTTTCCTGATGAGGACGCGGGCCAACCAGACTCATTGAGCCAAAAAGTACATTAAAAAGCTGTGGCAACTCATCAATGGAATATCTTTCAATAAATTTACCCACACGCGTCTTTCTTGGATCATTTTTTATCTTATACAAAGGACCGTTTCGAACACTATGCTTTTCAATCAATTTCTTCTCATATTCTAGGGCCTTTTTTCCTTCAGCTGTATTTATATTTGTGCAAAAATCAATTTTCATATATCTAAATTTATAAACATTGAATTTTTTTCCATCATCTCCGACACGCTCATTCTTATAAATTATTGGGCCCTTGCTATCTAATTTAACAGCAATTGCCGTTAAAATTAATATCGGTGAAGCAATAATAATTCCAATGATTGAAAAAAATAAATCAAAAGATCTTTTGGCAATTCTTCCCCAACCATCCAAGGGAGTGTTTTTAATCTCAATTAATGGTTCTCCGTTGAGTATTTTAATTTCAAATTTTGACGTTTGAAGTCCAGTGGGAATGTATTTATAAACAACATTATGGATTGCACAATAGTCGATTAATTTTTCTTGCTCATCATCAGTTATAGAAGACTCGCATAAAATTATTTCGTCGATTCCGCGTTGTTCCTTAATTTTTTTTATTACCTTTAGATGTGCAGTATCAATTTGATCGATTACTTTATAACCAAAATTTTTATTCTCTTTAATTATTCTTGAAATCATATCTAGTTTAGAATTCCTTCCGATAAGCAAAACGCGATGTACTCCAATTCCACGATTACGTAATAGCCACTTTTGAACTAACTGCAACACATAACGTGCAAATACTACATAAAAAACCACCAGCATCCATGCAGCTAGAATTATAAATCGAGAAGAAAACCATTCGCGCTTAAGAAAGACCGCGACGATAACCACCATCAAACCAATGGATGTTGCCATTAAAACTCGCATTGCCTCTCTCCAAAATTTTCGAGTTACACGAATATCATATAAGCCTTCAATGGCAAATATAAAAACAAAAACAGGCGCCGCAATTAGAGCGATTTTAATATAATCATTAAAATAAACATGATGAAACTCTAGAGAGGATAATTGAAAATATTTAATAACATCTGGTCTTTCTCTCACAACAAAAGCTGTTAACGCTCCTAAAACAATCATCAAAAAATCAATCGGCACCTGGATAGCACTAAAAAACAATTCCGATCTTTTCATAGCTTATTTTTTAATAAAAATAATTAAAAAAAACACTTTCTCATACAAGCATTGATCAAAGCAAATCTATAAGCCGGATTTTGTTCAGAGTCTGCTTGAAGAATCTCTTTCGTTGCGAAACATCCAAATTTAAAGCGAAAAACGTGAAAGTCGAGAAAGGCTATTATAATAACCTGACGAGACGTGAACGTTTTGCAGCTTAAATTTGAAAGTTGCAGCAGAAAATGGATTCTTTAAGCAGGCTCCGAGTAGTAATTTATCTAGCCCCAATATTACTATTGGGATCAAGCGGCACTTCCCGTTTTTAGCTAAAAAAACAGGACACGGCCTTGCATTTAGGTAAGGATTTAGCCGTTTCACTCTCAAAATTACTTTTGAGACTCATCCTGATTACTCAGGATGCCTTTATTATTGCTAATAAAAGCGTCTCTGCTCGCACCTCGCGGATCACTCCGTATGGGAATTACCCATTACCCCCTCCCCCGACAAGTCGGAAGATAAATGTCCGGACTTTCCTCTCCGCCTTATGGGCGGAGCTACTACTCAATTTGCTTTGATAAATAGCTAATTTAAGCCAATATTTTTTAACTAGATACGACTCAATATTAACACACTTTCGCTAAATTATCAAGTAATTCTTTTTGTAAAACCACCTTTTCCTTATATTCCTTAAGTTTGGTTTTATTAATTTCCACAATTTCCTTTGGCGCACTAGCAATAAAATTCTTATTTTTGAGAAGTGCTTCATTTTTAGCAATTAAATTTTCCAGATTGGCAATTTCTTTGGCAAAATTTTTCTTTTCTTTTTCAATATCAATCAATTCCGCGATATCTAAAACTATTCTAATATTTTTTTCTGAAATCTCAATCCCCTGTTTTATTTTTTCACCAAATTTAACTCGTCCCAATTTCTCAGTTATTTCTTGATTTTTTAACTTTTGCGAAAATGTGTTGATTATTTCACTTGGCGCAATGCGATAACTCGAGCGAATATTTCGAATTTTACCAATTATTTCTTGCAGATTTCGAAATTCTTTTTCTGTTTTTTTGTTAATTAGTTTTTTATCCGATGCTGGCCATTTTTCAATCATCATTATCTTTTTCCCTGAAAAACTATCCTGCCAAATTTTCTCCGTTACAAACGGCATAAACGGATGCCAAAGTTTCAATATTTTTTCCAAAACATATCCCAAAACTTTGTCGTTTTTTTCTAACTTGTGAATCTCAAGATACCAGTCGGCCAATTCGTCCCAAGTAAATTTTTGCAATTTTTCTCCTGCCATTGAAAATTTATATTCGGAAATATTTTTTTCAACTTCATTGATAACTTCATTGATTCGACTAACTATCCAACTATCTGAAAGAGTTTTAATATCTTTCTTTGAAATTTTTTCTAATAATTCAAATTTTTTACTCATCGTTGCACTGTAGCGATATATATTCCAAATTTTTGTGACAAAATTTCTCAAATTTTCAATTCTTTCATTATAAACCTTCAAATCACTTCCCGGAGTTGTGCCAATCAGAAGAGAAAGTCTCACTGCATCTGTGCCAAACTGAGAGCAAACATCTAACGGATCAATATTAGTTTCTGGTTTTGATTTTGACATTTTGTCGCCAAATCTATCCCTTACACAACCATGCATATACACTTCTTGAAAAGGAATATCGCCAACACCATAGGTAGTCATAATAATCATTCGCGCTACCCAGAAAAAAAGAATATCGTACATCGTTTCAAGTATCGCTGTTGGATGAAAATTTTTGAAATCTTTTGTATTAACTTTTATTTTTTTACCGGAAATAGAAATATCCTCCGGTTTTTTTGCCATTGTAGAAAAAGTCCAAAGCCCCGAAGAAAACCAAGTGTCCAGCGTGTCCTCACTTTGTTTCCAGCCTTTGCCTTCCGGCGGATTCACTCCAACATAAATTTCTTTACCCTTGCTCCATACTGGCAATTTATGCCCAAACCAAATTTGCCGACTAATACACCAATCCCGCAAATTATCCATCCAACGAAAATAATTTTTCTCAAATCTTTCAGGAATTATTTGAATTTTTTTTCTGCCAAAAACTCCTTTTCGCACTGCCTCCACGCTCAACTCTTTGATTGTTTTTTTATAGCGTGGAATTTTTTTGTTTACATCGATAAACCATTGAGTTGAAGGAATCGGTTCAACTTGTGTTCCACAACGATAACAAACCGAAATATTGTGCATGTAGTTTTCTTCGATATGATCGATAAGTCTCATTTTTTCCATATCCTTCACGATTTCTTCGCGCGCTTCTTTAGTGGTCATTCCTGCATATTTTCCACAATTTTCCATCATCCTACCTTCTTCATTAATAATTTGTTTCATTGGAAGATTATGACGCATGGCAATTTCATTATCGGTAAAATCATGCGCCGGTGTCACTTTAATCACGCCCGTTCCAAATTCCTGCTCCACTGCTCGATCGGCCACTACCCGAACTTCAAATTCTCCCAAAACTCCTGGGATTTTATATGTATTTCCAATAAATTTTTTATATCGCTCATCTTTTGGATGCACCGCCACGGCAGTATCGCCTAATTTTGTTTCTGGACGAGAGGTTGCTAGAATAAATGGTCCATATTTTATCCAATATAATTTTCCTTTTTCTTCTTGGTATTCCACTTCATCATCTGCAAGTGTTGAATGGCATCTTGGGCACCAATTAACAATTCTTTTTCCGCGATAAATCAATCCGTCATCATACATCAATTTAAAGATACTACGCACTGCTTGACTTCTAGTGTCATCGAGCGTATAGGCCAAGCGCGACCAGTCACAACTCGATCCCATTTTTTTGATTTGTTTAATGATTGTTTTTTGACTATCCAGCGCAAATTTTTCCACTCTTTTGAGAAATTCTTTTTTGCCAAGGATATGTCGATCCAAACCTTCTTTCTTGAGATTTTTTTCCACTCGGTTTTGTGTGGCTATTGAAGCGTGATCAGTTCCAGGAATCCAGACAGTTCTTTTTCCATGCATGCGATTATAGCGAATAAGCAAATCTTCGACAGCGAGCATCATTGCACTTCCCATATGAAGCACTCCCGTCACATTTGGAGGAGGCATAATTATCGAATAGTTCTTGGCATTTTTTGGCAACTTCAAATTATCCGGATTAAAAAATCCGCTCTCTTCCCAGAGCCTATATATCTCATCCTCATATTTATTTGCTTCGTATGTTTTTGGAATTTCTTTCATAGAATTTATCAATTATTTTTTTTGCATCTTCAATAGTATTATATTTCTCAACTTGAATATTAGGACAACCAGAAATCATAGCAGAAAGGTTTTTATTTTTTTGAACACGAAATAAGCATAAAATCTTCTTTTTTAATTCAACTGCTTTTGCAATTTCAAAACCAACACCTAAACTTGGATTTGACACATCTGCAATAACTAAATCTGAAGATACCAACCAATTAATATCACGCTTATAAATATATTGATCAGTTTTACCAAGTTCTCCAATCGGCGTTACACTGTCACTGCCAACATGCTCAGTTAAAACTTTTCCTTTCAATTGAAGATAGTTGATGATTTTTTTATACATTTCCAAATCATTTCTACCACCACGAATTGAACCAGCAAAATAAATCTTTGTCATAATAGATTCGGCTTCTAAAAATATTCCGTAGCTATTTCCTAATCTCCAACCCTAATTCTTTTTCCAATCCCAAAACGATTTTACCTATCACCTCATCCACTTCGACATTTTCCAGTGTTCGTTCGGACGCGCCGAATTCGATGTGGTATGCAAAACTAGTTTGGCCGTCTTTGAAGAAAACGTCAAACATGGAAACATTCAGCACTAAATTTCCACCAATTTTTTTGATCAGCTTTTGAATTTCAATAGCCTTGGTTTCGCCTTTGGCGAGCATCGAGATATCACGTATGATGGTTGGGAATTTTTGCAGAGTTTTATAAACAATTTCTTTTTGGGAAATTTTCAAAAGTTTCTCTGTGTCTAACTCGCAAATCGCCACTCTTTTTCCAACCTTATATTTTCCCAAAACTACTAGATTAATTTCCCCTACCATTCCAATTTTTTCGTCGTCTATCAAAATTTCTGCACTTCGTGATGGATGACCAAGATGATTTTTAGGAAGCTTAGTTTCATTAAATGCAATTGAATTTTCATCAGCGCCAATTTTTTCCAACAAATTTTCCACCACACCTTTCAAGCTGTAAAAAGTTTCGGCGTTTTTATCTTTCTCCAAGACTTGCGCCATTACGAGCATTCTTCTTTCTTCTACATTTTCATTGTTTGGATAATAAGATTTACCAATTTCAAAAATATTCAAACTTTCAAAATTCTTGAGATTAGTTTTGATGTTTTTCAAAATATTTGGCACAAGACTAATCCTAACATATTTTTGATCCGGATTCATCGGACTAGAAAGCTCGAAATGCTTCACATTATCTAATGCACAATTTTTAGCATCCAATTCGGAATAAAAAGAATAATTATACATCTCATCAAACCCAAAACCAATTGCAATTTCTCCCAATTTTCGTTCAAAAGACAAAATTTCATTTATCTTGGCTGGGATAACCGGTTCAATAAGTGGCTTTGCTTCAATTTTTTCATATCCCCAAATGCGTCCAATTTCTTCAATCAAATCCTCCTGCGTGCGGATATCAATTCGGTAAGTTGGAATTTCTACAACGATCTTATTACTAGCTGAGCTAGTTTTCATTCCTAATAAATTCAAAATTTTAACTACCTCCTTTTTGGGAATGTTTTCACCCAAAAGATTATTCACATAATCTAAATCCAATTTTATTTTCCAAGATTTAATTTTATTTGGATAAACATCCACTACGCCTTCCAATTTTGCGCCAGCAGTGTGTTCCAAAATTTCCACGATTCGAACAATTGCTTTTTCGGCTAAATTTGGATCAATATCTTTTTCAAAACGATCAGACGATTCAGTTTTTACTCCCAATCGTGTTCTTGATCGCCTAACATTAGTCGCATTGAAATTAGCTGCTTCTAGGATTATAGTTTTTGTATTTTCGTTTATTCCAGAATCTTTTCCTCCCATAATTCCAGCCAGCGCCAACGGTGTTTCGCCATTAGTAATGAGCAAATCAGAATTATTTAATTCTAAGACTGAGTCATCGAGCAAAACAAGTTTTTCTTTATCTTTTGCTCTTCTGACAATAATTTGTAACTTATTTTTGTTTGAAATTTTTTCCCCGTCAAAAGCGTGTAATGGTTGCCCAAGCTCTAGCATCACATAATTTGTCGCGTCAACAATGTTATTTATCGGACGAATACCAGAAGCTTCCAAGCGTTGCTTCATCCAACCTGGCGAATCCTTAATTTCCACATTCTCCATTACTGCGCCGATATAGCGAGAGCAAAGCTTTTTATCGTCTATTTTTACGGTTAGTTTTTTGGATTTTTTGTTCGACAATTTCAATCCCTCAAAGTCATATTCAAATTTTCTGTTTTCCAAAACTGAAATTTCTCGCGCCACGCCAACATGACTCATCGCATCATGCGCGCGATCTGGCAAAACTTTTATTTCAAAAATTGTGTCATCTTCCACGCCTAAATATTCTTTGGCCGGCTCGCCGATTTTAACTTTAGAGTCTAAAATGAAAATTCCACTGTGATCAGTTCCGAGTCCAAGCTCATCCAGCGCACAAAGCATGCCAAAAGATTTTTCTCCACGAATTTCTGCTTCTTTTATTTCGATTCCATTAGGAAGTTTTGTACCGATCAAAGCTACTGGAACTTTGTCACCAACTGCAATATTTTTCGCGCCACAAACAATATCAAGTTTCTTATTTCCAATATCAATTTTTGTCAGCTGTAATTTATCCGCATTAGGATGTTTTTTGATTTCCAAAATCTTCCCCACCACCACTCCATCGAAATTCCATTTTTTCTCCTCCATCCCCTCAATCTCCAAAGAATGCATCGTCAAAAGCTCCCTCACTTTTTCCGGAGATAGTTTTGTATCTGATAATTCTTTTAGCCAACTGTAACTATATTTCATAATATTAGAATTGTTTAACAAATCTTAGATCTCCTGAATGGAACAAACGCACATCATCAATCTTATATTTCATCATAGCGAGTCTTTCCAATCCAAATCCCCACGCAAAACCTTGATATTTATTCCTTGGATAACCAGCGGAAACAAAAACATTTTGATTAACCATTCCAGCGCCGCCCAATTCTAGCCACCCATTGTTTCTGCAAGCACGACAGCCAGATCCGCCACAAACAAGGCAGGTTATATCAAACTCAAAACTTGGTTCAGTGAAAGGAAAATAACTCGGACGAAGTCGCACATTAACATCTTGCTTAAAGAATGCAGAAAAAAATTCTTTAGCGGTAAATTTCAAATTTCCCACATTGACATTTTCTCCAGCAATTAAAGCTTCGAACTGATGAAAAGTATGATCATGTGTAGTATCTGTCGATTCTCTTCTAAAAACCCTTCCTGGAGCAATAATTCGCAAAGGAGGTTTGTGTTTTTCCATATATCTAATTTGCACGGCTGAAGTTTGTGATCGCATTGCTAAATTTTCATCTTTTAGAAAAAAGGTGTCTTGCATATCGCGCGCTGGATGATTTTTAGGAATATTAAGCGCATCAAAATTATAAAATTCAGTTTCAACTTCGGGTCCGTCGGCAATTTCATAGCCCATTGAAACAAAAATATCTTCGATATCTTTGCGAACTAGCGAAATTGGGTTAAAGTGCCCAGCGCTTTTTTTCTTTCCGGGAATCGTCACATCGATTTTTTCTTTCTCAGCGTCAAAAGAATTCTGTGAAATTTCTTCACGTTTATTCTTTATTATTTCCCAGATCTGATTTTTAGTATTATTGGCCAATTCTCCAATTTGTTTTTTTTCTTCCGGACTTAAATCCTTTAGACTTTTCAAGATTCCGATAAATTCGCTCTTTCGGCCAGTGTACTTTTTTTCCAACTCAAAAAGAGCCTCATCGCTCCGCCTTCCGCCCGAGGCGGATCCGCCTTGGGCGGATATTTTTTCAATTTCCACCAAAAACTGCTTTTTTAGATTCTCAATTTTTTCCTTTAACATAATCCTATTTTAGCTATAAACCAGAAAAAAGTCAAAAAGACTCGGCTCTATAATAAAATAGGGATGGCTTTTAATCACCACCCCCTAAAAAATCAACACTTAGATTACTCTTTGAGTATCTATTTTTTATAATGGTACTTCCTTTTGACATCTCTTGCAAAATCCATTTTTAATTTCTTCAGGTTCCGCTAACTCCCCACATCGGATACATCTCTTTAAAGTTTTGTACCACTCTATAAAAGAGCAAATCTTTCTCCAAAAAAATCTCACCATAATACTCACCCCCTCATCGTAGTGTTTTGAGTTTTTTCCCAAAAAATGTCAGCCACAAAAAGAACAATACAATTTTTTATTTTTTTACATCCCCATCTTCTGTTTCGCCATACGATATTGTTCTTCGGTAATTTGACCACTTTTTCTCATCATTTCCATAACTGAAAGAAGTTTATCGCGATTTTCTGGCTTGAAAACTTCTTGAGTCATTTTAGCTTTTTCTTGCGGACTCATCTTTTCCATTTTTTTCATCGCCAAGCGTTGAAGCATGTTCATCTTGGAAGAATCTACTTTTTCATCATCTTTATTACTGTCATTATTTTTCACATCATCACTAACTTGAGCTGTATTAGTTTGTTGTTGATTTTTTTTAAACGGATTCCACATAAATTTATTTATTTTTAATTTGTAAATTATAACTTGTTACAAGTAATGCTGAAGCAACAAAAATTGAAGAATAAGTTCCAAAAGTCACACCCACTAAAAGTGCTAGAGAAAAATATTTAATCGACTCTCCACCAAAAATATAAATTGCTAAAAGAGTAATAATAACGGTTAGTGAAGTATTAATGGAACGAACAATAGTTTCGTTTAAACTACGATTAACAATTTCTGGAAATTTCTCCTTAGCTGAGCTACGTAAAAGATTTTCTCGTGTTCTATCATAAACTACAATCGTATCATGAACAGAAAAACCAAGAATCGTAAGAAGTGCCGCCACAAAAGGAATGCCCACTTCTACTCCGTAAAAATGCCCAAGCACTGAAAAAACTCCTGTTGTTATGAGAATATCATGAATAAGGGCAACTACTGCGCCTGCTCCATATTTCCAGGAAGCTACCGGACGGGAAACTTTTCGAAAAGCAATTGCGATATAAATCAAAATTCCAATAACCGCCCAGAAAATCGCCCATAAAGACTTACTTTTTAATTCCTTAGAGACAGAAGCATTTGCATAGTCAACCCGAAGCTCTTTTGAATTCGGATATTTTTCACCTAAAGTTTTTATAACAGCCTGATTGGTTTTATCATTTTCTGGTATATAACGGAAAAGTATAGAATTATCTCCAGTCGCTTGCAAGGATAAACTTTTCAAATTTAAATCCTTAAGAGAATCCTCAACTTCCTGATTTGTCGGAAGAGTATTTTCAAATTTCACTTCCAGCAATGTGCCTCCGGTAAAATCAATTCCAAGTTTAAGTCCCCAAACAAAAATGCAAATAATACTTAAAAGTGTAACCACTCCTGAAAAAAAATAAGCATATTTAGTTTTAGCAACTATATTGTACATAGAATAATTATTTTAAAGCTTTCTAGTTATTATTATCTTTTTTCGCTCCAATAAGCCAGGCCTTATTTTCAATCCAGTTGCCAAGTACAAATCTGAGAATAGTTCTTGTGATCATAACAGCGGTAAACATCGAGGCTAAAACTCCAATAATTAATGTCACAGCAAAACCCTTAACAAATCCAGTTCCCATTTCCAACAAAATAAAAGCAGTAATAATGGAAGACATATTGCCATCTAAAATAGACGTCCAGGCCCTTTTAAATCCTTCTTCAATTGCACTCAAAATATTTCTACCTTTTCTAACTTCTTCTTTTGTTCTTTCAAATATCAAAATATTAGCATCTACCGCCATACCGATTGAAAGAACAAATCCAGCGATACCCGGCAGTGTAAGTGTAATTTGCCAGGATGTGTAACCTGATAATTTAAAAATTGAAATCATTAAAGCTGTATATATGAGAAGTGAAAAGGAAGCTATCAATCCCAGAAAACGATAGTAAGCAATCATAAAAATTATAACCAAGACTAAACCAATAACACCCGCTTTTAAACTTTTCTCCAAAGATATTTTTCCAAGCGACGCCTCCACACTTTGCTGATTTATCGGATCACCAATTGGCACAGGCAATGCTCCCTCGTTTAATCTTTTTACAAGATCATTCGCCTCTTGAACTGTGTAGCTTCCTGTAATTTGAGCTCTTCCATTTGGTATTTCCGAATTAACCGTTGGATTTGTCACCATTTCACCGTCAATTAAAATTGCCACTCTTTTATTGAGATTTCTTTTTGTAATTTCTGCAAATAATTTCGTGCCTTCTTCATCAAATTCCAAATTAATTTCTGGTTCCGAAAGTCCCTGATTTTGAAATCCCACGCTAGCATTTTTCAAATTCTTTCCCGTAAGTCCAGTTGAAACCAGCTCTGTTTTTGGCTCCGGCTGAACCTTTTTAGAAATGAGAATATGAGCACTTTTAAATTCTTGATTATCCCCCTCTCCCTTCACTTCAAGCCTTTTGATTATATGCCAGCCAAATTGCGTTTCTACTAATTCTTTATATATTTCACCGTCTTTTAAATTTTTATTAAAAATCACGTCTTCATATTCTGGAACAAACATTCCTTTTTTTACAAAATCATATTCACCACCTTTATCTTTTGATCCCGGATCCTCGCTATTTTCCTTAGCAAGAGTGGCGAAATCATCACCCGCTAATGCCTTTTTTAAAACATCACTGGCCTTTTTCTTAGCCTCATCATTCATTTTAGTCAATAATTCCTCAGGTATTTTTTCCACTTCTGTTTGTTTTTCTTCTTTAAATTCTAGAAATGGCATCTCTCCGATTCTTTTTTTTGCTTCATTAATATCTCTAATTCCAGCTAACTCAACAATCAACCTTTGCTCTTCGCCAGACTTGATTGTGTAGATAACTGGTTCGGCAACACCAAAAGCATTAACTTTTCTTTCTACAGCATCTTGCATTGCCTGCATAGCTTCTTTCGTTTTTAAAGGGTCAACCTGACTCAAATCTGCTTTATATTCAAGATGAATTCCACCCTGTAAATCCAAGCCGAGATTGATTTTTGGCTTATTTAAAATATCATAAATACGAGGTATTTTTGATACAACCTGGGGATAGGAAACCAACCCGGCCACAAAAGCCAATATCACAACCAAACCAAACTTAATTTTTAACTTTTTTCTCATATCCATAAATTCTATTCTACTTGAAATTAATTATTTGGCAAATGTGCTACCAAAAAGCGTTGAGCCTTTTCTAGCACTTTTTTTGAATTATCATTAGTTATTCGCTCGAATGCTTGATCATAAGGAAGCCATATAAAACTTCTATGCTCATTAGACAAGCTAATTTCTGTTTGATCTGTACTAGCAAGATAGTAAATAACTTTTTTGAAAATTCTTGTTCCGCGATTATTCTCTTTCCTTTTTCTCGCCTCTTCTTTTTTCGCTTGATAATAATACATCTCACTTGCTGAAAATTTTGGAAAAATCTCTAAATCAGCTAGACCTGTTTCTTCCTTAGCTTCTCTGCGTAAAGTATCTTCGCTTGTTTCACCTTTTTCAATGTGTCCCTTAATGAAACCCCAATGACCACCAAGATATTGTAAAAGCAAAAAATATGGCTCTTGTTCTTTAAGAAAGAATACGACTGCGCCTATTGATTTTTCAAAAGCAAAGACTGGCATTTTAATTTAGATTATTTTATTTTCCGCAACATTTCTTATACTTCTTTCCACTTCCACAAGGACATGGTTCGTTTCGTCCAACCTTATCATTATTAATAATTGGATTTTGCTTTGATGCTTCACGAGTTTCGCCATCTTGAATTTCTCTTGCTGCACCAAATTGTTCAACTTCCGTTGCGCCACTAAAATTTAAATTTTTTTCTGGAATTTCTCTTTCTGGCTGAACCGAAACAGCTGAAACTTTAAAAATAGTTCGAGCAATTGAAGATTTTATACTACCCATTAAATATGAAAACATTGAAAATGCTTCACGTTTATATTCCACTAATGGGTCACGTTGGCCGTAACCACGCAAACCAATACCTTCACGCAAATAATCAATTTCATCAAGATGACTCATCCACATAACGTCTATGGTTTGCAAAGCAATATTTTTTTCAATTGTTCGCATGTTTTCTTCACCAATTTCTATTTCTTTTTTATTATATATTTCCTTGGCCACTCCAGTGAGATACTCTGTTGCACTACCAATTATTTCTGCGATATTTCTCGATTTATCCTTAAGAATTTCACCAACTTTACTTTCTATATCTGAAGAAATAGCCAATATTTGCTTAACATTCTCAATAACTTTTTCATCATCTAAATCACCACTTTCCGCATTTATACCTGAAGATACGGCAGTTTCAATTTCTCCAACAATATCATTGAGAATTTCTGATTTAAGATTTTTTGCCTCTAGAATTTCTTGTCTTTTTTTATAAATAACCTCTCTCTGTTTGTTCATTACATCATCATAATCCAAAATATGTTTTCGAATATCGAAATTAAATCCCTCAATTTTCGATTGAGCATTTTCGATTGTTTTCGAGATAATTCCATTTTGAATTGGCTGATCCTCTGGCAGACCTAATTTTGTCATTAAATTAATCAGATTATCTCCACCAAAGCGACGCATCAGCTCGTCTTCCAAAGAAACAAAAAATTGTGAAACACCAGGATCACCTTGACGTCCAGCGCGACCACGCAATTGATTATCGATACGACGCGCTTCATGACGTTCTGTGCCAAGAATAAATAGTCCACCAATCTCACGCACGCCATCACCAAGCTTGATGTCCGTTCCGCGTCCCGCCATATTAGTAGCGATCGTGATTGATCCGACATGACCAGCTTTTGCAACAATCAAAGCTTCCTTCTCGTGATTTTTAGCATTAAGAACTTCATGTTCAACGCCTGATTTCATAAGGAGCATACTTAGATATTCTGATTTTTCCACCGCTACAGTTCCCACAAGCATTGGTTGCCCTGTTGCATGTACTTCTTTAATTTTTTCCACAATCGCATTAAATTTTCCTTTTTCGGATTTATAAATCACATCCGGGATATCTTTTCGAATTGCTGGTTTATTTGTCGGAATTTCAATCACATCCATTTTATACACTTTGAAAAATTCTTCGGCTGAAGTAATTGCTGTTCCAGTCATACCAGAAATTTTTTGATACATTCTGAAATAATTCTGAAAAGTAATTGTCGCCAAAGTTTTTGATTCTCTCTGTACACGAACACCTTCCTTTGCTTCAATTGCTTGATGTAATCCCTCACTGTAACGTCTACCAGGCATAAGTCGCCCCGTGAAGTCGTCAACAATAATGACTTCCCCCTCTTTTACAACATAGTCACGATCCAATTGAAAAATAACCTGGGCTTTCAGGGCTTGCTCAAGATGATGTACATAATTTATTTTTCCTGCCTCATAAATATTCCCCACTCCCAACCAACTTTCCATTTTTCCAATTCCCTCTTCCGTTATTGTGACTGTTTTAGTTTTTTCTTCCACGGTGTAATCAATTTCTCTTTTTAACCTAGGAACGAGCCCGGCAAATTGTTGATACATTTTAGTTGATTCACTATCTGGAGCAGAAATAATCAACGGAGTTCTCGCTTCATCGATCAAAATTGAGTCGACTTCATCAACAATCACATAATTCAATTTACGTTGTGACATTTGCGAAAGCGACTGCACCATATTGTCACGCAAATAATCAAAACCAAATTCGTTATTTGTTCCGTAAGTAATATCAGATGCGTAGGCTTCCTTGCGAGAAATTGGCGCTAAATTTTCCATCTCTACACTCACCTCATCACTATCTGTTATTTTTGGCTGATAAATATAAGACGCATCGTGAATAATACAAGCAGTTGATATTCCCAGAAAATGCAAGATTGATCCCATCCAATTACAGTCACGCTTGGCCAGATAATCATTAACAGTCACCAAATGAACGCCTTTTCCAGTAAGCGCATTAAGGTACATTGGAAGAAGAGCAGTATGCGTTTTTCCTTCGCCAGTTTTCATTTCAGCAATCTTGCCAGTATGAAGAACAATACCTCCCATCATCTGCACATCAAATAAACGTTTATCATCAACTCGCTTAACTGTTTCACGCACCACCGCAAAAGCTTCCGGCAAAAGTTCGTCCAGTGTTTCACCATCAGCAATTCTTTTTTTGAATTCAACTGTTTTATTGCGCAACTCGTCATCAGACAATTTAATCATCCAATCTTCCAGTGCGTTGATTTTTTCTACTAACGGTTTTAATTTTGCAATTTCACGCTCATTAGAACCAAAAAGTTTCTTTAAAATTGACATAATGAAAAATATTATCTAACCGATTAAACACCAATCAATCCTAGCAAGAAAAACCGCTCTAGTCAAAAGCAGATTTTTTGTTAAATTCCCGGTTTACATTCTCCTCTCTGATATTGCCATTCTTCACATTCCGAGCCATCAGAAAAAATACAATAACCAGCTTGCCCTCCATTTTCATCTGTTCTAATTTCTAGCTTTCCACCATTTTTCTCGCAAAAAACCGAAGCCGGATTTGCCATGCTAAGAGGCTTCGCTGAATCATTCTCTCCGGGACAAAGGGCAAATTCACAATTTGGCCCTGTGCGAGAGACATATGAACCGTCAGGACAAGCTTTCGCCTCCTGAGTGCATACAACATTACCTTTTTTTGGTGCTTGAAATGCTTGCGGTGCTGGGGCATGAGCAGTATTCATCTCATAAACTTTCCAAACAAACATTCCTGCCGTTATCGCCACGATAATTATAATCACTGTCCCAAGCCATGTTTTTATTTGTGTTTTCATATTTTTTTAATTAATCAATAACCTTAAAAATTTAACTGGCAACTTAAAAGATTCATTATTTTCTGCAATTCCGGATGGGTTATCCTTCTTAAAAAGAATATATCCGCTATCAGCACTCGGCTCATTAAAATTAACTACGCTTTTAAAATCCACGAAATCTTCCGTCATCCAAGTATCTATTTCTGATTTTGGCACAAATAGAGCGGTTGTTGCTATTAATAATTTGTTATTATCGTCATAAATTTCTATCGGAAAGCTTCCTTCAAAAAACCAACTTCCTCGAGCTTTTCCTGAAATTGTAACCGGACTGGATATTTCGTCATTTGGCTTAATGGAAGAAATCAAGATTTTATCTGCTATACCAACAATTTCCGGACACGGCGCAAATTCACAGTTCTGTCCAGTGCGAGCGACAAGGGAACCATCCGAGCAAGTTTTCATTTCTTGCGTGCAAACAACGTCACTTTTTTTCAGATTTTCAATACTTATTTTTTTACCCTTTCTTAGAGTATTAACCATAGAGTCATTATTTTCAACATTCTTAATACTCTGCCAATACAAAAAACCCCCAATCATAATTATTATAATAATAAAAATGCCTACTATGCCTAGCCAAATTTTTGATTGTGTTTTCATCTTTTTATTTTTAATTATTCATGTAACATGAATACCAAGCAATTATTGCCAAGACAATAAGTATCGCTATAATTGTTGCAAAAAAAGTATTGGTTGAAATTTTTTTGTTCATCTTTTTTATTTAGTAATTTTTATTTTTCTAAATTCTCTTTTTCCAACTTTAATAATTTTTCCAGAAAACTTTTCATCTAACTTCAATTGCCAATCAGACACAGCTTCATTATCTATTTTCACTCCGCCTTGTTCGATTTTTCTTCTGGCATCAGCTTTGCTCGAAGCCAATTTATTTTCAACGAGCACTTCAATTAATTCGTCTTCATTTGCAATTTTAATTTCTGCGATTTCTGTTGGCAATTCCTTATTAGAAATAACTTTTTCAAAATATTCTCTCGCCTCTAATGCTTTTCTCTCGCCATAATTAATTTTTGTCAACTCGTAGGCAAGTTCGATTTTCATGTCTCGCGGATTAATTTTGGGGTTTTTCAAGTCTTTATATATTTTTTTAACTCTATCAAATTCCAAGTTTGTGCAAAGTTCAAACCCAATGCCAATCACACCATCCGGCCATGACATAACCTTTCCAAACATATCAGTCGGTGCATCATCCAACCAAACTACGTTTCCCTCACTTTTTCCCATCTTCTTGCCATTTTCATCAGCTAGAAGTTTCATAGTAAGCACAAATTTTTCTTTCTTGCTAACCGCTTTCATCAAATCCCGTCCGCAAAGCATATTAAACATTTGATCATTTCCTCCAATTTCAACATCAACATCCATCACTAAACTATCATAACCTTGAGCTAGAGGATAAAGAAACTCATGAAGATAAATTGGTTTTTCGGCCTTGAGTCTCTCTTGAAACATATCCCGCTGAATCATATTTTGAACTGTGAAATTAGAAGCAACTTCGATTAAATCCTTGAATGTTAATTTATCATTCCATTTGCTATTATATTTAACCTCGGCAGGATTATTTTCAGAAAAATCAAGATAAGCAGAAGCAAGTTTTTTATAGCTCTTTGCATTTTTCTCAACCTCTTCTCTTGTCAGTTTTTTTCGCGTAGCAGCCTTATCCGTTGGATCGCCAATCATTCCTGTAAAATCCCCAATAAGAAAAATAACCTCATGCCCCATTTTTTGAAACTGAGCTAGTTTATTGATAAGGATTGCATTTCCAATATGAAGAGACGGCGCACTCGGATCAAAACCACAATAAACCCGAAGTCGTTTTCCAGTTAGAAGTTTTTCTTTAAATTCTTTTTTTGAAGGAAAAATTTCTGCGACACCTCTTTCCAAAAACTCATCAATCAATTTTTCATCTTTTATAATCTTTGGCATATGAATATTTATTTACGATTTTATAACTTAAATTTAGCACTATCACGTCACATTTGCAAGAAAAAGAAAACATAAAAAAACACCCCACAAAGAATTTCTTCTTCGTGAGGTGCATACTTCGAGTTTTAGTCAGGAAGCCCCATGATTAGGGCGGTTCATCCGATTAATTATCGTCAGTCGGATCCTCCGGCCAAGTGATAACCGGGGAAAGAATTCCACCGGACATTTGAGGCTGAAGGTCGACGACGACCGCTCCATCAATGGTCGCATCCCAGCTTATTGGGGCCGTCAACATCTGAGTGTTGGTGTTAACAAGCAACTTCATGTCCGTCACATTTCCATATGGGAAAAACACCCAGGTGCCATACACGCTGTCAGATATGTGCAGATTCACATCTTCTATCCATATGTCTCCATCAAGAAGATATTGGATTTTACCGGCTATGTCATTATTGTCAAAGTAATCGGACATATTCCCCACATCTACCTGTATGGGGTACCCGAGAGCAACCATCATAATTTCAGGAGAAAGGATCTCTCCATCCCGAATAATGAAAACCTCCTCCGGAGCAGAATAGAAAATGGCGGGTCGCCATTCTTCTCCCCCAAGAGCAATGAAAAACAATTTGTAACTTCCGACAGGAATCCGAATAGTTGCATCATATTCCCGGTTAACCACCGGTACCGAATACCATTCTATACATCGCTCTTCCAGCCACGGATAATCTCCGTGTTTCATACCGTCGACCTCACTTCCGCTTATCACAAAAACGGCGGGCATGAGAAAGACTCTTAATTCCGTGACGTTATTTTTCATCGTTTCCAGCATGGAGACTGGCAAATCGCCTTCTGCCGAAGAACCGGACACAAATCCCAAAGAAAACAAACAAAATATGACAACTAACAACGCAGTCTTTTTCATCGTTCTTTCCTTCCTTTTTTTCGAATTAGAATTTTCCCTTGATCCGGACCATTCCGGTGGGAGTACTGGCCATAACAACGTTTTTTTTGCCCATGATTGTTTTTTGAACAATGGGCGACGGCTTAATTGATGTTTCATAGCTCTCCTGGGTATTATTCAAACAACCCAGAAAAAAAGCCGTAACCAACATCGAAACACAAAAAAAGCCAATAATCAACTTCTTTTTCATCATTCCCTTCTCCTTATTTTTTGAAAACAAAAAATTGGCCACAATAGCCACTCAATCATCCGATTTCTGCCTCGAATTAGATAACTAACTAAAGGCAAAAATCGGATAATCGAGATTATGTCAGATTTTTAAGGGACGATTTTTAACTGTCAATTGTAGCATATTTTTGGATTTTTGTCAAACAAAACAAAAAACAGGGCCGATTATAAGCCCTGTTTTTAGATTTTTAAAACACTCCTACTCCACCACCGCTTTAATTCTCCTCACTCCCGCACTAGAAGATTCTTCTTTTTTGATTTTAAAAACACCCTTAATATTGCCTGTATTAGTAACGTGCGGGCCACCGCAAATTTCATTAGAATAGTTTTCAATAGAATATACCTTAACCTTTTCGCCATATTTATTTTCAAACGCCCCTTCCGCACCACATTCTCTAGCCTCATCCAAACTCATTTCTTTCATCACAACATCAGTCTTGGAATTGATCGCTTCGTTCACATAATCTTCAACTGCTTTTTTCTGCTCATCAGTCATTTTATCGGAATAGGAAAAGTCAAAACGAATTCGCTCTTCGGTAATATTTGATCCTTTTTGATGCACGTTTTCACCAAGAACTTTTCGTAAGCCCGCCAGCATCAAATGCGCCACCGTGTGAAGCTCTGTGGTTTTCTCGCTGTGATCAGCCAACCCGCCCTTAAATTTTCCGGCCGACGCTGTGCGAGAAAGTTCTTGATGTTTTTTTATTGCTTCACTATATTCTATATTGAAATTTTCTGACAATTTTATACCTTTTTCTTTAGCTATTTCAATTGTCATCTCTACTGGATAACCATAAGTTTGAAACAACTCAAAGGCATAATTTCCACTCATCTCACTAACTTCTGATGCTTCCGATATGAGAATTTCATCTTCAGACATAGATGGAGATGGCGAAGGCGACGGCGATAATGACGCTGATGCACTAATTATTATCTCACCCTTTTCTAGTGTTTTTCTAAATTTATTCTCCTCTTTTTCCAACTCTTCAAAAATCTTTTCTGACTTCTCTAATAAATCAGGATAAGCATTTTGATAATACTGGATATAAATCTTAGCAATGTCAGAGCAGAAATTCTTTTCCACTCCAAGCTTGTGAGCAAATCTAACTGCTCGCCTAATCAGACGTCGTGTAAAATATCCCTGATCCTTATTTGATGGATAGGCGCCATCAGCAATCAAAAATGTTGCAGCACGGAGATGATCTAGGACTACCCGCATTGATATGACATCTTCCGACCAGCAAGAAGGTTCCTTATCATAGCCTAAATCCCCTTTTTTAAATTCATATTTTTTCCCAGATAATTTTTCAATTTCTGTTTTGGCACCAGCAAAAATATCCGTCAGGAACATATCTGGATTGCCATTTATCGCTGCCATAATTCTTTCCATTCCTCCACCAAAATCAACGTTTTGCTGTTTCAAAAGTTCAAAACCATTTTCAGTTTTGATATATTGCATAAAAACATTATTCCCGATTTCCAAAAATCTTCCGCAATCACAATTGACATGACAGGATTCATCTTTCCAGGGAGATTTTTCATGAAGTCCCAACTCTTCTCCGAAGTCCCAAAACATTTCACTGTCCGGTCCACCTGGCTCACCAAGTGGCATATTATCCGGTACACCGGCGCGACTCCACCAATTTTTTTCCACTGCATAATAGAATATTCTTCCATTTTGCATTCCATTTTTTTCAGCATTATCAACAGCCGTCGCTTCAATTCCCGCGCCTTTAAAAAGCTCTTGCCAAAGCGCCACGGATTCATCATCTCGAGGAATTTTCAAACTTTCATCCCCACGAAAAACAGTTACGTATAAATTTTTTGGATCAAGACCAATTTCCCTAGTGAGAAATTCAAACATCCACGAAATTTGTTCTTTTTTAAAATAATCTCCCAGTGACCAATTTCCAAGCATCTCAAAAAAAGTCGTATGACGATTGTCACCTACTTCCTCGATATCACCCGAGCGAAAACTTTTTTGCGAATCGGCAATTCTCGTTCCCTGCGGATGTTTTTCTCCCATTAAATATGGAATCATCGGTTGCATCCCAGAGCCAGTGAAAAGAGTGGTAGGGTCATTTTCTGGAATCAAGGAAGCACTTTTGATAATCACGTGTCCTTTTTCACGAAAAAATTCCAGATATTTTTGGCGCAGTTCATTGGCTGTGAGCATAAATTTGATATTATAAGTTTAAATTTAATCTACTTCAAATTGTATAATGCTTTAAATAGCCAGTCAAACAAAAATACATTAAAAAATTATTTTTTTAAGAATTTAAAAACAAGCAAAATTAAAAGCAAAGAAGTTGCCACTAAAATCCCTGACAATAAATAAGGGGCTCTCTCGGTTAATGGTCTTACTGGCTCTATCTCAGGAACATATCCGGCATTATCCTTTTGACCAGACAATGTAGCCTGCACTGCTTTGTCAGGCTCTAAGTATTGAAAATATTTCTCTAAATCATATTGTGGATAATCTGCTTTTTTGTTTCCATAAAATAATCGATACTGTTCATTGGTTTTGGTTTGAAAAATTATTTCCCGATAAATAGAAAAAGTATCTATTCCTGAAACAACGATTGGAGCATCATCCTTATTAGCTATTTCTATTTTTATGAAACGCTTGTTAGTTTCTGGAAAAGCTACTGTCATATTTTCTCCTATAAATTTTGGTGTTTCATAGCGAAAAATATATCCTTGACTGAGATATGTCCAATTATTTCCATTATTTTCATTGCTAGCATAAACTAAAATTGATCGATTGAAA
Organism: Candidatus Moraniibacteriota bacterium; assembly: GCA_049303795.1. Lineage (GTDB taxonomy): Bacteria > Patescibacteriota > Minisyncoccia > Moranbacterales > UBA2206 > UBA9630. Next base: position 33,050 of record JBAQNM010000005.1, read on the forward strand.
TTAACATTTTCTGATCCAATATTGATCTTACCGGTTGGAATTCCACTTGCTCCCAAATCAACAATTATTTCTGTTATTTTTTTATCCGTATTTTCATTAGATTTAATTTGAGGATGCCTGGCATATTCTCGCGTTTTCTCTTTGACAATATTACCCGTTTCAACAGAAAGAATTTTAACTGGATTTCCATTTTCATCTGCTATTTCAATTTTTATATAACGAAAAGCGGAGTCGGAAAATAGAATTTCTGTATTTTGAGATTTGAAATTAGCTTTTTTATCAGTAAAGTCATAGATATATCCATCATCCTTGAGAACATTCCATTTTTCCTTATCATCACCGCCATAAACCTTAACATTTCTCTGAAAGTTTTCTGAAGTAGTATTAATTGTCAGATTATTAACCAAACTGCCAGAAGTTCCCAAATCCAAAATCACCTGAGAATTTTCTCCAGGAATAAATGAGTTATTAATCATCCTAACTGCCACGCGATCTTTTTTAAATTGCTCTTTACCTGAAACCAATTTAAACGGCACCTCCTTGTTTTCACTATCAATAATTCGCAAATCGGATAAATCTTTTGTTGCACCAGAAAAAACCTCATCGTCTAAGTTTATTCTAGAGAGACCCTCTCCGGCATTTGAAATTTCTTTATAATATTTCCAATTGGCCATATTGAAATCCGCCAGACAAAAAACTGGAACAATAAATAAAAACAGTGCAAAAACAATACCTATTTTTTTCATTTTATTTTTATTTTAAGTGATTAAATTATCTCTCTAATCTTATCTCGATATTTTTGATATACAAAAGAAATAGTTAGAAGCACAACGCCTAGACTCATAGAAGAAACTATGCGATAAAGCGTTCCAAGACTCCAAAGATCAAAGAAGAATAATTTCAAAATGGCTAAACAAAAAAGAAACATCCCTCCAAGTCGCACACCTTTAATTCTGGCAAGAAAACCAACAAACATCAAGCCAATCCCATAGAGAAGCCAAAACAATGAGAGTGAAACACTGCTTTTACTTTCAAGTTTATTTAATTTTTCATATATAAAACTATCATTGACATATTTTCCTGTTAGTTGCTCTTCATCATAGAGCCTTTCTCCTTGCAATCTATATGTTTTCATTTCTTGATCATAGTAATAAGTAATCTCTCGACTGATCGAATAGATTGTCAAAAAATTAGCTATAATAAGAAAGATCGCCATTAACTTTTTGGGTGCTAAAAAAACATCCTTATTTTCTTCTTGCGGAAATAATCTGAAGATATAAGCCGCTAAATAGGATGCAATGATGACAATTATGTAAGTTAGAATTACTTTATTAAAAAGCACTAGATCATTTTCCCCGTGCGTTGAATCAATAAACAGCATCCGCACAACAGCAAACTCCAAGACGACCACACCAAAAGCCTTAATTGCAGTTTGTCCAGTTTTCAATCCTAGCATAAGAAGTATTACTGCTTCAATTGCCCATCCTGATGTGATTAATTTTCCATCAAATTGAATCGGAATGGCCAGAGTTATAAACCCAACAGTTAAAAAAGCTAGAAATCCATATAGATTTTCATCATCAGGCGTAAATTCACGCACCAGATATGCCCAAAGAAAATAATAAATAGCCATGCCCAAAGCGAAAAAACCCATAAATAAATGATAATCGTGATTGAGAATAGCATAGCTGGAAGCAAAATAAGTCACTCCAGTCATAAGTGTGAGAAATTGCTCAATCCCAGAAGATTTTTCTTTTTGAACTAGATTGTAGATTAAGGATGATATGGAATAAGTAATAAAAAATAGAGTTAAAAATACCATCGTCACAAACATTTCATAGTCCCTGTAAAATTCTCCTGCCCAAGATGAAAAAACAATAAACGTGCCTAGAAATCCTACGATATTTAACCATCTCCATTTTTTAAAAATAGAAACTGCCAGAACCGCCAAATCAAGAATTAATATGTAGGAAAATAATCCAACTTCATTGTTTGTTCCATTAGATATCAAAAATGGCGTAAAAAAACCACCTATAGTTGAAACAAGAATAAGTGAAATGGCATCATATCTAATACTCAAAATTACTCCTACAAAAGTAATTAAAGCCATCATGAAAAAAGCCGGAATTTGAGTAATCAGACTATAGAAACTAAAAGCCGCAAAAATAGAAAGGTAAAGCACGGCTAAACCACCCCCACTAATCAATTGCCCGTAAACTTGATATTTTCGAATAAATTTTTCTCCTAATCCCAAAAGCACTATACCACTAATAATCCCGATCATCACTCGCCCTATTTCACCAATCCAATTATTATCAAAGGCGTATTTGAGAAAAAAAGAAATTCCTAAAACAAGAGCAACCATTCCAATTCTAGCAAACCACTTTCCGCCAATATTCTCTTCTAAATTAGACCTCTTATCTTCTTTTTGTTTTTGTTCTGGCCACATCGAAACAGGTGTCTGATAATCCATATTACCAGATGATGGAATGTAAGCCGGCGCCGGTGGTGGTGAAACTGGAATTCCCATATTAACAAAAGATTGTGGCATTTCCTTACTAACCCCTATTTCAAGCTTGCTAATTTTAGCGTCTTGCTCATCCAATCTTTGGGCTAATTGCACTATAGCCTGACGAATGTTCTCCAGATTTTGAGAAATTTCGTCTTTTCCATTTTCTTCTTGAGACATATTTATATACAAAATTAAATTATAACTTATATTAAAAAATAAGACTTCCAGTTCCCCACATAAACCAGAATGAAATTATTAAAAATGGAACAAGTAGAAATCTACTTATAAAACCATAAAAAATAAATCGTCTTCTATTAAACAAATAACCTGCTATAAAAATTTCAACAATAAAAATAATCATAAACACAAAACCTAACTCCAAGGTGAGTGCCTCAATAAAAGAAGGAACAAAAAGGCCAAATAAAAAATCTTTCCATTTTTCGGAAGATTTATGATAAGTAATTTTAGCTTTAAAATCCCAAAAATCAATCATTCCAGAAGCCTGCTTTTGCAATTCTCCAGTGCTAGAATAAACATAATCAATCGCTTCTAAAATACTCCCTTCTGGATGAGCAGCTTTTTTTAATTCCTCAATTAAAACTTCCTTTGGATAAGAATTTTTATTTTGTTCAAGATAATTAACTATATTTTGATCCATGCTTTTCTAAAAAATAGCTGTAACAAAAAATTAATAATAACTTTTAGCCAAATTTTCCAATATTTTTTTCAGAACTTTATCTGTATAAATATCATACTTACGTGTTGCGTCTTTAATGTGATCCTCAGCCCATTCAAGATCTTTGTTGATCATATACTCAAAATCCTTTTCAACCTTATCAAGTGCGTTTTTTAACTCCCCTTCTTCTTCGGGAGTTAAATCCTTCTTGTGTTTTACAGCTTCAATTATAGTTTGTGCTAAATTAGATTGCATCATATGATTATAAATAAATTTTAAAAATTACAACAAATTTAAATTCTTACGTAATCTGCGCAGTTCTTCTTCCTTAGATGAATCTTCTTGCGTCACCCTCTCTAGACGCTTCTTTTTTCCATCCAATTCAACTCGGACACGATCTGCGTCTCTGGTTAATTTTCTGATATCCATATCTAATTGACCTTTTTCATTAGTTAATCTTCTCTTATCGGACTCAATAATCAATATCTCCATTTGAATTCGTCTTTTTTGACTTTCTTTGGCAGCCACATCTTGACCACCTGAAATTTTTTGCGTATACATATTTATCTTTGATTTTATCTTATTATCCCTCCACCCAATATTTCTCCATTTTTATCATAAAACACCGCCGATTGACCTTGCGAAACTGCTCTTTGCGGTTTTTTAAATTCTAGCATATAATTTTTTCCTGTTTTATTTATTTTTATTATAGCATATTCCAAAAAACTATGGTAACGAATTCTCACTAAAACCGTTAATGGTAATTTAGGGCAATCATCTATCCAGGAAATTTGCTTTAAGTTGATTTTAGTTTTAGAAAGTGCCTCATGTATTGAGTTATTTGTCACAATCAATGTGTTTTTTTTCAAATTTTTGTTCACTACAAAATATGGTCCAGATCCTCCGATATTAATACCTTTACGTTGTCCGTTGGTATAAAGTAATAGTCCTCGATGTTCACCGATAACAACACCTTCCGTATTCATTATTTTACCCTTTTTTAATTGAACATTTTTAGCCAAAAATTCCTCCAAATCATTATCATCCATAAAACAAACGTCTTGCGATTCTTCTTTGTTAAAAACTGGCAAATTAAAATTTTTAGCTAACTCACGAATTTTTTCTTTCGTATAATCGCCCAAAGGTAACAAAATTTTGGCTAATTGCTCTTGCTTTAATCTATAAAGAAAATATGATTGATCTTTTTTTTCATCCTTTGCTTGGAATAGGCCATATCTTAATTTTCCTTTTTTGTTTATTCTTTTTATTTTAGCATAATGTCCAGTTGCTATATAATCTATTTTTAATTCTTTAGCAGCTTTCAATAATAACTTAAATTTAATATGTTCGTTGCAAAAAATACAAGGATTTGGCGTCCTTCCTTTGGAATATTCATCTAAAAAATATTTAATTACTTTTTTTCTAAATTTTAATTTTGCATCAATAATTTTCAAGGGAACATTTAAAATCTTACAGATTTCTTTTGCATCAGCCAATGATTTATTTGCTTTATCTTGTTTTTCAGACAATAACAAAAAAGCTGCCTCAACATGGTAGCCATTTGCCTTGAGTAATGCTAGAGTCACAGCAGAATCTACACCACCAGAAATTCCAACTAAAATTTTCTTCCTATCTTTTTTTTCTAACATATCACTGTTTCAATTCATTTCCCGCAGGATTAAGCATTTTTGATTTGGGTGCTGCTTCTAAGATCTCATCCCCAACAGACAAAACTTTCCAAATCATCAAAAATCCCATAATAAGCATTAGAATAATAAGTAGATAATTATAATTACTTTGATTAAAATTAAAGTTATTCATTATTTTTATTTTTACTTTTATTAATCAAATCTCTAATACCTTCCGAATCAATATTGAGTGGCCTTTTTGGAGTTTTAAATTTCTTTGGGGCTATATTAGAAATTTGATTAAGACTAATCGTTTTATTATTATAAATTTGGCCCTTTGATTCAAATTTATCAGGAGTTTCATTTAATTCTTCCTCTGTTTTCCTGCTAACTACAGACACTGGATCAGGAGCCTCGATTACTTTTTTTTTACTTTCCTGCTCTGTCATCGCTCTTGCCTTAATGCGTTGATATTCCTTAAGACATTCCTTGCAAAAAGTTTTACGACTAGGATCAGGCTTGAAAGGAACGGTAATTTTTTCGTCACAAGTATAACAAGTCGCTTCGAATAATTCCATTTGCGGTTTAATTTCATTTTGAATAAAAGTTTTTTCCGATTGTTTATTTTCCTGAGCTCTCATTTCCTGAGGAATTTGCTGTTGTTGTTTTGTTTCCGTATTTATGTAGGTTACCTTTTCTGCTGGCCTAATAATTGTCTCCGTTTGATTATTTCGTAAAATATTATTTTCCCCATCAAAACACTCCATCCCGCTCCAACGTGCAATTTTATCTGCCACTTCTATGCTTGATTTTCCATATCGTTCACGGGAAATAGCTATTACCTTTTCAACATTCATATCCGTATCAGAAAGGTCGACCGGCAATAAAGTTCTGGCAGAAAAAGCGTCTCCGGCAATTCCGTCAATCATTAATTTCAGATAAATATCATACTTAGATAGATTGATAATATCATTCATTAAAAAAACTGGATCAAATTCTTTTTCTAAAGCTTCCGCATCTTCCGCTCCAACTCGAAAAGTCACCATAGTACCAACATTACCAAAAATGGCGTCCTTAACTGTCGCATTACCATCAAAAATTAATTGATTAATGTATTGATGAGCCAATATTAAACACAAGCGATATTTTCTAGCTTCAGATAAGATATTAGCAAAAGACTCTGTGGCAAAATTTTGAAATTCATCAACATATAAATAAAAATCCTTACGCTCTTCTTCAGGAACATCTACGCGACTCATTGCTGCCAATTGAATCTTAGTTATAATCATGCCTCCAAGTAAGCGCATTGCATCTTCTCCCATCCTACCCTTAGACAAATTAACAATTAAAATTTTCTGATTATCCATAATCTCACGCATATCAATTGTTGATTTTGGCTGACCAATAATATGCCTCACTAAAGTATAAGACAAAAATTGTCCAACTTTATTTTGGATTGCTGCCACTGCTTCTTTTCTAAATTTATCATCCCACTTATCAAATTCGTTAATCCAAAAAGCTTTCACCACCGGATCAGTTATTTTTGTATAAATTCTTTTCCTGAAATTAGCATCAGACATCATACGATTTACCCCCAATAGTGTTGAACCAGGATAATCCAAAAGTGCTAGAATAGCATTATTTAAAATATACTCCATGCGAGAGCTCCAAACATCCGGCCAGATTTTTTTGAAAACGCCCATCATTCCCGATGCAATAAGATTTTTTTTGTCCGGATCAACTGCTTCCAAAATATTGAAGGCCACTGGAAATTCAGTATCTGATGGATTAAAATACACAACGTCATTAATGCGATTATTTGGAATTGCTTTCAGCATTTTTTCGGCGAATTCGCCGTGAGGATCAACAACACAAAGTCCCTTTCCATTGCGAATATCTTGAATCGCCATATTTTCCAAAAGACTAGATTTTCCCATACCAGTTTTTCCGATAATATACATGTGCCTTCTGCGATCATCTTCTTTAATACCAAAAATCCGCTCTTGATTTCGAAAGTTTGTTTTGGCAAAAAAATTAATATTACTATTCATATGATTTTTATATTATTCAATGGGTAGATTAGCAGGGGCCACTCCAAGTCTGGAGGTTGTTTGTGAAATAGCAGGAGATTTAACTGTAATATTAGGAAAGTGATACATTGTTGCCAATTCCTTAGTAGAAAGGATTAGATTATACCCATCCATATTCCTTCTGCGATATCGATCATATATTTTTCGTTTGCGGAAATCAGCTCTTTGTTTTGTGAAAAAAATTGTACCAGCTGTTTTACTAACTGCCTCTGGCTTTACTTGATTCAAATTCAAATCATTAAATTGTTTGATTGCGCCAATAAAAGCACCACAATAAGCCTTATCAAAACCATCTCTTTTTCCGATATAAATCATACGCATTTTTGTTTTGAAAAAATTTTTTCCTAAATTTTCCTCTACTGCCTTAAGAGTTTCTCTTTCTACGGGCGAAAGACGCATATCCAAAGGCTGCTCTTCTTTTTTAGCAGAAACCGTTTTAAATTCTACTGGACCTGATAAGGCTGCAAAAAGATTTGAAAAAATATCTAATAAATGATCAAGAAAACCCATTGGAGCAGATACTGTTCTGCCTTTTAATTTATCAAGTAGCGCTTTTCCACCTTTAATTGATTCGCCCTCCTGAATCGGTGTAGACATATACTGTAGCCAGATGTGCTGACCTGGCCCAAGCGTTCCTAATTGCTCAACAAGTGCTGCCATCGGATCAATCATTTCTCCTGTAATACTTTCCTCGAATTGGTCATAAGTCTTAATTGGATAATAAGGATCTTTTTGCACAAAATCAAAATCAGTGCCCCACAAATCCCAATCGCGATTAGGAACAATCTTGGGAAATTTATTATAATAATCCTCTACTTCTAAAATTTGCGCCTCAGGAAATTGAGCATAAATCTGTGCTTCAACCATATTGCGCCGACTCTTAACGGTTCGAATATAATAATGCACCCGACCTTCTTCTCCTACCAATTCAAAACTAAACGGATCCTGCCTAAAGAATCCGCCTATTTTTTCATCAAAAGGATTGGGTGTCATAATAACACCAGCTAGTCCTGTAAAAAATATCTCCATCGGTTTTGGTCCTCGCTCCACATCTCGTGGCGGAATAATCTCCAGCATTGTCCAGTTATACTTACTGTTATAAGAATTGTCAGCGTAAATAGCAACGTATTCAAACCACATGACATCAAAGATGTACCAAAGAGGCCAAACTAGAATCGCCCACCAAGCATAATAAAAAACCGTTCCAAAAGATTTAAATACTTCAAAAAAATTTACTGAAATATCCATTTATTTTTTATTTTTAAGCTTATCTTTTTTAAAACTAAAAATCGAATTTTTATCTTTTCAAGCTATACCATTCTCCTTTTCGATTAAATAATTTAGCATTATTTAAATTGATTGCGATTGTTGCTTTTTTCACTTTTCGCAACTTAAGGACTTCTTGCATAATATCATCTTGTCTTATTGGTTTTCCGTTTTTTTCTAAAATATTTTTCAAAACATCTTTAATTGCTCCTTTATAATAACCCCATTCACTAAGCGCGTAAATACCCCTTCCAATCAAAACAAACCTGTCGTCCTTGATTAGCTCATTGTGTATAGTTTGCGGGTGAGCTTTTTTAGCACCTAATTTATGCTTATCAATTAATTTTGTAATTTGCGTAAAATGCAATGGACTGCCTTCTTCTTTTAAAATAAGATAGATTTTCTCTCTGCTACCGCGAGGATTTATCTCTGGCCAGTCGTGTAAACCCCATTTTTTAAACTGATTACTTTTAACCTTGATTGAGCTTTCTAAAAAATTTAATATTAGTTTTTTAGAACAATTTGGAAATATAACTGATAATTTTTTAAAAATTTCATCACTAGTCAGTGTCTTCTTTTCTTTTTTCAAGATGTTCTCAGCTTCAGCAATAACCATTTTTGCTTGACCTAGAATTTCCTTTGAAATTACCCATGATCTTTCAATAATGGTTTTTTCAAAAACAACATGTATTCTTTTGGAATGATTAACCAAAAAACGCAAAGCATTCTCTTCTCTTGCTAATTTCTTTTGATTCAAATGCGAAACAGCATTGTCCTCTTTTACTATACCACAATTATCCTCAATCGTAAAAATAAAAATATTTTCAATCTCTCTGAATTCTGCTTCATCACACTTTTTGGCAATATGCTTTTTATAATCAGTGATAATTTGACGTACACGCTCCCTTGTGACCTTGTGGTCATTTCCAATTTTATCCAAAGTTTGCACGGAAAAATTATCAGCTAAACCAAATCGCTGTTTAAAGATATTTTGTGCTCGCTCTGGGAAATGAGCCAATAAACTCATTGCCACATTGAAAAATTCAATATTTTCAGCTTTATTAAGCTCTTTTTTAAATTTTGGCTCCATTTATTATTTCTATTTAGTTAGTTTAGACTTCCGCAAATACTAGCACATATTCAATAAATTTGTCAAGCTTTTATCATTCATGCTATTCTTTTCACATGAAATATCTACATGCCCTAAATAAAATCGAAGGTGTCGGTTCAAGAAAAATAAAAAAATTATTGACCTTTTTTAATAGTCAAGAAAATATTTGGAATGCCAATATCTCTGATTTAAAAACTGCCTTAGGTGAAAATAAATTGGCGGAAAAAATTTTTAATGAAAAATCAAAGATCGATCCTGACTATGAGTGGGTTAAATTGGAAAAAGAAAATATTCGCATAATTAAACTCTCTGACCCTGAATATCCCGCTCTTCTTAAAGAAATCCACAATCCACCATATCTCATATACACAAGAGGGAAACTTGATTTTAATCAACACCCAACTATTGCTATTGTTGGCTCACGAAAATATTCTTCTTACGGAGCGCAAATTGCCGCTAATTTTTCTCGCGACCTTACAAACGCCGGATTTATCATTGTCAGTGGATTAGCATTGGGTATTGATGCAATTGCACATAGAAACGCATTAGATACGAATGGAAAAACAATTGCTGTTTTAGGTAGCAGTATCGATAATCAAAATATTTATCCTCGTGCTAATTATCAACTAGCGCAAGATATTATCTTTAAAGATGGATTACTCTTAAGCGACTACCCGCCAGAAACACCAGCTTCAAGCTTTACTTTTCCCGCTCGTAATCGTCTAATTGCCGGCCTATCTCTAGGAACGCTTATTATTGAAGCAGGAGAAAAGAGTGGCGCACTTATTACTGCTCGCATGGCGCTCGAAAATAACCGTGAAGTCTTTGCTATTCCTGGCTCTATTTTTTCAGAAAATTCTATCGGCACTAACAATCTAATTAAAAATGGCGCGAAATTAGTAACCAATCTAGGCGATATCTTGGAAGAATTAAACTTTTCACTAGAAGAAAAAATCGAAGCTAAGCCTTCAAAAATAGCCGAAAATAAAGAAGAGGAAGTTTTATTAACTATTCTCTCTGGCAAACCAACTCACATTGACAATATCGGAAAACTATCTAAACTAGGAACTGCCACTACGACATCTGTTCTTACAATGATGGAAATTAAAGGCTGGACAAAAAATGTTGGTGGGCAAAATTATATTCTTTTGTAAATTTATACTATACTATAAAAAGAATCACTTTTTAACAAAAGAGAAGTTGTCCCAGAAAATTGTCAACCAACTTAATAATTAGCAAAATTAAATCAATTAAATCCTAAGTTTTAAAAAATTATGAAATTAATTATCGTTGAGTCCCCCACTAAAGCCAAAACTATTTCAAAATTTCTTGACAAAAGCTATACTGTCAAATCTAGCTTTGGTCACATCAGAGATTTACCTGAAAAAGAAATGGGAATTGATATTGATAATAATTTTGAACCTCTTTATGTTATTCCAAGTAAAGCGATTGACCGTGTAGGTGAATTAAAGAAATTAACAAAGAAAGCCGATGAAGTTATCCTTGCAACTGACGAAGACCGTGAAGGAGAGGCTATTTCATGGCATCTTGTCACAGCCCTGGAATTAAATAAAAAAATGCAAGGTGAAAAAATATCAAGAATTGTTTTTCACGAGATCACGAAAAATGCTATCGAAAAAGCTCTATCTACGCCAAGAGAAATAGATCTTAATTTAGTTGATGCTCAACAAGCAAGACGCGTTCTTGATCGATTGGTTGGCTATGAGCTGTCACCCTTTCTTTGGAAAAAAATTCGACGAGGCCTTAGCGCTGGACGCGTACAGTCAATGGCTTTGCGTATTATTGTTGAAAGGGAAAAAGAAATTGAAAAATTTAAAAGCGAAAAATTTTGGAATATTAATATCAAATTAAATACGAAAGAGAATTTACCTGAAAATGAATTTTCCGCTGAACTTGTAAGGGAAAATGACATCAAGATAGAAGCGACAACAACCTTGAAGCTTTTTGCCGGAGATTATAAAATCAGAAAAACCATTTTGGATAAGGCGGAAAAGTCCGAAAGTATAATCTCTGATCTTAAAAAATGTCAATATACCGTAGTGAATGTCACAAAAAGAGAAACAAAAAAAACACCGCCTCCACCATTCACAACTTCTACCTTGCAACAATCCGCTATCAGCAATTTGGGTTACAGCTCAAAGCAAACCATGATGATCGCGCAAAAACTTTATGAACAAGGCTTTATTACTTATATGAGAACAGATAGTGTCAATCTTTCTCTAGAATCTTTGATTTCCGCTCAAAAAATAATTCAAAAAACTTTTGGAAAAGAATATTTTCTTGAAACTCCGCGCTATTTTAAAAATAAATCCAAAGGTGCACAAGAAGCCCATGAAGCAATTCGTCCAACCAGTCCAAATAAAACGCCAGAAAGTTTAGAGGAGACTCTGGAGCCAAACCAATTTAAGCTCTATAGGCTAATCTGGAATCGCATGATTGGATCACAGATGACTCCTGCTATTTTCAACTCTGTTAAAGTTGATATCGAGGCTTCTGCTAAAAACATAAAAAATACCTACGCCTTGACAGCGAACGGATCAACGCTAACTTTTGACGGTTATCTAAAAATTCATAGTGGTAAAAAAAGCTCTGAAATAGATTCTTTATTGCCAAAAATGGAAGTTAAAGATATTTTAAATTTAGCTTCTGCTTCATCGGAAGAAAAAAATACCACACAACCTCCTCGCTATAATGAAGCAACGCTTGTTAAGGTTCTGGAAGAATATGGAATTGGTAGGCCCTCTACCTACGCACCAACAATTTCCACTATCATCGATCGAAAATATATTGACAAGAACGAAGAGAAAAGACTTTATCCTCTGGAAATCGGCACACTTGTTAGCGATGTTTTGACTTTGCACTTTCCTCAAATTGTTGATATAACCTTTACCGCTACAATTGAAAAAGATTTTGATGAAATTGCTGAGGGGAAAAAAGATTGGGTGCCGGTAATTCGTGAATTCTATGAACCTTTTCATAAAAATTTACAAAAAAAATCCAAAGAAGTAAAAAAGGAAGAATTTCAAGAGAAGTTAGATAAGAGCTGTCCGGAATGCGGAGGAGATCTCTTGATCAAATTTGGTCGTTTCGGAAAATTTATCGCCTGTTCTAATTATCCTAATTGTCGCTATACAGAAAAAACAGGAGAAGAAAAAAAACTAGAACAAGAATTTTCCGGAGAAATTTGCGATAAATGTGGTGCAAAGATGGCTGTTAAGAAAGGTAGATTTGGAACATTTCTTGGTTGTTCAAATTATCCTGCCTGCAAAAATATTAAAAGAATTGAAAATAAAACTGGTGTTCTTTGTCCCAAATGCAAAACTGGCGATATCGTAGAAAGAAAATCAAAAAAAGGACGCTCTTTCTATGGTTGCAATACTTATCCTGCATGTGATTTCTCGCTCTGGAAAAAACCGACTGGCGATGTTTGTCCTAAATGCAACTCACTTTTAGTTTTTGCAGCTAAGGGAGAAACTGAGTGTTCCAATAAGGAATGTGATTTTAAGAATTAACTCTTAAAAAAATATGTCTCCAGAAAAAAATATAACGATTGATGATGTTTTAAGAAATGTAAAATTTGATTTGGATTTTAAGCATGAAGCCTTAATTAGAAGTGCCTATGAAATAGCTGAAAAAGCACATAGGGGACAAAAAAGAAAATCCGGAATAGATGATTACATTCAACACCCACTTCACACTGCGCTTAATTTGGCAAAAATCGGACTAGGAGCTAAAACCATTACTGCCGGATTACTACATGACGTTCCGGAGGATACCGATACCAGCTCAAAAGAAATTGAACAAAAATTTGGTAAAGAAATCGCTACATTAGTAGATGGCGTTACAAAATTGGGAAAGATAAAACTACGTGGAACAAAAGAAGAACTTTATCTGGAAAATTTACGCAAAATGTTTCTAGCCATGGCTTCTGATATTCGAGTTGTCCTTATTAAACTAGCCGATCGTTTGCATAATATGGAGACCTTGCAATATCTTCCTCCGGATAAACAGCAAAGAATCGCCCTGGAAACATTAGAGGTTTTTGCCCCTATTGCCAACCGCCTAGGTATCGGCGAAATGAAAGCCCGCTTGGAAGATTTATCTTTTCAATATCTCGATCCTGAAAATTATAAACACACAAAAAAATTACTGCATGATCAATATGGACAAAGAAAGAAAAATATTGATCGTATTGTCGAAAATCTTAAAGAAGAACTTCTCAAAGAAGGTATTCACGTATTGGCTACTTTTGGAAGAACGAAGCATCTCTATAGCCTATTTCAAAAATTAAAACGACACGACATGGATATTAATAAAATTTATGACTTAATTGGTATCCGCGTTATCGTTCCCGATTTAGCTAATTGTTATGAAACACTAGGCATTGTTCATAAAAAATACCGACCACTAGTAGGACGAATTAAAGATTACATTTCACTTCCCAAGCCGAATGGCTATCAATCAATCCACACTACTATTTTTGGACCAGAAGGAAGTTTTCTGGAAATTCAAATTCGCACAAAAAAAATGGACGATGAAGCGGAATATGGAATTGCTTCACATTGGATTTACTCAGAAAAAAAGCGTAAACTGGCGAATTTTTTTCGGAAGAGTAAGCACGTAGTTCCGGATGAAGAATTAATTTGGGTTAAACAATTGCGAGAATGGCAATCCGATCTTGGAAAAAATGATCAAGAGTTTATGGAGGGATTGCGTATTGATTTTTTCAAAAATCACATATTTGCTTTCACTCCTCAGGGAGATATTATTGACCTACCAGAAGATGCCACGCCAATTGATTTCGCCTATCGAGTACACAGTGAAATTGGCAATCGAGCAGTTGGCGCTAAAGCTAATGGGAAAATGACTCCCTTGAATTATAAAATCAAAAATGGAGATGTCGTTGAAATTCTCACTTCACGTGATCACAAAAATCCTAGTTATGATTGGCTCCGATTTGTCAGAACATCACTCGCCAAAAGTCAAATTAGAAAGTTTTTCAAAAAAGATGGACCGATCTAGAAAATTTCTTTAATAAATTCGCTTTTTCTTTGATTTTGTTTCTATCTAATTTTATTTGAAGAAATACTAAAATAATGTTAAGCTAGTAACAAATCAATAATATAATAAAAAATGTCAGAAATAAAAACAGAAAAAGTCAATTGGATTGACTTTAGTGAACCCAGCCCAAAAGAAATTTTGGAAATCCAAAAAAGATTCAACCTGCATCCATTAGTCATTGAGGAGTTTTCAACACCAACACTAAGGCCAAAAGCAGCTGAATATGGCAATTGCATCTATCTTGCTATTCATATTCCCCTTTATGATAATAAAAATAAAACCACCTATCCGGGAGAGTTAGATATCGTAATTTGCCAAAATAGTCTAATTACAGCTCATGACGTCGAGATCTATCAACTTACTGAATTTTTTGAAAAATTAAAAAAAAGCAAAAAGAAAAGAGAAATATATATGAGTCAAAGTCCGGGAGCACTTTTACGGTTTATTCTCGAACTATTGCTCGAGTCATGTTTTCCTCGCCTTGATCATATCTCTAAAAAACTAGACTATGTTGAAAAAGAAATTTTTGATAGCCATGAGAAAGAAATGGTGTTTGAAATATCCCTTGTCAAAAGAGATATACTCAATTTTAGACGAACAATGAAGCCGCAGAGAACGGTTTTTGAATCATTAGTGCGAGACAATAAATATATCGAATCGGAATTGCGACCATATTTTCAAGATTTAATTGGAACCAATATACGTATTTGGAACATGCTAGAGAGCGCAAAAGAAACAATTGAATCGCTAGAAAGCACAAATAATTCCCTACTTTCAAATCAGCTAGACATGACCATGAAAGTGCTTACAATTTTTTCAGCCGTAATGCTTCCAATGAGTGTATATTCAAATATTCTGGCAATGAGCGCTGACATTCCTTTTGGCAAAAATCCTCATGCTTTTTGGATTCATCTAATAATCATGCTTTTTATTTCCGGTATCACTATTTTGATTTTTAAAATGCGTAAATGGCTATAAATAAATATGTTCAAAATTTATAACTCACTAACTAGAAAAAAGGAAGAGTTTAAACCGATCTACAAAGGTAAGGTTGGTATGTATGTTTGTGGTCCCACCGTCTATGATCACTGCCACATTGGACATGCCCGTGGTTATGTTTCGATGGATACTTTCAGAAAATATTTAGAATACCTTGGGTATGAAGTTAGATATATCATGAACTACACTGATGTCGGACATTTAGTTAATGATGCCGAAATTGGTGAAGATAAAATTGAAAAAAAAGCCAAAGCGGAAAAAGTGGATCCGATGGAGATAGTTGAAAACTACATCAACTCAGCTAAAGAAGATTTCAAAGCACTAAATGTCAAACCTGCCAATTTTAATCCCCGCCCAACTCAATACATTGCTCAAATAATTAAATTTATTGAGGATTTAATTCAAAAAGACTACGCTTATGAAGCTAATGGTTCGGTTTATTTTTCTGTAAATAAATTTCCTGAATATGGAAAGCTTTCTGGAAGAAAAACTGAAGAATTGATTGAAGGTGCGCGTGTAGAAGTCAACCTAGAAAAGAAAAATCCACTTGATTTTGCCGTTTGGATAAAAGCTGATAATGAACATATCTTGAAATGGCCAAGTCCTTGGAGCACTGGATACCCAGGATGGCACATCGAATGCTCTGTTATGTCCTGTGACTTATTAGGACAGGATACTTTTGACATTCATGGCGGAGGTAATGAAAACATTTTTCCTCATAATGAAAATGAGATTGCTCAAAGTGAAGCTTATATTGGAAAAAAAATGGCCAATTATTGGACTCTCTGGAATATGGTCAATATTAATGGCGAAAAAATGTCCAAATCAAAAGGCAATCATACTTCAGTAAAAGATATCTTGAAAGAATATGATCCAATGGTGATTCGGCTTTGGATTTTAAGCTCTCATTATAGAAGTATTGTTAATTATACCTCGAGCGTCCTTACTCAAGCACAAACTAACCTGCAAAAAATCACTGATTGGGTAAATAAATTAAAAAATCTGGGGATTGAAAAATCAGACGAAAAAATTAACATCTCAAAATATCAAGAAAAATTTGAGGAAGCAATGAATGATGATCTTAATACTCCTATTGCTCTTTCTGTTTTGTATGAGCTCATAACTGAAAGCAATAGCTTGATCGCTAATGACAAGCTAAATAAAGAAAGCACTGAAAATATCTTAAAATTTTGGGAAAAAATAAATAAGGTTTTTGGATTAATTTTGAAAACTGATGAAATCAAAGAAATTCCAAAAGAAGTCATAGTATTATCGGAAGATAGAAAAAAAGCTCGTGAAAATAAAGATTTTCAACTATCTGACGAACTGAGAAATAAAATTGAAAATCTAGGCTATTTCATTGAAGATTTAAAAGATAATAATTATTTAATTAAACCTGCCCACAATGCTTCGCCTAGCGATGCAGACGGGAAACAATAATATGGGTGATTTTTGTAATTGCTCCCAATGTCCACATCATTGCGGAGGAGATGAAGAAGATGATACCATCAAGGATTTTCTTGATAATAAAATAGGTAGCCAAGAGGAGGCCACTAAAAAAGTAGAGGCTCTAAAAAAAGATATCAAAAAAATTGGTTTTAAAATAAAAAAAACAAAGGACGGATTGAAGGTCTCCCAATAACTTAACCAGCAAGATAACAGAATGGAAAAATCAACACGAACATATTCATTATTATTATTATTTGCCATAATACTAATAGTTTTAATATTTGCAGAAATATTTTGTTTATCCGCATACGATCAGCAATGTAAAATCGGATTTTTCTCAAAAATCAACATTATCAACTATCCAAGCCTTTTTGATGCTATTTTTAACGCATCCCATATTAAATAAGCGATTGCTCATCCAAACACTATAAATCAAAAATTATTCAAATAAAGGAGTCTCGCTTAAGTAAAACTCCTTGTAAGTTTTTAATTATGAAAAACTTTTGGCAAAAAATTCAAAGACCAATTCTAGCATTGGCACCGATGGCAGGAATCACTGATAGTGCTTTTCGCCAAATTTGTCGGGAAAATGGTGCGGATATTACCTATTCTGAAATGGCTAGTGTTAGTGCTTTATTTTATAAACCACAGAAAACGCTAGACTTGATTCGCTTCAACAAAAAAGAACAACCCTATGTAGTACAATTATTTGGTAAGGATCCCCAGCATTTTGCTGTTGCTACAAAAATAATAACAGAAAAAGTTAAGCCTGATGGCATTGATATTAACTTTGGCTGTCCGGCTAAAAAAGTTTTTGGTCACGGAAGCGGTTGTGCTTTAATGCCTCAACCAGAACTGGCGCGTCAAATAATTTCAGCTGTTTGTGAAAATACAAAGTTACCTGTTTCCATTAAAATTCGTGCTGGTGTGAAAAATTTTAATGCACTTGAGTTTATTGAAAAAACCAAAGACCTCCCCTACTGCGCAGTAATGGTTCACGGCAGAACATATGAGGGTGGTTTTTCAGGAGAAGTTGATTGGAAAATAATTTCCAAAATAAAAAAAATGGTTCCAGAAAAAATTATTCTTGGTAATGGCGGAATCACAACACCAGAAACTGCCTTGGAAATTCTACAAAAATATCCGGAAATTAATGGACTCGGAATTGCTCGAGGTGTTTGGGGCAGACCCTATCTTTTTTCTGAAATAAAAGAATTTTTTGAAAATAAAAAACACACCGTTTACGATTTTAAAAAAATAAAAAAAATCATGATTCGCCATGCCAAACTAATTTTTGCCGATAAGAAAGATTTTGGTCTTTTCGAAATCAGAAAACATCTCGTTTGGTATATCAAAGGCTTTTCCGGCGCATCCGAATTGCGCAAAAAACTAGTTCGCGCTGAAAGCGTTGAGGAAATTAAAGAGATTCTTAATCAGAACCACTGACCTGCCGGCAGGCAGGTTTGCACTTATAATGATTATTTTTATATTACAGTATGTTGTTGTAATAATAATTTATTTGTAAATAAAAATAGGAGCGCCCCCTGATGATTCCAGGAAGCGCTCTTGCTTATTGATCTGAATTTTTTTACCTTAAAATTATTGGTGCATAATACGCCAACAAAAATAAGACGACAAAACCTACGAAACAAATTGTGCAGTTCTTAGCTGCTTTTTTTCCTCGTTCATCAAGCATGGACACCTCCTCATTTTTGTTTACTTGTTTGAAATTATTTAACTTCCTCTTTTACACACAATCATTGCACAAACTGGGCATAAGTGCAAGTTGCTCATTTAACCTTGTCTTGATATAATAAAAAAGTTATGGCAAATCAAAACAACGAAAATCTAAAAATTCCCCCTCAAAATGTCGAAGCGGAAAAGTCCGTACTTGGCGCTTTAATGCTGGATAAAGACGCTATTATTAAGGTCGCTAATGTCATTCGCTTAGGAGATTTTTATAAAGATTCTCATAATCTTATTTATGAAACAATGCTTGATCTTTATGAAAAACGTGAACCAATCGATGTTTTAAGTCTTTCTAATCGCTTGGAAGAAAAAGATCAACTAGAAAAAATTGGTGGCTCTAGTTATCTTGCTATGCTAGTCAATTCTGTTCCATCAAGTTCGAATATTTTGCACTATGCCAAAGTTGTTCAAAAAAAATCCACTTTACGTCGCTTGATTGAAACTGCCAGCGAGATACTTGAACTGGGATACAAAGAGGAGGAAGATGTTGAAAAACTTCTCGATCAAGCTGAACAAAAATTATTTGCTGTTTCTCAAAAATTCATGAAACAAGATTTCATTCCAATGAAATCCATTCTCGAATCAGCCTTTAACCGTATAGATGAACTGCACAAAGGTGATCACAAAATGCGTGGCATCCCTACTGGCTACCCTGATCTAAACAATATCTTAGCTGGTTTTCAAAAATCTGATTTAGTTATTCTGGCTGCTCGTCCTAGTATTGGAAAATCTACACTAGCAATGGATTTTGCACGAAATATCGCCGTTAAAGAAAAGATTGGCGTTGGGGTTTTTTCTCTAGAAATGTCAGCTGATCAATTAATCGACAGAATGCTCGCTGCTCAATCAGGAGTTGATTTATGGCGCTTACGAACGGGGAAGTTAAAAACTGGCGAAGGCGATGATGATTTTCAAAGAATTGGCGAAGCAATGGGAGTACTCTCAGAAGCAAAAATTTTCATTGATGATTCTGGTTCAGCTAATGTTATGGAGGTTCGCACTATGGCAAGAAGGTTGCAACTGGAGCATGGCGTAGGCTTAATCATTATCGATTATTTACAATTAATGGAAGGCCGTTCAACTGGCGGTGATAATCGGGTTAATGAAATATCTGAAATTTCTCGATCTCTGAAACAACTTGCTCGTGAATTGAATGTGCCTGTGATTGCTTTGTCCCAATTATCTCGCGCTGTTGAATCACGTAGTCCGCAAATCCCTAAACTTTCTGATCTTCGTGAATCAGGTTCTATTGAGCAAGACGCTGACATTGTGCTTTTCCTTTATCGTGAAGACCGCGAGAAACCAGATACGCCAAACAAAAATATCGTAGAAGTGCACATCGCAAAACACCGAAATGGGCCGGTCGGTAAAATATCTCTCTATTTCGACGAAAGTTCAGCCACATTTAAATCACTTGAACGAGTTCATTCGGAGCAATAAAAAAACAAAAAATGTACCCAAAATCTTTCAAAAAATTAATTGATAATTTTGCAGCTCTTCCAGCTATTGGACCAAAGATGGCAGAGCGCTTAGTTTTATTCTTGTTTAAACAGGATTCTCAAAAACTAGCTGAATTTGCTAGGAGTCTTGAGGATTTTAAAAAAAATCTACGTCATTGTAAAAAATGTTTCAATATAAGCGAAGAAGAGTTTTGCACTGTCTGTCGCGATTCCAATCGTGATCAAAAAACCATCTGTGTCGTGGAAGATACTTTAGACATTTTTGCTATTGAAAAAACTAAAAAATACACAGGAATCTACCACGTACTTGGTGGCGTGCTCAATCCTATAAAATCAATTGAAACTGGAAATCTTCGCTTCAAAGAACTAGAAAAAAGAATTCAAATAGAAAAAACCGAGGAAGTGATTTTAGCTACCAATCCCACAACCGAAGGAGACGCTACTGCTCTATATATAATGCGCCTCCTAAAGCCAACTGGAATCAAAACAACACGCTTTGCTCGTGGACTATCCACAGGAGCAGATATTGAACACGCTGATGAGCTAACACTCAGTTCAGCGATCTTAAATCGAAAATAGTAGGCCTTATTTTCTAGACCTATAAATAACCACAAAAAAACTCGACCGTATTGGCCGAGTTTTTTTATAATAATCTTTCTAAGCAATTTTGGTTATTTCTACTTCCGTAAAGATTTGACGATGTCCAAATTTAACATGATATCTTTTTTTCGCCTTAAACTTCACACCAGTCACCTTATCACCTTGCTCTGTACGCAAAATCTTGCCTTCTACGACTGCTCCAGCTAGAAAGGGGGCTCCGACCTTAACATCCGTCTCATCGCCCATAAAAAGCACTTCTGGAAAAACAACCGTGCTTCCCACTTCTCCTTCAATTTTTTCAATTTTAACTTTATCTCCGACCTTAACTTGGTATTGCTTTCCTCCGGTTTTAATGATTGCCAACATATAAATTTCAAAATATTTGATTAAATTTCAACTCTTGTTAATATAGCGTATTTAACTATAACTGTCAAATTGAAGCTAGAAAAAATAAAAAAATGCTTCTGGACAAAATCTTAATCTCCAGCTAATATTTAATTATGGAAAAAATTAAAAGAACTTTATTTTTTTGGTCGTTAGTGCTAATTTTTTGCATAGTTACGCCAATTATTGTATTTCAAGCTAAAGGCTACCGCTTTGACTGGCATCGAGGCGTTTTTGTTTTTAGCGGAACGATTTCTTTTAAGGCCAACCCGCAAAACATTTCAGCCCAATTAAATGGAGTCCTAAGCGAAAATAAAAGGATAAACCGAATAAACGGTGCTTTTAACATTTCAGGACTATTGCCAGATGATTATAATTTAAAAATTTCAGCTCCGGACTTTTATCCTTGGGATAAAAAAATCGATGTTCATAGCGGGATCACTTCTGAATTTTGGAATGTCGTTCTTACTAGGACTAACTATGAGTCAACTAAATATGAAGCGACACTAGGTATTGAAAAATTTTTCACCTCACCAAAAAATGATTTTATGGCCTATACGCAGACCACCGACAATGAATTATCTGTGAAAATACTTGAGCTAGACAATTCGAATATAGTTGGCACCTACTTACTCCCAGATTGGAAATTACTTGCAGATGAGAAAAAAGAAAATATTGAATGGTCACCAGAAGAAAATTATCTCTCTGTTCCAGTTGAAAATAATGCCACCAGCAATTATTACATAATTGATTTGTCAGCAAAAAATCTTACAAATTTGAATGAATTTTTTGGCAAAAATGATATAAAAAATGTTCGTTGGGATCCTAAAGAAAAAGGCTATTTCTTTTTTCTTGATAACAACACTCTTTTTCGTGGAAACATTTCAGATAAAAATTATCTAGCTATTATCGCGGAAAATACGTCCGCCTTCGAACTCTCTTATGATTCTGTCTATTATATACAACTGCCAAACAACCTCATATTCAAAACGAGCTTAGACGGCAAAAAAGAAAGAACCCAAATAACTGACAATTTTCCCGGGGCTGCAGATTCAATAATCAGTCGCATAATTATTTATGACGAGTCAAGAATTGCTTTCTTAGATCAAGCAAAAAATTTATTCATCTATAATAATGCAACTCGCGATGAATATTTTAAGTTAATTGGTAATAACGTTTTAGAAATGCATTTTTCTAACGACGGAAAAAAACTTCTATTCTGGACTGCCAATGAAATATCTGTTTATTTTACTCGAGATTGGGATGTGCAACCAATTCGTAAAGAAAATGACTTGCAAAATATCACCCGCTACTTTGAACCATTACAAAATATTCAATGGTATAAAGATTATGAGCATGTTATTTTTTCTGTCGGAAAATATACCAAACTTATCGAACTGGATCCACGTGATCATCGAAATTGTTCAGACTTAATCAACACTGAAATAGAAAGTCCTTTTATAAATTATAATCACGGACTAGAAAAATTATTTTTTACCAACATTGAAAATGGACAGCTAATTTTGAATTCAATCAATTTTCCTGAAGCAACAACCATTCTTGATACTTTTGTTGGTGGATAATAAAAAACGCTAGCAAAGGCTAGTGTTTTTTAAAATTTGCACCAATCGCAAATTTTTTTATTCAAAATTTTCCGATATATTCTATTGATTTTCACTTAGAATCCAGTCTTTATTTAGATCAACCTGATAGGTAGTTTTGTTTTGGCTTTTATAAATAATAATGATCTCGCCTTTGACATCACCTGAGCCAGATTGTCTTTGAATAAGTAAATCATAATTTTCCACTGCATTTTGCGGCAATGTGTAGTAAAATTCTATTGTTTTAGTTTGCCCAAGCGGAACACCCACTAATGTTCCAACGAATTTCTTCTCCAAATCTTCTCCAAATTTTTTTTCTCCCAAATCTTTTGAGTCAGTAAGCCAACTACCCTTCGGGGTATAGACGCGTAAATATGTCAAATAATCTTTTGTCATCCAATCTTTTTCTTTAGCTGTGTGCTGATAAGTAATTTTTAAACTTGCCTTTGGCATATCGCCTGACAAATCAACTGTATACACAAAGGATCTTCGCATATAATAATCACTTTTCCAAGCGCCCATATTTGCATCCACCATCATCAAATAGTCACTTGTCCAATTTTTCCTCACACTACCATCCCACTCAGCCTTTTTAGCCTGATTTTCCAATTCAACATCCTTAAAATAAAGCTGGATATCCTTGCGATTCAAATCATCCAAAATAACTTCCGCTAATTTAATTTTCTGCGAAATACTCATCGAAAAAACTTTATTTTGAATTTCCTTAGCTAATAAATTCATCACGCTCTTTCTCTCTCCTTCTTTAATCCCCTGATTAATATAACCTTGTTCAACTTGATGCTCTAAGGTCAAAACAGCATCTTCGCTATCATAGGTGCCTGGAAATCCTTCAATTTCAATTGGTCCGGTGACTTTTAAAAACGACGTCAACACATTACTATTAATCGCAATGATGCCATCAAAATTTTCTTGTCCTTGCCCCATTTTATAAAATTCCTCCGCTTTTTTAGCATTTTCCAAAAAATCAGGAGACCAGTTGGAGTCACGCAATTTCCAAGAAGATACTCGTAGCGTTTCTTTTATTGGATATGGAGGCAAAACATCATCAGGAATGCGTCCATCGAAATTAGAAAGGTCATGAGTTTGCAACTCTAAGATCTGACCGTCCTTCATCTTTAAAATTCCAAACGAACCTATATAGCCTCCTCCGGGACGAAGTTCCATATTGTTTTGAAAAAGCAACATAAAAGTTTTTTCTTTTCCATCTTTTTGAAAAAGATATTCAGCAAAACTGGACATGGTTTTAAATTTGGCTTTCTTAAGCTCATCAATTGGTAAGAAATCAATAACTGAGTTAATTAAACCAAAATTAGTAGTATTTCTGATTTGCCAAAAAAAACACCAACCGGTCAAGAAAATAACCGAAATTGACCAGAAAATAATCCAGAATTTTTTTGAGTATTTTTTTGCCATATATAATTATTACTTTTAATATTATTTACTTTTTCTATCCTGAACTTCTCTATATAATTTTTCAATTCGTAAAACAATTTTATCCCAATCATAAAGCTCCTGAGCTAATGCTCGACTATCTTCACCAGCCTTTTTGGCCAACTCTGGATTGTTTAGAGCAAACAGTAATTTATCTCCCAAATCTTTCTCATCCTTGTTATGAAAGACAAAGCCAGTACCCTTTAAAACATCTGTGTTTTCTGGAATATCACTAATCAAAATAGCCTTCCCATAACCCATCGCCTCCAAAAGTGCCAGCGACATCCCCTCTGACTCAGATGGTTGAATAAAAAGAAAACAATGCGAAAAAAGTTGTTCTAATTTTTTTCCGCTAACCGTACCGGTAAAAATAATATTTTTATTATTTTTGGCTAAATCTTTAAGGTAACCAACATACTCGTCTGTAAAAGATCCGTCACCCGCTATTACTAA
The DNA here is from genome assembly GCA_049303795.1 of Candidatus Moraniibacteriota bacterium. Taxonomy (GTDB): domain Bacteria; phylum Patescibacteriota; class Minisyncoccia; order Moranbacterales; family UBA2206; genus UBA9630. The sequence continues at coordinate 57,562 of JBAQNM010000005.1, forward strand.
TTTTTTTCCTTGATTTAAATTTTTCTCACAAAGTTTATTGAATGCATTGATTAGATAATGCACGCCTTTGTGCCTAATCAGACGACTCGCTGAAAGAATATATTCATTTTTTTGCAAATTCCAATTAGCCAATGCATCGTGATTAGGATTAAACCTAATTTCTGCACCATTAGGAATAATTACAGGACTACTTCCATATTTTTCTTTAGCATGATCATAAAGCATTTGGCTAATTGCAATCGTCTCATCAGGAATGGTACAGGTTAATTTTTCTGAAAAACGCAAATAAGCTCGCGCAAAAACACCCCATTTTTTATGAAAGTAATCTTGGCATTGAAAAGTAGAGATAATTACAGCTTTTATTTTCAGTATTTTTGGAATTATACTTAAAGATGTCGGTCCAATTGAGTGATAATGAATAACGTCATAATTCTGAAATAATGCATGCATTGTAGCAAAAAAAGTATGACTAATAGCATCTAAATTCTTTGTTGGAATACTAGGCAAGTGAATAAGTTTTGCGCCTTCATATTCATGCAAATTTTTGTCTGTATAATTATTTCTCACATAAACAAAGACCTCATGACCATTTCTTGCCATTCTTGTCGCCACTTCTTCAACATAGCGTTCAACTCCGCCTGTCTTTACCGGTATTCCTTTTTGCCCAATATAAGCTATTTTCATGATCTAAATTTAACTGTTTTTAACTAACAAATATAGCATTTTTAGGCTAATTTGTCAACTCCTTAAAAATACTACCAATTTTTTTAGTATATTCATCAGCCGTAAAATCACCGGCGCGCTGTATAGCGTTTTGAGAGAATATTTCACATAGATTGTCATCCTGAGTTAATAGGTCTAATTTTTCTTTAAACTGGGCTGGGTCTTGGCATAAAAATCCGGTTTTATTGTTTTCGATTATCTCACTATATGCTCCCGTATCATAACCAATAAAAGGCTTTCCAAAACTCAAAGCCTCAAGCGCAATCAAACCAAATGTTTCCGGCAACTTTGAGCCGGAAACAATAAATCTGGCGTTTTCGATATACTTTTTCAAGTCAACCTTATTAAGTGCACCTAAATATTTTATTTGGCTGTGTTTTTTAAACTCAAAACCGTCCTCAAGCACGCCAGCCAAATACAGCCTGATATTCTTGTTATTTTCAAATAAATCAATTAGTTCAAAAACATTTTTATCCTCCGCTATCTTGCCAAAATAAAATGCATATTTTTCAGTTTTAACTTCAGGCTCATTATTTTTTTCCGTCGGCAAAAGGAAATGTGGCAAAACAATTATTTTATTTTCAGCAATTCCATCAGCCACTAATTTATTTTTCAAAAACACACTGGGACAAATATATTTATCAATATTTTTAGCATAAATATCCAAATATTTATGCAATAAAAACTCTGAAAGTACTAAAAAACTTTTTAAGAAAGAATTTTTAAAACTCTTATTGTAAATAAATTTCCAATATCTATGTTCGCCAAGTTGTTCCCAATTTTGCAACAAATAATTCGGACAGATCAATTTATAATCATGCACCGTCATCACAATGGGAATATTTTTCTTCTTTATTTCACTAAGAATTGATGGGGAAATTTGATGGTAGATATTATGAATATGCACGATATCCGGCTGAAAATCGGCTAGCAATTTTCTGATTTTTATTTTCGCCTCAAAAGAATAGAACATGCGAAAAACACCTTTTATTCTTTGCCAAAAAGTTGAATCATTTTGATTGTATCCGACATAACTGACAAAATATTTTTGCCAAGGAGAAAATAAATTATGAGGACTTTTCATCGAAAAAATCGCCACACTATGTCCAGCTAATTTAAGCAAAGAAACAACATCCAAAAAATGCCTATCTGCTCCGCCTTTTGCATAATTAAATTTATTGATTTCTAATATTTTCATATTTTTTCTTTTTCATCAATAAAAACAATAAAATCTACTGTAAAAAATAATAACTTGTTTTTTATAATCTGATAATTTTTAATTCCAGCTTCTTTTAAAAGACTTTTAACCTGACTGATTGTTAAAAGGTGCATATAATCCCCTGATGCCCAACCTTTTCCAATCAGGCACAAAAATTTATCAAAATATTTTTTTGCTAAAAATATGTGCATGAGCGGAATATGCGTATGCACCTCAAAAGGAAAATTTCTATTTGGCGTGGTCAGAAAAACTTTTCGCGAAACCCTAACTATTTCTCTCAAAAAATTAACCTGTTTTTCTGCGTCACCCACATGTTCCAAGGTAGCATTTGACCAAGCAACATCAAATTGATTATCAATAAAAGGCATTTTAATTCCATTATAAGTGACGACACTGACAAGTGGGTAATTTTTATGAAATTTTTCAGAGCTATCCACGCCAAGTGCGGTAATATTTTCTGGAAAAGGATACTTTTTTTCAATAAAATTATCCATAGCACTATATTCTTCGTTAGAAAAGCCCACATCTAAAATCTTGATCTTAGCATCAATTTTAATTAGACTCTGAAATTTTTTCCATTTCCGGTTTCGATTAAAGGCAGAAATTTTATGAGCGATTGACATAATTTTTTTATTTACAGAACTTACGCGTTTGACGAGAAATTATTCTTGATTAAATTTTATCTCTGGCAAAATTCTAGCCAAACCAAGCATTATCCACAAAAAAAGATTTAACGTATTGGTTTCCATATAAGGCTGAAATAAAGAAGCAACAAGGAACAAAGACAAACAACCCATTAGAGCGTATTTATAAACATTTCGGGAGCTATTTCCATTATCCAATTTAATGAGCTTTCTTACAACTAAAAAAACAAAATAAAGAAATATTCCCAGTCCAAAAAATCCCAACTGAACAATCATTACAAAATAGGAATTATGCATTTCTCGTACATTAATTATGGCCTGATAACCTTTTTTTTCCACAAAAATCTTTTGTCCAGTGCCATTTCCCAGTATGAAATTTTTTCCATATTTTTCATAAGCACTTTTCCAAACCAAAATTCGCCAAGAAGCGCTTTCATCTTCTTCCAGTGAGGCCAGTGAACCACCACGAGTAACAATAACCACCCGAGATTTATTAATAATCTCATTAACTTTCGAATTGGGAGCCATCCAGGATATATATAAGGCAATAAAGATTGCTAATGAGAAAAAGATTGAGATGCTGGCAACTATTTTTATAAACTTTATTTTCTTATCTCTAGTCAGAAAGAAATAAACGATTGCCAGGCTAGCAAAAATACTCAGCCATAAATGTCGCATCATTGTGCCAACAATACCAATAATCCAAATAATGCTAAGCGCCATTTTCCAATCAAATTGAAGAAATTTTTTCTTTTGTTCAAAAATCAATTTTGCAAAAAGCGCAAAAAGAGCAAAGCTGACAAATAGCCCATGTGTGAAAGCTAGAAGCCTTAATCCCGGCGTAAGTTCGCTCCAAATACCTTTTCCCAAAATAAGTCCAGCAATAATAAATCCAACAATACTAATCGCGCCAGCCAAGAAAAATTTTGCCAGTCTTTTAAAATCAACCTCAGTTCTAATTAGAAAAAAAACAATAAAATATAACAGCCCATAAAAAGCCACACTTTTCAATGAACTAAAAGCCAGAGAAAAATCCGCTTTCAAAAAAAAGATGCTAACAAAAAAATATAAGATGTTTAAAATAATAAACCCGATCAAAATCCAGTCTACGCGCTTCTTCTTAAGGCCAGCCAAGCATTGTGTCAATATTCCCAAAATAGTGCCAATTATTAAAATATCTAAAGGATAAATTCGATAGCCGATTTTCCCGATTGTAAACGGTGTCAATGTAAAATTAAGTTCAAAAATCATCGTTAAAAAAATGATTGCGTAGAGACCGCTCCGCGGATAAAAAAATGCAACCAAAAAACTCACCCCCATCGCAACCAAATATAAAGGTAAAATAAAACCAATGAATAAATTTACAATAAGAAACAATGATACTAAAATAATCAAGAAAATCGCGCTCAACGCTTCTATATGAATATTCAATTTTTGATTGGTATTTTTAAACATACGGCCTAAGCTTTATTTTTACGATCCCTTAAATAATGATAAATTTCTTTAATATAAGGAACTGATCCAAAAATATATCTAGCTTTTCTGAAGTAATATTTTTTTCTAAGGCTGCTAATTGTTTTTGCATCGCCCAAAAGGACAATGTGACTTTCAAAATCACTGATAAAAAATGTTTTGCCAAATTTCTTGAAATCTTTTTTTACCCACTCCGCCAAATGTGTTTCATATTGATTAGAAAAAACTTCTTTTTGATCTCCAATATTTTTCGGCACTGAGATCAAAACAGCCTTATTTTTTGAAAGTATTTTTTTAATCAAATCGGATCCGGCTTTTTTTTCAAAATGCTCCAAGACATCAATCAAAAGCACGAGGTCATAGGAGTTTTTCAAATCGTTGATGATTTTAGTTGCGTCGCCAATATGAATTTCATCATAGATAAATCGATGTAACGGTGTGATGTAGCTTTCAAAAACTTCCACTCCGTCAATCTTTCTTTTAAAATCAGAATATTTCTCTCGCCCATCCCACAGCTCCAAATATTCACGACACAAAACACCATATTTACCGAAACCAACGCCAATATCCAAGATGGAATTGGGATTATGGGAGATAATCGCTTCGATAATTTTAGAAATTTGATAATTTTGACTGGTTGGCATTGAATTTATCGGCTCATTTAACTATTTATTATAACAAAAAAGTATACCACATTTCAGAAAAAAAAGCAAGCCTCGGACCGTTAGGTCGCAAGACTTGCAATTGGGGGAGGTTTTCCTCCGAGTTGATTGTTTTTCAGGTTGCGCCCGCTGCTTTACTTTGTAAGTTGCGGAAAAATGTATGCGCAGCCCGATTCGCCGCAGGTAACCGTCAAATGACCACCGGGCCGGAAACTCGGAGTAATCATCTGGTACCACGTTCCTTCCGAGTCCTTCCAGAGGAAATTGAAGGCTTGGCCGCGATCCAGCTTGAAGCTGGTTTTCGCGCCGATTTTGTCCGGTGCCACACCGCGGACCTCGTCGTAAATTTCTACGGTAACCAGGGTTGCACCGGCCGGCATGGGCGATATGGTCGTGTTTCCGTTTTCGTCACATGAAACGGTGACATCAACGTACTTGGCCGTCGCAAACGCGCTCCCGGTCACCAGCGTCATTAAACTCAAAAAAATCAGTACTGTCATCAATGCGGTTTTTTTCATGATACCTGTCTCCTCGTGTTGTTGGGTTTGTGTTTTTTGTTGTTAGTGTGCTTTCCATTCCTGAATATTGTATTATACACAATCCCCACCAAAAGTCAAGTGGGGTAAAAACTATATATATCAACGAGCACTAGGTGCCCGATTTAGATATTGGGATTTTTCTTTTGGATTAAATACTCGCCCACCACTCCAGCTCGTTATCCATCAAAAGAAAAATAATTTGTTACACCAAATGCCTGATAAGCTCGCCCACCACTCCAGCTCGCCTTATCAATGCTATCGGTTTTTTTCCTGACGAAACGTCAGATTCGTTTCAGATCAACTTCCTAATAATTCAGAAGCTGTTTATTGGCGGGGATAACTTCCCGCATCTCTTGCACCATATAGGTGCTCTGAAAACGATTTTTCAATTCAACCCGGAGAAATACTCCAGCGACCGTACTTCCAACTTCTTCGGAAATGTCGCTGTCCAAACAATAGTCCATGTTCGGCCCAAAGATGAGCCAATTATTGTATCTAAGTTCGGCGTTCAGGTTTGCACCCAAACGGTTTTCTTCCGGTTGATAACCGACCTGGACACCCAAGCGGGTTGCCCAGTTTTTATTCAGATCTCTGTGAATTTTTGCTCCCACATTGAACTGAGTAATGTCGGTTGCCTTATCGCCATCCCACGTTGAGTCAAAATTCTCACTAACATCAAACGTGGCTTCCGAATACAGAAGATACATGTAGTCGGGATGAAACCGCCGCAGATAGTCCGCATAAGCTCCAATCAACATATGATCCTCTGTCTTCTTATATCCCACAGAATGGTTTTTGCCACTCATATGTTCGTACATGCCGCGGAGCAAAAACTCAAACTGATGGGGATAACCCTCATCAGTCATTCCACTCCAAATGAACCCAGCTTCTGGCCCAATCCCGGCATTGTTCCAGCGATAACCAGAGTCGGTTTTTCCATCGTTACCGATAGCATACGCACCAACCACTGGGGTCAAAGTTCCGCCGAAGACCTGCTGTTCATTCTGGCAGTTTCGCAGGTAATACTTATACTGCAAGTACCACCAATCTCCATTGGACTCATCAGCTTTCCAAATTCCGCCACCCGCATCAAAAGTTTGTTCCTTGAAGCAGGTTTTTTCGATCTCCTTGGAAATGAAAATCGGCTGGAGCTCTTCCTTTTCAGAAATCGCCTCAACTTTTTTCCCTGGTTCCGGTATCAAAACCTTTGCAGGTTCTTTCCACCAGACCCAGTTTCCACACTTTAAGACTTTGGCAACGTGATAATCAAGAACGCCATAATCTTTCGATGTGTATATCATGCACTTCGGAAAATCGGTCAAAACATTTTTTGCAATCTTGTTTTTCCCGAAAGTGACCGCCTCAAGCCTTTTACCACTTGAGATATTTTTCCACTCAAAAACGCCATTTTTGATATTCGTCAGAGCTGCTTTTTTCACAAATTCAGGAATCTCAAAATGGCTAATTGCCCACTCTGTCGATCCCGTATATTTGTCAGCTCCGACACGTTGCCAAACCATTCCGTTAATACTAACCGGTTTTGATTTGGAAACTTTCTTTGCCGTTTTTACTCGCACGCTTCTCTCGGGCAAATTGATTTTCTGCCCGATCAGAATGTGCCTAGGGTTAGAAATTTGAGGATTAACTGCCTTCAGAGAAGCCAGCGTCACCCCATTTTTTTGAGCGATTCCCCAAAGGGTCTCGCCCGCCTTTACCCGATATTCCGCTGCTGCGATGGCTGTGCTCGAAAAGAGCATTACCACGAGCAACGAAATACCTAACCAGAATTTCTTCATGGCTTGTCGCTCCTTTCGTTTAACAGTTTGATGTTTGCCGAATTACGTTTTTTGATTTCGTTTTCGGCGAGTTTTAACAGATATTCGTTGGCAAATGATTGTTCCCTCCTTGAAACTTCGGAGGAAAAATCTCTGCCTTTTGACGGCGCGCCAGTCGCGCGAATTAAATCCATCGCGAAACCGGCTGAGGTTGCTATGGCACTGCCTATTGGATTCACACCAACTTGAACAACAAATTTTCCAGTTCCTATAAGTTTTTGAAAATAGGTACTTTGTGGATTCTGTCCTCGAATAAGTGCCACTTCCTTAAATCCATAGGGAGAAATAAGATAACCCTCCGGAAACTGGATTTGATTCCAGCTCCGAATTACTTCCTGAAAGCCTTTAATCCCTGTGAGTGAGCTGATTTTGAAATCCACCCCATCATCGATTTTATTGGCCTCCACAATTTTTTCCTTACGATAAACGTGATCCGTTAAAAATTTTTCCCGCTCAACTGGAATTTCCTTTTCAAACGGACTATAAATATAATTCATGTCCGTAGAAAGAATCACCAGCTGTCCGTCAGAAACATCGCCATCAAGCACCGCGGTTCCGAAATAATATCCCGAAGGATGCATTCCGGAAAACAGTATTTGTCCGAACGACTCCGAGCCATCATTTCTGATGACCCAAACGTTCCAGCGCAATGTGCCCAGAAAATATTCTCCACCCAGAAGCCGTTTTGGAAAAACGACTGAATAAGTCGAAATGTCTCCTCTGCAAATCGCTGGCGTCGGCTCAAGCCCTAACGTCTGATGGGGCTTGATCAGCATTTGAATTTCGCCTTTTTCAGGCTGCTGATCCTGGACCGTTTTAATGTTTTTCATTTTCAGTCCGGTCGCACAACCCGTAAGGGCAACGACCAGCAATAATAAAACAAAAACCTGCAAACTTTGATTTTTTTTCATGGATCAACCCCTCCTGATATAATTGTTTTGGATCCGAATTGATCCATTTTTTTGTTTATAGGACTTACGCATTTGCAATGAAAATTTCTTGGCAAATGCGTAAGTCCTAATCTATTTCAAACTATTTGATTGTTAAGTTGCAGTCATAACTGTTTCATGCTAATCCCGATGAATCGAGATTAGACAAAAAACAACTATCCTAAATTATTTCCTGATAATCGATTTTTCCAATATTCGCTGTCAGCTGATAAATCATCCATTGGCTTAGGCGAAACATTATGCACAAAAGCGTTCTCACCAAAAGATGTAAATTTAGTTTTGTTTTTAGAATATTCTGATTTATAGCAAACTAGCATAAATGTTAGGAAAATACCAATCACAAAACCGCCCAAACTAACCAATAAAATCTGAGTAAACGTTGGGTTTTTTTCCACAATCGGCCCACTCAAAACTCTAATCTCAACATTCTGTCCTTGTCCTAAAAATAAAGAATATTTATTTGTTAAGACATTAACAATAGAGTTAGAAATTTCTGCTACTTGTTTTTGCGAATTAGTAAAGACTTTAACCGTAATAATTCCAACATTGGCATTTTTTTCTAATTGTACATTTTTTTGCCACTCTTTCAGACGCTCCGCTTTATCAGCAGGTAGAAAATTCGATGAAACCATGTTAGTATTCTTGATTTCTTCTAAAAACTTTTCACTGTAAACCGATTCCATCAAGATTCCACTTAAATAATCAGAAGATTTAGAAAGTGCATAGTAATCAGAGAAGCCTTGTTGGTTTTGAACAACCAAAAGATCGGTATTTCCCCGGTAACTTTTTTGAGTGTAAACCAGAACAGCAAAAGACATTGCCCCAACAAGTAACCCCACTAAAAGCATCCCTTTATAGCTATTTTTGGCTAATCCAAGCATTTTTTCAAATGTCATAATATTTATCTAAATATGATTAAATCTAACAGCAGATAATAGCACTAAAAGCGATTTTTGTCAAACGAAAAATCCCCAGAATAAAACACTGGGGATTTTTGCTAAGACTAGCTTTTTAAGCTAATTTATTTTTGATTTGTGATTTTAATGGTATTTTCTTCTTTCTTTTTAAGAATTTTTCTGAAAACCGCTCGACCGATTATAAAAATAATCCAGAAAAGAATCAGATAGAGGATTAAAACTGGAAGAACTGATATTATAAACGCGATTAGAAAGTCAATGAAATTCTGCACCTTAACTACAAGCGATCTAACTGCTTCTTTGACAACTTGAATCGGACGCCATGAATCAGAAGGTGGTGTTATGTTCGGATCCTCAGAAAGATTAATCATTATCGTTGACATATCAGTTTGAGAAGCAAGATATCGCAGCCGCCCCTGAAGAGATTCGATATTCCCTCTCACTCTGGAAAGTGCCTGAGTAACTTCAATAATATCACTGATCTTTTCTGCTTGATCGAGAACTTTTTGATAAGCTACTTCTTCAGCTTGCTTATTTTTAATTTGTCCTTCAAGATCTTGGTATTGCTCTGTCACATCCTGTCCGCTCGTTGATTCACGAAGAACAGCTACTGCAACTTGCTTTGCTTCTGAATAGGTTTTTTCGAAATTAGCGACAGGAACTTTAACGGAAAGCGTTCCGCTTTTTTGATCTTGATTATTTTTAGAAAAATTGGAAGAAAAAATATCTCCACTGTTATTTTTAGCTATTTTTTCAATAGCGATAACTGCTTCATCAACACTGTCAACTTTTAATGTAAGATTACCATTTTTAATAATTTTTTTATCCACAATTTCTGGAGATTCTGTTTCTTGATAATTCTCAGATAAAGAATTATCAACAACTGCCATTTTTTCCGCACTTCCAGAAGAAAGAGGATTATTAAATGACATTGAGCGCGAAGGAAGACCTGCAACTGAATTATCATAACCCATTCCACCCGTCATTGTCATAGTATTTCTCGAAAGAGATCCTATGATAGAAATAAGTACAACTAAAATTAAAACAAAAACACCAATTGATGTTGCAATAATTTTTGTTTTATTTTTTTTCACTTTTTCTGTTTTTTTCATTTTTTTATATTAATTTTTAACTGGATTTATTATACCACAACTAATTATTTATGAAAATAGCGCTTTCAAATTTCACTTCGAAAGCGCTATTGGGAAAACATAAGAATACTACTCCATTCTCATGCCACCTCTCGTACGATGTCTCCTTGCCACTTTAATTCGAGCAGATTCTTTTTGAATAGCGGCAGCAACACGAGCATATTCATTTTCGTCCATTGAAACTCTTTGATTCTTGAGTTCTTCGGCTTTTTTTCGTCCTTCCTCAGCACGCTTCAAATCAATCTCCTCCGCTCGTTCTGCTGTATCAGCCAAAACAACAAGTTCATTGCCATGAAATTCAATAAAACCGCCGGAAATTGAAAGAAATATTTCTTTGTCATTCTTCTTAAGCATCATCTCTCCGGCTTTAAGACTAGCAATATAGCTCCTATGATTTGGCAAAATTGTTATTTCTCCATCAGTGGTCGGCAAAGTCGCCTGATCAATCTCATCTTCAAAAACGGTTTTTTCTGGAGTGACTATTTTAAATTTTATTTTTAAATCTGTCATAAATTTTTTATTATTTAACAGCTTTAATATCTTCAATATTACCCTTCATATAGAAATCCTGTTCCGCCACCTCATCCATTTGTCCATCCAAAATCATTTTGAAACCTTTGATTGTGTCGGAAAGCTTCACGTATTGTCCGGCAGTTCCGGTAAATTGTTCGGCCACGAAGAATGGTTGAGAGAGGAATTTTTGAATTTTTCGTGCGCGAGAAACTGTCACCTTGTCATCATCAGACAATTCTTCCATTCCCAAAATTGCAATGATGTCTTGCAGATCCTTATATCTTTGCAAAACTCTCTGCACGCCCCTGGCAACTTCATAATGTTCTTGCCCCACAATATTTGGATCCAAAATTGTTGAACTGGAATCCAATGGATCAACAGCTGGATAAATTCCAAGCTCAGAAAGAGAACGAGACAACACAACAGTTGAATCAAGATGACCAAAAGTTGTGGCTGGCGCTGGGTCAGTCAAGTCGTCGGCTGGCACATAAACAGCCTGCACAGATGTAATAGAACCTTTCTTAGTGGAAGTGATTCGCTCTTGCAGTCTTCCCATTTCTTCGGCGAGTGTTGGTTGATATCCCACGGCGGACGGAATTCGTCCAAGCAGTGCAGACACTTCAGATCCGGCTTGAGTGAAACGGAAAATATTGTCGATAAAAAACAAAACGTCTCGGCCTTCGTCGTCCCTAAAATATTCCGCCATTGCCAAAGCTGACAACGCTACTCGTTGACGTGCCCCCGGTGGTTCATTCATTTGCCCAAACACCAAAGCAGTTTTGTCCAAAACTCCTGATTCTTTCATTTCATGATAGAGGTCATTTCCTTCTCGTGTTCTTTCTCCCACACCGGCAAAAATTGAATATCCACCATGTTCTTGGGCAATATTTCGAATAAGCTCTTGAATAACCACGGTCTTTCCCACACCCGCACCACCGAAAAGTCCAACTTTTCCTCCTTTGATAAATGGGCAAATGAGATCGATAACTTTAATTCCAGTTTCCAAGATTTCTGCTTTTGTTGATTGGTCTTCAAATTTTGGTGCATCTCTGTGAATTGGATATCTTTTTTCAGCTTTAACTGCTTCAGTTTTTCCGTCAATTGTTTCGCCGAGAAGATTAAACATTCTGCCAAGCGTTCCTTGTCCAACCGGCACGCTGATTGGAGCGCCCGTTGAAACGACTTCCATTCCACGGCGAAGTCCATCGGTCGAACCCATCGCCACTGTTCGTACTCTATTTCCACCCAAATGTTGCGCGGTCTCGAGAACTAACTTATTATTTCCTTCGATTTTTATTTCCAGCGCGTCATAAATATTCGGTAACTCTTCACCGAATTCAACGTCCACAACCGGCCCGATTACTTGTGAGATTTTTCCTGTGTTCATAATATTTTTAAATTAAATTTTTACTTTATTACAATTTATTAAATTCTAATCACTAGCTATTTGCTTTATTTTAGCCAAATATTCACTGATTAGGATTTAAGGGTTGACTCTTTAGCAAACTTGGAGTATATTTACATGATTTAATTCCATGTAATTAATTTCACAAAAATTCTTTAAGAAAAGGAGATGTGACTATGAAAAATTTTATTATTGGATTAGGATTGGGACATGCGTTGGAAGCACTTTATGTACTTACAATGAATGTGCCACGTGAAAGTTTGGTCACCATTGCAGTATGCTGCTTTGCAATTTCGGCAGCATTAATTTTCTCAAAATTTAGGGAAAAAATATTTGGTTAAACTTAATACATTATTTTTTCCCGAAGCCGCTGACTCATCTATACCATGAGTTGGCGGTTTTTTTTATTTTCAATTTTCCAAAGAACTTCTATTGTCTGAACCACTGATTAGCATGTGATTATCCTGATTACACTGAAATTTTAATTCAGTGAAATCATGTGAGCTCATGTGATAATCAGTGGTTCAGATTATTGTTCAAGCGCCGCCATCCCCGCACTAATCTCCGCAATCTCTTGAGTAATTTTCATTTGACGAATTTGATTGTAGGCCAAAGTGAAATCATCGGCCATTTCTTTGGCAGCGTCCGTAGCGTTTCGCATGGCAACCATTCGAGCGGATTCTTTAGAAGCATTGGATTCCAAAATTGCATGATAGATCTGCATTTCAATGAGACGTGGGATAATGTGATCCAAAACTTCCGCTGGACTTGGTTCAACCTTATATTCAGATTTTGGCTTCTTAAGTCCATATTCTTCCGCCAAAACATCCATCTCAGCCAATTGTTTTTCTAAGTCAATTTTTGAAAGTGGCAAAATTTGGCGCACTTTTGTTTCTTGCTTGATAGCGGAAACATAATCGGTATAGAAAATAACTACCTTGTCATATTTTTTGGCTAGATAATCATCAATTACGACTTTCCCCACCGCTCGCACGGCTTCAAATTTTGGCAGATAGGTCAAATCATTAAACGAAGCAACAATTTCATTGCCAGTTCTCTTGACTACATTCTCCCCTTTTCTACCCACAGTAATAAAATCGATTTTCAATTCTTCATCAGTAATTTTTGATTCAATTTTTTTGGTGCCGATTCGATTTATTTTCAAATTTTTTGGGTTAGCCAATTCTTCTTTGATTTTTTTGGTCAGTTGAGAATTGAATGATCCACAAAGTCCACGGTTCGAAGTAATGGCAATGGCCAAAACACTTTTCACTTCGCGTACTTCCAAAAGTCCACCTTGTTTTTTTTCAAACGAACGCGCCAAGTTTGTGAGCACACTCCAAGCACTATGAGCATACGGACGAATTGCCAGCACACTCGAAATAGCCCGGCGCATTTTTGCCGCACTCACCATTTCCATCGCCCGAGTAATTTTTCCAGTGTTCTGGATGGATTTTATTCGTCTTTTGATTTCTTTACCTGAAGCCATAAAATAATTTAATAAAATTATTAGTTTCCGTTTTGATATATATCCTTAAAATCTTTAATCACTTTTTCCAGTTTTTCGATTATATCTTGGGTCAATTCTTTCTTCTCGGCAATCAATGTCAAAACTTCCTTGGCGCTGGAATCTAAATATCTTTGGAAATCCGCTTCCCAAGCCTTTATCTTTGAAACTTCCACGTCATCCAAAAATCCGTTCGTGAGAGCATAGAGAATCGCTACCTGGTTTTCCATTAGCATCGGTGCATATTGATCTTGTTTCAAAATTTCCACTGTTCTTCGGCCTCGTTCAATTTGGCGACGAGTGTTTTCATCGAGATCTGATCCAAATTGCGCAAAAGCTTCCAATTCTCGAAATTGCGCCAAGTCCAAACGAAGTTTTCCGGCCACTTTTTTCATCGCCTTAGTTTGCGCGGCTGATCCCACTCGAGAAACAGATAGCCCCACGTTCAAGGCTGGACGAATTCCTTTATAGAAAAGATCGGATTCCAAATAAATTTGCCCGTCAGTAATGGAAATAACATTAGTTGGAATGTAGGCTGAAACATCACCTGCTTGTGTTTCAATGATTGGTAAGGCCGTGATTGATCCACCACCAAAATCTTTGTTTAGTTTAGCACTTCGCTCAAGAAGTCGAGAATGCAAATAGAAAACATCTCCTGGATAGGCTTCGCGTCCTGGTGGGCGCTTCAAGATCAAAGAAATTTGACGATAACTCCAAGCATGCTTGGAAAGATCATCGTAAATTACCAAAACATCTTCGCCTTTATCCATAAAATATTCTCCCAATGCGCAACCGGAATATGGAGCAACAAAAGAAAATGCCGCTGGATCAGAAGCACCCGCCAAAACAATCGTGGTATATTCCATTGCACCTTTCTTTTCAAGTTCCGCAACAATTCGAGCAATCTTAGATTCTTTTTGCCCAATGGCCACATAGATGCATTTCATATTTTGACCTTTTTGATTGATAATTGCATCAATCGCAATGGCAGTCTTTCCAGTTTGGCGATCCCCAATGATAAGTTCGCGTTGTCCGCGTCCAACTGGGATCATCGCATCAATAGCCTTGATTCCGGTTTGCACTGGTTGATTAACAGATTGTCGAGTGATAACTCCCGGAGCAATTTTTTCAATTGGATAAAATTTATCAGAAACGATTTCTCCTTTGCCATCAATCGCTTGCCCCAAAGGATTGATTACTCGGCCGATCATATTTTCGCCTACAGGAATCGACAAAATTTTTCCAGTTGATTTTACCTGATCACCTTCTTTGATTCCTGAGAATTCGCCCAAAATCATCGCACCGATTTGACCCTCTTCCAAGTTGAGCGCCACACCAAAAATTTCATTTGGAAACTCCAGCATTTCCGAAGCCATCACATCAGAGAGGCCAGAAATTTTGGCCACGCCGTCTCCAACTTCAAGCACCGTTCCAACTTTTTCAATTTGTGATTTATTTTCGAAACCTTCGATTTGTTTTTTCAACTGATCGATAATATAATTTTTATCCATAAAAATATATTTTTAAAATTTTACTTAGTTAATTCTTTATTTAACTTTCTTAATTGCCCCTTAATACTCTGATCCAGAATATCGTCGCCCACTCTAATAATTATCCCCCCAACAACATTCTCATCAATTTTTCTATTAATTAAAACTTTTTCTACTTTATATTTTCTTTTAATATATTCTTCAATTTTTTTCTCAGTCTCATCGTCCAGTTTTTCCCTGCTTATCAACTCCGCCTCAGCAACCTTATTTTTAATATTCCAAATACCATTAAAACTTTCCAAAATTTTTGGAAATAATTTACTTTGCCTATTTTTTCGAACAATTTGAGTAAAATTAAATACAGTCTTATCTACTTCTTGCGATGACTTATTTTCAGTTAACTCATAAAGGGTTCTCGCATATTGATTGGCAGTAATTTTCATAAACTATTTTTAATATCTTTATTATTCTTTCAATTCCTTTTTTTATTTTTTCTTTAAAATATCGTAACAGAGCACCTATTTATTATTTAGTAAAATCACATAAAAGTCAACCTTCTAAATTTTCTCTTCTACGATCTTATCGATAGCCTCTTTATCATTCAATTTATCGATATTTTTTGTAATAATTTTTTCAGTAGCCAGCATTACAAGCCCTGCCACCTCACCTTTTGCCTCGTTTATTATTCTATTTTTCTCTTGAAGCGCTTTTTTCTCAGATGATTCCAATATTCTTCGTGATTCATCTTCGGCTTTTTTTATTATCTCTTCCTGATTTCTTTGTGCCAGTTCCGTAGAAGAACTCACTATTTTTTGTGCCTCTTTTTTAGCAGAAACAATAATCTCCTTTTCTTTTTGATTAGCTTTTTCCAGTTTATCTTCAACTAGCCTTGCATTATTAAGCCCTCCTTCTATTTTTTTTCTTCGCTCATCAATAAACTTTATAATTGGTCCGTATCCAAATTTATGCAATATCCAAACTAACAGACCAAAATTAATAAGTTGCGCCAATAAAATTTTCCAATTTAATCCCAAAGCTTCAAAAAGTTTCATGTTTTTTTCTTAAAATATTATTATTAAAAAATAAATTAGTTCAGCCTTTTTTATTTCTAAAAAAAGCTAGACTATTTATCTCCTAACTGAAAAGAATAATCAGAGCCACAACCAAGGCATAGATTCCGGTTGATTCTGTGATCGCCATAGAAACAAACATCAGTGTTGTGAGCTTGTCACTAGCCTCTGGATTTCTTCCAATTGCCTCCATAGTTTTTGAAGCAATCATTCCTTCTCCAATAGCTGGACCAATCGCTCCCATTCCGATTGCAAAACCGGCAGCAATGGTTTTTAATACTTCTAGTTCCATATTTTTTTCTTAAATTAATTATTTATTATTATTTAAAATTAAACCCTAACCTCTTCTCTTTTCTCTTTTTTTTCAATTTCACAGGCCATAGAAATAAATATCAGTGTCAAAAGAGAAAAAACAAATGCTTGAATAACAGCCGTCAGAAGTCCCAAAAAAGCAAATGGCAATGGAATAATAAAGGGGGCGAGAAAAAGAATCACCGATCCCAAAACTTCACCAGCAAAAATATTTCCAAAAAGTCTGAATGACAAGGAAAGAACCTTGGCTATCTCTCCAATTAAATCCATAATGCCTAAAACAAAAGCCAGGGGGCTTTTAAAGTTGATGAATTTACCAATATAACCAAATGGGCCATGCACGAAAATTGTGACTATTTGAACAGTTATAATCGATATCATTGTCAGAACAAATACCATACCATAATCTGACATAATCGCTCTAAATGGAACGATATCTCCATTTTTAGTGTGAATCAAGACTGCGGCTTGTCCTGGAATAAATGTGATGAGATTGGCAAAAACAATAAAAATAAACATAGTAAAGATCAAAGGGAAAACCCTTCGCGCCTTCTCTTTGTTTCCCATGATACTTTCAACCAACCTCATCCCCTCTTCGATGAGAAGCTCTAGGACAGCCTGCGCTCTTCCAGGAACTGCCTTAAGAGAAAAACGCATAGCCAGTGTGATAACAATCAAAATTACACTTAAAATAACTGACCAAAATAAAGTATTAGTCACCGGCAAAGAGCCTAGATTGAAAAGTATTTGAGGAGCAAGAGATATGTCTAGTTTCATATAAGATTATTTCTTAGTTGCTTTGCTTTTATCTAGAACCATCTTTTTTGATAAAACATTTCGCTTTTTGAAAAGCAAGACATTTGAAACCAAAAAAGAAATTCCGATGCTTATAAGTAAAAATTTCGGACTGGAGTTAAAATTTCTATCTGCGACGTAACCGATTACTCCCAAAAAAATCATTGGACCAAAAATATACATACCGCTATATGTCGCTACTTTAAAAAATATCTTCATAACTTTTTCGTCTTTAAAAAACATCGTTAGCGGTTTTAAAAAATAAAAAAAACAACTACCAGAATAAACAATAGTAGTGTTTTTGGAGAATTAAAAAAAATATTACCAAAAAAAATTAGTTCCTGTGAATGTTAAAAAGCGATAAAATAAGCCTACGTTACAACTTAATTTATGATACTCCTAAACCTTTTATCCGTCAACAATGACAAAAAAACGGTGTCTTGGAAATAATACCAAAACACCGCAAAACTATACTCTGTATAGCGTTATCTAAGCGAAGTTAATCAAAGCGGACAAATTGAATCTTTGTATCATTATCAATTAGTCGGGCATAAACCTTAACAACCCTCACATGAGGATATTTTTTAAGAATTTTATGCTCAAATATATACATTTGATTTCGCTGAAATATTTCTTCGTCAAACCCATTGAGAGATTTGATAATCCCCTTATATGCACCACAATCAGCATGCTGCAATATATAGACAGTTTTACATCCATGCCTTTCGATTGCCACCTTGAGCGCCTTCCAGGAAACCATCGCTCCTTTCAAAAAACTCTGCGCAGATCCGGGTATTCCAACAAGATCAAGTGCTTGAATTTTAAATGAATCACGAATACAAAGTCGCGATTCTTTTCTAAATCTAAAATCCAAGCACAGAACTAAAACCGCCTCACATTTATATACGCCTCTAAACCAATAAGGAGCAACCATTCTAACCGACTCCTTGCCATTATCAAAAACTTCAACTAGTTCAACTTCGGTGTTTTCTCTTATCAAGCGAGCATATATCGCTCGAACCTCTTTTTTCGGATAATCTCTCCTGATTTTTAACATTGATGCAATGAGGCCTTTTTTGTGAAAATAATCCTCCTCAAAACCACTATCAAATCTCGTAGATCTCCCGCCGTTGTGAAAATCTACATGCTGGAAAAGAGTAACGAGTTCTATGTTGTGTTTTTCTATTGAAAGCTTGAGTGTTTCCAGAACAGTATTACTTTCAGAAAGAAAGTTTTTTGAAAAAGCCGGAATTCCCAATAAGTCGAAAGATCTTACCCCAAGTGAATAATCCATGCATTGAAGCATTACCGAAGAAAAATTGAAACTAATCGGCATTGCCATAATTGCTTTGCAATTATGTATTTTTTTGTACAAAAACGGAACTGTCGCCAATACTTCTCCATTCAGATTATTATCCAATTCAACGCTCCTTCTTTATCATCATTTGTTAAATAACCAAATTGAAAACTATGCCCAATGCATAGTCTCCCCCTTCTTCTATTTTAAATTAATATTTTCTAATTTTCATATCTACAAATCGTTTCCGGAATACGACAAATTCAAACTCTTATTGATAAGCGGAAAATCAGGCACGATGTTGCCCGGTCCCATAATGCCAAAAAGTGCCCAATTACAAAAGGATGGATCACGCGGATAGCATCTTTCGATCACACCATTCTTAATTTGCAAGGCACAGATTATTTCTCCTCTCCAAGATTCCACGGCACCAATCGCAAAACCATTCTTAACTTCGCATTTTTCAAAAACATCTCCTTCTCCTATTTTTTCCACTAAAGTTTTGAGTAAAATTATCGATTGTTCAATTTCTTTTATTCTCATTCTATAGCGAGCAAAAACATCAGTGCTTTTTTTGGTAATAACTTTAATTGGGAACTCTGCATATGAAGCATAAGGATGATCTCTTCTGACATCACGATCAACTTTGGAAGCACGCGCCGGTAAACCGACAGCCCCAAAAGCCTCAGCTGCCTCCTTGGGAAGTTCGCCCGTGTATTGCAACCGATCCAAAAAGCCCTCGCTATCCAGAGCAATTTCCACAATTTTGTCTATTTCCTTAAAAACCCCTTGCGACACCACTAGTATTTTTTCTAAATTCTCCTTCTTAATATCACCTTTCATTCCTCCTGGAACAATCATCCCCCGCCAAAAACGATTACCACAAATATCAGCTGACAAGCGCATCATCCTTTCTTTAATGCGAAATCCATTGGCGGCGATAAAACTATACCCTGTTCCCATTCCTCCAATATTAGAAAGATCATGTGCATGCATTGTAATTCTTTCACATTCAGTGAGGATGGCTCGCAAAATTTGTGCTCTTTTTGGCACCGTGCAGTCGCTAATTTTCTCCACCGCTTGCGCATAGGCCAAAGAATGTGAAGCACTCATATCGCCAGAAATTCTTTCAATAAAGGGCAAAGCCTCGTTGATATTTTTTCCTTCCAATAATTTCTCCACTCCCTTATGAGTAAAAAATAATTTTCCTTCCAAAGTCAAGATTCTTTCTCCTGCCACATTAAAACAAAAATGTCCCGGCTCAATAATACCAGCATGAATCGGTCCGACAGGAATTTCCATCACTCCCTCGCCTGTTACATGATGCATCGGATAAGGAACATTATCCTTGGACAATTTCGTATTCCACTGAAAATCTTTTCTTAAGGGGTGTGTATTTTCTGGGATATTTTCATGATGCACCAATCTTCGCAGATCCGGATGTCCCACTGGCGTGATACCAAACATATCGCGCAAATATCTTTCATACCAATGAGTTGCCATGATTGTTTTTGTCAAAGCCGGATACTGCGGATCGCTAGCCGGCACTTCGGCTGAAATTTTCAGCCATTTGCTTTCCTGATCCAAACTAAAAACAACGTGCACGACAAAATTTCCGGTTTCCTTGCGATTATCTGTTCCGAAAAGAAGAGACAGTGGAAGTTTATCCTCCTGGAATAACTCGGTGGAGATTTGCGCTAAATCGTTTCGAGAAACTTTAATACTCACCAAATCACTCCCTTCCTCAATACTAAGAATTTTTTCTTTGAATTTTTTAATAATTTCTTGAGTTTTCATAAAAAATTTTTCTATTTAATGAATAAGAAGGTGCTTACTATATTTTCAATCAACTCTATTGAGCTTCCAATTGTGAACCACCAAGCTAAAAATATCAGAATTATAATTTCTATAACAATTATCGTGTGAGTACTATTCCATTTTTCTTTTTTAATTTTATCCTCCTCTTTTTCCTCTTGAGTATCAAAAACCATACTAACCGTCAAGAGTAACATCGCATAAGCAATTATTCCCAGAGCAATAAACAAGAAAATGGAAAGCACTGGATAAAGAACAATCGCTTGTGAAAAAATTCCATATTCACTTACAAATAGGGCGGACGGTGGAATGGCAATAATCGCTACGATACCAAGAATAAAAAGAATGCTAGTATATTTTGAATACTTAAACATGTTTTTTATCTTGAATACTTTTGTTGTTTTCCACTTAAGCAAAATCTCGCCTGCTCCGAAAAATAAAGCTGACTTAGCAAAAGTGTGACCAATCATATGCATAACTCCAGCCATTGCGCCTACAGGAGAAAGTCCCAAGGAAAAAACAACCAAACCCATATGCTCAACACTGGAATAAGCTAACATTCTTTTGTAATTCTTTTGAATAAGTATCATAAAAGTTGCCAGTAGTATAGAAAAAAATCCGAAAATCAAAAATAAATTATTAGTCCAAGCTGGATCCATAAAAGCACTGTCAGTGATAAATTTGAAACGTAAAATAGCATACAAAGCAACATTCAATAACACGGCGGAAAAAATAGCGGAGATCGGAGATGGAGCTTTACTATGAGCATCCGGAAGCCAAGTATGCATTGGTGCCAAACCAACTTTTGTGCCAAAACCGATAAACAGAAAAATGAAAGCTAATTTTAGAATATCTTTTGGAATAAGATGGGCGTTTTTAGTTAGATTATCCAAAAGGAAAATATTTCCTTCCTCCATTCCACCAACATGAGCGCCATAGCTAAAAAGCAAAATACCAATCAATCCCAAACTAATACCAGTTGAGCAAAGAACCATATATTTCCAAGCCGCTTCCATGCTTATTTTCTTGCGATATAATCCGACTAAGAAAGTTGAGGAAAGAGTTGTTCCCTCCAAAAACAACCAGAGCAAAAGAGTATTATTTACCAAAACAGTCAAGATCATGCACAAAACAAACAATTGAAACAAGACAAAATATTTTTTATAGTCTGAAAAATTAATTACTTTTTCCTCATACTCATGCCCAATATAACGAACACTGACAATTGTAGAAAAAATATAAATAATGGAAATAAGCGTTATCATTAATGCTGAAAAATAATCCAGTTGCCACCAAGAACCAACTATTTTATTTTGAGAAAGAAATAGAAAAAATAAAGCAGAAAAAGATAGTGCTGACCCGCCAATTAAAGAAAAAAATAAATTGCTCCATCTTACTATTTTTTCAGTTTTTGCCACTGCTGAAAAAATGGCGGCTAATATAAATGGGATAATTAAAATAGTCATATTCATAAAAAATTGGATGTTAAAAAAATTATTGTTCGGTTAATTCACATAAATCTTCCGTATCCGCGCTTCCGCATAAATCATTTATTTGACCGCTTAGTATCGATAAAATATAGGCCGTGGCCACCGTTACAGTAAAGATGCCAAATTCAATCATGATTGGCAATGAGCCCACGGTTGCCAAAACAAAAATAGCAATCCCGTTTTCTATCACTAGGAGTCCAACGACTTGAGAGAAAATATTTCTTTTAACAATCATCATCGTTATGCCTAAAAGAATTGAAGTGACTGAAGCATAAAGTAATGAATCCCATTCTACTAACCCCACGACAGAAACATTTCCCAAAATAAAATAACTCGCGATTAAAATAATAATGGCTAAAAAATAACTCTTTCCTGGACGTAAAAAAGAAGGCAGATTTGTTAGACTTTTCTTAGCATGACTGGAATGATTAATCACATAAGGCACAACTAAAACTTTGATTACGATTGTGAAAATGGCAAATATCCATAAATGAATTTTTTCTTCTTCACCTACCAAAGAAATGAGTCCCCAAGCAATTCCAGCAATAGCCAAAGACGAAAAAGCATAATAACGCAAAATCGCTCTCAAGCGGACTCGACCGAAAAGAAGCACGATGCAAACTACAGTAAAAAGAGAAAACAAAGCGTGGCATTGCAAAGATATTTTCATAAATGTTGTCAGAAAAGCCACGATCATTCCCAAAAATGCCACAGCAAAAGCCACGGAAAAATATTCTGACATTCTGTAAAATCGCATCTTAACCAAAACAGATTCCAAGAAAGCCAAAAATCCCATTGCCACAATAATTTTTATCAACGCAAAAAATAAACTGCTCATAAAAATACCCGCACTCCAAGAGGATACTCCCATTAAAGTTCCGGGGAAGATAAAATTAGCCACTAGCAAAGAAAAAACTGTCAATTTTATAGCAGAGGCATATTCCAATAAAGCCAGATACTTGCCGGAATATTCCAGTATCATCGCTTCATGCACCATTGTGAGCTCTAAATGAGTAGCGGGATTGTCCACGGGATAACGAGCATTTTCTGCCAACGCCACTAAAATCAAAGCAATGATTGTCAAAATTAAATATGGCTCAAAAAAATCGATTCGATCAAGAAGCATTCCGTTAATGGTTGACTCTTTAGTGACAAAACTAATCGTAGAAAAAACCATAATTATCACCGGCTCCAAAAGAGCACTGATAGTCATTTCCCGACTTGAACCCATTCCGCCAAAAGCGCTACCAGCATCCAATCCCCCCAACACTAAAAATATTGACCCAACAGACAACACTCCCGCTACCACTAAAAAATCACTGAGAGCCATTCCGCTAGCATTAGTAAAAATAAGCGGGAGAATCACCACCAAAAAAACTGCGCTTCCGAAAACCACAAACGGCACTATCCGAAAAACCCAAGAAGTCACATTTGATATGACCATTTCCTTTTTTAGTAAAGTAGCAAAAGTAACATATGGCAAAAAAGGCGAAGCACCTTTTCTCCCCTGAAGACGAGCTTTGAGAAAACGGACCAAGCCTGAAGCGAAAGGAGCGACAGCTAAAATGAAAATAATTTGAATTAATGTAGAAATTACTATGTTCATAAGGCAAATATTAAAGTGATAGTTAGGGCAAGCAAAAGAAACAAAATATAATATTGAATTCGACCACTCTGGATAAAGCGAATCTTTTCCGCCATCAAGAATAATCCCCTTGCGATCGGAGCATACAGCGCATCACTCCAAATTGAACGAATAGACAATTGAAATTTATATTTTCTAATCCATTGATTTGTTTCTATTACAGCATCTGATTGCATAACTTTTTTTCTGCCAATAAAAGTAAGAAAGAAAAATCTTATCGGTGCAGAAAAAGCCGTAGCGCTATATTGCATAGTAGCATCAATCGGTTGACCGCAATCCCAAGTATTATAAAATCTTTCTTTTTTATTTTTTAATAAAATTTTCTGAAAAACATAAATTAATATTCCAAAAATAATGATAACCGCACTAATTGAGAGCGAAGAAATATTCACTGGAATTTCAGAAAAAGAAACTTGACTTGAAAACGAAGACTGGATATGTGAAACGATATTGGTAATGAAAAAATTAGCCAAAATTGCAAAAATAATCAATCCGCCAGCTAAAAACAATATTGGCAAGATCAAAAGAAAATCCAAATTTTCTTTTCTTTTTTCCATATGAGTATTATGAGGTAATCCCAACATCGAGATGCCAAATATTTTTATCATGGCAAAAATAGCTAACCCGCTGATCATCGCCACTAGAGAAAGGGTGGTAATTAGTAGCATAACGGTATTTGAACTAATTCCCGGTTCGTTCATTAAAGCTAGGATATTTTGAATTAAACCCCATTCTCCATAAAAAGTTCCGAATGCTGGTAATGGCAAAGATCCCAAAATAGACAAAAGAAAAACAAAACTAAAGATAGGCATTAACTTGGCGATACCACCCATCACTTCCAAGCTTTTAGTATGCACCCTATTTATTATCACTCCACTGGAAAGAAAAAGAGCAGTTTTAAACAAAGCGTGATTCATCGCATGAAAAATTGCAAAAGCGATTATGGAGTACGCGATTATTTGATAATCTTTCAGGGCTAGCAAATAAATAGCTAAACCTAGCATTGTAAAAATAATTCCCATGTTTTCTATACTGCTATAAGCAAAAGCTTTTTTAATATCTCTTTCCACTACCGCATATAAAACGCCAATCACTCCCGACAAAAGACCTAGGATAAGTACGATAATGCCTGCCCATCCGGGGATGCAACAGAAATTCAAAATAATCATAATAAAGCCATAGACAGCCACTTTCAACATCAGTCCACTCATCATTGCTGAAATATTACTTGGTGCTTGAGGATGAGCCTCAGGAAGCCAAACATGAAAAGGCACCAATCCTGCCTTGGAACCAAAACCAAAAACAAATAAAAGAAAAGCTAAATTCAAAAGTCCCGGAGATAGATTCCGAGAAGCCTCATTAATATTGTCAAAATTAAAAATAAACTCTCCAGAGCCCAAAATCAAAAATCCACCCAAAATTGCTGAGGCCCCCAAATGAGTCATTATGAAGTATAAAAAAGCCGCCTTGATTGATTCAGGTTTTTTATCAGAGAAAACCAAGAAAAATGAAGTTATCGACATTACCTCCCAAAAAAATAAAAAAGCGAAAGAGTTGTTAGAAAGCAACACCCCTTGCATACCCAAGACAAATCCGGACATCAAAAATTGAACTGTGCGAGGGTTATAATCGTTCTTATAAAGCTCAAGGTAGCGCAAACTATAAATTCCCACCAAAGAGGAAACTCCACTTATGATAGCGAAGAAAATAGCACTCACAAAATTCAATCTCGGAGCAAACTCAAAAAACCAATTAAAATTAAACAGTGTGAAATTGCCAGTGGAAAAGAAAAATAAATATCCTAAAGAAGACAAAAATCCAATTCCATTGGAAAGGATGAATAATTTTGTTCCGCCATTAAAAGGCTTGCCAAAAAAAGCTAGCACAGCCGACGAGATCAAGCCAATCAAATAGATTCCTATTCCAAAAATAATATAATTTTCCAACATATAGTTTTATTTTATTCTTCCGTCTTTTAAAGCGTTTAGAATTCCAGTTAAAATATCTGTCGGTGTCGGAGGATCGCCTGGAATTTTAATATGCACCGGAATCACATTTTCCACCGGCCCCACTACCGCATAGGAATCCTTCCAAATTCCTCCATCGCAAGCTCCATCTCCAATAGCCACCACAATACAAGGCTTTGGGACAGCTTCATAGGTCGTCAGCAAGGCTCTTTCAAGATTTCTAGTTACTGAACCACTAACAAACAAAATATCGGCGTGACGCGGAGATGCTACAAAACTCAAACCAAATCTATCAATATCATAATAAGCATTGCCAAGAGCAGTCAGTTCTATCTCTTCAGCATTTGTCGAACCGGCGTCCACTGCTCGAATACGCAATGATCTGCCACCATAAAGATTTTTGATAATATCTTTTATTTCTTTTCCGGTTTTTTCAAAAGTAGCTTTTTTTTCGGATAAGAAAAAATCCTCTTTCTTTTGGGTAACTTTTTTTCCAAACAATAATATATTTATTAGTCCTAAAGTTTTCATAATATCAATTTAATTCAAAACAAATAAAAAAGCGGTGTCAACCGAAATAATAAGCTATGCTATTTTTCATCAATCAACTACTATATTACTCTTCCGAATAAAAATGTCAATATTTATAAAAAACAAAAACTTTTCATCACAAACATACTCCAATACGTTTCCATTCCAAGCCCCCTAGAGCATAGCTTTTTCAATTATTTCTTTGTCTTTTTGAGAATCTAATTTTTCATAAATTATTTTTTCCGTAGCCACTATAACTAAATTAGCAATCTCCGCTCTTACTTCAGAAAGCATTTTTGTCTTCTCTTGATCAATATTCTCCTTAGCATCTTCAATCATTTTCTTATTCTGTTCTTTTGCCTGATTTAGCACATCTTCAGAAATCCTGATCGCATCCTCCCTGGATTTTTTGATAATTTCCTGCGCTTCCTTCTTGGCTACTGTTAATACTTCTTTTTCCTGTAAAGTTATTTCTTCTAATTTTTCCGAGGCCTCCTTGGAATCTTTGAGACCTTTCTCGATCTTTCTTGTTCTGTCGTTGAGTGTTTTTAGAATCGGTTTATAGGCGAATTTATACAACACTAAAAGAACAATGATAAAATTTACCATTTGTGCCAGAAGCAAATTAATCTCAATGTGAAATGTTTTTATTAGTTCATCCATAAAAATAAATTTATAATTTTTAATTCTATAACAATCTCATTTCGATTCCGTCGAAACGGAACCAAAGAAAACTACTATTATTTGATTGAAAAAGCAATAACCAAAGCATAAATAGCCACCGCCTCGGCGAAAGCTGATGCCAAAAGCATTGGCACGAGAATTTTTTCCGCTGATTCCGGATTCCTTCCGATTGCCTCCATGGCTTTAGCGCCAATCTTTCCGATAGCGAGAGCTGGAGCAATTGAACCGATTCCAATAGCCAATCCCTTGGCCAACATTGTTAGATCCATAAAATTATTTCTTTATTTTAGAAGTCGACTCGATTTTTTATTTTAAAGTCGCTTGAAAAATAAAATTTAAAAAAATTAATTAACTAAAAAATTAATGCTCTGCGTGACTTTCTGAGGCTATTGTCATAAAAACCATTGTGAGTATCGCAAATATGAGAGCCTGAATTATTCCAACAATTATCTCTAAAAACATAAATGGTAACGGCAGAAAATAAGCAAAAATAGCCATCATCGAAGCTAAAAGTACTTCGCCAGCAAAAATATTTCCAAAGAGCCTGAAGGTAAGAGAGGCTGTTTTTGCCACCTCGCCAATAAGCTCCACAATACCCACAAAAGCTTTAATTGGATTGACAAGTATTATGGAAAAATCTTTTTTTATCTTTCCTGGAATTTCCAAGAATGCTTCAAAATTAATAAATTTATTCAGATGTTTCCAAATTCCAATTGCTAGAATTCCCGCAATATGAGAAGCAACAATTGCGAAAAGTGCCAAAGCCAATGTAGTGTTGATGTCGGCCGTAGCCCCTCGAAGAATCGGCACAAAAACTCTATGCACTCCGTCAACTTCGTTAAAACCGATTGTTCCAAAGCCTGGCAAAAGCCCGAGCCAATTATTCACTAAAATAAATAGAAAAAGGGCTAGCGAAATTGGCAGAAACTTTTCAGTCTTTTTCCTCTCTCCGGTGATGCTATCTCCCAACTCTAAGGCTTTTTCAAGAATTATTTCAAAAATATTTTGAATTCCATCAGGAATCCTTTTGAGTTTTTTGCCGGCTAGAATGAAAACAACAACTAGAATAAAAACTGCTATCCAGCCAGAAATCAAAGAATTGGTAACAACAAATTCGCCAATATGAAAAACCGGCTCAGCAAATAAAGTTGCCTCGTGAGAAAACTCCTGATTCAAATTTCCATTATTATTTTGTGGTTGATGTTCTGCCATATATTATTTTTTTGATATTACATTCTTTCTTTTTTCCTCATCCTTATTCTCGATTCTTTTCATCTCCTTAATTGCATCTCTTGTTATTCCCACTGTTGAAATAATAAAAGCAAATCCGATACAAAGAAGAAATAGCCATGGCTCAGTTTTATATTTTTTATCCAACCACCTACCAATAAAAAGAGCAAAAATAACTGGCCCTGCAATCCAACCAGAAAGTCGATAAAATAAAACCAAACCTGGCTGCCACCAAGGCGCCGTAGATTTTTGTTTTTCTTTTTCCATATTGAAAAAATATTTAGTATATAAATCAATATATATTGTGAAGCAGGATTGCGAAAATGTCAATGGTCTGAAATTTTTTAAAATCCTTTTTTAGGTTTCGCTAAGCATGAAAATTTATATTCCAAAGAGTTTTCTGGCATTTTTAGTTGTCACATCCGCAACTTCTTCTAATGAAATTTCCTTAATCTGACTTATTTTTTGCGCCACATACTTCACATAAATCGGCTCGTTTCGCTCACTTTTTTTTGGCACAGGAGTAAGATAAGGACAATCCGTTTCTAGGATAATATTTTGCAAATCAATCTCGTGAATAAGTTTATCATAACTTATCCCATAAGTGATTATGCCATTAAGTCCGATTTTATACCCGAGTTCAATAAATTTTTTGGCGGTTTTGTGACTTCCTACAAAACTATGGATTACGCCTTTTTTTTCAACTGGGTTTTTTTCTAGTATTTCATATAAATCATCATACGCGTCCCAACAATGAATCATAATCGGTTTTTCCACAACATTCGCCAACTTGATAAATTCCAAAAATATTTCTTTTTGCTTGGTTTTCAATTTCTCTATTTCATCACCATCATCGAAATGATGATAATCCAAACCAACCTCTCCAATTGCCACTACTTTTGGATTTTTTGCTAACTCCAAATATTTCTCTTTTTCAAAAATTTCTCCGGTAGTTTCAATTTCCACCTCCTCGATTTCATTCGGGTCATGATAGGAAAATTTTTGCGCCTGAAGATGAAGAGGATGGATTCCCACAGCCGCCCAGACTCCGGTTTCATATTTTTCAGCATATTCCACCGCTCGAACACTTGTCGAATATTGCGAACCAATATTAATAATAAAAACACCCTCTGCGAGAGTTTTTTTTATCACTTCATCCGCGTCATTTTTATAGGCGGAAAAATTCAAGTGGGCATGAGTGTCGATTAGCATAAATTAAATTCCAATAATTCTAACTTTCTTATAACTCGCAAAAGCTTCTTTTTTATTTTTAATTCTATCATTCAAAGTGAAAATATAAATCTGATCAAAGCCAAGATAATAGGCTTTCACTAAATTATCTGCATTAATAAAACACTCTACATTGCCAGCCATAAGCACCGGGATTACTAATTTTATATTTTTATTCTCTAATTTCTTTTGCAGATTATTTTTTTCTTTCTTCAAGACATTTTTGACAATCTCCTTTTCTTCCTTGTCTTTTGTAACTCTCCCGTATTCACAATATTTTA
Organism: Candidatus Moraniibacteriota bacterium; assembly: GCA_049303795.1. Taxonomy (GTDB): domain Bacteria; phylum Patescibacteriota; class Minisyncoccia; order Moranbacterales; family UBA2206; genus UBA9630. The sequence continues at coordinate 86,937 of JBAQNM010000005.1, forward strand.
TCTCGTACCCTGCCTTCACCAAGGCGCTACTAATTTGCGTTCCGCCACCACAAATAACCACAACGTTATTTTCTTTCGCCTTATCTTTTACAAATTCAATAAATTTTTCATTATTCAAAACATCGCCTGACGCTTTAATTAGAATGTTTTTCATATGAAAATCATTTTATCCTTTGAAATAATATTTCAGTTTTTTTATTTTCTAACGCCTGCTTTATTTTTTCCGAAGTCTCCGGCATAAGTGGAGCTAGTGATTGCGAAATTAAATTCAAATCTTCCAAAAGCTTTTTCATCACCTCTTCGAATTTTTCCGAGTTCTCTTTTATTAACTTCCAAGGCTTATTATCATCAATATATTTATTTGCTTCAGTAATTTTTTTCCAAATATATTCCAACACTTGGCCAAGTTCCATTTTTTCAATCAATTTTCCAAAAGCTAAATTTTCAACTTCAGATAATTCAAGTTTTGGATTATAATCCAATCCCTCTCCAAGCTTAATTACTCTAGAAACTAAATTCCCCAATCCATTCGCCAAATCCGCATTATATTTTTCAATCATTCCATTCCAATTTAAATCGCTATCTTCACCGAAGCTACCAAAGGCTAAAAGAAGATATCTCGCGCCATCTATGCCGAATTTTTCCACCATTTCATAGGGCGAAATGACATTACCCAAACTCTTACTCATCTTTTGACCATTGACTGTAATAAAACCATTCACAAAAATTTGTGTGGAAGCAGGAAGATTGACTGACATAAGCATAGCTTGCCACATAGCAGCTTGCGGACGAAGATTATCCTTTCCACACACTTGAACTCCTGGCCACCATTTTTCAAAACTTTCCAAATTTTCCGGCCAGCCAATAGCAGAAATATAATTTACCAATGCATCAAACCAAACATACATGACTTGATTTTCATCATTGGGTACCGGCACACCCCATGGCATTTTATCCTTTAATCTCGAAATGCTAAAATCCTGAAGACCTCCTTCTAAAAAAGATTTGGCCTCGTTGAATCTTTTTTTTGGAAATACAAGTTTCGGATTGCTTTTGTATAATTCGGCTAATTTTTCTTGAAAAGCGCTATAGCGAAAAAAATAATTTTCTTCTTCTATAATTTCCAATTCCATATTTGGATGATCTGGACATTTCTCATCAACCAACTCTGAATCAGTTTTTTCCAATTCACAGCCTACGCAATATTTTATTTTATAATTCTTTTTATAGATATACCCGTTTTTATCGCAAATCCTCCAAAATTCCTGCGCCGCCTTTATGTGTTTTTCATCTGTTGTTCGAATAAAATTATTATAACTCAAATTGAGTGCTATTTTTAATTTATCGAATTCTAATGCTTTTTTATCACAATACTCCTGTACATTCATTCCTAATTCTTCTGCTTTTCGAAAAATCTTTAGCCCATGTTCATCGGTTCCAGTGTTAAAAAAAACCTCATCGCCATTAGCCCCATGAAAGCGCGCCATAACATCTGCCTCAATAATCTCTCTAGCAAATCCAACATGCGGATCAGCATTAATATAGGGCAGTGTTGTTGTGATATAAAATTTATTCTTCATTTTTTTTCAAATTTAATTTACCTTTTATCTTTTCTTGTTGGCCTTGCACAATTTCCAGAAAATTTAACATACCCAAACCAAAAACAAAATATCCTGCCATCCAAATGACATCTATGGCCATTTTAAGCATAGCATTTATATCATATGCGTCTTTATTGGCTGAAAAAAGAACATCCGCCACAAGCAAAATTGAATAACTAAGCGTGGTGAGAATCCATGGACTAAACATTTTTCCGCCTTTATACTCAATTGTTATTACCAAAATCAAAAAACATCCAAAAATCAAAATTAGATCTCCAATCCCATACAACATCGAAACAACATTACTAGCCAAACTATCTTCAGGAATATAGGCACTGTAAACTCCATAATAAAAAACTACTCCGGCTGAAATTGAAAGAAGAAAAATAAATGGCAAAAATTTCTTGAAAAACCACAATGACCATTTAATCTTTTCTGACCTAATTTTTAATATTATTCCGACTAATGATATCGGATAAACCCCTAAAAAGAAGAAATCAGCCAGGGAAGGATATGGCTCTATTTTAAAAACATACACAAAGAAAAACCAGACGATTTCTCCAATGCTAAATAACAGCATGCCCAAAACAAGAAAAAGAATAGAAAAACCTAGTAGGTTCTTTGTTCCTAGATTTTTAAGCAATAAATTACCAACTAAGAAGGCAGAGATTGGAGCAATAAGATAAAGCGCATCCACTATTATTCCCCAGCTCTCTTGGTCTTGAGAGTAAAATAAGCAATGTAATGCTAATATTACCAGGAAAAATATTGTATATATAAAGGTTTTTTTCATATTTTTTTATTTATTATGTTTTTTACTTCTTTTAATTGCTTCTCAGCACTTTTAGGGCCCACCAACTCAAGCAATAGCTCCCCAAGAGAACTTAGAATTATATCTGGACTTTTATTACGATAAAACTCCCGATAATAGCCGGCTGTCATTTCTCCCAAATTGGAAGAAATTATCTCGCAAGCCTTACTAATTATAATTTCACCATTCTGCTCGCTCATATTCTTTAATTTAATAAAAAATTATTTTACCCTATTTTTTATATATAATTATCAATTTCAATATATAGCTATTTGTTTAATTTTACTTCACTAAAAATATAATTGCAAATAAAAAAATTACCCGATTTCAATAAACAATAACCACAAACTCCCCTTTTACTTTTCCAGTATTTTCCATAAAATATCCTAGAACCTCATCGACATTTCCCCGCACAATCTCTTCAAACATTTTCGTAAGCTCCCTGCCAATAATAATTTTCTTTTCCGGTGCGAGAGTTTTTAATAATTCCAGATTCTTAATCACGCGATGAGGAGATTCAAAATAACTAACCGGATATTCTTGAGCAATCACTTCTTTGAAAAAAGTTTCTCGTCCTTTTTTGTGCGGGGGAAAACCTAAAAATACAAAACGGGTTAAATCAATCCCGGAAACACTCGCCAGAGTTGTCAGCGCTGAGACTCCGGGAATCGGGATAACCACAATATTATTTTTCACAGCAGATTCCACCAACTGATTGCCTGGATCAGAAATTCCAGGCGTTCCAGCATCCGTTATTAGCGCTAAATTCTTTCCTGCAATTAACTCTGAAATCAAATAATCTAATTTTGGTACTGGCTTTACTGCGCCTTTATTTCTTTGAAATTGGTAGAAAGACGTTGCTTGAGAGGCAATCGCATAACGATCAAAAAGTTTTTTTGATGTTCGCGTATCCTCACACACAATCAAATCAACCTTTTGCAAAGTTTCTACTGCTCTATGCGTTATATCCGCTAGATTGCCAATTGGCGTCGCAACAATGTATAATATACCTGTATCCATAATTAAAGTTTAGCTTAAAATAAACATCTTATCAACTATTATGATCCTTACTACTCACGCCTTGACCGGTGCCGTTATTGGAAAGAATATTAGCAACCCATGGATTATCATTATTCTATCACTAATTATCCACTTTATCATGGATAGCTTTCGGCATGGAGAATATTTCGATTCGCGCACCGCTACAATAAAAGATACTGCTTGGAAAATAATTCTAGACCTATCTTTTAGCGGAGTAATAATCTTGAGCTTTTTGTTTTTCTATAAACCAGATTTTCATATCACTAGAAATGTCTTGTTAGGTTCTTTTTTTTCCATATTCCCCGATCTCCTCACTGTCCTTTTTTGGAAATTCAAATGGAGTTTTTTAGGTAGAATAAAAAATTTCCATGCTTTTTGTCATCGCTATTCAAGATTTCCGGCTTTTTCACATGAGCGTCAGTGGACACTTAGAAATGCTCTTAATGACATTCTACTTTCTCTTATAGCTCTAGTATTTATTTTTTTGTAATTCTTAGTCGAATTTAAATCTAATTCTTTTCCGCTATTACATCAGAAATAAAAAGACTAATCGCCGTTGCGGCCGGAACAGCGATGATTGCACCCAGCGCTCCAGCCAACTTGAAACCAATCAAAATTGCCACAATCGTCGCAACCGGGTTAAGTCCAACGGCTTTTTTCATTACTTGAGGAACTAAGACATGACTTTCAAATTGTTGGGCAATAAAATAAACTAACATCGCTAGAAATCCCACGGTTGGAGAGATCAAAAATCCCAAAATTATTCCAGGAACAGCGGAAATGATTGGTCCAACATAAGGCACAACCTCGAGTACTCCAGCAAATATTGCTAAAATTAAAGCATAAGGAATTCCAATCATATAGAGCCCAATGAAATCCAAAATAGCTATCGTAATCATCAAAAATAATTGTCCGGCCATCCAATTACCAATCTTACTTTCCACGCGATTAGTCAGATCGGCCGCGTATTCCTTTTTTTTCTCCGGAGCAATTGAAACAATGAATTTTTTTATTCCATCCTCTTCCATTACCATATAGAAAGCCATCGAAAAAACCACGATAGCAGAAATAACACCAGAAAAAACACCTACTGTTGTAGAAAAAATCTTTTGAGGAATATTAGAAAAACTATCTCCAAGATTATTTAACATATTTTGAAAATAATGTTTCAATCCATCTGCTTGGAAAATTCCACCAGTCTCACTAACAGAATTTCCCGCTTCGCTAAAATATTGAGCAGAGCTTTGAGAAAAATCCTGGAATTGCGTCACAATAGGCGGAATAAGAAAGGAAATTATCAAACTAACTATGGAAAATAGAACTATGTAAATAAACATCGCCCCAATTGATCTGGGAATTTTCTTTTTTTGCAAGAAATCTACAACCGGATCAATTGATGCAGCAATAATAACTGCAAGGAAAAGTAAAACAACAACTTCCCGCACTAAAAATAAAAACCATAGACCTAAGAGAATTAATATAGTCTTCAAGATAATGCCAGTTGAAATATCGACTTTTCTAGAATTTGTTTCCATTTTTTTACATCATTAAAAAATTATAGCTTTAATATCTTCTCCAGTTTTTTCTCGTTCTTGTGCGGTCCAATAATCGCCAAATTGATTTTTTCCACACGAAAAACATCTTTTGCTACCTCAAGAATATCATCAACTGTCACACTATCAATTCGCTTGAAAATTTCATTCTTCCTCAAAATCTCCCTCCTGGAAATTTCCTGACCGATAAAAAACATCGCCACCTCATCTGATGCCTCCATGCCCATTACCATTTTTCCTTTAATATATTCCTTGGCCTTGGAAAGCTCTTTTTCGCTCACTTTTTCTGTTGCAATTTTTGCATATTCTCCCAAAATAGTTTTAATTGCCAATTCCAAATTTTTATGCTCAACACCGGCCTGGGTTGCGATATAGCCACAATCATCAAAAGCCTCGGTGCTTGTTCTGACATAATACGCCAGGCCTTTTCTTTCTCGCACTTCAATAAAAAGACGACTCGACATGTTACCACCCAAAATCACAGAAAGAAGTGATAAAATGAATCTTTTTTCACTAAATATGTCATAAGCACGCACGCCAAGCACTAGCTGTGTTTGATCAGTTTTTTTAAATTTTATTTTCACCGCCGGCGCTTTTTGCTTCTCTATTACTTTTTTAATTTTTGGCTTAGCCCCTTCCTGCATTTCGGCAAAATACTTTTTTATTTGAGAAGTTATTTTCTTGTCATCAAATTTTCCCGCCACACAAACTACGGTATCATTAGACAGATAGAATTTTTTCATATAAGCCAAAAAATCTTTGCGCTTAAAATTTGAAATGGTTTTTTTATAACCAATAATACTTCGCCCCAGATTATTTTCAGGGTAAAGCAACTCTTCGAAAACATCACCAACATTGCGCATTGGCATATCTTCATACATATTCAATTCCTGCAAGATTGTGCCTTTTTCTTTTCCAATCTCAATCTCCTCAATCTTAGAATTCAAATACATATCCGAAACAACATCCAAGGCAGTATCAATATGTTTCGCATCAACCTTAACATAGTAACCAGTAACATCTTTCGAGGTAAAGGCGTTAAACTCGCCACCAATCGCATCCAATTCTTCAGAAATTGCCAAAGCCGTTGGGCGCTTTTTAGTACCTTTGAAAAACATATGCTCAATAAAATGGGACAGTCCGGCTTCTTTTTCACTTTCATAACGCGAACCAACACCAACCATTGCAACAACTGTTACTGTTTGCGTTTCTTGCATTGGCGCAGTAATAATTCGCAAATTATTTTTCAGAGTTATTTTTTTATAATTCATATTTTTAATATTTTTCGATTAATTTTATAAGCAACCGCAGTGGAGTGCCGGCAGCACCCTTCGAAAGAAATTCATCATTAACCGCTGTCATCTTAGGCGCAATATCAATATGAACCCACTCTTTGAAATTTTTAGAAAACTGATAGAGAAACATTGCTCCCATAGTCGCCCCACCCAAACGTGAATTTCCCTGACTTTTAATATTTGCCCAATCTCCATTAATCCCTTTTATATCAGCTTCATATTCATCCCAAAGTGGAAGTGGCCAAACATAATCACCACTAGCCTCTCCAGTCTCTCTGACAAGCTCAATCAATTTTTCATTTTTGGAAAAAATTGCCGATGCTCTTTCTCCTAAAGCAATCATTGATGCGCCCGTGAGCGTTGCGACGTCAACAACTAATCGAGGATTATATCTCTCAGCATAAGTTAGGGCGTCTGCTAGAATTATTCGGCCTTCCGCATCAGTATTGAGCACCTCAATTGTCTTTCCCGACATTGATTTCAAAACATCTCCCGGTCGATAGCTCTCTCCAGAAAGTGAATTCTCAGCCGCCGGAATGATTCCAATAAGTCTTTTTTTGAGTCCTAGTTTTGCTGCTGTTATGACAGCATAAGCAACAGCTGCTCCACCCGACATATCCATGTGCATATCAGACATAGAATTATCAGGCTTCAAATTGAGACCACCAGTATCAAAAGTTATCGCCTTACCAACAAGCACGATCGGATTTTCTTCTTGTTTTCCGACATATTCCAAAATGATAAACTTCGGTTTTTCCAATGAACCTTTCGCCACACCAAGAATTGCTCCCATTCCGAGTTTTTTCATCTCTGGCTCATCTAAAACTTTAATTTTTATTTTTGTGCCCTTGATTGCTTGTTTAATATCTTTAGCCAAAAGATTAGGTGTCATATCTCCTCCTGGAGTATTAACCAGCTCTCTCAAAGCATTAGTCTCCTCTCCAATCAATTGTCCTTTCTTAATTGAAGCAGAAAGATTATTATCTTTTCCAGAAAAAATAATTCTAATTTCTTCAATAAACTTCCAGCCTTCCTCCGGTTTAGTTTTATATTTCACAAACTCATAATTGGCCATTTCAAAATTTACCGCTAAAATTTCTCCGATTTCCGATTCACTCAAATTAGCTTTTAAATCTAGGATATCCTTGAAATTTAATGCAATTTTTTTGATACTATTTTTCTTGGCAAAAAAAACGATCTGTCGTGCCAAAATGACTAGCTGTCTTCGAGAAATTTTTTCCTTAACTTGCAATTTTATTTCCAAAATTTCTTCTCCATTTTTTCCAACCACAAAGCGACTTTCGGAAATTTTTTGATTAAACTTTATCTGAACAAAACCATTGTTAATCCGATCGTTTTTCGTTATTAGCATTTTCATAATAAAAAATTATTTACTTAAAACTAGCTTGATTATACCTCATGCTAACACAAATACTATAGCTTTTCAAGCTTTAATTTCATATGGCTTAGTAATAAAAATAATGCTAAAATACTGATATGAAAAAAATAATCCTAGCGACAACACTCATCCTAGTTTTGATATTGATTTTTGTATTTTCAATAATCATAAATTTTAAAAATGAGACGAAAAGTAATCCCGCAATTCCGCAAGAGAAAGAGCAGGAAAGTCTCGATCAAAACACTAAGGAAGAAAAAACAAATATTCCCGTAGTCATAAACATCCCACTTGATAATGCACTAGCAAGAATCACTAAAAAACCTTTCGGCATAAAAGTCAGCCCAAGCAATTCCCCGGTAACACCTGAAAAATTTTCCGGCTTCCACACTGGAACAGATTTTGAAATATTTGAAAGTGAAAAAGAGCAAGACGTCCAAGTGAGAGCTATTTGTGATGGAGAAATCATTCAAAAAACTTCTGTTGGTGGGTATGGAGGAGTAATCATTCAAAAGTGCCAACATGAAAACAATTCCGTTCTAGTTCTTTATGGCCACATTCTGCTTGATTCTTCCACGCAAGAAAAAGAAGTTAAGAAAGGAGATTTCCTAGCACTATTATCCCCTGCCAACAGCCCACAGTCAGGATATGAACGGAAACATCTTCACTTGGGAATAATCAAAGGAGAAAAAATAGACTATCACGGTTATGTTCAAACAGAAAAAGAGCTTTCTAATTGGATTGATTCGGAAATAATTTTGCAAAAAGAATTACGTAATTAATTACGTAATTCTTTTTTCGTCTTACTTAGGCAATTACTATTTCAGTTTTTCCTCAAAATACTTTGATAGTTCCAAAATAGCAATTCTTTCTTGTGTCATTGTGTCGCGGTCACGCACTGTGACAGCTTGATCATCGAGCGTTTCAAAGTCAACTGTCACGCAATATGGCGTCCCAATCTCGTCTTGCCTGCGATAACGTTTACCAACATTACCGTTATCATCAAATTCGCACATAAAATTCTCGCTTAGATTTCCAAAAATTTCCTTGGCTTTTAATACTAACTCCGGTTTATTTTTCATCAAAGGAAAAATAGCCACTTTGATTGGCGCAACTGCATTGGGAAATTTCATCACGACCCTCTCTTCTCCGCCCTCTAATTTTTCTTCGGAATAACCAGCACAAATAGCCGTCAAAATTAACCTATCTAGACCAACCGTTGGCTCCAGGACATGCGGAGTATATCTCTTGTTATTTACGGGATCAAAATAATCCAGCTTTTGTCCGGAAAACTTGGAATGTTGCGTTAAATCAAAATCGCCTCGATGCGCCAAACCAAATAACTCCCCAAATCCGAATGGAAAGTTATACTCAACATCAATTGTTTTCTTGGAATAATGTGAAAGTTTGGCTTTTGGATGTTCATAGCGTTGCAAATCTTCCTTCTTCGCTCCAAGAGACAGTGCAAATTCTTCTTGTTCATCCAACCATTTATTAAATAAAGGTTCCCAATCGGTTTCCGGTTCAATAAAATATTCGATTTCCATTTGTTCGAACTCGCGAATGCGAAAAATAAAATTGCGCGCTACAATTTCATTGCGAAAAGCTTTTCCGATTTGCGCAATTCCAAAAGGAATTTTCACCCGCATTGAATCAATAACATTCTTATAATCTGAAAAAATTGCACCGGCCGTTTCCGGTCGTAAATAGATTGGACCATCCACGCTATTCATCTCAGTTTGAAACATTTGACTCATATTTCTAACTTCTGTCCAATCAGACTTTCCACATTCAGGGCATTTGAGTCCTGCTTGCAAAGTCTTGGTCATTTTTTCCAATTCCCCTTCCATATCTTCTCCAGTCAATTCCTTCACGACATGATCAGCTCTAAATCTTTTTTTGCATTTCTTACAGTCCACTGAAGCATCATTAAAGCCTCCAATATGACCTGAGGCTTCCCAAAGTTTTGAATTAAGTAGGATTGGACCATCCATACCAACAATATCTGGCCGCTTTTGGACAAACTTCTTCCACCACATTTTCTTAATGTTATTTTTCAGCTCTGTACCATAAGGACCATAGCTATAGGAGTTAGCCAGACCACCATAAATTTCCGACGTCGGAAAAATAAAACCCTTTCTCTTGCAAAATGATACAATTTTCTCCATTTTTGATTGCTCTTTTTCTTGTGACATAATATTATTTTTATAAGACTAATTAACTATAATTTACCTTTGTAATAAAAATTTCATTTCTCTGTTGAAATTTATAATCTCTTGCTGAATTACGTTGATGATCATCTTGTCACTACTGCCTTGAATGTTATATCTTCCTTCTCTGGTTAACATTCCCCTGTCCAGATTATCAAAAATCGTTCTCCTTGGCGCATCTAAATCACTTTCATTATATTCCGTCCCATTTTCATTCACAACATTAGTACTATCAAAAACTGATTTAGCATTTACTGAATCAGCTAGGTTTCCTGTTGGTGGTTTCAGATATAGATTGTGAATTTTAGTAAAAATATTAACCAACTCTGGATTTATTTGTTCATAAAAACTTTCGGGTTTAATCCTGATTTCTCCCATATATTTTTGGATAGAATCATATTCAAGTCCATAGCTTTTTATCACACTGCTAAATCTTTTTTGGTTCTGTCTTTTATCCTGTTGTTCTTCAGAATCTTCTGTGATAGTTTCATTTTCAATAAAATTATCATTATGATCTTTGGCCTCGCTCAATATTTTCTTTTGCATTTTTACAAAATTATATATCATTTCCCAAATTTTTTGATCCTTAATTTCTGATCTCACTAATTCACGACTATTGCAGAAAGTTTTGAAAACTTCAATATTCTCAAGTTCATCTGATAAAAATTCCAATTCAATCATTTCTGGAGTGATCGCAGTATATTTATCCAAAGCTTGTTTTGCCATATTTAAATTAAAAATAGACACTACACATCTCTCAAATGGCTCCGCCCTGTCAATCGAAAGAGAACGAAATTCCGTAACTTCCGTTTTTTCAGTAAAAACTTTGTCACAATCATTTCCCTTTGCCCTGATATTTGATTGCCTGTTAATTTGACTCACTAACTTTCCAGCATTTATTCCTCCCAAGTCAGCCGCCACAATAACATTCTGGATAAAATCAGCATAAGCATCTTTTTTGATGCCATACTCCCCTCCTAAAGAAATATGAAAACTTCTAGAGCCTCTCTCGTAATCAGTATCTGAAAATGTATGTTCAAAATTCAAATCTACAAAATCCAAATCATTCAAAAGTTTCATCTCTAAAAGCACCAAATATGGATTGTCGGTTGGCCTTGTCGCAATTTCATGAATAGCATCATTTCCCTTAGCGATTCCGCTGTAACAAGATAATATCTCAATATCTTTCTTATAGTCGCTCGCTGTTCTTTTTTTATAGCCTTCAGCAATTGATGTAGTCACCTCATATTCCATACCGATAGAAGTTCGAAGTCCCTCTGGAATATTTTCCTTTCTATATAAATCAATAACTGAATTATATTTATTCAATTTCTCATAAACACTCTCTAAAATTGCTTTGATATTATTTTCTGTCTTGGCATAATAAGCTGTGTTAATTTCTCTGGCAATTAACAATGTTAAAATTGTTTTACCTTTTTCGCTGATTTCGTTTTCGTTGACAAAATTTTTAAATGTTTCTCCGATCGGCACTTCGCTGTCAACCAATTGATCCAGCATTTCAAAATTACCCTTACTGATTACCAAAGAAAATATCTCGCCCAATTGCAATACAGTGCTTCTCTCGCTTTCCCTGGTTATTCGATCAACTGAAGTAGCATAAAATTCACTTAATTTTTCACTATTTTCCGTTCCACTTAAAATCGCCAAAGCTATGTTGGTTCCAAACTTTTTAAATGTTTGAACGATGTCTTTATTAAGATACGAAAAACGTTTTTCATCTTCTTGGAACCATTCTTTCGTCCATGGGATTGGCTCAGTTATGAGACCACGATCTTTTTCAATTTCAATAAGCGCTTCGTTTTCTCCCAAGTAATCACAAAAATTTTCTTTATTAATTGGAAGGCCTTCTATATTTTTCACGTCCACCAATCCTGCCTCCAAACAAATCTTGAAAGTTGAAAGATACAAAGCTCTTTCACCTGAATCAATAATAATTCGCTCTAAATTACCTATAAAAAAATTATGATCAATTGCGCTATCTATAATCTTGCCTAATTGTAATATCTGCTCACCATTGATTTTTCCTATACAAGACAATTTATCATATCTATAAATATTATTTATTCCGCTAAATTTTCCAGAAAAAATTCCTACCTGTTTTGCCTTGAAAAATGTCTCCTGATCATTAAACCAACCCATAATTGATTTATTTTCCTCATTTTCTGCACCCCCGCAATGCGAATTAATCGCCAACTGCAACATATCCAAATTTTCATTAACTAATAAAAATTGTAAAAAACTTTCATTTTTAAGTATATATTCAATTGTTTCATATTTATAAAGATTCGATTCACGCCAACCAGTTAGTAGTCCCATTTCTTTTGCTTTGGAAAAAGTTTCCGGATCATCAGACCAAGCCAACGTTGATTTATTATTAATATCTTCCTTAACTCCTATATCTGAATTGATTGATTTTTGCAGAATATTAAGGTCATCGTTTTCCAAAGCAAATTTCAAAAAATTTTCATTACTAAGTATATACTTAATTGCTCCGTAGTGATAAATATTTTGATCATTTCTATCTTTCAAAATACCCAGTTGTTTTGCCTTAGAAAAAGCTTCCTGATCATTACACCAACCCAACAAAGATCTGCCCTCATCGCTTTCATTAATGCCATATTTCGAACTGATCATTTTTTGCAGGAAACCCAAATCTTCATTTGCCAAAACAAATTGCAATATTTTTTCATCCTTAAAAATTTGAGAAATTGTTTCATATCCATATATATTTGAAGAATACTCTTCCTTTTGATTATCCATTTCTCCGCCCAAAATTCCAAGCGATACAGCCCGAGAAAAATTCGACGGATTTTCATACCATTTTTTGATAGTTGGAATTTTTGAATTAGTATAGCCATAAGAAAGCGCCTCAAAAATATCAAAGCCCGTTTTTCTATATAAATCAGCTAGCCAATAAATAAATTGCGGTTCATAATCCTTGGATAAAAAAAATAAATTTTCTATTTTATTTTTATCACTGTTATTTTTAATAACCCCTTCTAGTTCTTTTTCAGCAACTATTTTAAATTCAAACTTAGGATCAATTCTGTTTTTTAATATATTTCCGGTAATTTCTGACAATCGTTTAAGACTTTTAACCTCAAAATTGTTTTTAATAAATTTTGCAAACTCCGGCCTAGAAGAAAGAAGCTTCAAATTGGCTGATTTTTCATAAACTTCCGCCAAACTCACGTCTAGTATGTTTTCAATCTCAAAATAACCAGCCAGTTCTTTCAAAAATGACATACTTTCATTTAAATATTCAGCTAACGCCTCCTTTTTTTCCAAATTTTCACCGCGTTGCTCTTTTAGCGGAAGTTTGTCCGGGATATGTGATATATATAAAATTATTTCTAACGGATTGCTATATTTTAAATTATTTCTTTCGGAAAAATTTCCGTCTAACTCCATATCTCGAAAACTCTGCCTTCCTCTTTTCACTAAGTCAACAAAATGAACAAATTCAGAAATATCCAATTTCACACTATCTCTTCCGTTCATTGAATTTATTTTATTTAAAATACCTGTTGCATATTGAACGTCTTCTAGATTTAAATTTTGTAATGATTCGCAAAAATAGGGATTTTTTTTAATAAAGGGCAGCATAGAACCTTCCCATCCGAGCTTTATGCATTTCTCAAAATAGGGTTGCTTTTTCAATTCTTTCATCTTTCCGTTAGCTGCTAAAATTTTGTCAAAAAATTCATCACCAAAATTTCCAACAGTCTCACAAATATCCCCTACAAAATCTACATAAAAATGCCCGTCATCGCTCAAATCTTTCGCAATAGCTAAAACTTTTTCAAAAACATCAATATTTTTTATCCTATCAAAAAAATCATCATCTAAATAAGCCGCATTCATTCCATTCTCAAATAGCCGGCCAACAATATATATTTCTTTTTCTGATTTTAGTTTATAGCTAATTTCAAAAGCATTTTCTAATTTTTTAATATTAGGTTTCTCCTTTTGCTCGATTATTTTTTGAAGCAGAAAATTTAAACACTGATTATCTCTAGTGATTTCATTTATGGCTTGAAAAAAATCATCAGCAAAAATGCTATCCTCTGATGCTATATTTTCCTCTGAATTAATTATTCCCCTTCTACAAAAAAGCATTTTTATGGCTGGATACTTAGAGATATCCAGAGTCCTATTGTCCATGCTTACTCGTAAAATATTTACGATATCTTCATCAATTTCGTAGCCAGTTGGATCAATCAAGTCCTCCCAATTTTCAATTGGACATTTTTTGGGATATTCAATAGGTTTTAGCAATTTGAAATTTTCCGGCACCTTCAAAACTGCATCGACCTCAGCTCTTCTGCGATGCATATTAGCCAAAACTTCACCCTCAAAATCAGCCGGATTTCCTTGATGATCGGATATTATTTTCGCCTCGCCTAACTCTTCTCTTCCAATAAGAGCATTTTTTTTGGCAAAAATTCTTTCTTCAAAAGACATACTTTTTTTCTAATTAAAAAACCTCATTCCAACAACTCAAAGACGCTTAGTCTTTCAATTGCTAGAACGAGGTTCCTCGCGTTTCCATCTAGCTTGCCACGCTGTAGCTTTTTGCGAAGGCGGGCACTTCCCCGATCTTCAAAAAAACTTTAACGCGACCACCTTAATTTATTCAATTGTCTCCCAGGATCCAACCCCTGAAAGTTTTCTCTCTTTTTATATTACAAAATTTTTAGAATTTAGTCAATTTATTATTCACTCTCAATTTCCAATTCTCCACTCTTGCAAATCTTTGCATATTCATAGAAACTCTTTCTTGGTTTTCGCTTAAGTGTTTCAAAATCAATTTCAATTAATCCAAAACGAGGCCAAAAACCTCTAGTATCTGGAAATTCAAAATTATCCATAAGCGACCAATGAAAATAGCCTTTAACGTCGACGCCCTCCGAAATTGCCTGATGAATAAATTTTAAATGCTCCTTTGTAAATTTTTCCCTCTTTTCATCCGCTGCATCAGCTATTCCATTTTCAGTTATATAGACAGGCAAATTATACTTTTTCAATCTTATTAGTGTATCATATATTCCCCTAGGATAAATTTCCCAACCTAAATCATTAATATCTTTTTTTAAGAAAGTTTTTTTCTTCAGAGAAATTACATGCCGTAAATAATAATTACACCCAATAAAATCAAAACGTCCTTCATTTTTTCGAACAAAATATTTACTAAAATATTCACCGATATAAATAATTAATTTTCCGATTGGCCAAAAAATATCCGATTCATATGGGGCAAAACTATGAGCAAATCCCACCTGCGCCGTTCCATCTATTTTATGTATTGCCAGATATGCTTTTTTATAAGATTTAAGAAGATTAAAATACGCTTTCAAAAAATTGATTGGACCTTTTTTCCCTGGAGGTTGAGATCCAAGAAAATGCCCAAAACCAAGACCAACATTTGGCTCATTTACTACGATCCAAAATTTAACATCTTGTTTAAGTGATTCGACTATTTTCTTAGAAAATTTTTCAAAACAAGCAACTGATCGATTATTTGTCCATCCGCCGAAATCTTGAAACCAAACAGGCTCTGTCCAATGCCAAAGAGTTATGAATGGTTCAATTCCTCTTTTTTTGAGGGCAAAAATAACCGCTCGGTAGTGTTCAATTTCACACTCGTCAAATTTTCCTTCTTCTGGTTCAACCCTACTCCATTCAATCGAAAAACGATGAGCAGTATTTCCCATTTCTTGAGCCAAATCGAAATCCTGTTCGAATTTATTATAGTGATCGCAAGCAAGGCCTGAAATATAATTTTGTGGATCAAACATTTCGGGAAATCTTTCTTGTTGCCAATCCTGCCATTTATCTTTCGCCTCACGCGCTAAACGCTCCGCATTTTCTTTTTCCCACTCCGTCCAATTATTTTTACAATTTCCTTCAACTTGATGAGAGCTTGTCGCCGATCCCCACAAAAAACCTTCTGGAAATTTTAGTTTTTTTAACATAGAAAAATAAAGCGGTTTTAAATTTATACAACAAACCCGATTTTTGAAAATCAGGTTTGCAAATAGACTTAAGGTAACTCAGGAATGTCAACTCCCGCTGGAAGATCTTTCATTATTCCTTTAAGCATTTCACATTGATCAGTAAAGGCAATGTCCTTTGGAATTGAAAAATCAGTTCCCGAGTATGGTTCACAATTCACATCCGTTGCGTCATCAAAAAATTCTTCATCCGTCTTAGCATCTGGAACTGATGCACTGTCGCCTTTTGGAAGTTTATCATTCATTTCTTCCATACAAGCTGTCGTCATCTTCATTCCGGTTTTTTCACCCTCCGCCCAAGAATACATTGCTGTTTCGTCAAAAATCACAATCTGTTTTTTACCCATGACTGTCGACTCGGCTTTATATTTTTTTCCATTAACATAGGCAGTTGAAGTTATATCCCCTGCCTCACCTTTAAATTTGTATGAGCATTTCATCGCTTTTCCAAGGCCCATAGCATCCTTCATCGAGCTAATCACTCCGCCATTATCCTTTTTGGTTTCCACTGAAACATTACTCTTCTTTTCCACTCCCACTTCACCAGCCTTATCCGCCGGTTTATTTCCACATCCGGCCAAAAGCAGAATCCCTGCCGCCAAAGCGACAATTTTCATTTTTTTCATTTGTTTTTTGTTAATAAATTAATTTACGCTTTTTTTAACTTCAAAATATCCACTCCCATTTTTTTCAGCTCGGGATAAATCTTGTTAAGTGGCAAACCAATCACTGAGTAGAAATCTCCTTCAATACTTTCAATCAAAACTGAACCCAATTCCATCATACCATAAGATCCGCCTCTTGATAATGGTTCACTTGTGGCTACATAATCTGCAATTTCTTCTTCGCTCAAATTTCTAAACTTTACAAAAGCTTTTCCGAAATCATTAATCACTCTTTTATTTTTAGTATCAATTATTGAAAACCCGCTGACAATTTCGTGAACTTTTCCGGAAAAATTACTGAGTGTTTCAAAGGCATTTTTTTCATCCTTAGGTTTACCGATAAATTTTCCATCAAAAATCGTAAATGTATCTCCGCTGATTATAATCGCATCTTCATAATGCCTGGCCACGTCCTCTCCCTTTTTGAGCGCCAAAAATTTCACGAGATCATAAGGATCACTCATCGCCTTCATATCTTCGTCATATTCACTTTCGCGCACTTCAAATTCCAGCCCAACTTGTTCTAAAAGGGCCTTCCTTCTCGCTGACCCAGAAGCCAAGATTATTTTTCGTTGTTGAGACATAAAATTATTTTTAATTTAGTATTTTTATGCAAATTTATTTCTCCAAAATAGTAACAGCGTGATTGTTCCGAAGATGAAAATAATTATTCCCGATAGAGCCAAAGCTTGTTGTAAACTATAAACATCACTGATCCATCCTATGAAAGGCGTTACTACTGCAAAGAACATTTTTTCTATTAAGCTTTTAACTGATAGTGTAGTCGCTCTAATACTAGAATCTGCTAGTTTATTCACGTAATCTGAAATAACAACTGATGAAAATCCACTAACAAATTGTATCAAGAATACAAAAACAAAGCTATAGAAAAATATAAAATTACTCATCAGCAGAAAACTTATTCCTACTAACATAAATAATAAAATAAGGGCATATTTTTGTCCAATTTTTTCTTCAAGTACGTGAGAATATTTTGCGCTTATTGCTACAACGACATTAAATCCAGCGAAAACAACTCCAAAATAAACTACATTTAATCCTGATAATTTAAAATACGGTTGGTAAAGAAAATAAGCAATTTGAATGAAGCCAACTACGATGGCCGAATAAGCCAATAACCATCTTAATTTTTTGTTTTTTAAAATCGATAGTTTTATCACTCCCAATAAATCAAAGAGGTAGTTTTTCGAAAAAATTATCTTATGTTTTTTAGGTTCCTCAAAAGAAAAAGAAAGAGGAATTAAAAGTAACATAAAAGGTATCATTGCAAAAAATGGATATCTATAATTTAAACCACCGATCAAGCCTCCAATAATACTTGCAATTGAGACACCGATGGAATAAAAAAATATAACATTCCCCCAAATTTTTTTGTACGAACTCTCTTTTTTCAAATCCTTCAATGTATCATAGAGAAGAGCTGAATCTGCACCAGAAATAAAAACTCCTGCTATTGCCCACAAGCTAGCTGCAAGTAGAAGATGATAGAAGTTTGTACCAATAGCAAAATAAATCATCGCTATTGTTGCAAAAATGCTTGTGATCATTAATGACTTCTTCCTTCCAAAAATATCAGCGAAATATCCAGATGGAACTTCCAAAAGCACAAACAACGCAGAGGAGATGGACTGAATAATCATTATCTGAGTCAACGACAATCCGTTATCTTGATAAAATAAAACAATAATGGGCGTAAAAAACATTAAACTATACAACACCATGTATAGATATAATTTCCAAATATTGCCTTCCAATTTTTCGTCCTTTATTTTAATATTTTTCATTTCTTATATTGACACTTACTCCATCTATTTTTTCGAAAGTTCCGACCCAGAAGCTAAAACTACTTTTCTTGGTTGTGACATAAGATTATTTTAATTCTTAGTAAGTATTAAATAAGTATTTCTGATTTTACTTATAAGAATGGGCGACGGAGTACTTTTGTTTTATTTCTTAATAAGTATTTTAATACGTATTGAAATAAATATTTCTTATTTTTATTAGATTATCATTTAACACCAAGCTGCTCATCCAAAGGAGGATAAGCAAAATATGTTAATACATCATAAGTCGAATCTTCCAACCCAATCATTTCATAATTTTCTCTGACAGTTAATTTAAATCCCTCTTGAGATAAGTATTTTTTCTTGAAATCTGAATAATTATTTAGAGTAAAATCTGCATATCCCAGCTGTGGTTTATTCTCAAATGGTTTGCGAATTTTTAGAAGTTTCAAATCACCTGCAATAGCGAAAATTGTCTCAATTGAAAAAATGGGTCCGGTTGGCGTTTCCCTTATTACAGATCCTAGTTTATTTGCCAAACTTATTAATAATTCAAATTCGTCTTCACTGTGGGAAAAAATACAGACATAATTCACAGGGGCATTCAGTGCGTCAGTATACTTATTTTTTAATTCTGTGCACTTCGCAACAATTGTTATTATTTTTTCTTTTAGCTCATTAAGGTTCATATTATATTAAAAAAATAAGTTTAAATTTTTTCATACATCTGCTCAATTATATCCACCCAAAAATCACTAAGTGCGATATTTTTCAATTCATTCTTAGCTATCCAAGCCATTTTCTGTCCTTCATGAAGAATTAATTTCTTGGTTGAATTATATTTTTCCATAAAAAGAAAAAGATCTCTCGCGCCAAACCTTGTTTCTTTTTGCACATTAAGAACTATCTTGGGATTTATGAGTTTATACTCCAGTTCCTCAAAGCATTCTCTTTTTACAGCTTCTTTCGGCGTTTCTCCTTCTTCAATTCCCCCTCCAAAAACTCCCCATTCACCAGGAAATGTCGGCGCATCATCTGTTCTTTGATGGAATAAAAATCTTTTTTGATCATCATAGAGAAGAATATTGGCAACTTTTCTAACCATATTGTTTCCCAGCTTTATTTTCTAACTATTCTCTCCATCCCTCCCGGCATCCATTTTCGAAGAACTTCAGGGATAATGACTGAGCCATCAGCTTGTTGGTAGTTTTCCAAAATAGCAATTAATGGTCGCACAGATGGTAACGCAGTATTATTTAGAAGATAGGCAAATTTTCGCTCACCTTCCTTCGTTTTATATTTAACATTCAATCTTCTGGCTTGCCAATCTAGAAAATTTGAAGCGCTGGCTGTTTCTCCCCAACGATCAAGTCCTGGCATCCAAGCTTCCAAATCAAAGGCGCGATATTTTCCCGCAGCCATATCACCAGTACAAATTTGCAATTTACGATAAGGCAACCCAAGCTCTCTATGAATTTCTTCTGAAATTCCCACCATTTCTTCTTGTAATTTAGTCGCCTCTTCAATATCTGCTTTTGAAACAATTACTTGTTCCACTTTCATAAATTCGTGTACACGATAAAGTCCCTTATTATCTTTTCCATAATCCCCAATCTCACTGCGATAACATGGACTATAGCCACAAACTCTAATTGGCAAATCGGATTCATCTAGAACCTCATCAGAAAAATAAGCCAGAAGGGATGGCTCTGCCGTTCCAACTAAAAATTTCTTTTCCTTGCTAACTTGACCATCCATTTCCTTGTCTCTCGTTGCAATTTGATAAATATTATCTGACTCACTATCATACTCCGCTCCCTTAAAATAGCCACTACCAAAAAGTGCAAAATCTTTTATCAATGTCGGAGGAATTATGGCTGAATAACCTTTTTCCGCCATCTTATTAAGCGCATAATTCATAAGCGCCATCACTAAAAATGTTCCTTCATTTTTCAAATAATACCCGCGATAGCCAGAAACCTTCGCTCCTTTTTCAAAATCAATAATATCAAGTTCTTTTGCCAGCTCAATATGAGTCTTTGGCACAAAATCAAACTGACGAATCTCTCCTTTTTTATACACTTCAACATTCCCACTATCATCCTTGCCAATTGGGGTATCAACTGACGGAACAGTTGGTACCTTAACCATCAAATTTTCAAAAGCTTTTTTTACTTCATCATATTCCGGTTCAAGCTTTGCCGTTTTCTCCTTGATTGCTTTTCCTTGTTCAATAAACGCTTTTCTTTCTATGTCATTTTTAGCAGATTGAATCAAATCATTCAATTTATTTTTTTCCGCGCTTAATTCCTCCACCTGCTGAAGCATTTTCACTCTTTTTTCATCCACCTTCAAAAGCTCATCCAACTCCAAATCAATATTTTTATTTTTTATCGCCTCTTTAATTTTATCCGTATTTTCACGAATGTATTTTATATCCAACATAAATTTAATTTAAAAAATAATTTTGGTTAAACAGTTTTGAAAATTTAAAATATTTCCCCCTGCGGGGATGAGAATATACTTGAAATTGTCACGAAAAAAAATCTATGCATATTCTTTCAATTAAACCCACTATATCATAGTTTTTGAAATAAAAAAAGCCCAACAGAAAAATCTGTCGGGCTAGATATTTTATAAAGTTTTGTTTTGAACAACTCAAGAGACCTCCGTAATTTCCTTACTCACATAGGTCAATTCGCACTTACCATTCACATATCTGTAGGAGATAAAACAAAGCCCCACCGCAGGATCATCTCCCTTGAATTCTATGTGATTTACACCACCTGGATTTGGCTTACAAAAAACAACAAAATGCCTTGCTACCCAGCCTCCTCTTTTGCAAGAGAGTATTTTAACTTTCCCTTTGGCTGATTTAAACATAAGAAGAGTATCGCCATCTTTTGTTTTTATTACATACATTATACACCTCTATTTTGTTGTTAAAGAGAAAGTCAATCAAGACTTGATTGACTATATTATTATTAGCATAAACTGTCAATATTTTTATTTTATAGAAATATTACGCCGCATCAAGTTGTTCTCTTATTCCTGCCTTTCTTTTTTCTTCCTCGTATTCTTTCATTTTAACATAAACGTCTCTCCATAAAATCGGTTTTTCTACATTAGAAAATTCGTAAACCACTTCTTTAGATTTCTCTATGCCTTCATTAATCCAATTCCAATTTTCCTCATCCTTTTGCATATCACGAGCTTGTAAGGCGCTTTCAAATCCTGAAATAAGCGCTGCCTCTCCTTGACTCAAACCAACTCCATATTTTTTATATTCCTCACATAAATCAATATCTTGTTTAATAAAAAATTCCACATTACTGCGAATAGACAAAATTTTCTTTCTACCTTTTTCCCCGGCTAAAGATTTCATATCAGCTGCCAAAAGCGCTTCTGAAATTTTTCCCCGTGCTTCCGGATATTCAATCCCATTCTCTCCAATGCTTTTCATTTTAGCATTAAATGCTTCCAAAATTCCAGTCATAAATCCAGGACGTGGTCCCATATGTTCTAGAATTGCCCTTGCTATTTCTTGACGAACCATTTCTGGATCACCCTGAATATTCATTTCTTTTAAATATTCGTCCGTTAAAATTTCCGGTATTTTTTCAGAGGCACTCTTAGCATGCACTGCTAAAATATAATTTGGAATATCTTTATATTTATCGGGCACACTATCAGCCTTTGTCATATCATGAAGCACAGCGCTTAGTTCTAATTTTTCCAATTCTTCCTTGGAAAATCCTTTTTTTATTCCAAGCTCAATTGCACTATCTAGAATTTCTTCGTTGTGCAAAATAAAATCTTTTCGCATACTTTCCGGCAATTCTTCATATCTTTCCGAAACTAATGCAATCAGATTTCCGAATCGCTCCTTAGCCTCTTTTCTTTCCCGTTCTATTTTCTCCAAAAGCGCTTCATTCTTGTCTCTCCTTTTCTCATCCAAATCAATAATTTCCGCTCCTTTTGGTTTTTCCGGTTCTATGATTTCATCTTCATTTTTTCTTATTACTTGCTCCATATTTTTAAATTAAACTTACAATTTATACTCAAACCACTTTTTTAAAACCTCGTATTTCTTTTGAATTTCCTTTCTTTTGTCTTTTCAATAATATTCTAAACGCCATTACTTTTTTCATAATCCCAATTTATCACTTATCCCATTGAGCGCCCCAAGTCCCAACTCCAAAAATTCATCCAGCGGCACGCCAGCTTTTTCACATTCAGCGATGAGTTCGCGGTTGCAACGTGCCGCAAAACCCTTGTTTTTGAATTTTTTCTTGAGCGAGGAGAGTTTCACGCTAGCCAATTTTTTGTCCGGTTGCATGAGCGCCGAAGCAATAATAAGCCCGGTGAGAGTTTCCGCTGCCACTAAAGAATGCTGCAGCTGGGTCGAACGTGATTTGTCTTTGAGGGCTGGGATAGCATCCATTCCATAACCATGCGAAATGATCGCTTCAACCAGAAAGTCCGTCGCACCCGCTTCACGCAAAATTTCTTGCGACTTGATGCAATGTTCCGCCGAATTATTTTTCGTCAAATCCCAATCAATGTCATGAAGTAAACCTATTATTCCCCAAGCCTCTTCATCCTCCCCAAATTTTTTTGCCAGCGCTTGCATAATCGCTTCCGACTCAATGCAATGCAATTTCGTCACCGGATCAGTGATGTTTTTTTCAAGCAGTTCGTCGGCTTGTTGTTTTGTCAGTCCTAAGTTTTCCATAAAATTATTTTAGTTAAAGATTACCAACAGAAAGATACTTACCGCATAACTTCTTTACCTCATTAAATTGATTGCCGAACCTATTCCCATTTTCTCATTTTATTTTTCTCTTCTTTATCCCGAAAAGCTTTCTCCAAATCTATATTGAACTGATTACATAAATCCAAAAGATAAATAAAAACATCAGCCGCTTCATCTGCTAAGTGAAAATTTTCTGATTTTTTATCTGATTTTATATTTTGAGTCTTCCTGGCTGCCTTAGCAAACTCTCCGCATTCTTCTAAAAATAACATGAAAATTTCCGGAACAGTTTCCTTCTCAAAACCTCTCTCTTCTACCATTTCTTTTGTATATTTTTGAAAATCAGAAAGTGTTGGTTGCTTTTTTAATTTCAGCATAAGTATTACTAATTTATTATTTTATATTTTATAATTAAACCACTTTTTCAAAACTTCGTATTCTTTTTTAACCATTTCTTTTTCATCTTCAAAGAATATTTTTGTCTCATAATCTTTTTCTATTTTCTTAGAAATTTTTTCCATCAATTCTTTCGTTGCTCTTTTATCGACACGCCCTAGCCAAAAATAATGCGGTGAAACAAAATGACTCGTTGCATCAGCAGTTGCCAAAATTTTCTGCTCCAAGGTTTGGGGAAAATATTCATTGCAACGATGCGTCAAAATTATAGCCTTAACTTCCTGAGCTATCTTTTCTTCAAAATCCTTTTTAATTAAAATCTCATAGGCTTTTTCAGATCCAACAACTTCATGTGAATCTAGAGTGTGGAACTGACCAATATCATGAAGGATTGCCGAGAGCCAAATAATTTCTTCATTGGCTTTATATTTTCTAGCCATTTTTCTCGCCAAAGCAATAACTGTTTCAAGATGAATAAACCAAAAAGCCCGCAATAAATCCTTAGATTTTCCATAAATCAACAAATCCACATCCTCCTTTGGATTTAAATATAATTCCCTGATTTCACTTTCCAGTTGTTGAATTTTTTCTTTCATTTTTTAAATTTAGATGATTTATAAATTTCCGGCTTGAATGATTTTAGTCGGACTATTTTTGCGTTCAAATTAAATTTTTTTAATTTATCTTTAAGTTCAACCAAATCAACTTTCTGATCATACCCAAGAGCAATCACACTGGGTCGATATTTTTCAATAATTTTATATCTATCTTTCAAATTTCCCAACACGACCTCATCCACCAAACCACTTAATTTTATTTCTTTCAATCTTTCCTGTTCCTTGTTTCTTGTATCTTGTTTCTTGATGCGAAGCACATTTTTGTCTCTCGCCACCACCACAACCAGATATTCCCCCAACTTCTTCGCTTGCCGTAAATAATTCTCATGTCCTTTATGATACACATCAAACGTCCCAAACGCCATTATTTTTTTCATATCATTCTTTACTTATTATAATCCTTCAATTTTATACATGGCATCTTCTTGTACCCTTATATACTGCCGATCTGTAAGAAAAATAATTTTATATTTTTTACTGTACAAATTTTTAAACTTATAATCAAAAAAGTCTTTCTTTTTATCTTCTCGTCCAAAATGCGGAACAGTTATAAAATCCACTAAGCCATAACCATCAAAGTTATTTAGTTTTTCAAACCATTTATTGCGTTCTGGTTTGTACAAAGGAGATATATTCGGCCCAGCAACAATCGATCCCGCGCTTTGTCCAATATAAATTCCGCCATTTTCAATAAACTTCTTTACAACTTTTGCAAAATTATTTTTTTGGGATTGGTACAATAGATATGAACTATCGCCACCAGCCACATATAAAATATCTACAGCACGCAAAGCCTCTTCTATCTCACTTTCTATTTTACCCGTAATTGTGTAGTTGATCAGATTAAACCCTAATTGTTTCATTTTTTTCTTTGCATTATCAATCCATGGTTTTTCACCATCATGCGTTTCTCCAGATGTTTCAACGAATAATACTTTCTTTTTATTCTCAAAATCAAAATGCTTCACAATATCGTGAATAACAGTTGCCCCGTCAGATGTTAAAAAAATATTGTTTTTCATTTTTACTTTTAAACATTTTTAAAAAATTATCAATTGGACGGTTGTATATCTTTTCTCTCTTAGACAAAAAATAAAAAGCTGGAAGCTCGCCATTCTCTCTATTTATCATTTTTCTTTTAATCGATTCTTTAAAAATTGTGGCATTTCAAGATTTTTTTCTTTCAACTCTTTTTCTAATTGTTTATACTTAAGAATATTTGATTCAGTTAGTATACTCTTAAGCAACTCGAATATTTTCCCATTTTCAACATACTCACTTACATCTTTTTCAATTTCTTTTATGTCTTTTTTTACAACAATTAAATTATGAGCGATATCATTTCTAATATCAAGAAACTCTTCTAGCCCTTCTATTAATTTTTTATTCTTTATTCTTTTTTTCACCAAATAAATAAGGGGTCCGAGCGTTTTCTTTTCTAATTTTAAATTTTTTTCATATTTAACAACTGTTCTCTTATTAATTACTTCTTCTATTATTTTTTCACAATCTTCAATTAACTTTCTTAACGCAAACTCTATAACCTGACTACTAAATAATATTGCTTCGTAATAAAGTCCTGCATTCTTAAGAAAACTAACAGAATTATTTATATACCTAATTCTTGATAATTTTTTTATCTCCTCTTTATCGATATTATATTTTTTTATAATTTTTTCAGCTTCTGTGTTTTCCATATTTAAAAAAACTTATTGAAAATTATTTTTTATTTTATTAGGGTGGCCTTTTACTTTTTTGCCACTTTTTTTTGGGAAAAGAAAAATGGCGAGGAGTTTCTCTTTTTATTACTTTTTATCCATAACTATATTAGCTTTTCCCTCTATAGTTTTAGTCCCTATTTTTACAGACGGAAAAATTACCGTCTCACGAATTGATTTATTCATAATAAATGCAAAAAAACGCTCGCTCATCCCTACTCCAAAAGCCGGTGGCATGCCATACTCCAACGCTTCAATAAAATCTTCATCAATCATCAAGGCTTCCATATCTCCAGCCTCTCTGAGCTTGGACTGATCAAGGAATCTATTTTTTTGATCAATAGCATCATTGAGCTCAGCAAAAGCATTATATAATTCACTTCCAGCAGCTAAAATTTGGAAGCGTAATGTTTTTTGCAAATCCTTAGGATCACGTTTAGCAAACGGGGAAACTTCAATTGGATGACCAATAAGTATACATGGCTGAATTAATTTTTTCCTAACTGTCTTTTTATATATTGTGTCTATCATTCGCCCCTTACCATATTTTTTCTCGTATTTTATTCCAAGCTCATCAGCCTTATCCTTGAGCTCTTTTACACTTACATCTTGCGATAAATCGATATCTGTTTCTTTTTTAAATTCCGTGAAATAATCCACTATCGGAAATTTTTTCTCCCAGTTTAATTTATTACCCTCATATTCAGTTTCATATCCACCCGTCACGTTAAAAACTATCTCTTTGAAAAGTTTTTCTGAAAATTTTATTCCCTTTTCAAAGTCCCAATAAGCCGCATAAAACTCCATATGATCAAATTCTTGCAAATGATCTCTATCTATCCCTTCATTCCTAAAAACTCTGCCAATTTCAAAAACTTTTTCATACCCACCTACCAAGAGACGTTTTAGTGGCAACTCCAAAGATATTCTAAGATAAAAATCTTGGTTTAAAGCGTTATAGTGAGTCACAAATGGCTCAGCCTCCGCTCCACTCGGAATATGTTCCAAAACTGGAGTTTGGACTTCTAAAAATCCTTCGTTCACCAAAAAATTTCGCACTGTTTGCCAAAAAACATTTTTCTTTTTGAAAAGTTCGCGTGTCTCAGGATTCATCATTAAATCCAAGTATCTTTTTCTAAGCAGTGCTTCTTCATCTTTCAATCCAAAATATTCTGTCGGAATTGGGCGAATGTTTTTTGAAAGCATTTTCCATTCTCGCACCTCCAAAGATTTTTCATCTTGTTTAGTTTTAAAGAGTTTTCCTCGTGCTTCAACAAAATCACCTATCTCTATATTTTTAGCAAAAAGTTTATACAGCTCATCTCCTACAATTTTCTTGTTCAAAAACAACTGAATTTTTCCGCTTCCATCTTCGATATGTGCAAAAACCACATTTCCCATTGGACGATTAGATTTTACGCGTCCAACAAGAATTATTTCTTCTGTTATTTCGTCAAATTTTTCCAGTGCGTCCGCATTAATCATTGTCCTTTCACACTTTTCCGGATAAGCTTCCATCCCAGAATTTTTTATATTCTCCAATTTTTCCAGCTTTGTTTTTTGAATATCTTCGCGCATAAAATTTTTAATTATTTTTTAAATTTTCATTTTTAGATGATTATATTGACTTACCCATTTTTCTTAAAGATTGTTGCATTTTTTCATTATTGTGTTCATCAATAATATTATTTTCATTTTTTTTCCTTAAATCTTCATAGTATTTTGCCTTTTCAAAAACATCCCTAAGCTCAGGCCTTTGATTGTATAGGACATATTTTCCCTCGCCACCCAAAACATCCAGAAACTCGCTTGCCGAAACGTTAGCACCATCAACGAAAAACTCACCCTTCTCGAAGCGCAAAAAAATATCATTTTTTCTTTCACCATATTGATCAACTTTTTCATCTTTATTTGAAACAGTCCCTATCATTTTTTCAGGCCCAAAATAAAGTTCTTGCTGTTCAGGTTGATTTTCTTTTGCATTTTCAATCCTTTCCTCTCGCTCTTTTGATTCTCTATGCTTTTCTACCTCAACTCTTTGCATTTCAATAATATCCTTCGGCTTGACACTCTCCCCCCTATTCTTTCTATCTTTCATTGCCTTTCTTTTTTCTTCGACAATTCTTTTCATTTCTTCCTGGGAAATAGCATTTTTAAATTCGCCTGATTCACTCATTTTTTTATCTAAATGATTTATATATTGATTTTATCCTGTTTCAGCCAATTTTGCAATAAAAAACGAGGATCAATTCCCCGTCTTTTTTTACAATAATATCTTCGAAAATTACTTAACATCCAAGATTATATATTTCATCTTTCCTCCAGGAGTTTCTACGGTAACCTCGTCACCCTTCTTTCTATGCATAAAGGCTTTTCCCATTGGTGATTCGTTGGAAATTTTAAGTTCAGACGGATTAGCTTCATTAGAACCAACGATTTGAAACTCCATTTCGGATCCGTCAAATTTAACAAGCACCTTTGAACCCATCTGCACCAGACCCAAATTTTTATCATAAGTGGCCACCTTCGCTTCTTTGAGCATAAATTCTAATTCAGCAATCTTAGCCTCATTTTCTGCTTGTTGACCTTTGGCGGCGCTATATTCAGCGTTCTCGCTCAAATCACCTTGCTCCTTAGCTTCTTTAATTGAATTGGCAATTCCTTGTCTTTGAATATTTTTACGATATTCCAATTCATCTTTAATTTTTTTCAAACCTTCCTCGGTTACAAATTTTATCATAATTCTTTTTGTTATAAAACACTTAAAGCACACGATAAAAACAATTGTAGCAGAACTGATTATCATGTCAACTCCTGTTATTTTTGCTCTCGATTAAAATACCAATCATACACTTCTTTAGTCACAGGAACTGCACTGGAATGACCCTCTCCACCACCCTCAGCAAGCACCACCATGGCAATTTCCGGATTTTCATATGGGGCAAAAGAAATAAACCAACCATGAGTTTCTTTGCCTCCCACACCAAACTGGGCTGTTCCGGTCTTTCCGGCCACAGGAACTGACAAATCCTTAAGCGTTTGAGCTGTTCCGTCTGTGACAACTTGACGCATACCCTCGCGAATAACTTGCATCACATCATCAGAAATGAAATCTTTTCTAACAATTTTTGCCGATATATATTCTTCAGTGTTGTTATTTTTTTTAATACGATTAACTACGCGCGGAACATAGAGCGTGCCGCCATTGGCAATCGCCGCAGTATAATTAGCAACTTGCAATGGCGTTGAGGTTATAAACCCCTGACCAATAGCACAATGATAAGAGTCACCAATATACCATCTTTCTTTTAATTTATCCAGCTTCCATTGCTCACTAGGAATAAATCCGCTCGATTCATTGGGCAAATCAATACCAGTCAAACTTCCAAATCCAAAAAAATTTTCATATTTTTTCATTACATCCATTCCCATGCCTTTAATGCTTCCATAACCCCCGCCAATCGTATAGAAAAAGATATCATTACTTTCAGCAATTGCTTTTTTTACATCACTTGGTTCATGCACTTTCCAGTCGCCAAAACGAAAATTACCAATCGAAAGACTTCCGCCCAAGCCATTAATTATAGTACTAGGGGTGATAGTACCTTCGGAAAGCGCAGCAGCTGCAACAGCTGGTTTGATTGTTGACCCAGGAGGATACTCGCCGCTTGTAGCTCGATTGAGTAATGGCAAATCCTTATCAGAAATAAGCAATTTATATTCATCACTAGTAATACCCCTTGCAAACATATTATTATCATAACCTGGTATGCTTACCATAGCCAAAACTCCGCCATTTCTTGGATCAATCGCAACTGCAGCTGCTAATTTTGTTTCAGTTTTTTCCAAAATAGACAGCAAGCTATCATAAATTTTTTTTTGTAATTCCTGGTCGATATTTAAAATTAAATCGTTTCCTGATTGAGAATTAATTACTCCAAGATTTTTTTTCACAACTCCACGCGAATCAATTTCCACTTGTTCAGCACCAGCCACACCTCTCAATTCAGTTTCATATGTTTTTTCTATGCCAGACTTTCCGATATAGTCAGTCATAGAATAGTCTTTATTTTTATCGATTTCCTCTCTTGTTATTTTTCCATCATACCCAATTATATGAGAAAAAATAAAACTATCTTCATAATTACGAATAGCGGTTCTCTCAATTACTATTCCCGGTAATTTACTAGCATTCTCGGCTAAAATCAACGCCTGATCTTGAGAAATATTTTCTTTCAAAAGTGACTGCTCGGTGTTTTTATCGTCTTGACTAATCAACATTATCTCTACATTTCCAGGATTCATATTAAGAATGTCTGCTACGCGAACAGCAAGATCTTTCTTTTCTTGTTCGCTTTTAGGCAGAAAATTTGGAGCAATAACAGCATCCAGACTGGGAGAGTTTCGCGCCAAAACATGTCCAAATTTATCTAAAATATTTCCTCTTGGAGCTTTAATTGTAATTTTTCTAATACGATTTTCTCTTGATACCTCGGAATAATATCTAGCTTTAATTATATCTAAATAAAAAACACGCCCCAAAAGGAAAACCCAGGCTATTAAAATCACATACCAAACCAAAGACAATCCATGCTTTTTAAATGGAGTTTCAATAATTGCCTTCTCCTTTTCCGTGATAGTCATGATTGTATCTTCAATTTCAACTCCACGATCCATTCTTCTATTTTTAAAATATCTATCAAGCATAATTAAGATTTTTTTTATTCTTACGTAAGTTTAAAAATTGTTCAACTTTCATAAGCGGAAAGCTAATTAAAAAGAAAAATAAAACATTTAGCAACATTCCTTTTGTAAACATAATAACATTTTTTGAAAAAATAATATCATTCGCCTCTCCTGATCTGAAATATTTAAATAATTCAAAAAAACCAAATAAACACGCGCCGTTAATTAATGTGCTAACAATAATTAAAAGAATTGATGTAGCTAATCGCCAATTTCGCGTAGTCACTAAAAAACGCTTAGAAAAAGAATTCCCTAAGAAAGCTACTAAAGAAAAACTGATAACACTTAGGCCGACTGGGTAAAACGAAACTAAATCAGAAATCAAGCCAGCAAGAACTATTTTTGGCAAAGCCTCTTCAAAACCTTCATGAATAGTCCAAAAAATAATAAGAATAAGCAGTGCATTAGGACCAATTCCTAGAAATAATAAATTGGAAAAAACAGCTACCTGCAAAATAGCTACACAAAAAATTACAAAAAAAATTATTATTTTATCAGTCATACCATCTTAATCTATTTACATTATTATTCTTTCACACTTTTTATTACAAAAATTGCATCCAAACTTGAATATTTTATTCGGGAATTAATCATTGCCTCTTGAAAAAGCTTATCTTTAGATACGTCGATTTTTTTAATCTTTCCGATTAATAAACCTTTCGGTATTTCACTTCCTAATCCTGAGGTAATAATACTATCTCCCTCATTTAGAAGATCCGTTTGTTTAACCATGTCTAACATTAAACCTAGACCATATTCACCACGTACGATACCTTTTGCGCCTGTTTCCAAATCCAATGCATTGATTGAACTATTAGCATTAATCAAAAAATTTATTTTTGCGCTGTGAGAATATACTTCATCAACTTTTCCAATTAAAATTCCACCGGAAACAATTGCCGCCATTCCTGATTTAATACCAGCATCTTCACCTTTGTCAATCAAAACCCAACTTGATAGTCCTTGCGGATCCTGACCGACAACAAAACCACCAATTAAATTAAACTTATCTCTTGGTAATAAATTTAATTGCTCCCTAAGCATTTCGTTTTCTTTTTGTTCTTGCTCTAATTTCGCAACTTGGGCTGCTAAGGAATTATTTTCTCTAATTAATTTAGTATTTTCATTTCTAAGCTGTGAGATAGAACTAAGAAAAAAAATTATTTCTCCGCCTTTTTCATTTGTAATATAAAACATACGCTGGAAAGGGATACTGACACGTAAAAAAAACCCGCGCAAAGGATTGAAAAGACCTTTGGGATTTATAAAAATAAATACAAAACAAATAAGGCAGATCGATATCAACTTAACTATCTTTGAAGTTATGTGCTTCTTTGGCATAAATCTCAATTAAAAGATTTCTCGTGTTGATTTTCCATCAAAACCTCTCTCAAAGCTTCAATATCTTCCAGCACGATTCCGGTTCCTCTTACAACAGCAGTTAATGGATCTTCCATCATGCGAACTGGAACTTCTGTATGATTAGCAATAACACGATCGATCCCACGGATAAGTCCACCGCCGCCAGCCAAAATAATCCCTCTCTGCATAATATCGGATAAAAGTTCTGGCGGTGTTTCCTCTACTGCTGTCTTGATATTATTAACAATAATCCTGATTGAACGTGAAAGCGCTTCCCTCGCCTGCTCATCAGTCATTGTCACTTCCTTTGGTAATCCGGTAACTAAATCACGCCCTCTCACCTGCATTTGTCTATGCTCTTTTTGCTGACACGCACTACCGATAGCAATCTTAACATCCTCAGCCGTTTTTTCTCCAATCAGTAAGTTAAACTCATCACGACAATAGCGCACTATATCTTCATCCATCTCATCTCCAGCGATACGTAAATTACGCGAAACTACAATTCCACCCAATGATATAACTGCGATATCAGTCGTACCACCTCCAATATCCACAACCATATTTCCAGCCGCCTCTTGAACAGGAAGACGCGCACCAATCGCCGCCGCCATCGGCTCATCAATCAAATATGCTTCACGAGCACCAGCATTAAGCGTGGCGTCAATCACAGCCCTTTTTTCAACCTCAGTTACCTCAGAAGGAATGCCTACTATTACCCGTGGACGAGGGAAAAGTGTAAAACTTCCCCGATGAACTTTATCAATAAAATATTTAAGCATTTGCTGTGTTATTTCAAAATCACTCACCACTCCATCCACCAATGGTCTTGTCACAACAATATGCCCAGGCGTCTTTCCTACCATTTTCTTTGCCTCTTTTCCAATTGCCAAAACTTGACCAGTTTTTTTATTCACCGCCACCACGGATGGTTCGTTAATAACAATCCCTCGACCTCTAACATAAACTAAAGTATTGGCCGTTCCCAAATCAATTCCAATATCCTTAGAAAAATTACCAAAAAGATTTCCTGATATTGTTCTAGATAAATTTTTAATTTTTTTAAGCATTTACAATATAATTTATATTAAAAAAACTTAGTAATATCTTTATATGTCACCGCTACCATAAGTAGCAATAGAAGTGCAAAAAAGATAGCATGAAAAGCTTGCTCCACTTTTTGATTAACCGGTGACCCTTTAATTTTTTCAATAAAAACAAACAAGATTCTTCCTCCATCTAGCGCTGGAATTGGCAAAATATTAATTATTCCTAAATTAATACTCAAAATAGCAGCCAGTTGAATCACATAAACCAATCCAAGATTAGCAACTTCTTTAATAATAAGCGCGATCCCAATCGGACCAGAGACATCAGCCGACCCACCTTGGCCAGCAAAGAGCATTTTTATAAGCCCAAAAAGGGCAACAAAAATCATTATCGTCATATCCCAAACAGCTAAAGCTCCCTTCCAAATTGACGCGTACCATGGATATTTAACCAACACTGTTTCTGACAGGGCAACTCCAAGAGCACCCTGACCTTCCGGCGCATCAATTCTTGGCGTGCCTTTTGATATTATTCTTTCCTTACCTCGCAAAACTTCCAGCGTTATTTCTTTCCCTTTGTTAGTATTAATATAGTCTTGAACTTCTTTGATGTTTTTAAGAGTAACCATCTCACCTGATGGTTTTTTTTGTATTTTAGAAATCTCATCTCCAACTTTAAACCCCATTAAACTTGCAGGAGCGTCGGCAATTATTCCTGAAATTTGAATTTTAGATTTAGCATTATTAGAATTTGCATCACTGTCAATTTCTTCCGGAGATCCAATCATAAAAGCAACGGAAAGCAATACCCAAGCAAAAACAAAGTTCATAGCAACACCAGCGGCTAGAATCTTAATTCTTTTCCAAGCGCTTTTATTGGCAAAACTATCAAAATCATCTTTGTTTCCACCATCCTCACCCTTAATCCTCACAAAACCACCCAAGGGAAACAAATTTAAAGAATAAATTGTTCCGCCTATTAATTGCTTCTCATGCGCTTCATGTAAGTCGCTAATTTCACTTTCCGTATCGCCATCTTTTGCACCCCAAATAATATGCCATTTTGAAAATAGCTTAGACTTTTTTCCAGGAGCAGGTTTTTCTCGTAAGAATTGAAAACCGATTATTCTTGGCGGAAAACCAAAACCAAATTCCGACGCCTTAACACCATTGCGACGCGCAACAACAAAATGCCCCAATTCATGGACAAAAACTAGCGCGCCAATAATCAAAATTAAAATTACTACAAACATAGTAGATTATATTTAAAAAATTATTTTTATTTTTGAAACATTTTATTTTTATAAAAAACTATACCTGCATAATCTCCACTTCTTTCTTTTTTCTCACTTCTTCAATTACTGCGTTATATTCGTCCACTATTTTTTGTAACTTTTCTTTTCCTTGAAATTTATCATCTTCTCCAATATTCAATGCTTGTATCTCATCCCAAACATCTTCCCTACATCTTCGCACTGAAACACGCGCACCTTCAGAAACATTATTGAGCATTTTCACAAATTCACGACGACGTTCTTCGGTTAAAGCTGGAACATTAATACGAATTATCTGTCCATCATTCATTGGACTAAGATTTAGATCTGACTCTCGGATAGCCTTTTCAATAATTGGAAGACCCCCTTTATCCCAAGGAGAAATCACTATCATGCGTGGCTCAGGAATGGAAATACTAGCAATTTGCTTCAAAGGAGAAAATGAACCGTAATACTCTACCGTTAAATTTTCTACCATAGCGCTAGACGCTCTGCCAGTTCTAATTTTACCTAATTCTTCTTTGAAATGAGTAACTACTTTTTCAAAGTTAGCTTTGTTTTTCTCTAGTATTTCTTTATACATAAATTTTAAAAAATTAATTTTATTTACCTACAAAAGTAGCAATAATCATATTGGGATCGAGTGGATTATATTTTAGCATATTGATTCCTTTTGTTAAATCAAACTGAGAAGTCGTCCAGGTTTTCCCATCATCAAGAGATTTATATGTGGCTTGTAGTGCGCCATAAAAAATCTGCCTTGAATCAGCTGGATTGATTGCTAGGGCACCTATTGGAGAATTCGAGGGATTATTCAAAACAACAACTTTTTCCCAAGTTTTTCCAGCATCTTTAGTACGGATAATTCCTTTTTTTCCAGCTAAATAAAGCCATCCTGTATGACTAGGATCTGCTTCTATAACACTAAAATCAGAACCAAACATACCCGTTGTGGTTAGATTACCCGTTAAACTGTCAAAAGAATTTCCACTATTTGAGCTATAAAAAATATCACCACTTTTTGTTAAAAGATAAATCATATTACTATTAATAGAGTCGACAACGATTCTAGAAACTGCTGATTTTGCTTGAAAAATATTCTTCCAAGAAACGCCACCATCAACACTTTTTATAAGTTGATTGTCACTTGTTGAGGCATAAACAACTCCAGTATTATGACCGTCAGTTACGAGATATATTATCATAGGACCTTTAGCGGCAAATGTATAGATTTCATCCCAGTTAGCACCGCCATCAACACTTTTAGCTATCTTACCTCTTCCTGCTAAAACTGCACTTGCATAAACAATATTAGTATCAACAGGATCAAGAGCTAAGCCATAAACACTCGCAGCTCCAAAATCAAGAAAATCCCAACTAGTACCACCATCAATTGTTTTTATAATTCCACCGGTCAAAAGTCCTGCGTAGGCAATATTAATATTCTTTTTATCAAAAACTAATCGATATGAATTAACATCTGAACTTTTAGGTTTATTATTACTAGTATTTGATGCCTGCCAAGTTTTTCCACCATCCCTGGAAAGCCAAAGACTCTTGGAAAATGTATACTTTTGGGAATCCATTGAGCTCGATGTTGAACCAGCCCCACCAAAAGTACAGCCAGCTAAAAATAACAATAAAAAAATTCCGATTGAAATAGTTAATTTATTCTTCATATTTTTTATTATATACTATAAAACAAAAAAAATCCAATATGGACTTTTTTTGATAAAACATAGAAAACAACAATCTTTTTGAATTTTTAACAGCCACCCTATTCATCACTATCAAGATCTTCTGCCTGCTCCATTGCAAGTTTGTCTAATTCATCCTCAGCTTCTTTTTCTGCCTCATCCAAATCAGCGCAAATTTGTTCGATTTCAGCTATAGATTCATCAACTTCCGCAGTTGCCTCATCCATCTTTTTTCTAGCGTCTGCATTAACTTCGTCTATTTCATGATTAATTTCTTCCGCCTCCCCCACTAAATCATCAAGCTGCGCGTCTAAATCTTGAATGCTTTGACTATTTATTGTGTTTTGATCTGTTTCCATATTTTTTAATTTTAAAAAATCTTTACTTTTTTTTAGACTTCATCTTCTCCTCAATAAACTTATCAATATTTTGATTAAATTTATCTGCAGGCAATTTTTTATATTTAAGATATTTTCCAAAAATCTTTTTAAAGTCCTCAGCGTCCACTTGGCAAGCTTCCTTAAAAGTTGTTGCTTCGAGAAAATCAGCCTGATCGATAAGTCCGTCAGTAGCCTCTTTTTTGTATGTTTTTTTGAGCCACTTATTCCAGCTATCAATATAATCCCCAATCGTGCCTGCTTGTTCAACTTTTTCTTTTTTGGCAGTTTCTGCTGTCACCACTATCGGCGGAGTTTCTTCAATCACCTCTTCCGCGCTCGAACTTTCTTGTCTTGTATGTGATTTTATTTCTTCCCTCTTGCTAGATTCATTACCTTTTTTTCGCGCTTCTAAATCAATCTTTATTGGCCTACCTTCTTTCACGCGAATAAACTCTTCTCGCTTATCCCGATATGGATTAGCTTTTTCATCAACTTTGGCAACTTTTTTATCTATTTCCACTCTTTCTTTTGCAAGATATTCTTTTTCCACCCTTATTTTTTCGCGACCCTGAGCTATTAAACTCTCCAGCCTCATTATATTTTTATCCCTCTTGATTTCTTTTTCTGATTTTTTCTTCATTATCAAAATATTCTCTATTTTTGTCCTCTCTTCTTCATTGCTAGCCAATCTAGCTAATAACTCTTTGTGCCTTGCCTCTGTTACCACTGATCGCAGATCCACCAAATCCCTACATGCATTCAAACTTTCCGATCTTCTTTCCATTGGATCAAGTTTTTCGTTATAGCGACCAATCAACCTATCAGCAATTGCGTCTCTTCGGTTGACATGCAATCCAGCTTTATGTTCTCGAGCTTCAAGCTTACTTTGAAGTCGATCTCTTTTATTAAATAATTTAGCTTTCTCCTCATCCACTTCTCTTAAATTTATCCGTAAAGATTCAATACTTTCTGACATTCCTTGTTTTTCCAAATTCACAATAAGATCCTCATTCTCTTTTTTTATTTGATCTTGAATAGCAATATCGGAGTCAATGTCATCAATTTCATTCTTCAAAGAAACAGCTTTTCCTTCATGACTTTTCATCCGAGAGTTATTATAAGCAATTTCCATTTTTCCAACCATTCGACTTACTCCAGGAATTTTATAGAGACCTTCATACATTCTCCTCAATACGCCTTTTGCGTTTTCAGGTGCTCTGTCTACTGTCTCTCTTGGTTTTGGGATCGGATTATTTACTTCCGCTGACCCGGCTGGATTTGGTGTTTTTTCTGGTGACATATTTTTTATATTCTAAATTTTAAACTATTCCAAAAACTTAAATAAATTAATATTATCCTTAAGACAACTTTATTGTATTATACAGCAACAAATAATGCAAGAGTGCGCAAAATAAAAAAGCGCCAAATATAATCAAGACGCTTCACTAACTTCCAGGATCCTTGTTTTTTGTAATTGTGGGTCGTGGAGGATTCGAACCTCCGACCGTTTGCTTAAAAGGCAACTGCTCTACCAGGCTGAGCTAACGACCCAAAAATATATTTTTCGATAACTTTGACATTATACCACTCAAAAACTTCTCGTCAAGCAATTTTTAATTTTTAAAATAAAACCCGGATATAATCCTAACCAGAATAAATAAACTAGCACCTATTTTTTTCTTTTTTTATCAAACTTCTTTCCATGGAACATTTTTCCATTCCACGCCTTGTCTGCATAACAAATCTTCCGCTTTTTGTGGTTCCAGCATAATCTCTTCTATTATTTTTTCCATTCGCATTGCTTGCGAGCCTTTAACTAAAACCACATCACCTGCACGCAAGATTTTTTGTAATTCCTTTCCGGCATCCATCGGATTTGAAAACTGATAGATTTCACCAATAAATTTGCGTCTTTTTAATTCACTAATGGCAAACTGCATTCTGCGACCTACGGCAATAAAAATATCACCCTTAATTTCTAAGAATTTTCTTGCTAGCAAAGTATGATCGGCTTCAGTATTTTCCCCCAACTCTAACATGTCACCCAAAGCAACAATTTTGCGTTTGTCATTCCCCAGCTCGCGCAGAACCTCCAGAGCGGCTTCGGACGAATTGAGTGCGGAATTATATGTATCATCTATGATATGTGTGTGTTTAATTCCTGGGATCAAATTCAATCTTCCAGTGGGCGAGAAAAAATCATCTAAACCCTTTCCGATTTCCACTAGATTCATACCCAACCCAACACCAACAGAAATACCAGCCAACGCTGCATAAACATGTTGCTTGGCTAGCGCTCTATTTAAACGCATTGGCATTGTCGTGCCTTGATAGCTAAGCTTAAAACTTAATCCGTTAATTTCCTGTTCAACCGGACTATTTTGATTATTATGATAATTCAAAAAAACATCCAACGCTCGCACATCAGCATTTTCAGAAAAACCAAAAGATAAAACGTTTGATCGTAATTCTGTTTTTAATTTAGCCAGATACGCATTATCAATATTTATTACAGCTAAGCCTTTTTCATCTAAAGCTTTCACTAGGACTGCTTTTTCTTTTAGAATACCGTTTAGTGTTTTAAAATATTCAAGATGACTAGCTGATATTTCCGTAATGACAGAAATATTTGGTCGCACAAAATCAGTCAGATATTTTAAATCACCTGGCCTATCAGCTGCCATTTCTAAAATTAAAATTTCGGGATACTTAACTGGAAAAATGATAATACCTAGCCATTTCAAAGAAACCAAAAACCAACCTAGAAAAGATTTTCCGCCACCATCTATTCCGATTATTGTCAAAGGAACGCCAATTTCATTGTTATAATTTTTTTCGCTTTTTCTTATTCGGAAGTGCCCTGCAAGTACAGCTGTAATAGCTTCTTTGGCAGAAGTTTTTCCAACCGATCCAGTAATTGCCACGATGCGAGGCTTATATTTTCTAAGGATGGCGCTCGCCATAAAACGTAAAATACGCTCTAGTCGCTTCACCTTCTGAGATTTATTATTTTCCAAACTATTTTGATGGTTATCTTTTTTTATCTTTTTTTTCATCTTTTTCGTCACTTTGAATAATTAAATTGTCCAATGGTTTATCTATTTCGATTTCTTCTTCTTTTTTTAGAAAATCATTTCTCAAGGTATGCGTTTGATTAAATTTATCCCAAGCTACTTGTGAATACTCTTCCGTTGGCTCAATATTATAATAACCTAACAAAAATTTCATTAACTCTCCAAAAGTTGGCGCAGCACTTGATTCTGCCCACTGAACAGTTTTAGGATCATCCAGACGGACCAATATTGTGAAACGAGGATTATCCGTTGGTGCAAAACCAGCAAAAGATCCAATGCTCTCTCCCTCAGTATAACCTTTAGCACTATTACTCGCCACCTGTGCTGTTCCAGTTTTTCCTCCAACCAAATAACCTGGCACATCTGCTTGTTTTCCGTGCCCTTCAACGACCACACTGCGAAGCATTTTTGCTACTTGCTTAGCAGAATCTTCAGAAATCACACGACGAACTTCTTGAGGAGCAACTTCTGTTTCTGTCCCATCAGCATGGATTACTTTTTCCACAATTTGTG
This sequence comes from Candidatus Moraniibacteriota bacterium, assembly GCA_049303795.1. Taxonomy (GTDB): domain Bacteria; phylum Patescibacteriota; class Minisyncoccia; order Moranbacterales; family UBA2206; genus UBA9630. The sequence continues at coordinate 126,931 of JBAQNM010000005.1, forward strand.
GTTTTAGAAGAACGCCATTATTGGCAATAACATTATAAGCTGAGATTAATTGTAATGGCGTAACCGTGATACCCTGTCCAAATGAAGCTGTGAAAAATTGAATATCACTTTTTAAATTTTTTAAATTATTTAAATTTCCAGCCGCTTCTCCAAAAAAATCACTCCCGGTAGAATTACCAAAACCAAATTTTTTCACATATTCACCAAAAGTATAATTTCCCATTGATCTTTCTGCGAAAATTACACCTGTATTCAAAGACTTTTCAAGCACTTGAGTCATTGTTTGCAATCCATTAGATTTCAAATCAGAATTACGGATAGAATAACCTGCCTCAGATACAACTCCAGTATCAGTATAGGTTGTATCAGGATTTATTTTCCCATTATCAATTGCTGCAGCCAAAGTAAATGTCTTAAACACGCTACCACATTCATAAGGATCGCTGACCGCTAAATTACGAAAAGCTTCCATATTATCTGTCTTGGCATATTCATTAGGATTAAAAGTCGGGTAATTAGCCATTGCCAAAATTTTTCCACTTGCTGCTTCCATTACAATTATCGTTCCTCTGTCAGCTTGATATTTTTCTACTGCCGCCTTTAACATTTTTTCTGTTTCATATTGAGCAATGTGATCAATAGACAGAATATAGCTGTCGCCATCTTTGGCATGTGTTATGGCTTTTTCTCCTGTAGCAATCCACTTTCCGGAAGTATCTTTATTTTGGAAAAGCTCTCCTTCTTGACCCTTTAACTCATTATCAAAAAGCAATTCCGTTCCATATCGCCCACCAAAATCATTATTTTTCCAACCTACGAAACCAAGAACATGCGCTGCTAATTCTCCGGCTGGATAGTAGCGCAATGACTCATCTGAAAGATAAACTCCTTTTAATTTTAATTCTTTTATTTTGGTTGACTCGTCATCACTCAATCGATGTTTCAAAATTTCGTACATATCATCCTTTTTATTTAGCTTTTCAAAAAGCTCATCACGATCAATTGCTAGAATCTCGGATATTTTATCGCTAGCATCTTTCGGACTTTCAATTTCTTTCGGTACTGCATAAGCCATACTAATTTCTTTATTAACAGCAACTGGATAAAGAGCATCCCTATCTTTTAAAAATATTTCTCCTCGATTAGGAATTAGATTTCTAAAAATGGAATGTTGATTTTCCGCCAAAGCTAAATAGGAGTCATGTGCGCTAACTTGCAATGAATACAAACGAAGAAATATTACTATAGAAACTCCAATTATCATAACTAACAAAAAATAAATTCTAGAATTTTTCAATCTTTCGGGTAACTCACAACGACTACCAACTTTATATTTTTTTTGTCTTTGCGGATTTGCCATTTCAATTTTTAGTTTTTAGTTTTTTAAATCTTCACGAAAACCATCTTTAATACCACAAAAAAATTATACCCCAATAAAAAGTACAAAAAATGAGAAGAACTATTTATTGCGTACTTATTTTAACGCCACTAAATCATTAAGTTCTAGATAAGACACATTCACAGGACTAACTAGATTAAACTCTGGTGCTACTTTTTCAACTGAATACATAGAGCGAAGCTCCATTTCACGAATCTGCATTTTATCATTATCTTTTTTTAAATTGGCAATTTTTGTTTCTACCTCCTTTATTTCATAACCCTTCATAGCCAGATCATTAACTTGAAATAAATAAAAAGCACTGAAAAATACAACAAATGCAACCGTCAAAAAACCTGCACCAGCTAGACCGATTTTAATACTCCCTCGTTTTCCCGCTTCTTTGATTATCCTTTTTTCAACTGCACGCGTATTATTGATAATTATTACTTTTGCCATTTTTTTATTTTTGTTTTTATTATTTACGATTCAAATAGAACTAAATAAACTCACAAATACGTAATTTTGCGCTTCTCGCTCTGGGATTATCCTCCAGCTCCTTCCCTTGAGCGATTATTGGTTTTTTCGTCACAATCTTCACTTTTGCCTTTTCGTGACAAAGGCAAATTGGAAAGTTTTTTGGACAAATGCAGCCCCTGGCATTTTCCCGAAATAATTCTTTCACAATTCGATCTTCCAATGAATGGAAGGAAATCACCGCAAGCCTTCCCCTAGGCTTGAGCGATCCCAACGCACTCGGTACAAATTCTCTTAAACTCTCGAGCTCTTGATTAACTTCAATTCGGATTGCCTGGAATGTTTTCGTCGCTGGATGAATTTTTCCATAACGATATTTTCCTGGCACATTCTCTTCAATAATTTCTGCCAACTCTTTCGTATTTTCAAACAACTTTTTTTCTCTATATTTCAAAATTCCTCTTACAATATTTCTCGCAAATTTTTCCTCACCATATTCTCGCAAGATCCTTTCCAATTCTTTTTGACTATATTCATTCACTATTTTCTTTGCAGTCAATTCTTGCTTCTGATCAAAACGCATATCCAATGGCGCTTCCAACTGAAAACTGATTCCGCGCTCCTTACTCTCCAACTGATCTGAAGAATAACCGATATCAGCCAAAATCGCGTCCACCTTTTCAATTCCTAACTCTTCCAATTCTTTTGTTAAATTTCTGAAATTCACATTCACTAGAATTATATTTTCCAAATCCCGCTTTTTCATTTCCACTTGGAATTTTTCTATCGCCAGCTCATCTGCGTCAAAAGCGATTAACTTTCCAGAACTTCCGATTTTTCTGATAATTTCCAGTGAGTGTCCCCCGCCACCAAGCGTTGCATCAATCACCGTCATACCTTCTTTCAAATTCAATGCGTCAATCGCCTCTTCTAGTAATACTGATTTATGAATTGTCATATTTTTTTAATATACGCCGAGCTTTCCTAGCTGTTCAGCAATTTCATCGCTATTTTTTTCAGCATTTTTCTTATATTCATTCCACTTTATTTCATCCCAAATTTCCAAACGATTATAGATTCCAGCAATAATCACATTACGATCGAGTCCAGCATATTCTTTCAAATAATCAGGAATCAGAATTCTACCTTGTTTATCCGTTTCCACATCAGTCGCTCCGGCTAGCATCAAACGCACAAAACTTCTGGTTGATGCTTCTCCCACTGGAATGGCTCCCAACTTGGACGCCAACTCTTGCCAAACTTTCATCGGATAAATAAATAAACACTTATCCAGTCCACGCGTCACCACCACTTTATTTTTAAGTTCGACACGAAATTTACTCGGCACTGCCAATCTTTTCTTAGGATCAATAGAATGTTGATATTCTCCAATAAACATATAATTCCCCACTTTGTGACACTTTTATATACTGTAAATCTATTTTACCCCACAGCACAACATTCGTCAACATATTTTTTCACATTTTTTACAACAAAAAAACAGCTTATTTGAGCTGTTTTTAAAAAAGTTATCCACAGTTTAATACTTAATAAAAAAACCCTGCTTTATTTTTTTATTTAAAACGTTTTTCAGGCATTTTCCAAAACACATTTATTTTTTATTTTCCCACAATTATAAATCACGTCCCCTAGAATATCCGTACGAAAAATAGCAATATTTTTAACGCCTAAGCGCTCCAAGACTTCTGACGTTGGATGGCCATAGCGATTATTTTTTCCCACTGAAATGACTGCCTGTTCCGGATTAACCTTATTCAAAAATTCAATGCTCGTAGCAGATTTTGATCCGTGATGAGAGACTTTCAAAACTTTCGTGGAAGAAAATAAATTTTTTTTAAGCATCTGCGCTTCAACGTCGAGAGGCAAATCTCCAGTAAACAGAAAACTATTTTCACCAAAGGATAATCTCGTCACAACACTGGCCGAATTTGTGTCTTTTAAATTTTCCATATTTTCACCATTCGGGCTGAGCACTTCCAATTCTATCTCATCAGATATTTTTATTTTCATTCCACGCACCGCCAAAAGTTTGGAAGTTTTTTTATCTTCAATTATTTTTTCATATGCGCCAAAAACTTGTGAGTCACTTTTCGCTCCACTTTCGATAGCATGATCAACTGTATAATTTCTAAGCACTTCAACTAATCCGCCAATATGATCAGCGTCAGGATGAGTTGCAATCACCACTTCAATTTCGCGATCCCAAAAAGGAATTTGCTCGCCTAATTTTTCCATTAATTTTTGTCCGCTTGCACCACCATCAATCAAAACCTGCTTGCTTCCTTGAGAAATTAGGATTGCATCACCTTGTCCCACATCTAAAAACGCCACGGAAAGTTTTTGATTTCTAGCTTGAAAAATTAAACCAAAAAAAATAAGGCTGATTAGCGCTAACCCACCAAGAATAAAATAAATCAATTTTCGGTTTTTCATGTATTTCCTTTATTTTTTACTTTTCTTGCAAAATAAACCACACCTATCATTAGTATATACCAAATAACAACCCCTACCCAACCGATCTTCACGTTTAGTGATGTATATTTCATCTGCGCAAACTTTCCTATCATCAAAACTTCGTAGTGCAATGGCAAATAAACCAGCCAGGAAAATATTATGGCTAGTGGCTTAAAAATAAAACTTGCCACAATAGTCAAAAATCCTAAAAGCATCGTAAGTGGTAGGATTGGCAAGATTAGCACGTTCGCCAAAGGCGAAATGATTGCAAGTTTTTGAAAATTAAATAAAATAATCGGCAAAACAAAAACCTGCGCGCTGAGTGACATAAAAAGAATTTCGATAATAAAAGAAATCGGCGCAGGATACTTTTTTATTTTTTCGCCAAAATACTTATCCAGTAGCGGATAAAAATATACAATCCCAATCGTTGCCAAAAAGGACAGCTGAAAACCAACGTCATAACGAAGTAGCATTGGATTCCAAGCCAGCATCACGGCAGCGGAAAAAAGAATAGCGTTTTGCGCATTGGCCAACCGTCCGTTTTTCATCGCATAAAGAAGCAGTGTGCCCATCACGCCTGCGCGAATTGCCGAAGCGGGAAAACCGGTCATTAAAATAAAAATCCAAACTCCCAAAAGAGCAAACCAAAAAGCTTGCTGACGCCACAAGCCAAAAAATATTCCAATTAGCATTAAATATTGCGCCACAATTGTAATATTATAACCGGACACTGCCACGATATGCGTCATGCCTGTACGCGAAAAATTATCTTGAATTTTTTTCGATAGCTTGTCATCACCACCAATAATCAAACCCTCCAACAGTCCCGATTCAGGCGAAGGAATGAGCGCAGAAATATTAGCACTAAATTTATTTTTTAATTTAATTATTGAGGCATAGAAAAAATTGCCCTGATTTTTTCCTGTTTTTTCAATTTTTGGTTTTTGACAAAGATAAAAAATATCCTCCCGCGCTAAATAGGCCTGATAATCAAAGTCACTATCCTCTCTATTTTTTGGCGTCTCAAGCTTGCAAGCTAATTGCAACTCTTCGCCATAAGTATAATTTTGATAAATACTTTCTTGGATCAAAATATTATAATTTTTATTTTCCGGTGCAAAAATAATTTCTTGGCGAGTTTCTTTTATTTTTGGTTCGACCAAAATAACCCCCCTTCCTGAAAAATCAATTTCTTGCGGTGAATTTTTGAAAGAATTTATTTTATCAATCTTTTTCTGAGTGAGCCAAAAACCGAAAATAAAGATTAGAATGCAAAAGGTCGCAAGCATCACTAACTTATTTTTATAAAAAATAAAAAAAAGAATTAGTGCCAAAAGAAAAATAAAATACAAAAACAAACTTCCAAAAACAGACGGATAAAAAAATGAGGCGATAAAAATTCCCAAAATAAAACTTAGGGAAAATAATAAAAATATTTTTGCTTTATTCACCTTCATAAATCAATATCCACCATTTTCCTTTGCGTGCTTTTACCGCCAACGATCGAAATCTCGCTTTTAGCAACACCAAAATACTCCGCCAGTAATTTAACCAGCGCCTCATTAGCTTTGCCATCAACCGGTGGCGCGGTTAATTTCACTTTATATTCCCCTTCACTAATTTTTTCGACACTGTTTTTCGAAGCTCTGGGAATAACTTTAATGTAAACTCTCATTAGTTTTTAAGAAAAAAATATTTTTCAATTTTAAAAGAAGACTCGCCAGCATCAGCCCCAGAAGAAGAATATTCATTCCGATAAAAATTTCTCGTACGATGCCAGCCTTAAGATCCGTTCCAAGATAATAAGCGTGAAAAAACGCAACGCCATAAAGTGCGATGTTCAAAAAATGCGTAACACGCCAAACGCGGTAAGATATGTGCTTGCGAAAATAAGAAGTAAGGATAATCGCAATCATCGAATACATTCCCAGCACGCCCAATGTTATCATTTCCGGATTATAAGTGGAAGCGAATGGCACAAGAACATCTTTGAGGCTGAAATCAAGATATTCATCCGTCAAAAGAACCAGTCCGTGAATGAGGACAAAAATCAATGCCTGAACAGAAATCCAACCATGAAAATTAAGCGAATCAATTGGTTTGAAAATCTTTTTTAAACCCGGAAAGCGAATAGCAATCCCGAAAAAAATCGCAAGATACAAAAGCAGAAAAGCGATAAGCCCTCCAGCTCTTGTAAGATACCAGGACCATTTTTCCGGCTCATCTTCGAAATATTCCCGCACGGTTATATTTTGCACAGCGCTTGGATTAATACTATCAAGAGGATTAGTATTGCCAAGCACCTCCACCCCATCCAAAAAACCATCGCTATCTGTGTCGGGCAGGTTGGGATCAGTTTTATAAATTTGCTTTTCTCCTTCGTCAGTCAGGCCGTCTAGGTCATTATCAAGCACCAGATTGTTTCCGTAATCCACTTTCTGCTCCTCTGCTAAAACCAAACTGAAATGTGATCCCAAAAAGATTAGCGTAATAATAAAAAGTATTTTTTTCATATTTTTAATAAATATTATTTTTCATTCCCTCGGAAATCACAGCATTCCCTCGATAATCTAAAAAAATGCTCTTGACTTTATTTTCATTAGAAAATTTCATACCTGCCTCCTTGCCTTTAAGAAACAGCATCTTAGCCCAAAAATCCGCTTCAGTGACAGTCTCAGCGACAACAGTAACAGATTGCAAGGCAAAGGAAAAATTTTCTGGATTTTTCGGATCAATCAAATGATGGAACTTTTTTTCACCACTTTCCCATTTACGCTTTCCAATACCCGAAGTCGCGACCGCTTCATTTTTTAAGCTGATAAGCATCCTATCCTCTATAATTCCCTCGACATCAATCTTCCAGGTTTCTTCTTTTTGATCTTTTCCGAAAGCAAACATGTCCCCACCGGAATCAATAAGAAAATTTTCAAATCCAGCTTGCCGTAGCATTTCCACTGCCCTATCTGTGATATAGCCCTTAGCAATTCCCGCAAAATCCATCCGCTGATTGAAACAAATTTCTTCGCCTCGAATTATTAAATCTTTTTCCAAATCACTCACGCTAATTTTGGGAAAAGATTTTCCACTCGAAGCTACAAACCTATTTTGTTTAAAATCTTTCTCATATCCAATCCGTTCTAGAACTTCAATAATTCTTGGATCAAACAGCCCCTCACTTAATTTATAATAATATAAAATTTCTTTCGCTAAAGATAAAAAATGCGTCGATGGTTTTAAAAATTTTCCTAAATTATCATTAAACTGATTCAATTCACTATCCCGATCAAAACGACTGAACCTTTTCTCAAATACAACATAAAAATTTTTAAGTGTCTCTGAATCTTTTTCGGCTTTATCTTTTAAACTTTCCGCGCAAACTATCTGAAAATAAATATCTGTCCCAAGCGCTTTAAATTCTTTTTCCACTGACGCCTTTTTTCCCATCTTATTTCTTCTCAAATTTATCAACAATACCATTCTTATCATCATCCACGACAATATATATTTCCGGAATAGTAGGATGCGGATCTTTTTGATCTAAAAGGCCATCGCCATCACTATCTTTTTCAATGATTGTTTTTGTACTAACATCAGTTGTAACTTTTGTTTCAGTCTTTGCTGAGCTACTACTTGAACCGTCACGATCTTCTGAAGAATACTCTTCTTCGTCATCCTCATCCTCGTCATCATCGGCCACAGCAAAATTTAATGAAACCGCAAGACTAAATACTAGAAGTATGACTAATAAAAAAGCTTTGAATTTTTTTCTCATAATTATTTAATTTATGATTTTTTTGTCGTACGACTACTCTTACTTGTCGATGAGCTAGGTTTGGTCACTGCAGTATTAGTTGTAGTTGTAATCTGTTGAGTCTTCAAGGTTTGCGGAGTACTACTCAATTCGCGCAATTTACTTTCCCGATCAGCAGAAATAATACTCTGCGCGCTTAACATATTTGAATCAATTGGACTAATCGTTGAATCCGTTTCAGTTTTAATCGCAACGTCTTTCTGATCCTGATTTTTAATTATTAAAACAGCAATAACCATTAAAAGTATATTGATCACAAAAACTAGAATTTTATTAAGATGTTTTTGCATAAATAAATTTTGTGAACCTAAGTGAACCCCTCAAAAGATTATAACAGAAATTAAGTGTAAAGACAAAACTAGCGTCTAATTCCCATCTTCCCAAAATTTGTCTCAATTTGGCCTTTTATTTTTTCCAAATCAATCTTTTTTCCTTTCGTCTTCTTTTTTAAATTATTATCAAGAATGACAGCTTCGCGATATTCCTGCAAATAATATGCATCTGCGCCATTAAGCCATTTGGCAATTTCCAAAAAATCAAGTTCTTCATGCAAGCCAGGAACGACAGTTGTGCGAAATTCATAAGCCACGCGACTATTGCGAATTAAATCAACGCTTAGTTTAATACGCTCTATGTCAACTTTTATGCCAACTGTTTCACTGTATTTGTTTAATTGATTTTTAATGTCCATCGCTACAAAGTCCAAAAGCTTCAAATCCAGTAATTTTTTAAGCACATCCGGTCTCGCACCATTTGTATCCAGCTTAACCAAAAATCCCAAAGCTTTAATTTTTTTGATAAATTCAATTAAGTCCGGTTGCAGAGTTGGCTCGCCTCCTGTGATACAAACTCCCTCGAGTTTGCCTTTGCGTTTTTTTAGAAATTCGAAAAAATCTTTTTCAGTTTTATCAGCCATTCCGGATAAAATCTTTCCACCACCCAAAACTAACTCGGGATTATGACAAAATGGACAGCGAAAATTACAACCAGCTGTAAAAACTGTTGTCGCTATATAGCCCGGAAAATCGATTAGAGTTAGTCTTTGTTGACCAGAGATAATCATAAACTTTTAAAATAAGCCATCCTAACTTTTTGGAAAAGTAGGATGGCTTACTATCTTTTTTTAATTTAACAACAAGCTGGACTTTCTACCTGAAATTCTTTTCTGTCAGCATATTCTGCTTGCTTTCCATTATTCCATTGCGCTACCGGCCTAATATAACCAACGACGCGCGAATAGACTTCTGTTTTTTGAAAATTTCGTAAAACCGAATCCGCTTCGTGACAGCTTTTGCATTTATGATACTCGTTTTCGCCAACCTTATAAGCCACAAACTCTTCGTTCTCTTGAAGCTCGCGAGAACAATCATGACAAATATATTTTTCCATATTTTTTTATTTTGCAAGATGTAATAATTATTGCATAAAGCAAAATGCTTTTAATTTTTTATTTTATTTTAAATTTTATTATTTTTTCACCTTGAATTCCTTGCGATCACAAAACTCAGCCTTCTTGCCATTATTCCATTGTTCTACTGGTCTGATATAGCCCACTACGCGTGAGTAGACTTCCGTTTTTTGCTCCATCACACACTTCGGACAAAACAGATGTTCTCCTTCCAAATAACCGTGTACCGGACAAATACTGAAAGTTGGCGTAAGTGTGAAATAGGGCAAGGAATAATTTTCTGCAATCTTGCGCACTAGTTTTTTAGTTGTTTCAATATCCCAAATTCGCTCACCCAAAAATCCATGTAGCACTGTTCCTCCGGTATACTTCGTTTGCAAACCGTCCTGCAATTCCAATGCTTCAAAAATATCCTCCGTAAATTGTACCGGCAGTTGTGAAGAATTAGTGTAGTATGGCTCAGAATTTTCATTTTTCACTTTTTCGTTATTGGCAAAAATAATTTCCGGATATTTTTTCTGATCAATTCGCGCCAAACGATAGGAAGTGCCTTCTGCTGGAGTTGCTTCCAAGTTATACAAATTACCGGTTTCTTTTTGATAACCAATAATTCTTTCTCGCATATGCACCAAGATTTCTTCAGCTAATTTTTGTCCCGCAGGTGTTGTGATATCTTTTCCAATTAGATTAAGCAACGCCTCATTCATTCCGACAAGACCAATAGTTGAAAAGTGATTAGCCCAATATTGTCCACGACGCAATTTAATTGGTGCTAAATAAAATTTGGTGTAAGGATAGAGTCCACCATCAGTCAATTTTTCCACCATCGTTCGTTTCGTCTCCAAACTTTCCTTCGCGAGATCCATCAGATGATTTAGATCCTTAAGAAATTCTTTCTTGTTTTTTGCTGTATGTCCCAAGCGAGGCAAGTTGATTGTTACCACGCCAACTGAGCCAGTCAAAGGATTAGCACCAAACAAACCTCCTCCGCGCTTATGCAGTTCTCGATTATCCAAACGCAAACGACAACACATACTGCGCGCATCATCCGGATCCATATCAGAATTAACAAAATTAGCAAAATAAGGAATACCATATTTAGCAGTCATTTCCCAAATTGCATCAAAGCGCTTATCCTTCCAATCAAAATCCTTGCTAATATTGTAGGTTGGGATTGGGAAAGTGAAAATTCGTCCATTAGCATCACCCTCTGTCATCACTTCAGCAAAGGCCCGATTGATCATATTCATTTCATCTTGAAACTGTCCATATTTTTCAATTTGTGGCAAGCCACCAAAAATCACAGCCTCATCAGCTAAATTTTTCGGACAAGTAATATCCATTGTGATATTGGAAAAAGGAGTTTGGAATCCAACACGTGTGGAAACATTCATATTGAAAACGTAAGACTGAATTTCTTGCTTCACCTCTTCATAGGTCAATTTATCATAACGCACAAACGGAGCGAGCAATGTATCGAAATTAGAAAAAGCTTGCGCGCCGGCTACTTCACCTTGAGTAGTGTAGGTGAAATTTACCATTTGCCCTAAAATTGATCCGAGATGTTTCGCCGGTTTACAAGCAACCTTACCTGGAACGCCAGTGAATCCTCTTCGCAGAAGATCTTGAAGATCCCATCCACAACAATACGCTGCCAAAAGTTGCAAATCATGAATATGAAAATCTCCACCTTCATGCGCTTCACGAATCTCTTTAGTATAGACACGATTCATCCAATACTTAGAACTAACGATTGAGGAAATATAATTATTCAAACCTTGCAAGGAATATGCCATATTAGCATTCTCTTTCACCTTCCAGTCAATTTCTTGAATATATTTATCCACTAAATTTACTGCTTCATCTAATGATTGTTCTGCTTCACGATTTTTTCTGTGTTGCTCGCGATAAAGGATATAGGCCTTGGCTGTTTCTTCAAAATCCAAAATCATCAAAACCCTTTCCACTAAATCTTGAATTTCTTCAATCTCTGGGACATAACCTTCCTTGTGCTTTCGGCCTAATAATTTAATTACTTTTTCAGTAACTTTTTTCGCCTCATCAACTCCGCCTTCTTTAGTTGAAGACAATGCCTTGGCAATCCCTCGCGTGATTTTATTTTGATCAAAATTTGCCAACTTTCCATCTCGCTTGATGACTTTTTTAATTTTAATTCCTTCTTTTGAGCTAGCAATGTTTTTCTTGCTGACCACTTTTAAAGCTACTGCCTTTTTCGGTGCTACCACCTTTTTTCCCCCAATGTTTTTCTTTTTTGTTTTCATACCGTTTTGTATTTATATATAAAAATTTATTAAAAACTATTTTATTTATCGAACGTGTCCAACTCTTTTTTGAAACTTTCGATACTGCCAAATGACTTATAGACACTAGCAAATCTTACATAGGCCACTTCATCCAATTCGCGTAGTTTCTTAAGAATGATTTTTCCAATATCTCTTGAAGTTATTTCTGGTTTTTCTTTTGTTCGAATTTCATATTCAATCTCCCCAATAAACTGCGCGATTTTTTCTTCCGTTACCGGTCTTTTTTCCAAGGCCTTGCGCACACCTGTTTCAATTTTGGATTTATCATAATCGACCTTTATCCCGCTTTTCTTGATCACACTAAGGCGCAAGAGCTCTATTTCTTCATAGGTGCTAAAACGTGAGATGCATTTAAGACATTCACGACGCCTTCTGGTGATTTTCCCTTCGTTGGTTTCTCGCGAATCAACGACTTTAGTTTCGGGATTACTACAAAATGGACAATTCATAATATTTTAGTTTTTATACTACATATAGTGTAGCTAATTAGAATTATACCACAAGCAAAATTATTGGCAAGTAGCTCATTCTAAGCCAAAATTTGAACTTATCCACAGACACTAATTTCTTTTTTCAACTAAAAAAACTTCTCAAATAAATTGAGAAGTTTTTAATAATAATCTTATAAAAAATATAGCGCTGCTAAATTACTTTGCTAATTCCTTTTCGATTAGTGATTTAAATTGATCAGAAGTAATCGCTCCACTTTGCACTTGATTGTTGATGAAAACACTTGGAGTTCCTGAAATTGCGAAATTATTAGCCTCATCAACATCTGCATTGATTTTATCTTGATATTTCTTACTGTCCAAACATTGATTAAACTGATCTTGCTTCAAACCCAGATTTTTAGCATATCCTTTAAATTTAGCCACATCATTCTTATTTGACCAACCAACTTGATCAGAATAAAGTTTATCAGCATATTCCCAAAACTTATCTTGTTCTAAAGCACAACTAGCAGCTAGGGCAGCGTCATTAGCTTGAGCATGAGTGTCGAGTGGTAAAAATTTATAATCAAAATAAATATCATTACTGTCTTTATAATTTTTCATTGCGTCACGCAATACCGTGTGGAAAAGCTTGCAATAAGGACACTGAAAATCAGAGAAAACAATCACTTTTACCTTAGCATCTTTGTTTGATCCAAAAATAGCATCATTATCACTGATTTTTGGCAATTCGACATATTTTCCAACTGGAATTCCAATGTCTTGTGTGCGCAATATAAACTGACTATCTTTTTCTTCGAAAAGCACGTTAGCCTGAGCATAAAAATCTGTATTTTTAATTTGTGAATCGAAAACAAAAGAAGGTAGGGTTTTTATATTAAAAGCTTGGATCAATTTTTTGCCTTCGTCGGAATTATAATCAACCTTAGTTGTTGCAATTGTTGGCAATATCCTCCTCATCCAAACCAAAATCTCATCCACATCACATTCTTCACAACTTTCATCAGTTATAACTTTTGCACCGACTGCTGGCTCTCCATATGCCACCCAAGTTTTCCCATTAGCTTCAAAAATATCAGACTGATTTAATTTTTTAGCAGAAAAACCATCTTTTCTTATTAACTGAGACAAGTCAATAAAAAGACTGCCCAAAAGCATGCCGGACAATAAAATGATAACGGAAATTAAATTCTTTATTCTATTATCATTATTCTTATCATTATTCTTATTCTTCATTGCATCATCCTCCCCTGTTTTAATATCTTCTTCCATAAAATTAGTTATTGCTAATTATTTAAAATTTATTAATTAATCTTGCGGTTGATTGCTTTCAATATTCTGACTATTTTGCTTGCCATCATCAACTGCCGAATCAATCTCCTCATCAGAGTTGACAGCTTCATCTTGCATTTGTGTAGAGGCACTTCTCGTTTTAGTTAAATCAGCTTGTATCTTATTCATGTCGTAGCTTTGAGACTTTATCTTCATTAAATAATCGTTATAACCAATTGTTATTTTCTTTAATGATTCAGTTTTAAAAGCAACCCCAATTAAAATTCCTAGAATAAAAATCATTATCAAGCGCGAACGAAATTCTTTTTTAGTTTTTTTAGCAATTGCTTCATTGTCCATTTCTTCTGAAAATTGAGATTCATCTATTAAAATAACTCCTTCATTATTTTCTTTAATAGGATCGTTTACAACTTCGCCAGACTGAACAGATTCAATTTTATCAGTTAAATCTTCCTCATCTTTTTCTTCGACAACCGCCTCTTCTAATATTTCCTTCCATTCTTCTTTTTCTCTTGTATACTCTCTCATATATTTTTGAAGCTTGATTATTTGCTTAATTTCCTTGCCTCTAGCTTACCACAAACAGAAAAAGGCTACAACTTGCGCCTTTTTTAATTTATTGTCTAATATTTTTAATAATTATTCCTAGTTTTATTAAAAAAATTTAATAACTTTGAAAAAATTTACTTTACTGCTATAATATATTCAATGATAAAAATAGAAAAAAAATTAAAATATTCTAAAATAGCTATCTTTCTTTTAGTTGTTTTCTTGTTCGCTACTTTCGCTTCCAATTCTGCCAATAATGCTAAGGCTGAAGATAATGATGCTGACTATGACGCTTATAAAAAATATGAGCTTTATTTGAAATATCAAAAAAAACAGAACTACGAAAAATACGAAAAGTATAAAAAATATAAGAAGAAATATGGCTTCAAGAGCTCCTCTGAAAGAGCTAAGGCTAAGGAGGCCTATGACAAGTACAAACTTTACAAAAAAAGTCCTTCAAAATATCCAACCTATAAACAGTATTACGATCAATATAAGAAATATTCAAAATATAAAAAATACTATTCACCATACAAACAATATAGTCGCTATGGAAAATACGAAAAATATAATAAAAGTGAATATGACGCTGGAAAAAATTATGGTGGAAATGAATACAAAGAAGCGCATGCCCGCTATCTTAACAGCCAAGAAAACGGAGGTTTAGGTGAAGCTACTCTCGGAGGCGGAGCTCTGGGGCCAGATATTGCAGTTGGCATCTATAACTACACGAAATCAGATCTTCGAGATGAAACTTATATTCGAGTAAAAGCAACTAAGGACTACACCGTTAAAAATGAATCTGGACAAGTATTGGCCAATATTCCAAAAGACACTTATACGCGCGTTCAATATATTTCAGATGGAGATTTGAAAGTTTATGAATCAATGGATGAGGTTAACGCTGGATCAGATGTTTATTTTGAATCAACCGATGGAAATAATTCTGATATTGTTTTTGACTTAAATCGTCCTTCTTCTGATTATGATCAGTATCGTGGAAAAATAAAAGCCCATTTTTATGATAGTCCCGAAAGCGATGGCGATCGAATCTGGGTAATCAACACCCTTCCTTTGGAGCATTATGCTTGGGGAATTGGAGAAATTACCGGAACCGGTGATACAGATTACAATAAAACAATGACTACCATGTTTCGCACTTATGGCTATTGGAAACTTCGCTGGAGCACGCAATATATTCCACAAGGCTTTGTTGTTGTAAGTACACCTTCCAATCAAATCTATAATGGATACGATTGGGAAACAGCTCATCCTAATATAAAATCAGCTGCCGAAGACACCCAAGGGAAAATAATGATGTATGGCAGTGAAATCGCTCTTTCTCCTTATTCATCCTGGACCGATGGCCGAACAAGAAGTTTTGAAGAACGTTGGGGCTCAACACTCTATCCTTGGTGTCGATCAGTTAGCGATTCCTATGGAAAACATGCCACAAAAAGTACCGCTGAGTTAGAAGCTGAGGGAAATCATATGGTTGGTCTCAGCGCTCATGGCGCATTAGCCCTCGCCACTGATCATGGCTACAATTGGGAAAATATTCTAAGATATTATTTCTACAAAGTTAGATTCTTAAAAGCGTACTAAAAATATGAAAAAGAGTCTTAAGATATTTATTTATATTTTCGCTTTGGCTCTTATTAGCTTAGCTATTTTTATTGGATTGATAGCTAAAAATCGCTATTATGATAAACCTGAACCAGAAAAAAATCCAACGGAAAAAATTCTTTTTCAAGGAGAAAAAACTGAGAATAAAGACACAAATCCAAATGACACCCCGGGAGAATTTCTAGATCCGGAAGACAAAGAGGAAGACTTGGAAGAAGAAATGCAGTTAGAGAAAGACTTTGCTGAAAACAATACAGTTGAAAAAGAATCCTACTTGGAAATAAAAAAGGATGACTGTAAAAATAAATGTGCTGATTTTAAAGATGAAAAAGCTGATTTTCGTTATTGCCAAGAAGTCTGTGGTCTCGTTGAGCCTAAAAAAGAATCCTCCTCAGAGGAATGTGAAGATTTAGAAGACTTGGAAATGGATTATTGTTTGCGAGATTTTGCAATCTCTAAAAAGGACTATGAGCTTTGCGAAAAAATTGAAGATAAAAACATAAGTCTGAATTGTCAGAATCGCATCACAGAAGAAATCCTAGAAGAGCAGAAGAAATTATAATAGAAAAGCATTCTATTCTTTTCTTAGTGCTTCCATAGGACTTAATTGTGAGGCTTTGCGAGCAGGCCAATAACCAAAAATCATTCCCGTTCCGGCGGAAAAGCCCAGGCCGATTGTAGCTGACCACCAAGTGATGGGAAATTTTAAATTGAAACCATAGCTCACGGCGATTATTTCTCCGAGTTTGGAAATTCCAAAACCCAGTGCCAATCCGATAATCCCACCCAATAGTGTGATGAAAATTGCCTCAAAAAGAAACTGAAAAAGAATCTGCGAATTTTTCGCGCCGATTGATTTCTTTAGCCCAATCTCAAATGTTCGTTCCGTCACTGAGACATACATCACATTCATAATCCCCACCCCTCCGACAATAAGTGAGATAGAAGTAAGCGCAATAAGAAGCAAATTAACTGAGAAAAAAACTTTATTTAGAATTTCCAAAACTTCCACGATTGAATTGACGGCAAAATCATCGTCGTCGGGATTTTCAATGTCATGCTGTACGCGAAGCACATCAATTGCCTCAGCAATAGTTAAATCTAATTTACTCATATCTTTAACATTAAAAATTGCCATTTGCAAATAATCAATTCCGGCTAATTTTTTCTGAACCGTGCGAAGCGGAATATAGGTTATTTGATCAAAATTAAAAGGCCCGGCTGCGCCTCTTTCTTTCAAAACTCCAATCACGCGATAAGTTTGACCCTTTATCTTCACCTCTTTTCCTACCGCCTCACCATCACCAAAAAAATCTTTTTTTGTTTCCGAACCCAATACCACAACCTGCCGGAGACTCTTATCATCATCCTCGCTAAACATCATCCCTTTTTCTATTTCTGTTTTTTTATCGACATCCGTCACGCTGGCTGTCGTGCCCATAATAATCACTTGTTTATTTTTATTCTCATATTTTATCACTTGTTGATTCATAATTGCAGCATACCAAGCTCCGACATTGGAAAGTTTGGCCACCGCCTCCATATCTTCCAATTTCAAAGTAGTGATTTGCATTCCACCCATTTGTCCACTGGCATTCTGGGTGGAAGTTTTGGAAACTTTCGGCACCTTAATTTCAATTTCAATAATGTCCGAGCCAAAAGAAGAAACCTGATCAACTAAAAAGCCTTTGACTCCTGAGCCAAAAGACAAAACTAAAATCACACTCACCACACCAATTACAATTCCCAGAAGCGACAAAAACGTCCGCCCTAAATTATTATGGATACTTTTGAAAGCTAATTTGATTGGAACTAAAAAATTATTCATATCTTAATGCTTCCATCGGACTAATCCTTGAAGCTTTTCCCGCAGGATAAATACCAAAAATTATTCCAATTGCAAAGGAAACTCCAATAGCTGCCACAATTGATTGCCAAGAAATTATAAAAGGCCAAACATATTGCAATGATTGAATGATAATTGCCGTTAAGCCAGAAATCGCAATACCAATAATAATCCCGATTATTCCACCCAAAAAAGAAATAAAAGCTGATTCAATTAGAAATTGCGTCCAAACATCAGTGTTTTTTGCGCCAACTGCCTTTCGCAGTCCCACTTCCCTAATTCTTTGATTGACTGCCAAAAGCATTATGTTCATAATCCCCACTCCACCAACAATCAAAGAAATTGTTCCAATGGCTAACAAGAAATATCGAAGCACATCCGTTACTTGCTTAATTATCTCCACGGCTGAAGCCATGTCACGCACAGAAAAATCATCATTCGCCGGATCATCAATGTCATGTTGTTCCCTAAGTGTTCGGGTGATATTTTCTTTGGCTAAAGAAATAAGGCTGGCATCTCTAACTTTAAGACGAATAAATCCTAAATGATCAATACCTAGAAGAATTTTTTGGGCAGTTTTCAAAGGAACAAAAATTGTATCGTCTTGGCTATTAACCCCAAAACCAGATGAACCTCTTTTTTCCAAAACACCAATCACCGTAAAATTCTGATCCTTAATTTTTATCACCTTATTAAGTGGATTGTCTCCATCAAAAAGATCCTTTTTTAAATTAAACCCGATCACGACCTCACGCGACATATTAGTTTCTTCGTCTTCAGAGAAAAATCTACCCTCAGCTACTTTCGTATTTTCCACATCAATATAACTGGCCGTTGCTCCCTGAAAAGAGGCCACGATATTTGTTCCGTCATACTCAGCTGTAGCGGTTCCTGAAACATAGCCAGCGCCAGCTGTCACTTCCGGCACATCCTTTCCATTTCGTAAAACTTCCAAATCATCATATTTCAAAGTTGTAATTGAAATTCCCATCGCAGTCGCTGGCGGGCCATTTTCATCTGACGCTCCCGGTAAAACACCGATTAAATTTGAACCAATGCCCGTAATTTGATCCAGAATCAATGCCTGCGCCGATTGCCCAATCGCCATAATAATAATCACCGAGGCCACCCCAATTATTATTCCTAGCATGGTCAAAAAAGAGCGAAACTTCGCCGCTAAGAGATACTTTAGAGAAATTTTAATAGGAGAAATTATGTGCATAAATTTTATCTATATTAACTACCTACATTTGTCTTAGGGTTCCATACTCTCGCCAAATCAGCGGAACCATGGATCCATTAAAGGATTATATTATATAATTTTTATTCTGGCTTTTCAGCAATAACTAAGTAATAAGGTTGATCTTTAACTTCTTGATTTTTTAAATCTGTTTGAATTTCGATATTTATAAACCCAGCCTCTTCCAGCGTTTTCTTCATTAGCTCGTTTGCATCTTCAGCGCTTCTTAATTGGACGAATGGCAGATAATAATCATTATATTCAATAATGTCTATACCCTTTATCCAAAATCCGGTTGTTAAATCAGAGAATCCTGCCACACCTTGATGACCGATTATAAATTTCTTTCCCGGCTTTAAGGCTCTGTAAATTTCCTGGCTGGTTTTTGGAAAATCAACATAAAAAACTAACTCAATCGCAAAGGCCCCATCAAAATAATTTTCTTTAAAAGGCAAATTGCTGACATCCCCCCTAATTAAATCTCGATTAAAATTTTTAACATTTCTTGATAAATCAATATTGATGCTTTTTTCAAATCCAAAATTCCTTTGGCCTCCGCCCATATTTAATACTTTCTCTTCTCCTGCAAAAATACCCGCTAATTTTTGAGTTAATTCTTCAACTGGTTGCCCAATTCTTGTGCTATTTTCATAATAATCTTCTTGGTTTTCCCAACTATCTCTTCCCCAATTAAAATAGGTATTAATACTTCCAGCCAATGGTCTTTCCTCAATAGCGTAGTTATGACTTACTGCCCCTTCAATTTTGTCAAAACCCAAAGGCAGTCTTGAAAAATTCAATAAACCATGCCCCCGAAACGCCTCATGTAAATCTTGGTTCATTACATTTTTTTTCATTTCACTAAATTCTGCCGTTGCAAATAAATCTTCATTTTTTCTGATTTCAGAAAACTTATAATTCAGATATCTATAAAGGCATCTAAACTTATCATCCCTTTTGGAATCTTTCCAATTAAAACGATCGCTTCGCGATATATCTTTTTCTTCAAAGGAAGGCAGGGCTTTTTTCACAAAAGCAAAGATGCCATCATTTATTTCATCATCACTTAAATTCTTGCAATGATCCATATTTTCTTTTCTTTTTTTAGCAAAATATTCCTCTCTAATATCCAGCCCGGCACGTTCAAAAAAACCTGAGTAAAACTCCTTTTTTTTCTCCAAACTATCGGCATAAACTCCTTCGGCAATCTCAGTTACTTTTTTTTCTGCATCAGTAGCTTCAAATCCTATTCTCTCACCTACTATTGAAGAAATACTAGTAATAATGCCCTTGCTTTCTGGACAAAAAGAATTCCTACCAGTAATAATATAATGTAATTCTGACAACTCCAAAACAGACAGTTTTCTAAGTTCCCTTATCGCTTCTTCTTTCGTTATTTTATGGACTGGTAAAATTTTTTCCAAAGTTTCTATCAACTTATGTACCTCTGGCCTATCTTTATATTTATCTTTATCCAAAAAGTTGCCTCTTTCCTCCGGACTAGATTCTTTTTCTTCTAGCTTTTCGTCAGCTGTTTTTTGGTTTTTAACTATTTCAGTTGGTAATTCATTAGCATCAGATCTTTTTTTATTTCTTTTGCTAACAGAGGAAATTGTCCATTTTTCAAAAATTGATCCCATATTTCGATCTTCCTTAACTTAATTAAATTTTATTTCAATATTTCTTCCGTCCCATCCGCAATCCTTCTGTTCTTCACCGAATCATCAGCGACGATTTCTCCATCTTTCATATAGATAATTCTCTTAGCGTGTTCGGCGGTATAAGTTTCGTGAGTGACAAGAATAATTGTTCGTCCCATATTATTAAGATCCTGCAAGATTTTCATCACTTGTAGCCCAGATTTTGAATCTAAATTTCCAGTTGGCTCATCGGCAAAAATAATTTCCGGATCATTGACTAGGGCGCGCGCAATCGCCACTCTTTGTTTTTCTCCACCGGAGAGTTGATTGGAAAGATATTTTTCACGATGCTCCATTCCAACAGATTTCAAAGCTCGCATCACTTTCTCTTTATTTTTTCCATCTGGTTTCGAATCATACAAAAGCGGAAGCTCCACATTTTCAAAAACCGAAGTTCGAGGAAGTAGATTAAATGATTGAAAAACAAAACCAATTTTTTTGTTTCTAATATTCGCCAAAGTGTCATCATCAAAATCAGCCGTGTCTTTTCCTTCTAAGAGATATTCTCCTTCCGTCGGACGATCAAGGAGCCCAACCACTTGCATCAAAGTTGATTTACCACTTCCACTTGGTCCCATAATCGAAAGGAACTCGCCCTTTTCGACAACAAAACTCGCATTGCAAAGCGCCGGCGTTTTCACCCCCTCATTTTCATAAGTCTTACAAAGATTTTGGATTTGGATTAAAGACATAGGATTATTTCTCACTCGAAAGTATTATAATATCTTCCCCACCATTCAGTCCTGAAATAATTTCCACCATCCCTTCATCGCCTCTTGCTCCAGTTTTCACGTTGATTTTTTCTATGACATTTTCCGCTTTCAAAATTTCCACATATTCTTGATCTCCGTCATTTTTCACGGCGCGATAGGGAATTGTCACAACACCATCTTTTTGAAAAATATTAATATCAGCATCAGCACTCATTCCAATTTTCAATCTCTCATCAAGCTTTTTCAATTTTATTTTAGCTTTATAATAAACCACGTCTTGAATTACAGTTGAAGCCGGCTCAATTTCAAAGATTTCCCCTTCCAACTTTTCATCACTTAGCAAGGCATCAAAAGCTATTTCGGCTTTTTGGCCGATTTTCACATCTACAATGTCAGACTCTGGAACATCGATTTGAATATATGGCTCACCTAAACTAGACACGCTCAAAACAGGACTATTAGCTATGACATTTTCCCCAAGCTCTGAATTCTTTTTTGTCACAATTCCATCCATGGGAGAATAAAGACTTGTTTCTCCGATATTTTTAATGACTTCTTCAACCATCTCTTGAGCTTTTTTTATTTGCGCCCTCTGTGCATTTTTTTGATGATAACTGTAGACATCCTCCTTCTTTTTCATATCCAAAAGTAACTTCTTTTGCACCTCTACCTCGTAATTAGCTTTGGATAATTCATCTTCCAATGTTCCCTTGTCAATTGCTGCGATTTTTTGATCTTTCTTCACCTGATCTCCCACATTCACTAAACGAGCTTCAATTTTTCCACTTAATTTAAAAGATAGATTTGCTTCAATCTCAGGAACAATTTCGCCCGTTGCCGAAACTGTCTTAGCAATTGTTCCCACCTTGGCCGTTTCAGTTGTATAGGTTATTTTTTTTGGTTGTGATTTCCAATAATAGATTCCGCCAATAATCAAAACCAGCAAAATCAAAATCACATAAGTTTTTTTCTTTTTGAACATATATTTTTTATAATAAACTTTTTTGCTTTCCTTGTATATTCAAAGCTTCATTCACTAAAGCATCCGCGATGGAATTTTTCTCTCTGGGGATATGCTTAAATATAACATTTTTGAAGTCTAACATCAAATTCCAAATTTCGATAAAATTCTTTTGCACATTTTCATCTTTGATTTTATACTCATGATTCATTTGTTTCACAATAAGTTCACTGTCCAAATTGCATTCGATCTCATATTGTTTAGTTTTATCCTTGCCCAAAAGTTGTTTCAATTTTTTGAGACCATATATCAAAGCTGAATATTCCGCCACATTATTCGTCGTCTCGCCAATACATTCTCCGTATTTTTTATCCAAAGTTTCAATCCAAACCCCAATCCCTGCTGGACCCGGATTACCCCTTGAACCTCCATCCGTGAATATCACTATTTTTTCTGACATAATTTTATCTGTTAATTATTTTTTAAAAATTAATACTCGGTTTTTGCTAATTTTTGAATTGCCTTAATGTTTCTAATTATTATTTGATATTTAAGCGGTATTTCTATATTTTCATCTGCCAAGCTACCAATGATTGTTCGTATGGCCGAAAAGCTATCCATCCTCCCCAAGCTCACTATCCACTCTTTACCAAGCTTCCATTCTATTTTTCGTTTGATAGCGTTCTTGATAAATCCTCTTTCTTTTTTGGTTTCCAAAACTAAATCCAGAAACTCTGACAAAAGCTCTCGTCCTTTTTTTCTATTTTCAAAAAGGTTTTTAAAAAATTCGGTTTCTTTAGGATTAAATCGCAAATACATATTTCGATCAATCACTCCAATACCCTGTCTGCCATCCGAATCTTCATTGATCATATAGTTTCCCCTGTGCGGGTCAGAATGAAAAATTGCTGTCGCATTATCTTTGAATTCGGGCAATTCCAATTGGCCAAGTTGATACTGGAAAAAATTTTTCAATGTCTCTACGGCCTCTATTTTGCTTTGACTTGGAATATCTTTGGCCTCCAGGAATTTTCTGGCCGTTGTTCCAAGCGCTACTTCCTCTGATTTAAATTTTATCTTATCCAACATAACCGCTGGAGCATATAATCTATTTCCGCCTTCTAAACCTTCGGAAAAATTTTCAATCACTTCTCGAAAATCAGAATCATCTTTTTCAAAATCCGTATAACTTATATCGCCAACACACCAATTATTCCCCAAGTCATTTAAAATCTTCCCCCTTCTAGCTAAATTTTTATTATCCCTGCTGGACTTAGGATCGCTCTCAATTTCATCCAAGGCGGTAAATAAAGTTTTATAATTTGCTCCGACTATTGCCAAAGCATTAGGATTGAGCAATTTAACAACCACTTCCTTTCCAGGTGGATTTTTCAGAGTAGCAAAATAAGTGGTAAATAAACTTCCAGCTCCTGCTTTTTTTCCGATTCTATCGATATTTTTTATATATTCAATGACTTCTTGATCGCCATTTTGAAATCTGGTTAAAAGATTCTCCCAAAAAATCAACTTGTTCACTAAGACATTAGAATCCAAGCAACTAGCTAATCGTTCCTGCACTTCTGGTTTAAAATCCATCATCTCCACCGAACTTTGCATAATTCGAGTGGTCAGTGCATTTGTTTCCGCTGCCTTAATCAATCCTTCCAGACCAGGATCAATTTTTTTTATCCTGTCATTATCACTTTCTTCCATTCTTTCTCTTTCTGTCTCATCTTCTTCTAAAAACCCATGACTAAGTTTTTCTAAACAGGAATCGTATATTTCATCGCCCCTTTTGGCAATTTTAGCCATTGGGCAATTGGGCGAATAGCGATAATTATGCCCAAACTTAACAATTTTCTTATTTGAACTTTTCATTATTCTTTCTAGCTTGCTTCTTGAAATTTCAAGATACCCACCTTTTTTATTTTTGTTCTTCTCCTTTTCCTTACTGTTTTCTAACGACTTTTTAAGCTCTTTATACTCTCCCATAATCTCTCCGTAGTCAACAGCATTTTCATCCAGCGCAGAAA
Organism: Candidatus Moraniibacteriota bacterium; assembly: GCA_049303795.1. GTDB lineage: Bacteria > Patescibacteriota > Minisyncoccia > Moranbacterales > UBA2206 > UBA9630. The sequence goes on from JBAQNM010000005.1 coordinate 151,220, forward strand.
AAAGAAGCGGAGCCAGCATTGAGCACAAAGGAAAGCTCAAATAATGTCCCTCGGATTTAATACAAAGTTTTTTCACTAATTCCGCCAAAAAACTATCTTTTAAATTAAGCGATTTAACTGCCAATTCTCCCAGAGTATTCCTTTTTTCTTCGCTTGAAAAAGCACCATCAGAGTCGTTTAATAGCTTATGAACAATCCCCGCTCTTTCCATAAAACTCAAACTTTTCAATTCTTCGAAAAATTCCCTAAGTGTTTTAAATGAGCTTTTTGCCTCGTCATTAACTAAAAATTTATTCTCTGTCTGATCAAACGAAACACTCCTATCCATTTTTAAAATAAAAAAAGCTCTCTCTGTTTCTTCAGTTTTAAAAGCATCTTGGCAGGTTCTTAACCAAAATTTAGCTAAGTTAGTGCTGATTTCTTTTTGACTTTTTTTATCCCCTAGGCACGTTTTTAAAATACTAATAAAACCTGAATGGCCCAAAAAATCGCCTGCCATAGCAGTAACGGCATCCCCCTGAGCAATCCTATCTAATATTTTTGAACCGTTTAGATAATCATCCACCTTAATATTCATTTTTTCCTTAAAAAATATATACTCGTCTATCGTTTCAATTTGCTCTGCAATCATCACCATCCCTTCGGGACCAATTTGATCGTAATTTTTGATAAGATGTTCAGTTTTATCAGCCAAAGAAACCTCTGGAAATTCAAGATACCTCTTGTTGATCTCCCGCAAGATATTTTTCTTAAACAACGAATTCGGAAAATATTTTTCGATAAACTGATACGCCATATCGTATTCTTCTTTTTTAATTCCTTTTTGAATAATTTTCAGAAAATCTTCTCGGGCAGTTGAAAAAAAGATATTATTAAAAATTTTTTCCGAAAATAAATCTATTTGCTCCAATATCTGATTATCGTCATCCAAAAGAGCCTTCAATCTTTTTTCGAGATTATTATAAAGTTCTTCTAAATTTTCAAAATTACTCTCTTTATTTCCTTCCACTATTAAATCTTTAATTAATGGAAGTTCTGAAAATCTGGTATAATTTTTTATCTTAACCTCAACATTTACCCCATCCTCCGTCCTCTTATTATTTCTTATTTCCGTGTTTTTGATTATGGTGGCAAGGACTATCTGTTTAACTACTTTCTCATCATCACTTCTATTCCCTATAAATAATAGCGGCCTAAGAATTTTCTCGAGTTCTTCCTTAGAAAATACAACATTATTGGCCTTAGCCTCAATTGCAAATTCATTCAAAGCCTTTTCAATAATTTCATAAAACTCATTTGTATCCTGAGGAAAGAATAATATTGCTAAGTTTAGCTTCCAATTTAATTTAATTTTTTCCTTATTTATGGCGTGATCTATTGTTTCGGAAATGCCATTTTGATCGTTTTCTAAAATATCCTTTTCTAACTGTAAAAAAACAGTTTCTAAGATTTCTCTTCTATTCTTATCATCCAATTTAGGATGCTCTAAGACCTCCCCTGCCTGACGCAAAAATCCATCCAAGTCTGCTTGACCAAACCTTAAGCAATAACTTAAATTACCATATACGGCGTTTTTATAATATTTAATTAGCTCCTCTAGACTTAGCGGTGGTTCCTCATGCTTGGCATCTTCAGGAAAAATTTCTTCAAAAGCCTCCTTTCCCAACATTCCACTCTCCGGAAAAACAAAAAGTCTTCCCTCGATTATTTCCTTGGTTTTATCTCTCTCCGTTTTTTTCTCATCAAGCAAGTAATGATGCCACCTTGCCCCATCTCCATTTTCTCTTAACAGCCCTTTTTCCTTGGCTTTTTCAAAAAACTCCTTTATTTTTTTTCGCTTTTCCACTTTCTCTCCCTTTGTCATCTTATTTCTTGTTGCCAGGTAATTCAGGTCAACATAACTCATTAAAATATCAGCTATAAATCTGTTACTTGAAATTTCTCTAATAATTTGTGAATGATTTATTTTCACCAATTCTTCTAAAAAACTTTCTTCATCGACTGAAATAGCCCATTCAATTTTACCTTCAAATTTTTCATTTAAAATATTTAAATGTTTAGAAAAAAATTCCAAAAAATTTTTTGCTACATATTCAGGCAGTTCTTCGTGCTTATCCAAGGGAGATGAGATACCGAAAAAATCCACATCAAACACAATCCTACTGATTTCAGCGTATTTTTCTTGAACTAAATTATCAAAATTATTTGAAATTTTATGAAAATTTTCTTGGCTCCTAAGCAAGTCTTGCATTTCTTTTTGATAGTACATGCCCCTCGATTGCACTAGTGTACTTAAGAAAAAATCAACCTCTTCGCCTTTCCCCATTCTTTCTTGAACAAAAGAAAAGAAGGCTCGACTGAAAATCGCTCCAATTTTTTTCTCGTTTTCATCATAAGCATATTCTTGATGGGCTAAATATCTGCCAAAAACATCTCGTAGGTCTTTGGCATGCAACTTAGATATGGCAACCTTGACCGTTTCAAAAATTATTTTTTCATCTTTATCAGTTATTTCTGCTTGAATTTTCTGATAACCAGCCGTCCTTAAGAGTTTCGGGTAATCTTCTTTTATATTGGCAAATATTCCCAAAACCGCTTCCAGGTTTGATTTTTGACATTCTCTTGATAACTCTTCTGGTATGGGAGTAGGCGCTTTAGCACTGGTTTCGAAATCTTTCACATAGTGCAATCCCATCATCCCTGACGCGCGAGAATCTCCAGTCTGATGAATAGCGCCACGGCCTTCTGGAGAAATTTTCTTTATCCCTTCAAAACCAAAAGTGCTAAGCCCAACCTTCTCTAAATAATAAGGAGCTGAAAAATCCGCCGCGATTTCATGCGACCAATTAATTCCCAAGCTTCCCGTTTTTTTCTGATTTTTGCGATGATTGTCATTCTCAGCTTGCTCAGAAGTTTTATGAACCAAATGCCCCACTTCATGCCCCAAAACGTAACCAATTTCGTCCAGCGAATCAAGTTTGTTTATAAGAGCCTGTGAAATAAAAATAGTTCCATCTGGATAAACAAAACCTCCAGCTTCTTCCATTTTGTTTATTATCACCACCTTAGCTTCCCCTGCATTTCTTCCTACTAGCATTTTATCCACGATGTCCTGCAAAATTCTGGTTCTGTCCGTTCCCCATTCCAGATCCTTGGTGCGACTAAGATAATCAAATTCTTTTTGTATTTCTTCTGTATGGTCTTCTTCAGAACCATCTTCAAATTTAAACCTAACCTCTCTTTGAATCTTCAATTTTTTTCCATTCTCAAAATCATCTTTTTCGTTTCTCATGCTCCTCGTCCTTTCCAAAAAACTTTCCAACTCAAGCGACTGATTCCTTAACCTATCCTTCAGTTCTCTGGTCTTTCTTTTTTCAAACAAAACACCCGCCGGTACAATATCCGCTTTTTTAGAAATCAACTCTGATTGAGGTTTTCCATTTGGGATAATATATTTAAGCTCTCCCATTTTTTAAATCAATAATATTTAACTGTATCTTTTTATTTCCATTCCAGCTATCTTCTTGCAAATTAAACACTATGTCTATATTATCACCTTTTTTCAAGTCAGAAAATTTCTCTCCCAGCTTAAAAGCAATTGCCTCGAAAAGCTTAGGACTATTATCAGTGGCTTTTAATGTTAATTTTAAATGCTTACTACCATTACCAACTGCTCGCACATCACTAATTTGCATGTCTTTCATCATAAAAACCGGCTCCTTGTTTCCCATGCCAAAAGGCTCCATTTTTTTCAATTCCTCCATAAATTCCCAGTTTATTTCTGAAGCCCTAATTTCCAAATCAATCAATAGTCTGGAAATTGTTTCCTTATTTTCAAGCTCTGCTTCAATTAATTCTGTCATTTTTGTGCAAAATTTTTCGAAATTTTCAGGAATAACTCGCACCCCGGCCGCTTGAGAATGTCCACCAAATTTAGAAAGCAAACTGGCACACTCCTCAATCTTTTCAATAATATTTAATTCCGGGATACTGCGCAATGATCCGACATACTCATCATCTTGAGCCTGAAAAACCACCACTGGCTTTCCGAATTTATCCACTGCTTTTCCAGCAACAAGCCCAAGGATTCCCACTGGCCAATTCGGATTTGCAACATAAATAAATTTTTTATCACTAAAATCACGTAGAGCAGTTTCCTCAATTTCCTTTATAATTTCCGTTGTCATCTTTTGCCTCTCTAAATTTTTAGCTTCAACATCCAAGGCCATCAGTCGAGCCTCCACACTATTCTTTTCCGCAATTAACCGATAAGAAACGCTAGCATGATCCATTCTTCCAGCAGCATTAATCCTTGGAGCTATTTGAAAAGCAATTTTATGTGTATTAGGAATGCTATTTTCTGAAATTTCAATTCGGCCAACTTTAAACATTTCCTGCAATCCCACTCGACGCGTTTTTGATAAAACCACTAAGCCATATTTTACTAAAATTCGATTCTCACTCAAAAGTGGCACGCAATCTGCTACGGTTCCAATCGCCACTAAATCCAAAAACCACTTCAGTTGATCGTTTTTTTCCGGCATCATTTCTTGATATAATCCTTGCGCCAGCTTAAATGCCACTCCCACGCCAGCTAAATCAGTAAATGCAAAGCCAGAATTTTCCAGATGAGGATTAATCACTGCCACAGCGCTTGGTAGAGCTTCCGGAATATGATGATGATCTGTTATAATCACATCGATTCCTAAACTTCTAGCCTTTTCTACTTCGAAAATATTTGTAATTCCAGAATCAACAGTGATAATCAACGTCACTCCATCCTTTGCTAAAAACTCAATCGCTTTTTCATTCATACCATAACCCTCTAATTGACGATCAGGAATATAGTAAGTTAAATTGGAGAGTCCCAACTCTGAAAGAGCTTCAAACATTAAAACCGTTGCTGTCACACCATCAGCATCATAGTCACCAAAAATAACGATTCGTTCTTTTTGTTCTTTAGCTAAAACAATACGCGCTACAGCCTCACGCATACCTGAAACATTTTCAACATTTGAAAGATTGGCATAATCAGAGCTAAAAAAATCTTCGATTTCTTTTTGTGAAAAAACTCCACGATCAGAAAGCAACGCTAAAACAATTGGGTCATATTTTTGCAAAATGATCTCATCAAATTTGATATTCTTTTTTTCTCTCAACTCCCATTTTTTTGGCATTTATTTATTTCACCCGCATTTCGGACAAATTATTTTTGCGTTAAATTCTCCCTTCTCGAGATCAACAACTTTCAAGACGACAACGATTTCTTCCTGACAATCAGGACACCTCAAGCCTTCTTTTAATTTCAAATCATTACTTAAGCGACTAGCATCCATTTCGACACTATTCAATTTCAAAGAATACGTAGCTGAATCAAATAATGCATTTACTTGAGTCACGACTTCTTTAGGCGTAGTCATGCCCATTACGAAAAAATTTTTTATTCCCATCTTTAAAGCTTTTTCATGATCCTCTTCGCGCCCCATGTGCGACGACATGACAATAGGGATTCCGCTTGTAGAAATATTTTTACTTAAACCCTCCTTTAATCCAAAACCATCCATACGTGGCATCATAATCCCGGTAAAAATAATATCGGGAATCTCCTTTGTTGCCTTATCCATACCTTCAACTCCATCAGTCGCCTCAATCACTTCATAACCTTCGCTTTTGAAAACATCGGCATATACGCTCCTAATCGATTCATCGTCATCAACAATTAATATTTTACGCTTTGTTTTTTCCATTTTATTTAATTTAAATAATTATTTTCACATCGACTGCGATAGCCTCTTTCTTATTATTATAAATCAAAAGCGGATTAATATCGAATTCTAAGACGCTATCTATTTCTGAAGAAAAATCACCCAATGCCAAAATAATATTATTAATCTCTGCTAAATTGTAGGTCTTTTGTCCACGTGTTTCACGAAACAAGAATCCCAGCTTTCCTGACTGCAAAATTCTTGAAATTTCTTGCTCTGAAAATGGCGGGATAAACATTTCGGCAATTTTAAATATCTCAGTGTAAATTCCTCCCAAACCACAAAGTATTACCGGACCAAATGTAGCATCTTTCTTAATACCTAAAATCAATTCCGTTCCATGCGCCAACATTGGCTGAATAATTAATTTAGCACCAGGAAAATTATTGCGCATTTTATCGAAAGCTGTTTTTAAATCTGCTTGATTTTTAATATCCAAAATCAATCCCTGCTTATCAGTTTTATGCAACACCGCGTCACTGTCAACCTTCATAACAACCGGAAAATTATTCAACATTGGCAATTCCGCGCCTGCTTCAATTTCGATCACTTCAACAGTTTTTATTCCATACATATCCATAATTTCTCGACTTTCAGAAAAATATAATGCTGATCTATTTTCATTTTTGGCATTTTTAATTATCTCTGATATTTTTCGATGCCTTTCTTCGTTAATATTTCTTTTTTTAATATTTACCCTTTCTATTTGAAAATCATTCCAACGAGAATAACCGTCAACAGCGATCACAGCCGAATCTGGAAAACTAAAGTTACATACACCATTTTGTCTAAGTTTTTCAATCCCCCGCTCCACCTTTTCTCCGCCCAAAAAAACAGCCGCTATAGTCTTGTCGGTTTTTTCTTTAAAATTTATTATCTCCTGAGCAATTTCATCCACTGGTGTTTGCTCCTGAGGAGTTAGCAGGCAAATTATACTACCGATTTCTTCGATTTTAGAAATTACTTCGAGTACATTTTTATAACGATCGGCATGTGCATCACCCAAAAGATCAATTGGATTTTCCACTGATGATTCCTCAGGAAGAAATTCTCGTAATTTATTTTTTGTTTCTTCAGTTAAGATTGCTAATTGAATCTTTTTTCCACTAAAAGCATCAGAAATTAGCACACCAGCTCCACCGGCGTTAGTAATGATTACGACCTTTTTATTTTGAATTTCTCGAGAAAAACTAATAAAAGTTACCAAATCAAAAAATTCCTCCAAATTATCAGCCCGTAAAACACCAGCTTTTTCAAAAACTGCGGAAACAACTTCATCATTTCCAGCTAATGCGCCTGTGTGGGAGCTAATAGCTTTTTGAGTTTTTTCATTTTTTCCCGCTTTCAAAATTACAATCGGCTTTACTCGCGAAACTCTTTGAGCGATTTCAATGAATTTTTTCCCCTCTTTTATTCCTTCCAAATACATTCCGATTACTTTAGTATTTTCATCTTGCGCTAGATATTCCAACATTTCCGCTTCTGTAATTTGCATCTTATTTCCAATAGAAACAATATTAGAAAATTTTATTCCTTCTTTTTTCGCTTTATCCATAAGAGCCACAGCTAAAGCACCAGACTGAGAAATAAAAGAAATATTCCCCGCTTCAGGCATTCCTCCAGCAAAAGAAGCATTCAGTCTTAATTGCGGGACGATAAAACCTAAGCAATTTGGACCCAAAATATTGAGATTATTTTCCCTAGCAATCTGCGCCAAAACTTCTTCCTGTTTTTTCCCCTCATCTCCAATCTCTGAAAATCCTGCTGAAATAACCACGTAGTTCTTTATTTTTTTTGCATTATTCTGAATTTCCTGATTCACAAATTTTGCCGGAATAGCTATGATCGCCAAATCAATTTCAGCCTCTATTTCATCTAGAGCTTTATAACACTTCTTGCCAAAAATTTCATCGTATTTTGGATTAACCAAATACACCTCACCTTCAAAGCCAAGCTCCAAGATGTTCCTCGCCATCACAGTACCAATCTTTCCAACTTCTTCCGAAGCACCAATAATAGCAATTGATTTTGGTTTAAAAAGTTTTTCTAAATTCATATTTATAGTTGATTAATTTTAACTTCTTTATTTTTTTCTAAAATACTTTCTTCATTCAATAATCCCTCAATTGCACCATAATGTTCAACTACGCTAGCACTATTAGTAATTCCCCATCTCAAACAATCAGAAACTTCCATGCGTTTAAGATACGCCGCTAAAAATCCACTACAAAATCCATCGCCAGCACCAGTAGAATCAATAGCATTAACTTTAAAAGCTGCTGCATAAAAAATTTCGGTTTCTTTATTTGCCCAAGCACCATTTTCTCCATCTGTTAATATTATAATTTTCGCCCCAAGCTTCTTTAGTTCTTTTATTAAAAACTTCTCGTCGTTCATTTCTTCAACAGAAAAAGCTCTCTCCATGCTAGAGATAATTTCAATTGCTTCATCTTTATTCACAAAAACAATCTCACAATTTGAAATAGTTTTAATCACTTCTTCTGAGTTTTCTTTTATATAAACTTCTCGCGGATTAAAGGCTATTTTTTTATTTTCCGCTTTTGCTATTTCTATAATCGAACTAACCTGTTCTTTCCAGTCGCCATGAACATCGCTTATAAAAAACCATTCAGCCTCCCCAAACCTATCCTTATCCAAATTTAATTTTCCGCTGGAATTCTTATTGGTGAAAATAATCCTATCCGCGCTTTTTTCATCTACTATAATCGCCGACAAATCACTCATCTTACCCTCTTCTTTTTTTATAAAATCTGTTTTGATGTTGTTTTTTTCCAATTCCTCGATCACCCAGTTTCCAACTAAATCATCTCCGACATTTGAAACACAACTTGATTCCACTCCAAGTCTAGAAAGTCCCACTGCAACATTTGCTGCACATCCCCCAAGCATTTCATACCTCTCTTTTATTCTTATTTTCGCCCCCAATTCATATGCCACTTTCTTTTGACTCATTATATCCTCAGGTGTTTCAATAATCTTCCCCTCATTAGTAGGAAAAAATATGTCTTTTCCTGCTGAACCAAAACAAATTATTTTATTCATAAAATCTAAAAAATATTTGATTATCTTAAGAGTGACTCTCTATCCATTATTTGTGGTTTTTCAATTTCTAATATCTCTAAAATTGTTGGAGCAATATTACCAAGCACCTCGTTATTTTGTAATTTTAATTTTTTAAATTTATCACTAATCAAGAGAAATGGTACTGGATTTTTTGTGTGAAAAGTATAGGCTTGATTTTCCTTTTCATCAAACATTTTCTCTGCATTCCCATGATCAGCTGTGATAATCATATTGCCTCCTTGTTTTAAAACTTCCTTAGCTAATACCTCTATTTGTTTATCTAAAATTTCACAAGCCTTAACTGTAGCTCCGAGATCGCCCGTATGTCCAACCATATCGGCATTAGCAAAATTGACAGCGTAAAAATCATAAGCTTCTTTTCGTAGGCCATTCATGATGTAGTCAGTTATTTTTGGTGCTGACATTTGAGGCATCTTAGCATAGGAATCAATCTTCGGAGAAGGAATCATGACGCGATCTTCATCATCAACCGGATCGGCATAGCCACCATTAATAAAGTAGGTTATGTGAGCAAATTTTTCTGTCTCAGCAATGTATAATTGCTTTCTTTTGCCCAAAATCATTGGCAGTGTTCCTAATAATTTTTGATCATCCCAGACAGTATGCAAATCAAGATCGGGTCCAAAATTAGTCAGTGCTACAAAATATAGATTTTTAATATGATCAATTATTGGCATATCATCATTAATAATAGATTTCATATTATAAGCAACGAATAATTTTGAAAATTGACGAGCACGATCTGACCTCAGATTAAAGAAAATAATACTATCATTTTCTTTCACCTTCGCCACTGGCGCATTATTTTCACAAATTACATTTGGTAAGATATATTCATCCGTAAGACTTTCCTTGTAAGCTTTCTCGATGGCCTCCTCTGGGCTACTCGCTATTTCTCCTCGAGAAAAAACCATTGCATCATATGCCTTTGTCAGTCTATCCCAATTTTTTGAACGATCCATAGCATAAAATCTTCCACCTAAAGTTGCAATTTTTCCAATTCCAATTTCAGCTATAATTTTCTTGTAATATTTCAAATGCGTTAGGGCACTTCTTGGATATGAATCTCTCCCATCAGTAAAGAGATGGCAATAAACTTCTTTAATTCCATTTTCTTTAGCCAATTTCAAGATTGCCCTAAAATGAATTGGGTCGCTATGCGGACTATCGGAATCACCCATTAGCCCCATTACATGAAAATTTCCACCATTTTCTTTTGCATGTCGGATAGACCCAATTAACGCCGGGTTTGTAAAAAAACTTCCATCCTCAATACTTTTTGTTATATAATAACTATCTTGAGGTACAATTCTTCCAGCTCCAATATTCATATGCCCCGATTCCGATCCACTCATCTTATTGTCTGGCAATCCGACATCTTTCCCTGTTGCTCCAAGCTGGGTGCTTGGATAGATTTCAAATAAACGATCAAGTATTGGTCTTTTTGACAAAGTTATTGCATTATATCTACTTTTAGGTGCAATTCCATAGCCATCAAGGATAACTAGTAATGTAGGTACTTTTTTGTTATTCATCTTAATAATATTTTATCTAACTTAACTCTTCTTCTATTTTGAGCAAACGATTATATTTACAAATTCTTTCTCCTCTTGAAAGTGACCCGGATTTCATATATTCGGCGCCTGCCCCAACTGCCAAGTCAGCGATAAAATCATCAGTCGTTTCTCCACTACGATGGGAGACTACCGTTTTCATTTTATTCTTCTTAGCCAACTTCATACAATCAATCGCCTCGGTCAATGTTCCAGCTTGATTAACTTTAATGAGCACTGCGTTACAGCTATCATCCCCCTTTAATGCAATCTTTAATCTTTCAACCTTAGTGACCAAAAGATCATCCCCAATATTCACAACATTACCCCCTATCTTTTTATTCATTGCTCGCCAACCATCCCAATCATTTTCATTTAGACCATCTTCAACTGAAATCACATTATATTTTCCAATCCATTCTTTATAAATATTAACTAGCATCTCTCGAGTGAGCATTGAATTTTCTGGTTTAAAAATATATTTCTCTTCTTTTTCATCATAAAAAGAATTAGCCGCTGCATCTATACCGATACCGATTTCATTACCTTTCTTATACCCTGCTTTTTCTATTGCGTTATTTATTATTTCCAAGGCCTGTGAATTACTTTCCAGTTTTGGGGCAAATCCGCCTTCATCACCAACTCCTACGGAGTATCCCTCTGAAGAAAGTATTTTTTTAAGCTCATGAAAAATTTCACTGCCTGCTCGAAGCTGTTCGCTGAATTTTTTTATTCCCCTTGGAATAATTTTAAATTCCTGAATTGAAAGTCCGGAGTCACTATGTTTCCCTCCATTCAAAATATTAAACATCGGCACAGGAATTATAAATTTAGCTCCTTTTATTCTAAAAACTTTCCGAATATGCTTATATAAAGGAATTTTATTATCTATTGATGCTGCGCGACATACCGCCAAAGAGACTCCTAAAATTGCATTGGCTCCAAGATTAGACTCATTATCAGTTCCATCAAGCTCAATCATGAAATTATCAATTTTTTCCTGTTCATTAGCATCCATTCCTATAACTTTTTGAAGTTCTCCATTTACATTTCCTACTGCCATAAGAACACCTAGGCCGCCATAACGCTTCTGATCATTATCTCGAAGCTCCAGATCTTCATACGTTCCCGTGGACGCGCCACTTGGCACCGCCGCACTCGCACGCGCTCCTGACTCCAATTCAACGTCCACCTCTACTGTTGGATTCCCTCTCGAATCCAAAATTTCTCTTGCATAAATTTTTTTGATTTTTGACATATTTTTTCAATCTAAACAAATTACAATTGTTTCTTAATTATACACTGATACCATTTTTAATACTAAATCATTCGACTTAATTTATTTTTCTTTTAAAACTTCAATTCCAGGCATCGCACTTCCACTTAAATAATCCAGCATTGCGCCACCACCAGTAGAAACAAAATCAATTTTTTCCATTACACTATTACGCTCCAAAATTTCCAGCGTTTCCCCGCCACCAACTAATACATAAGCTCCGCTTGCCAAAACTGCTGCTAATATTTCGTTTGAGCTAGTAGCATATTTCTCTTCTTCAAATTTGCCAGTTGGACCATTCCATACAATCATCTTGGCTTGCATAATAATTTCTTTAAATTTCTCCAAAGTATTTGGTCCAATATCAAGACGATCATCAATAAAATCAACCGGCAAAATCACCTTGTCTGAAAATTCTATTTTTTCGTCCATCGCTTCATTAGCAATTTTTCCTCCTACTAAAATATGGTCGTATTTTTCTTCAAAAAATTTAATTACTGGCAATTTAGTTTCAATTTTAGCGCCACCAATAATTGCCACGGCGGGCGCTATTGGATGCTCCCTAACAATTGTCATTTCAGCCACTTCTTCTTGCAAGCGTAATCCGGCATAGCTAGGAATAAATTTGGTAATGCCAGTTACTGAAGCTTGATCACGATGAGAAACTGAAAAAGCATCATTTACATAAATATCAAAACCTTCGGCTAACTTTTCAGCGAAATCACTATCATATTTTTCACCTTTTTCCACATCACCTTCTCCTGGATAAAATCTAACGTTTTCAAGCAGTAATGCATCGCCCTCTTTTAGAGAATCCATCCCCGCCTGAACACTATCACCGATACAGTCAGAAACAAAATCAACATTAACCCCCAGGGAATATTCCACATCCGTAGTAAGTTGTTTCATTGAAAATTCAGGCATAACTTTTCCTCCTGGTCGACCAAAATAAGAAAGTAGCGCTACCTTTGCTTTTTTACTTAATAAATAATCCAATGATTCTTTAGCTGCTTTTATTTTGAAAGTTTCTTTCGCTCGTCCGTTCTCAATTGCCACATTGAAATCCACTCGTAATAATACCTTTTTGCCTGAAACATCGATGTCTTGAATTTTTCTAAGATTCATAGATTTTCTTCTTTAAAGTTTTTAATTATAAATTCTTATATAATGGAAATTTTTTGCAAAGATTTTTAACTTCTTGATGAATTTTTTTGAACTTTTTATTTTTTTCAATAAATACTCGGAATTTTTTTATAACCGCCTTGAAATCTTCTTTCTTTTCAGGAAATTGAAAATCTTTTATTTCTTCCATAACATCAGCAATCCAATCAGCTATTTTTTTCATTTCTTTTTCTTTCATTCCACGCACCGTAATAAACGGCGTTCCAAGGCGCACTCCACTTGGATAAAACGGCGAAGAAGGATCAGAAGGAATTGTGTTTTTATTAAGTGTTATTCCAACAGCATCCAGCGCTTCTTGCAAAAATACTCCTCGACCCTTTCCGCAATCAATTAGCATTAAATGATTATCGGTTCCATTACTAACTAATTTTAACCCTCTTTTCATAAGTTCCGCCGCCATTACCTTGGCATTTTTCACTACTTGTTGCCCCCATTTTTTGAAAGATGGTTTCATTGCTTCACCAAGCGTTACTGCAATAGCTGCCGTTTGATGATCGTGTGGCCCACCTTGAAGACGAGGAAAAATAGCTTGATTGATTTTACTTCCAAGCTCTGGATCTTTTTTAAGACCCTTAGCAGTTACCAAAATCATTCCTCCACGAGGCCCGCGAAGAGTTTTATGCGTAGTCGTTGTAATAATATGCACATATTTAACTGGACTTTTATGCACTCCGGCAACAATCAATCCTGCAATATGCGCGACATCAGCTGCCAAATATGCACCGACCTTATCTGCAATTTTGGAAAGTTTCTCAAAGGGAAATTCTCGTGCGTAAGCTGTTGCGCCAACCCAAATTAATTTTGGCTTGTGTTTTATAGCTAGCCTTTCAATTTCTTCCAAATCTAAATAACCATCTAACTTCACATGATAGGCGATTGTATTATAAAACATACTGGTCGCACTAGATTTCCAACCATGAGTAAGATGACCACCATCAAGAAGATTTTGCCCCATTACCGTGTCCCCTGGCTGACAAACAGCGACGTAGACTGCAAGATTAGCGGGGCTGCCAGAATAGGGTTGAACATTAGCGAATGGAACGCCAAATAATTTCTTAGCGCGCTCAATAGCAATAGTTTCAATTATATCAACATTGGCTTGTCCGCCATAATATCTTTTATATGGGTATCCTTCACTATATTTATTCGTAAGCACTGTTCCAAGTGCTTCAATGACCGCTGGCGAGGCAGCAATTTCCGAAGGAATAAGTTCAAGCCCTTCTTCCTGTCTTTTCACTTCTGCCATTATAGCATTATAGATCTTGGGATCTTGTTTTTTTAGGTGTTTCATATTTTTAAATTTTTATTGTTTTTAAATAAGCTCTCAATTTATCACCAATCTCCGGATGCTTGAGACCTAAATAAATACTAACGCGAAGAAGATTAAATGGATCGCCGGTATCCAACCATTGTCCTTCTAGAATTTTTCCATAAAGAGGCTTTCCCTTTTTCATCATCATCTCAAATGCATCAATCAGACGAATCTCGCCAGAATTGCCGTGCTCAATTGTAGCTAAAACATCAAAAACTTCCGGAGTAATGATATACGCTCCAGGAGTCACGGTAAGCGCCGGGGCTTCCTCATTTTTAGGTTTCTCAACAAGCTGTTTAACCTCTATAGTACTTTCATCAAGTTTTATTCCTGAATAAACTCCAAATTTATGTACCTCTTCACGAGAAACTTCTGTAAGACCAATAACCGGATCTTGATATTTGTCATAGGTATCCATAAGTTGTTTCACAATCGAAACTTTACTGTCATAGACAGTGTCGCCAAAAACAACTACCACTGGCTCATTTCCAACTAAATGCGCGGCTTGCAAGACAGCGTGACCATCACCTAGTTGAAGTGACTGACGCACATAGGAAAATTTGGCCAGTTTTTGAATTTTTTTCAATTCTTCCAGCAGATCCGTTTTATTCTTTTCCGCCAATTTATCCTCAAGCTCATAAGCAATATCAAAATGATCTTCGATTGCGCGCTTACCACGACCAGTTACAAAAATAATTTCTTCAATTCCGGCCGCTACAACATTTTCAACGACATATTGCACTGCTGGCTTATTGAGCACGGGAAGCATTTCTTTTGGTTGAGCTTTAGTCGCTGGTAAGAATCTAGTTCCAAAGCCTGCCACCGGCAAAATTGCTTTTCTAATTTTCATATTTTTTAAAATTAGCTTGTTATTTTAATTCTACTATCCAATATAGTAAGCATATCAAATTTTACGACAAAAATCAAAAAAGCTAAAAAATCCCGACTAATCGGGATTTTTAAAATACTACCTCTATTGAATTACCTAGCAAATATTCTCCACTGGATATTTCGTACCTCTTTTTACAAAATTAGTCTCGACGTATTCTAGCTCAAAAACTTTTTTAAAATAATTCTCAATAAATTCAACATCCATTCCGTTTCTACAAGTATAAACGTCTATACTAACAAATCGACGATGCGGAAAAGTATGAATACTAATATGGCTTTCTATAATCATAATAATGCCAGACCAACCGCCTGGGTCCTTGGTATCATTCGGATCTGCCCATGCGACAATCGGTTCAATCATTGTCTTCATTCCTAATTTCTGCGGCAAATCTTTCAAGGAATTGAAAACCAAATCACGATCATTTAGTTTTTCAAAATTTCCCATGTAACCATCAAGCATCAGATGCTCTCCGAAATTACAAATTTTTGTTTCATCCATCTTTTGAATTTTAAAATTAGATTAATTACCAAATTCCACTATAACTTACAGCAAAAAATGCTTTTTGTCAAGGTTATTGGGTAAAAGCGGTTGCTTGTTTATCAGTAATGTATGGAAATTCATCAATTAGTTCGCCCGAATAATAAAACTCATACGAAAGAGAACCGAAAGAATATGCACCATCACTGATAGTTATTTTTGAACCGCCTACTTTCGGAGCAGGGTTTGGTTTGGATTGGGGAAATCCTACATTAAAAAGTGTACCGACAATCTCAGGACGATAAGCAATACTATATCCCGAACGCTCCCATTGCATCATCATTTCTTTCATATATATTGCGCCATAAAGATATGCGTAATAGTGATTTTTGTCATCAGTTAGGCGCGAAAAACGCTCTTGCGTTGGATTACCTGAATTTAAATCTAATAAATGTTCGTATTCAGGCCCTAAATAATATGGTGAAGATGCGTCTTTTAGATGGTTTTCCGTTTCAATTGCTGTTGCCTCCTTAACCCCCATCACGCCAAGAGAAATTTTCGTGGCGTTACCAAGTATTTTCAATGGCTCAAAGAACTTTTTGAATAATTCCCTCTGTGAATGGAAAAGACGTAATTGCTCGACAATCAAAGCGGAGACAATTAAACGCGGTTCGATTCCAACTGCATTACCAACTTGAATAATCAAATCTTTATCTTTTAAAATACCACCCTTGATAGAAGCCCACTCTTCCTCATTTGCCCACTTAAAAACATTCTGGTTATTGCCAATCGAAGGGTCAATCTTTGATACTCCCTCCAAGGAATCGCCTTTCCTAGTGATATCTTCACAGTTTGCAATCTTATTTTGATACGCCGAATCATCTTTTAATCTAAGACTAACTGCGAGAATCATTTTTGAAATCAATGTGTCATTTTCCGTTTTTTGATAGACAGAAAGAATTTGTTCGGCATTTAAACCTGAAACCTTACTGATTGCATTTAATTTACAAAAATTTTCGTCTTTGATTCTTTTAATCAACCTCAGGTTTTCAATTTTATTTTCAATTTCTATATTTCCCAAATCATTTGTTTGACTATTACTAGCCTCTATTTTAGAAATTCTTTCACTTGCTTCTGCATTTTTTTGGAACCTATCATTATTCAGATCGACTAAGCCACCAGTATTTGTAATCCCATATTTTACAGACAAAAATCCGCATCCCAAAAAAACCAAATAACAAATTGCTAATATAGACAAAAATTTAACTGTTTTTATTAACTTATCTTTCATTCCTATAGTCTTGCGTCTTCATTGATTACAATTTTTTTCTTCAATGATCTTGCCCCCCTTCTTTTAAGATCTTTAATTTTGTCTTTATCTTTTACAATTTGAATGCTCAGCTCTTCACAAGCGATATCAGCTGATCCCTCAATACTCTGAGATGTTTCTTCAGCACGATAAAGCTTATACGGTGTTTTAGTCATCAATTCAACGCGATACTTGCCTTTTTTATCCAGACTTATTTCAACATCAAATTCCAAAATATTTTTAATCAAACGATTAATTTTTCGAAGTCTTTTTTCAATATAACTTTCCGCTTTTTTATTTGAATCCATTCCTTTAAACATCACTCTTATGACTTGTTTTTTTTCGATTACCATAAACTTTGATCTCGCTAGAAAAGAAATAAATTTCTCCTAAAGCTTGATTATTAAAATTTAACTGCATCTAATTATTTAAAAACCTACATATTGAACCTCTTCTTTTAACTCAACACCCAATTCATCTCTTACTTTCATTTTAATAAAACTTGCAAGTATTACAACATCTTGTGCTTTGGCACCACCCAAATTAACTAAAAAATTTGCATGCTCATGACTAATCATCACTTGACCGATTTTTTTACCACGAAGACCAACCTCATCAATCAACCAGCCCGCAGGAATTTTTGAGTCACACGTTTTTTGACCAGTCTCTTTTTCAAACCTAGCAATAAGCTTCCCATCATCCACCTTTGGATTCTTGAAAAAACTACCCGAGCTTGACTCTTTCGGATTTGGATGAATTGACTTAGAGCGTTTTTCAATGATCTCCTTGACCTTTTTTTTAATCTCTTCTTCCTGGCCTTTTTCTAACCTTAAAATAACTGAAATTATAATTAAATCACCCTTCTCTTTGAAAATACTACTACGATATCCAAATTCGCAATTTTCTTTTTTATACTCCTTAATTTCACCCCCCACCTCCATTACCTTAACCAGCTCTATATTATTTGCGATTTCTCCGCCATGAGCACCAACATTTCCACGAATTGCACCACCGATTGTTCCAGGAATTCCCGCGGCCCATTCTAAGCCGGCCAGCGATTCTTTTATTGCCAAGCTTACCACTTCCGAAAGATTGATACCTGCCCCGCATTCTATCCTCTCATTTAAAACCTGACACGCCATATTTTGCATTCGAATAACCAAGCCATCAAAACCATCATCGCTAATCAGCAAGTTACTCCCACCACCTAAAATAAAAACTTTTAAATCATTTTCTTTAGCATAATTCAAAGCCTCTCCTATTTCTTCCTCATTTTTAATCTCACAAAAAAATTTCGCCATTCCGCCAATACGAAAAGTAGTGAATTGCGCAAGAGGAACATTTTGTCTAATTAAAATTTTCATATTTTTTACCCTTTTATGATTCTATTATACACCATATTTTAAAATCAAAAAACCCATTTCAATGTTCTTTTTTCCTGACCTCCTCCCAAAAAAATACCACTATAAATGAGCCAAAAACAACTAACCAGTCAAGCCAATCAATTGGAGACATGTGCAAATATTTTTGACAAAAAGGCAAATACATAAATAAAATTAAAATTAAAACTGATATGAAGATTGACCAAATCGCGTATTTATTTTTAAAAAATCCCAAACGAAAAGGTGAGAGTGTTTCACTTCTTGCTTGCAATAGGTTCGCCATCTGTGTCATTGAAAGCACAGCATAGGCAGCTGTGGTAGATTTAAGATATAAAACACTATCAATAGAAAAAGCTTGGCTAAAATACCAACCACCACGAAGCATAGACCAAAGAAATGCAACCACTGCACCAGCTGCCATAATAATACCTAAATAGATAATACGTCGAAAACCTTCAAAACTCATAATACTTCGCTTAGAATTCAAACTTTTCTTATCCATTCCTGGCTCTTCAGGCTCAAGACCCAACGCAAAAGAAGGAAAGACATCTGTTCCTAAATCAATTGCTAGGATTTGAACTGCTGAGATTGGAGATGGAATTTGCAATAAAACTCCAAAAATTACCGTAAAAAGCTCACTAGCATTCGAGGTAAAAACATAATGCACAAATTTTTTAAGATTCTGAAAAATCGTTCTTCCTTCACGAATACCTTTTACAATTGACGCAAAATCATCATCCATAAGAATCATATCTGCCGCTTCCTTAGAAACATCCGTACCAATAATTCCCATTGCCACACCAATATCTGCTTTTCTCAGTGCTGGGGCATCGTTCACACCATCTCCTGTCATAGCAATCACCTCACCATATTTTTTTAAAACTGTTGCGATACGCAATTTTTGCTCCGGTGCAATTCGAGCAAAAACACAAGCACCTTTTTTTATTCTTTGGTATAGCCCCCTATCTTTTATGGTGTCTAGCATTTTTCCATTAATTATTACTTCAATATCTTCATTTTTTTTATCATCTAAAAGACCAACATTTCTAGCAATTGCTCTTGCCGTCACTTCATAGTCTCCTGTAATCATAACAACGGATATACCTAAGTTTCGACATTCTGCAATTGCTCGCGAAACATCCGTGCGCGGAGGGTCAATCATTGCCATCATTCCAACCCAAACTAAATTTTTTTCAGCTTCTAGCAAATATTCAGTCTTACTAACTCCTTCTAACTCACGATAAGCAAAAGCTAAAACTCGAAGCGCATCATTTGACATTTGATTGTATTGCAATTTAATTTCCCCTCTTTCTTTTTCAGTTAATGGCAAAATAGCATCTCCTGTTTTAATAAATTCACAAAGATCCAAAATTACATCAGGAGAACCCTTGACATAAGAATTTATTTTTGCATTCTTATAGACAACACTCATTCGCATCCGTTCAGAAGAAAAAGTATTTTCAGTTATTTTACGCTCTCCTCTTTCATAGAATTTTTCCGATTTATTATATTTTTTTCCTGCTACAATAATTGCTCCCTCAGTTGGATCGCCGACTATTTTATATTTTCCATCATCCAGAATCAAATTTGCATCATTACAAAGAGAACCAATACGAAAAATCAATTCCAAATTAGCGATTTTTTCTGGATCAACTTTTTCCGCATTGAGATAGAAACTACCCTTTGGATTGTAACCAACACCATCCAGATTAAACATTTCCTTGTTTACCACTACCTTTGTAACGGTCAACTCATTGCGTGTGATGGTGCCAGTCTTATCTGTACAAATGATAGAAACTGAACCTAGTGTTTCTACTGCATTTAATTTTTTAGCTAAGACATTATCCTTAATCAGCTTCTTCATCCCAAAAGACAAGGCCACAGAAATTGCCGCTGGCAATCCCTCTGGCACAACCGAAACGGCTAGCGCTAATGCAAAAATAAAATTCTGATAAAGTGACATCTTGAAATATTGTCCAGCAATCAAAACAATGATTCCCACAAAAATTGAAAGAACTGCTACATCCCTACCTAAGACCTGCATTTGTTTTTGCAACGGAGTTGGTTCGTCAACCACTTCATTGGTAAGATGTGCAATTCGACCAAGCTCCGTTTTCATTCCTGTTCCAGTTACGACAAATCTTGCTTCACCAGTTGATACTGTTTCTCCCATGAAAACCATATTATCGATATCAGCAAAAGCAATATTGCTAATAGCTAATATTTTTGTCTCCTTTTTTCTTGGCTTAGATTCTCCGGTGAAAATAAAGCTATTAACGCGTAAATTATAGCTTTCCAGGAGATATCCGTCAGCTGGAACATTATCACCAGCAGAAACAAAAACAACATCGCCAGGAATAATTAACTTAGCATCCAATTGCCTTTTTTCGCCATCCCTATATACCAAAGCATAATTAGTAGTCAATTTTTTTATGCTTTCTAAAACTCGATCGGCTTTAAATTCTTGAAAAAAACCAACTGTTGCATTAATTAAAATAATAATCGAAATAATAGTTGCATCACGAAATTCACCAAAAGCCAAAGCTAAGAAGGCTGCCACTAAAAGAATCCACACCAAAGCATTATTAAATTGATCCCAAATTAATTTAAATAATTTCCACTTATGTTTTTTAACAATTCTATTCTCTCCAATTTCTTTTAATTTAAACTTTGCCTTTTCTTGACTTAATCCATCCTGACAAGAATTAAATTTTTTAAAAACCTCTTCTGGGCTTAAATTATAGATTTGTTTTTTAAGCATTTTGTTTTTGATTTATTTCACACTTCCCTCAATTTCTCCACCACTTCCCAAACATTCCCAGCACCAATGGCAATAACAACATCGTTTTTTCCAACTTTGCCTTTTAAAAATTCCACCACTTCATCAATTGTTGAAACATACTCCGCCTTACCATGGTTATATTTATTTATTAATTCCACCAACTCTTTTGAATTCACCTTTCCTGAATTTTCCCTGGCTGAACCATAAATATCTAGAATAATAACCTCGTCAGCATCATCAAAAGATTGCGAAAATTCTTGAAATAATGCCTCTGTTCTAGAGTATGAATGTGGATGAAAAATTGCTATAATCTTTTTTTTCGGATAAATTTCGCGTGCTCCTTTTAATGTCACTTTTATCTCTTCCGGATGATGACCGTAATCATCAATCAATATTGCGCCATTACACTGCCCAATATATTCAAATCTTCTTTTTGTTCCCTTGAAGTTAATGAGTCCTTTTCTGACTTTTTCCATATCTAGATTTAATTTATGACAAACTACTATTGCTGCACAAGCATTTAAAACATTATGCTTTCCAACCAAACTAATTTCGAACTCGCCCAAATTTATATTTTTATGTTCGATATTAAAAATCTGAGTTTTAAGATGTGACTCGGAATCCTTTATTTTCATGTTCGATATTCTATAATCACTCTCGTCTGAAATACCATAAGTCAAAACAGTACAATGGGCATACTTGGAAATTTCTAAAGTATCTGTACTACCTGCCCAAACGACCAAAAATCCAACTTTTGGAATGCGCGCTACAAAATCCTTAAAAGCTTGTTTGTATTCATTAAAAGTTGGATATGTATCTGGATGATCCCAATCAAGACTCGTCAAGATAACTGCCTTTGGATCATACAACTTTAATTTGTTTTGAAATTCATCCGTTTCCGCCACAAAGAATTCTCCCTTTCCAGAAAGAGCATTTCCTTCCCAATTAATAACCCGACTTCCAATTATCGCACCTGGATCAACACCAATTTCTTTCATGATATGCGCTAGCATAGCAGAGGTAGTTGTTTTTCCGTGCGTTCCGCAAACAGCAATTCCATATCTCTGATTAAAAAGTTCAGCCAATATTCTTGGATAACTAATCATTTCTAGGTTTCGCCTTTCCGCCTCCTGAAATTCTACATTATTATTTTCATTGTATGCCGTAGAGTAGATCACCAGATCAATGTCTGCCGGAATATTCTCAGGAGAAAACTTTTCAAAATATTCTACGCCCAATCTTTGAAGAATTTCATCAGTGAAAAATTTCTCTGATATATCTGAGCCAGTAATTTCAACTCCCATCGCATGTAAAATTTCCACAACCGCAATCACGCCAGAACCTTTGATGCCAATCACGTAAGCTTTTTTGATTTTTTTTAAATCAAACATATTTTCAACAATTATTGATTATCTGATCTTTATTTACAATCTATTTAATCATCCCCAGAATTCCATCCGCAATTTTGTCTGCTGCATCCGGATGATAGAATGTTTGAATATTTTTAGCCAATTTATTTCTGAGAATATCATCCTCCATAATTTCATCGATCTTTTCCAAAAGAAGATGTTCGCCCATATTATTTTCTTCCATCACAACACATCCCCCAACCCGAGCTAGAGAATAAGCGTTCATTCTTTGATGATCATTAGCTGATTTTTCAATCGGAATAATAATTGATGGTTTTCCGTTAGCAGCAATTTCAGAAATAGAATTTGCTCCTGCTCGTGAAATAATCAAATCTGCTGCTGCTAATATATCTATGAGTTCTTCTTTCAGAAAAGGAACGATATGGAAACCATCATGCCCTGATTTAAAACCTAATTCACCCGCCCTACGTCTAACTTCTTCAAAATTAGCCTCGCCAACCTGATGAATAATTTGATATTTACGCATAAGCTGTGGCAAAATATGTAGAATTCGATCATTAATGCTTTTAGCTCCCTGTGATCCTCCCCAAATAAAAATCGTTTTTTTTGATTCCGTTAAGCCAAAAATTTGACGTGCCTTTTGCGCATCGCCTTTATTAATATCATCACGCAAAGGATTACCCGTCAAAACAACTTGCCCCACTGGAAAATATTTTTCTGCTTCCAAATAAGCCACTGCGACACGCTTAGAAAATTTTCCGATCATCGAATTAGCCAGTCCCGGATTAGAATCGGATTCATGAGTTAAGACTGGTATGCGATATAACCAACCAGCTATCACCACCGGAAAAGATGCATACCCGCCCTTAGAAAAAATAGCATCTGGCATATAAACAAAAAGTAGCCACAAAGACTTAATGATCCCACAAGGAACTCTAAAGAAGTCAAACATATTGTGAAAAGAAAAATAACGTCGTAATTTTCCTACTGGAATATTTTTAATTGGAATATTTTCTCTGCCCATGATATCATCTTCTAACTTACCTTTTGGCCCAATAAAAAGAAACTCTGCATCAGGAAGTCGTTCTTTAATTTTTCTTGCCACAGAAATTAATGGCATGATATGCCCACCCGTTCCTCCGCCTGTAAGTACTATTCGCATAAATTTAACTTAAGTTGATTAATTATAAAACTATTCTAATTATATCTTACTATATTTTGAGATATTAAGCAGTACCCCAATGCCAGCCAGAAGAAAAACGAGAGATGTTCCGCCATAACTAATAAATGGCAGAGGAATTCCAGTAAGTGGAATTAAACCCGAAATTGCAGAAATATTAATGAAGGCCTGAAAAATAATCCATGAAGTGATACCAACCGCCACTAATTCAGAAAATTTATCTGGTGCATTTTTAGCAATACGAAATCCTGTTATAGCAAAATAAAGAAAAAATGAAACTAACACAACGCAACCAATCATTCCCAGCTCTTCGCCAATTATGGCAAAAATTGAATCCCCAACAGGCTCTGGCAAATAATTGAATTTTTGCATACTATGACCAAGACCAACACCAAAAATTCCGCCTGATCCAATTGCTAAAAGTGCTTGGTTGATTTGATATCCGATACCACGCGGATCAATTTCCGGATGAAGGAAAACTAAAAAACGATCCATACGATATGATTCAAATTTAATAAGCAAGGCTAATGCGGAAAAACCAGCGACAGCAATTGAAATTATATGCGCCAACCTCGCGCCAGAAATAAAAAAAATAGACATAGTGATAAATATGATCACACCTAGAGTTCCCATGTCTGGTTGTTTTTCTAACAAGAAACTGACAACACCCACCACCATTAAAAACGGTAAGAGTCCCTCATAGAAATCTTTGACTTTTTCAGCACGACTTTCAAACCAAGCTGCTAGATAAAAAATAATTGATAATTTAAGCATTTCTGATGGCTGAAAGGAAAATGGTCCTAACTGCAACCATCGACTGGCACCATAGACTTTTGAACCAATACCAGGAATGAAAACTAAAATCAAACAAAAAATACTGGCCACAAAAAATGGTAAAGACATTTTTTTCCAAAAAGTATAATTAATTTTTTGTGCAATATACATAATTAAAAATCCAGGCAAAACACCATAAATCAATTGATGTTTAAAGAAATAATAAGAATCACCAAAACGACTGCGTGAATAAGCTATTCCCGCTGAAGCAATCATTGCCAATCCAAAAGCAACCAAAAGAATAATGATGAATAATAAGTTTTTATCGATTACTTTTTTTTCTTGCATTTTTTAGTTATTTTTTTAATTTTTTATCAGAAATTTTTGAACGCCATTTCTCAATTTCATTATGATTTCCGCTAAGCAAAACATCTGGAACATTCCAACCGTTGAACTCTTGTGGCTTGGAATATTGCGGATATTCTTTATAACCAGGAGAACTGTGAGATTCATACTTAGCACTCTCCTCATTTCCTAGAACTCCTGGTAAAAGTCGCGTCACAGAATCAACTAAAATCATTGCCGGTAGCTCTCCGCCAGTAAGAACATAGTCACCAATTGAAATTTCTTCATCAGCAATATATTCCGCCACTCGTTCATCCACGCCTTCATAGCGTCCACAAATAAAAATCAAATTTTCATATCTAGCGAGCCTTCTTGCCGTATTCTGAGTATACCTTCTGCCTTTAGCAGAAAACAAGATAATTCTGGTTTTTTTTGTTTTATTCTTAATTGATTTGATGCAATTAAAAATCGGCTCAACTTGAAGCACCATTCCTGCGCCACCGCCATAGGGCGTATCATCCACTTTTTGATGTCTATCAGTCGAATAATCACGCAGATTATGAATATCAATTTTGATTATTTTTTTTTCTAAAGCACGTTTAATAATCGACTCCCTGAAGTAGGCATCAAAAATAGCTGGGAAAATTGTAACTATGTTGAATTGCATATATACAATAATAGCAAAACAAAACAAAAAAGGCTAACCGCAATCAGCCTTTTTCATAAATTCTATTTATATAGACTAGATTGACATATCGCCAACAACTTCATCAATACTCTTTCTTTCTTCTCTTGGCTCCCTGTCTTCTCTTGGTTTTCGCTCAGATCCTTCTGGTTCGTTAATCTTAAGATTAACTCTGGCATTGTTTCTAGCACCAATTACACGAAGCAATGTGCGAAGAGCTTTAGCAGTTGCACCCTCTCTTCCAATAATCATTCCCATATCTTCTGGATTAACATCAAGCGTAATGAGCACGCCCATTTCGTCGATTTTTCTTTCCACCTTAACATCATCAGGATGATTAACAATTTGCTTCACAACATACTCCACAAATTCTACGTCACTAACTTGAATTGTAGTCATTTTAGTATTTCTAGATTAAAGATTAATTCTTATAAAGTAAAAGTGCTTCGGAAGATCGACCACCCCTATTGCCACGCTCTTACTTTTCGTTTTTATTATACGAATTTTTTATTATTTTGTCAAAAAATAATTACCTAAAAAATATGAAAAAATATCGCACCCAATACTTACCTTATTTAAGCCTAAATGCTAGCTCTATCAATTCCAATACTCTTTAATAAATTTTCAAGCTCTAGACCTTCAATCTTACGAGACTCTCTTGATTTTAAATTACCAAGTTCGACATTCATAATTCTTACGCGCTTGAGATCCTGAACCGTCCGTTCTAATCTTTCACACATTCGCCGAATTTGTCTTTTTTTGCCTTCGGTTAAAATTATGGAAAAAGTCAGATCGTCTATTTTTCTCACTATCGCACTTCTAGTTTTATATCCATCATCTAAAATCACTCCGTCGGTCATTTGCTTGATGAAGGCTGGGCTCATTTTTCTATCGACAGTAACAAGATATTCTTTTTCATGATAATGATCAGGATTAAGCATGCGATCAGTAATGCGACCATCGTTAGTCAGAATAATTAAGCCATGAGAATCTTTATCTAAACGTCCAATAGGAAAAACTTTTTGAGGAAATTTTACAATATCTTCAATGCTTTTTTCACCTGCTTGCGGACTATGAGTAACAATGCCACGAGGCTTATTGAAAGCCAGGTAGATTAATTCCTTATTTCGACGAATATTTTTATCAATTTTAACATCATCCCCATCTTGAACTTTATCACCCAAAACAGCCAACCGATTATTAATTTTGACTCGACCCGACTTAATAATTTCATCCGCCTCTCTTCGCGTGCAAAAATTATTATAGGCCAAATATTTATTAATCCGAATCGGGAAAACGATTTCTTTTTTCATGAAAATACCTATTATACTTAAACCCCAATCTAGCACAAAACATTAATTTTGTCCACTACATCGTCAATTAAAAATTTTGCTGTTGATGCGCCTGCCGCAATACCGATTTTTTCAGCATTCGAAAACCATTCACTTTGCAATTCACTAGCCGTTTCTATATGATAAGTTGGAATTTTTTGCTCCTCGCTTAGTTGCACTAACTTTCCAGTATTGCTTGAGTCTCTTCCTCCAATCACAATCATCACATCCACCTCTTTGGCTAAGGCAGAAATCTCCGCTTGTTTCGTCGAGCTATCCAAACAGATTGTATTTTCAATAATTAATTTTTTATTCTTTTCTAATAAATTAGCTACCGTATTTTTTAAGAGATCTATTTTTTGGGTTGTTTGACTAAGAATGCCAACTGTTTTTTTAAATTTTAAACCTTTAGCTTCAGCCGCATTATGAATCATCATTGCTGAATTACCAGCCCAAGCATTAATCCCTAGCACTTCGGCATGATTTGGATCACCACAAATTACTACATCACAATCATCCTCATAAAATTTTCTCGCCACCATTTGAGCGCGCCTCACAAACGGACATGTTGCATCTAAAATATCTACCCCGTTAGCTTTAATTTTTTCCACTATTTCTGGGGCAATGCCATGACTACGAACTATAAATTTACTACCAGCCGGAATATCTTCTATTTTTTTAACAGTTACTAAGCCTTTTTTCTCTAATCTTTCAATGACTTGATGATTATGAATCAGCGATCCTAAGCAATAAACAGTTTCTCCTTGCTCAAGAGCTTTTTCTACAATATCAACGGCTCTTTTCACTCCAAAACAAAACCCGGCATTTTTAGCAATTATTATTTGCATATATCCATATAACTTAAAATTTATTTTATCTTCTCAATTTCCTCCAAAAGTGCGGAAAGAATTTGATCTTCTTTGACTGATTTTATCACCTTACCTTTAGCAAAAATTGCGCCCATGCCTTTTCCACCAGCCACTCCGATATCCGCTTCACGCGCTTCACCAGGACCATTAACCACACAACCCATCACTGCAATGTGAATATCTTTATCCATACCTTTAACTGCCTCTTCTACTTTCTTGGCTAAATTAATTAGACTAATTTGCGTCCTTCCGCAAGTTGGACAACTCGTCACTGTCACTCCTCTTTTTCGTAACTTCAATGATTTTAAAATTTCCCAAGCCACATCAATTTCATCCAACGGATCAGCAGTGAGTGACACCCGAAGAGTGGCTCCAATTCCTTCGTAGAGTAAAATTCCAAGTCCAATTGAAGACATAATCGTGCCACGAAAAATTGTGCCCGCTTCTGTCACCCCAATGTGTAATGGATATTTAACTTTCTTGGAAAGCAAACGATATGCCTCAACTGTTCTTTCAATATCAGAAGCTTTGAGTGAAATCAGAATATCCTTAAAATTGTGACGTTCCAAAATTTTAATATGACGCATCGCCGATTCCACCATTCCTCTAGCTGTCACTTTGTCTTTATATTTTTTCAAAATATCTTTTTCCAGTGATCCCCCATTAATTCCAATTCTAATTGGAATTTTTTTCTTTTTACACGCCATCACAACCGCTTTCACTTTTTCATCAGAGCCAATATTGCCCGGATTAATTCGAACTTTATCAACTCCCTGCGCAACAGCCTCTAGCGCTAATTGATAATCAAAATGAATATCTGCTACTAGCGGAATATGAATTTGTTTTTTTATCTCGCCCAAAACCTTTGCCGCTGTCATATCCGGCACTGCCACACGCACAATCTCACAGCCAATTTTTTCCAAAGCTA
The DNA here is from genome assembly GCA_049303795.1 of Candidatus Moraniibacteriota bacterium. Classification (GTDB taxonomy): domain Bacteria; phylum Patescibacteriota; class Minisyncoccia; order Moranbacterales; family UBA2206; genus UBA9630. The sequence goes on from JBAQNM010000005.1 coordinate 179,737, forward strand.
AAATCTGCTTGACTGTTGCCTTAACATCACGCGTATCAGTATTACACATTGACTGAACTCGCACCGGATTGTCTCCACCCAATTTATACGGACCGACTTTGACAACTTTTGAAATATATTTTTTCATAACTCTAAAATTAAATTGATTATAATTTTCCTTGCTTTACTAAATCAATAGATGACGGACCAATTTGAGTTTTCATTATGAGCTTTTTATTTTTTTGATTTAAAGCATCATTTATTCTTTCCACTTGTTTTGGCGAAGTATTTTTAGGAATATCTTTTAAAGAAAAATATTCAATTTTATCAGCCTCACTTGTCTTTTTTATTTTGCCACCAACGATCTTGCACACAAAAGAAAATACTATATCAGAATTATTCTTACTATAAATCCCAGCTAAATAATCTATTTCTACATCCAAACCAACTTCTTCTTTTACTTCCCTAACTGCACATTCCCAAGGCGCTTCACCAGCCTCCACACCTCCGCCAGGCAAATTCCAAAGGTCATAATCGCGCCGATGACACAAAAGAACTTTTTTTTCTTCATCTAATATTATCGCAAACGCTCCGATTGTGAAAGTTTTTTTCATAATATTATTTCTACCCAATCTCCACAAAAAATTCCGGGTATTTTTTCTTGAAAATATCTTTGACTTTCAAGGCTTCTTTTTTGGTTTTGAAAATTCCAAAAACTGTCGGACCCTTGCCTGTGATCGAAGCGCCCAGCGCGCCAAAAGAAATCAAACCATTTTTGATTTCCTTGATAATCGGGAACTTTTCCTCAGCCACGATCTCAAAATCATTATACAGCCAATTAGACATTATTTCCAAGCTTGAAGAATTCTTGATTAACCTCCGAGAAATATCTCTTCTCTTCTTGTTTTCCATAAACCACATCCGCCTATCCAACTCACCATAGGCCCAACCGGTGCCAATCTCGCCCTTAGGATTAACCAGTAGAAAATTCAGTTTTGGAAAATTTTTAATCGGTTTCAATTTTTCTCCCGCTCCACTCACATAAGCACAATTTTCTTTTTGCAAAAAAAATGGAATGTCTTTCCCAATCTGCGCCGCCAGTGCAACCAGCTTATTAAAATTCAAACTATTTTCAAAATAGTCATTAAGTGCCAAAAGAACACTCGCTCCGTTAGAACTCCCTCCACCCAATCCCGCCAAAGCCGGAATTCTTTTTTTAATTTTAATCAAAATTCCAACTTTCTTTTTTGTCAGCTCAAAAAATTTTTCTGCTATTTTCCAGCAAATATTCTTTTCATCCGTTGGGATGCTCTTATCGTCACAAAATATTTTGATGCCATCTTTTTTTTCATCAAAAATAATCTCGATTTCATCATAAAGATTTTCGGCTTTGACCATCACCGAACGCAGACCATGAAAACCACTGGGCAATTTTTTGATAATTTCCAAAGTCAGATTTATCTTAGCCGGTGAAATTGCTTTAATTTTCTTCATTTTTAATTAGACTAATAATTACAAAAACTTGAATTCCTTCTCCTCGACCAAACGCTGTCAAACCATCTCCGCTCGTGGCATTAATTCCGATTCGTGATTTTTCAATTTCTAAAAGCTCCACCAATCTATTTTTCATTCGCTCTTCAATTGGCAATATTTTTGGAGTTTTCGTTTCAATAGAAATTCCCAGATTATTTATATCATACCCATCTTCTTTCATATGAGAAAGCGCCACTTTCAAATACTCCGCGCTATCAGTTATTCCCTGACCGCACATTTCATCAGCATACACGGAAAAATTGACTCTTCCCAAAGCTTGTTCAATGGACGCGCAAATAGCGTGCAAAATCGGATCGCCATCAGAATTAGATTTCAATCCTTTTTCTCCTTCAATCTTGATTCCACCCAAAACCAATTTTTTATTCGCATCATCCGAAAACCGATGCGAATCTTGTCCAAAACCTATTTTAAACATAAGTTTCTAAATAATTAAATTTTATAGTTTTCCTTGCTTAATTATACCACTAGTTACACCTCAAAACACTGCTGAAAAGAATATTCATAAGGACTATAAGAAAATCTCACTTCTTTTTTTAAACTATATTTCCCATAAGATTTTTTTTGAATTATTTCTTGGATTTGAAAACGATTAGATGCTATTACAGGATTGAAACGATCAAGATCATCATTATTAGGACGACGTGGTATTAATATTTTTTCCAACCCCATTTTTTCCTTCACCTCTCTAGCATACTCTATCATCCTATCAAACAATTCCTCATTTTTCACTTGACCCAAAATATCCAGCGAGGGATTAATTCCGGGTAAGCATAGATTATTTTCTCGAATGAAAAAGTGCATTCCACCCATAGCTTTTTTGGTTTTTGAATCAAATATTATGCAATTCATAAATTGGGGATCGTTCCAAAGTTTTTCGTCCGAAGCCACACAAACTCCCATATTATGACCCGCCACTCCGTGTTCTTTTTTCTTAGAAATGACAAATTCTAGCTCTCTTTTTTCGGCTTGTCCTGATTGCTCTTCGAATTTGAATTTATCCACCTCTTTTCTCATTTTTTTGTTAATATCGGAAATTAAATCAGAACTGATTTTTTGATAAACCAGCTGATCACTGTCATGCTTGGCAGAAAATTCGTCAAAGGCTTTCAAAAATGCTTTGGAATTATAATACTCTTCAGATCGATAGTCTTCTTCAGTTAAACTACCTTCATATTCTACAATAGTAGCCCCAACCTCATTTTTAATTTTATCAACATCCATGTCTTTTATTATTCCATAGCTCATCCCGAAATCTTTCAGAAATTCATCCAAATTGCCAATGACTTTTTCTTTTTTAACTGGATCATCTTGTTTTTTAATAGCATTAAGCATGTTATTCACTTTGGCGAAATTCTGAGATTGGCTGCTTCTCAATCTATTGAGCGCATCATTTTTTAATTCTTCAAACTCTTTTTCGTGCGTTTCTCGCCATTTCTTGAAACAATCCTTAATTAGATCATTTTTGATTCTCTCACCAATAAATTCCTTATATTTCATAAGCCCCTCAATACTAATTTCAAATCCGCTTTCGAGTTTTCCGCCACCGCGCGCAAGATGATAGCGATACATACTTTCAAATAAATATTCTTTGTCCTCATCTTTTTCAGAACTTTTATTTTTATATATCTCTATCAATCTTTCGGCAATTTCTACTTCATTTAGTTTCACCTTATCTTCTTTTTCAAATTCAGCATTTACTTTTTTGATCGCCTCTCCCAGCGCTACCCATTCTTTCAAATCCAATTCTTCTCCTTCGCCTAAATTATATTTGCCGGTAGAAACTTCGATTTTTTGGTATTGCAATTCTTCCAAACTTTTTGGCACATCATTTCGCCTGTCCGGCCGATTTTTGTTGAGCTGATCATATTGGTCTGCTGTCAACCCAGACGCCGGAGGAAAAGTATAATATGAAATTGCCGAATACAAACTATTCTTAAAATCACTTTTTTTAATTTTTCCTTTGTAAATCTTGTCTTGTGTCTTGCTTATCATATCTTTCAATTCCTTCATTCCTTCCAAATTATTTTCCGTTTTATTTTTCTTATATTGAGAATAAATATCGAAATGGGCAATATTGATTTCTGACAAATACTCTTCAATAATTTCTTTTTCCCGCCCAATATTCCCCACCCCGACTTTAGACAAAACATTATCCAAAATATTCCTAGCTTGTGTGCCATATTTCTTTCCAATAAGCGTAATGCATTTCACATCTTCCGATGTTAAATTTTTATAATCTGGAATCTTTTTTATTGAATCAAAATACAAATGCGCCGCGCCTCCCTGAGCGTTCATAATCGGCTCAATATCTCTACTGAAAGAAAAATTCTTTAAATTACGCAGGGATAAAGCAATATACTTGCCGATATTAGGAATTTCTTTTATTTTAATGATGTCTTTAATTGTAGCTCCATCTGGAAAATCCGGAGCAGCTTCTTCAAAAATTCCTTCCGGCATGGAAAATTTTTCCTTAATTTCTTTTGCATGATCAGCGCGATCTTCTAAAATATCATCAATAAAAAAATTTTTGACAACTCTCTGAACAGCTTGTTCTGATAAAGAAAGACTTTGTTTAAATTTTATACTATCATCAATACTGCAACATGACAAATAATATTCAAACCCAACCTCCTTTGGATCATCCGCATTTAACATAGCATCGAGTATTTTCCTTAAAGTAACCCCCTTCTCACTCTTATCATTTTTTTGCGAAGTTTTTATTTTTAAAAGTTCCATTTCTTCTTTATCATCAAAAGGAAGAGCTTCCAATAGTTTTTTCTGCCAATCTTTTCTAATCTTTTCTAAATATTCCTTTTTCTGAAACTGATAGCTAGAATTAGTTAAAATATCCGTATTCTTTTCAACATATTCCAAGAAATCATCCGTGACTAATGATTCTGTGAGAAAAGGGTTTTTGTCTTGAAGGCCCCCCAAAACATTCGTGGAAAAAATAAATTGTTTTAATTTTATAATCCTTTCTTCTTTTTTGTAAGTATCCTCAAGAAGACTTTTTTTGCCAAATTTTTCGCGTAGTTTTGAATTTTTTATCGCTTCTAAAGGAGCACTGATATGATCCACTAAGCTCTTTTTTTGACTTGAATTATTCACAATAGTCACTACAGCTGAAGTTAAATTTTTAATTATTTCTTCATTTTTAGGAGAAAAACTTAGTTTTTCAGCAAGCAAAAAAATGTCTCGCAAAAACATTTCTTCAATAACCCCCTCAAAAACTTTCTTTTCCGGAAAATGTCCATCAAATCTATTCACAGCATCCTGCATAACCCGATCAAAAATTTCCTGTTGTAATTGTTGTTTTGATTTTTCTTCATCAATTTCAATTTTTTCCTTATTAACAACCAGGTACATTCGCATATCATCCGCAATATAGTTCCCCAAATAAGTCAAAAAATTATCCGCTTCTCCATAAGGCAAAAAACCCCGTCCTTCCGAATTTTCTCTTGATTTTTCCTTTTTGTATTTCTTATACAAAGCTAGTCCAGGAATCATACGATTTTCAAAATCTTCTTTTCTATTTGCTTCTCTTTCTAAATATTCTTTTAATTTTATATCTTTATTGTATTCTGAATTCATCTGTCCTCCAAAAAAATCAAACTCACCATCTTTGCATCGATATACTGCCTCCGCTAAAAGCTTCATCACTGGCTCATATTTTTCATAAATTGTTTCATTTTGTTTTTCATCTATCTCATTTTTTCCACCATTATCATTCTCTTCTAATTTCATTGCCTCCGCTATTGCCATTTTGGCTTTTTCTAAAAGTTTTCTAGCTTTTTCTCTAATTTTTGAAAATTTTCCACCGATCTCCAAATCAGTTTCTATTTTTCCAACATCCTCAATTTCCAAACCAATTGTACTGTTTGCTTTTTTCAAAGCATTTGCACCTGATTCTTCCAAATCATTTCCAGCTTCTTCCATTTCCAAAACAGCTTTCTTGGAAAATTCCTCTGGGCTATTTGAAATTTCCAAATTTTCTAAAAGTAATTCTTCCGATTTATTTTCTTTCGGTAACGTATTTTCAATATTAGGTTCCGCCATATTTTTTATTGTTTAATTTTTTTCAAAATATTTTCTTTCTTTTTTTCTTCCAGCCTTTGAATAAATTCATTGATTATTTCATTTTGCTCGCTTTTCAATTTAGAAATTTGAGTTAAATATTCTCTTTTAATTTTTTCTATTTTTATGATTATTTCTTGATTATCTTTTTTCATAATTTCATTCTTTTTATTTCTTATTCTTTAAAATTATCCTCGCCAATTCCAAATCAATCGGCGTGGTTATTTTAAAATTATTTTCCGAGGCCTGAATTACTTTCACTTTTTTGCCTAATCTTTCCACGAGCGATACATCGTCTGTGCCTAGAAAATTATCCTCTCTAGCTTTCTCAAAGGCTTTAACCGCCAAAGAAAATTTTATCGCTTGTGGAGTTTGCATATTCCAAAGATTACTTCGATCAATCACACCCAAAGATTTTCCATTTTTGTCTACTTGGCGAATAGTGTCCTTGGTTTTATGGGCCACAACTGAAGCGCCAATCTTTTTCGCATTAAAAATGACCTCTCTAATTTCATCCTCCAAAACAAATGGATTAGCGCCATTATGAAAAACTAAAACTGAATCTTTTTCCATTTTTTTGAAATTTTCCCTCACAAAATTCACACCATTATACCCACTGTCTTGTCGTTCTTTTCCACCAGAAATTATTGCCTCAATTTTTTGAAAGCTATATCTTTCTACTATTTTTTGAAATATTTTCTTTTCATCTTCTTTGACTACTAGAATAATTTTGTCGATTGAGCTTGATTTTTCAAATTTTTCCAAAGCATAAAAAATCAATGGTTTTTTCCCAAGCTCAAGCAAGGTCTTGTTTTTTCCGGCGCCCATTCTTTTTCCCATTCCTGAAGCGAGAACAATTACAATGTTCATAATCTATTTTTTAGAATTAAAAATTTTTTCCGCTTCTTCTCTCGCCCAGTTAATTGCATTTTTAATATCTTCTAATTTTGGATTTTTAACATTCTTATGATTTTCCATCACATTTTTGATTGTTTCATATATATCCAAAATCTTACATTCTCCATCTAAAAATTTTCCCACCATAAAATCATTCGTTGCATTCATCACTGCTGGAAGCGTCCCAAGTTCCTTAGCTGCCCAAAAAGCCAAACTGAGACAAGGAAATCTTTCGAGATCCGGTTCCTTAAAAGTTAAATTTTTTGAAAAATCAAAGCGCTTGATTGGTGCATCCCAACGCTCTGGATAAGAAAGAGCATACTGAATTGGCAGTCGCATATCTGGATCAGAAAGTTGCGCAATGATACTAGCATCGGAATATTCCACCATTGAATGGATAATACTTTCTGGATGAATCACCACTTTTATTTTTTCAATCGGCATGTCATAAAGCCACATCGCCTCAATCACTTCAAAACCTTTATTCATAAGTGTCGCTGAATCAATCGTGATCTTTTTTCCCATACTCCATGTTTTATGACCCAATGCATCTTCCACACTAGCATTTTCAATTTCTTCTTTGGTCTTGTCACGAAGCGCTCCACCCGAACAAGTAATCACTAATTGATGAACTGTTTTAATATCTTCCCCATTTAAGCATTGGAAAAGCGCACTATGCTCAGAGTCAATCGGCATAATTTTCACGCCATTTTCTTTAGCTTTTCTCATCACAATTTCTCCCGCTGACACAAGCGTTTCCTTGTTTGCCAACGCAACAATTTTCTTTTTTTCTATCGCTATTAAAGTCGCTTCGATACCAGCCAAACTCACGACACAATTCACCAGCGTGTCATACTCTTCTAGTTTTGCAATTTGAATATTAGCATCCTCACCAAAAAAAATAGGAACATTAATCTGTCCCTCCAATTCTTTCGCTTTTTCCTCATTAGCCACGCCAACAAATAATGGCTTATATTTTTCTATTTGTTGTTTCAATAATTCAACATTACCATTAGCTCCCAGCGCAATAATCTCAAACTTGTCCGGATATTTATCGACTACATCCAAGACCTGCGTCCCCACATTTCCCGTACTTCCTAGGATAGCTAATTTTTTCATAAATTTAATTTTATTTATAAATTACAATTATCATTCGAATTGTTAGCCGCGCTAGCTTGATGAATTTTTTCATAAATCCTAAATTCAAGCTAGCATAATCTATAAAAAAATTCAAATCTACCTAACAATGTGCGCTCTCTTTTTTAGCACCTATCTCGAATTACGCAAACTATTCAAAACAACAGAAATCGAACTAAACGACATTGCTCCTGCAGCAATCGCCGGACTGAGAAAGCCAAACATCGCCAGCGGAATCGCTACCATGTTATAGAAAAAAGCCCAAAATAAATTTTGACGAATAGTAAGAAAAGTTTTTCGAGAAATCGTAATCGCATCTAGAACTTTTTTCAGATTATTTTCCAACATCACAATCTGACCAGCTTCTTTGGCAATATCCATAGCGCTACCCATAGCAATTCCCAAATCAGCCTGGATCAGACTTGGCGCATCATTAATCCCATCTCCCACAAAAATAACCTTTTCCCCTTGAGCTTGAAAATTTTTAATCGCTTCTAGTTTTTCGTGAGGCAAAGCATCAGAAATTACAGAAGTTATTCCAATTTTATTTGCCACAGAATTTGCCACAATATTTCTATCTCCGGAAATCATCACGACCTTCAAGTTCATTTTTTTTAATTTTGTGGCAACGTCCTTTGCCTCATCGCGAATTTCATCAGCCACCAAAAATGCACCCAAGACTGCATCGCCTCTCCCAACAAACAAAAGCGCTCCTGCATTATTCTCCGCTTCCAATTCCAATTCTTCCGCCCATAAATTTTCCAAGCCTTCTTGTTCTATTATTTTTTTATTGCCTAAATAAATTTTTCTATTTTGAATATCAACTCCAGAAATCCCTTTACCCTTATACTCTTTAATTTTTTCTATTTTTTGACTGCCCAAAATGTTACGCGCTGACTCATCAGTTAGCAGTTTTGATTCGTTATTAACATAACTAACAATAGCTCTTGAATAAGGATGTTGGGAATTTACAGCTAAGCCATAGGCGAGACTAAGCAATTCTTTTTCTGTTATATTTTCTTTCGGATTTTTAAGCACTTTAATAACGGCCGGTTTTCCTTTGGTGAGCGTTCCGGTTTTATCAAAAATAACCATTGAAATATTTTTTATACGTTCAAAGCCTTCACTGTTTTTAAATAATATTCCCCGCTTAGCACCAAGACCGGTTCCTGCCATAATAGCGGTCGGAGTTGCCAATCCAAGAGCACAAGGACAAGCAATTACAAGAACGGAAACGGCATAAATAATTGCCCTCGCACTATCTTGAGTTAAAAGAAACCAGCCAAGGAAAGTCGCAACTGCTAAAAACAAAACTGCTGGCACAAAAATTCTAGCCGTTTTATCGACCAATTTTTGAATCGGTGCTTTAGAATTTTGCGCCTCCTCCACGGTCCGAATGATTTGTGCCAAAACTGTCCCCTCTCCCGTTTTTTCCACACGCACCTTAATTATTCCGTCTTGATTAAGCATTGATCCAAAAACATAATCATCGACTTTCTTCTCAACAAGCATTGACTCTCCTGTGAGCATCGATTCATCAATAGCCGATTCACCTTCCACGATATATCCGTCTAAGGGAATTTTTTCACCCGGCCTTACAATTACAACGTCTCCTATTTTTAAATTCTCCACATCAATTTCCTGCTCACGCCCTTCAATAATGATATGCGCTTTTTTTGCACCCAATTCCATAAGCTGGCGCATTGCTTCACCGGTTTTTTGCATACTCTTGGCTTCAAAATATTTTCCTAAAAGAATAAGCGTGATAATTGCAACTGCTGACTCCAAATAGCCTTCTTGTTTTTGAAAAATAGCCCACAAGCTAAAAAAATATGCCGCCAATGTTCCAAGTGAAACTAGTGTGTCCATATTAGCCTTAACTTTTTTCAATTGCTTAAGGGTCATCAGATGAAAACGCCTACCAAAATAAAACACCACGATAGTAGCGAGGATAAGATGCGCCCACATCACCAAGTCAAAGTCCCATAACATTATTCCGGATCTAATTTTCACAAACATTTCCAAAATCAAAGGTATGCTCAAAATTCCCGCCCCCGCAAAATCACTCAACTCATTGTTGTCGCTATGCGCGGCATGATTCATGTCATGATTCATCTTATGAACAATATTATAACCATTATCCTGAATTATTTTTTCAACTTGTTTTTTATTTAGAATATCAGCGTCATATTCAATTTGCGCTTTCTTGGAAGCAAAATTAACATTAGCAGAAACTATTCCACTTGATTTCAAGAGCTCCTTTTCATTGTTGAGCGCACAACTGGTGCAAGTCATGCCGGATATCTCTAGGATTATTTTTTTCTTATTCATATAATTTTTTTAATATTTATTCGACAATAAATTTTCCTCTCACCATTCCCATCCAACAGCTAAAAGGAATTTCGCCTGTCTTTTCCGGAGTGAAAGTAATCACATTTTCTCCCTTAGAAATACCTTTGGAAATATTAAGACTTGGGATAATTATTTTATTCGTACAGCCGGTAACGCCAGCGCCATCAATTATCCATTTCACCGGAACATTTTTTTTGATTTTAATGATACTCGGTTCAAAGCCACGAGAAGTGATGCTCATCCGAGCAACTTGCTCATTTTTGCCAGCCGTATCATTAATATTTTTTTCAATTTCTTGCTTTTTATTACTTTCAATTACATTTGTTTTTACACCAAAAAGAGCCAGCCCAGAATTTAAAGTAAAAAATGCAAATACTAAAATCAAAATTCCTGCCACTTTTTTGAAAATTCCGATTTTCCTGCTATTCGTCCAAGAAGCAGTTACTCCAATTATCAAAAGTACCGGCACAGTCCCTAGAGCAAAAAGAAACAAACTCATTGCACCAGTCCAAAAACTTCCCGAGATAAGAGCTAGGATTTGCATGCTCTGAGTGAATCCGCAGGGTAGAAAAAAACTTAAAGCTCCCAAAACAAATGGAGCGCTCTTGTGATTGGACTGCTTAATTTTTGACCAATTTTTAGAAAACTTCTTTGGCATAGCTATCCCAAAATCAGAGACGGACGGAAGGAGTCCTAAAATATTAAGTCCCAAGAGAAACATAATTCCAGCAATTAAAATAGTATAAACCGACATTAAGCTTCCACTAATATTTATCTCTCCGCCCAAGAAACCGAGAAGACCGCCTAGAATGAAAAATGTTGACAATCTTCCAGCATGAAAAAATAGATTCGGTTTAATTGAATTTTGAAATGCGCCAGAGCCTTCAACTTTATATTTTTCTGAAAAAGCAATAATTACCGATCCAACAACTACCAAGCATGATGATAATGAAGCCACTAAACCGACCAAAAAACTAACTCCAAGACTAATATTAGACTCGTCTATTTGAGGAACAAAACCGGAATCCTGAAAAATCAAAAAAAGTTTTAAAATCACAAAAACAATCACTCCGGAAATAATCCATTCTTTCCAGGCCATCTTTTTTATAGTTGGCGTAACATTTTCACTCCAAGGCTTTTCTGAAAATTCATAGCCGACTTTTTCCACTATTTCTTTTATCGCCAAACTGCTCGGCTCGCCATTTTCAAAAAGCAAATCCACTTCACCTTTTTTTCTGTCGGCCGCAACTTCCTTCACAAAAGGAATATTCGATAGTTCGTCTTCTAAAATTTTCTCGCACGCCACGCAGTGCATGCCTTTGATGTATATTTTTTTATTCATTTGATTTTTATGAATAATTACTTACTCAATTTATTAATCGTCAAAATTTCTTCAATCATTTCTTTTTTTCGGATTTCATTCGTGCCTTGCATTGCACTTTTAAAACAACTATTCAGATGTCCTTCTAAAATTTTAGAATTGGCTGATTTTAAAAGCCCAATCACTGCAAGATTTTGTTGTAAGATATTAATGCAATATTCTTTATTCTCTGCCATTTTAATAACATTCCCCAAATGACTATGCGCCTTTTTTAAGGCCGTTATTGTTTCTTTACTATTTTCCATAATTTTAATTTTTTAAATTTATTATACCTCCCCCATAGGTATAATATACTACGCACAGATAATGTCAAATATTTCAAAATAAAAAGGGCTCAAGGAAATTATTCCCCGAGCCTTGTTTTTTATGCTTAGTGCTTTTTTAATTATACGGATTTGATCTAACCCTGTTGATTTTCGATTGGGGTAATCCGAATTTCCACTCGCCGATTGATGGCCGGTTCTGATGAAATGGGCATAGATTCGCCGAGTCCAATAGTTTGAATACGGTAATCTGCCACTCCTCTCTGCATAAGAGCATTTTTCACCGACATAGCACGACGTTCGGAAAGTTGCTGATTATGAGCTTCGGATCCAGATTGATCAGTGTGACCAGCTACTCGAATATTAGTATCCGGATATTGTTGAAGGATATTCGCCACATTATCGATTTCCGAATAGGCGCCTGATTTCAATTTATCCGAATTAATATCAAACATCACGTCGGACTTAAATGTCGCAGTAAGAACGTTCTGAGTTCTTTGAACGCTCATGGTCTCAGATCGAGCCGCCACTTCTTGGAGCGCTTGCTCCTGACGATCCATATACGCTCCGAACTGATTCCCGGCGATTCCGCCGACCAGAGCTCCGATACCAGCACCCGCAAGCGTTGCTTTAGTGCTGCCGCCAAGAGCAGCCCCTAATCCAGCCCCCACAGCCGCACCAGCACCAGTGCCAATGAAAGTTCCCTTAGTCTGCTTCGAAGCACCTTCCCAACTGGCGCAACTGGACACAAAGACCACACAAACAAGAATAATCATGATTCTGCCGATTCTCTTCATCTTCCTTCTCCTATTTTCCAAATTTTGATTTTTGAATGTTCTGCGATATTGCAAAACACCCTATAAACGAAAAAATACACCAAGCACCAAACAATGTTATACAAAAAGATATAAGCTGTCAATGTTGATGAGAATTGCCCGATATTATTTTTCCAATTTCAACAATGTAGCACAAATTCAATGCCTGCAGCAAAGAAGAAAATATTAGACTTAAAATCAGTTAATTTGTCTAGTTGACGCACGCTCTAAATGAGCTAAACTTTATTATTAGATAGATGATTGCACAAAAAGGCAATCCACGCTTCAACGCAAGCACATTAATAATTTAAAATAGAAAGGAAGGTGAATATTATGGAATTCAATCAAGAAACCAATGATGAAAATGAGCAGAACATTGACGAAGAAAATAAAGAATCTTCAACAAAACAATGGATTCAAGATAATCTCAGAGTGCTTGTTAGTATTTTTATCGTTGTGATTATTGCTGCTGGCATCTATTCTTATTCGAATAGATCACAAGATGTTACACAAAAAGAGCAAACCGAGCAAAGTGACATACTTAAAGATACGCCTACTGATAAATCTGGAAGCGTTACAGCAGATGATAGCAAATCAACTGAAAACACGACCAAGTCAGATACAAAGACATCCTCAGTAACAACAAGCCAAGAAACTGATAAATCTTTCGTTGAAACAGCAGGCAAAGGAGATAGCCTTACCAAATTGGCAAGAAAAGCCTTAGCTGATTACTTAGAAAAAAATGAGGATTCAAGTCTTACTCCTGAACACAAGATCTATATTGAAGATTATTTGAGAAAAAATGTAGCTCATAAGGATGGAGTTCAAATAGGAACATCAGTAGAATTCTCTAAGAGCTTGATCAACGACGCTATTTCAAAATCTAAGACCCTAAATGAAAGACAACTCCAAAATCTACATAAATACGCATTAAGAGTACCCTCTTTAACTTAAAATCGAACAAATTTTATCGCTCCTTTTTTAACAGTCAAGTATAACGCTACTTTACTAACAAAAACACCCTTTGCTCAAAGCTAGGGTGTTTTTGTTAATTAAGTAAATTTACAACACTAGCTATGCAATTTCTTGATTCTTCGATTAATTTCCCATGAAACAACAACCATTATCAGACCAAAAATAATCAACGTCACACTCTTGCCAATTGCCCTGGTATTCAATGCAACAAAAGCAATTACCAATGTAATAAAATAATAAGTAGTAGCTATTTTTTTTTGTGACCAACCAATTTCCAACAATTTATGATGCAAATGATTTTTATCAGCTTTAAAGATTGATTTTTTATTCTTTATTCGTTCACCAATCACCCAAATAAAATCCAAAATCGGAATTGCCAAGACTAAAACAGCAGTAGCAATTTTTGTACCAGAAAAAATAGCCAAAACAGACAAAGATAGACCCATGAAAAAAGATCCGGAAGTTCCGGCTAGCACTTTTGCGGGATTAAAATTGAAAATTAGAAAACCAAGAGATGTTCCAATCAAAGCCGCTGCTATAATTGCAACTGGTGGCTGATTAACCTCTGGCCTGAAACTGAGAAAAAAAATCGTTATAAGCGAGATAAGAGTAATACCACCTGACAATCCGTCTACTCCATCCAACCAATTAATTGCATTCATTACTAAGACGACCCAAAAAATCACTAACCCTAAAGCAATTAAAACAGTACCGCCCAAATCAAGATTAATCACTCCCCCGGTAATTGGATTTGTAATATAATAAATTCTCACACCGACAATAAAAATAAATACAGCAATTGCCATCTGAAAAAAAAGCTGTGTCTTCCAAAATAATTCACGAAAATCATCCCAAACTCCAACCACCATTAAAATCATAGAAGCCACCATAAACCCAACTAATTCTGGAGTTAACACTAAATCATAATTAAATAAAATCGAGATATTAAAAGCCACAACCATCGCAACTCCACCAACCCTATAAATATTCTTCCGATGAATATGTCTCTCGGAAATTCTTTCTGCCCAACTGATTTTTCGCGCTACCAAATTAATAATAAAAATAAAAAAGCTAGTTAAGAGAAATGCTATTAAAAATGGAATTAGATATTTTAACATATTTTTTGATTCTATTTTTGCACACCTTTTTTAGGCGTAACCCAAAATTCACCAAAATATTTTCCAAGCATTAATCTAGTTTGCGAATCAATCGCAGGCATTGAACCAAGAAAGGGTGCAATAATTGGAACCAATGCCCACTGCAAAAGCATGTAAATATTACGCCAACGAGAATACTTTTTTGGACGAGGAGGAAGTAGAATGAAACTAAGCGACACCGAAACAATCAATCCGACCATTGCTAACATCATTAAATAGCGAGTATAAAAAGGCAAGTTATTTGCCATGACAGTTTGATTAAAATCATCTCCTCCTAAAATTAATGGAAGCCAACCCAATATTGCCAAGATTAAAGAAGCAGTTGCCCAAGAATGATGTCCCTCAAGCATTTCAAAGGCTGTTTTAAATTTCTGCCAAAAACTTATTTTATTGTTTGGAACAATTGCTCGCATAATCACGGGAAAATTTTCGATACCATAAGCCCAGCGTCTTTTTTGCTTATATTGATTAACGATCGTTTTCCAGTAAGCTTCTGCTAAAACAGCATCAAGTGAAATTGGCAAATAAATTGGCTTAACCCTATAATCACCATTGTAATAGGTGAAACATTTCCAATAAATAATTGAGTCTTCACTAATCATATTAACAGGCCAAAAATTAACCCGATATAAAGTATCAAATGGCTCGCTATGTGAGGAAAAAGTTACCATCCCCTCTGGTCTGGTGCTTTGAAAAATATGCCAAAAACTTGAACCAGTGACAATCACTCGCACAAAAGCATTTGTGTCCCAAAGATTATTATGATACATCGGAAGAGGTTGATAGCTACGTTGCAATCTTTTTGGATCAATAATATATTCATAAGTAAGTGCGGCAAAATACTCTTTGTAAACAACACTGTCGCAGTCAAAATTAGAAAAGATAACTTTCTTAAAATCAATATTTTTTTCCTCTAAATATTTTGTCAACTGTTTAGCTGCAAAAGTACCATTTGCCCCTTTTACTTTCATTTCATCATCCTTAACGATATGTGTCGTAACAATAAAATCTCGAAAAACTCCTTTAAATTTATTTTTCAAATAATTAACTTTTTCCATTCTCACATCTTCCGATTCACGCTCTTCTGTCGCCAAAAGAATGATCAATTGCTGATTGGGAAAATTAGAATCAGCAATCGCTTGAATGGCCGGCTCAATCACACTAGCCGGTTCAATAGCCGTTGGAAGCAAAACTACATGGATGATTTCCCGCCAATCCAAAACCTGATCTGAAATTAACTCTATTTTTTTTACTTCTTGTAAATATTTTTCCTGCTTTTTAATTTCTTTTTTCAATATACGCCTTTCGCCCATTTTCATATTTTCAACTTCTTTTAAACTTTCACGCAAATTATCAATCCTCTTTTCAATAAGCATACGATAATTAGTCGGATTGCTAATATTTTGACAACGCTCCCACCAATTTATATTTTTTCCTGCTTTTAGTTTTTGATAACCTTCAATCGAATAATAGCCAATAAAAATAGTTCGCATAATCCAATAAATATCAAAAACAATAATAAAAATAGCTACGTAACCTGGTACGAAATAAGAGAAAGCAAACATTCCGATTATTGTTACCCAGGTCAAAATACCAGGAACAACCTCCAGACTTCTCTGCACTCTATGCTCTTTAGGCTCTTTAGTTTTTGGGTCAGGAAAGGAAAACATAGTTGGTTATTTTTAATAATTAATTATAATGACACTTATCACAGAAATAAGCAAGCTCAACTGAATTGAAAGCGTTGTTATTAAAAAAATATAAGTAGCAATACGCTCTTTCAATTTGTAAAAATAAATCGATAAAGGAACGTTGATTGCAAAAAGAATCAGACCAATAAAAGGCAAAAAATAGGCACGCTTTGCTTCGCCCATCATATCACGTCCAAAATAAACATTATAATGTAAAGTTACTTCAAAACCATCCAAAGGGCGCAAAAAAAACGCTAAAACTAACCAATCAACGATATTTACAAAGATACATAAAAAAAGTAACCCAATAACAATCCTATTTTTCAAATATTCTTCGCCAAAAAAAAGCTTGATTATTACATTCAAGCTTTTTAAGGAAAACCCGCTAATTTTATTGCTGGTTATTTCAGGCATTGTTTAAATTTCTAGAGTTTTCTTTTGGCTATAAATTGTTTCAAGCCTACTATTTTATTAATAACTTCTTCGTGTGGACCCTCTAAAAATTCTAAGATAAATTTATCGAGCATATTGAGACGATATTTAAATTCTTCCATCGTCATCAAAACGAAGTTTATTTCCTTTCCAATTTCCGCTTCCAAGCTGCTCATTAAATTATTTAATCTAGCCTTGCTAATATTATCTCCCACTAAAATCATATCAGCTTTGCTTTTTTGATAATTTATAAAAACACCACTTATTACAGCCAACTTAACGCTACCTAAATTAGCAACCCTCGCCAGACTCTTGCATTGTGGGGAAGTATTTGCCCTGGAAAATAAATTTTTCATTTCTGGATAGAAGTCAAAATTCTGATTCAATCGATAGCTAATCTTATCTTTTTGCGTGCTTTTAAGAATAAACTTTATCTTGCTAAGCATTTCTATTTCACGCCTAATTTTAAGCGGTTTAAGCATATTTCTTCGTGAAATCTCAGCTGAAGTGAAGGTTGCTTCTGGATTTTGTAAAAAAAAGCGTAAAATACGTACTCGCTCCTTAGAACTAAACAGGCTTTCTAAAATTTCAGACATTTTGGTAAAAATAATTAAGAATTAGTTTAAAGCATTAAGTTAATTATAGCCTTAAATCACAAAAAGGCAAATCAAGGGATAATTTGAGCTTAAGGCTCTATTCTAGACTACTTTTCTATTTTACAGTTAGTTATTTTTTGAAAACTACACACACATTTCCCATCAACATTTTAATATTAAGATAATTAACCGCCTTATCATAAATTTTGCTAATAATATTAATAACTGGAAATCTATAAAGATATCCCAACGTATTTGACCAATATTTTATTTCGACAGTCGAAAAATATTTTTCAAAAATTAAAACAAATTCTTTAATATTTTTATAAGCATACTGGGTTTCATGCGCATGACTTCCTTCACCTTTTCCTTTAATAAATTGATGAAATTTTATAGGAGTATACTTAGATAAAATAAATTCTGGTGCTGAAGTATTTGGCAAGGATGTTATAAAATATCCCCCCGGCTTTAAAATGCGATAGATTTCTGCCACTGCCCTATCTAAACTAGCAACGTGCTCTAAAACATAATTTGCAAAAGCAAGATCATATTGACTTGATTTTATTTCAGGCATTGACTCTACTGAGACAATAAAGCATCTGTCTGCGTTAGGGTGTTTTCCATAACAATCAGCAATATCCATCCGATCGCAAACAAACTTATTTCCGACAATTTTCAAAATACTATCTTCAAGAACAACGCTTTTCCCCGCGCCAATATTTAAAATTTTTGAATCATACTGGCTATTATTCTCTTTGAGTATTTCAGAAACTTTTTTGATTAAATATTTTTCAGCTGGAGTTTGCATAATTTTTAGATTACGTTATTTAAAAAAATATCACATAACCGTTCGCTATTTTTAAAAAATCCCTTTGGTTCGGAGATAGGGATTCGAACCCCAATTAACAGAGTCAGAGTCTGTTGTCCTACCGTTAGACGATCTCCGAATATTTCACCTTTACAGCATAGTATAGAATATTTTTTTTGGCAAAAAAGAACGCTGGCCAGCGTTCTTTTTTAAGTCTCATTTTCAAAAAATCTATTTGCCCATTTTTCTTCGAATAAATGCTGGTATCTCAAGTTCATCATCATCTTCCTCGTCACTTACAAATTTATCTTTTTGAGTGAAACCAGAAGATCTCTGGATCTTTGGAGGAACTTTTTCTTCAATAATCATTACTGGCGCTTCCCTAATTGGAAGCGTGGCTTTGAAATCATTGCTTTCCAATTCTTCAGCGATTGTTTTTTCATTAAGCACTTTCGATCTTGTTATTCTATCTATTGGTTTTTCATTAACCTTTTCCTCATCAAAACCAGTCGCCACAACAGTAATCTGTACTTCACCCTTTTTTAAAGATTCGTCCACGACAGCACCAAAAATTACTTTTGCGTTAGGATCAATCGCTTCAGTAATAATATTCGCTGCTTCATTTATTTCTAGCATTGTTAGATCGGCAGAACCTGAAACATTAAATAATACTCCCTTTGCTCCATCAATTGAAAGCTCTAGGAGTGGACTATTAATAGCAGCTTTTGCTGCATCAGCAGCGCGATTTTCACCAGTTCCAATTCCAATTCCCATCAAAGCCGAACCGCTATTACTCATAATTGCGCGCACGTCAGCAAAGTCAACATTAACTACTCCCGGTTTTGTTATTAAATCGGAAATTCCTTGCACGCCTTGTCTAAGAACATCATCGACAATCTTAAAGGAATTGATGAGCGTTGTTTTTTTATCGATTATTTGTAGAAGTTTGTCATTTGGAATTGTAATCAACGTGTCAACTCGTTCTCGCAAATTAGCTAAACCTTCTTCGGCAATTGCTCGTCTTTGCGCTCCTTCAAAACTAAACGGCTTTGTTACGACGGCTACAGTTAAAGCCCCTAATTCCTTGGCAGTTTCTGCTACAATCGGAGCAGCCCCAGTTCCAGTTCCTCCTCCTAATCCACAAGTAACAAAAACCATGTCGCATCCTTTAAGTACCTCCTGTATTTCGTCTCGGTTTTCTTCTGCTGCTTGACGTCCAATATCCGGATTCATTCCGGAACCCAACCCTTTAGTTAAGTTTTTTCCAATATGCACTTTTTCTGATGCTCTATTGTGATGTAAATCTTGTGCATCCGTATTGATCGCTACAAACTCAACCCCTTTAATTTTTGTGTCGATCATGCGACTAATTCCGTGTCCGCCTGATCCGCCCACTCCCGCAACTTTAATGCGAACGAACATTTCTACTGGTGGTTTAATTTCTGCCATATAATTTATTGAGATACTTATACATTAAAAAAATAAAGATCTTGAAAAATCTGTTTTATAGTTTTATTTTTTTATTTTTATATTTATCGTCTATTTTTTGGACGAAATTAGCATACTTCCCGATAATTAAATCTAGCATATTCTCTCATCGTATGTCAAACAAACACATTTTCCGACCATTCTGACCTCTGTGTAGCTAATTTACGGTAGGAATTTTCCAAATATACTTTTCATTCTTTCACTAACTTTCTTTGTTTTTAGCATAAAATCACCCATCATTTTCATTCCACCTTCTCTCATCATTTGATTATCCTCCAACCCCCAAAGAACCAAACCAACTGCGGTTGAAAAAGCTGGATCATCAACCTTATCAACTAATCCTCCAAGAGGCATTGGAAATCCTGTTTGCACAGGAAGTGCTAAAATGTCTCTGGCTAGATCAACACAGCCAGGTAATTTTGCTGTTCCTCCAGTAATAACAGCTCCAGCCGGAAGCAATTGTTCCCTCTCAGCTAGTTTCAATTCTTTATTTACAAGCATAAAAATTTCTTCCAAGCGCGCTTCAATAATTTCTGCCACATGATGACGAGATACAATTCCTTCTTCACTAGAATCAAGTTGAGATAAATCAATATTCTCTTTCTTTCCGATTTCTTCAGGCATAGCGTTGCCGAATTCTAATTTAACCCTTTCTGCAACATCAATTGAAGTACGAAGACCAATCGCAATATCATTTGTAATATGAGCGCCACCAACAGGAATCACAGAAACTCGCAAAAGATCATTTTCTTCAAATATCGCAACAGAAGTTGATCCACCGCCAATATCAACCAGAACGACACCAAGTTCTTTCTGTCTTTTTGAAAGCACTGCTTTGGCTGCTGCCAAGGGCGATAAAACAAAACTTTCAGCAACAATACCAGCCTCATCAACACATTTATTAAGATTTTTAATATGTGGTATTAGACCTTCAATTATCAGGGCATCAACTTCCAAGCGCACACCATTCATACCTAAAGGATCCCTGATATTTTTTTGATCATCTAGAGAATAATTTCTTGGAATTATATGAATGATTTCTTTATTTGGAGGAATAGAAATTGCTTGAGCCGCATTAATTACGCGAGTAATATCATCCAATACAACCTCACCATCCGCCCTCCCCACAGCAACAACGCCTTTTGAAGTTTGAGAAGAAATGTGATTTCCACCAATACCAACAATTGCAAATTTAACCTCTACACCAGCACTTCTTTCTGCTAATAAAATAGATTCACTTATTGATTTCGTTATTTCCTCAAGATCAACGATAATTCCCCTTCTAACACCAAAAGATGGTGCACTTCCCACACCGATAATTCTTGGATTTTCCTCCTGAGGAATAATTTGCGCAACTACGGTCCTAACATATGAAGAACCGACGTCTACGCCAACAATAATATCTTTTTTGGTCATTTTCTTATCTTTTATTTTATATTTATGATTCTACTAATGGATTATATTATATTTAAGCACATTAGACAATGCTCCTGAAAAATCAGTCCTAGAGAATATAAGGTAAAAATATAATCAAACCAACAATAACTGCAAAAATTGAGGAAATTAAAACAACTGCCGCCATTAAATCTTTGATTAATCTTGCATAGGGATGCACACGTGGCTTCAAAATGTCCACCACTCTTTCCATAATAGTATTTAGCAACTCCAAAACCAGAACACTTGCAATTACTAAGACCAGAACCACCATTTCTGTCCTCGTAACATTAAAATACCACATTAAAGCTACCACCAAAACCGCTACTAGCAATTCGTTTTGAAAATTCTTTTCATTTTTTAAGGCATAGGCCAAACCACGCATCGCACAAGAAAGACTCTTGCCAAATTGTTTTATTCTTTCCATTTTTTGTATTGGTTAATATTTTAAAAACTCTCAGATATTTCATTTTGAATGACAAACATTTTCTTTCCATGGTGAAAACAAAGCAAGTGCAAAACACCATGGGCAATAATTCTAGCTAACTCTTTTTTTAAATCTTTTTCCACCTCATCATCTTTTACCGATCTCTTTATATAATCATAGCATAAAACCAATTCTCCGAGAAATATCTCTTTTTCTGTATTTTTTTTCAAGTCAGCGGAATCTTCATATTCACAAAAAGAAAGCACATCAGTAGCTTTATTTTTTTTGCGATAAAGTTTGTTTAATCTCCCGATCTCATCTTCACTTACCCAGGCAAAACTTAATAAGATATTTTTATTTTTGAAAAACTCATACCCACTTTTTTTAATTGTCAAATCAACAATACGTTCCACTGGTAATTTTCCCACTGGACTTTTAGCTAAATTATTAATTTCAATTTCTAATTGCATATTATAAAATTTTATTTTTTTCTCGCGATAATAATAATGTTGCGATTATTAACCAAAGAGCATCTTTCTATTTCAAAACCAGCCTCAACAAAAATATCTGCCAGTTCTTTTTTAGTATACACCCGATGATACCGATTAAATACCTCATTGCCATTATTTTGAAAAGGCACAAAAATATCTCGAAAACCAAAACCGGAAAATCGCCCTGACTGAAAAAATCTCTTCAACATAGAAAAATTAAAAATATTTTTCCAATACTTCCTTTGCCAAAGATTCCATACGGTAATAATAACGATGCCTCCCGGTTTTGCTATGCGATAAAATTCTTCTGCCATTTTATTGGCATAATCTTTAGGAAAATGATGAAAAACAGCAATTGCAATTATATTGTTGAAAAAATTATCAGAAAATGCTAAGCTATCCTGACTGGTAACTTTCAAAAAAGATTCACTATTTTCAGGATATTTTGTTTTTGCCAAATCAATTAATTTTTGTGAGATATCTATTCCAGTATAATCTATTTTTTTATCCTTAAGAATTTCCAAAAGTCGCCCATTACCACAACCGAAATCCAAAACACTACTTCCGTTTTCAATATAATCAGCAATAAAGGCTAAGTCTTTCCAAAAAAAAGATCTCGTATTGGAAAATTTATCCGACATTTGATCATAGCCTACCTCTAACTCATCCATTATTTTTCTAATTTTTTTCGTTTTCACAAATTTAAAGACTTAATATTCAGCTAACACATGAAACAATCTTACGACAATTTTATTAAAATGGCAATGCAAGAAACAGTGAACTCATCATTGGATTTTTTACGTATCAAAAAAAATGTTTCCAAAATTTTCCAGTTGCCTATTCCCACTAATGCCGACATGCGCGAGCTTTATGAAAAAATGATTGTGCAAAAAAAAATCAAACGCGATTTGAATTTTGAAAAAATGCTTTTTAGCAAAAAAATTCGCACTGACTCTGGCGTGGCGGTGGTGGCTGTACTCACTAAAAGTTATCCTTGCCCAGGCAAGTGTATTTATTGCCCCACCGAAAAAGAAATGCCAAAAAGTTATCTCTCAAACGAGCCAGCCGTGATGCGTGCTATTTCGGCCAAATTCAATCCCTACACTCAAGTGCAGAGAAGAATTCACGCCCTTGAACTCAATGGTCATAAAACTGACAAAATAGAACTCATCATTATGGGCGGAACTTTTTCCTATTTGCCAAAATCCTATCAGCTTAAATTTATTTTTGAATGTTTCCGAGCTTGCAATAATTATGGTAAAAAAGTTGAAAATAAAAAAGGAAAAACGACTCTTGAAAAATTATTCTTAGAACAGAAAAAAAATGAAACGGCCAAATGTAGAATCGTTGGACTAACTCTTGAAACACGACCGGATTATATCGACATAGAAGAACTAATTAATTTCAGAAATCTTGGTTGCACACGAGTTGAGCTTGGCGTACAAAGTATTTTTGATGATGTTTTGAAAATCAATAAACGCGGACACAATATTCAAAAAACTATCGAGGCAACAAAGCTACTCAAAGATTTTGGTTTCAAAATAAACTATCATATTATGCCGGGACTGCTTGGTTCCAGTCTCAAAAAAGATTTTCAAATGTTTGAAAAATTATTTTCCGATCAAGCCTTCCAGCCGGATATGCTCAAAATTTATCCCACCGTGGTTATCCGCCAAAGTCCGCTATATAAAATATGGAAAGCGGGAAAATATAAAGCGCTCACGGACAAGGGTTTTGAAAAATTTATCTTGCGCGTCAAAAACGAAATCATTCCGCCCCATATTCGCATCTCCCGTCTCGTTCGCGATGTGCCGGAAAGCTCCATTCTCGCCGGACCAAAAATTTCTAATCTTCGTCAACTGATTGCCAAAAATTCTACCTGCCCTTGTATTCGTTGTCGCGAAGTCCGTTCGGACTATAATTTAAAAGAAAAAATAATTCTAAATCGTATTAATTACGACGCTTCAGGTGGAAAAGAAATATTTTTAGAATATACTAATCAAGATAGGTCAAAGCTTTTTGCGCTTTTGCGTCTAAGAATAAATAACGAAAAAAGTATAGTCCCGAATGTGCTAAAAAATTCTGCTATAATAAGAGAAGTGCATACTTATGGTAAAATGAATCAGATCAATCAAAAGGACACGCTTTCCCCCCAACATATTGGTCTTGGTAAAAAACTAATTTTAGAAGCCGAAAAAATCGCCAAGAAAGAATTTGATCTTGATAGAATTGTAGTAATTTCAGGCATCGGCGTCCGTGGATATTATCGAAAGTTGGGTTATAGATTGAAGGATGGCTATATGGTGAAAAAATTGTAATTTTAAATGTTTTTTGTATATTTTTATAATTTTTGCAAAAATAAGAAAACCCCAAGTGGACGTGAGTCCACGAGGGGTCTTGTGATGATGGAGTTCCACCATTATTGTTGTTCGAGAAGCTTTTTGACGGATTCTTTTTGCTCCTCGATATCCGAGAGTTGGCGGTTATACTCGCCCGTCATCTCGGAGAACACCTCCTGTGTGATAAAGAAAAGCGTACCTGACGGACAGGGCGTACCAATTGGATTCCCAGGCGCCGTATAACGTACGAGCACGCCACGATCCGTGTCGATACCAACCACTGTCACTGTTCCGCCCATTTCAATCCCGCAAGTTTCACCGTAGCCGAGAGGGCTCGAACCATTGCGAGCAACAGCCTCCTGGTTCATCACATCCACCCATTCCCAGCTCGGAACCCTTGCTTCGTCGCCCTTTTTGATTGTCGTCTGAGCGATGGATAGTGTTGAGCAAAAAATGACAAGCACCAGGGCAAAAAAAATCTTCGTCTTCATAACATCTTCTCCTTTGAATGTACGTTTTGCCACAATCCTTGTAGCTAGGGTTGCCTGACTAGGAACTAATGCAACCGACAATTATAGCATTTTTTATTGATTATGTCAATGGCACTTTTCAAAAATATCAAAAAAAGGCTTATAATAAGGAAAAGTATTTACAATCTACCCAATTTGCACTATGATAAATCAATAATTAGTGATATGATTGAACTATGAAAATAACAATTCTCTGTGAAAATCAAGCCAGTTATGAAACATCCAAAATTTGTTTAGCTGAGTGGGGCTTTTCTGTTTTTATTCAAAGGAACGGAATAAATATACTTTTTGACACTGGGCGCTCAGGCATTTATAAAAGCAACGCTGAAAAATTAAACATCAATCTTCAAGATGCAGATTTCGTCGTTCTTTCCCATCACCACTTCGATCACATGGGCGGGATACAATATCATAATTTCAAAAATAAGAAGAAATTAATTATTCACCCAAACATACTTGAAAAAATATTTCCCGATCAAGTAGAAAAAATAAAAGCGGATTTTGAAATTATCAACTCAAAAAAACCACTTGAATTTTCTGATGGCGTTTATTATCTCGGAGAAATTCCCAGAAAAAATAATTTTGAAAAAGGAACACACGAAGGCGATGATATGCTGGATGATTCTGCGATTGCAATAAAGTCCGAAAAAGGAGTAATCGTTATTTCTGGTTGTTCTCACGCTGGCATTTGTAATATCTGCGAATATGCCAAAGAAATAACCGGCCAAAAATTATACGCCGTAATCGGTGGGTTTCATTTATTCGAAGATGATCAAAAAGCCATAGACGGAACTATCAAATATTTCCAAGCAGAAAAACCCGAGCATCTCTATCCTATGCACTGCGTTGATTTCCCTACTCTGTCAAAACTTCACTCAATATTCGGCATCCAAAAATTATCCACTGGCAATATTATTGAATTAAGTGATTAAAATAATAAAAATAATAATTAATTTATAGCAACTATGGAAAATAAAAACGCGCAAAATTGCTGGGAATATTGGGATTGTAAAATCAAAAAGGATTGTCCTGCATATCAAACTAATTCAGGCAAAGAATGTTTTCAAATAGCATCTCATAATTGCCCGAGAGTTAATCAAGGCAAGCCAGGAGTGCCTAAGGTAGATAGGGGTTTTAAGTTTTGCTGGGAATGTCCCTGGTTTAAAATAATAAATCCTAACTTTGAAGATTAAATAAAAAAATATTATGCCTCATTTCGAAAATCAATTCATTCCCAAATCAAAACCAGATTCTGAGCCCATTGAGAAAAAAGGAATTTCTCGCAGAGACCTTCTGAAAAATATGGCGAGGGGATTTTTTATTGCGGGCGCAGCTTCTGTCACGGGCTTTAGTATAAGAAGTAAAAATGAAATTTTGGAATATCTTTCGGAATTAGCTAAAGATGAAGAAGATAGTAAGGAAAAAAGTGAACCCATCGATCCTGTTCAGGAAAAAAACTTAGAAGAAGATGCTAAATCAATTCGAGAACTGATTGATTTTAATAATCCCAAAAAAATAGAATTTAATCTACAAACCTCCGAAGCTTTGAAAAATCATTGGAAAGAAAAATATAAAAATGATTCCCATTTTAAAGACAGTTTAGAAAAAGCTTATCTTGAAATGGGAGAATGGGAATCATATCTCAAAAAAGAATTTTCCCAAGAAGGCGTGCCGGAAAATCTCATCTATCTGGCAATTCCTGAATCTCATTGGAAGCTTAAGGCCAGATCAAATATGTGTGCTGTTGGCCCCTATCAATTCACTCCCAAAACGGGACATGACTATGGTCTCGAGTCGGGAGAAAATTTTGATGAAAGATGCGACCCAATCAAAAGCGCTTCGGCTTGTGCCAAGTTATTAAAAGATCTTCATGCAAGCGGTGGACAAGATTGGGATTTGGCCCTTTCCGGCTATAATGGTGGGTTTTATTGGCAATACCTCAAAGAAGCTATCTCAGAAAAGCAAACAATTAACTATACTGGATTTTTAAATTTTTTGGAAAATAAAATCAATAAAATAAAACAAGAAAAACACGCTGAAATTGAAGCTTGGGAAAGGAAATATTTGCACGCCGACAATTGGATTTATACTATTAGAAAAGGTGACACTCTTCGAAGTATTGCGCTAAAAACTAGAATTGATATTGATAAATTATGCCAAATTAATAATCTCTCCGGAAAAAATGTTTTGTCTATTGGTCAAGAAGTAAAAATACCAATCAACAAAAATCAACTTGACGTTGAGAGACGAAATTATAGAGTACAAAAAGAAAACGAATTTTATAATGAAATTAAAGGATTTTCCGAAAACCTAAATTATCCTCCAAAGTTTAATGCTGTTATTGAGCTTATCCAAGAAAAATTTGTCACAGAAAAAAAACATAAAATTAATTTTAGAATTATCAAAACTGCTCCACAGGAAGACGATCAGCTTTATACTTTCAGAAAACAAGACGGGAGCTTATATAAACTACTAAAAAAATTCCCCGAGCTTAATCTGGATGATCTTTTGAAAGCCAATCCAACACTTGATCCAAAAAAACTTCAAGATGGTGATAAAATTATTATTCCAAGACAGCCAGTGAAAATAACTTTAGAAACTATTGCTAAAAAACAGGAGGTTGATTTGGATCAGTTAATCGCTATAAATCCAGGTATTCATAAACCCAATCAAAACATTCCACCGAATTTTGAGATAAGGATTTGATTTTGGAATTTATAAAAATTATGCTATATTCATCTTAGCAATATCAGCAACACAATATTCGCAAATATAGCAAGACTACGTATGCTATACGAAAACACTTCGCATATAAACTAGTTATGTGAAATAGCCAGAAATTTCTTTTTTAAAAAAAATTTTTGACAATTTATTTTTCGGTCGATATAACTTAATAAAATAATTAATTAACAATAAACTTATGAACAAGGAATACAAACCATTTGGTCTCGGCCTTAGCCCCGATCAACTTCCGAAAACCCCTGAAGACGCCGAGAAGCTTTGGAACGCCTTAAAACCGCTCATTGAAGAAATGAAAGAACCTGATGGTGAAAAAAAAATGAGTAATGAAGTGGCTAAGGCTAAGGGATTAGGCTTTGTGCCAGGGGCTAAGGCTAAATTATCACATGATGCAGAAGTTGGAGAAGTTGTCGGTTACAACGAAGCGGTTGGTGGATTTTATCCTGGCAGTCGATATCCTGTGATAATTAAATTTGATCGAGGAACGTTTGAATATAGCCTTGAACAGCTTGAACTAGTGGGCGAAAAAAAATAAATTGTCAAAAAATAATAATAAGGAACAGAAATTTCTGGCTACATCACATAACAACGCATATCTGGCTACAGGAAAATCACTCAAATAAATTCAAAGGATGTGATTTTCCCTCCGCCCAAATTTTCATCCCTTAGTTTGATGAAGGTTTAGGTGGAGATAATTAAACCAAGCATTGTCTTAAATCAAAATTTTATCCCGCTAAGTCGAGATGAAAACTTCAGATGACGCGTAAACGTTGTGCGAAATTATTAGGCTTATTAATAACTAAATCAACATGAAGACAACTCTGCTAATGGCAACATCCGTAAATGGATTTATTGCTCGTCGCGACGGTGACGAGGATTTTTTGCCTCATGACAACTGGGAACAGATGATTTTCTATATCAAAGAGCACGGCAACCTAATTTGGGGAAGAAAAACATATGAAGCAGTAGCATCATGGGGTGATAAATATTTAGAAAGCCTGAGAGACTTCCCAATTATTATCGTTTCTAAAAGTAAAAAATCCTTTTCTGAGAGCAATGTTACGGTTTGCTCATCACCTGAAGAAGCTATTGAAATCGCCAAACGTAATAACTATAAAAAACCGTTATTATCTGGTGGATCATCATTAAACACGTCATTTGTTAAAGCAAATTTAGTGGATGAAATTATTATAAGTGTTAATCCAACGATTTTGAGCGAAGGACTAAACCTATTTAGTGAGAGCGATTTCGAAATGAAGTTAGCGCTTAAAAAAGTAAACGAGTTGTCTTCTGGTATCGTTCAAATACATTATTCTGTAATTGAAGTATTACCCGATAAATCCGCCTAATAAAATCGTACAACAACGCGATAAGCGGCTCAAGAAAAATATCCAGTTTAATAACTTTCTCTTACGCTTCGCTACAGAGAAATATTAATAAGGAAGATAGTTTTCTTTCGACCCAAATTTTTATTTCTCTTTACTTAATTGAATTAACACCAAGGAAGAGAAATAAAAACTTCGCTTCATCGGTGTACGATATTCAAAATGTCGCTTCTGGACGTCGCTCCATTTTGAATATCGTGCACGGATACCTCCATACACGCTATGTTGAAATAAATTTAAAATTTTCAATTATGAATTTTTCTCAAAATTTTTTTTCAAAAGATTATTTTTTCGGAAGAAAGAACTCAAATTATTTGAACTATAATCATTATGATAATGATAGGTTTTGGAAATCAATCATTTTAAAAATAAAAAAATACAAAATAAGTGGCAATATTTTGGATATTGGATGTGCATTCGGTTTTCTGCTTAAAAGACTGCCAGGTAACTTTGATGAATTGCACGGGATTGACATATCTAAATATGCTGTGGAAAGAGCTAAAAAAGAAATTCCGTCCGCAAAAATACAAAGAGTAAACATAAACACTGACGGTTTGCCATATCCAGATGAGTATTTTGATCTGGTAACCGCGCTTGATGTGCTCGAACACACCGAGTCAATAGAAAAAAATCTGAATAAAATAGTGAACAAAATTAAGAAGGGTGGCTATTTGATAATTACAGTGCCAGTGAATGATTCTTGGGCTGGAAAAATATTTAGATTTTTTGACAAGGATACCTCACACATCAGCGTTCTATCAAGAAAAGAAATTTTTAAAATGCTTGAAAATTCAAATCTAAAAATTCTCGAGAAAAATTATTTTTTAAATTCAATATTCTTTAAGATAAAGCATATACCTGTTGATATAGAATTGCTATTGCAGAAGGACTAATTGAAAATTTGAAATTCACATCGCACAACACAGCATATCCGGTTCGAAAATTTCACACTATTTATGATAAAATCAAGGAAAGTAAAATTTCCTCTCCAAAATTTTTGTTCCGCTCCGCTACTCAAAAACTTCAGATGATGACAAAACGTTATCGGAAATCTTATTTGCCCTTAAATTTTTATTTTAAATGTCCTTTTTAATTTTGAAATGAAAAAAGCCTGTGGTGCTCAATGAGTCCACTAACGGCTTTCGATTAGTTTGCGATTACCAATAGCAGGAATCCTGCCAGCGATAACCATTCTGACAATCCAATGATGTTAGGTTTGAAATAAATGTTCCTAACCCAATCATCATCTCCGAATTTTCCCGCTTCGGCATCAACTTCTTCTTGATTCCAAACTGTTAAAACCCGTCCTCTGTAAAACATCTTATATGTCCTTCTACTGAACGGATAAAACAATTTGACACCCCAGCCAATTCCAGCTAGATCAAGAAAAGGATGGGTTAGCATGGCCACACTTATTATGATTGCCAAGCTTGAATCAAGAAGAAGTGCAAAGACCAGTACTAGACCAGGAAAAAATACCGAGTGAGAGAAGTTGTCCCTGTGCGTATGCGACCACTTGTTGAATTTTACTGCCCACGATAGCACATAGCTAATTGGGTCAGGAATAAGACCACAAACAGCTCCGAACAATAAATACATTCTGCCAACCTCGATATCAAAAATTTTCCCAAACAGCAAAAACACAAGACTCCCTGCCAATAAATGTATAAACATAGCTCACATCCTCCTCTTGGTTGATTTCAATGAACAACAGCCTATATTAGCATAAAACAAGCCGAAAGTCAAGCATTGACGGTCCGGCAAAAATTTCCTCTCCCAAATTGCGCTAACGAAAGAGCAAGTTTAGTGGTATAATCAAGTAAAGCGAAATTAACAAAATAATCAATTGAGAAAAGGTGTAACTTCGCATGTGCCGAAACGATACTCACATCGTCTACGCACATTATCAGAAATAATTTTTTAAAAACAACCAAATGAACCAAAACAAAAAAACAGCCCGTATCGCAGGAGTACTCTACTTTGCATTTTTAGTAGTCGGCATCTTTAGTTTTTTCTATGTTCCGTCCAAGATTTTTGTCGACGGAAATGCTACACTAACAACCAACAATATTCTTGCTAATGAGCTACTGTTTCGCTTTGGAATTGCCAGTAATCTTATCGGACAAATAATTTTTATATTCTTAGCCCTAACTTTATACCAATTATTCAAAGAAGTTAACAAAACATACGCAAAAATTATGGTGGCTCTAGTTATTGCGCCTGTTCCAGTTACCTTTCTCGTCATCCTTAATCAAGTCACCTCCTTGATACTTTTGAGTGGTGCGGATTTTTTAAAAGTATTTAATCAGAATCAATTGCAAGCTCTCTCGATGCTGTTTTATAATTTGTATAATTATGGAATTATAGTTGTCGGCATATTTTGGGGGCTTTGGTTATATCCGTTTGGTTATTTAGTTTTTAAGTCAGGCTTTATTCCTAAGATTTTTGGCGTGCTTTTGATACTTGGTTGTTTTGGTTTTCTAGCTGATAGTTTCTTATTCTTACTTGCTCCAGACTTTCGCGCCACTATTTCAGATCTCATAGCGATACCTGCAACTATTGCAGAACTTTCAATGATATCGTGGCTCTTAATTAAGGGTGTAAAAGATTAATTATGCAATTATGGGAAAATACGACTTTCAATATTGCCAAAAAATAGTTGTTTATTCAAAAGATGAGCTAAGCGTTTTATTGTGCAAAAGAAAAGGCGAAGCTGATTTTGATGGAACTTTCTCGTTTATTGGCGGAAAAATGGAAACAACTGACAAAGATATTATTGATGGATTGAAACGTGAAAAAAATGAGGAAGTTGGAGAAAATTTCAAAATAAACATTTTCCCTGATTTTTCCACCAATCTTTTGTTTGTCAAAAAAGATGGCAGCCCAATGATACTCCCCCATTATTACGCAGTGCATGAAAGCGGAGATATTCAACTAAGCGAAGAATATTCTGGATTTAAATGGGTCTCATTAAAAGACATCGCTACTTTCGAACCAAAGATTTCCACGATTCCTGAAATATTAGCTAGATTAGCAATCCTGAAAAAAATAATTCATGAAACTGAACTTGTTCAAATTTAAATTTTCTCGTTAAAAATTTATCATTAAAAATAACTAGCATTAGATCGAAATATGTTGCATATTTAAGACAAAACGTGCTAATATCTTCTTGATAAGTCAACAGCTTTAATCATGAAGCTTAAGCCTATGAACAGTGAAGAAATACAGGCTATTGAGGAATGCATTGATAAGTTAATCAATGTTCTTGCTGATGCTAAAACAAATAATGGTCTCAGTAGAACACGAAAATCTGATCTTATTGTCACTGAGGTTGTAGCAAGCCTAATACGACTAAGAAAAAATCATAAAATTAAAAAAAATCATAATAATAAATAAGCATAGGGATTGGATTTTAAATTTTTTTAGGATAACCATAATCAACTAAGATGCGCTATAAACTTACCACAACCTCATTGAAAGCATGGGATGCCATGCTTTCCGCCATAGATACCGCTCAAAAATCCATCTACCTTGAAACGTACATTTTTCAAAATGATACAAAAAAAAGCCATGACTTTATTGGAAAATTGAAAGAAAAAGCTTCTCACGGCATACATGTAATAATTGTGGCTGATGCTTTTGGAAGTAAGGAATTGAAAAATGAATTATCACATGTTATCACAAAGTCTGAAATAGAATTTATTTTTTTCAGCCATTGGCTCAGACATATTCACAGAAAAGTTCTAATTGTTGATGAAAAAACTGCTTTTATCGGCGGAGTGAACATTGGTAAACGCTTCCGCTATTGGAATGATCTCCAGCTTGAATTATCAGGAAGAATTGTCAAAAAAATTCTTCGCTCTTTTGCTTATACCTACAAAATGGCTGGGGGGAAAAACATAAAACTTTTAAATTACAGAAAGAAAAAAATTCGCACCCAATTTAAATTTTGGCTACTTGAACATTTTCCTATTAAAAACATCCACACTCTCAAAGATCATTATGTTGAAAAAATAACTAAAGCGAGAGAAAAAATTCAGATTGTAACGCCCTACTTCACTCCTCCGCGCTGGCTGATTTCACTCTTAGATGATGCGACTAGGCGAGGAGTTAAAGTTGAAATATTAATTCCAAAAGAAGTTGACTGGCGCATCATGAACCTTTTGAATTATCGCTACATGCATAATCTTCATTTGTCAGGAATTCATTTCTATTTATTTAAAAAAATGAACCATTCAAAATTATTACTTATTGATAATGAAGAAGGCTTGATTGGCTCGCAAAATATTGATTTATTTTCTTTTAAGCTTAACACTGAAATAGGAATATTTTTTCGTGAAAAGAAATTGTTACAAGAGGTTAGGCAAATTGTAGAAGATTGGAAAAATGAATCAATTAAATTCGAACCAACAAAATATAAAATGAAAATAAGTGACTATTTAATTTTGGCTATACTCAAAATACTTCATCCGATATTATAAGATATCAATCACCTATTCATACCTTAATGCCTCAATTGGACTTAAATTGGCCGCGCGCCGAGCTGGATAGAATCCAAAAATTATTCCCACTCCGGCGGAAACTCCAAAGGCTAGAAGAATGGAAGACAAGGAAACTTCTGTTGTCATATTGGCAAATTTGGCAACGGCGAGAGAGGCGAGCCAGCCGAGTAAAATCCCCACTGCTCCGCCAAAAAAAGTTAAAACAACCGCTTCGGCTAAAAATTGTAAATTGATATAAATTTTTCGTACACCAACTGCTTTTCGAAGTCCAATCTCGCGCGTTCTTTCTGTCACAGTTGTGAGCATCATATTCATGATACCAATTCCACCCACCAGAAGAGAAATTCCAGCAATCGAGGCGAGAAGCATTGTGAGTGTTGTAGTAATACTAGTGGCAGTAGAAATAATATCGTTTTGATTCATCAAACTAAAATCAGCTTGAGTAGAATCAGAAATATTATGCCTGCGTAAAAGTAGTGTGCTAATTTCTTCTTGCACGGAAGCCATGTAGCTTTGCTCAGTTACAGCAATACTAATCATAGAAACATAGTCGTCTCCGGCCAAATAATGCTGAGCAGAAGTAATTGGAACATAAATTGCATCATCCGGATTAGAAAATCCTGATCCGCCTTTTGCTTCAGTCATACCGATTATCCGAAATTCCATGTTTTTTAATCGAATAAATTGTCCAACGGGATCAACCTCCGTTCCAAATAAATCATCCCGGGTTGTTGGGCCAATTACCGCCACCTTGGCAGAACTTTTTATTTGCTGTTCACTGAAAAAAGAACCGGATTCCATTTTTATATTTCGCGCAATGAGATAATCTCCCACAGTACCAATTACCTGAGTATTAGTATTGTTACCCTTAGTGGTGACTTGATAGCGTTTAGAAATTTCCGGCGCCACTGCCTTAATCTCTTGCAACTGCTCTTTAATAGCATCAGCATCTTCCAGCGTTAATGATTCCGCGCTACCACCACCAGAACTAATTCCTCCACTTCTTTGCGCTCCCGGACGAACAATAATCAAATTCGAGCCGATTGATTCAATATTGTCAGAAATGGATTTCTGAGCACCCTGGCCGATAGAAACCATCGTGATCACCGAAGCAATTCCGATCACAATACCCAAAATCGTGAGACCTGAGCGCACTTTATTTCCCATGAGTGACCAAATTGTTTCTTTCAATAAATCTAGGAGCATAAATTTTTATATCATATGATCGTTTGGAATATTTTTTTCATCCTTCACAATCATTCCATCACGAACGTAAATTATTCGATTAGCAAAATCAGCCACATCCAATTCATGAGTAATTAAAATTATCGTATGGCCTTTTCTATTAAGTTCCTGAAACGCTTTCATGACAATCAAACTGGTTTTGGTATCCAAATTTCCTGTTGGCTCATCAGCCAAAATAATCGAAGGGTTATTAATCAGTGCCCGTGCAATTGCAACGCGTTGCATTTGACCACCAGACAACTGGTTAGAAAGATTCATGAATTTATTTTCTTCCATTCCCGCATATTTCAGACACTGCTTGGCTCTTTCCAATCTCTCTTTATGGGTAGTTTCGCTGTAAAGCATTGGCAACATAACATTGCGAAGAGCTGTTGTTCTTGGCAATAGATTGAACGACTGAAAAACAAATCCAATTTTGCTTCTTCTCAAATCAGAAAGCTCATTGTCATTTAATTTTGAAACCTCTTTTTCTTCCAAAAAATATTCTCCGCTAGTTGGAGTATCCAACGCACCAAGAATATGCATCAGTGTTGATTTCCCTGAACCAGAAGGACCAATGATAGAAACGAACTCGCCTTTTTCAATTTGAAAAGAAACATCTTTCAATGCATAAGTTTTTGTATCGCCACCGCCATATATTTTTGTCAGGTTATTACATTTGATCATATTTTTTTAGCTTAACGCCCGCCACCCACTCCGGGAATTCTAAGATTATTGCTCTGGCTTGAAGTTGTTGATTTTTTGGAAGTATCAATAGTTTGAGTCACTATCTTATCTCCAATATTTATTCCACTTATAATCTCCGCTTCTGTACTATTAGTTAATCCCACCTTTACTTTAATTTTTTCCGGATTAGATTCATTTTTCAAAACTTCCACGTAGCTTTCCCTGCCCTGATTCTTAATTGCTCCACTGGGAATTAAAATCACATCGGATTTACTATTAATAGCAATTGAAGCGGAAACATTCATTCCCGGTTTTAGAAGTTCATTTTGGTTATCAAGTTCAATTTCAGCACCATAGGAAGTTACGCTCTGACTAACTGTTCCAATCGTATCAATCTTAGAAACTTTTCCTGTAAAATCCACATCGGCTAGTGCATCGATTTTCAAAGTCACTTTATCATCAACCTTTACTCCAACCGCGTCAACTTCATTAAGTGAAATTTTGGCAACAATGTTTTTTGTTATAACCGAGGCCAAGATATCTGTTCTGGAAACGGAATCTCCCGCCTCAACGCTTAAACCAGTTACAATGCCGTCAAAAGGAGCGCGGATAGAATAATCCTGCAATTTTTCTTTAGCATCTGCCAGGGAATTTTCTTTTTGATCAACTGCTATTTTTTGAGTTTCCAGAGAAAGCTTATTTATTAATTCTTTATCATAATCTCTCTTTGATTGAATATATTTATTTTTTGTAACATCCAAATCCAACTCAGCATTTCTCACAGATTTTTGCGCATCTTCAGTGTCTAAAAGAGCAATCATATCTCCTTTTTTCACTAGTTGATCATTTTTCACATAAACATTTTTAACATCAATAGCATCCCCTGCCACAACTGGTTTAAGATCAACTTGAGTTTTAGCCTCAAGCTGTCCTGTGCCAGTAACTGTTACGATAAGCATGCCTTTTTCCGCTACTTCTGTTTTATATTGAACGGCAGTAGTTTTTGTTTTGGATTGACTATACCAGTAATAGCCCCCTCCAATTATCGCTAGCGTTATAATAATTAAGATGTAATGTTTTTTTATGAATTTCATATTAGTTTTTTGCTCCATCATTAGAATTGAAAACACGAATTAATTTTGCGCTGACCACTCCCTGATCATTAGGCGCACCCATAACCACCACTTGATCATCAACTTTAAGATCAGAAATTTTTAAGTCATCAGCATTGCGCTTAATAATTGTTCTATCATCCACAGCTACAGTATTTTCTTTTCCATCTCGATCTCTTACGATCACATTATTATCCGCTATAGAAATTATCGCACCAGCCAATCCATGAGCATTACGGAAATCAGGACCTTCCGGACCGCGCAAAAAATCACGCATTCCTTCGCGCTCTCCACTGCGAACTGGCATGCCACCAGGACCAGCAGGACCATGTCCCATAAAATTTCTTTCATAATTTTGCCCCCACTGATAGGAAAATCGCGCCTTACGAAAGCCTACTGCCACACCACTGGCAAAAATAATCAAAGCAATAAGCATTGCCCCGAAAACAATTATGGCAATTTTTAATTTTCTCGTTCTGCCTTCCAATTTACTAGCCTCCGCTTGTTCTTGCTTATCCATATATTTTTTGCAATCTATATTTATGAATTAAATTAAACTTATTTGTAAAATAAAATTTAGCAGAAATCAGCAATGTAAAAACAGGAAGTAACAGCGCGGTAACGTGCACGACTGGAAAAGTTTCCAATAACGAATAACCGAATGAATTCCAATTGCCAATAACCACAAAGAGATCTGAAAAGATTAATGAAAATATTGTCCAGAATTCTGATTGCAGAAAAGTTTGACCAAAATTTGTCCCCACATAAATTGCCAAAACGAAAGATCCGAAAAATCCAAGATAGGAAAAAACCATCTGCCTTCTGGCTTTTTTTGCTTTTTCCTTTTCAATAGAAGAAAAAATAAAACCAGCCAAAACTGTTGGTGGACTTAACTCAGAAATATTTTGAAATAATTGTCCTAACTTTCTACGCATATTGTTTTATTTAGAACTTGCGCTTTTAAAGCTCTATATGAAAATGAAAAAATAGAGAGAAAAAACTAATTTAAACGCGCAAGTTCTAATAGTTAATACGATTTGAAATTACTTATGGGTGCAAAAATATATTTCTTAGCTCATTCAAGGCCCTTTTATGCTGGCTTTTGATGGTATTATAGGGTAAACCAAGCACTTCAGAAATTTCTCGCAAAGACAAATCGTCTTTATAATGCATAGTCAAAATGAGTTGATATTTCCTACCCAGTAACTTTATTTTTTTATCCAACTCCCCACTTGTCTCCATGCGCATCAAAATTTCATCAGGCAAGATAATATCCTCCGCAACATCCTCCAATTTATTTGATCCATCCTCTTTTTCAAAAAGCGCAAAAGGTAGGGTTTTCTTTTTCTTCCAAAAATCGTAAACAGTATTTTTGGCAATAGCAAATAACCAGACTTTAAAATTTTTACTCTGATCGTAACGTCGGATATTTTTCCAAGCTTTAATAAAAGTTTCTTGCGTTAAATCATCTATGATCACAGGGTCACCAGTCAAACGATAGATAAAATTATACACCGACTTTAAATATCTATATACTAAAAACTCAAACGATTCATCATCGCCGGCCAAAAAATCTGCAATTAATTGTTGATCGCTTTTTTCCATAATGCTAAAAATCTTGATGCTTTAATATTATCACAAAAACTTTCGCATTCCTATTGCATATAAAATCTAAAAAATAAAAAAGCCCCCCAGATAATTTCCGCAGAAATTTTCCAAAGGGCTGGCCAATTATAAAACTGGCATTAAATTGTTTCTGAAGCAAGAGGTACTATGAGTTGCTTTTATTGTTTGCCATAGATACGTTCGGCTTCGTTGTCCAGCCAAAGTCGCAGAGGCTCTTTGATTTTTTCAATGAGCTCTTTAAAAACAGACTCAAGCTCTACCTCCATCTTCTTTTTAAATGCATAGCGCTCACGCTTTGACATATCTTCAAGCACCATTGACTCAAATGCCGAAAGAAAAAACGTTTTTTTCATTAAATTGACATCCGTCAGTTTGGAGATTATTTTTTCATGATAGAGCACAAATTCCTCACGAGAGAATAATCTCTGCATAACCTTATCGGTATGTTTACCAAACACAGAAAGATCTTCCGGTGGAATGTCATAATAAGTAGAAACATCGGTAACCGCGTGGATCCATTCCCAGTAATCCTCCCAGCTCAATGACAATCCAACTTCTAAAGATGCTTTAATGATATTCTTCAGCGCTTTTTCCATCGATTCACGCTCTTCAGAATCAAGAGAGCGTTCTTCTGCTTTTTCCATGGCATCGAAAATGTGCGGGACAAGCTGAGAAATATCCCTTAATGAAAAGATTTTCACATTGCGACGATTCCTCTGTAGCCTCTTCACTATAATATCCAGCCCCAAATTAATAATTTCCCTTTGTACTTCGATAATCCACGGCGCTATTTCCTCCTTTTTACCACCGATCACTTTCCGCACACATTCCTGCATCCTTTGATTAATGGCTTCCTGAATTTTGAGTACCGCAAGCAATACTCTTTTAAGATACTCTGTTGAAAATTCACTTCGTTTCATAGCGCATCCCTCCCAAATAATTAGGTTCTGTTTATGAATTGCCCGTTGCAATTGTTTGTTAAGGTAATAAACCAAGGTAGCAAAAAAATTTGTTTTTGTCAAAGCTATGCATAGAATAGATACTTGAGTATTTTGACGCTTAAAATTACTAAAAAAATCTTCCAATTTACCCACAAACTATTTAATGCTATCATAAGTTCATAATCAAATTAAATATTTTAAATTTATGTCCAATTTTCTAATCATTCTCTCTCTTCTAGCCAATCTTGCTATTTTGTTCTTTTTATTCTCTAAAAAAACTAGTGACAATTCAGCGTTGATAAAGGAGGGAAACGAAAAAATCGGACGAGCTTTGCGGGAAGAAATGTCCGCTAATCGAACAGAAATGAATGTTACGAGCAAAGAAACCCGGGGAGAAATATCAAAATCAATTAAAGATTTTGGCGATTCAGTTAATCGCCAGATTTTCACGTTAACCGAAATGCAAAATAAAAACTTTTCCGGATTTTCTGAGAAACTAGGAGAAGTGATTGAAAAAAATGACAAAAAAATGGAATATGTGCGCACAACAATTGAAAAGCGCTTAGAAAATATTCAGAAAGACAATAGTGAAAAATTGGAAAAAATGCGCGAAACAGTCGATGAAAAACTGCACGCCACTTTAGAAAAACGTCTAGGTGAATCTTTCAAGCTGGTCAGCGAACGATTGGAGTTGGTGCATAAAGGACTAGGAGAAATGCAATCACTGGCGACTGGTGTGGGAGATTTGAAAAAAGTTCTGCAAAATGTCAAAACCCGTGGCACTTGGGGTGAAGTGCAACTTGGCTCACTGCTTGATCAAATCATGACTATCGAACAATATGAAAAAAATGTTGCGACTAAAAAAGGTTCAAATGATCGTGTCGAATTTGCTATAAAAATCCCGGCTAAAGATGATAAGGTTAAAAACCTTTGGCTTCCAATTGATGCCAAATTTCCTCTAGAAGATTTTCAAAGTCTAATTGAAGCCGAAGAAAAAGGCGACTTACTTCTCATCGCTAGCCTTGGAAAAGCTTTGGAAAATAGAATTAAATCTGAAGCCAAAGATATTAAAGAAAAATATCTTGATCCGCCATACACAACTGATTTTGGAATTCTATTTCTACCAATCGAAGGATTATATGCTGAAGTTTTGCGTCGCCCAGGTTTAGCTGATACATTACAAAGAGATTTCAAAGTAATCATCACTGGGCCAACTACGATCGCAGCTATTCTTAATAGTTTGCAAATGGGCTTTCGAACACTTGCCATTGAAAAAAGATCCAGCGATGTTTGGGCGACACTTGGCGCCATCAAAACTGAATTCGCCACTTTTGGCGATCTGCTAGATAAAACTCACAAGAAACTGCAGGAAGCTTCAAATACAATTGAAAGCGCTTCTCGAAAAAGCCGAACAATTGAAAGAAAATTAAACAAAGCCCAAGAGTTGCCAGTGCC
This sequence comes from Candidatus Moraniibacteriota bacterium, assembly GCA_049303795.1. Classification (GTDB taxonomy): domain Bacteria; phylum Patescibacteriota; class Minisyncoccia; order Moranbacterales; family UBA2206; genus UBA9630. Next base: position 220,228 of record JBAQNM010000005.1, read on the forward strand.
AGAAATCATCAAAGAATTGCCGTTAGGAATTGAAGTTCCGGAAGAATAGAAAATAACTTTTATGGCGTTTATATAAATATTTTAGGACTTATGCGTTTGACGATAAATTATTCGCCGTTAAGCTTTTTTAGTTACTCTTAATTTTAGGTAAACAAGCGATAAGCTAACTTAATTTCACAAATGTCGCTTTAATAATTTTGAGGCAAATGCATAAGTCCTATATTTATTAAAAATTTTCACTCAAAACAAGTCAAAAAAAATAACATTAGCCTTTTTATGGATAATGTTATTTTTTTGACTATTGTGTATGAATTTTATTTCTAAAAATTCTTACACGTCAAGATTTTTAACGCTCTTGGCATGAGTTTGAATAAAGCGTCGACGTGGTTCAACTTCTGAACCCATAAGAACATCGAAGGCTTTATCAGCGACTTCCGCATCTTCAATCGTCACTCTCATCATCATACGCGTTGCCGGATCCATTGTCGTTTCCCAAAGTTGTGTCGGGTTCATTTCTCCCAAACCTTTATAGCGCTGAATATTTATACCTGAAACATTTTCTTTTATTTCCCCGTCCTCGTCTGTTTCAATGACCATCTCAGGTCCTTTATCTTTTTTATTTGCATCCATTTTATTTATCATTTCAGCCATAATTTTTTCCTTACCCTGATCTGTATAGGCATAGCGAATGTCTTTGCCTTTTTGGAGACGATAGAGCGGTGGCTGGGCAATATAAATATACCCGGCACGTATTAATGGTTCAAAATAGCGATAGAAAAGAGTTAGAAGCAATACGCGGATATGCGAACCATCGACGTCGGCATCGGCCATGATGATAATTTTGTGATAACGAGTTTTCGCAACATCCAAACTATCTCCAATGCCAGCGCCAAGTGCAATAATAATTGGTTTTAGTGTATCTGACTTCACAACCTTATCCAAGGTTGTTTTTTCCACATTAACTAATTTTCCGCGGAGTGGCAAAATCGCTTGAAATCTTCGATTGCGACCTTGTTTAGCTGATCCACCAGCCGAGTCTCCCTCCACAATATAGATTTCTGATTGTGAAGCATCGCGACTGGAACAGTCTGCGAGCTTTCCTGGAAGCGTCATGCCTTCCAAGGCACCTTTACGAATCACAGCGTCTTTAGCAGCTCGCGCCGCTATTCTCGCCTTTGAACTTAATGATATTTTAGAAATAATCGCTTTGGCATTATTTGGATGCGCTTCAAGATATTCTGCCAAAGCCTCCGCCGTTGCCGAAGAAACAATTCCACGAATTTCACTGTTGCCCAGCTTTGCTTTCGTCTGACCTTCGAATTGTGGGTTACGCAATTTCACACTAATCACAGCCGTCAAACCCTCTTGGAAATCTTCTGCTGTAAAATTATCGTCTTTTTCTTTTAGAATTCCGGCTTTCTTAGCGTAGGAATTGATCACGCGAGTAAGCGCTGTGCGAAAACCAGCCTCATGCATTCCGCCTTCCGGAGTGGCAATATTATTGGCGAAAGAAAAAACATGCTCTTTATAGGAATCCGTATATTGCATCGCAATTTCCACTAAAGTATCTTCTTGCTCTTTGCGCGCATAAAAAGGCATTTCATTTTTAATTTCCTTACCTCGATTAAGAAATCGAATATAGGAAACTAGACCACCATCGAAAAGAAAGCCATAGGCGCGTTCTTTTTCCGCTTCGCGCGTATCATAAATCTTAACACTAATTCCTTTAGTCAAATAGGATTGTTGTCTGAGATAGGCCAAAATTCTTTCCCAAGAATAATTAATTTCAGGAAAAATTTGCGGATCAGCTTGAAAAATTATTTTTGTACCAGTGCCTTTAGCCTTACCAACAACTACAGGTTCTTTAGTTTTAGGCTTTCCTCTTTCGAATTCCATTGCATATAGCTTTCCATCTCTTTTCACCTCTGCTCGCAGATAAACTGAAAGGGCGTTAACAACCGAAACACCGACACCATGCAATCCTCCAGAAATTTTATAACCATTACCACCAAATTTTCCTCCCGCATGCAGAACAGTTAAAACAGTTTCCAATGTGGATTTTTTAGTTTGTGGATGCTTCTCAACCGGAATACCACGGCCGTCATCTTCCATTTCTACCATATTATCAGGCATAAGACGCACAGTGATATTTTCACAAAAACCAGCCATTGCTTCATCGATTGAGTTGTTGACTACTTCCCAAATCAAATGATGCAATCCATCAACCGACGTTCCTCCAATATACATACCAGGGCGTTTGCGCACTGGCTCCAATCCTTCCAAAACTTGAATTGATTTCGCATTATATTCCCCATTGGTTTTTTGTAAATCTTTGTCTGATGCCATATTTTTTTCTTAGTTGTTACTTAATTGCTATATTGTAAATTTAATTTTTATTATTTAAATTCGGAAAAATTAACTCCCTTCTCTCGAGAGGAAATAAAATTCAATCAAAAATATTCCTGCTACAACCAAAAGACCATCCCACCAAATTAACATTCGTAAACCCTGCAAGACAAGCAGGATTATCGCTAATATTGCTAGCAGTATCCCTTGGCGAAAACTTAAAACAGTATTTTCATAGACCAGCTCTCCATGCATATTCTTTTTTCGCAAGCGCAATAAAAACAAATTAAACATTCCTGCTAAAAAGAAAAAAAGTGCTGAGTAGAAATATATTTTTGAAAATGAACCAGCTTCCGGATCGATGCGTAAAATTATAAACACCAAAAAAGCAAGAGAAAGAAAAGTAATTATTCGCAATATCCAAAGATAACCTTTTGATATCATATTTTTGGTTTTTATTGCTAAATTTTTTATTTCACCAACCTTTTTAGACTGTTAACAATCAAAAACCAAGACAGGAAATGTCTCTCTGTTTTTGCTTATCTAGTGCTCTTTTTGCACCTTTCTATTATAGCTTTTTTTGAAAATTAGTGCAAGCGTAGTGCGTTAAAAACTAGCAGATGCGATAACTCAACGAATCAGAAACACTTCCAATCATCCAGCTAAGACCAAATCTCTCATTAAAAAATTCACAAAGTCCATCGGAGAATCATTGAGAATTACCACATCGAAAAGATTAGCAAATGATTTCAAAACATAATCCATTGAACTATCATTCAAAAGTAAAACGTCATAAGAATCCTTGAATTTTTCCAAATCAACAGATACTCCCTCATTCAAAAAACCGATTTTAATTATGTTATCATAATCAAATCCCTGCACCATCGATGCGTCTCCTTCACCATCTCCCAGAAGAATTATATTTTTTCGTTCCCGAATAGCTCCAAAAAAATCCATTTCTTTTATGGAAGAATAATTTTTATTAAAAGTATGAATAATCGGCTCTTGAACGCCAATTGCTTTTCCATTATCATCCCATTTTAAAACATTAGAAGCGATGTGGATATTTTTATATAGAACATTATGATTTCCAAGATACATCTGGATAGTTTCAAATCCCAACCCAGCCGCCGACAAAATAACCAGTGGGATATTATTTTTATTCAAAAAATCCATAAATTCAACTGCGCCAGAGCGAAGTGAAATCTTTTTCGATTGCGCCACGAGTGCTAAATCTTTTTTAGATAAGCCCGATTTAATCAGTAACTCGTAATGCTCACTCCACCAACGATGCATTAACGTTTGTTTTTCTGACAAAGAAATATTCGGGTCAATTTCTGCCGGATGATATTTGTCATACAACGCCTGAGCTTTTTGCGGATAATCTGGTGTTAGATATTTTTCATCGCGCAAAATTGAAATAAGGGATGGAATTTTTGCACCATCAACAAAGCAAGATGTCAAAGTTTTGTCAAAATCAGAAACCACATGCAATTTTTCTGTGCCAGAAAGAGCAATCCGTTTTTTTATTTCAGAAAGCTTTTCCTTGTTCGTGATGATTACATTCCTAAATGACATAAAATTTTTACTACAAAATTATTCAACCCCCTCCAACATCAAAATTCTCTTTTTAAAACCACCTCTTTTGTCAGCTTTTTCTTTCTGCACTTTCCTAACCGTTTCCCAATCTAGCCCGCTGAATTCCAAGATAGTATCTAAAAGTTCCATTACGTCACCCATTTCCTCAACTAAATGCTCCCTATCTTTTGTTTCTGCCAATTCACTCGCCTCCTCTACTACTTTTTTCAATAAAAATTTAAAAAACTTTTCATCCTCTTCTAAAATTTCAGTTTTTACTTTCTTGCCAGTTATCTGCTCCACGATTTCTGAGATCTTATCTCGTACTAATTTCGGATATTCATTTTCTTTTTCCAACTTAGTTTCAAAATGTTCGTATTTCATATTTTTTTTCTTAAAAAGAGCGAGGACTTTCGTCCCCGCTCCAAATTAAAGTTATTCTTTTTTATCTCCCTCTTTCGTCTCCGCATCCTTCACTTCCGATTCTGCTTTTGCTTCACCTTCTTTCGGAGCTTCTTCTGTTGCCCCTGGAGTAGGTTGCTCTGCTTGCGCCGCTTTATAAAGCTTCTCGCCAATCTTTTGCGCTTCGAGTGAAAGTTCTTCGGTGGCTTTTTTAATTGCTTCGCTGTCATCGCCATCTTTAACTTTTTTCAAAGCTTCAATTTTTTCTTCCACTGGTTTTTTCTCATCAGCAGTAATCTTATCTCCAGCATCACGCAAGGCTTTTTCAGTTGTGTAAACCAAAGTGTCGGCCATATTTTTCGCTTCAATTGATTCCTTCTTTTTCTTGTCTTCCTCAGCATGCACTTCAGCATCTTTTTTCATTTTCTCAATTTCTTCTTTGGAAAGTCCAGATGATGCTTCAATACGAATTGATTGCTCCTTGTTAGTTGCTTTATCTTTAGCTTTAACATTCAAAATTCCATTAGCATCAATATCAAACGTCACTTCGATTTGTGGAATACCACGAGGTGAGGGTGGAATACCATCAAGAATGAAACGTCCCAGAGTTTTATTATCAGAGGCCATTTCTCTTTCTCCTTGCAAAACATGAATCTCCACGCTTGGTTGATTGTCAGCAGCAGTTGAGAAAACTTGAGATTTGGAAGTTGGGATAGTTGTATTGCGATCAATTAGTGGCGTGCGCACTCCGCCCATTGTTTCAATTCCAAATGTTAATGGAGTCACATCAAGCAAAAGCACATCTTTCACATCACCTTGCAAAACTCCTCCTTGAATAGCAGCGCCCATGGCCACCACCTCATCAGGATTAACAGAAATATTTGGTTTTTTGCCAAAGAATTTTTCGACTGTTGCAAGTACCAATGGCATTCTAGTCATTCCTCCAACCAGCACGATTTCATTAATATCAGAAACACTCAACTTAGCATCGGCTAGCGCTTTTTTAGTTGGCTCCAAAGTCTTCGCCACTAAATCACCTACTAATTCTTCTAGTTTTGCTCGTGTCAATTTCATCACCAAATGCTTTGGTCCATTGGCATCCGTAGTAATGAATGGCTGATTGATTTCTGTGTCCTGAGCAGTTGAAAGTTCAATCTTGGCTTTTTCCGCTGATTCTTTGATGCGTTGCAAAGCCAAAGGATCTTTGGACAAATCAATTCCTTCCTGTTTTTTGAATTCATCAATAATCCATCTGATAATCAATTGATCGAAGTCGTCTCCACCCAAATGTGTGTCGCCATTTGTTGATTTAACTTCAACAGTATCCTCGGAAACTTCCAAAATAGAAATATCAAAAGTTCCTCCACCCAAGTCATACACGGCGATTTTTTCATCTTTCTTTTTATTAAAACCATAAGCCAAAGCAGCTGCAGTTGGTTCGTTGATAATTCTACGTACATTTAGTCCGGCAATTTCTCCAGCTTCTTTGGTTGCCTTTCTTTGCGCGTCATCAAAATAAGCAGGAACAGTAATCACGGCTTCTGTGATTTTCTCACCTAATTTTTCTTCTGCGTCAGCTTTCAATTTTGCCAAAATCATTGCAGAAATTTCTTGCGGAGTATAATCTTTATCTCCCATTGTCACTTTCACGCCGCCATTAGCTTTAACGATTTTATAAGGCATTAATTTCAAATCTCTTTGTACTTCTTCATCTTCAAATTTTCTTCCAATCAATCGTTTAATGGAAAATAAAGTATTTCCCGAATTGGTCACTGCCTGACGTTTAGCCAAAAGACCAACAAGACGCTCACCAGATTTGGAAATTGCCACCATGGAAGGTGTTGTACGATTACCTTCTTTGTTTTCAATTATAGTTGGTGAACCACCTTCTACAACTGACATTGCGGAATTGGTTGTTCCCAAGTCAATTCCTAATATTTTTGCCATATTATTTTTCAAGTATTAGCTATATGTTTTTCAAAAAAACGCGTAGCAATACTTTTTGTTAATTTATAAATTTTTATCCTATTAATTTAGGTCATCTGACCTATTGACTGACAAATTAATTTGTCAGTCTAAGGTCAGATCACTCTTTGATCTTAACGGCGATTTTTTTCGGCTTCACCTCATCCGCTTTAGGAATAATAATTTTCAACATTCCCTTGGAAGAATGAGCGTCTGCCATGTCAGCCTTCACCGCCATTGGCAGAATTACCGAGCGAGCAAAGGATCCAGTGCGCACTTCTTTTCGATAGTAATCTTCGCGCTTCACCTCTTTCTTCTCTTCGGTCGAACCGGAAATAGTCAACACATCATTTTCAATCGAAATTTCCACTTTTTCCGGATCAACGCCAGCGAGCGGAGTTTCCACAATCACGTTATCTTTGTCTTGATAAACATCCACTGCCGGAGTAAAATCCACCCCTTCAAACATCTCGTCCTCAAAAAATCTGTTAAGATCTCGCATTGGAGACCAATGAATAATTCCCCTGTTCATATTATTCACCTCCCTTCTAATTAAATTACTTTTTATCTAAACTTTTTTCAAAAAAATTATTTCTATCCCACAATCACTCTCGCCGCCCGAATCACCCTGTTATTAAGTTTATAGCCTTTCAGCACAACTTTTTTAATTTTATTTCCAGGCTCTTTTTCATCTTCTTCTTTTTTTGAGTCTTCCGCCTTTTGATTATCGGCAATTGCTTCGTGCAAATTCGGATCAAATTCATCTCCCATTTTCACATCCATTTCAACAACTTCGTTTTCTTTCAAAATATTTTCCAATTGTTTTTGAATATACATTATTCCCACCACCCAAGCCGCCTCTTTTTGTTCTTCCGGAATATGCTCAGTAGCGCTACGGAAATTATCAATCACCGGCAACACTTGCAAAATTAAATCTTCCTTAATATATGCGCCGATATTTTTCTGATTTTCTTGTTGGCGTTTTTTATAATTCTCGAAATCAGAAAGACAACGCTTCCAGCCTTCCAGATATTCCTGCTCCTTGTTTTCAAAGACATCTTCGTTTTCAAGTTTTTCTGACACTTCAATGCTTTCTAATTTTTCTGCTTCAATATTTTCTTCAATTTTTTCATCTTCTTTTTTATTTTTTTTCTGCTTCATGCTTTTAAATAAAATTTATTCCAATTAAAATTACTGCACTTGAACTTAATAATTTTTTCATATAATCCATTAGGGATTTATTTTTCGCATATTTCATCCGTTTTGGGCCAATAATTGCCAAGAGTCCTTTCTCACCTTCTTTTGTTTCGTAAGGGGAAACAATCATGGAGCAATTAGAAATACCTTTGATTGGATTTTCTTTGCCGATAAAAATTTTCGTTTCGCCAATTTTTATTTTTTGTAAAATTGTGTCGATATTCTCATCAATATAATCAAGCGCCTCTGCTACTTTGCAAAACTCATCAATTTCTTGAAATTCCGGATTTTCCAATAGCTCACTCATTCCAAAATCATAAAATTCTTTTTCTATTCCCGTTACCGCCAAACTACCACTAAGTGATGATAATAATTTTGCTGTTGAGCGGGATAGTCTAATGTTTTGCGCTTTTAATTTCAAAAGTTCTGCTTGCATATTTTTTTGCTCAGAGAGGGTCAACTCCTGCGCCGGCATAATTTCCGAAACAAAATAACGATAACCTCTGTCAGTCGGGATGCGTCCAGCGCTGGTATGTGGTTGATAGAGATAGCCGTCTTTTTCCAGTTCAGCCATATCATTTCTGATTGTTGCCGAGCTAAGGTCTTTGATATATTTTTCCGAGATAATCTTCGATCCAACTGGAACAGCTGAGGCGGTATATTCCTCTATCACTATTGCTAATATTTTTTGCAATCTATCTTCCATACTTCTATTATAACTATTGAGTTAGCAGTCGTCAAGCCTGAGTGCTAATTACATTTTATACTACGTTTTTAAATTGTCAAGTATTTCAATTATAATCTAAAACGCCTTATAAAAAGGCGCTTTAGAAGATACAGTTTTTTAAAAAAATGCTTAAAGACCAGCCTTATTCTTATTTGCATTATGCTCATCTAATGTTCGAGAGAAAATCAAATTGCTATCAGCATCGCTTAAAAAATAATTGTAGTCTGTTATAGTTGGATAAATTGCCGCTCTTATAGCCAATATTCCGGGATTTGAAATTGGTCCTGGTGGCAAGCCTTTATTTATATAGGTATTATAGGGCGAATCAACGCGAGTATCTTCAAAGGAATATTGGAATTTTGGCTTAGGATCCTTAAAGACAAAACCTAGAGTCGCACAACTCTGCAGGCTTTGTAAATTTTTAATTCTATTCCAAAATATACCAGCAATTATTTTTGCATCATTATCATCAACGCCTTTTTTATAATCAATCAATGCCTCTTTTTCAACAATTGAAGCCATAGTCACAATTTCAAAAATTGTTTTTTTCTGATTTTTTATTTCACTCCTTAAATCATCTGTGACTTTTTTTTCAAAATTATCTAAAAATTTTCTGACAATATTCTCAGCAGTATCTTTCTTGGAATAAAAATAGGTATCAGGGTAAAGATAACCCTCGAGATTTTTTACTTTGTCAACTAGAAGAAAACTATAATCGCCAACTAGCTCGCCAGGATTATTTACCAACGCTAAAAAACCATCCCCATCGAGACCCTTCTCATTTAATTTATTGGCAATTTCATCACTTCTTAACCCTTCTGGAAATGTAACCGAAATAAATTCTTTTTTCTCTTGAGTTATAGAATGCACTATTTCTGGAATAGTCATATTGCCCATTAGCACGTATGTTTCCGGCATAATTTTATTAAGCAGATGATTGGTGTAGAGATAATAATAAAAGTAAATTTTTCCTGAAATCAACTTTTTCTCAACCAAATTATCAGCTATCAAGCTTATCCCCTCCCCCTTCTTTATTTCGAAAACTACAGAATCATTATTTTGACTATGAAAATAATAAACTTGATTACGAAAATAAAAAATTCCGCCAAGCAGAATGAAAATAAAAATAAGTCCTAAAAGTATTTTTTTGTTCATTATGATTAAATATTAAGAAGTTTAACTTTTAATTTCCGCCATAAAAGAAAAGCTGGAATATTTTTCTTCTTCAAACTCATCTTCCGCTTTTTTTTCAAAATAGGTCAGATTATTATCAGTCAAAACAACCATTTTTCCACCAACCTTCAGATGCTTCTTCAGTTCATCAATATTTTTTTCTGTACCAATAGAAGAAACTAAAATACGATCAAACACTGGCCCTGTCATATAGGAAGCATCTTCATTTTCTGAAAAAAAACTGACTATACCTTTTCTTATATAGCCAAATTTCTCTACATTAATTTTTCCTGTCTTTTTCAATTCTTCATTATTTTCAACAGCAACAACGCGCCCCTTCTCACCTGCGATATAGGCAAGCAATGCTGTTGTCCAGCCAGAACCAAACGCAACGTCCAAGATCTCATTTCCTTCTTGAGGATCTAAAAGTTCAAACATAACTGCCGAAGTTAATGGATCGGGAATCATACGACCATGACCAATTGGAATTGCGATATTAGCCTCCGCTTGCAAACGAAAGTCTTTTGGCATAAACTCGTAACGGCTTATCTCAGAAAAAGCATCAATAATTCGCATTTGTTTCAAATAGCCTTTTTTAATTAAGCTATTAACCAATTTACTCATATATTATTTAGCTTCTTATAATCCCATTAATTGAACAACGATATCTCTCGTTCTTGCTCCGTCCATTTCAGCCACAAAAATACTCTGCTTTTCAGTGAGTATTAGATGGCCTTTTTCAACCGGCACAGTTTCACTAATTCCCAAAATCATTGCCTTACAATGAGAGTGCCCATTGCTTCTTCCATCGGATTTGCTTTTTTTAGCTAATTCAAAAAGATCATGCGCATAACGATCTTCTACTGGCACCAAACGATATAGTACTCGCATAAAATCCTGTAAAAGCATCGGCTCATTATGATTAATAAAAATACCCGCTGAAGTATGCGGCGCATATATCAATGCCGTGCCTTCTCGCACACCAGATTGACCAACAATCTCCTCTACTTGTTTTGTTATATCAATCAACTCAACACTACTCGTACTTTTTATTTGAATTTTTTTAAGATACACTTTCATATATTTTTTTATTTTATTTTAAAAACTTTAGCAACTATTTTTGCTACTCGCAAATCAAGCGCTTCTGGTATTATCTTACCACTGGTTGGTTTTTTTATCAAACTGGCAATCGCTTCAGCAACTTTGATTTTGTGATTGTCTGTAATAACTTTCGTATTATTATCAAAAACTCCTCGAAAGATCCCCGGAAAAGCCAAAACATTATTAAGCTGATTAGGAAAATCACTGCGACCGGTAGCTACAATAAATGCTCCGCCAGCTCGAGCTCTTTCCGGCATAATTTCCGGAATTGGATTGGCCATAGCAAAAACAATGCTTTTTTTATTCATTTTGGAAATATCTTCCTCCGTCAGAATATTCGGTGCCGATACACCAATAAAAACATCTGCTCCGGTCAAGGCGTCTCGCACATTTCCCTGCACATTTTCCGGATTAGTAATTTTGGCGATTTCCATCTTAGAACCATTCAGTCCGCCACTTCTTTCTTTATAGATAATTCCTATTCTATCAAGCATAACAATATGTTTCGCCCCAGCCTTAATTAAAAGTTTGGCAATTGCCACGCCGGCTGCGCCCGTGCCGGAAATAACAATCTTAATTTTAGCTAAATCTTTTTTAGCAACTTTCAGAGCATTAATAAGTCCGGCCAAAACAACAATGGCTGTCCCATGTTGATCATCATGAAAAACCGGAATATCCAATTCACTCTTCAATCTTTCTTCAATTTCAAAACAGCGTGGTGCTGAAATATCCTCTAAATTTATTCCACCAAAAGTTGGCGCCAAATATTTTATCGTCTTGATTAATTCTTCTATATCTTGCGTTGCGAGTACAATTGGAATCGCATCCACTCCAGCTAATTCTTTGAAAAGCAAAGCCTTCCCTTCCATAACCGGCAGAGCCGCCTCCGGACCAATATTTCCCAAACCTAGAACCGCCGATCCATCAGAAACTACTGCCACTGTATTTTTTCGCATTGTATAAACTTTGGAAAGTTTTTTGTCCTTAGCAATTGCTTTGGATAACTCCGCTACTCCCGGCGTATACAAAACCGGCAAAGTTTTCTTTGTAAGTTTTATTTTACTTATTATCTCAATTTTCCCACCAAGTTTTTTTGAAAGTTGGATTGAATTTTGCATAAGCTAAATTATTTTAACTTCAACATCTTATACGCCCCATTCGCAGCCAGTGCGCCTTCGGCCGAAGCTGTGATAATTTGACGGAATTTGTTTGATCCATTTGTAATGTCACCGGCAGCAAAAATTCCAGGAATATTTGTGCTCATATCCGCATTGACTTTTATATAGCCTTGCTCGTCAGTTTCCACACCAATTCTTTGCGCCAACTCAACGCCAGGCTCTGAGCCGATTTCCACAAAGACACCATCCACATTAATATGATTTTGATCTTCATAGGCATTGTCCAGAATAATTTTTTCCACTTTTTGTTCGCCTTTGATTTCGATAATATTAGTATTTCTAATTGGCACGATTTTTGAATTAGCCGCCATTTTATCTAGCCAAATCGGTTCGGCTGAAAAACGTTCACCACGATAAATCAAATAAACCTTTGAGGCAAAATCGGTTAATTCTAAGGCCACAACCACAGCTGCATTTCCTCCACCAATCACTGAAACAACTTTATTACGAAAAAACATTGCATCACAAGTTGCGCAATAAGAAACACCTTTTCCGGTGAACTCTTTTTCTCCGGGAATATTCATTTTGCGATATTGCGTACCCATTGCCATAATCACAGCGCGAGTTTTATAAACATTTTTAGCTGTTGTGACTTCAAAAATAGCATCCTCTTTTTTTTCAATTGAAACTATTGATTCGTTTTGTGGAGAGACTCCCAAATTTTTGGCATGCTCAGCAAAACGAGAAAGCAAATCAAATCCGGAAACAGAAATATCACCTGGCCAATTTTCAATCTGATGAATCTCGTTGATTTGTCCACCAATCTGAACACCCAAAAGTAAATGATCCAATTTATAACGTGAAGCGTAAATTGAAGCAGCTAAACCCGCTGGTCCCGCACCAATAATAATCAGATCGTAAAGCTCATCCATATTTTTTATTTTACGCATTCTCTAATGCATTTTTTAAAACTTCCTTTGCTTGCATCCCAACGAATTCTTGAACGACCTTTCCACCTTTGAAAATTTTTAAAGCAGGAATAGACATAATACCATTTTCTTCGGCTGTCTTAGAATTTTCATCAACATTAATTTTTCCCACTTTGGCTTTGCCTTCAACTTCCTTAGCCAATTCTTCAATAACAGGTCCCATTGCTTGACAAGGACCACACCATGGAGCCCAAAAATCAACGAGCACTGGTCTTTCACTTTTCAATACCTCTTGATCAAAATTTTGATCAGTAAAAATCATTGCCATATATTTTTTTATAAGTTATTAACAAATTATTTTTATTTTTCCTATGCGCCAAATCTTCTCTGTCTCATGGCATATTCGCGAAGAGCTTCTTCGAATTTTTCCGGCGTAAAATCAGGAAACTTATCACTAGAAAAATAGAGTTGTGCATTGGCCACATCCCACATCATAAAACCAGCGCTATTATGTGGCTCTCCTCCTGTTCTGATCATATAATCAACGACTGGCAAGTTGGCCGTCATAAGGTTTTCTTTAACAATTTCAGCCGTAATCTTGGCATCCTGAGAATATTTAGCATTTATTTTCTCAACCGCTCTCAACATATCATCTGTTCCACTATAGGCCAACATGAAATTTAAAATTCGTTTTTTGTAATTTTTAGTTTTTTCGATCACTTCATAGATCAGTTTTTTCAGAGATTCAGGAAATTGCGCTTCCCAACGTCCAATAAAATTCACCTGCACCTCATTTTCGTGAATTTCCTTACTATTTAACAGCTTAGTGAAATATCTCTTATATATATCCAGCAATGCCTTTTTTTCTTCTAGCGGCCTCTTGGTCAAATTATCAATTGAAGATCCCCAAATCGAAAGACACTTAATGCCTTTTTTAAGTGAATAGCTGATTAATTTTTCAAAATTTTCCGCCCCCACTTCATGTCCCTTCCAAGGCGCTAGTCCTCGTTCACGCGCCCAACGTCGATTGGCGTCAGGAATAATAGCAACATGATTTGGCAAAATTTCTATACTATTTTTCATAAATTGACAATTAAACTAAACTTCTCTTTTTATTATATAATCAGCGATACCTTCAAGAAAAATTCTCGCTTCACTATTTTTAAATTCAATTTTTTTCAAAGCCAAAAGCGCTTCTGCTATTAATCTTTCTGATAATTTTTGTGAATATTCCAGAGATCCTGTTTCTTTAATAATTTTACGAAATATTTCCAACTCTGGCAAGGTCAAATCTTTCTTGCCTAAAAGCTCTTTTATTTCTTTTTTTTGCTCCTTAGTTCCTTTTTCCAGCGCCCTAACGATTAGTAGTGTCTGCTTTCCTTCAATTATATCAGCCCCAACCACTTTTCCCAACTTATTTTCTTCACCAAACAATCCCAATATGTCATCTCGAATTTGAAAAGCAATGCCGATTGGTAATGAATAGTCAGTGAGAGCTTTCATCAATTCCTTATTACTCTTTTGGCCAGCAAACACAGCGCCCAAGTGCAATGGTCCTTCAAAAGTATAGCGGGCCGTTTTCCCTTCATACATTCGCATTATCTCTTTCTCCGTTGCTATTCCCTTCGCTTCCATTAAGACATCCAACATCTCGCCGGGAATAGTTTGATAAACAATCTCTTGAATTTTCTTCAAAGCCATTAAGATTGTTTCTGCATCAAAATCGGAATTAAAAGAAATCTCATTTGCCATGGAATAGGCGACATCACCAACAACAATCGCCATCGAATTACCAAAATGCGAAGCATCCTTTTCATCCAGACTTAAATCTTCTCCCCAATTTTTATATATCTTATGAACAGTTGTTGTATTATGTCGGACATCATCACGATCAATAATATCGTCGTGAATCAAAAGAAAGGCATGTGCCAGCTCAATCGACATTGATGCTTTGACTATATGCTCGCCATCTTTTCCGCCTGCGGCTAAATATCCATAATATGCCAAAGCTGGACGGATTCTTTTTCCTCCAGAAAGAACAAATTTTTCAATAACCTCCACTACTTGAACAGCCAGCGGGTCAATCTTCTTGGCTTGCTCCAGTTTTTGAGCAAAATATTCCTTTAAATATGGATCTAGTCTTTTTTTATAATTTTTCAAAATTTCAACTGCCGGAGCGTTTTTTTCCATGCACTTATTTTTAATCTTTAAGCATTCCCAGAAGAGATTTGGATAAATCCCACTACCCACGAGTATACAAGAAAACCCAGTTCGTGTCGAGCAAACAACTATTAGGTCAAACGGACATGCTTATCTCAAGTAATGCTCCAGTGTATAAATCCAATTTTCATCATTTTCTCCATCAGCCTCTCTGGTTTTTATTTTTTCGTTCAATAACCATTGCAAATAATTGCGATCACGCATTGCCACATCGGAAACTTTCATTCCGACATATTTCCCAAAATTAAATTTTTTCACAAGCACCGGACGCGCAGAAACGTTCAGCATTTCAGCAATAACCGCTTCCTCGCTTCCAGCAACTTTTAACATCTTTTCAAAATAATGTTCAAATAATTTTTCCAACACACGAATATCACCCAGCGCGTTGTGCGCCGGCGCATCAAGAACATCCAGATCATGATAATAGCGCAAATATTGCATAGCATATCGAGGAATCTCCGCTTCAACATCCAAATATTGCGCCAACTTAAATGTATCAATTGCTTGAGCAATTTCCAGGTTTTCCCGCCTGAGCATCTCCACATCAAACGGAGCATTATGCGCCACCAAAATATGCCCGGAAGAAAAAATTTCCACTAAAGCTTTGTGCATTTCGGAATCAAGAAAAACTTCTTTATCGGCTACCATTTTATTGGTGATATGCGAAACAGCCATCGCATCAATTTCGATTGGCACGGGCGGTTTGAAAAGCGCTTCGGATTCCTGACCTTGAATTTTATAAGCCACTTGACACAAACGAGCTTCCGGACCGGTGCCGGTTGTTTCTGTATCTAAAAAAACTAATTTTGATTTATTCATATTTAAATTCTAACCTAAAAATTCTTTTTTAGCAAAATTTAAAAGGTCATTTATTTTTTATAAATGACCTTCATTCTAACACTTCCCGCTGGTTGCAAAAACTGCAATCTTCCCCGATAACAACTAGCGTTCGTTCGATAATACCGACTAGACGCAAAAAATCATGACTAGAGCCTTGAAGCTCTATGCAAGTTCTGGCCTCTTGTCGTTCTGTAAGCAAGATTTCAATTTTCCGGTCTTTTCTCCAAATGCTACAACCCATGATAATTCCTCCACTGCCTCCAATATGTCCCAATGCCGATCCGCCTTGTATTCTTTCATCATATTCGACAACAATGCCACACGCCCTTAGGGCGTTAACCACCTCGATAACCGATTCAGCCACGAAAATTTCATGCCAATGATGCTTTTTCATAGCTTACCTCCTTTATTTTTAAATGTACTTGATTTTGTTTATTTTTAATCCCTCCTATGAGTTATTTTTTAGCATTCAGTCATTTTTTTTTCAAAATCATACTATCCTAGCACAAATAGCGATAAAAGCAAGCTTCCCCATAAAAAGAAAGGCGCTTAGCGTGTTTACACGACTAAGCGCCTAGATTAAACCAGTTTTCCTTTTTCCGAAAAATCACTTCAACATAGAGGAGATTTTAGTCACAAGTTCTTCATCAGAAAATGGCCTTTCCAGGACGCCACAGCCTTCTGCGGTAGCGATGCTCCGCTTGCTGCTCACGCCAGAAATGCAAAGTATTCCGATTGGTTCTTTTTTTCGTTGAATCTTTTTGACTTGATTGATATGATTAACCCCATCGGTAATTGACATTGTAAAATCAATCACGAATAGATCGACTTTGTTGCGAGGAGGATTTGTTTCGTTAAACTCAACAACTTCAAATCCTAGCTCAGTAAGAACATATTTGAGCGAGCCTGATTCACCTTTAACTAAGACGATGACTTTTTTCTTACTTCCCTTTTTTTTGGCCACTATCATTCCCTCCTAGTTGAAAATTATAGTTTAGTTGCCTTGATTTTAAAACCATCGAGATAACGCCATTATTCTATCAACAAACCCTGAAGGCTTGTCAAAACCACTTGCTTTTTTGCAATTATCGCAGACGGCATGATCAGCATTTTCTTCATCTTCAGGGCTAAGTGAAACATGCACCCATACTTTATTTTCATTTTTCACTCGCCCGCAAAATGAGCAGACGAGAATTTTCTTGTTTGGATTAGTCATACCTCCTCCTCGAAATTAAACCGCCCGGGAAAGATCCTTTCCAGTTCTTGCTTGAAGTCATCGAAGTTGAATTTGCTTCTTAAAAATCCATTGCATCCATTTTCCAGATAATATTTCCGATGAAATCCAGAACTTGAAATACCAATGATTTTTGTTTCCGGCTGAATCTCACTAGCCCTCTTCAAGAATTCAACCCCCTCTCCATTAAACATTTTCAAATCAATAATCAGCAAATCCACTTTTTCTTCAGAAATAACCTCCCAAGCCTTTTGGCAATCTAAGGAATAATGAAATCCATAATCTTCTTTTGATTTTAAAAATTTCTTTATAGCACTGACCAATCGGGCCTGACCACAAACCAATAAAATTTTCATCCCTCTTTTTACTCCCTCTTAATTTTAACCGCTTGCGTTATTGCTCTTTGTTATCCTTCGACATCGTAGCGATAGCCGTTTTTGCCAAGTTGGCTGCCAGCACTTTTTCCAAAAACATTGTTCCTTCCGGCATATCCAAATCAATTACAATTAAAGTCACTCTCTCGCCAGAATTAATTAAATC
Source organism: Candidatus Moraniibacteriota bacterium (assembly GCA_049303795.1). Classification (GTDB taxonomy): domain Bacteria; phylum Patescibacteriota; class Minisyncoccia; order Moranbacterales; family UBA2206; genus UBA9630. Next base: position 237,598 of record JBAQNM010000005.1, read on the forward strand.
AAACGCCTCTTTAATTTCAGAAAAGAAAACCACGTCTTCATGATATAAGCGAAAACGATGAACTGCTTCTTTTTTTGCCTCATCATCAACGCAAAATACTAAGGTTTTCATTTTTCCACCTCGCCTTCTTTCTATTTGATTGTCAAAGAAACAAAGAGCCCACCATTAGGCTCTCTGTGATATATAAACATACAATTTGACTCTGGTCAACAAAATTACACGATTTTTGAATCATCCTCTGGTTCTATTGTTTCTTTCAGTTCCGGAGTTTTTCCGACTTTCTTTTTAAGAAAATGAAGTAAGATAAATTGTAAAATAATTGCGATAGCTATAGAGCTATACCAAAACCAAGAAAACTCGCGACACTCATCAAAGAAATACCAAAAAGCCACTGCCAGCACTGTCCAAGCTGCCGGGAATTTCCAGCCATAGTTCTCTTCGGTATATTTGCTTCGACTGTCCAGTCCAAGCGCACCGGCAAAAACTACCAGCGCCAAAACCCAAATCCAGCTTGGCCAACTTTGACAAGCATCTTCTGTTCCAGCAATTTCCCCGCCGCCTTCTTCACCTTGCACACCACCAACAGCAGATGTTGGAGTTGGCTCTTCATTTCCGGTAAAACCAGTTCTACCTTCCGCTGCCAAAATTTCCGCCTCTGTTCCAGCTCCGGCATTTTCCGATTCAATCGTAAAATCAATATCAAACTTAGTTTTCAGACCTTGATATTCATTGCCAGCATCTTCATCAAATTTAATTTTTATCTTATATCGCTCGCTTTCTCCGGTTGATAGATTATCCACATAAAGAGATTCGTCGTCTGCTTCCTTGAGATTCCAGCGATCACCAGCGCCACCGATTCGATAATCATTGTCTGAAGTGCGAATAACATACAGCTTCAATTTTTTCGCTAATTTTTTATCCCCATTAACATCAAATTTAAAATAAAGATTAGTATCATCTGTTGTACTTCTATTTTTCACGCGAATTGTTTTGGAATCTTGCCAGCCGGGATAAATATTATCCGCATCAAAAATATCATCGCCATCGATATTTGTGCCCACCGGATATTCCACATCGATCTTATCGACCGCCTTAGCTACATTTCCCAGAGATATAAAAGCTAAAACCAAACTCATCATGAGTAATGAAATTTTTCCTAATTTAAATTTTTCCATTCTATTTTTCATAATTATATCAAATTATTTTCATTTTAACCTTGGGCTTCTTCTCCGGGATTATGATCTTCTTCTTTCTTAGCTTTTTCCTCCTCCTCTTTTTTAGCTTTTTCCTCGGCTTCTTTTTTCGCTTTTTCCTCTTCAGCTTTTTTCTCAGCCTCTAATTTAGCTTCTTCAGCCTTAGCTTTTGCTTCTGCCTCCAGCTTAGCCTTCTCTTTCGCTTCTGCTTCAGCCTTAGCTTTTTCCTCAGCTTCTAATTTCGCTTTTTCTTCTTCAATATTTTCATCTTCATCCTCAACATCAGAAGCAGGATCATTTTCTGGTTCATCAATAATAGGTTCTGGTGTTGGATTTACTTTCGGCTCTTCAGTTGGAGTTGGCTCGGGAGTTGGCGTTGCATCAGGAGTTGGAGTTGGAGTTACTTCTGCATTAGGAGTTTCAGTTGGAGTTGGAGTTACTTCCAAAGCTGGATCGACTTCTGAAGCCAGAGGTGGATCGGGAGTTGGAGTTGGAATTATTTCTTCTTCGCCCTCTAAAAGACCCAGCGCAACCAACAAATTAATATCACAACTTGGATTGTCATCAACTAAATCGCCATTTTTATCTAAACACCACTCTTCAAAGAAATTCTTAAAATCATCGACTTCAAGACTTTGACTATTATCCTCTCCTGGAGTAGGAACGGGATCATACCAATCGCCTGTTCCGTCTGGATAACGAGCAAAAGATTTTCCTGGCCAAGTTTCGTCCCAAATTCCACCAGGCATCAACATATTTTCATTACCCCTTGTATTCAAAGCATCAAAAGCATCTGAGTCACTAGCTATCTCATAATCGTATGCGTCAATCAAATTAGCGCCAGCGCCAATCTCTCCGTCATAAAGACGAACAGAATCAGACCCATTATTATTAAGAGCAAAATCCCCGTCACCGTTCCTAAAGACCACCAAGTGTCCACCGGCAGGAACAATCGATTCCCCGGAATCAAATGGATTATTGTCATTATTTCCATTACTATTTGAAATCAAAAGCTCGTGGGAATCGTTATTGTCATATAGATACCAACCACTAACATCAATATCTAAAGATCCATTGTTATATAACTCCACCCATTCTCCTCCCGGTTTTGGCAAAGAATCACCAAGAATTGGGTCAGGCACAAATTCATTCAGCACTACCATCCAAGAAATTTCAAACTCATCGCTTTCATCAAAAGCGGAAAGTAGATGCGAATCAGTTGCCGTTACCCTTACTTTGCAGTTATCAGAAATATCAGTCGGCACTGTCCAAGGATAACTTCCGTCATTATTTGTTCCGGTTACAATATTTGTCCACAAATCACCGTCACAAGCATAATCAATACCAATAAGCATTCCAGCCGTTGCTGATGGATCGGAAGAATCAGCCGTCCATTCAATATCTTGAGATGATCCAACTTGCCATTCATCGTCATCTTCCGGACTAGTCACCTCAACTTCCGGCACTATCCAATATCCAGCGGAAAAAGCGTTGCCCGTTGATGCTACAGGAGAAGCATAGAAAGATCTGGTACCAGAAATTTGACGAAAGCTAAAAGCAAATATCAAAAACAAGCTCAAAACCGCCAATCTTTCAAATGACTTAAAAATTCTTCTATTAATTGCTGATCTTCGGATTTTTTTCAACATAAGCTAATAAATTATCCTTTTATTCACTTCTATGCCTATTCTTCATTGTTGTCAACTGAATTATCTTTTTCCTTTTCAGCCTCTCCCTCATTTTCACTATTTTCTTTTTTATTCTCTTTGCGTTTTTTCACTCTTTTCCAATAATCAATCTTTTTACCTATTTCTTTTTCTATCTTTCGCACTTCGTCATAAATGATTATTATCGCCGGAATTATGATGAGCAAAATCAATCCTTGCGGTGTTTTGGCATAATTTACCGGATAACCGAGCAGTGGAATTGCCAGAAAAGTTTTTCCAATGATACTATCTTCTTCAATTACCTCCCTATCCTCGCCATCGTTAGCATCTCCTTTGGTTTTGAAAGTAACCTCTCCGTCTTTTTCTGCTTTAGAAATCACTCGATGCGTGACTGTCGCTCTACCATCGCTAGTTGGAACGGTGATAATGTCGCCTTCGTTATAATTTTCCTGCGATTTGACGAAAATCAGACTGCCCGTATGAATGGCCGGTTCCATCGAACCTGACAAAACTGTATAAATTTTATAATTCCCCGGAATTGGAAAGAACGAAAACGCCACCAGAATTCCAATCATAAGCAGACAAAACAGAATTGTATTAACTATTATCTTGAAAATCTTTTTCATTTTTGAAACTTAAATTACTTTTTATGTCCTGGCTCTGCTCACCCCGCCTTCGCCAGCTGGCGAATTGGCGGAGTGAAGAGAGATTGGAAAATTTTCAATCTCCACTCAACTCAAATTAATTTTGAGAAGCGTCTTGTTGTAATTCGAAAGTGAAAGTTGCATTAACAGTTTCACCTTGTGTTACTAAGTCTGTGTCAACATAAGAATTCATAAAAAGATAAGCGGATGTTCCATGAGTAAGACCTTCGCTATTGCCATCAGCAGCAATTCTAACCTTCAATGTTCCTAGGGCAGCTAACTCAGAAAGAGAAAGAGTTCCATCTAAATCTGTATCAGCACCAACAAAAGGAGCTCCATTCATATCAGTTACCAAATAGTCATTTCCAGCAGCAGGTGCTAGAATTTCTTCAACTAAATTTTCTGAATCAGTACCAGCTATTGAAGCACCGAATCTCAATCCATTACCAGCACCGGTTGGATAAAACTTAATTTCATCTGCCAAATCAGTGTCAGCATCAAGAGCAACAGTAATATTAACATGATGAGCATCGATTGTTCCAGCATTTTCAACTTGGAAAATTCTTTGTGGAATCACTGATCCAGGGAATAAATTAGTTTCGTTAAAAACTGCTGTAGCTGTTGGATTTTGATCATTGATTTCCAAAATCATTGTTCCAGCAGCAAAAGTGTTATCTGGACTTGTCACAGTGCTTGTGAAATATGAGTAGGTTGCTCCTCCGGCAATTGCAGCTACTGCCACAATCGCTACGAGGCTTAATAGAATTTTTTTCATAGTTTATTTATTATTAATTATTTATTAATTACTCCTCTGAAAAGCTTGCAAAAGATTTGCAAACTATCGACCAGAGGTTCCAGACACTTTAGGTAGTCTTTGTTCACCCTCGACCAAGAATTGACTTTTGGTTTTCACCAATTAAATTTTTTAAACCCTCCTCTTGGAGGCACTTGCCCTTCTCTCGCGAAGGGCTTAAGTTATTTAATTGAATAAAGAACAAAAAAAGCCAATCGTTAATTGTTATATTAAAATAACAGTCAACGATTGACTTTCAAAAGAGGAAACATTATTTCTCACCCAAGAAAATAATTCCATATCTTTAATTTACTAGCTATTCAGATTTAATTTATTTTTATAATTTTTCACTCCTAGGGCAATACTATCATTTCGAGATTTATTGTCAAGGAAAGTTGTCCACAGTTTTGGCTTGACAAAAGGGAAATTTGTGGTTTAAATTATTTTTGTGAAAATCTATCCGTAGTTTTTTTGACAAAACACATTTCCAATGCTTAAATATCACATTCGGTTCTTTTTAACGCTATTCAGCGAAATAGCACCCATACTAAACTTTTACAAGGAGACATCATGATTAAGCGAATGACGAATTTGACTCTTGCGGAGATAAGAAGACTACTGGAAGGAAAAGATCTCTCCCCCTGCAAAGGCAGTGCCAAAGGAATGATCTCAAACACACTTCCTCCTGGTGCGCTGTTAAATGAAATCGGCGCCATATTTATTAATGGCGACAATGAAGCGGAGAGTGATCTGGCTTCGCTCTTCGAAGGTGAATCTCATGGAACTAAATGCCTGGGTTACTTTTACCTTTCACAAAGAAGGCACGAGCTGGAACTAAAAACCCTCGACTTGATCATAGAGTTCGAAAGCGACCCCGCTAATGCGGAAACTATCGATTCTATAAAAACATTGATCAGGGCCCAATCCGGCAGATAAAAATCGCCATCTCTCTTAACCAAAACCCACGCCCGAGACTAACGTCCCGGGCTTCTTTATTTATAAACTCACGATGTTACAAAAAAATAAAAGCCCATACCGCAATGCGATATGGACTTCGTTTTATTTTTCGAAAAAAGGCAGATAAGCTTAACGCTCAATGCCCAGTTTTTTAAGGATTTCCGGATCTGGGAAATTGTCGAACTGCATGCCAAATGACAATCCCATCATATCCAGAAGCTCCCCAACTTCTTTCAAGGATTTACGGCCAAAATTTTTCGTCTCCATCAAGTTCTCTCTGGTTCTTTGAGCCAGCTCACCGACAAGCTTGAAACCTCCTCCTCCGCCACCGAGACAGTTTTTTGCCCGGATTGACAGATCAGTTTCTCCGATCAAGGTATACAGCCCCTCTACCGGAAGAACAACCCTTATATCTTCCTTGATGATCGGTGGGCCGCTGGCTATTATCTGATACAGCCCTTGCAATTTATTTTTTCTTACCAGATATCGCAGTTTCCGGAGGGCTTTATGGAAAATCTGCCTGATCCTTTCTTCGGTAACCATCAAATCATCCCCTATTGCAGAGTAAGTTTTCTGCTCACAGCCAAGGCCACAACGTCTCCTGACTACCAGGATTTCCCGCTTAGTTAAATTTTCCAGCACGCTTTCGATAGTGCTAACGGCATTGAGTTTCTCATCCCAGATCGCTCCGATCTTTCGCCTTTGCGAGTTGGCCCAGCTTTTTCGCAGATCTTTTTTGAGATCTAGCGCATTTTGCGGGACATCCGACTCATCACTTTTCGTGTAAAGATTGAGATTATCATGCCAAAGCTCAGAAGCCTCATCTGATTGGTTTCTGCCAAAAATCATTTCAATCAGATTAACATAAGTCTGATCTTCGGCTCTGGCTTGAGGTCGGCTCAATGTCGAGGCAATATCATCGAGAATCAAAAACTCTTTTTCGACCTCCTCGATACCTAGATACTCTCCCAGCAATTCCTTGAGCATATCATCGAGATCGCTTGATATTACAAGCTTATGACGCGCAGTCATCAGACATGCATAGAACTTCAGCGCCGATGCGAAAACCTCCTCTTTAGTTTTCTTTTTAGTTCGCTTTAATCCAAGGCGATCAAGATCCAACCTAAGTGTTGTCGGATTGAGATTCAACCTCTCGGAAATCCAACGGCTTGCGATGCCGATGGAATGAAGAACTGCGATGATTGGATGCCTTTTTTCCTGGTTATCTTTAATTTCTCCCATCTTGATATCCCCTTTTCCATGAGTATGATTGAGTGTTATGAAAATCACTTATCCGTTTTTTTATATATTCATTTGTTCAGGTACAATCATCTATACTAACGCGTGATAGTAACATAATTATATAAATTTGTCAAACAAAAATTTAACTAGTAAAAAATTTCTTGAGTAAAGTTTGGCTTAATGATAATATAATAGAAAGTAGGCATACTTAAATTAATCTTACCAAGATGACAAATGACAAAAAAAATCTCAACAGTACCGAAATAAAAACTACTAATGCTGACCGAACAAAAGCCAAAAAAGATCCAACGGAACAAAGATCGGAAAAATTGGACAAGATTAATCATAGCTTGTCTTCTTTTAACGCTCAAAATAATCAAAATATTGAAGAAGTTGAAAGTACTAGAAAACGAGAATTTGAAAGCAAGCTAGATCAACTAGGAATTGCAGAAATTCCAGTCAGCGAAGAAACGAAAAAGTTGATTCGTCAAAATATGGTGAGCGATACGATTGATCATGCGAAAAAAGAAAACGAACGTTTCGATCGACTTAAGATAGACAAAATAATTCTAGAGAATATAGACCAGCCAGATTCACAATTGATAAAAAGGCTTTTCGCAAAAAATGATGCTGAAATATCTGAAGATGTATTTCATAAAAGTCTAGAAAAATTAAGCAAGACAAATATAAAATTAGAACCTCGCGAACGAATAGAAATTTTCCGCGAAGCGCTAGAATATTTTAGTAGGGAGGAAAAAGTGATCTACCCTGTTGGTCATGCTACAGGCTCTGATTCTCTTAGAATGATCATAAAAGATGGGTCTATTAAAGAAGGTGGCACCGGAGAACACGGAGAAGCTGCGGGACAATCTCGCGGAGGAAAACAGCAAGGCGTTTCCGTGGCGGAAATGAATCACGAAATGGCCGATTATGTCGAAATTTTTTATGCAAGAATGGCAGCAAATAGAGAAATTACAAAAGAAGCATTAGAAATTGACGCAGATATTATTGATGGAAAAAATCCAATAGAAGACTTTATAGAAATTTATGTAGAGTTTACAGACACTGATAAGCTTCTAGGATCCATGGCGAATAGAAGTGATAATGATATTGATTCTATAAAACTAAAAATCGCTCAAGAAATTGGAAAAAAACCTCGTGAAATAACTCATGAAGATATTAAAAAAAGCAAAATACTAGAGGAAATACTTTTTGGCTTCATAAAAAAAGCGGCGGGAAGAAAGCACTACATGACTGCAGAAAGAGCAAGTAGGGATTATGTCGCATTTGATTCTATTATTAAAAACTGTGAGAAATGTAAGAATGGTGAATTTCCCGAAATAACCTTTAATGGAAAAATATATAAAGATCCTGATGAAATTATTAATCTAAAACATGGAATATACGAACTTGAAGATGATGATCTGCCAGAAAAGAAAATACTGATTGAAATGCAGAACGAATACGCCTATTTTCTTCGACCATATTTTGATCAAGAAAGTGGAGAATGGATGGAGCCACGCTATTCCATTTCTGAATTTAGATCTAGGAGTAGTGAAATATTGGGAGAATATGCAAAATGGATAAAAGAAGGAGAAACTTTCAAAACATTAACGATGCTTCACCCGCTAGAAAGCGACTCCGAAGATGTAAAAAGAAAAAAAATAGCGAGATTAAAGGAATTAGATAATCAATTTCCTAGCATATTAGTCATTGAAGCAGATGAATATAAAAAAAATGGCCTAACGCATACGGAAAAAGAAGGAAGTCGTCCAGTCCCCTTTTTTGAGGTTGAAGAAAGAATTATGTCTGATATTTCTCTTTCAAACATTAAAGAAATAATAATTCCAAGATCAAAAATCGATGAAATAAAAAAGTGGCTGACAGAATCTGGAATCAAAGAAAACAATATGCCAAGAATGGTCGCATTTGAATACTTTGAAATTAAACGCCTATTAAACCATCAATTAAAAGAGCTTACAAGAAAAATCCAAGCGTAGCCTCAAGGGGAATCGGACCCCTGTTTTCAGGATGAGAACCTGATGTCCTAGCCGCTAGACGATGAGGCCAATAAATTTAGTACTAAGTAGAGTTTATCTTTAGTTGGACGATAGACCTGCCCGCAATGCTACGCCCGCCAGCAACGCTTCGCGTAGCAATGCGGGCTGGCATAGCGTTGCAGGCGGGCGATGAGGCCAATGAAACATATTTTAAAATAAAACCTACAAAATTCAGTTTAGCAACAATCTTTAAAAATATCAAGAGTTTAAAAATTGCATTGGTTAATATATTCTGACTTGCTTCGCCATATTCAATAAATAAAAAACAAGCATTATCTCAACCAAGATAACGCTTGTTTTATTTTTTCAGCCAGATTAAGACCCAGCTAACTCATCAATCCCTAATTTATTTTTTGTAAGAAAGATAGAGTTTATATCCACGATATTTTTTGTAGAGCTTGAGATCATTTTGAGTTTTTAGGCTCAACTTGATAATCTCTTTATTTCCAACTTTTTTATATTGCCCATACACCGCCTTTAATCTTTCGAACTCCGCCATATTTGTTGTTCTGAGATTTTTTACTTGGGCATAGATAGCTTTATTAGCAGCGCTCTTATATTTTCTTTTGTATTCCTTGTATAGCTTACATTTTTTTCCACAAGAATCGTCATTATCATTACTATTGCTACTTCCACTACTTATTGAAGGCGTGCTTGACCCTGAAGCAAATTTGGTCGCATGGTTCGTTTGGAATGTACAATTTCCGCCACTTACTAGGCAAGTTGTTTCCAAATTCCAAGCAGTTTCACCATCAAATTGATAATAAACATTAAGTGTTTGGCCGTTATAGGCTGTTCCAACTGGAATAGTAATTGTAATGGCTGGATTAAATGTAAGTCTAATGCTTGGCAAACCAATCCTGATTGCACCTGCTACATCAGTTGTTAAATCATTATTAAGATTGACTGTCACATCCTCTATGGTCATCAGGGCCATATTTATATTTCCTCCTCCAGTTTTAGTCATTTCCGTTCCCGCTGGAAAAAATACGGTAGCGTCTCCTGTTTCCAATGTGAAATCAACATTAAATGTAATTTCAGGAGTATCAGTCGGATCTCCGCCTTCAGCACTAATATCTCCGACTAGAAAAGCGCCTTGCATTTTATCTCCAGCGCCTGAAGCTGAATAATTATATGTTTCTTCCATGACAACTCCTTTGTTTCCAACATTATCATACGAGACTGCTTTCAAGGTTACTGAATCATGATCACTAGAAAGGTTGATGGTAATTGGACCAGAGACAGCGTCATCTTCATCATCCGGTTCACTTCCATTTAAGGTGTAATAAGTACCAGTAGCATCTCCAGCAACGTTGATCGTGACTAGTTGAGAATAGGCGTAGTCGCCACTGGCAGGAGAGGCGGTTGGGGCATTTGGACCATCCCCATCAATAATGAAATTTGTAACCCAAGAACTTGATGTATCAAATGAATTTCCAGCTAAATCCTCAACTGACACAGCTATTCCGGTTGCCTGTGAGGTATCAACATTTGTAAAAATACATTTTCCTTCGCCACTATCATAGGCGTCTGTCACTGTAATAGCAGAACTAGCTCCATTATTTACTGAATAACGACAAGTTACAGGATTAATTCCTGATCCAGTGTCAAAAACCGGAGCAGAGATTGTGGATAAATTAGAAATAATAAATGGATTACCAGGAGTAAATGGAGTAATTAAAATTTCTCCTACTATCGGCGCAACATTAGTATCAACATCAAATGTATGACTTGAATCTTCGACCATCTCATTACCAGCCTCATCTTGAGCCACACTAATAGTTATTGTTTTTGTTTCAAATGTATCGGTCGGCACAGCATAGTTAAAGAAAAATTCTCTTTGGCCAGGACCTTGCTGAGTAACAGATTGAGCATCACCGCTTACTGTAATTGTCGGGGTATAAGAAATATCCTCATCAAATATTACTGTTATTTTTTGAGGACTTGATGTTGATGAATCATAGCTAGCTCCGTCTGAGTCAACTGAAGAAATGGTTGGTTTAGTTGTATCAATCACATATGATCTGTTATAGCCAAGTGAATGTTCTGAATTAGGAGTAGCCAATTCCAATACTGCATCATTGCCAGCCTCGTCCATAATAGTGCCCGCGAAATCATGTGCTGCACGCAAAGCATCAGTACCACTATAATCAAGATTGGCTGAAGCATCTCCTGATATGACAGTATATTCAAATACCAGTGTATCCGTGCCAGATCCGCTCGTATAATTCACCCATCGATTATTTTCCGTAACCCACAGAGCTAATTGTGGAGTGCCTGTCACGTTAACATTTTCACTAAAAGAAATTTCGATTGGTATCACAGTTCCAGCTCCATAAGTACCAACGGGATAGACTGATGTTACATTCGTAACTGTTGGCGCGATATCCTCAAAAAATTTCATTACTGTAGCTTTATTGCTATTTGCACCGTCCCTAAACATAACATAGGGTTTATTTGTTATCGGATCAAAGGCAATTCTGACCCTAGAAGCACCATATTCGGAAAACCCATCAACTCCGACTTTTGACCAATTTAAACCATCATATGTTGCTACTACAGCTTTATTATCATTATCATTATCAGTATAAGACACATATACATTATTACTTACTAAATCAAATGCAATATGTGGGGTATATTTAGTGCCTGTTCCACCACCCCATAATCCATCTCCAACATTAACCCAATTAGAGCCATCAAATTTTTTTATTCCCTCAGCACTCCCTCCTCCACCATATTGATAGACGACATATGGTTCATCGGTATCAGGGTTAAAAGACATAGATGGATATCTTCCGTTTGTATTATTTAGTGTTTCTACATCACTTCCAACTTGAGTCCATACTCCGCTATCTAATTTCATCACTATTATTTTATGATAAGTATTTACCCAATTATCATCATCCTGGTATTCCTTCTCTATTAAAACATATGGATCTTTGGCTATTGGACTAAAGGCGATTTGCCAAGTATCGTAACGAAAATTAGTAGCACTGTTTTCGTCATCCACATCAACATTTGTGCTTGCCCCACCAATATCATCCCAGTCTGAAGTTATTTCGTTGAATTTTTTTATACGAGCACCATGAAGTGTTAATGATGCATCGGGAATTCCCATAACATAGACCTCTTCCGTTCCTGGTTTAAAAGCTATTGATGCATAGCTCTCTTGTGATAAATCAAACATACGACTACCTACATATTCCCATGAAGTGCCATCGAACTTCATAACACTTGTTTCTTGTGGTGAAAAAGCCCCAGTACTATCTCTGAAAGCCACATATGGTTCCCCCGTAATAGGATTAAAGGCCAAGGAAGGCCAAGGAAAATCTGTACTCCCTTCATTGAAACCAACATTGCCAACATTAACCCAGTTGCTACCATCATATTTCATAACAGAAATAAGGTTGGATGTTCCATCAGCAAATACAACATATGGCTCATTAGTAATTGGATTAAATACAATATCTCCATTATTAGCCACTCCTGTTCCAAATCCAGCTTGTCCAACAACTCCCCATACATTTATTTCTGCTTTTGCCTTTCCGATTCCGCCAATAAAAAAACCAGCCACCAAAAAAACAAAAATGACTGACTTAATTAGAGCACAATAAAACTCTTGATTTTTTTGTTTCATTTTTTTAATTTTTTATTATAAATTATTTTTACAATTTTATTATACCACGCCTTGCCTATTTTTCAAAACTAAAAGATAATCCCTTCTCTTAGAAGGCTAAATTTAAATTCTTTTCCGCACTAAACTCATCACCTCTAAAATTTGATCGAATTCAAAATAATACCGCTGATCATGTCCGCCATTGGCAACGGTTACCTCTTTTTTAGTATGATCAAGAATTCTTTTAATTTTGAGCGAGATATTTTTTTCCAGAGTAATAGCTTCCAATTCATCGCCAACAGAAACTTGATTATGCACACGCAAAATATTTAAATAACTTTCCACACCCTCAACCTCACCCACAAATTGAAATCTAGCCAGATTATTTTTATTTTCAAAATTATGTGCCGGCTCACTACCCAGGAGAAATCCCGTCGAATATCCTCGATGAATCAGATTATCCAATTCCTCTTTTTGAGCTTGAATAATTTTTTTTAGTTTTTCTCTTGAAACTCCAGTTTCAATTGCACGAATCACTGTGCGATAAGCTCTTGTAACAATCGCCAAATAATAGGCACTTTTAGCGCGACCTTCAATTTTCAGCGAACACACTCCTGCATTAATTAGCTTATCGACATGCTCGATTAAATTCATATCATAACTATTGAAAAAATGCGTGCCATGCCTGTCCTCCTCGATATCCATCTCGAATCTTTTTTGATCATCGACAATGCTTATTTTTTTGACTTCCTGATACGCCCAACGGCAAGGTTGCGAGCAATCGCCCAAATTAGCACTGCGTTCCGTCATCCATTTAGATAAAATACAGCGACCGGAATAACTCATACACATGGCGCCATGCACAAAATATTCCAAATCAATTTTTTTTGTTTTTTTTCTTATCTCTCTAATTTCAGCCAAAGTCACTTCGCGGGCCAAAATAATTCTTTTCACGCCTTGCTTTTTCCAAAAATCAACTGCGGAAAAATTTGTTGCGTTGGCTTGCGTGGAAAGATGAATTTCCGCCTTTGGCCAATATTTTTGAATAAGTAAGATTATTCCCGGATCACTGACAATAATTGCGTCAACTTTCAGTTTTCTTAGAAACAAAATATGCGCTTTGATTTTTTCCAAATGCTGATTGTGCGCATAAATATTTAGCGTTACATAAATTTTTTTCTTAAGTTTATGGGTATATTTCACTGCTTCTTTTAAATCTTCAGCGGAAAAACGATTAATTCTCACCCGCAAAGAAAAATCCGGCACGCCACAATAAACCGCGTCCGCACCATAATGCAAGGCATATTTCAGTTTTTGCAAGTCTCCTGCCGGCGCGAGCAATTCGACTTTTGTCTTTTTTTTGCTTTGGCGAGGCAAGCCCGCCGAAGCTAAAAGTTCGATTTTTTTCATATTGCTTTAAATTTAAACTAATCTAACAAAAAGAGCAAACCTTTTGTCTACTCTTGAATATAAATTATTTAACGATTTAATCCTATTTTATGCATTTTTTCTCAACTCTTTCATTAAATCTACATAAAACTTCAAATTGTGAATAGCGGCAAGTCTCATTCCCAACATTTCTTTGGAAGAAAAAAGGTGATGCAAATAGGCGCGCGTATGATTTTTACAAAGCTCGCAATCGCAATTTTCTAAAATAGGTGAAAAATCATCTTTATATTTACCATTATTAATATTAATTGTTTCATAGAAAGTTTTACCCGCTTCAACATTAATAGCTTCGTTATCTTTTCGCAAAAATAATCTTCCGTGTCGCCCTTCTCTCGTTGGAATTACACAATCAAACATATCCCAACCATAAGAAAAGCATTTTACAATATCTTCCGGCGTTCCCACTCCCAAGGCAAATCTGAGCGAATCTTCCGGAATATAGCTGGCGGTTTCCCTCACCACTTCTTCCATAAATTTTCCCTCGGCATCAATATGCCTCGCGCCAAAACCATAACCATCCCAGCCTAAGGCTGGTCCGCCTTGGGCGGAAAAACCAATTTTTATTAATTCATCGGTGCAATGCTTTCTTAAATCTAGATATTGTCCTCCTTGGATAACACAAAAAATTAATGGTCGATCTTTTTCCTCAATTTTTCGCAATTTTATTTGTCTTTTATACTCAATCATGCAACGATCAGCCCATCTAATTGTCCGCTCAACTGCTAAAGCGATTTTCTCTCGCGGATAATCATTCGGTGGTGGGTCATCCAAACATACCATCATATCCACGCCCAAATCAAATTGAATTTGAATCGCAATCTCGGGTGTTAGAATGTGTTTAGAGCCATCTGTCGGTGAATGAAAAATAACCTCGTCATCCGTTATCTTTCCTAATTTTGGATTCTTATGAATCAATGAAAAAACTTGATAACCGCCAGAATCAGAAAGCAAAGGTTTTTCCCAATGCATAAATTTATGTGCGTCTCCTGCTTTTTTTATAATTTCCATTCCAGGATTGAGAAATAAATGATAGGTATTAATCAGTATTATCTCCAGCCCGATTTCATCCAGAATCCCATTATCAATCGAGCGAACAAATCCGCGCGTTGCCTCAGGCATAAAAAACGGAGTGCTAATCTCTCCGTTTTTAGTTATAATACTACCTATTCTTTTTGATTTTTTAATTTCTACTTTAAACATTACTTTTAATCTATAACTTCGTATCTGATATCTTTATTTTCTTCCTTTAAAAGATTTATTCCAACAGCCCCCGCTTCAACAGAAATATTTTTATTTGTAAATAAATCCTTAGCAGAAAAAGTTCCCTTCCCTAGAAATGGCGCCTCTTGACCAGATTGAACTACTGATGGTTTAATTTTTATTTGAAAGGCCACTTCTTTCGGAGGAGAAGTTATGCCAGCTCCCGCGCTCATATTTCCGATACTCCAAACTAGAGAATTGGTTCTTTCATTATAGACAAGCGGAGAGCCTTCTGGAAAAATTTTTCCCGTAGCAACCACTGCCGTTGGCAAACTAGCCTCAAACTTAGCATCAGAAACATCATTAAATAGATTGACCGCTGTGAGATGGAGTGTAAATGTTGTCTCCTCGCCAACTTTTGGTGGAAGTGGCCCAGTATTGGGGATGTCTTTATCGTTATAAAAACCTTTAACATTCAAGATTAATTTTGAATTCAATTTTAATTCTATTGTATTGCTCGCTATAATTTTATTTGAATTAACCGGTGTCGGTATGTCAGGACTATCAATTTTGGCTAAGCTAGAAATAATAAAGTTTTTATCATCAGTATTTTCAAGAGGGATAAAAGTTTTAATTTCAGCAGTAAAGCGAATTATACCACTTTGCCCTGGATTAAGATTTTTCAGCTCCTTATAATCAACCGCTTTCCATGTAACCGTATTACTACTAGCGTCAAACGAACCACCTTCAAATTTCAATTTAGTATAATCCAAGATTGCCCCATCCAGTTTTTCTGTCACAATAACATCTCTAAGGCCAATCGTTCCTTCATTTTTATATTTAATTTCGAATATTAATTTTCCCCCTTGTTCAACAATAAATTCTCGTGAACCATTAACTGTTTGTGAAAGCGTAAGCGGAGAAGCAGCGATTCTAGTTTCCGCATTTTCCACATTATAGCTTACAAAAGCGCCATTGTTATTTTCACCGATTGCTACATTTAAAACCCCAACGTAATCAAAGCCTCCCTCCAATCTTCCCGTAACAACTATTTTTCCACTTTGTCCAGCCGCTAAGTTACCAAGATACCAAATATTATCACCCTCAGAAGTTTTTGGATTAGCCTCAGAAAGAGAAAATCCACTTGGATAATCAACCTTAATTCGAATATTGGAAAATTCAGTTGCCCCATCATTTTTATAATTAATTACGTAGTTTATCTCATCACCACTAGAAATATCTTGTGGCGCCAATATTCCCAACGTTATTGGTGATGATATAATATTTACTGGTACCTGATCTGTTGAAGCAAATTCAGTACTTACTGTTGATGGAGTATAAATCAAATCTGCCTGTATTTTTATTAAATTACCCTTAGGGCTATACGCTTTTCCTTTAAAAGTAAGCTTTCCTTCAGCATTCCCAGAAATAGTGCCCATTTCATAAACACTCAACGTTGTTCCTTCTATCTTAAAGTCAGGATTTTCCTCTGGTTTGAAATATTCCGGATAACTCAATTTAAATTTAACATTTTTTAAGCTAGCTCTATTTTCATTTTTATACTTTATCTCATATGTAACCAGGTTTCCACTATTAACATCTACTGGCCCGCTCATAGAAACCACGACACGATCAGGAGAAAAAAATGATTGTCTAATTTTATAAAATCCAGCAATTGAACTGAGCACTAGAACAATTCCCATAATAACCAAAAATCCAGTTCCAAAAGCTGTTTTATTTTCCGAAATCAAGTGAGACTGCTTCTCCGCCCAGACATCCTTATTTTCAGCATTTTTTTTAGCTAGACTATTCTCAGCATAAATCGGATTAAATTCACTCTTCTCATGTTGCAAGATCTCATCATCTGTTTCCTTTTTGTATAATTCGCTTTTTACTTTATTTAATGACATATTTTTTTGTTTAATACTTTAATTTTATTCTACCTCATTTATGACAAGTTATCAATCCTTTTTCATCCTAACCAGCTATCCAATTTATTAGTTCTCTCCAGATTAACTTCAGTTCATTGATGTCTTTTTCTGAAACCTCAAGCTTGGAAAAATCTCCGATTTTATTCTTCAAATAAATCCTAACTAATTTTATTCCTGAATCGCTATTTTTGATTTTTCTCGCTTCCGTTTTAGCACACTCCAAACAAAGCGTTCCACCACGTTCTGCACTGAAAAAATTATTGCCTCCCGATTCTATTTTCTGCCCGCAATCCACACAATATTTCGTCCTAATTTTATAACCCAACATTCCCACCAATTTAAACAAAAAACCCAGAGTGACAACATCAAATTTATATTCTGGCTTAGCTTCTTCGCTTAATTTTTCCATTGTTTCTAGGTATTCCAGAAATAAGGCAAAAACTTTTTCATCTTTTTCTTGTCCTGTAATTAATTTATCAAAATAAGATAGCGCAAAAAAAACACGACTAGTTGCTGAAAAATCGGATTTTATAGAAGAAAAATTATTGGCCAAGATGACTCCTGTAATGGTACCCATCCCTCTTCGCTTAGAAACAAAAATTTCCACTTTTGTCAGTGGCTCAAGATTGCCAGCCAATTTGGCATTTGGTTTTCGCACACCACGACCAACAGCACAAACTTTCCCCTCTTCTAAGGTATAGAAATTATAAATCCGATCAATCTCGGAAATATCATGCTTAGACAGAATGACACTGGTATATTTGAAGTCCATATCTATTATGATATAACAAAGTAGCCAAAAAATAAAATAAAAAAACGACTTGGACGATAACGCCGAAGCCGTTTTATTAGTGCCCCCCTTTTATTAGGGGAAAAGACAAGGATTCTAGTCTTTGATGTTTTTATCTCTTGCGAGATTTTTTGTTTTTGTTTTATTTAGTTTTGTTTTTGTTTTATCCCCCACCGTTTTCAGATAAATCATCTTTTCCTGAAAATGGTGAGGGATAATCGCTATGCTCTATTTTTTTATTGCCATGGAATGCTTAAACGAGGTTAACTTTATTAATCGAGAAACAGGAACTAACTGTATAATCATGAAAGGCAAAACCATTACCACTAAAACTACAACCAATACAATATTCAGAAGATCATCATTTGCAATAAACTTATCCGCTGAAAAAGTATAATCTATTTTTACTAAACCATTGTTCGAATTAGAATTCTTTACTGAAAGCACACTCGGTGCAAATTTAACATCCCTCTCCATCGTTGCGTTTTTATTTTGAGCAGAGAAATTCTCTGGATCACTTCCTATTTGAGCTGGAGTCACTAATGTTCCGAATTCTTGTACAGTTATAATCCCCTCTTGCCCATTAATTTCTCCGGCAACAACCGCCACGCCAATTTCTTGATAATCAACATTTAAAATATTCTTACGATGTGTCGGACTATTCATCCATGCTTCTTGCTGATCTTCTGCAGTAATAAAATTAATTGCTAAATTTTCTCCGGCATATCTGTAATCATAACCAACCTTCTCAAACCAGTACCAAGGAGTAATTCCTTGTGGCGATGTATGAGCAAAATATTTATTCGTCACCATATCATTCGCCTTCAAAGTCGCTACTTCTTTTAATTTTGGACTAGCTTTTAGACTAGTAAGTCCTTCCTTTCTTCGCGCTTCATTTACATATCTAATCACGTTTTCTGAATTTATTTCGCTAGCCAATGCGAAAGAAGCAAAAGACAAAATGAGTATCAGGCTTAAAAAAGTTGCTATCTCTATATCTATTTTTTGTTTTAATCTTTTCATTTTGGTTTATTCTCCCCCACTGTTTATGTTTTTAAACGAACAAAACGGGCTTTCACCCGTTTTTTCGCTTTCTTTTTTTCACTTATACAACCATTATAGCAGGTTTCTGACGTTTTGTCAAAAGCCTGATTAAAACAACCTAAGAACCAACCCTAAACTAACACACTATCTCTTAATCGAAATGCCGACTTCTTCTCCCTCAATTTGAAAAACTTTTTCCAAATCAAATTGTGCAAGCTCCCCTGCTATGAGCTCAGTCGCTAAAGTTTCCTTGGAAATTAAATCACCGAATTTAGAAAATACTTCTTCCGCCCCAACATGACCAACCTGAATTCGATTGTCCACTTCGTAGTCCGCTTCTTTTCGCATTTCTTGAATGAAACGAACTATTTCTCTCGCCTGACCTTCGAGTTTTAGTTCTGGCGTGATATTAGTATCGATCATAACATTCTCAGTCTCATCGGAAAGACTCGCTCCCTTAACATTCAATTCATCATAAAGAATACTACTCCATTCTGTTTTATTAATCATCTCATCAAAAACCTGTGCATATTTCTCACGATTAAGAAACACTTCTTTAAGTGGCTGGCGAACCTTGAATTTATTCTTCGCTCTGTCCTGCAATCCCAAGGTTATAATTTCACGAAGATCCTGCATATTCTTATTTAACTTTTCATCAATCAATTTTTCATCCGCGACTGGGAAATCAGCAAGATGCACAGATTCCTCTTCTGTTAAATTTTTGAAAATTTCCTCAGCAATAAACGGAGTGAACGAAGCCATCAATTTTGAAAGTGTAATAAGCACATAGTGCAGTGTGGCGTAGGCTTCATTTTTATCGCCATCATTTTCCGATTTCCAAAATCGCTTTCGACTCCTTCTGATATACCAGTTGGAAAGATTGTCGATAAAATCCATTATTGGTTTTGTGGCACTCGGCAAATCATAGGCCAACATATTGGTATCCATTTCCTTAATTAACTTATGTAATTTTGAAATAATCCATTTGTCCAACAGTGCCCTTCTTGGTACTTCTTTTTTTTCATCAAAAGACCAACCATCAACATTGGCATACATCACAAAAAAACTGTAGCTTTGCCAGAGTGTTCCCAGTTTTCTTTGAATATCAGAAACGTCCTTATCAATTAACGCAAAATCCTCTCCATTAAGCAAGGGTGAGTTAAGCAACAAATACCTTAGCGCATCAGCGCTATATTTTTCAAGAAGAATATTTGGGTCTGTATAGTTTCCCAGAGACTTCGACATCTTTTTACCATCGGCGCCAGCGATTGTTCCTGTCACAATCACATTTTTAAAAGCTTCTTTTCCAAAAATACCCACAGAAATTGCGTGCAAATAATAGAACCAGGCGCGCACTTGTCCAACATATTCCGAGATGAAATCTCCTGGAAAATTTTCTTCAAACTTTTCTTTGTTTTCAAAGGGATAATGGAATTGGGCAAATGGCATTGAACCTGACTCAAACCAACAATCCATCACTTTTTCAATTCTCTTCATCTTCACGCCCTCCAATTCAAATTCAATTCTGTCCACATAAGGCAAATGATAGTCTGGGAGTTCTTGGCCGGAAAGCTCTTTAAGTTCCGCATAGCTACCAATGACTTTTTCTATTACCGTTCCATCTTCTTTTACTCCCCTCCAAACCGGAATTGGTGTCGCCCAAAAACGATCCCGACTGAGATTCCAATCAGGCGCAGTCTCAATAGTATTCTTAAAACGCTTTTCCTTGAAGTGCTCCGGAAACCAATTGATATTTTTATTTTGCGCAAGCATTTCAGTTCTCTGTTCATCGATATTCATAAACCAACTTGGATGAGCGCGATACATGAGTTTTGTTCCGCAGCGATGGCAATGAGGGTATTCATGTTGAACATAATCAATCTTCATAACTGTCCCTTCAGAAAAAAGCGTCTTTGCAATTTCCTTATTCACTTCCCACACATTTTGTCCCGCCCATCTTCCACTAATATAATTTCCATTTTCATCTACGGTATTTACTACCGGTAGATTTTCTTTTTTAGCGATAGCATAGTCATCCTCTCCAAAGGCTGGCGCGATATGCACAATTCCCGTTCCTTCTTCAGTTGTCACAAAATCAGCTCCAATGACTCGATGGGCATTTTCTCCATGACTTTCAAAAAGTGAATCATATTTTAACCCTATCAAATCAACACCTTTTACATCATCATGAACTATTTCTATTTCACTATCTTTAAAAACATCTTTAATTTTATCGCTAGCAACAATAAGCAACTCTTTTATTCCGTTAATTCTAATGGCCGTATAATTAATATCTTTTCCTACAGCCAAAGCTACATTTGCCGAAAGCGTCCACGGCGTGGTAGTCCAAGCTATCACATAAACAGCATTTTTTGTTTTATATTTTCCTCCTGCCCATTCTTGGTTAGCTTTTAGATGAAATTTTACAAAAACCGATGGATCAGTGACAACTTTGTAGCTATTATCCATTGCCACTTCCGCTTTGGAAATCGGCGTGGCACAACGAGTACAATACATTAGGACTTTTTCGCCTTCATAAATCTTGCCTTTCTCGTGTAGAGTTTTGAAAGCCCACCAAACACTTTCCATGTATTCCTTATCCATGGTTTTGTAGGCATTCTTGAATTCCACCCAACGCCCAATTCTTTCAATTGTATTCTCCCATTCGTTTCCACCTTGAACCATCTCGCTTCTGCAAGTTTCAATATATTTTTCTAATCCAATTTTTGCAACATCCCTTTTGTCTTTAATGCCTAATTTTTTTTCTACCAAATTTTCAGCTGGCAACCCATGACAATCCCAACCCCAACGTCTTTCAACGTGCTTTCCTTTCATTGTCCAATATCTCGGCACAACATCTTTCACAATCGAAGAAAGCAATGTTCCGTAATGTGGAACTCCGGTGATAAACGGAGGTCCGTCGTAAAAAACATAGGAATCTTTCTTGTCCCGCGAGGAAACGGATTTTTCAAAAGTCTCATCCTCTCTCCAGAAATTAATAACCTCTTTTTCCATCTCAGAATATTTTTGCCTTGAGTCAACTTTTTTAAATGCCATAATATTTTACGTTATATAAATTAAATTGTTTCTAAAAAACTTTCCATAGTTTCGTATCTTTCTTTAAATATCAGATATAGACTTTCTGGTTTTTCAACTTTTCCAATTAGAATCAAAGGCTTCCCGAGTCCGTATGCAATACCAGCTTCAATGTGAACTGAATTGCCAGCTGGCAAAAGAACGATGACTTTCTCTGCATTTTTTAAACCATTTAAATCTTCTTCAAAAATTTCCCTAAAATATTCATCATTATAAAAATCAGCCACGGCCTCAAAGGATTCCATTTGCTTTTCTGGATGCGCCTCGGGATTATTTTTATCAGCAGGTTTTTCGCAAAAATTATAACAAGTTTTTCCTTTTTTTTGAAGTTTTTTTATCAAAATCTCGCACTGTTCCTTGTTTCTAAATTTTGAAATTATTGTATAGTCAGTCATAGTTTTAAAAAAATAATTATTTATAAAACAAAATTAAAATAACACCCATTAGCATTATAGCAGAACCAGCAATTTTTTCTTTTATATTTTTTTCTTTGAAAAAGATTACTCCCATTAAAACACTGAACAGCATGCTTGTT
Organism: Candidatus Moraniibacteriota bacterium; assembly: GCA_049303795.1. GTDB lineage: Bacteria > Patescibacteriota > Minisyncoccia > Moranbacterales > UBA2206 > UBA9630. The sequence goes on from JBAQNM010000005.1 coordinate 259,818, forward strand.
CTTTTTAGTGAAATAGTATAGGGAACGATTTGCATTAACATCGCCGTATTTATAGCGATGGCTGACATAGCAGCAAAAGAACCCATCAACAAGAATTTGTGCATATTATTTCTAAATTCAACTTGGATATTTTTCTTTTTGTAAATTGAAAAAATTATAAATAATACTCCCAACGAAAGGTATATCATTGCTGACCCAAAAAAAGGATTAGAACTTCTAACCGTAAGTTTGTCCAGATTTGAAGATAGACTATAGATAAAGGCAACGGCTAACATGTAGAGTACGCCTCTATTTTTAAAACTTTTTATAATTGATTTTTCATATCTACCATCAGTATCTTTCTTTAAATTTAATATATAATAACCAAAAACTACTAAAATTATCCCACAAACTCCCCCCCATGTTGGCAATTCCCTGAGCATTATAAAAGAAGTTAGAATTAAAAAAACTGGCGTAAAAGAAATAATTGGATCAGCAATTGACAAATCGATTATTTCCAAAGCACTCAAATAAAGAACTGTAGCTATAAAATTAAGCGCGACAGTGCCAGCTAAAAAATAATAAAATCCGCTTTTTATTTCTGGAATACCTTGTATTAAAACTAACGCCAGCAAAAAAACAGTCGCACTTAAAAAAATACCACTGGCCAGTACATATTTGTCAATCTTTTTTAAAAAAGATTTAGTCAGAGCTGATTGACTTGCTGTTAAAAATGCCGAAAAAATTGCCAAAGAAAACCACATAATTTCAGTTTATTTAAAAAATAAAAAAAACGCCCAAAAACTTGTGTTAAGGACGATTTACATCGTGGTACCACCTTAATTCTCCGCCCAAGACGGACTTATTTCAGCTATTACGGGCTATCCCGACAAGTTCTACTTTTCACCTTATTGGCAAATTTCTTCTTGTAGCTCCGGAGTGATAGCTCCATCAACGCTTTTCTCTATCTAATCATAATACAATTTTTCAAAAATGCAATCAATTCCCAACTCTAGCGCCTTTCTAATATATTTTTATTGTTTGAATAAAATTCCCAACCAATCATTATATCTCTTTCTATTCCTGGTGCAAAATCTATCCCTGTTAAACTGTTTATCGATTGCCATTTCCATTCACTATGCTCCTTTTCATCAATCACGGGATTTTCACCGTTAACATATGAATGCCAGAAACAAACAAATCTTAATCCGGGAATTTTTTTCTGCTCAAGATCAGGCGTTTCGATTTCATAGGTAGTGAAAAGAAGCACTCTATCGATTATTACTCCCAACTCTTCTTCCATTTGTCTTTTTATTGCTTCTTCAAAATTTTCTCCTGATTGAACTTGCCCGCCTCCACATTCCCATTGACCAGGATATAATTTTCTGTTATTTTGTCTTTTTACAATCAAAACCTCAATGTCGTTTTCCGTTTCTCGAAAACAAATTCCAGTCACATTGACTTCAATTTTGTACTGCTTTTCCTCTCTGGACATTTTTTTATTTTAAACTTTTATAAACTTCTAGTGTTTCCTGTGCACATTTTTCCCAATTAAATTTTTCCACTTGCTGATAACCTTTTTGACGATAATTATCTTTCAGATTCTCATCTTGTGAAAATTGAAACATTGCTGTGGCAATATCTTTAACATCCATAGGATTAACTAGTCTAGCAGCATCTCCAGCAATTTCCGGAATTGAAGATACGCCAGAAACAATTGCTGGAACTCCCGTAGCAAAAGCCTCCAAGACTGTTGTGCCAAATCCTTCATAGAGCGATGGCATCACAAAAAAATCCGCTTGAGAAAAAAGCATTGGCACTTCATCTCCCACGACATAACCGGTGAAAATCAAATCTTTTTCAATTTCCAAATCTTTTGCCAGTTGCTTATGCTCTGCTGCCAACCAACCTTTCTTTCCCGCCATAATCAACTTATAGTTGAACTTCTTATTTTCACTCGCAAACATTTTTTTGAAAAGGGCGAAGGCTTCTAAGAGACGAGTGATATTCTTAACTGGTTCAATCGTCCCAAGAAAAAGAATATATTTTTCATCACTTGAAAGCTCATAACGCTTTAATATTTCTTCACGTGACACTTTTGATTTTTCCGATAGACGTTTGTCAAAACCACTATAAATTACCTGCACTTTATCTTCAGATACTTTAAACATTTCACAAACATCTTTTTTGGTTGATGCGGAAACAGCAATTAACTTATCTGCTTTATTTATCGCAAGACTCAACATCGCTTTTGTTTTAGCTCGAACAAGGGCAGGAAAAGCCTCCGGCACTTTAATCACAGCTAAATCATGAATAGTAGCAACTGTCTTTCCCCGATACGAACTAGGAATTCTACTAAGAGATGATGTAGTGTGAAGCACGTCCAGTTTTTCTTTTGTTAAAGTCGCTGTTCCTAAAATTTCACTATAGGCTCCGGGTAAATATTTTTTATAATCAGAGAATGGATAGAATTTTATTTTCACGTTTGACTGCGCAAACTTTTTGATGTCTTTTTCTCGAACGCGAAAATCAAAAAATAAAACATACTCATTTTCTTTATCAATTGCCAAAAGATGACGAATTAATTGATACGTATAATGACCAACGCCAATTGCTTCGCCCTTATCTGGACTTAAAATTGTTCTTGCATCAATGCCTATTTTCATATATTTATTCTTATTGAATTAAGAATTATTCCGATACCTTACCCCTTTATAATAACACTCTTTTCCTTGTTTCGTCCAGCTCTTAATTGGCTCAAAACTTTTTCGATGAATTTCGCAAGGGCCATACTTTTTAAGCGCTTCTAGATGTATTTTTGTCCCATAACCCTTATGTTTAGCAAGGCCATATTGCGGATAGAGTTTGTCCATTTCACAAATCATGCGATCTCGTGTCACCTTGGCAATGATTGAAGCAGCGGAAATTGTTTTGACAAGTTTATCACCACCCACGATCGCCTTCTGTTCGAAAGATAAACTAGGAATAATTTTATTTCCGTCGATCAGCAGAATGCTTTTTCTATCTTTCATTCCCTCTTTCATTTTTCCTGAAAAATCAGTTAGCGCTTTTTTCATCGCTAAAAAACTGGCTTCCAAAATATTCAACCGATCAATAGTTAAGTGATCGCAAATGCCAATTCCAACGTGAAAATTTTCCATGATAAAATCAAATAATTTTTCGCGCTGTTTTTCCGAAAGGGTTTTAGAATCACGAATCAAATCAAATTCAGACTTTTCGCTTTCTATTGGAAAATTGGAATTTTTCAATACACAAACAGAAGCCACTACCGGTCCTGCGAGTGGCCCCCTCCCCACCTCATCTGTTCCCATAACAAAATCATACCCTTCGGCCTGCAATTTCCTTTCTAATTCAAATGTTGATGTAATCATAATTGCATTATAACACGTTTATTTGTCTTTGCATAAGGCTTGAAATTGACAAAATCAACTAAAAAGACTATAATTCAGTATTCTTTGACAATCCACAATAAACCGGCAAAAATGCCAAAAAATTTCTTCAAAAAGGAGAATGCAAATTGAAAAAAATAACCACCATGGATAAAAGTTTACTTATCATTATTTTTATTGCTGTAATAATTATTGTCTCATCTGGCTTTAAAAGGGAGAGTGAAACGGAAAAACAACCGATTCTCATTGATCAGAAGAAAATTCCAGAATTGGACCACACGCCCAAATAAAAGGAGTGCCCTATGACAAGCACAATCGTTCTGGCCCTTTCCTTTGGAAAAGGCAATGGAAGAGGAGCAAATAAGGCGAATAAGCTTATCGCCGAAAAAGCTACCTCTCACGCGAAAACCTTCAATACATTTATTTTTGCTGATGCCAGCGTCCCAGTCAGTGAAACGGGATGCGATTCATACCGGATCATCGGAAGTGGTTGCAAGATGAAGCATGAGTCAACTGTGACCCTTTTAGAATCAGCTCTTTCTCTGTATGAAGATTCTTCGACAAAAGAAGAAATCAGAGACATACTTATCTTTACCGCTCCACAATACTTAGCAAGAGTAGTTCGCGACGGACGAAAAATTTTCAAAAACACCGACGTTTTCGTCCATGGCACGTCCATCTTTTGGGAAAAATGGTTTTATCCCGACTCCACGCAACTCTGGACCACCTCTTTTTGGTTTTGGTGGCCAAGAGAGCTACTCATCAAGGCATTGCCCTGGAAAGCCTATTACTGGCTTTCCAAAAACGCATTATAAAAAAACAAGCGCACCTAGGCGATCAATGGGGATTCTCCCGTTGGCCGCCTTTTTATTTTTCCAAACTCTGCTATACTTAGAATAATTCTAGGACTTATGCGTTTGGCGAGAAATTATTCGCTGTTAAGCCTTCCCAAGCAAGCCTAACTTTCAGTAAACCCGGGATAAGCTAACTTAATTTCACAAATGTCGCTTTAATAATTTTAAGGCAAATGCATAAGTCCTAAACTACTAACCTATCTTGCAAACCCCTTGGATTTTTCCGGGCGATGAAGATAGCCAAAAAACTATGTCTGAATCAAAAATAAAGTTTTCCCACCTTCACGTTCACACGCATTATTCTTTACTTGATGGTCTTTCTAAGATTGACGAACTGCTTGATCGCGTTCAAGAGCTTGGTATGGATTCTGTCGCCATCACTGATCATGGTGTGCTTTATGGTGCCATTGAATTTTATATGAAAGCCAAAGCGCGAGGCATCAAACCAATCATTGGTTGCGAGATGTATCTCACACCAACTGATTTGCACAGTAAGAATCCTGACTCGGCTGATCGCAAACGACATCATCTAATTCTTTTGGCGAAAGATGAAACCGGTTATAAAAATTTAATGCGCCTAATCACAATCGCTCACCTGGAAGGATTTTATTATAAACCACGCATTGATAAAACTGTTCTGCGCTCTCATGCAGAAGGTCTGATTGGCCTCAGTGCTTGTGCTGAAGGTGAAATTCCTTTCGCTGCTATTTCCGGCCAGATGGAAAAAGCAGAAAATTTGGCGCTGGAATATCAAGAAATTTTTGGTGTGGGTAATTTTTACTTGGAAATCCAGCACCATCCAACTTTTCCCTCCCAACAAATTGCCAATGATGCCCTGATAAAAATTTCCCGAAAATATAACATTCCGCTTGTGGCCACTAATGATATTCACTATGTAAAAAAAGAAGATAATTCCATCCAAGATATTTTATTGTGCATCCAAACTAATCGCAAAGTTGAAGACAAAGACCGTATGAATTTAATGGATTTTGAACTCTATTTGAAAAGCCCGGAAGAAATGGCGGAACATTTCAAGCACGTTCCGGAAGCATTAGCCAACACGCAAGATGTTATTGATAAATGCAACTTGGAAATTCATCTGGGCGAAACTCAACTCCCCTATTTTGGAGTGCCAGAAGGTGAAACAACTGAAACTTATCTTCGCAAAATAACCGAGGAAGGAATGATTAAACGCTTTGGCACAGACATCCTCCAGGGACACAAAGATCGCATGGAATATGAACTTTCTGTTATTGAAAAAACTGGCTTTGCCTCTTACTTTCTTATTGTGCAAGATCTGATCAATTGGGCAAAAAATCAAAATATCATTGTTGGTCCAGGCAGAGGTAGTGCTGCTGGTAGTTTTGTTTCCTACCTAATCGGAATCACCAATCTTGATCCAATCAAATACGAGCTACTTTTTGAAAGATTCCTCAATCCAGAAAGAATCTCGATGCCTGATATCGACATGGACTTTGCTGATGACCGGCGCGATGAAGTTTTGGAATACGTAAGACAAAAATATGGCAATGACCATGTAGCTCAAATTATCACGTTTGGAACAATGGCTGCTCGCGCTGCCATTCGCGACACCGGCCGAGCGTTAGGCATTCCCTATGATTTTTGTGACAAAACTGCGAAGCTAATTCCCATGTTTTCTACAATCGAAGATGCTCTGGAAAATGCCAAAGAATTCAAGGATCTCTATAATACAGGTGGCGACGCCAAAAAATTAATTGATAGCGCCAAGCGTTTGGAAGGCGTGGTGCGTCATGCTTCAATGCATGCTTGCGGTGTTGTAATTACACGTGAACCAGTCACGGAATATACCCCGCTTCAAAAAATGCAAGGCAAAAAAGAAGGTTCCGTTACTCAATATTCCTCCTCAACTAAATCTAGTTATGTGGAAAAAATCGGGCTACTCAAGATGGACTTTTTGGGACTCAAAAATCTCACAATCATGCAAAATGCCTTGCGGATATTAAGAAAAACTAAAGGCTTGGATTTGAAGATTGATGATATTCCTGAAGCAGACGAAAAAACTTTCAAACTTCTGCAAAAAGCCCAAACGACTGGAGTATTTCAGTTGGAAAGTTCCGGCATGAAACGTTATTTAAAATTATTAAAACCCACTGTCTTTGAAGATATTATAGCCATGGTAGCTCTTTACCGCCCAGGACCAATGGATTGGATTCCAGACTTCATTTCAAGAAAACACGGTGATAAAAAAATTGATTATTATCATCCAAAACTAAAAACGCTTTTGGAAAAAACTTATGGCATCGTAGTTTATCAAGAACAAGTGATGCAAGTTGCTCAAGCTCTAGCCGGATTCACTTTGGGTGAAGCGGATGTTCTGCGAAAGGCTATGGGGAAAAAAATCTTTGCACTGATTGCTGAGCAAAAAATAAAATTCATCGAAGGTTGTGTGGCGCATGGCACCGAAAGAAAAATAGCAGAAAAAGTTTTTTCTTTTATTGAACCTTTTGCTGGTTACGGCTTCAACCGCTCTCACGCTGCTTGTTATGCCATGATTGGCTATCAAACCGCCTATCTCAAAGCCCATTATCCGGCTGAATTCATGGCCGCCCTACTCACTTCCGATCAAGATGATATTGATCGCGTTGCTATTGAAGTAACGGAATGTCGCGAAATGGGAATTGAAGTTTTACCACCGAACGTCAATGAAAGTTTTGAAGAATTTTCTGTCATTATTGATCCAGAAACAAAAATAGAAAAAATTCGTTTCGGCCTAAACGCGATTAAAAACGTTGGGCGCACAGTGGCCCATGAAATTGTGGAAGAAAGGAAGCGCAATGGAAAGTTTTTGAATTTAGGTAACTTCATTGAACGAGTTCAGTCAAAAGATCTTAATAAGAAATCAATTGAGGCTCTTGCCAAAGTTGGAGCACTGGAAGATTTGGGCGAAAGAAATCAAATCGTTGCTTCCATTGAAAACATTCTTGCTCATGCCAAGGAACATCAGAAAAATCAATCTTCAAATCAAATCAGTCTTTTTGGAGTTTCTGAACTAGCTCTTCCAGAAATTCAATTAATACCAACTATCCCTGCCACAAAAAAACAACAACTGATTTGGGAAAAGGAACTGATGGGACTCTATATTAGCGGACATCCCGCCAGTGAATTTCAAGCCTATTTTGAATATGCCGGAACACCAATTCGCGATATTGATAAAAACTTAGTCGGTCAAAACATAAGTATTGGTGGAGTTATATCGAAAATTAAAAAGATTTTTCTTAAAAACCAAAAAACGATGCTCTTTGCAACCATTGAGGATATGTATTCCAACATCGAATTACTTGTTTTTCCTAAGGTATTAGATGAAACCGGTTCAATTTGGGGTGAAGATAAAGTAATTTTAGCTTCAGGAAAAATTTCTGACAAAGATGGCATGTTTAAATTATTAGTTGATAGCGTCAAAATTGTTAATCATGACGAGGTAGAAAATGCTTCACGTATTATTGCTACCAGAAAAAATCATGGCGAAAAAATTGAAAAAATAGCTCCCATCACTTCTCCAGCAAAAATAGTTATCACTCTTCCTAATGATTCTGATCAAGAAATATTAAAAGCCCTTTCTGCACATTTCAATACTTGTGAAATTGGTCAAACAAAAATTTATCTAAAAATAAATAATACAAAACTAGAGACTCCTTTTTGTATCACGCAAAATCAAGATCTGGAAAATCAAATTAAAAAAATAATTCCCACAGCCTTGGTGGAAATTTTATAAAAAAGTAACTTTTTTTTCAATGTGGGCGATCGAGAACTCGAATCTCGGACCTCGTCATTATCAGTGACGCGCTCTAACCAACTGAGCTAATCGCCCGTAAATTATCAATATTATATATATTCCTGTGGACCCTATCGGGCTCGAACCGATCACCCCCTGCTTGCAAAGCAGGTGCTCTACCAAATGAGCTAAGGGCCCTATTTTCTATTTAAACTTCAAATTATAGTAGTCATCAGGCTATCCTATTAAATGCTTGTCCGCCTCGGGAGGAAGCTAAGGGCCCAAAACAACTAATTGCCATTATAAACAATAAAATTAAACTTGTCTAGCTGGTTATTTAAAACTCTTAACTATGCCCTGAAATTCATCTCCTTTTTCTTCAAAATTCTTCCAAAGACTATAGCTTGGAGAAGCCATTGAAAGTAAGCATATTTTTCCAATCTTCGTATTCAAAAAAGCAAAATTGACAGCTTCTTTCATGTTTTTTGTATGTATTGTTGTATATTTTTTGTTAGATTTTTGAAGAAGTATTTTTTCAATCTCTGTGCCGCTATCTGGAAAAAAAACAATATTTCTTATTTTAGATTTATCAATTTCAATCGCCAAGCCAGAAAAATCATACCCTCGATTAAGCCCCCCTAAAAAAATCGTGTCCACATCGGAAAGTGTTTTGATTGCTTCAATAGTAGCCTCAGGAATTGTTGCGTTAGCATCATCATAAAATTTTATTCCCTTGAATTCTCCCACAAATTCCAAGCGATGCGGAAGATTTTTAAAACTTTCGACGCCTTTTTTAATTATCCTCTTTGGAATTTTTAGAATATTAGCAACAGCAATCGCCGCTTTGGCATTTTCCATATTATGCGCACCCAAAAGCGAAGCTTTTATATTTGCTAAATTAATTTTACTAAAATCATCTGTATTTGTTTTTTTAGCCCATTTTTTTAGCTCTTTATTTTTTCCATTATATACAAAATGATCTTCGCGATTTTGAAAATTAATAATATTTTTTTTCGCTGCATAATATTTTTCAACACTGCCATGATAATTCATATGCTCAGGAAAAAGATTTATTACAACAGAAATATGTGGAGAGTATTTCAGATCATCTAGTTGATAGCTAGAAAGCTCTATGATAAAAATTTCATTCTCATCAATCGGTTTTAATAAAACTTCCAACATCGGACTGCCAATGTTACCAATCAAGCGCACCTTCTTCCCGGCCTCTTTTAGAATGGCATAAATCAAAGAGGCTGTCGTGCTTTTCCCCTTACTTCCGGTCACTCCAATCGTAATATTTTTTATTTGCGAGAAAAAGATGTTAGTCGCCGTAGTATAAGGAATTTTAACCAAATTTTTATTTATTCCCGGTGATTTTATTGCAAAATCGCAATCTTCCTGTCTTTTTAGGTAATTCTTGTCTAACTTTTGGTCAGCAATAATATATTCTTTTTTTGGATAAAGTTTTTTTAAAAATTTTAAACTAGCCCTACCTTCAAGCCCATAGCCTAAGATCAATATTTTTCGCCTATCTTCAAAATCATCCAACTCTATACTTGTTTTTTTAATCATAGCGAGAAATTTTTCAGGAATATTGTTTTCTTCTGAAAAGCCTAATAATTTTTTACTTAAACCTATTTGATCTATTTTTTCAAATAATCCCACTTTTTCAAAAAATTTAATAACCCCAGCATCTCCAAATTCATTTTTTAAATAAGTCTTTCTTAAGGCCAACTTCATTTCTTCTGCTGTTCCCACACACTCAAAGGGTTTTATTCTTTTTAAACCTAATAATTCTTCAAATGTTGGCAATAATTTTTTATCCTCAAACAAACTCTTACCAAAAATATCCAACAATTCTTTTTTAGAAAGATAAGCAGAAAGCATCGTGAAAACAAATACACATTTAGGACAGTGTCCACACCATCTCTTGCCTACTAGATCATCTTTTATTTTAAAATTGGCGTTACAGCTAGAAAAAGTTTTAAAATATTTTTTATATTTGGAAAAAATCTCCACGATTTTGATTTCACTCAAAGGACGTAGAATTGAAAAGTATAAAACATCAGTAGCTATATATTCTTTGACATAATTAGAAAACATTTTTTCAGCCAAAAAAGATTTACTCCACTGATGATTAACCCATCTGCCTAAATATTCTATATTACCCTGGCTGGCACTATTTTCGTTAGCAGAAATGATATAACGATAATCATAGATAACAGCTGTAAAAAGACCGATAAATGCCCATTGCAGAGAAACTGGCACATGCCCATTATATGCGTCTGGCTTATTTCTGAATTCTAATAATTTTTTATCTAATTCTCTTTTTACCACTATCTTTTTTCCGCCCACCAATGCGGCAACTTCTTTTTGAATCTCGGCTTCATTAACAGAAAAAACAGTAAAATCTTTCGCAATTTTTTTCAAGAGTTCCATCGCTACAATAGAATCTTTGCCTCCACCATTCATCACAAGCAATCGATCCTGCATTTTTGTTTTTATTGCTTTAGGTTTGTATTTATCATCATAAGAAAAATTAACTAGCCCACGATAATCGATTTTATTTTTATAAAAAAATTCACCCATCCCCTCGGTATAAACTAAATTCCAAAATTCAGCCTGCTGCTTAGAAAGTTTAATATTATTTAAAATTATTTTTGAGGGACAATAAATCTTCCAATAGCTTAAGCCTAAAACCAAATGCAAACCGTCTAATATATTTTTTTGCAAATTTTCATCGAGCTTATTTTCCAAAAAGCCTTTTTTTGGAAAATATAAGGTTTCACAAAACATATATTTATCTGTTCCTTTTTTCAATCCATAATCAAAAGACAAAGTTGCCTTTGTCTTATCAATTCTATAGCCTAAAAACTCAAAAATTCCTCCGGTTTGCTTCATATTTTTACCCATTATCTGCTAGCGTTTAAGCACTTGTCCATTGCGATTACCATTATATTTCCCATCTCTAACCACAATCTCGCCATTAACCACCATAAGCTCAAGTCCTTCGGAATATTGATAAGGATTCTCTGTATTTGCTGGACTGGCAATTTTATCCTGATCAAGCACAATTATATCAGCAAAATTGCCTTTTTTCAATAGTCCACGTTTTTTCAAATTAAATTTAGAAGCTGGGCCTCCAGTCATCTTATTAATTGCCTCCTCCCAGCTTAACAGTTTTTCCTTTCGGACATATTTTTCCAACACTTTGATAAATGATCCAAAATTACGCGGATGAACTTTCTCTCCTGTCTTGGAATGAAAAATATCATATCCAGCTCCATTAGTTGCTACAAAAGACAAAGAATTTCTCAAAGCCTTTCTAATATTTTCCTCACTTAAAACTTCAATTGAGGTGATTACCATTCCCTCAGATACAATCAAAATATCAATAACCGTGTCCTCAACTGTTTTTTCCTGACTCTTGGCAATTTCCGCGACACTATGTCTTGTCAAAGTTTTATTAAGTGGAGATATAGCAATATTAATTTTGGAATAATCAAATTCTGACGCACGCATTTCTTCAATTACTTTCGCGCGAATAACTGGATCTTTTAAGCGATGAAGCATTATCTTTTTTCCACCTTCAGAAACCCAAGCTGGTAAAAAAGAATAAAGCACCGATCCAGTCGAGGTGTAAGGATAAACATCAAATGTGACGTCTATACCCTCTTCCCTTGCCTGTGTAATCAATTTTAAAGCCTTATCCATTTTTGACCAATTTTTTTCGCCAATAACTTTCAAATGTGATATCTGTAATTTCACCCCAGATTCTTTAGCAATTTTTAATGCCTCCTTAATTGCCTGCAAAAACTCTTCTTGCTCTGATCTAATATGCGTTGCATAAACGCCGTCATATTTTTTAACAATCTTAGCTAGTGCCAAAAGTTCCTCATAGGGAGCCAACCTCGCATGTGAATAAATTAATCCCGTAGACATTCCCAAGGCACCTTCTTTCATAGATCTCTCTAGATTTTTTTCGAGCAATTCTGTTTCCTCAGGCGAAAGACTACGGACAAGATCACCAATAATACCTCTTCTTAGTGTTGCATGACCAATTAACGTTCCAAAATTGGGTGATAATTTTTTTTCAGAAAGGATGGTAAATAAATCTTTTAAACGTAGCCAGTTGATATTTATTTTTTTAACCTCAACCCATTTTTGAATTGCATCGATCGTTTCTGGCGAAGCTAGTGGTGCAAGAGATGTTCCACAATTTCCCCCAATAATTGTTGTGATACCCTGATAAATTAAACTTTCCAAATGTGGTGTTAAAAAAATTCGCCAATATGTATCACTATGATTATTAACATCGATAAAGCCAGGACAAACTATTTTTCCATTAACATCAATTTCTACGGATGCCCTCTCATCACGCAATTCACCAATACTTGAAATTAAATCATCCTTAATTCCAATATCAGCACGATAGGCTGCTTCACCTGATCCGTCAATAATTATTCCGTTTTTAATAATGATATCGTACATATTATTTTTTTTATTTATTTGAAATATATTCTGCCATCTCAACAAAACGATTTGAATATCCCCATTCGTTGTCATACCACCCAATAACTTTCACTAATTTTCCATTAGCCATTGTAAGAGGCAAATCCACAATAGCACTATTCGGATTACCTTTAAAATCCATTGAGACTAATTCCTCCTCGCTCACTGCCAAAATATTTTTCAAACCATTAACTGAAGCTTCCGAAAAAGCATTGTTGATTTCTTCTACTGTAACATCTTTTTTCAATATACCCACAAAATCAGTTACGGAAACAACAGGAGTGGGAACTCGCATCGATATGCCATTTAAATTTCCCTCCATACCCTTAAGTGCTTTTGCCACTGTTTTTGCTGCACCTGTTGTGGTTGGGATAATATTTAGTCCAGCGGATCGAGCTTCACGCAAATCCTTACTGGGAAGGTCCAGGATACGCTGACTATTCGTATATGAATGAACGGTTGTTAAAAAACCTTTCTCTACGCCAAAATTATCATCCAAAACTTTTATCATTGGCGCTAAACAATTAGTCGTGCAAGATCCATTGGAAATAATCGCCTCGTCCTTATATTCATTCTCGTTCACACCCAAAAGATACACGGGGGTATCGTCTTTTGCGGGCGCAGATAAAATAACTTTTTTTGCGCCAGCATCAATATGCTTCTGAGCTCCTTCCTGACTGTTAAAAACACCGCTACATTCCAAAACCACATCCACTCCCAAATCTTTCCATGGCAAATCGTTAGGATCAGTTTCCATATAATACTTTATTCTTGTTCCATCAACAATCAATTCAGAATTTTCCTCATCCACTGAAATCTCCTTATCATATTGTCCGTAGCTTGAATCATGCTTCAAAAGATGCGCAACAGTCTTAATGTCCGTCAGATCGTTTATCGCAACGACTTCAATATCTTCTTTTTCAAACGCAATTTTAAATGATGGCCGACCAACTCTTCCAAAACCATTGATAGCAATTTTAATCATAAATTTATTATTTAAAAAATTATTCAAACCAATTACATTTCAACATTATTAATTTGCCAATGTTCTCCTGCTATTTTTTTTATATTAAATTTAATATTTTCCAATGGCGTATTTTTAGTAATACTTTTTAAGCCAAACTCTAAATTTTCAATACTCATATCTTCTGCGTGTTCAGGATGACCATCATGAGCCAAGCTAACCATTCCGATTTCCAAATTGACACTTTTGATTTTGTCTATTTTTTTCTCTTGAATAATTTTTTTCAACTCATCAATTATTTCTTTGGCAAGCATAAAATCATGCATATTAGTTTTTCCAAAGTCCATGCACATTACAATAGGCACGAACGGTAATATGCTCAGCTTCCAATAAAAATTCTGCCATCGGTTCATCGCCAGGATTTAGAAATTTTCGATAAGTTCTGTGTTCTGTGATAACCTCAATCCACTCAATATAGTGTTCACTTTCCATTGGATGATTGACTTCACCTATATGCACAATTACACCAGAGCTGGTCTTTTCAACAACCGGTTTATGCTTCTCCTGGCCCTCATCTTCTGTTTTTTCAGTTTTCAATTCCATTGGAGCGCCACAACAAACCAATTCTCCCACGCCAGAGTGAACCATCTCAACGATATTTCCGCAGATATTGCACTTATAAATTTGATTTATTTCTGTCATATTTTTATTATTTAAAAATTAATTAATGCACTGCACATGAGATACAAGGATCGTATGCGCGAATAAACGCTCTTAGTTTTTTCTCCTGCTCCTTGCTTTTTAATTTCAAAATTTGCGGAATATACTCAGCAATATCATCTTCTAAGTTTGAGAGAAATTGAGCAGTAGGCGTAATAATATTTACGTTACGAATATAACCTCTATGATCAACCTCCACGTGATAATAAAGCGTGCCACGAGGTGCTTCCACTGCTGCCACGCCAAAACCTTCTCTAATTTCATATTTCTTAGTTAAAACTTCATTCAAATCCAAATTTAGAAGCTCCATTGTTAATTTTCTCGTTTCTTCAATAGCATGAATTACTTCAACCATCTGAGCTAAGATATTATGAAAAGGGTTATAATCAGGAAATTTCCAGTCAAGCTCATTTAAATATTTCCCCGCATTATTTCTCAGTTTAATTTTATTATTATTGATTCTGGCAATCGCGCCTACCATATAACTCACACCTTTATGCTCAACCCGCTTAATCATCTCTTTTTGTTTTTGCAATTCTAGAAAATTAGCTTCAAATTTTTCAACGGGAATATGTAGACCGCGATTAGAAATAATATCACCATCATAAATTGCGTATTCACCTTTTTTCGACAAACAGACATATTCTGTTTCACGATAAAAATCAGGAACCTTTATTCTCTTAAAGAACCCTCCCAATTCCAAAGCAATTTGCAAAATATTATCAGAATCTTGTACTATTTTTTTCAATGCTTCGCGATCAGGCGCCTTTTTAAACCCACCCACTTCATTGGTTAGCGGATGTACCACTCGCCCACCGATTACTTTCACAAGTTCCATGCCATATTCGCGAATCTTAATTGCTTTTTTTGCTTCTTCAGGATGCTCTTTGACTAATTCGATATCATTATCCATATCCAAAAAATCAGCCAGTGATAAAAAAAATAAATGCAAGGCATGTGAATGAATGAGCTGCGCATATTCCAAAATTGTGCGCAATTTTTCAGTCTCAGGAGAAACCGAAACACCCATCGCATTTTCCAAGGCTTTAATTGAAGTCAAATTATGCACAACCGGACAAATTCCACAAATACGTTGAGCAACGAGTGGCATATCTTGATATTCTCGCCCAATCAAGACGCCTTCAATCAAACGAATTCCCTCTTGCACTTGAAGTTTTGCCGATTTAACATCACCAGAGATGACACTTGCCATAAAACCAGTGTGCCCCTCCATCTTCGCAATGTGATTTATTTTTATATTCATAATGAAATTATAACATATTATACAAAAAAATTCTAACAAGTTAAAGCTTACACTCTAAGCAATTCGATTACTGGCAATTTTATTTCATAAAAACTTAGACTTCTTCTTCATTTTATTTTGCAAACTCGTTCCAGCTCAGCAATATCCTCATTAGAGAAAGTAAGCTTTTCCATATTTTGATCACCCATCAAATAATACATAATTGATTTTGGATTCTCAACATGTCCCATCCCCAAGCTATGCCCCAATTCATGAATAAGTGTCATGCGTAAATCAGCAACTTGCCTAAATTGATAAATATTAATTTCCGTCCCAGCATTAACGCCCTTTTCAAACTCCTGAGCTGTTCCATATTTTTCTTTGTAGGTTGATACGTTTGAGTTATAATCATCAACCACTTTTTTTTCTTGCGAAGCTAAGGCATTAGCTTTTTTGGCAAGTTCATTAACTTCAGCCTGCTCTTTTTGTAATTTATCATAAAAAATATCTAGATCTTTTCTTTCTTTTTGCAAATCATCCAAATCATTTTGAGATGTTTTATCGCTTTCATTCCATTTTTCAACATCTTTATTATATTGTTTCAATTGATTTTCATATTTAGCTACACTAGAGTTATAACTTGCCAAGGCTTTATTATAGCTAATACTTAAAGCATCGTATTGATTATTAATCTTATTTTGTGATAATTTAAGTTGTTCTAGATTTGTTTCCAGCTCGTCTGTTTCATTTGACTGAATTTGCCTATCATCAAAAATCAAATTAATTTTAAAGCTGGCTTTAGGATTATAGAAAAATACCTTTCTTTCAAGCTGACCACTCCAAATATTCTGCGCCTCATCAATAATTTTCAAAAAAGAAGCTTCGTCAATGTTAAAGCGTGGGTCAATAATGCCTATTGAATATTCTATTGGTTTCGAACACGGTAAACCTAATCCTGTAAATTCTTGGATTTTATTGCCTATCTTTACAGCTTGTTTATTTACCTCAACTTTGTTTTTAAAAATTATTCCCCAAACAGAAAAAAGTAGAATAATTATTAGATATTGAAAAAATTTTTTCATTCTTTATAACAACAAATAAGATTTTACTTTTTAACTCCCCTCTCTCGCGCCTCCAAATCATCGCGCAAACCAAAAATTTCAGTCATATTTTGAAATTGCTCATCACTCATCATATTTTTTAGCATTGCACGCATAGCAGGAACATTCCCTGTCGGTCGTAGTCCACGACAACCTTGACATTGCGCACGAGAACTTGGACAAGTTGCACCACAACCACCCAAAATCATTGGCCCAAAGCATGGCTTTTTATCCAATAATAAGCAACGATTTCCTGCTCTCTTGCATTCCACGCAAACGGGGGAATCAGGAATGGTGGGAACATTTCCTTTAAGTAGCTCTGGAGCGTATTGCAAAAATTCCTCACCATTAATTGGACAACCTGGAAACACAAAATCTACCTTAACAAAATTATCAATCTCGCGGATTTCCGGATTATTAATGCCATGGATATATTTATAAACATGCTTGATCGTGCTAACTCCCTCGTGATAATTTTTAATCTCTGGCACACCACCCATTGCCGCACAATTTCCCAATGCCGCCAACATTTTTGAACGTTTCCTTGCTTGTTTCAATGTTTTAATATTTTCTTCTGTCACTGGATTTCCTTCTATCAAAACTAAATCCAAAAGACCACCGTCATCTTCTTCGTCTTCAATCAAACGAAAATCCACTAACTCCACTGTCTTAGCAAAATCCAAAAAACGGGTGCCAAGATCCAACAATACAAATTGACAGCCCTCACAAGAAGTAAGACTAATAATAGCCACCCGCGGTTTTTTAAATACTATTTTCTTTTTTGTTACTTTTTTAATTTTAACCTTTTCAGTAGCTGGTTTTATTTTAGTCACTTTTTTCACTTTTGGTTTTTTAACACTTGTCTTTTTTTCAGACTTTTTTTGAATTTCCATTGTTTTTAAATGAATTTTTTATTTTTACTATATTTATTGTAGCATTTTTTACTTAATTTTAAAAATCATCTCTAAATAAAGCTTTGTAACTCTTAAACTTTCTGCTCAAAAAGATTTATAAACAAATAAAAAATCCCGGACAGGGATTTTTTATTTGCTTGAAGCGATATAGAAGATTTTATTTCTACTGACATTTATTTACGCTGCAAACACCATTTGTTTTTACAGATGCACAATCCCTGGTTGATGTTCCAATAGTTTTATCGCTCTTGCAATAATATTCTACAATAGAATTACCGCTACAATGATCATAGGCTGGACTAATTTGCCCTCCTATAGTTGGAGAAAAACTAACATTACCACCAACTAATGGAGTATTTCCACCATCAGTATCAGAACAACCTACACATTTATTTGTACTACAAGCGCCTCCAGACAAAATACTACCGCAATCCTTCGTATATGTTCCAAGGGTTTTATCGCTCTTGCAATAATATTCTACAATAGAATTACCGCTACAATGATCGTAGGCTGGACTAATTTGTCCTCCTATAGTTGGAGAAAAACTGGTATTTCCTCCAACCAATGGCTTGTCTCCACCATCAGTTTCAGAACAACTTCTCGTAGGAGTTGGTGAAGGCTTAGGCGTTGGTATTGGAGTTGGAGTAATTTTCGGCGTTGTTGTTGGAGTTGGAGTAGGAATCTTATCATAAGTAGGAGAAACAGAAACCCACACAGGCATAGAATACTGCCCAGCAGAATCTTTAACACGTAAAGTTATCCAAACTAAACTTCCTGGGTTAAATGTTTTGGTGCAAGTTTTTCCAGTGCAAATAACAGGGCCAGAACCACATTCTCCTTGAGAATTAAACCATTCATATACATATCCAGTGCCTGAACCACCAGTTGCTCTTCCTTTAAAAGTCACCGGCACGCCATATTGAACCTTTGCCCCATTTGCTGGATAATCAATATAAGCCGTAGGTCTCGGTAGATTAGGATTGTTTTTTAAGTATCTACCATAAACACCAGCCATTATTCCACCAACACTAATCACTGCAATAGCAATTGCCACAATAGTGCCAGTTTTTACTTTTGTTTTAGTTTTTGTTGTTGTCGCTTGTTTCATTTTTTTAAATTATTTATTATTTTTATTTAAATTCGGTAATATTAATTTTTTAATATTCACCTACTTTATTTTCACCTGCTAAATTATTTTTATTTATCGCTATTATAATATCAAAAAAATACAAAAGAATCAACTCTTGACTTCTCGGTATTCCTTTGCAATCTGAATCACATCCGCAGTTTTTACCTCTGGAGTGAGCTTACATTTTTTTGAATCATTATTAATACATCCCATTCTGGCTTTGCTAGATGCTTCATCCATGAGATCTATCGCCTTGTCAGGAAATGACCTATCGGGCAACATTTTTTCTGATTGGTCTATACAGGTTTGGATAACTTTTTCTGAAATCCTAACATCATGAAAGGATTCATATTTACTTTTAATTCCTTTGAGAATTTCAAAAGTATCTTTTTTATTAGGCTCTTTGACAAATATTGGTTGCATTCTTCTCTTAAAAGCCAAGTCGGCATGGAAATATCGGTCATATTCTTCTTTGGTAGTTGCTCCGATTATTTGCAATTCTCCTCTTGCCATTGCCGGCTTAAAAATATCTCCGACTGAAACCGATTCCCCTGAACTCTCTGCTTGAATAAGATTATGTATCTCATCAATAAAAAGAATTATATTTCTTTTCGAATTAGATATTTCATCAGTCAGCTTGCGCACTCTTTCTTCAAATTCACCACGATATTTTGTTCCAGCCAAAAGAGCATTGAGATCAAGCATTAAAACTCTTTTACCAAAAAGACTTGTTGGAACATTTTTCTCGGAAACATTATGCGCTAAGCCTTCAACAATAGTTGTCTTACCAACACCAGCGTCTCCAATAAGCACAGCGTTATTCTTAGTTCTGCGACTTAAAACCATTATCAAATGATTTATTTCTTTTTCTCTGCCAATCACCGGATCAAGCTGTTTTTTTCTAGCTAACTCAGTTATGTCTTTTGAAAAGCTGTTTATAATCGGCGTGGTAACAAAAATCTTAGTTGCTTTGTTTCTTGAAAATCTAAATAATAAGTATCCCAAAATAACTATTGCGACTATAGCCATCCATGGAATTGGATTATCATATGCAGAAAGTAGATCTATTTTTGTCATGTTTATTTTTTTATTTTTTAAGCAAAATCTGCCAATAAATTAATTATACCACAACTTCCTCTTATCGCAACATTATTATATACTTAAAATACACCCATGAAAATAACAACCTCCATAAAACATACTAACAAAAAGAATATTCTTGCTCTCGGCGCCGAATCCGCTGGAAATTTTTCGGTTTTTAAGAATGGTGAAATTTATTTCTCTGAAGATTTTGGCGACTTATTAGAAGAAACTAATTGGGAGAATTATCAGATTTCAGTTTTAACTTACTTAAAAACTAACCAGATTAAGCCAGAAATAATTCTAACTGATCTTCATCCCCTATACAAAACTACGACTTGGGGAAAAGAACTAGCTAAGAAATATCACGCAAAACTTCTTCCAATTCAGCATCATCATGCTCATATTTTTTCTGTTATTGGAGATAAAATGCTTTATTCTAAGAGCTACAAGTCAAAAACTACAAACTATGGCATTGCCATGGATGGTACTGGATATGGTACAGATGAAAAGATTTGGGGCGGAGAAGTATTTAAAGTTAAGGGAAAAGAAATTCTAAGAATCGGACATTTGGAAAATCAAATTATACTTGGTGGAGATTTAGCTGTCAAAGAGCCAGCTAGAATGTTAATTGGAGTGTTAAGTAAAATATTAAGCAACAAAGAAATCTACCCTTTCATCAGAAAATATTATACCAGAAATCAATTTGAATTATTATACAATCAGCTCTCGCAAAATTTTAACTGCCAAGAAACTTCTAGCACTGGAAGAATTTTAGACGCTGTTTCTTTACTTTTAGGTTTTTGTAATAATGAAAGAAAACACAAGCACGAACCAATTAATTTGCTAGAAAAAAATTCAACTGTTCCCTATTCTGATTTAATACCAAAAATAATTTTTGATGAAAAAGAAAAAATATATATTTTACAAACTACTCCACTTTTTAAATATTTAATTAAAAATATAAATAAAGACAAGAAAAAATTAGCTGCCACGGCGCAACTTTACATTGCTAAAGGTTTATACGAAATTATAAAATTGAAAACTAAAAGCCAGAAACCAGAAACTTTTTTTATTTCTGGTGGTATATCAAATAATAAAATAATTTCTTCTTTCTTGGAGTCCAAAGGCGCATATGTAAATAAAAAAATCCAACGTGGTGACGCCGGACTTTCTTTTGGGCAAGTTGTTAAATACTTATTAAATTAGTCAGCATATCCTCGGAATCAGCTTCCCTCTAGGCACTTCGATTTTTTTGACAGAGCCAATTTTAGTTTTCAACCAAACGCCCCTGCCCGCCTCATTACGCGAAGCATTATGGGTGGGTCTTTGCACTTCCCCAATAATCTTAGCGCTTTTATTAAATTTTTGAAGAATTTGAATAACTTTCTTAGAATCTTTTTTTGACACCGTTGCTACAAATCTACCTTCGGACGGAAAAGAAAAAACGTCAATGCCAAGTAGTTCTGAAATAGCAATTGTTTCTTTTTTAAATGACAAATTTTTTTCTTCCAAAACAAATTTGGTTTTGGATTTTTCTGCCATTTCATTGAGCACCGCCGCCATACCACCGCGTGTTGGATCTTTGCAAGAAGTTAGATATTTTGAAACTGCTTGAATTTCACAAATTAACGGTTGGCAATCGCTTTTTATTTTTGTTTGATAATTAAATCGTTTCGCCAAAAGCGCCACCGCATGTTCGCCAAGATCTCCAGAAACTATTATATCATCCCCTGCTTTTGCACCGGCATTGGAAATTATATTAGAAGCCAGCCCCACTCCCGAAGTAGTGATTTCAATTTTGTCGATCTTGCCTTTTTCCGTTACTTTAGTGTCTCCCGTCACAATTGGCACGCCCGTTTCTTTAGAAATCTTCTGAATTGAATTTATTATTTTTTCTAAATCACTTTCCAAAAATCCTTCTTCAATTACAATACTCAAAGACAATCCAATTGGTTTGGCGCCCATCACTGACAAATCATTCAGTGTTCCACAAATCGCAATTTTTCCAATATCGCCTCCGGGAAAAAACAACGGATCAACAATAAAAGCATCCGTCGTGAAAACTAATTTTTCTTTTCCCAAATCAAAAACTGCTCCGTCATCAGCCGTGTTTTTCCATTTTCCTTTTACATTCAAAATGCTTCTTATGTTTCCAATAAGTTCTTCGGATTTTTTTCCTCCTCCGCCCATTTCAAGCTCGATTATTTTGTTTTTCATAAAGTTATTCGGTGAAACGAAAATTAATACTACAACTCCCCTCCCTCGAAACCATGCACGCGCCTTGCGGATTTTCCGGTGTGCAAACTTTTCCAAAAAGTGGACAATCTTTTGATTCAATTAATCCTTGCAAAACCTCACCACAACGACAAACACTTTTTTTAGGTTTGATTTCTTTTTTTATTTTTACAATCATCTCTCGATGAATAAATTCCGCGTCTTGCAATTGATATTTTTTTCGAATTTTTAGTCCGGAATTTTTGATTTCTCCCAAACCTCGCCAAGAAGCATTTCTAACTTCAAAAACTTCGGAAATTAAATCTAACGCTTTTTTGTTTCCATCCTTTTTCACTAGTCTCGTATATTCATTTTCAACTTTTTTTTCTCCAGCAATTATTTGCTTCAAAAGCATTTCAATCGCCAGAAGAACATCTTCTGCGCTAAATCCAGCTACCACCTGTGGGATTGGAAATTTTTCATAGACTTCTGTGCCGATAATTGCACTGACGTGTCCTGGATTAATAAATCCGTCGATTTTGATTTTATTATTTTTCAGTAGCGCCTCCATTGCTGGCGGAAAAAGTTTGTGCGACGAAAAAACTGTAAGCTTATTTTGAATTCCCCAAGCCGTCATCACAGTTGTTGTTTCAAAGCCAATTCCCCAAAAAACTAAATTGGGAATTTTTTTGGAAAGCTCCAGCGCTTCAGTTACATCATAAACAATATGCACTTGTGCGCCCTCTTGCCTGGCATTTTCCAAGCTTCCCAAACTCCCTGGAATATTAGTGGCGTCGCCATAGCAAGCAATCGGAATACCTGAAAGTGCCAGGCCAGTTACCACATCAATTTCACTTTGATCAGTCACACAAACCGGACAACCCGGACCAGTAATCAGTTTTATATTTTCCGGCAAAATATTTTTTATTCCGTGCTTGGCAATCGCCTCACTGTGCGTTCCGCAAAGTTCCATAAAACGAAGTGGCCGATTTATTTTTTCAGCTTTAGTTTGAATATTTTTTAATATTTTTTTATAATCCATATTCAGATAGTTTTTCAACATAATCCTTCTCCATCTTTTCAATCGCAAAACCGGCATGCACCATCACATAATCACCAACCTTAACATCAACGATGCTTATATTTATTTCTTTTTGCACGCCCTGAAACTCAACTGTTGCCAGATGGTTATTGATTTTTATGATTTTTCCTGGAATTGCTAGGCACATAATTCAGAACCACAGATTATCACATGAATTCACATGATTTCACTGATTATATTATAATTAATTATTTTGACTTTAAAATTCAGTGCTTTCAGGATAATCAGTGTTAATCAGTGGTTCTGAATTTTCCCTATTTTTATTTTCTCCTTATCCCTCGCTAACCTCGCCACTTCGCGCTCACTAAGCACATAATCTAAATACTTGTCTATATTTTTCTTTTTGTCTATTTTGGAAGAAATAAAAAATACAACAATATCTTTCGGATTTATTTTTTCACGCTTAGCATATTCCGTTTTAACATTTTCGATAACTTCGTCTTCCGATTTTTCCTTTTCTAATTTTATAATCTTCTCGAAACCCAAATCTGAAAGCAACTTATTTAAATTCTTTTCCGGTTTTATTTTTTGTGTTTGCGCTAAAACTTTTTCCTCTATTTCAAAATCCAAAACCGCCACCGAAAACTTTTTGAGATCATCCAGAATCTCTACTATTTTTCTATAATCATTCTGATCAGTAAGCGCTGCAGTGGGACATGCTCGCACACAACGCCCACAAAAACTACAATCCAGAACTTCCTCATAGGGCGTCCCAACAACGACCGCGCCTCCTCGCAGATTAAACCCAAACTTTTTTTCCGGACAAATATTAATACATCTTCGACATTCAATACAAAGTTCGCTATTCCTGGAAATACACGGATTTTCATTTTCCACAACTACCCGCGACCAATTATCACGAATCAAGCCCAACTCTTCTTGCCCGGTTATTTCTCCTTTCCTCGGAATGAAATGAAAATTTTCAATTTTATATTCCAACGCCAAATTTTGCAATTCGCACATTTGATTTTTCTTGCAAGTCGCGCATTTTCCAGCGTGATCTGCCCAAAGCAGTTCTAGATTTATTCTTCTGGCTTTGTTTATATCTTCACTTTCCGTAATCACTTCCATCCCGTCTTTAACTTTCAAGATGCAGGAAGGCTGTAAACTCGTACGGACAGGTTTTAAACCTGTCCCTCCACTTCTTATTCCCACCAAACACAAGCGGCAAACCGCTCCGCGCAAAAGATCTTCAAAAGCACAAAGTGTGGGAATTCTAATTTCATTTTTTCGACACACATCCAAAACAGACTCCCCGAGCTTAGCTGTATATTTTTTATTGTTGATTTTTATTTGCATAAATAAAAATTTAAAATATTTCTAATTTTTCCACCGCGTCTCGAAATGCTGTTGCCGCAAACTTCCCCAAAGGACAAAAAGTCGTATTTTCCAATGTCCATAAAATATCATTGACTGCTATTTTATCACGATCAGAAATTTTCCCATCCTGCAAACGCTGTGCGATTTCATCGAGACGAAAAGTTCCTTCCCGACACGGCACACACTTTCCGCAAGATTCCCGCCGAAAAAAACCAGACCAAGACAATAATAGCTCGTAAATATTAACTGTTTTATCTACCACTAAAATTGCTCCGGATCCAGTCACAGGAACATCTAATTCTTTTTCTAGAAATAATTTACCTGACGCTCCCCCAACTTGAGCAAACCAAAATTCTTTTCCTCTTTGCACGCCTCCGCCCAATTCCTCTATCGCCTCTCTTATTGTAATATTCATCGATGCCTCAAAAACTCCCTGCTTTTTTACTGCGCCACCAAGTATAAATAGCTTAGGATTAATTTTAGCATATTTTTTTCCACCATTTTTAATAATCCAGGGAATATTAGCAATTGTTTCGGCATTATTCACGACTGTCGGCTTACCAAAAAGACCACATTCTGTTGGATATGGCGGACGAATCTTCGGCTCTCCCCGATTACCTTCGATAGAATTTATCAATGCCGTTTCTTCACCGCAGATATAAGCGCCAGCTCCAGAAAAAATTTCCACTTCCAAGGAATATTCGGCGTCTAATATTTTATTTCCCAAAAACTTATTTTCATGCGCTTGAATGATTGCCTGCTCTAAAATTATTTTAGCTTTTTCATAATTACCATTAAGATAGATGTAGGCTTTTTTTGCGCCGATCGTAAGCGCAGAAATGATTATTCCTTCCAAAATTAAATGAGGATTATTTTCTGCAAGCATTCTGTCTTTATATGTTCCCGGTTCTGATTCATCCAGATTACAAATAAAATATTTTTCCTTGCTTTTTTGTGCCATAGCTAACTCCCATTTTGCACCTGTTGAAAAACCCGCACCACCCCTTCCGCAAAGTCCAGAAAGTTTTATTTCCTCCAAGGCTTTTTGTGAATTAATTTTCGAAATAAACTTCTTAAAGGCTTCATATCCGCCAACCTTTAAATAGTCCTCAATTTTCAAAGGATTAATTTTGCCCCAATGTTCAGTTATTATTTTTATATTATCCATGTTTGTCATTCCCGTCCCGAGCACTCGGGACGGGAATCTAGTATGAAAATTTAAAATTTATGACCGGATTCCCGTTGGAATTTATCCTCGTGAAACAGGGGCGAGAATGACACTATAAATACCCCTCTAAAATGCTATGGATTGAATTTTTAGTCACTCTCTCAAAAAACTTTTCATTTATCACAACTACTGGTCCTTCTCCGCAACGCCCCAGACAACTGATTATTTCCAGTTTTACCTTCGGATTAAATTCATCTCCGGCTTTAATTCTAAAATAATTTTCAATTTCACGAACAATGCTATTTGAATCACTTAGAACACAATGCGTTCCAGAGCAAACTTTGATTACCAAATTAGCTGTTTTTTCTGTTTTAATTAAATCGTAAAAACTAGCTGTTTCATAAATTTCAGATAACGGCAGAGAAAAATAATTTGCCACTTTTTGCATATCCTTCTTGGAAATATAACTAAAAACTTTGTTAATTTCTTTTAGCGTTGCAACTATGTTTTTTTTCTCTGGATCAAAATGCAATAGAATTTTTTCAACTGTTTTATGCATAGAACTAGGTCTTGTCATTACTATTAAAAAGAAGCATCTTTCTCTTAACGCTTTCCTTTACTGCTTCACGCGCTTGTCCAAGAATACCGCGAATATCAAATCCCGGATCTTTGTCTCCGTGAAAGATACTACTCAAAGCATTTACAAAAGCAACGCGTGTATTAGTATCAATATTAAAACAACTAACTCCCCGCGCTATGGCCTCGCTAACCTTTCCATCTTCCCAGTCAGATGCTCCATGCATTATTATCGGTATTTGAATTAAACTTCTGATTTTGTCCAAACGATCCCAGTCAGGTATTTCTCTCTCTTTAAAAAAGTCATGCGCATTACCGATTGCCACTGCCAAAGCATCGATTCCCGTGCTTTCTACGAAAATCTTAGCCTCTTCGGGCTTAGTCATATATTCCTCCCAATTAACTTCACCCATTTTATTCTCACTTAAATATGGAACATTCCCCAATTCTCCCTGGATGGTCACACCCTTGTCCTGACAACAATCCACTGCCTTTTTTGTTATTTCCATATTATCAACAAAGCTTTTACGCGAACCATCATACATCACAGAAGTAAAGCCAATCTCTATTACACGTTGAATAATTTCAAGACTATGACCATGATCAAGATGAATACCGATTGGAATCTCTGGTGCATAAAATTCCGCTTCATTTTTAATAATATTAAAGATTCCTCTTCCTCCGGCATATTCCAAAGTTCTTTCAGACACCTGGATAATGACAGGAGCGCGCAATTCCTTAGCGGCCATCACAATTGCTTGGGTTGTTTCCAAATTAACAGTATTAAAGGCTCCCACAGCATAACCGCCTTCTTTAGCTTTGATTAGAATTTCTTTGACGCTAGTAATCATACATGCAAATTATTAATTAATTAGTTCCTTTCAATAATATCAACGATTTTCATAAAATCACTTGGAATCAAGCTTTCTTTCCCAACTAAAACTCCGTCCATCCCCGGTCTCAAACAAACCTCTTCAAAATTTTCAGCCGATACTGATCCACCATAAATTATCCTCATTTTTTCAAAAGTTTTAACTCCATATTTTCCAACTATAAATTTCCTAACAAGAAGCTTCGCGCTCATTATTTCATTAGCTGTAGGCAAATGATCCGGATTATTTGAACTTATCGCCCAAACTGGTTCATAGCAAATAACAACATCTTTGATTTTTTCTTTATTAATATCTTTAAGACAATTTTCAAGTTGTTCCGTCACAACCCCAGCCCCTTCTCTTTTCTGTTTCCCATCCTCACCAACACAAAGAATTGGTTTCAATCCATTTTTAAGCGCAGCAATTATTTTTAAATTAACGTCGCTATTTTGTTCATGAGCAAATCTTCTTCTTTCACTATGACCCAAAATAACATACTCGCAACCAAAATTTTTTAGCATCAAATTTGATATCTCTCCAGTATATGAACCACGATCCTCCCAGAAAGTGTTTTGTGCTCCAAGTTTAATTTCTTTCAATACTGCTTTTTGAAAACCTTCCAGTTGAACTACAGGCGGACAAAGAATTATTTCTGTTTGTAATAAATTTTTTCTTGCCAAAGCCTTCTTGAATGATTTCAAATAGCTTTCACGCTCCAAAGCGGAAAGCAAATTCATTTTAAGATTCGCAACAATTAATTTATTCATAATTTCAAAAATATAATGTTAGTGCCAAAACAATAAAACCCGAAACCATTGTTCCAAAAAGAAGAAGTGGGAGAGATTTTTTTGCAGGGATCCCAAAAACAAAAGCCGCTAATGCACCTGTCAAACCACCTATAAGCGGGATAGGAGTAGCCGCTAAAATAAAAATGGCCCACTCTCCATATTTTTCCATCTTTTTATTAGCTTTTTTCCTTGTATGCTCAAAAAGCCAGTGAAAAAACTTTTCAAAAAAATAAAAATGTTTTGATAAAAATTTTGCTACCGGATCAAGAAGAAAAATAATAACTACCATAGCAAAAAAAGTTCCAGCCACTGAATAAAACCAGGCCCAAAAAGCTGAAAGTTTATACACTTTATAAGCTAATGGTAAGGCCGCTCTAAGTTCTGTTACCGGAATTACCGCAATCAAGAAAGTAGCCAACTCCTTGGGAAAATTGCTAAATAGACTTACTATATACTCATGCATAAATTATTTATATTATTTATCTCTTAAATATTCCGCGGCATCTTCTGGCGAAATAGTAATTATTTCAACTCCAGTTGAAATTTCAAATCCCGCCCAAATAATTATCTTTGGCAATATTTCAATGTGCCAATGAAAATGCGGGTAATCCTTTCCATCGCAAGGCGAGGTGTGAATATAAAAATTAAAATCAGGATTATTAAGTTTTTCACTCAACCTTTTGACTGCCTCATGAAGTGCCTCTCCTGCTGAAATTTTTTCCTGCTCGCTAATTCTTTCAAAATAAGGCTTGTGTTTTTTTGGCAATAGCCACATTTCAAAATTTTCTCTTGCTGCAAAAGGACAGAAAAGCAAAAAATCATCATTTTCGAAAACTATTCTTTTCTTTTGCTCCAACTCCCATTCAATCATTGAGCAATAAACACAATGTTTATTTTGTTTGTGATACTCTTCTGCACCGTCCAATTCACTTTTAACATAAGGCGAGATCACTGGAATAGCAACTAACTGTGAGTGTGGGTGAATTATGTGCGCTCCAGCTGTTTTTCCATGATTATGAAATATGTCAATGTAATTTACCGACTTTTTATTCATCAAATCAATGTAGCGCGACTGATAGGCATCTATGATTTCAGCAACTGCCAATGGCTCCATTTTACCAATATGATTATAATGATCTTTTGTTACTACAACTTCATGATAACCAACGCTATCCATCCAAAAATATGGCCCTTCCTCTTTATGGGTTATCCTTCCACCGCTTGGCCTTGAAAAAGCTGGGAATTTATTAGGAAAAACACGAAGAGACCAATCGCCATCAGCCGTATTATAGATCAAAACATCTTTTTCTTGTCCTGAGTTTTCAGGATCGCAAAACAGACACCCATCTAGATCATCTATAATTAAATCTTCCTCTTTTTTAATAAACTCATCTGGGCGACGCGAACGGATCCTAGAAACAACCACCCAATCTCCGGTCACGAGATCTTGTCTTAATTCGCTAATTTTTTTATTTATTTTTTCTTCTTCCACTTTTTTATTTTATTTTATAAAATTTTATTTTTCGTTTTCAATTTCACTCATCTTCTTTTTTAGTTTATATACACCTTTAATATTGTTCCACCAAACCTTAAATAATTCCCGAAGAGTTATAAGATAACCCTTAAACCCAACGAGGCTATATCCCATATCAATCCAAACCACTGGAACTTCTACTATTTTATAGTTCAATTTTTTAGCTATCATTAAAATTTCGAAATCAATCCCCCAGCGGCAAACCTTAGTTCGAGGAAAAACTTCATTAACTACGTCTTCTTTAAAAGCCTTGAAACCACACTGGGTGTCATAAATCCCTCGAAGCCCCATCATGAACTGAATCAAGAAGTTCCCAGCATCCCCCAACAACTCTTTCCATCTCGGCTGATGCTTTTTTACATTAGAATTTTTTAAATCTCTTGAGCCAATTACGATATCCGCTTCACTGAACTTTGGAATAAAATTATCTAGATTACTAATCGGGGTTGCCCCGTCCATATCGGTCCAAAGGCGCCACTCGCCATGTGCAGCCAAGAAACCCTTTCGAATACCATAGCCCTTACCTTTGTTTTCCTTTTCTTCTATTATCCAAAAATTTTTCTTATCTTTTATTTTTTCCTTAACCAACTCTGGCGTATTGTCAGTTGGTCCATCTAAATATATCACCACCTCGTAACTCTTACCTATCTTCTCAAAATAGGCCTCAATAGAGTTTAAATGAGCCTCCATTTCTTTTTCCTTCACAGCCTCATTATAAGTTGGAATAATCACTGATATAAAAGGTTTTTGCTCCATCGCTTTATTAAAATTAATATTTATTTACTTCCCTAATATTGTAGCATAAAAACCATAAAACCAAAATACTGCAGAAATTATCCCAACCAACTCTTACGCTCTCTTTCTTCAAACTTTTCAATTGCATAACGCAAAGTTGTTCGTGGCATTTGTTTTGAATATTTCTTTAGAAAAACAATTTCTTTTTCCTTATCACGTTTACCAATTTCTCTTAGCATCCAACCAACTGCTTTATGAATCAAATCATGTCTATCAAAAAGTAAAATTTCAGCAATCTTTAGGGTATCAACAAATTCGTTTTTTCTGATAAAGCCGAAAGTAGAAAGTATTGCAATTCGTTTTTTCCATAAATTTTTAGAATAGGCCAATTCATAGAGAACTTCCTTATTTTTATCAAAAAAATAATCACCTAGAATCTGCGGCGCGGAAAGATCCACTAGATCCCAATTGTTGATACCTTTTAAATTTTTTAGATAAAATTTGGCGATAACTTCTTTATCAGGCTCTGTTTTAGCTTTTTGATATTTCAAAACCAAAATAGCAATAGCTGAAAAACGCAATTCATGTGTCGGTTGAGATAATAAATATTTCAAATCAGAAAAACTAATTTCTGAAAAATATTTACGTGCAACAGATCTAATGTCTGGAACGACAATACCCCAAAAAATATCACCCTCTCCATATTCACCTTTTCCCGTCTTAAAAAAACGCTCCAAAACACTTGCCTTTGCAGGATTTTTCAAACTCCCCAAGTCAGTTAGGAGATTTTTTAATGCAGCCATTTTTTTATTTCATTTTCATAAAAAGTTCAGAAATAACTGGTTGGAATTATAAAATATAACCAGAAACAAGAATTACATTTTATCTGGCGCTTCGACGCCTAAGAGCCTCAAGCTTTCTGCTAGAACAATTTTGGTTGCGCCAATCAATTCTCGACGAGCTGCTGCCAGAGATCCTTCCTCATCTAGAATTCGACAAGCATGATAAAAACTATGAAATCTATCTGCTAGTTTAATCGTATAATGCGTAAGTTTGTGCACCTCATAGTCTTTGGCAATCTCAGCAATTAAATCTGGAAAGCGCATTAAATGACGCATTAATTCAATCTCTTTTTCATGGATAATTTTCTCAAAATCAGCTTTTCCTTGGCCCTCTTTTTCTGTTTTGGCTAATATTCCACAAATTCGTGCATGAGCATATTTAATATAAAAAATTGGATTTTTATTAGATTTTTCTTTAGCCAAATCAATATCAAAAATCATTGGGGAATCAGCGCTATAGGCTAAAAAAATAAACCTCACGGCATCACGGCCAACTTCATCAATCAAATCTTCTAAACAAATATATTGACCTCTACGTTTAGACATTTTAAACTCCTCGCCATTCTTAATCACAGTCAAATTTTGAGTAATAAGCATTTGAACTTTATTAGAAAATCCTAAAGCTTCCATCGCACCTTTAACGCGACTAACATCACCATGATGATCAGCTCCCCAAATGTCAACGGATAAATCAAACTTTCTTGTTTCTAGTTTATTAAAATGATATGTAATATCACCACCAAAATAAGTAACTTCTCCAGTTGTTTTTCTAATTACGCGATCCTTATCATCGCCAAATTGTGAAGCACGAAACCAAATAGCACCATCTTTTTCATAGGATAAGTCCTTTTCTTTTAGTAAAGCAAAGATTTTTTCAACTTCACCATTTTCATGCAAAGAACTCTCAAGAAAATATTGATCAAAACTAATACCAAGACTTTCCATCGCTGGAGTTATCATTGTTTTAACAATTATTTTTGTCGCTTCCCTGCCAACTAAGAATGGATCGGTTTGGGTATTTTTCCTAGCCAATTCATCAATATATTCACCCTTATATTGAGCCTCTGAATCTTTCAAAATTGAATGTCCTAAAACCTTAACTTGGTTGCCAAAATCATTAACATAAAATTCACGCCATACGGAAAAACCGCTTTTTTGGAATATATTCGCTAGCGTGTCTCCGAGCGGACCACCACGTCCATTGCCCAAATGAATTGGTCCGGTTGGATTGGCACTCACAAAATCCAAATGGATTTTACGGTTCTTCCCTAAATCCAAATCCCCATAATGCGCTCCGGTTAATTTTATTTTTTGAATTTCATTACCAAAAGATTTCCAAGAAAGATAAAAATTTAAAAAGCCGGCCCCAGCAACTTCGATTTTAGCAAAAATATTCTCCGATGTGTTGTCTTTATCTAATTCGTCTTTCAATTTTTGTGCGATTTCGTGTGGATTTTTTTGAACATTTTTTGCCATTTTTAGAGCAAGATTGGTTGAATAATCACCAAACTCTTCTGGTGGATAAATAATTTCAAGTTCTTCTTCGGTAAGAGAAGTATCCGGATAAAGCCGATTAAAAACCTCTGTTAATTTTCTGGTAATTATTTCTTTCATATGTAAATATTGTATTCTATAAAGCTTTTTTTTGCAAAAAACTATCTAAAATTATCCTAGCAGATTCTTCATGATCAAACTGACTAATATTTTTCATCCCTTTTTCCTTTAAATTTTCACGAGCAATTTTTGTTGAATATATTTCGTCTTGATATTCCACTAAAGCTTTTCCGGATTTAATAATCTCATCGCCCAATTCTTGACTGACATATTCGTTTTTTTTGTCTTTTAATCTTTTTGGGATGCCAATCACTACAGTTTTAATTTTTTCCTTCTTAATGATATCTAAAATGTCATGCAATAAATCTTTATCGTTCGAGAGTGTGCCATAAGAAAAAGCCATACGCGTTTCGCTATCCGCAATCGCTAGGCCAATTTTCGCATCGCCATAATCAATACCTAGGATATATTCTGTTTTATTTATATTGTCTTGCATTAATAAAATTATAGCCTGGTTAAAATTTTCACTCCGTCTTTTGTTATTGCAACTGTATCCTCAAAATGTGCGCTTAATTTTCCATCTTTTGTTGCATATGTCCATCCATCTTTAAGTAATTTTATATAGTGCGTTCCAGCATTAATC
Organism: Candidatus Moraniibacteriota bacterium; assembly: GCA_049303795.1. Lineage (GTDB taxonomy): Bacteria > Patescibacteriota > Minisyncoccia > Moranbacterales > UBA2206 > UBA9630. The sequence goes on from JBAQNM010000005.1 coordinate 292,828, forward strand.
ATTGGCTCAAGTGCCAGCGTCATACCTTCTTTGAAAATGATATCACGTGTTTTTGCATAGTAATTTGGAATATAAGGATCCTCATGCAATTTTTTTCCCACACCATGTCCAACTAAATCGCGCACGATAGAAAAACCTTGTGATTTAACATATTTTTCTACTGCCTTGCTATAATCACTTAATTTTGCTCCGATTTTAATAGCATCAATCCCTTCATCAAGACACATTCGAGTTGTATCCATTAATTTTTGCGCTTCATCAGAAATACTTCCTGCTGAAAAAGTTCGGGCCATATCAGTAATCATACCTTTATATGACATACCAATATCTAGTTTTACTAAATCGCCTTCTCGAATGATTCGATCTTTTCGTGGAACACCATGCACAATTTCATTATTAATTGAGGTGCAAACTGCAGCTGGAAAAGGATTTATTTTATCACCATAGCCCTCAAAAATTGGTGTACCGCCACTTGCCAATATAAGCTTCTTGGCTAATTCATTTATTTCAAAAGTATTATTTCCAGGCAAAACAATCTCGCCCATTTGCCTCATAACTTCAGCAAGGATTCTGCCCCCTTCTTGCATTGTTTCTATTTCCTCTTGTGTTTTAATGATAATCATAAAAACTAAAGTGTTATTTTTTCTAAAATTTCTGCAAATACTTTTTCAACTTTTTGTTCACCATTTATTTTCAAGACTAAACCTTCTTTCTCAAAAAATTCAATTACCGGCAACGTCTCGCCCCTAAAAACTTGTAATCTTTTTTCGACACCCGTTCTTGTATCATCAGCTCTTTGGGTCAATTTACCTGAACATTTAGGACAAATAGGTGCTTCTCTTTCTTTCAAAGCAACAGCTTCCTTGCAATCTTCGCAAGCAAAACGCCTACTAATTCTTTCAATAGATTCTTCTCTAGAGATATCAACAAAAATCACCTTATCTATCTTTCTACCAAATTCTCTAAGCGCCTCTCTGAAATAGAGTGCTTGCTCAAGATTTCTCGGAATGCCATCAAAAACTATTCCTTGCTCTCTTGGCAAATCATTTAATCTGAATTGCAAAACTTCTTTGAGAATCCTGCTCGGAACCAACTCCTTTTTTACGATAACGATATCATAAACTTCTTTTCCAAGCGGAGTATCAAGAAGAGAAACTTGACGCAAAGCCTTTCCCGTATCGAAATGGTCTAAATTATATTTTTCTGCCAAAAGCTTGGCTTGAGTTCCTTTGCCTGATCCTTGCGGACCCAATACGATTAAATTCATAATTACATTTTTTATTTAATAAAAGCCTGAGTTAATTTCAGGCCATTGATATCATTAGTAAATTTTTAAAGTTATGAGCAGATACGAAATCAACCTTAAAATCCTTCATAATCTCGCATTGCAAGTTGTCCCTGAATCTGTTTGATCGTCTCGATTACAACAGAAACAACGATAAGCAACCCGGTCCCACCAATTGAAATTGATGCTATATTCGTGAAACTTTGAACAAAGAAAGGTAAGATTGCAATTAATCCTAAAAACATAGCCCCGGAAAGAGTAATCCTGTTCATGATGCGATACAAATAATCAGCTGTATTTTTACCAGGACGAATGCCTAAAATATATCCCCCCTGTTTTTGTAAACTTTCAGAAATTTTATTCGGATCAAAAACAACAGCTGTATAAAAATAAGTAAAAGCCACCACTAAAACAAAATACATAAACCAATAAAACCAATTATCAGGAGAAAAAATTATACTGGCTTTGGTAGCGATGCTAGCAACCATCCCGTGAGAGCTTTTGGTCAGAAAATTAGCAATCATTCCAGGAAATAGCATAATAGAAAGTGCAAATATAATTGGGATGACTCCGGCTTGATTTATGCGCAATGGTAAGTGAGTAGAACTTCCTCCGTACATCTTATTACCCTTAATTCTTTTTGCATATGAAACTGGAATATTACGTTGGCCTTCCGTCATAAACACAACTGCCGAAATTGCCAAAACCAGCACGATACCCAAAATTATATAAGTAAAAGTTTGTGATGAATCCGCTGTAGCATACAACTTTGCAATCGAGGAAGGAAGTCCGGAAACAATACCAGCGAAAATAATTAGCGAAACACCATTTCCTATACCTTTCTCTGTAATCATCTCGCCAAGCCACATTAAAAAAATTGTACCAGCCGTAGCAATCACCATCATAGAAAAAATACTAGTAGCATCGCTTGCGGCGATAATGCCTTGAGAGCGAAAAAGAGCGATCATGCCAAAAGTTTGCATCGCTGCGAGAGGCACGGTAGCAAAACGTGTCCATTGATTAAATTTTTGTCTGCCAACTTCACCCTCCTCCTTATAAATCTGTTCCAATTTTGGTACGATCATGGTTAAAAGCTGCATAATAATCGATGCAGTAATATATGGACCGACTCCAAGCATTACCAATGAAATGCTAGAAAGTCCATTGCCAGAAAACAAATCAAGAAGACCAAAAAGTTGATTATTTTCAAAAAAAGCTTTCAATCTATCTTGATCGACACCCGGGATAGGAATATTCGCAGCCAAACGAAAAACAATCAAAAGAGCCAAGATAAAAAATATTTTATTTCGGAGCTCTTTGATACGAAAAATTTGTGTAATTTTTTCTAGCATAGTTTATCTAGAATATAAAGAATGAACTTATTTTTAACAAAAAATGAAAATAGTTAAAAAAGAAAACGACTAAAAAAATTATTTCTTTTCAACTTCTTTCACTTCTCCACCTGCTGCAATAATAGCCTTTTTTACTGATTCACTCAAGAAAATTTCTTTTTCTATTACAAATTTTTTAGTAACTTTAGAATTTCCCAGAACCTTAATTCCTAAAACCAAATTTTTTCTTGCCACTAATTTTGCCTTAATTAAAGTTTCCGGACTAATAATATCACCATTTTTAAAAGTTTTTTCCAACACTTCCAATTGAATAACATTTCTTTTTGGTTTAAAAGAAGTAAACCCACGTTTTTTCTTCATGTGATCAATCAGGGTAGATCTTCCACCTTCAAATAATGGATCAACATGGGCGCCACTTCTTGCTTTCTGTCCCTTGTTACCTTTTCCGGAATAAGTACCTTTCTTTCCACCACGACCAATTATTTTTTTCTTCTTTCTTTTTTGGCTTAATTGTATATCATTTATCTGCATAAAATTTGCGAAATTAATTACATAAAAAATTTAGTTCACTTTAGCCAAGCGCTCTTTTCTCGTCTTTGAAAGACTAAGCGTGCCAAGTGCCTCTACTGTTGCCCTTGCTACATTTAGCTTATTAGCTGTTCCTAATGATTTAGAAACAATATCTCTAATTCCAGCAAAATCAACCACGGCTCTCACAGCTCCTCCCGCCACAATACTGCGTCCCTCCTGAGCTGGTTTTAATATTATTTTTGCACTTCCCTTTTTATATTCAATTGCATGTGCGATTGTATTATTTTTAATTGGAACGACAATCATGTTTTTCTTGGCATCATCAAAAGCTTTTTTAATTGCATCGGTCACGTCTGATCCTTTTCCAACTCCAACACCAACCTTTCCTTTGCGATTCCCAATCACCAAGGTTGCTCTAAATCTAAAGCGTCTGCCACCCTTAACCACACGGGTAACCCGCGCTAAATCTAGAAGTTTTTGTTCAAACTCAGGCTTTTCTTTTTTTGCTCGAAATCTTTTGTCTTTTCCCATAACGCTTACTTAATTTAAAATTTAAGGCCTCCCTCTCTGGCGCCTTCCGCCAAAGCTTTCACTTTTCCATGATAACGATAACCGGATCTATCAAAAACAACGCTGTTTATTTTTTTCTCTATACATAAATTTGCAATCATTTTTCCAATTTCTTTAGCTCCAGCAACATCATTTTTTACACCAGCCATTTTAGTATCGACAAAAACCAATGTCATCCCAACAGTGTCATCAATAACTTGAGCTCTTACAGTTTTCAAACTACGAAAGACACAAAGTCTTGGCGACGTTGCCGTTCCAGAAACTTTTGCTCTAACTCTTCTTTTTCGATGTAATCTTAAATTGTTCCTTCTAATTTTATTCATCTTCTTTAAATATATTTACTTATTTGGTTGAACTAGCTTTCTTGCCCGCTTTTCTTCTGACTTTTTCACCAACATAACGGAATCCCTTTCCTTTATATGGCTCCACTTTTTTCAAAACTTTAATATTTGCAGCAAATTGTCCAACTAACTGCTTATCGATTCCACTAATTGATAGAACGTTATTTTCTTCTAATTTAGCTGTTATCCCGTCTACAATTTCCACTTCGACTGGATGAGAAAAACCCAGGGCCATTGCTATCTTCTTTCCCTGAATTGACATACGGAAACCAACTCCTTGCAGTTCTAACTTTTTCTCATAACCAACACTTACTCCAGTGATAATATTATTCACTAAAGATCTCGTTAGACCCCAAATAGCATTCGCACCAGGGATATCGGCCGCCTTAGAAATAATAATTTCGTTGTTATTAATTTCTACTTTAGCATCTTTATGCAAAGTCATACTCAGCTCCCCTTTTGAACCTGTTGCTTTTAATACATTCTTATCCAAAGTAACGGTTACTCCGTTTGGGATATCAATTGGTTTTTTTCCTATTTTACTCATAAAATTTTCTGCTCTTTAAAATAAATTACCAAACTTCACAAACATATTCACCACCTAATCCGGCTTTTTTTGAATCATAATCAGTCATAACACCTTTTGAAGTCGAAATTATCGCAATACCATAATTATTTTTAACACCCTTAACTTCCTTGCTTTTAACATAAATTCTCTGACCTTCCTTACTGATTCTACGGATACCTTTGATCGCTGGTATTTTTTGCGTATTAGAAATAACATAGTATTTCAAAACAATCCTAATTGCATCAAAATTATCCTGTTTTTCTTTTGTTACAGCTTCAACGAAACCTTCTTTCTCCAAGATTTTAGCTAAAGCAAATTTTAATTTAGAAGCACCAAAAACAACATGGCCGAGACCAGCTGTCTGAGCATTTCTAATTCTAGTTAACATTTCTGATATTGGATCCAACATACGCTTTAAAATTCAAAAAAATTTATAATCAAAAACAAAAAAACTCCAAATAATTAATTCTACCAGCTAGATCTCTTTACCCCCGGAATCTGACCTGTGCTAGCTAGCTCGCGGAAACAAATTCGACATATATCAAATTTCCGCATATAACCATGCTTTCTTCCGCATTTCCAACAACGTCTTACAATCCTAGAAGAAAACTTTGGTTTCTTTTTTGCTCTAACCTCAACAGATAATTTCGCCATTTTAATCTAATTAATACTTATTAAAAATTTATTTAACCTCTTTTTTTTCGATTGGAAATCCTAATAATCTAAACAATGCTAGACCTTCGGCCTGATTCTTAGCTGTAGTCACAACGGTTACTTGAAGTCCAAAAGATGTCTTAACTTGTTCTGGAGAAATTTCAGGAAAAATCAGATGTTCTTTTATACCAATATTTAAATTTCCACCCTCATCAACTGCAGATATTTTAATCCCATGAAAATCACGAATACGAGGAATAGCTGCACCAATTAACTTCTCCAAAAAATCCCACTTTCTTTTTCCACGGAGAGTCATCTTAATACCAATTTCTAGTCCCTCCCTAGTTTTAAATCCAGCAATTGATTTCTTAGATTTGGTCATTACTGGCTTTTGTCCACCAATCATTTTCAAGGAATTAAATATATCGGTCACTAAAGCAGAGTCTTTAATAAACTTTCCAATTCCAACATTCAAAATAATTTTTTCAATTTTCGGCACTTCCAAATCATTCTTCATGTTGAACTGCTTTTTCATCTCAATCACCGCCTCTTTATTATATTTTTCTCTAATTGATCCCATATTTTTTGTAATTAAATTTCTGCTTTGCATTTTTTACACACTCTAACCTTCTTTTCTCCTTCTGCTTTGAATCCAACCCTAGTTGCAATTGAACATTTTGGACAAACAATCATCGCGTTAGAAACATCAATTTTTCTTGGCATTTCAATTCTTTGTCCCTTTTCTCCCTCTTTTCTTGGTTTATTATGTTTTTTGAGCATATTCAAACCTTCAACAACAATTTTTTTCTCATCAGGCAAAACACGTAAAACTTTCCCTGTTTTTCCAGAATCTTTCCCTGCTAGCATTTTCACCAAATCGTTTTTCTTAATTCGCATATATTTATCAAAAATTTATAAAACCTCCGGGGCAAGAGAAGCTATTTTATTAAATCCCTTATCTCGAATCTCTCTCGCAATCGGACCAAAAATTCTAGTTCCTTTTGGCTCCTTAGCTTCAACTATCACTGCTGCATTTTCATCGAAACGAATATAAGATCCGTCTTTTCTTCTAAACTCTTTTCTCTGTCTCACAATAACAGCTCGCACCTTATCGCCTTTTTTAACCATCCCTCGTGGTTCAGCTGATTTAACAGAGGCTACGATGATGTCTCCCAATTGAGCAAAGTGTTTTCTTGTTCCACCAAGCACCTTAAAGCACTTGATCATTTTTGCTCCAGTGTTATCCGCTACTACTAATTTTGTTTCTGCCTGTATCATATATTTATACTACAATATAACTTTTATCCTTACTAAGTGGTTTGCAGGGAATAATTTCTACCACATCCCCAGTTTTAAATTTATTTTCAGCATCATGCGCCTTGTATTTTTTAGTTGAGCGATACTTCTTTTTGTATTTAGAATGAGTCTTTAAAGTATCAACCGCAACAACTATGGTTTTATCCATTTTATCGCTAACAACAATTCCCTTTTTTCTGGTAATAATTTTATCTTTCATACTTTCAATAAAAAATTATATTATACTTGCTTATTTTTTTCACGAATTAGCGTAATTATTCTTGCTACAGCTCTCTTTTCTGTTCTGATCCGCCTAACTCCTTTTACTTGCTTGGCCGCCAATTCAAACCTGAATTTTCTGATATTTTCAGCTTTTTCAGCTAAAAGTTTCGTTAATTCGGCAACATTTTTATCTCTTAATTCTTTAATCTTCATATAATTAATCTTCTTTAGCAATAAATCTGGTTTTTAAATTCAACTTGTGCGAAGCGAGACGCATAGCCTCCTTAGCAACCTCTCTTTTCACACCATCCATTTCAAACATAATTGTTCCAGGTTTCACAACAGCCACAAAATGATCAACAGCACCTTTTCCTTTACCCATCGGTGTTTCATCGCCTTTTTTAGTCATTGGCTTGTTGGGAAAAATTCTAATCCAAATTTTACCTCCTCTTTGAACAGATCTTGTCATCGCACGTCTGGCTGCTTCAATTTGTCTAGCTGAAACCAAACTTGAACCAATAGCCTTGAGACCAAAGCTACCAAAACTAATTGCGTTGCCACGCATCGCATTTCCGCGAATTGCTCCACCGCGTTGGACTTTTCTGTGTTTTACTTTTTTAGGCATCAACATAGCTTTGTTCGATCTAGTTTAATATATTATTTCTTTTCATCAAAAACCTCTCCTTTATATAACCAAGCCTTTACTCCAATAGCACCATAAGTTGTAAAAGCTGTTGCTTTAGCAAAATCAATATTAGCACGTAATGTATGAAGTGGCAGTGTTCCCTTTGATAACCATTCTCTGCGTGACATTTCTGCTCCACCTAAACGCCCTGACATTTCGATTTTTATTCCTTTAATTGAGCTATTTTTCATTCCTTGTTCTAGCATCATTTTCATTGCTCTTCTAAAAGGAATTCTTTTTTCCAATTGCTCTGCAACATTCTGAGCTACAATCATGGCACTTTCCTCAAAATTCTTAATTTCCTGAATTTCTATCCTTAGATCAGCCTTACGATTTTGTTTGAAATAAACGTCTTGAATATATTTTTTAATATCCTCCACTCCACTACCACCTCTTCCAATAAGCACTCCGGGACGAGCAGTTTTAATAATAATTTTTATAGCAGCTTGTGATCTTTCAATTTCCACTTCTGAAATAAAAGCCGCTTTCCATTTTTTAAAAACATCCAATCTAATCTCAATATCTTGTTTGAGATTTGCGTTGTAATTTTTTTTACTAAACCATTTTGATCTCCAGTTTTGTGTAATACCTAGTCGCAGACCAATTGGATTTACTTTATGTCCCATAATATCTTAAATTCAAATTAATTACATTGACTTTCTTCTAAAAATTCGATTTGTCCAGGTTTTAGAATCACTTTTACTCTTATTAGCTTTATCCTCTGATTTCACTGTCTTATCTATAACTTTTTCACTTTTTGCCTCTTTTAATTCTTTTGCAGCAGCACTTTCCTTTTCTGCAGCTTCTTTCTCTCGTTGCTTCGACTCAGCCATTGCCTGTTTCAACTTCTCTTTTTTCTCTTTATCCATCTGCTCTTTGGTTTTTCTTCCCTTTCCTTCAATTCTTTCTTCTAAAATTATTCTGATTTTTGATGTTCTTTTTAAAATTTGTCCGGCGCGTCCATAGGCTTTAGGCATCCATCTTTTCATCGTTGGTCCAGCTCCGACATTGACATCCAACACGTAAAGATTATCTTTTGCTAGACCAAAATTATTTTCCGCATTAGCAATCGCGCTCAAAAGCAATTTTTGCATGTATCCACTGGTTTTTTTAATAGCCACGTCTAACTGACTAACAGCTTCCAATGCATCCATTCCCTTGATCAAATCTGCTACCAACTTAACTTTTCTGGGTGAAACTCTTAAATTGTTTAATTCCGCTGTTACTTTCATATGCTAATATATTATTTTTTCTTAGTAGACTCGGAAGCTTTAGCCGCCTTGGCAGAATCTGCTTCTTTTTGCTTAGCAGCTGTCTCCATCTCTTTCTGCATCTTTCCTCCATGTCTTGTAAATTTCCTAGTTGGAGAAAACTCCCCTAAACGATGCCCCACTTTTTCTTCAGTAATTGAAACTGGTATAAATGTCTTTCCATTATAAACACCAAAAGTGAAACCAACCATTTCAGGAGAAATAACTGAAGCACGAATCCATGTCTTAATCACAGATCTATCGCCAGGTTTTTTATTCAAAACCTTCTTTAATAATCTCTCGTCCACATAAGGACCTTTTTTAATACTTCGTGTCATATTTTATTTCCGCTTTGTTCTTCTCTTAATTATATACTTATCACTATACTTAGTCTTTTTTCTAGTTTTCTTTCCGAGCGCCGGCTTTCCCCAAGGTGTTTTTGGATGTTTAAGCCCAATTCCTTGACGACCCTCGCCTCCACCGTGTGGATGATCAACTGGATTCATAGCAGAACCACGAACTGTTGGGCGTTTATTTAACCATCTACTCTTTCCCGCTTTTCCTATATTAATTGAATTGCTTTCAAAATTACTAACTTGACCAACTGTAGCATAACATTCATTACTTACCAAGCGAATTTCCCCTGATGCTAATTTTATCTGGGCATTCTTTTCATCTACTGCTGTAAGAGTTGCTGAAGATCCAGCGCTACGCACAACTTGCCCGCCACGTCCAGAGAATAATTCTATGTTACAAATAGTTGTTCCAATAGGAATATTTTTTACTTTTGCTCGATTACCAATTTTTACTGGAGCATTTTCAGCTGTGATAACTTCTTGACCAGCACGCATACCTTCTGTTGCTAAAATATATCGCTTTTCTCCATCTGCATAATTAACCAAAGCGATAAAAGCATTCCGATTAGGATCTTTTTCAATCGCAGCTACCTTACAAGGGATTCCAAATTTGTCTTGTAAAAAATCAACTATGCGATACCTCTGCTTGTGTCCACCTCCTTGATGTCTTACTGAAATTTTTCCACCAGAACGTCCCGCTTTTTTACTTTGAATAGCAAGTAGGGATTTTTCTGGCTTTTTCTTCGCCACAAAATCAACTCGGACAACCGACATATTTCTTCTTCCTGCTGTATTTTTTTTGTAAATCTTAATTGCCATATAATAATCAAACTAAATTATTTTCCTTCAAAAACATCAATTTTACTACCCTCTTTCAATGTTACTATTGCTTTTCGATAAGCTGATTTCCAACCAGGTATTCTTCCTCTGCTTCTAGCTTTTTTTGGCAGACTAACTGTATTAATTTTATCCACTTTAACTTTATATATTTTTTCAATTGCAGCCTTAATTTGAACCTTATTAGCTCTTGATGAGATTTTAAAAATATACTTATTATTTTCAATACTAGCAGTTGCCGCTTCAGTAATAATCGGCTCGATAAGAACGCTAGATAAAATATTTTCTTGATTTGGATTGTCTAGTTTTTTCATTATTTTGCTTCTACCTGCTTATACTTTTCCTCTAAATAACGCACTGATTCCTTACTCATAACTAAATTTTTATTCTTTAACATATCAAGTACATTCAATTGTTCGGTCGAAATATTTTCCACTGTCTTTATGTTACGACTAATCATACAATTATCTTTTTCCCCATCCTTGTAGGCTAAAAGTGTTCGTCCTTTTATTTTTAGACTGTCTAGCATTGCCACTGCTTGTTTAGTCTTTTTTTCTGTAAAATTAAAACTATCTAAAATAAATATTTGATTGTCTCTCAATTTTCCGCTAAGAACAACGGTAATTGCTTTCTGATTCATCTTTTTATTTATTTTCTGCTTGTAATTTCGATCACTGCTTGGTCCAAAAACTACACCTCCTTTTTTCCAAAGTGGAGTTCTTCTTGAGCCAACACGAGCGCGTCCGGTACCTTTTTGCTTCCATGGCTTGATTCCACTACCAGCTCTTTCTCCCCTATTTTTAGTATCTGCTAAAACCTGTCGTTTATTTGCATCTAAGGAAACTATAACCTGGTTAATAAGATCATCATTTTTTGGTAAGCCAAAAACAAAATCAGATATTTCTATTTCTTCTGTTTCTTTTCCTTCTAGATTGTAGACTTTTACTTTTGCCATATAACTAATATATTTAAACTGTTCTAATTTCCACAATTCCTCCTGGAATACCCGGTATTGCGCCCTTAATGCCTAATAACATTTTTTCTTTATCAATAAAAACCACCTTTAAATTTTTAGTTGTTACTCGATCCCCGCCCATTCTTCCTGCCATTCTTTTTCCTTTAACAACATGCTCTGGAAAACCAGAACCGATTGCACCAGGTGCGCGTAAGTCATGCTTATGACCATGTGATGCTGGTGACCCTCTGAAACCATGTCGCTTAACTCCTCCTTGAAATCCTTTGGCTTTTGAAATTCCCGTTACGCGAACTTTTTCTCCAATTTCAAACATTGACACCTCACACATATCTTCTTTTTTTAAATCAGTCTCTTCTACGCGAAACTCTTTTTTAGCTATTTTTCTTCTTGATTTAGAGATTTCCAATTGAACAGCTGAATAGCCATCTTTTGCTTTTTCTTTAACAAGCGACACTTTTGAAGAACATTCCAGAAGTGTAATATTCAAAGCACCCTTATCTTCATAAAGCGTTGTCATTCCTATTTTTTTTCCTAAAATAAACTTATCCATAATTTTCTTTAAATAAAAAACGGCTACATGCTAGCCGGAAACCTTTTTAGGGTTTAAGAAATTTCTTTCTTGGCTAGTTGAGTATCCCGAAATATTGGGACTTTAACTAGTGATTACATTTTAATTTCAATATCCACTCCAGCTGGTAAATCTAAGTTAGTTAAACTATCGATTGTTTTTGGCGTTGGACTTACTATATCAATCAGTCTTTTATGAATTCTCATCTCATACTGATCACGAGCATCTTTGTGTACAAAGGTTGATTTATTTACCGTAAATTTGCGAATTTCCGTCGGCAAAGGTACGGGACCAACAACGCTTGCACCTGAGCGCTCCGCTGTCTCCACGATCTGATGAGCAGATTGATCAATAATCTTATGATCATATGCCTTGATCTTAATCCTGATTCTTGTTTTAACTTCTTCTTCTTTCTTTAACATCAATTTTAAACGAATTTTTAAACTTTATATTTCAAACTTTCTCTATCATCCAGCCCTCAACCCTACAGTTAAACACTTTAGCATACAAACTTCTTTTTAGTCAAATTTTCTTGAACTTTATAGAAATTTAGAGCTGGATAAAGAAAAAACTATCTAATTTATTTGGTAATTTTTGTAACCATTCCGGCACCAACAGTACGTCCACCTTCACGAATGGCGAAGCGCATTCCTTCTTCCATAGCAACTGGAGCGCCCAATACAACCTTAAAACTTACATTATCTCCTGGCATTACCATCTCTGTTCCTTCTGGAAGCATAACCTCGCCAGTCACATCTGTAGTTCTAACATAGAACTGTGGCTTGTAGCCCTTGAAAAATGGAGTATGACGTCCACCTTCTTCTTTTGTTAAAATATATACTTCACATTCAAATTCTGTGTGTGGATTGATTGAGCCAGTCTTTGCTAAAACCTGACCTCTTTCAACATCTTCCTTCTTGATTCCGCGAATAAGTACGCCTGCATTATCTCCAGCTTGACCTCTATCCAATGTCTTATTAAACATTTCAATTCCAGTTACAACTGTTTTTTGAGTTGCGCGAAGACCAACAATTTCAACTTCTTCATTAACATTGATAACACCTCTTTCGATTCTTCCTGTTACAACAGTTCCACGTCCATCAATTGTAAAAATATCTTCGATTGGCATTAAGAATGGTTTTTCCGTTTCTCTAATAGGTTCAGGAATCTTAGCATCAAGTGCATCCATCAACTCAAAGATTGGCTTAGCGTCAGCATCTTCAGCTGATTTAGCTTCTAAAGCTTTCAAGGCAGATCCACGGATAACCTTAGCATTATCTCCATCAAATTCATATTTAGTCAAAAGCTCTCTGACTTCAGCTTCAACCAAATCAATCAGCTCTGGATCATCAACCATATCGACTTTATTCAAAAATACTACAATCTCTGGAACACCAACTTGTTTTGCTAAAAGAATGTGCTCTCGAGTTTGAGGCATAGGACCGTCAGTTGCAGCAACAACAATTATCGCTCCGTCCATTTGAGCAGCTCCGGTAATCATGTTCTTAATATAATCAGCATGTCCTGGACAGTCAACGTGAGCGTAATGACGTTTATCTGTTTCGTATTCACAATGAGCTGTTGCAATTGTAATTCCACGCTCTCTTTCCTCAGGAGCTTTGTCAATCTCATCAATTCCTTTTTCCTTAGCCTTTCCTACAAAGCTAAGCACGTGAAGAATAGCTGCTGTCAATGTAGTTTTACCATGGTCAACATGACCGATAGTTCCAACATTAACATGGGGCTTGGTTCTTTCAAATTTTTCTGCTGCCATATTTTTTTTGACAACCCTAGCTGCTAAGTGCTGGAGAAAAAAAATAATCTCGCAACGACTTTGCGGTTGTTCTTTATTAAATTTAATTATTTAACTTTCGCACAAAAACTATTTTACTAAAAATAAACACTTTTGACAACTTTTTTATAAAACATTTTCATAGTGCACTTCGTTTTCTTTTATCTCACCCAGTGCTTCTAATTCAATGTCTGCCAGCTCTCTTTCTTCTTGAGAAAACTTCCAACTAGCAATATCATTATTTATCTTATCAACCAATTCTTGCTTTGTCAACCCCGTTACATTTTCTTGTCTAATTCGCTTGAATTCTTTGAGTGTCAAGATGACATAATATTGATCTTGATCCTGAATTACCCCTCTACCACCCAATAATTCCAATGCCTCTTTTAATTTTGTATCCAACATAGAAAAGTAAACTATTTTATTACCTCTTCCATAAAATATTACCGTAGTAATTGTTTTATGTCAAATTTATAGAATTAATAGTCAAAAAATATGAAACTCCTTTCTTATTTTTTATTATTTATTTGAAAAATGCAATAAAAAAAACAACCTCGACTAATCGAAGCTGTTTTAATAAAGTCTATAAAATATCCTACTATTTCTTCCCTCCTGCAATTTCTTCTGCAACATTCTTTGGAACTTCAGCATAATGACCAAACTCCATAGAATAGTTGGCGCGACCTTGAGTCATTGAACGAAGTTGAGTGGCATAACCAAACATAGCTGATAATGGCACTTCAGCATCAATCACTTTCACGCGTGCATTACCTTCTCCACGATCACCCATCTCTCTGATGATTCCTCGCTTGGAATTCAAATCTCCCACAACATCACCCATAAAATTTTCTGGCGTAATAGTTTGCACTTTCATAATCGGTTCAAGAAGCATTGGCTGTGCGCGACGTGATGCTTCCTTGAAAGCCATTGATCCGGCGATTTTAAATGCTGCTTCTGAAGAGTCAACTTCATGGAAAGATCCATCATATACTGTCGCTTTGATATCCACCATTGGATACCCAGCCACAACTCCATTATCCATAGCTTCTTTAATTCCTTTTTCAATTGGGGTGATATATTCTTGTGGGATAATCCCTCCTTTGATTTCATTTGCAAATTCAAAGCCCTTACCTGGTTCTTGTGGTTCAACACGAACCCAGCAATGCCCATATTGTCCACGACCACCAGATTGCTTAATATATTTTCCTTCTGCTTCAGCCTTAACTCGAATAGTTTCACGATAAGCAACCTGCGGTTGACCAATATTAGCTTCGACTTTAAACTCTCTTTTCATGCGATCAACAAGGATGTCTAGATGTAATTCGCCCATACCTTCAATGATAGTTTGCCCGGTCTCTTCATCAGTATGCACACGAAAAGTTGGATCCTCTTCCGATAACTTTCGAAGAGCCATGCCCATTTTTTCCTGGTCTGCTTTAGTTTTTGGCTCAATAGCAATCGAAATAACTGGTTCTGGAAATGTAATTGTCTCCAAAAGTACTGGACTATCAATATCACAAAGTGTATCTCCAGTAGTTGTATTTTTCATTCCCACAAGAGCACCAATTCCTCCAGCATAAATCTCTGGGACTTCTTCTCTATGATTTGCATGCATTTGAAGAATTCTTCCAATACGTTCCTTTTCATTTTTTGAAGTATTTAAAACATAGGATCCGGCTTTGAGCATTCCTGAATAAACCCGAAAAAAGGTCAATTGGCCTACGTAAGGATCTGTTGCAACTTTAAAAGCCAAGGCAGAAAAAGGTGCATCGTCTTGTTGCTTAATTTCAAGTGACTTAGTTTCGTCATTAACATCAGTAGCTTTGATTGCAGGAACATCAACTGGGGATGGCAAATAATCAACAACGGCGTCAAGTATTAATTGCACACCTTTATTTCTTAAAGCTGTTCCTGTGAATACTGGAACAAGCTTAGTGGCAATTGTAGCACGACGGATTGCCGCCTTCAGCTCCTCTTGCGAAATCTCCTCACCATTTAAATATTTTTCTGTCAAGGCCTCATCTGTTTCAGAAACTTTTTCCACCATTTTTTCTCTCCATTCTTTAGCCTTATCTAAAAGGTCAGCTGGAATTTCACATTCATCAACATTAACACCCATTTCACCGGAAAAGGTATAGCCCTTCATCTTAATCAAATCAACCACTCCTGCAAAATCTCCACGCTCACCAATTGGTATTTGCAAAGCAACCGCATTTGGCGTTAGGCGATCCCAAATAGTTTTTAGCGCGTAATAAAAATCAGCACCTTCTTTATCAATTTTATTTATAAAGCAAACTCTTGGCACATTATATTTATCAGCTTGTCTCCAAACTGTTTCTGATTGTGGCTCCACACCTTCTTTTCCATCAAAAACAACTACACCTCCATCCAAAACACGCAAAGATCTTTCCACTTCAACAGTGAAATCCACATGTCCGGGAGTGTCAATGATATTAATCTGGCAATCTTTCCAAAAACAAGTAGTTGCAGCGCTAGTGATTGTGATACCACGTTCTTTCTCTTGCTCCATCCAGTCCATTGTGGCAGCGCCCTCATGCACCTCACCAATCTTATGAGTTATTCCAGTGTAAAACAAAACACGCTCTGTTGTCGTAGTTTTCCCTGCGTCAATGTGAGCGATAATTCCAATATTTCTATAATTTTCAATCGAATATTTTCGTGCCATATTTTTTTAATTTTTTGTATAATTTGTAAAATCTACCCTAAGCAAAATGAGCAAAAGCCTTGTTAGCATCAGCCATTCTGTGTACATCATCTCTTTTTTTCATTGCACTACCAGCTTTATTTGAAGCTTCGATAAGTTCATCAGCTAATTTCTCAGCCATTTTCTTGCCTTTTTTAGAGCTAACTGCTGCTTTTATCCAACGAATTGCCAAGGTTGTTCGTCTTTCACCTAGAACCGGCACTGGGACTTGATAGTTAGCACCTCCAACGCGACGCGACTTCAATTCAACCAAAGGAGCGACATTTTTCAAAGCTTGTTCAAAAATGTTTAGTCCACCTTTTTTGGTTTTTTCATGAATAATATCAAATGATTCATACATGATTTTTTCAGCAATTGATCTCTTACCATCTTCCAAGATACTATTGATAAATTTACCTACTAGCAAATTATCATATCTAGCATCAGGTTTAACGTGTTTCTTGAATATTCTTTTTCTTCTTGTCATATTATTTACTCCAGGTTTTTAAAGCCTAGCTTTAGAATTTTATTGTTTAGCTTTTTCTACTTTTGCACCATACTTACTGCGACCTTGTTTTCTATTTGCAACTCCTGCACTATCCAAAACTCCACGGACAATATGATAACGCACACCAGGAAGATCTTTCACACGACCGCCACGAAGCATCACAATTGAATGTTCTTGCAGGTTATGTCCAATTCCTGGAATATAAGCTGTTACTTCCATGCCGTTCGTCAGTCTAACTCTAGCAATTTTTCGCAAAGCTGAGTTCGGTTTCTTCGGAGTTGTCGTACTAACCTTCAAACAAACTCCTCTTTTGAATGAGCTGTTAGTCAGAACTGGCTTGTTTTTTAATGTATTAAAAACATGCTTGAAAGCAGGTGTTTTTGATTTACTCTTAACTGTTTTTCGTGACTTTCTTTTTAATTGATTGATCGTTGGCATGGGAATTTATAAAATATTAATAATTGCTAATAAAAAAACTGCTAGCTTTCCTAGCAAAATAAGCATAACTGAATGATGTAAATATGTCAAATCGCAATACGCAAAAAACCATTAAGAGCCTTGCCTAAGAATAACATCAGTGGACTAGAAAAAAATAAAATAAAGAAAAGCAAAACAACAAAGCCAAATTGTTCAAGAATTGCTTGTGTTTCAAGCTTAATTGGTAGTATAGAAAATAGTAATTTAGAACCATCCAAAGGTGGAATAGGGATTAGGTTGAAAAAGGCCAAGAAAACATTGATGATAACGACGATTATCAAAAGTTCATAAAATATTGACCCCAACGATCCAGCTATTATAGCCGAAACTGCTGACCATTCATTGAAGTTATTAATGATATCTTTCTCTAGACTCAGAGGAAGCGATATCGACCTCGCAATTATTGCAGCAATAAAGGCCACAACTAAATTTGATGCCGGTCCAGCTAACGCGACCAAAGCTGGTCCCCATTTTTGATTTTTGAGATTATAGGGATTATATGGCACAGGCTTTGCCCAGCCAAAAGCAAACCCAAAAGAAGTATACATAAATAGAGGTGCCAGAAAAGAACCAACAAAATCCAAATGACTGAATGGGTTGGCAGTTAGTCTTCCTGCATATTTTGCCGTAGTATCTCCTAGCCATAAAGCTGCTACCCCATGAGCAACTTCGTGGATAATTACGGAGTAAAGCAGTATAACAATATAAAAACCAATAAGCACTATTTCATTAGACATATAGCCTCCTTGCTAAAATTATATTCTTATGTTACCTTATATCTTGTAATAAATCAACTACTAACGTTTAATTTTATGAGTCGAGTTTGTGAAGTTTGTGGCCGCGGTTCTCAATCTGGTAATTCCGTTAGTCACTCTCAAGTTAAGTCACGCAGAAAATTTCAAATCAATTTGCAAAGCAAAAAAATTGATGGAGCAAAAACTAAAGTTTGCACTAGATGCATTAAAACATCTAACAAAGAAAAATAATTTTTTCTGGAAATAAAAAAATCCTCTTAAGAGGATTTTTTTATTTTTCCTTCCCGCCTTCGCAGGGATTGCACAATTTCTATTCTAAGATTCCATCTAAATTAACATCGTAAAGAATTTCGTCTTGAATTAATCGATAATTCACTATTTCATTTTCAGAAAACCAAATTGGAATTTCTTTTTCTGCCTCTTCTGTGAGTCCGGAAGCGTGGATTAAATTTCGAATACTTCTTTGATCCAAATCCGCCATTTGATATGTGTCCAAAGTAAAATCTCCTCGAATTGTTCCCATGTCAGATGATAATGGTTCTGTTCCTCCTGTGATCTTTCGTACTAATGCCACTGCTTGATTTCCTTCCCAAATCATAGCAATTACTGGGCCAGAGCTCATATATTTAGCATTGGCATTCATGATAGCAACTCCATTTTCTTTGAATGTTGCAAAGGGTGATTTCATTCCTTTTTTTTCATAAGAAGCTGCCGCCTTTCTTCCTACCTCTTCAAGCCAAGCATCGCCCCCTACTTCATAATAATGCTTGATAGCCATTTCTTCAGTAGGAATTAGCATTTTCAATCCCATCAATTTCAAGCCCACTCGTTCATATCTTTTGACAATTTCTCCGATCAAAGATCTTTGAATTCCATCTGGTTTTATAATAACTAACGTTCTTTCTTTTTTTGGATGATCCATAGTTTTAAATAAAATAAAAATAGTTAACTTATTCCTTACTTGCAATTAGCTCTAACTCTTCGACTTTTTTGTATATTTGCTTTGAAATTTCATTTTGCATTTTCTTATCACTTTTCAATAAAGTTTTAGCCTGTTCCCGACCAACTCCCAATTTAATCTCTCCAAAAGAATAAGAATTACCTTTTTTAGTGATTATTTCGTATTTCACCCCAGTATCAAGGATATCCCCAGCAGCTGAAATACCTTCGTTATACATAATATCAAATTCTGCTGTACGAAATGGCGGCGCAACTTTATTCTTCACAATTTTAACCTTCGTCCTGTTTCCGACAATATCTTCACCCTTCTTGATCTGTGCCGACCTGCGAACTTCCACTCTAACAGAAGAATAAAATTTAAGCGCATTTCCTCCGGTTGTTGTTTCAGGATTACCGAATACTACGCCAATTTTCATTCTAATTTGATTGATAAAAATCACCGTGCAATTAGAACGTGAAATTATAGCAGTTAATTTTCGTAAGGCTTGCGACATTAATCGTGCTTGCCTACCCATATGAGAGTCTCCCATATCACCTTCGATTTCCGCCTTCGGCACAAGTGCCGCTACACTATCCACTACAACTATATTAATTGCTCCGGAATTAACCAAAGCATCAACAACATCAAGTGCTTGCTCTCCATTGTCTGGCTGAGAAATTAACAGATCATTTATATTAACACCAATTCTTTTGGCATATTCCGGATCGAGTGCATGCTCTGCGTCAATAAACGCTGCCACGCCACCCGCTTTTTGTGTATTGGCAATAATGTGCAAAGTTAGAGTTGTTTTTCCTGAAGATTCCGGTCCATAAATTTCCACCACACGACCACGAGGAATTCCACCAATCCCAAGAGCGAGATCAAGAGAAATTGATCCGGTTGGGACCGATGCTACATCAACATGTTTAACATCACCTAGCTTCATAATCACACCATCCCCAAATTTTTCTTTTATCTCTGAAACAACATTGTCCACCCCTTTGTTTTTTTCGTCCTTCTTGTCTCCTTTTCCATCTTCTTTCATATGTTTATTTTCCTGTTTAAATTAATTAAAATTAACACTTAAATCAGTATACTAATTTTTTTCTTCTTTGGCAAAAACAACACCCTTAATTACTCCTTTTTCTGGTCCAAGCGCTCCAATATCTTTTCCGTTGAATTTGATATGCGTTGCATTAGCCTGTCCTGAACCAATTATAATTTTATCATGAGCTGTAAAGGTTTGCATCGCTCCAGCCAACATTTCCCCGCTATAAACAAGGTTTCCGTCAGCTTCGACACTAACCCAAACTGGACCGGGATCAACGCTAATTTCAATCTGAACAGCTTGAGCCTCAGAATCGCTTATCCCTGAGGAATTAGACAGATCAACTGCTTGACTATTCACCTCTTCAGCTTTTTCATCTTCATAGTTCACCTGAACTGTAATATTCTCTGCTGCTTCTTTCTGGAATTTATTTATTGCTTTGACATGAATAATATTAATTCCTTGCTGCACAGAAAGTTTCTCATGAAATCTTCCTTCATCATCAACTAATATTATTTGATCATTTACAACTACTCGCGCATCTTTATCTGTTTTCCCTTCTAGCACAACCTCCCTTTCAATTGTTTCTGAATTATTAATAGGCGAAAAAATAATTAAACGTGGAACATCAGTAAGAGAACCAACTTCGCGATAAAAATATAAAATAATTAGAAGAATTAGGATAGGGAAAAGCGATAAAGCAATCTTTTTGGGCGTGAAAATAAAAGTAGAAATATTAATTGTTTTTATTTTTGAGTCACTCTTGGAAATATTTTTACCTTTTTCCAAGTTCAGCTTAATGCCTTTTTCTTTTTCATACAATCTTATTAAAAATCCCTCGTCCACTAACAAAAAATCTCCGTAACTTTTTAAAAAGCCCCGAACATAAACATCGACTGGAAGATCTTGGTATCGACCATCTTCCAAGCACTCTAAATATTCCAGCTTAATTTTTGTCACACGAGAAACTTCATTTAGTGATATCCGTTTATCACTGCGAAGCTTTTTTAACCTCTCCCCCAGAGTCAAAGTGCTTACCTTTTTTTTAGTAAATCCATTCACCATAATTTAAAAACAAAATCAAAGATTATCTTAGTTTTTTATATTTATTTTTATTTTTTGTTTTTAAAATATCTTTCTAATTTATATTAAAAGATCTACAAATCCCATTTGTCACGCTTCGCTTGATCAACCTCAGCATCATTATAGACCGTTTCTTCTTGTTCTGGCAACCCATAAATTTCACGCGGCTTTGCTCCATCAGCTGGGCCAACAACTCCCTTATCTTCCAATATATCCAAAAGTCTCGCTGCTCTAGCATAGCCAACTCGCAAACGCCTTTGCAAGAATGAAGCGGAAGCCTTTCTTGACTGCATGATTTCTTTTTTAGCCACTTCATATAACTCATCGCCTTGATCATCTCCAGAAAAGCTAGAGTTAACCACTTCTTGCATTCCAACGGAAACACTATTTGAAACCTCCTCTTTCATTTCATCTTCCGATTCATCCTCCTTAGGATTTTCAGTTTTAATAAATTTAACAATATCTTTAACTTCTTTTTCTGACACATAAACACCTTGGATTCTTTTTGGTTTCGGCGATTTAGTTGAAGAGTAAAGCAAATCGCCTTTACCTAATAATTTTTCCGCTCCTGCCATATCCAAGATAGTACGAGAATCAATTTGAGTTGCCACTTGGAGAGCAATTCTTGTTGTAATATTCGCTTTAATCAAGCCTGTTATAACCTTAACTTCTGGGCGCTGAGTGGAAAGAATCAAATGAATTCCCACCGCACGAGCCATTTGTGCAATACGAACAATCACACCCTCAACTTCTTTGCCATGACTTCCCATTAAGTCTGCCAACTCGTCAATTATAATAACCACGTAGGGAAGTTTTTTTAGATCTTCCTCACTAATCTCCCCCGTTTCCGCATCGGTTAATTTTCTTTTCTCGCCATTTCTTAATTTATCATTATACGAAGAAATATCACGAACACCAATTTCTTGAAATAATCTATAGCGTTTATCCATTTCGCTAAGTGCCCACTTTAGAGCATTAACCACTTTAGCGTTGTCTACAATCACATCCGTTAGAAGATGAGGGATGCCATTATACAAAGAAAGTTCAACGCGCTTTGGATCAACCATTATAAATTTCAAGTCTTCTGGAGAATTTTGATAAAGCAATGAAGTAATAATTGAATTAACGCAAACAGATTTTCCAGTGTTAGTTGCTCCAGCTACTAATAGATGCGGCATTCTATCTAAACTATCAAAGATATAATTGCCACTCACATCTTCTCCAATCGCTATTGTTAGATTTGATTTTCTGGCTTTAAAGTCTACACTTTCTAATATATTTCGTAAACAAACCAAAGATGAGTCTCTGTTTGGAACCTCAATTCCTAAAAGCGATTTTCCTTGAATTGGAGCTTCAATTCTAATCGTATTGGCCAATGCCAGAGATAGATCGTTTTGCAAGGAAAGAATTTTGGCAATTTTTACACCAACTGCAGGACGAAAACTATATTGTGTAACTGCTGGACCAGTTTTAATTTCCCCTCTTTCAACTTCAATTCCAAAATTACGTAAAGTTTTCTCGATAATTTCAGCGTTTTTCTCCACATCCCCACCTCTTGCTATGCCAGTATATCTATCCAAAATATCCAATGGTGGAAATTTCCATTGCACCCCTCTTCTTTTTCTATGAAGAGTAGTTTTTTTATTAGGTAATTCTTTTCTAGGAAAAATATCTTCCTCAAATTCTGCATCATCTTCAAGCGCTGGATCAACAAATTGATCACGCCCTTCCACAAATTTAATTTTTCCAATATTCTCTTCGGCCAAAGCGTCCTCTTTGCTATCACTAGCAGTCTCTTCATGCGTTATTTCTTGCTCTAATCCTAATGAATTTGCTTTATTTTCATTGTCCAATTGAGAAGTCTCATTATTATTAGCTTCTAAATCATTTTCTTTTTTTATAACTAAATTCTTAATTCGTCTAAAGAAGTGTGCAAAAGAAAATTCAAAAGCCACAATAATTCCCACGAAAAATAAAGCTAAAATAACCACTAGACCACCAGCACTGCCCAAATACTTCGTCAATAGATAGGCTACGCCATATCCGAGATATCCTCCGCCACGGCCAAGTTTTGCCATTTTTTGCATGTTTGCTTCTTCAAAAAACCAGTGCATCAAACCAACTATACTAATAAAAGTAAAAACGAGCCCAATAATTTTTGTTACATAAAAAAGTGTTTTTTTCTTGAAAAGCAAAACAATTCCAGAAGCAGCCAAAAAAAGTGGAAAAATTAACTTCGCCCAACCAATTGCCCTACCAGACATATCATTCAGGAAATCTCCAACTGATCCAGCATAACCAAAAAAACCCAAAATAAAAAGAACTGCCAGTGCTAATAAAATTACACCGGCTGTATTTCTTTTTGCATCGGCGGAAAGTGAAAAATCAAATTTAGATTCCACGCTATCCTGCTCATTTCCTTTTTTTGTCTTTTTTTCACGAGGCATATTTTCTTTTTGAATATCTTTTTTTCTTCCCATAGGATTATTTTACCACAGATTCGGAAAATACAAAAAACCCCATTACATTATTCCTGTATTATTTGATTATTGGCAGCTGCCTTTAAACTCACAGCCAAAAGAATTACAAATTGCATTTTGCGGTCCATTGCAATCAGTCATGCCTTTGCACTCAAGAACAACATCCCAATTAGATTCAGCCCCATTTTTTACAATCCATTCTGTATCAGTAACATTTGGTCCACAAGCAGCTATTACCGGCCAAGTGTAATCTTGTGCCGTGCAGACCTTATCTCCCCCATTACCAGAAAGAATCGTACCATTTTCATCCTCACACATAATTGCCATAGGACTGGTAGACGCCATCGAAGATTTAATGCTAGCTTTCTGAGCTTTTATTTTTGATTGCATGATTCCTGATAACATTGAACCGGATTCGTTAGGCAAACTATTTGCCCACTCATCTCCTTTTTTCAAATCAGAGATTTGTTTTTGCATTTCAACCTTATCTTTTTCTATTTGATTATTTTTTTCTATAAGTAAATTAGCTTGTTTTTGAGCTTCGTTTTTAGCTTTTGCAAAATATATCGCCGCTCCAGCAAATAACACGATTAGAGAAATAATAACCACTGTTATTATTTTTTGATTCATAATTATTTTATTAAGTTTATATTTGATTTTAAGACTGCCATTGACGCATTATATTTTACTTCCATACTCTCCCTGGATTTTTGCATTTATTTTCAACAAAATTTTTTATATCCAGAATGATTACTAATTCAAAACTATCTCCTTGCCATCTAGAACCAATGCTTTTAGCACAGCATTACCGAATTTATCAATCATTACTTTAGAATACATTTCTTTGCGATTTCTTTCAATTTCCCGACCCTTACCTTCTGGCACAAAATAACTTTCAATTCCATATTCAACAGTCAAACTATTACTATGAATATCTTTAACAGTGCCCTTTATAAAAGTACCTTTTTTAGGTTTTTCTTTTTGAGTGTCCAATAGATATCCAATCTTTTCCGCATTAACACTCAAGGAAACATAGATCTCATCCCCCACCTTGAAATCAGAAACAGAAACAGAAAAACCATCTTCTTTAATTGTACTGATTTCATAACTCAAAATAACATAATCACCTCTAAACAAATCTCGCGGATCGACTGGAACGATCTTTAGCAAAACTTCATCTCCAGTTTTTAGAGTAAACTCCTTAAATCCAATAAAACCACCTATCAATATCAGCCAAAAAATACCTATTGCAATAAATGCTTTCTTTTTAATCATATAGTTGATTGGTTAATTTGAATAAAATTTTCCTTAAGTTGCTTTCTTTTTCTTTCTAAAGCTATTCCACCCAATACCAGAATCAACCCTCCAACAATAAAGAATAATGATCTATCCATTAAATCCCAGAAAAAATCAAAATATCTTGCAAGAACAAATATGGCCAGCCAAAATATTCCCATATTCACCAAATTGATATCTGATTTTTGGTATCCAATAAAAATAAGAAGCAGCGTTAATGAGGCAAAAATTAAATTATAAATCACAGTATAGATAGCAAGCTCGGAAGGAAAAAAGAAAAATAATAAAGTGAACCCGATTAAGCCAAGAGGTACTCCGTTTTCCAATAAATTATTTTTTGTTTGAGAAGGATTGAAAAAAAGATTTATTACAAGACCGATAATTGCTAAAACGGAGAATAAAACAACACCCATAGTTATTTGATCTATCATTCCCTGCATTTCGTTAGCATAATAATCTGAGTAATAGCTATGTTTTTTCATATACTGGGTAGAAAAAAATTCAAATGTAAGAAGAAAAAGAGATAACATTGAAACTTTCATTCCTGCTAAACGAAATATTCTAGCAACCTTTTGCATTTCCGGTTTAAAAAAATGCAAACCGCCAAGACTGAAAAGCAAGGCACCAGATGATAAATAAATTACCGGCAATGAAAAAAATACATACTCCCCAAAATCTTCATTCCTAAAAATAAATAAGCCAATCCAAAGATAAAAAAGTAAGGCCACCAGTGCTGCAATGGATTCTGAGTTAAAGACGTAAATGAGAGGAAGAACACCAATTAACCAAATAAGTACCAAAGAATGACTATTCGCATTAATATTATATATTTGAGCAACTAAAAAAATGCTAGCGCCGAATAGAAGCGCTCCAAGAAAAAATAATGCTGCTCCAACTTTTGGTAAATTCTGCTTATCATATTTAAATAAATAACCAAGATAATATGCTCCGAAGGTACTTCCAACCAAAATCAGAACTTTCATTAAATCTGGAATCTCATCCCAATTTGAGGCAACGAAAAGAATCGCACCGATACCTAACAATGCAGCTCCGATTGTGGATATTGCAATGATAAATTTATTTGACCTTTCCTCTTTTCCTTTCTGAGAAACATCAGAAAGCATTATCTGCGCTTGCTCTTGGCTTATTGTTCCAGAGTCAAGCCACTCCTGAATTTGTTTTTCAATATTCATTTTTTTATTAATATTTATTTAAATCAATTTATCGTTAAATTTCCATATTCCTCATGTCTAAAATTATATCACATTTTCTTAAAACTTTCCTTGACACTAAGCGTAACTATTTCAGTTAATTTTTGCATCAAACCATTATCCAGTGAAGTGTCCGACAGAAGATCTCGATATAATTGTTCTCCCAGGAATCCGGTTCCAATTATTGCTGATTTCATAATAAATTATTTACTAGAGCTTTTTTAATTATTGCCTCAATATCTTCCATATCTACTAGCCTTCCAATCATCTTTTTATATTCAATAAGTTCTTGCCTCCTAATAACAGGAGCGACCAAATCAAAAATTTCATATTGTTCGCAGTCAGCATAATTCGTTTTGCAATCTTGCCATTGCTTTGTAATTGAATTATATATTTTTGCGTTTTCATCACTGCTCAAATCTATTTTCTGACCGTGATATTCTAAAGTTAAAAGCTTGATATCAAATGATTCATCGCGATATCGCTCAGGTCCAAATACGATATAGCCTTTCACAAATGGCAAAAGTCTATCAAGGTCACTTCCCTTCATATCGATATCAATATCAAATAATTCCCTACCTGAGCCATAAAGCTTAGCGGCGAAGCCTCCAGAGATTTGGAAAGGAATGTTATTTTGCATTAAAATATTAATTATCCACTTAAAAGCCTCTTCGGTGTTTTTTTCCATTGAATTTAAGGTTTATTTAAAAAATATTTCGGCTAACGTTTAAGAATATCTGATGTTTTTGCCTCGCTTCCTTATTATAATATAAATAGAGAAAGAGGTAAAAATATGGGAGAGGAAATTTTTCTTTCATTATTGTAAAAAGTCTAAAAGTGAAAAATTTTGGAACCAGATATTCTTTGTTAAACGATGTAAATTTTTCATTTCCTAAAATTACATCAAAACTTTATTGATTGTTAAAATAAAATTTTGCTTTTTCTGTTTTTGATTTTGGGCAGAGGGGCTAGGGGTGAATGCCCAAAATCCAAAACTCCTTATTATTAATCTCCAGAATCACCACCATCTCCGCCGTCAAATCCGCCAGAATCGTAATCCATGTTATCACTATCCATATCAAAACCAGTGCTATCTTGGTCAAGAGCTCCAAAAAGATCCAATTCGCCGTCTTCCAATATGTCCATAGCTATTAATAACATCAGCATATCCCCAGTATCCATTCCGTTATCAAAATTTTTATTTTCAATACTTGCTTTGTAATAATCTGAATTATCGTATAACTCTTTGAGGCGATGTATGTTAGATTTTTTTATTCCCAGTATAAGTCTGTGAGAAATACTGTTAAAATCTGCATCTCGAGAATATTCATATCCTTTTACTTCACTAAGCTTGGTTCTAGCTTGGAGGTAGTGTTGCAGCATTTTATTTTCCGGAATTGCCTCTTTGCCATTCTCGGATAGTTGCACCCATCTTCCTCCAATTGAACGACTACTGTTCAATATTTCATCGACTTCCTTTTTGCGAGTGACTGATTCTTCCAATTGCTTGACCGCTAATTTCAACTCGTCCTCCAAAGCAATTTGCTTGCCATCAGTAATTGCAATTCCCTGAGACTCAAGTGAGGATTGCTCTTTGTGTAGTTTATTTTTCTTTATAATATTCAACCAGTTAAGAGTTTGTAGCTCAGCTTGAATTTCATTGTATCTTTTGTAATTTTCAAGATATGTTCCTTTTTTATTTTTATCTTCTTGAAGTTTCTCTATTTTTTCAACCAATTGAAGCCTTTCTATCTCCAACTGACTTTTTTCTATAGCTGGAATTTCTTGTATTAATTTTGATTTTAACAAATCTTCTATATCTTCAATTGCCAGCTTATCAACTTCACCGCTTTCAATAGATCTAAGTAAGTTTTGGTTTTTTTCAATTTTATCTAAAACAATTTCTAATGCCTTGTCTTTGTCAACGGCAGATTCTTGATTCGAATCTTTTTCTTTTATGCTTTGTCCTGGCAAACCTGCTTCCAATAATTGATTCTCAGATGATTCAGTTGTCTCTAGTTGTTGACCTAAGACCAGTTCGCCTTGTTTTTCTCCTACTCCATTTTTAGTAAATGGCTTTTTTACACTAGATTTATTTTCGCCATCATCAGATGACATCGTTTCAAATTTAGACATAATTTTAAAATTAAAATTTAATCGTCTTTTTTGTGATTCCAGGAGTATCTTATACCCCTTTATAAATAAATAAGAAAAAGCAAAATTTTATTACGTAGATTACGCACCAACTTTATTTAATGCGCAAAATGAAAAATTTATTTCGTTTATCTCGTTTATATGCGAACTTTTAGTATAATTTAAATTTTCACCAATTTATAAGATAAATATAACACGTTTTTTTATAAGCCACAAAAAAACGACCCTTCAAAAAAGGATCGTTTTTTATTTAAAACCAACTCTTAGCCTAAAGTGATTGTTGATAACCCGTTCCAGCTGGAATTAGTTTTCCGATAATCACATTCTCTTTAAGACCTCTAAGTTTATCTTCTTTGCCTTGAACAGCAGCATTAATCAAAACGCGAGCTGTCTCTTGGAAAGAAGCGGCAGATAAGAAGCTTTCTGTTGAAAGAGCCACCTTAGTGATTCCCAAAAGAATTCTTTCACCAGTTGCTTCTTCACCTTTTCTCGCCAATACTCTCTGATTTTCTTCCTTAAATTCGTCAATTTCGAATACGTCTCCAGCAAGAAAAATTGAATCTCCTTCAGTAAGGATTGAAACGCGACTAAACATTTGTCTAACAATAACTTCAATATGCTTATCATTAATTCCTTCACCTTGTGAAGCGTACACTTCTTGAATTTCACGTGTAATATAACGATGCACCTCTTCTTGTCCCATCGTGGCATATAATTTTTTAAGATCTATATGTCCATCACTAAGTGGTGTTCCCTTGGCTACTAAATCGCCCTGAGCTACTTTCAAAGTACTGCCAGCTAAAATTGGATATTCTTTAACAACCTTAACTTCATCTGTTGATTCAATTTTAACAATTGTCGCTTTATCTGTATTTTCAATTTCAACCACTTTTCCATCGATTTCAGAAATAATTGATTCTCCTTTTGGCGGACGTGCTTCAAAAATTTCTTCCACACGAGGAAGACCTTGAGTGATGTCAGATCCAGCGATACCTCCAATATGGAAAGTACGCATGGTTAGCTGTGTTCCTGGCTCACCAATCGCTTGAGCAGCCACAATTCCAACCGCCTGACCAATTTCCACCAAATGTCCTCGTCCCAAGTCGGTACCATAACATTTCTGACAAACTCCACGTGGGGTTTTGCAAGTTGCCACGGTTCTGATTTTAATTTTTTCAACCCCCACCTTCTCAATCAATTCACCCTCCTGTTTGGTTACAAGATGATCTTTAGCTATAAGCACCTTGCCTGTTTTTGGATCAACAATATCCTCAGAAAGTACACGTCCAATTGCACGTGATGCAAAATTCAAGCCGAAGCGATCAGAATCTTCTTTATAGATATAGGCACCTTCGCTATCATGACAATCTGCTTCTCTCACAATCACGTCTTGTGCCACATCAACCAATCTTCGAGTTAGATAACCAGCGGTTGCAGTTCGAAGCGCAATGTCAGCCATACCTTTTCTTGCTCCATGGGTAGAAATGAAATATTCCAAAACATTCAAACCTTCTTTAAAACAACTCTTAACTGGAAGTTCGATTGTTTCTCCAGTTGGTCCGGCCATAAGACCTTTCATTCCGGCCATCTGAACGACCACTGATTCACTACCACGAGCCTTGGAATATACCATAGAATAAACTGAACCTTCTTTGTCCATTGATTCTCGCACGCGATCAGTAATTTGATTTTTTGTATCATTCCAAATCTCAATCACCTTGCTTTTTCTTTCCTCTTCAGTAAGCAGACCAAGATTATATTGCTTTTTGATTATATCAACCTTGTCTTCAGCTGCGGCCATTATTTCTTTCTTTTCCTTTGGCACTTTCAAGTCGTCCATTCCCCAACTAATTCCTGAACGAGTAACAGATGCAAATCCCAAGTTTTTAATCTCATCAGCAAAGATAGCAGTTGCTTCCTGTCCGCAAACTTCCAGCACTCTTGCCACCAAAGATTTCAATTCCTTTTTAGTCATCTCGTAATTTTGATAACCAAGCTCTTTAGGAATAATAAAATTCAAACGAATCCTTCCTGCAGATGTTTCTAGCAATTCTCCATTTCTGAGTACTTTGATTTTAGCCCGAGTATCAATTTGACCTAACTCCTCAGCCATAATCACCTCATCTTCAAAAGCAAACACTCTACCCTCGCCTTTAGCACCAGCCACTATATGCGTAATATAATAACAACCTAAAACCATATCCAAGGTTGGAGAAATAATCGGCTCACCACTGGCTGGCTTCAAAAGATTTTTTGCTGAAAGCATTAAATTAGCACTTTCATAACGAGCCTTATCGGTCAGTGGAACATGTACCGCCATTTGGTCTCCATCAAAGTCAGCATTAAAAGCAGAACAAACCATCGGATGAACTTGAATCGCCTTTCCTTCAATTAGAACTGGTTGAAAAGCTTGAATTGACAAACGATGCAAAGTTGGAGCACGATTTAGCAATACATAATGATGTGAAATAATCTCATCAATAATATCATAAGCCTCTTCCGATTCCGCCTCCACCATTTTTCCAGCGCTACGAACATTATAGGCTAATTCTCTTTCAATTAACTTATTGATAATAAATGGCTTGAAAAGTTCCAGGGCCATTTTCTTTGGCAATCCACATTGATGCAGTTTCAATTTTGGTCCAACAACGATAACGCTTCGTCCAGAATAATCAACACGCTTTCCTAACAAATTTTGACGGAAGCGACCTTGCTTTCCTTTTAATGTATCGGCTAATGATTTCAACGGTCGACGTTGTCCGGTGGATGCAGCAACACTTACCTGTGATTTTCTAGCACTATTGTCAAACAAGGCATCAACTGCTTCTTGCAGCATACGCTTTTCATTTCTCGTGATAACTTCTGGCGCACCAATTTCCATTAATTTCGCCAAACGATTATTTCGGTTGATGATACGACGATAAAGATCATTAACATCTGAAGTTGCAAAACGTCCCCCATCCAATGCTACCATTGGACGAAGATCTGGTGGAATAACAGGAATAACGACTGGAAGCATCCACTCAGGTTTTAAATTAGCTCCAACAAGACCATTCAAAAGTTTTACTCTTTTCATCACCTTCTTTCGATCAGGAACTTCTTCATCACCTTCCAGTAGCTCTTTATAAGTTTTAATTTCTTCTTCCATATTCAAATCTGCCAACAATTTTCTGATTGCTTCAGCTCCAATTCCAGCTGTAAAAACTTGACCGTAACGAGAAGATAGATTGAAATATTCTACCTCTGAAATAATCTGCAATTTACGAAGATTCTTTAATTCTTCCTTGGTTGAGCGATAGATATTTTTTAACTCCTCTAATTTATCCTGACGCTTTTTATCGTCATCTCCAAAATTCTTTTCTAGCTCCTTCTGTTTGGCTTTCATTTCTTGCTCCACTTGAGCAAGCGCTTTTTCTTTTTCATTTTCATCGACACTAAGCACAATATAACTTGAGAAATAAATTATGCGCTCCAAGTCTTGCACGCCCATTCCAAGCGCAAGACCAATTTTTGAAGGCACTCCACGTAAAAACCAAATATGCGAAACAGGCACAGCTAATTTGATGTGCCCCATTCGCTCACGTCTAACAATACTTCTCGTTACTTCGACTCCGCATTTATCGCAAACTATTCCTTTATAACGAATCCGTTTATATTTTCCGCAATAACATTCCCAGTCACGTGATGGACCAAAAATTTTCTCGCAAAATAAACCGTCTTTTTCATAACGCTGCGTACGATAGTTAATCGTTTCCGGCTTGGAAACTTCTCCGTTTGACCAAGCTAGAATTTCATCAGGACTGGCAATTTTCAGTCGGACGCTACTGAAATTGCTAGTTTTAGTGTTAGTAATTGAATCCATAATTAGTAAGATAAATTATTTAAGACTTATTTTAAGCAATATTTTCGTCATTCTGATTAGCCTGCCCCTCAAAATTATCTTCATCATCAGAAGCTTCCTCTTCATTCAATTCAACACTTAATCCTAATCCCTTAAGTTCGCTAACAAGCACATGGAAAGAAGCTGGAACATTAGGACTCTTAATCGGCTCTCCTTTGATGATTGCCTCATAAGCCTTAGATCTTCCCATTTGGTCATCAGATTTAATCGTAAGCATTTCTTGCAAAGTATAAGCAGCACCATAACCTTCCAAAGCCCAAACTTCCATCTCTCCAAAACGCTGTCCTCCAAATTGCGCTTTTCCACCTAATGGTTGTTGTGTAATCAAGGAATATGGTCCGATCGAACGCATATGAATTTTGTCGTCCACTAAATGATGTAATTTCAAGACATACATGACACCAACTGTTGATTCGTTATCAAATAAATCACCTGTTCGTCCATTAGTTAGCCTTACTTTTCCGCTTTCTGGCAAATTTGCTTTTCTAAGTTCTATTTTAATTTGTTCTTCTGTTACTCCTTCAAGTGCCGGCGTTGCCGCTTTATAACTTAATTTCAAAGCTGCCCAACCTAGATGAGTTTCCATAATTTGTCCGATGTTCATACGACTAGCCACGCCCAATGGATTAAGAATCATATCGACAGGAGTTCCATCTGGTAGATATGGCATATCTTCAACAGGAGCAATGCGAGAAATAACACCCTTATTTCCATGCCTTCCAGCCAATTTATCTCCCACAGAAATCTTCTTTAATTGTGCCACTGAAACCTGAATTTGTTGGATAACTCCAGTTGAAAGCTTATCACCTTGTTCACGGGAGAAAACTTTAATATCAACTACTTTTCCATATTCACCATGAGGAAGATAGAGTGAGCTGTCCTTAACATCACGAGATTTTTCTCCAAAAATCGCTCGAAGTAATCTCTCTTCACTTGTCAGGTCGCCTTCACCCTTTGGAGAAATTTTTCCGACAAGAATATCACCACTAGCCACTTCTGCTCCAATCACAATCACTCCGGTTTCATCCAAGTTTTTCAAACGCTCTTCTCCGATATTTGGAATATCACGGGTAATCACCTCAGGCCCAAGCTTAGTGTCTCGCACGTCGATTGAAAAGTCTTCAATATGAATCGAACTATAGCGGTCGTCTTGAACTAATTTTTCTGAAATAATAATCGCGTCTTCAAAGTTTGAACCTTCCCATGGAATAAACGCTACAACGATATTTTGACCTAGAGATAGCTCGCCGTGATCTGTTGAAGCGCCATCAGCTAGAAGCTGTCCTTTTTTTACAATATCCCCTTTCGCTACACGCGGTACCTGGTTCATGGAAGTAAAGGCATTTGATTTAACAAAACTTTGCAAATGATATTCTCTTTTTAAATAAGGTTTCTTTGAGGCAATCGGAGCTTCTTCTTTGATAATGATATGATCAGCGTCCACTTCCACAACTTCTCCCGCCATTCGAGCAACAACAACTTGTCCTGAATCAACCGCTGCTTTATCTTCAATACCTGTTCCAACAAGTGGTGCTTCCGGTTTCACACAAGACACTGCTTGACGTTGCATATTCGAACCCATGAGGGCACGGTTGGCATCATCGTGTTCCAAGAAAGGAATCATTGAGGTTGCAACTGAGATACATTGCTTGGCACTAACGTCGATATAATCAAGCTTTGAAGCTTCAATTTCTGTTGCACGACCGTTCACTCTCGCACCAACTTTTTTATCTAGAATATTGCCAAATTCATCAATTTGAATTCCAGCATGAGCAATATTTTTGCGATCCTCAACTGTGGCATTAATATATTCTATATTCTCATTGCTTTTGTGTGCTTTAACTCTAATGGTTTTTTTATCTTTGAATTTAGAAGCAATTTTTTTAGCCATTTCTTCGTCAATCAAAGCACCAAGAGTAAGGCCAGACAATTCTTCATCAAGAATTCTATTGACCAATTTTTCTGCGGTATTATCAACTTCTTTGAAAATTTTGATATAAGGAGTTTCAAGAAAACCATATTCATTTATTTTGGTATATGTAGCCAAATGTCCCACTAGACCAATATTTGGACCTTCCGGAGTTTCCACAGGGCAGATTCTACCATAATGTGAATGATGCACATCTCGCACTTCAAAACCAGCACGCTCTCTTGTCAAGCCACCTGGTCCCATAGCACTGATTCTACGTTTATGCTCAAGTTCAGCTAAAGGATTGACCTGGTCCATGAATTGTGAAAGTTGTGAGCTGGCAAAAAATTCTTTAATCGAAGCAGCAATTGGTCTTGAATTAACTAGTTGTCCAGGCACGACTGTTTCCAAATCACAAGTACTCATTCTATCTTTAATATTTCTCACTGTTCTCGCAAAACCAACGCGCAATTTATTTTGCACAAGCTCGCCAACACTACGCACACGACGATTACCTAAATGATCAATATCATCAGCCATGGCTTGTGGATCATTGTTCAGACGAATAATTTCACTGATAATTAAAATTAAATCCTCACGTGTAAGCACGCGATGCTCTTCATCATTAGCTGTTTCCACTTCCAATCTTTGATTTAAGCGATAGCGTCCCACAGCACCGAAGTCATACTTTTCAAAATCGAAAAACATTGAATCAATTACTTGCTTGGCGTTTGATTCGGTCGCTAAATCACCTGGACGAATTCTTTTATAGACTTCCTTATACCCTTCACCTTGATTCTTCGCAACATCTTTAGCAATAGTTTGTTCAATGAAAGAAACTTCGCCATTATCAACCTTTTTGAAAATTTCTAATAATTTTTCATCGGCAGAATAACCAAAAGCACGCAAAAGAGCAGTTATAGCAACTTTTCTTTTACGATCGATTTTCACATAGATAGCACCTTCAGTGTCAGTTTCAATTTCGAGCCAAGCTCCACGGTTAGGAATGATTTTTGCTCCAAATAATTTCTTTCCTTTTTGATAGTCCATGGAAAAAAACACACCGGGACTTCTGATAATCTGACTGACAACAACTCTCTCTACTCCATTTATAATAAAGGTTCCACGGTCAGTCATTAAAGGAAAGTCTCCTAAATAGATTTCTTGCTCTTTTACCTCACCAGTCTTCTTAATCAAAAGTTGCACCTTGCAACGCAATGGGGCTTCATAGGAAATATTTTTATTCTTCGCCGTTACCTCATCGTACTTATAATCATCCAAGTAGTACTCTTTGAAAGATAGTTCCAGATCCTTTTCTGAAAAATCAGTAATCGGATTAACTTCATCCAAAAGCTCCTTCAAGCCTTTTTCCAAGAGCCAGTTATAGGAATTCATCTGCACTTCAATCAAGTTTGGCAGTGATACCATTGACATTGATTTGAAAAATTTTCTCTTTGCTAGAGAAGACTGCGCACTGAAGGTATCTTTAACCTTCAAACTTTTTGGGGCTTTAAGCATACAAATAATGCTCATATTCGCTTTATTATTGATGATTCAATAAGGAAAAGTGAATTAAATGAGTTCTATATTAAAGTATTTAGTTTACGCGCTGGTGATTTTATTCAAAAATTTGGAACGTATATATAAAAACATTATACACAACTAAAAAAATAAAGCAAGCCTTCCGCTATTTTTTAGCGGACTTCAAAACTTTACTAGAAAATATAAGCTATTTTTTTCATCACAAGGTCATTATACACTTTTAGTGTATTTACTGTCAAATTTTTGAGATTTTTTGCTTGTTAAAAATCTTTTTGGAAATCACAATTTCTCCAAAATACGCTCTGCCCTATCCTTTTCATCCTTAGGAATCTCGACAATATTTAAAAACCAAGATGTTTTTACCGCCTCTCCCGCTAAAGCACTATAAACGCCTGTAAGTTTTAAAGTTCGAGCAATAGACACAAAAGCAAACATACCATCCTCTTGTTCTTGCTTCATCTCTACTATGCTATCTTGTTGTTTTTGACATTCATCTTTATCGACTTCATCGCAAAACTGAGACTGATTCGAATATAGGCCATCAAAAAATTTATGATAATAATACTCCATTGAATTACAAATTCCTTGTGTATTAATGTATGAATCGGCATACATTTGCGGCGCATAATAACGAGACGCCGTTTTATAATCAGCACTATCTGCTAGCGCACCTTGCGCTCCACTTTTGAGACCAACCAAAAGAGATTGCAATGCAAAAAAATCAGTACTAAAAATAAACCTTCCATCCTCTAAGCTATAGTTCAATGTAACCTTAAAAGAAGGCACAAGAGAATCAATTTCAGGAGATTCAATGGCATACGAATATATTTTTCCTTCGGCAAGATCAGTTTCTGTGATTGAGGAATTCTCAACCCTCTTCAATGCTTCCTGATATTTTTTCTGCATAGCCTGTTTTTGCCTCACATAATCTTGATTAGTAACATCATAACTATCTTCCACGTTCATATCTGCATAGCTTGAATACATTTCGATTTGAAAATTTTTAATAACTTCAATAATTTTATGCATTGTGTCATTCATTTTTTGAGGATCAGAAATCTCAAAAATAGCTGCTCCTTCTGGAGAAAGATCTTTCTTGGTGAAAAGTACAAATGAACTATTTCCACTAATTAGATCAATAAAATTTGACTCTATATCAATACCGATAGCATTTTTCATATCAGAAATAGCTTTATTCCATTCTTCCAATCCCTTGTCGGTTAAGTTATTTTTTTTGAAACCATAATATAATTCTTTCATATTATTGTATTCAACGAAGACATCAGTCCAGCGACCATTTACTTGCTGTGGAATTTTTTTTGCCAAACTTTTTTCTACTGGAACATTTTGCATATCACCTAATGAAACACTATTTGAATCCATCGTCAGAACGATCCCGTCCGGCTCAACACGGACCAAAAAGCCAGAAATAATGTTTTCCGGATATTTTATGTAGTCCGTTACACTAGAACAATCGCTACCAACACAATCACGTTTACCAAAAAAATCACTGAAATTTATTTTATAATAAACTTCCACTAAACGCCTATCGCTTTTGTCATTCAATTCTTTATCTACTTTTTGAAAATCCGTATCATTTTCTAATGAAGCGATTTTACCTTTAGAAAATAAACTGGAAAAAATTTGCTGCTTTTTTCTAAGTCCTATCACTTCCTTCATGTAATTTTCATTAGAAGTGAAAACCCAATTGCTTCCTAGCATTGCATGATAAGTCACAGCATAATTGATGTAGCTGGGACTACTATTATCATCCTTTAGACTTAATTCATAATAAGAATAACCATCATTACTTTTTATTGTAACTTTATAGCGATCATCTTTTTGCAATTTTAATAAAACATCCTTAGCTTTTTTTACATCTTTAATTTCAGAAGCAACTATAAAATCAAGCTGAGCTGGTCGCTTTTTATCATCCCTCTCCCCTAGCACAACTTTGTCTTTATTATCTGAAAGTGCTGCGAGAGATTCCGCTTTTTTTTGCTCAAAAGAAAGCAGTAAATCATTTTGAATATTTTTTCCCAAAGGACTAGCATTAGGAATAACCACATAGGCTTCATCACTGATAACTGGTTTTATATCTGATTGAAAGTCCAGCCCTCTTTCTTTAAATTTGTCTTGAATTACCTGAGAAACAGTTTTTCCATCGCCCGCATCATCTAATTCTTTTTTGAGCAAATCATAGCCAGGAAATTTCTTTAAATTTGATTCTAGCAATGTAAATTGTTCTCCATCTGGATTGATTGTTATTTTTGCCACAATATTGGCATTGGATGGCAAAACGCTTTCAACAGAAAGCACGCGAAGATACTTGTCATAAAAGCCCAGGCCAAAAAAAACACCACCCGAAAAAACAGCCACCAATATTATTATAATGAGGCTGATTTTATGATTTCCAAAAAAACTAAAAAAGCCTCCGAATCTCGATGGCTTTTCGATCATATTCACAACTTGACTATCTTGATTATTTATAGAATTCTGATCGGCCTGATTTTCTGCATTATTAAAAATTTGAACCTCGGGCATTGCCTCGTTCAAATCACTCCCCATTTCTATATTTCTGTTGTCCATTTTTTTATTTATTTTATTTTTATACTCTCAATATATCACAAAAATTCATAAAAAACAATTTCAAAAAAATAAAAAACGACTAGCACCCCAATTGGAATGCTAGCCGCACATCATTCAATGAAAGATCGAGATTTAAGCAGAGACAGCCAACTTGGGCTGGCAATATTCTTCCATCTGCTCAGAATCGACATCAAGCGCTGACAAAAATCCTTCTGTCGCCATCACAACCTCTTTCGTGACATAATTCAACGAAGTAATGTTGTCAAAAAAAACTGATTTTGTCGACCGAAAGGCATTGACCACCCTTTTCACCCTTTTGCCTTTACACGCCACGAGAAAATTTTCACAGGCATTATAAAAACCAGCATCAGCCTCTCCCGTCATAGGAAGCTCCTTGGAAAAAAATTTGCCAGCGTTTAATGCTCTTGCAATGTGAGCAATTGCTCTTTTTCTCGGCACTAAAAATCCTTTTTTTGCTCTTAACGCCATGACCCAACTCCTTGTTGTCAAGAAATTAATGAATAAAAAAACACTCCTACCGCGCACCAACAAATGTCAATTTTTTAATAAATCAAAAGCGAATCATTTCAATTCAGGATGCTTACCAGGCTTTAACACGCCCTCTTCGCTTTCAATAATATTCAACGGAACAGGTGGAAAATTCGGATACATCACAATCCCGATTTTTGAGTCATTGCGATTTATTGACCCGTCAGGATTGTCGCCGAAGTAGACCCACTGATTATCCTGATCGAATTCCAGACCGCTACCGTCAGAGAGAAATTTAATCCTGATATGCTCCACTGTTGGCAATTTAAATGGATTATCCACTTTTCCCAAATTCGGAAGCCGAAATTCGGCATTGCCGTCGAAAACCTCGGCGGTCTCAATCAGGTCTTTTTCGTTAGCGTTTGGACTCCTTTCACTTGAAAATAATCCCAGATTACTTGCATATGAACGATCAATGTTGGATATTTTTATCACGATATCCTTACCTTGATCAACAATTTTTATTGAACAACCTTCATAGCCCGATTCGGCCAGCACAATAATTGAACCAGCGGAATTTTCTACGTTTTCAGCCCGCACAATATCAGACTGGGCAGGCAAAATCGTCGGGGTAAATAAGATAGCAACAACCAATAAACTCAGTATTTTTCTCATGGCAAACTCCTTCTTTTTTTGAAAATGGTTTAAATGATATTTTATACATATTTACAGATTGCCATTGCAATCCGATTATTTTTCAAAGAACCTTTGTTTTAAGCAAATCTAGCATTTATATGAATTTGCATTCATAACAGAAGAATATAGCTCAATATTTCAATTTTGTAAAGGGCAAAATATTCTTGTCAAAATTATATAGAAATGCCATGCCTTTGCGTTTTTTAAAATTATTAAATTAATTACCCAAACACATTGACTCTTTTGAAACTGTACCCATAATTACTTGCTCAATGCAACCGGTAGCAAAATTATCTGCGGAACATGTTCCTGTCATATTTTTCAAAGATTCTTTTTCAATTGTTGCTCTTTGCTCGTCAGTTAATTTTAGCGGGGAGCAAATTCCACTCTCACACTGACCGCCATCGGTGCAAATTTCACCAATTTTCTTGCTTGATACTACGCAAGTTTTTCGATCTTCAATCCATTCTCCTCCTACACTTTCGCAATTCGGCTTATTCTCTTGGGGATTATGCCCAGGCAATGATGCATAATATTGACCAGATACAATTCCCGCTAGTATTATAACTACCACTACTCCCAGTATAATCATTAAGGTTTTTTGTGCAGATTGTTTTTGCATATTTTTATTTAATTTATTTGATTATAATTTTCAAATTTTATCTAAACTTTTAAGTACCTGATTGGTTTAATTTTAGCAAAAAATACCTAATAAATCAATTTAGCAATCCTTGATCTGAAAAATTAATTTTTTATTTTAACAACTCCACATATTGCGCTTTTAATTCCTTGAATATTTTCATTCTTTCTTCGTCTAATGGTTGGCCTTTTGGCAAATCGAGCTTTAAAGGATTGACCGGAGTACCATTTAATTTTATCCCGTAATCAAGATGTGGCCCAGTAGACCAGCCAGTAGAACCAACATAGCCAATCACTTGGCCCTGATCCACTCTCACTCCTGATTTAATCCCTTT
Source organism: Candidatus Moraniibacteriota bacterium (assembly GCA_049303795.1). Taxonomy (GTDB): domain Bacteria; phylum Patescibacteriota; class Minisyncoccia; order Moranbacterales; family UBA2206; genus UBA9630. The sequence continues at coordinate 332,867 of JBAQNM010000005.1, forward strand.
AGCAAAACTACTCAGATGTCCATAGTGCGAAGTGTATCCATTGTCATGACTAAGTCGAACCATATTGCCCCAGCCACCTTCCCAGCCAGCGCTAACTAGCGTTCCGCGCGCAGAAGCAACCACTGGCGTGCCAGAAGGAGCAGCGTAATCAATTTGATAGTGGGCAGAGATTTTCTTGGTAATCGGATGCATTCTTGCGCCAGTGAAACCTGATGAAATATGACGATAACTAAGCGGGGCCTTCAGAAATTGTCTTTCCAATACTCGCCCTTCATCATCATAGTACCCGCCAGACCCATCATTATCAAAATAATAGGCGTAAACACTCCGTCCAACATTAACAAATTTTGCTGCTAAAATTTTTCCGTCCGGCGCTTTTTCGCCAGTTAAACTTCTTTTTTCATAAACCACAACAAATTCATCATCCTTTTGAATTTCTGTTGTGAAATCAACATCGAAAGAAAAAATATCTCCGACTTCCAAAACGCTCACTTCGGAAAGGCCGGATTCCATAGCGTCAACGTAGAAAAAATTATCAATTTTACCTCGTGCGATTTCCTGCGAAACGGAATAAGCAATTTTTTCTTCACGAGCAATAAAACCGCCCCCTTGCCTTTCAACAACAATTTTATGTTCATTACTCCTGTCGTATTCCATTTTTTTCAAAGTCCCATCACCCTTTTCAAAATAGAAACGCAAGTTTTGTCCAATTTTTATATTAGTAAAATCGTACACATCCTTTGTTGCCAAAAGCAGTAAGACTATTTCATTAGCATCTAATTTTCCCTGCAAGCCAAAAATTTCTGCCGGGATATCCCCATCGATGACTGTATAATCGACAACATCAAAATCGTCTTTTTTGATTTGAGTGGCTTCTGATTGATTTTGTTTAATTGGAATCTCTAAGATTTTCCGTTTCCCTATAGCACCTTTAATCAAAACAAAACATTTCCATACAATAAAAAAGGAAAGTGCTATTAAAAAAACGGTTAATACTTTTCTTCTAAGACTAATTTTATTCTCTTTATTATTTAACAAGTTTTTATAGTTATTTTAAAATTAAAAAACACTAATAGCTAATCTAAATTAGCATATTTATAGATTTCACACAATTCAATTAAAACCAAGATTTGGTTGACATATGTTCTCAATCAGCGCTAGAATAGATTTATAGACAAACAAGAAATCCGCCTATTTTCCAAATAATTTAAGATCAAGCTTATGGCTTTTAGTCCAGAAAAAAAAGACCCCGTAATAACAAAGGCTATCTCAGAAGCTAAAGCAGATGTAGCAAAGTCGATGACTCCTGAGGAAAAACAAACTGAAAAAGATGAATTAACTAAACAGGAAGTGGCAGATAAAAAGAAAGCCAATATTGAAAAAGAAAAGGTTCTTTCTGAACTTAATGAAGACTTAGATAAGGCAGAAAAACAAGAAAATAACAAAGAAAAACCAAGGAGATCAACTAAGAAAAAAAAGGACAAAACAAAAATAGAAAATCCTGAATCGACAGAAAAAACGAAAACCCCGCTTTGGAAATCAATCAAGGATAAGGCCCTAAAACTCAAAGAGTTAATCAAAAAAAACATACTCAAACCATTATCTTTCATATTTTGGACTATACTTCTTTTAGCTGTTTGGATTGGAGAACAGCTAGATAAAAAGGGGAAGAAATAAAAAAAACCCTCTCTACTTTTCTACCGACAAGCTGCCAAAGAAAAATAGCTTGTCGTTTTGACTATATTTCCACCTAAAATATTAGCTGAATTGGAATGATCAATAACTTCAAACTTGGCCTTTCCATTTTTTTGTGTTGCCGAAAGAAAAGTTGCAATCGATGTCGGAGAATCAAGGTTATCATTGTTAAGCTGAAAAAGCTTATCATAATCAAAACTTTGCAAAACCTTCAGTGTTTCATTATCTTTACTTTCTGCCTCATTACTATTTAGATAATGAGAAAAATCAACAGAAACAACTAACATATTTTTTTCATTTTCGAGATATTTAGAAAGTTCGTCATTCAGTTTTTCAATTTCTGCCCGAGTATTTTTGGCACTAAGAATTATCGGAACAATTTTAACATTAGGGAGATAGTACGCAATCAATGGAAAGAGTCCTGTTGTTGAATGTTCTTTTTGCATAATATAATTTTCAATTTGCATCAAGCCTTTTTCTTTCAAATCAGAAATTATTTCTTCATTAGGCATAACATTTCCAAAGGGTGTTTCCCAAATAGCATTGCTTGTTAATATTTTTTCACCTTTTTCCCAATGATTTGGTCCAACAACAAAAACTGTTTCGATTTTTTGAGATGCTAATTTCGCAAATAATCCCGCTGGCATAAATCCTGCCAAAAGGTGATGTGGAACAACCGCTGTCACAATCTGGCAATCAGAAAAAGTTTTCGGATTATTTTTTAGCCAAATCAAGGAATCATAAAAAGTTTTCTCATCATAAAACTGCACTTTCAAAGGCTCATTTTTAACAACGTCCACTTGCCTATCATCAGCGAGAAAAAATTTTTGAGAAAAAATAAAAGAATCAAATTTTTTAATGGAAACCAACAAAATCAATAAACACAATAAAATGATTAAGCCTATAAAAAGTGATATTTTTATTTTTTTCTGAGAGTTATATTTTTTAATTACCATTTTTCATTTTGAATTTTTTGAATGCAAAATATCCAAAAACTCCAATCGGAATTAACAGCAAAAATATTATCAGCAAGACTTTTAAGGCGTCTCTTCTATCGCTTAACATATTTTGGACTGCTTTTGATAGTTGCCTGAACGAACCATTATCAATTGTAACGACTTGCGCTGCTGATCTTCCATAAACTTCCGGTGAATACATCAGCTCTGCTCTGGCTGGTGGAACTGAAAAAGTTCCTTCACTGATAACCTTAGCCTCATACGCATAAGTGTTCTCCCCTCCTTTAATATAATAAGTCGTCAAAATCATCCCATTTTTAGTAGTTTCTTGATTATAATGATAGTAGTTGAAATTAGAGTCCTTACCATCATCAAACTGCTGATTTTTCAAGTTCTTATTAATTGGCACCATTCCCGAAGGAAGCTCATCTTGAATAACAGCATACTCTCTTTCTCCTGTTAATCCCGAAACGGTCAACACAACTCGTACGGTATCACCAACATGCAAATTCTGACCAGGATTGGTTAGATTTTCATATTCTCGTCTGATACTAAGTCCGGCATTTACGGCTGGCGCTTTTTTATCTGTATGAAACTCCTCAATTACTAATGTAGAATAAACTTCACCATCTCCAACCTTCTTTACAGTGAGTACTGAACCATTTGTTTGAATTTTTGAAACCGGAATTGAAATTTGATCTAACTGACTAAACTTTGAAATTATCCCTTTTTGAATTTCCGTCCCATCCAAGATCACTGAGTAATTATATTGAGGATTGAGACTAGCATTTGATTTAGAATAATCAACCACCGCTCGAATAATATTAGCTGTCGCGAAAGTATTAGACCAATAATTACTCCTTCTGTGTTTTGTTAGAAACCTAATTCCTCTAACAGCCAAATCACGATTCTGATCAGCCATAACAATTGCTCGCACAGCTAAAGCAGTTGAAGCATCATCTGAACCAAAATAATATTTGACTCCGGTTGGCCAGAACAAACTATCCCCTTCGGATTTCGCCATTGCCAATAATTCACTGAGTCCATTGTTTTTTGGATCGGTGTAGCCATTGCGAATATTTGCCATCACTGTTAATGCCAGTATATCCGAAGTTATATTATTGAAATTATCAAGCTTAGTTTTTCCCTTTTCGCTATTTGAATCCAGAATTGATAGAGCGTAAACTTTAGCAACTTTTTCATCACGCTCAGCCACTAAGCGATCGCGTCTTTTTTTGAAGCCATAATCATAATCATCAAAATCCTTTTCCAAGAAATTTTTTGTTCTATCTAGCATCGCCTCGTCAATCACAAATCCTAAATTCTTAGCTTCAACCAGATATTCAACTACATAAGCGGTAATAAATGGATCTGAGTTGCTTCCATACCAGCCCCAACCACCATCATCTCCTTGAAGGCTAACTAAGCGCTCAATGCCTTTATTGATAATGTCATCGATATTTTTATCAGCAATTGAGCTGCTAAATATGTCCGCGTTTTTCTTAGCGATAACTGCTGGCACAAAACGACTTGTTGTTTGCTCCACACAACCATAGGGATATTTAACCAAATATTTCATTGCTTCAGGCAATGTTCCGATTAATGTTGGTGCGATTGAGAAATTGACTGTTGTTTTTTCAATATCAATATCTTTTGATAGCTTCAGATTATAAATTTTATTCTCATCATCTCCAACATCAATAGTACTCTCCCAAAATCCAAATTTCTTAATTGGAATTTCTTTGGTTATGATATCAGAAAGATTTTTATCATCGGATATGGCTGAAAAAGTTATTTTAGCAGCTTCATTCTCCGCTTGTGGATCAACTTTCCAAAAAACCTGTTTTTCAGCATTGGCCTCAATTCCTATTTCTTGTTCTGGAGAATCTACTTTCGCTCCATCCATTTTCAAACTGGCAGTAAAATCCAATTTTTTATCCGTGAAATTATGCACAAGCGCTGATAGGGTTATCGAGTCATCCACCCTTAAAATATTAGGTAATATTGGACGAACAATAACGTCTTTTGAAACTAGAATCTCATTCTGCCCTTCGCCAACTCGAGTATCTTTTGTAGCTGAAATGCCAGCGACAACCCATGTAGTTAGATTATCTGGTAACTTAAAAGTTAATTGTGCCGTGCCATTGGCATTAGTTTTCACACTTGGATTCCAGTAGGCCGTATCTTTAAAAATTGATCTGCCACCTCCATCGCCTCCACCACCACCTTTTTCCGCTCCCTCAGAAATAACTCCCATCAAAGAATGATTCTTATTGGTACCATCATATCTTTCAAACCAAAAACGTTTAAATATTCCCGTGGCTTTATTATCTGCCAATTCAAAAATAGCCTTATCAACAACCCAAACCGCTGTTTCGGCTGAAACGGGTTTACCTGACATAGTTGAAGTTTTCACAGTTACTGTTACTTCCTCACCTGGATTATATTTATTTTTATCCAAAGCAAAGGAAACATTTATCCTTTTTCCCTCCGCTGAAACTTTCAATTTAACACTATCCGCATCTAGATTTTCATCGGAAAAAGAAGAAACATCCGCAAAAATATTAGGAACATCAGTATCAACTAACGGCATGTCTATTTTTACTGAATTTCCCTTTAAGCGAACCACTTGATAACGGTTAACCCTACCTCTGTCAATAGAAAGCAACACATCTCGATCTGGTATATTAGAGGAAATTGTTAGTTTAGCTGTCTCACCTGGATCATATTGGCTTTTATCGCTTTGAATTTTCAACCCACTATTTTCATTTCCACCCGACCAATAAAATCCACTCTTATCAGAAACCCAGGCATAGAAATTCTTCTTAATAATGTTTCCTTTATCATCCGTTCCCACAACTTCAATATCATATGAACCTTCTTTGGTCGCTTTAAATTGAATACTTGCTTTACCCTGGGCATCAGTTTTGACAGTAATAGGCTCCAAATCTTCATTTTCTTCAACATATTTAGGATATTTTTTTCCAGGAACGATCACTTCTTTCCAAGTCGTTCGCTTAATCTTTCCCTTCAATTCAATATTGGAAATTTTTGACTGATTATGAGGAATCAAAATCAGGCCAAGAGAAACTTGATCGCCAACGCTATAGCCATAATAATAATTAGCATCGTTGCGTAAAATTGAATATTTTCCGGCATTCACCAAGACATTCTTGCTATCAAAAACAGGGATACCAGATTCATCGGAAAATTCCGTTTCAATTGTAAAAATACGTTCTCCAAATTTTTCTCCATCTTGAGAAGTTAAATCTCCTCCTATTTTAACCTCAACCAATCCATTTTCATCCAAAATCGCCTCTCCTTCGCTAATTGGATTTCCTCCATACCAATTCCTATAACGATAATTATCAACATTTTTATAATTCTCATAATCAGAATAATAATCATAATAATAGAAATCTGAGGAATAAATTTTATAGGAAACTGATTTATTGGCTAGCGGCTGACCAGAAAAATAATTACCAGCAATTTTAAACGTCAGCTCATCACCAGAAATTATTTCATCCGTATTTGAATCTAAACTAACCTCATACTCCGGCTTTTGATAATATTCCACATTAAAACTGGTTGAATCGCTATACCAACTAAATTCCTCCTCTCCAGCCTCTTTATTAACAATTTTTACGCCCAAATAATACATCCCCGTTTTAGCATCGCTTGGCAAAATAAAATCTCCTGAAATAGTTCCATCGTCAGAAATTAAATACTTTTGAGAAAAAACTTTCTCTGCATTATCATCTCCTAGGTAATCACCATTTGAAACATCAATCTGGACTTCTCCTTTTGGAATACTATAACGGACATCGTCCTCATTGCGAATAATAGCTTTAAAGTTAATCTTATCTCCTGGTTGATATATTGGCCGGTCAGTAAAAACAAAATAATAATGATTAATCGTTTTTGGAGCAAAAACAGCATAAGGATAATAATTAACATACCGCATATTTATAGGAATAATTGCCAATTCGCCATCTTTTTCCAGAAAAGCCACATCGGCCTCTTCTGCAATTTTTGTTTTGGCAATTCCTTCATCATTTGTCACTGCTGAATCCACAACACTCTTTTTATTCAAAAAACTAGCAACTTCAATTTGAACTCCGGAAAGCTTCTTCTTATTATTAAAATCCTGCGCCCAGAAGATCATCTCATCATTTCCATTTTTGACAGTCGCCCCAAAACTAGATCTAACAACAAAAGCTTTTCGATCTGTTCCATCAGCCGCAACTCGTATCAGCCAAATTCCAGAGGATGCATCTGGAATAGTTATTCGAATACTTCCTCCATTCATATTTTGATCAAAAGAAGATGCTAAATACATATCTTTTGTATCAACGTCTGCATTTAACTGATTGCCGTCTTTGTTGTGCAAAAGATAATTAATCAAATCATCTTTGCTTGCTTTATAAATTTCAATTTTTGCAGTATCACTTTTATAATCAAAAATACTAGCATTTACAATAGGATCTTCATTTGTAGTTTGAGAGATAATCCCCCCACTTCCATACCCACCTTTATCATTGGAAATGCTAATATTTGTTTCTCGTATTTTTTTTTCCACTCCTAAAACATTATTGTCTTCTTTGGCAATCTCTTTTTTCTGAGAAGTTTCCATAGACAAATGCCTCGAGGTTCTTGCATTCTTTCCAACATTCTTAATACTACTAAATTGGTTTTTATTTATAGAAATAAAAAAACCGCTAAAAATTAAAGCAGCCCCTAGAAAAAACCCGATCGCAATTTTCTTTTTGTCCATAATTATTATTTATTTTTTTAATTTTTTCTCACTTATTTAACTTACTAAAATAATACCACATTTTTAGCAAATAACAACTCGCAAATAAAATTCAATTCGATTTCAAAAATTACTTTTTTGGGAGTTTTTCTTTTTTTTATTTTCGTAGTAAAATGATGATGTGTAATTACTAACTAACAAAAATACTTTCAATTCTATGAAACTTTTCTTAAAATTTTTCTTAATAATATTCACCTTATTCATTGCTCTTTTCTATGCAATCCAAAATAATTATCTCGATAAGCTATTCTAATTCTTAATTAATAAAACAGTTTTGAAAAAGTAGAGAATAAAATAGGCCAGCTGAAGATAGCTGCTTTTTATTTAAACTGCGCTGCTTGTGTTATAATAAAAAATACTAATAATCTGTTTTATAATGAAATAAATGAGTACTATATTTTTATTTAGAGGAAAAAAATCGAACTTTCTTAAAAAATTAGTTCAAATCAGAAATTCAAAAGTACTCGCTCCTTATTTTAATTATATTGAAAAAAAATGGAACAGTCTCAATAATTTTAAAAAAGGCTCGCTGTTGATTATGCTAACCTGGGGTGGCTTCTTTGCCTTCATTTTTCCGAGAATGCTTTTTCGAAATGAATTGGGCATCTATGCAGGTTGGGTCAATGTTTGGGGTGATTGGTCAGCTCACTTCGCCTACGCTATGCCTTTCGCCTATCGCCCAATTGGAGAATGGTTTTCTTCCTTTCCCCTTTTGATCAATCATCCTTTTAGTTATTCCTTTTTAGCGGATGGTATCACAGGGCTAATGATTCGTTTTGGTTTTTCAGAAATAACTGCTTTTTGGTTCTCCTCATTAATATTCACCCTTTTAATGCTCTGGATAATTTATAAGTTTTTTTATTTCTATTTCAAATCAGTCAAATCTTCTTTTCTGGCAATCACACTATTTTTAATGGGTGGCGGCTGGGGTTTTGTTTTCTTCCTAGAAGATCTTAAGAAAGGTCTGGCAAATTGGAGTTTTTTTCCCAGAGAATATACTCATATCGAAGTTGAAGGAATTCGCTGGATTAATGTCATTACCTCTGAAATTATCCCGCAAAGAAGTTTCGCGCTAGGCTTAGCCCTGACCCTTTTTATTTTATTTCAATGGAGTCTTTGGAAAAAAATAAAATTCAAAAACGTCTCCCCTATTAAAATTTTTGGCCTAGGCATAGTTTCTGGTTTCATGCCAATCGTTCATGCGCATTCTCTTTTTGCTCTTTTTATTTGCGGAGTCTCTTTCTTTTTATACGACTTACGCCATTGGAAAAAATGGATTCTGTTTGCACTTGGATCTGCCAGTTCATTCGCTCTGGTTTATTTCTTTTTTCGCTTTGGAAGTAACTCAGAAAGTTTTTTCAAATGGCATTTGGGCTGGCTCGCAAATGAAAAACCTTTTAATGGCAACATCTTAATGTTTTGGCTTTGGAATTGGGGACTTTTTATTCCTCTTTCTCTTTTGTCAATTTGGAAAACAAGATTCTATAAAGAGCCTTTATTTTTATCTGGTGTCACACTATTTATCCTATCAAACTTATTTCTTTTCCAGCCTTGGCCATGGGATAATTCTAAAATTCTAACCTATGCCTATCTTTTTTTCTGTCTACCAATTATCCTTTGGTTTAGTAAATTAATCAAAGAAAGAAAATCCGTTTCTGTTTTTATTTTTTCAATCCTATTTATTAGTCTAATTTTTTCAGGCGGATTAGATTTATATCGCCTAACTAAAACAGACAAGCTGCAATTTCAAATGTGGAGCAATGATGATTTAAAATTAGTAGCTGATTTTAAAGCCATGTCTAAGCCCGGCGATATTGTTTTGACTTCCGACCGGCACAATCACCCCATAACCACTCACACAGGCGCTCAAATTCTAATGGGATACCGCGGCTGGTTATGGACATATGGCATGGAATATGGAACAGTAGAAAAAGATGTTTTAGCAATGTACCAAGGTGGCAAGCAAGCTCAAACACTCTTTGAAAAATACAACGTAAAATATGCTGTAATCGGTCTTTCTGAAAAGAAAAATTTTAACATAAATGAAAAATTTTTTCTGGATAATTATCCGCTGATAATAAAATCAAGTGAATATAAAATTTTTAAACTTCAATAACTCTATTTTTAAAAAATATGAAAATTAAAAAAACTTGGTATTTCCCACTAGTATTATTACTACTTGGACTAATTACTCACTTTTTTTTGTTAGGACAACCAAGAGAAGTAGTTTTTGATGAAGTTCATTTTGGCGGATTTGTCAGTAAATATTTCACAGGACAATACTTCTTTGACATTCATCCACCGCTGGGAAAATTAATAATCGCAACTGGAGCAAAAATAGGGGGCTATTCTGAATATATCGAAACAAATGGCCCGTTTGATTTTTCTAAAATCGGAAATCAATACAACAATCTGCCAGTTTTTTGGTTTCGCTTTTTTCCAGCCCTAGCTGGATCGCTTTTACCATTGATCGTTTTTCTTTTTCTCAGGGTAATTAAAATTAATGAGGGAGTCGCTTTTTTTGCCGGCATTCTAATTATCTTGGAAAACTCTCTACTCACTCAATCTCGCTTTATTCTGCTTGATATTTTCATTTTATTTTTCGGATTTTTAGGGTTATACTTATTTTTTCTTGCCCGAGAAAAAAAATACCAACCACTGTTAGTTTTTCTAGCAGGAATTTCTCTTGCCGCCAGCTTCTCAGTCAAATGGACTGGCCTCACCTATCTAGCCATCGCATTAGGAATACTCGCCTGGGATTTTTTTGAAGAGCTCATAAGAAGAAAGACCCTACTTAGACTTTTCGGACTACTAAAAACAAAAGCGCATGAAACGTCAAATATATCTTTTGGAAAAATCTTTCTGTCTGTTTTTTCTTTGTTCTTTGCTGCAGCAATCGTATATATTAGCTGTTTCTACATTCACTTCGCACTTCTGGTAAAATTCACTCCCAACGATGTTCCAAATGGCAAACTACCTTTCACGGAAAAATTCATAGAATTGAATGAACAAATGTACTCTTCCAATTCTGGTCTTGTTGCTAAACATCCTGATGAATCCACTCCTGCTCAATGGATAACCCTCAAAAAACCAATACATTATTGGTTAGAATCAAAAAATAACCAAACATCTCAGGTAATTTTTTTTGGTAATCCTTTGGTTTGGCTTCTTGGAATTTTAGGCGTTTTATATTTCCCCGCTGTTTGGAAAAAAATAAAACTAAAAACAGAAATAAAATTATTTCTGCTCGTTGGTTTTTGGATTAATTTTATTCCTTTCCTATTTATTAAAAGACTGCTTTTTCTCTATCATTATCTAAGCGCATTAGTTTTTTCAATTATTCTTTTTTCTGTTCTGTTTTTCGTTTTGGAAGAAAAAAAGAGGATTTTCATTCCGCTTATATCTACACTAGCCTGTCTTATTTTGTTTAGCTTTCTGGTTTTTTCCAACTTCACATATGGATTCCCCACCTCAAATAGTTGGCAAAACTCAATTACTCACTTTTTTATGTATTAATATTCACGAATCTTAATTCCGCCATCATCTATCGTAATATATGTGCAAGGAATATCTGTCCAACAGCCGCTATTATAATATTTAATATTATGCTTTTTATCTTCTTTTTGCATATCCTTATGTGTGTGTCCACAAAAAACAAATTCAGCCTTGTGTTTTTTTCCATATACAATTGCAGCTTTCGTAATTTTCTCGGATAACCTGAGCCAACCTTTGCTTGTCTTTTTAACATAATGACTGAATTTTTTATCATCCGTATCAATTTTTTGGATGATATTGTAAACAATAGTGGCCAGCCTACTAAGCACTACGTTATCTATTAGAAATCTATCAAATTGATGCCCATGAATGGCAAGATATTTTTTTTGTTTATAGATCCAGGTATATGTTTTTTTATATACTCTCGCTCCGAGCAGTGCACTAAATATCTCAGAAAGCCCTTTATCATGATTACCTTCCACCCAACGCACCTTCCTCTCTTTGGAAATTTTTCCAATATAGGTCAAAAGCTCCCATGATTCTTTGGATAAATTTCTGAAATCAAGATCGTCAAAAATATCACCAAGAAGGATTAATTTTCTAAAAGAATATTCCTGAAGCATTTTCAAAACTTTCAGAGGCTGACTAACTGGAGACCCCAAATGAAGATCGGATATAATAATAGTGTGTGTTTTTTTTGGTGTTTTTTTAGCTTTCAAAATCTTTAAAAGATTAATGATTTCAATTATGTTTTAAGTATATTATGAATAGGCTTTTTTTTCAATGATTTTGAGGAAAATAAAAAATGGTTGGACAACTCAACTGAGTCATCCAACCACTAAAAACAATCTCGATGGAAAAATTTAACGCTGCTCGTAATATCCTTCATGAGCGGCATCTCTTCCATCTCGATAACCCTCCTGCTGCTGACGATAAATTTCTTGGCGGCGGATTCTTTCCCGTTCTTCCTGATAGGCACGATTGTATGCATCGCTATAAGGAGAACAGGGAGGCGTGCAGCGATATGCCGGTTGCGATGGCGTAACATATATCACTCTGGGCGGCGGATCGATAATTCTATCCACCACATCATAGAGCAATAAACCACCGGCAACACCAATGATGGTGTTTGCAACTCTGCTGCCGTGGTGACTACTGTGATGACTTCTGCCACGATACTCATTGTGTCCACCACGATGCCCACGTTCAGCAAACGCACTGTTTGCCAACAAAATACCAACCACCAAAATGCAAAGAACAGTCAATAATCTCTTCATTTCTACTCCTCCTGATTTATGTTTAAATTCATGTTTTACTTTCTTTACTGACTTTGTATTATACACCTAAACGCATAAAAAGTCAAATGTATTTGCCTTTTTTAGGCTCCAATAAAGCAAAATAATCACAGATAATACGCTATTTTGCCTAAACTAAACACAATTGACACTTTTTGGCATTTTACGCTATAATTACACTATGAATAAAAAAGAATCTTTAGAAAAATTAATCGCAGAAAGTGAGCTGGGCCAAGAAGATAAAAAGTTTTGGAATTTTTTCATCTCTGCTGCTCCAGATGTTTTAATTGAAAATATTAATGAACTACTAGCAGAGTTTCCAGAAAAACTTTCCTGGTTGACTCAAATCTATCAACGAAAAAAAGAAGCTTTTTTGATTGCAAATACTGATAAAGAAAAAAGTAAAGAGCTTCTAGCGCAAATATATAAAGAAGAAAAGGAAATGCTGGTCAGTCTTATAAAAGAATAACAACAAACTTATGGTTTTTGAATTTAGTAACAACCTATCTGGAGAAACAAACAAGGCTATTCAAAGAGCCAGAGAAGAATTAAGCGTTCCAGGGAATGAAAAGGATAGACTGCTAAGAGAAAAAGAGGAAATGGTCATGGAACAGATAAAACAAGAAGCAGAAACACTTAATGGACCTAGTAATATTTTTTCAAAAATGACAGAAAAGGCGCAGAAAATATATAAAGCATTCTGCTTTACGGTTCTGTTATCAACCTCTTTTGCGGCTTTTACGGAAGATGCAGAAGCCGGCAGAAGACATCATGGAGGTAATTATAGTGATTTTCTCAAAGAGGCAGTTGGAGATGTAATTGGAAATATGCCCCGCGATATGCAAAGACAACAAAGAAGAATGGAGAAACAAGAAGACCGACAACAAAGAAGAATGGAAAAGCAGGAAGATCGATGGCAAAAACAAGAAGCAGCAAAAAATTATCAATACGAACAACAAAGACAAGAAGCACTTTCAAAATATCGATCAGCCATCTCTCAAGCAAAAAGCGACGCAGAACTGCAAATTGCAAGAGAAAAATATGATCTAGAGGTTCAAGCGATAAATTCAGCTGAACGAGGAGAATAACTTATCTGGAAATTTCAAAAAACATCTCAAATTATCGAGGTGTTTTTTTATGGAAAAATCAATAACCCCACTCAAACAGGTCGAATTATACAAATTTTAAAAAATATGATAATCTAAAATAACGAAAAATAAGTCCCTAGGTAATTGCCAATATGTTTGAAAGAACAAAAAATCTAAGACTTTCAGTGATTAAGCAAATGGAATTGCGAGCTTCGAAATTTCCTGATGTGATTTCTTTGGCGCAAGGCGTGCCCAGTTTCGATACACCGGAATGTATAAAAAGAAGGGTAGAGAAAGCACTCTATGATGGTGTTGTAGCAAAATATTCCCTCTCCCCTGGCCTACCGGAACTGCGCGAGTTAATTGAAATAAAATTGGCCGAGCAAAATATGTTCTATGATTGGAAAAATGAAATCATCATCACTGCCGGATCGATAGAAGGGATAACCGCAACCATTCTCGCCATCACTAATCCAGGAGATGAAATAATTATTCCTGAGCCAACCTACACATCATATCGAGAAGTGATTATTTTGGCAGGTTGCCAGCCAGTTTTCGTTGCACTGGATGAGAATAAGGATTGGGCATTTGAAATTGAAAAATATGAAAAAGCCATCACACCAAAAACTAAAGCTATTTTTTATTGCAATCCCAATAATCCCACCGGAACAATTTATTCCAAGGAGCAACTCATGGAACTCGCAGCTCTAGCTGAAAAGCACAATCTTTATCTAATTTCTGATGAAGTATATAAAGATTTCATTTTTGGAACTAGTGAGCAAATCTTCAGTTTGGCGGAAATTCCTGAACTGCGAAAAAGAGTAATCAGACTTTTCAGCTTTTCCAAATCCTACGCCATGACCGGTTGGCGCATCGGCTATCTTCATGGTGATGAAAACGTTGTTCGTGAAATTTTGAAAGTCCATGATTCACTCGTAACTTGCGCCCCGGTAATTTCCCAATATGCTGCCATGGGAGCACTTGAAATGGGAGAAAAAGATGTGGAATTTTTCAATAAGGAATATCGGAAAAGACGCGATCTGACTTGCCGTCGCTTGGACAAACTGGGAAATGTTTTCAGCTACGTCAAGCCAGTTAGCGCCTATTATGCTTTTCCAAAAATTATTAAAGGAGATATTGCTTTTGGAAATCAGAATTGCGAGGATAGCCTGTCTTGGAAATTCGCTCTATGGCTTTTGGAAAAAATTCAAGTCGCGGTTGTTCCCGGTGTCGCTTTTGGACCAAACGGGGAAGAGCATCTTCGTATTAGTTTTGGTCGCAGTGAAAATGATCTCAACCGAGCATTTGATCGAATGGAAAAATTATTCAAGTAATGTCATTCCCGTGAAGACGGGAATCCAGTGTTAAACTATTTTAGCATTTAAAGCTTAATAGTAAATAGAGAAAATTTATGAAATTTTTTTTCAAAACAATCCTAAAATATTATTTAAAATATATTACCAAATTGGTTTTAGCGATTCACCAACCAACTATTATTGCTATTTCCGGCAGTAGCAATAAAACGTTTATCCGAGAAGAAATAAAAAAAATTCTCACAGAGCAAGGCAAAACTGTCAGGGCTAATCCGAAAAACTTCAACACCGAAATCGGCTTACCCTTGGCAATTCTTAATATCAAAAGTGGCTATAACTCCTACCGAGCTTGGCTTCCCGTTATTTTTTCCGCTTTTCTTTCTATTTTTCAAAAAAACTTTCCCCGCTATTTAGTTTTGGAACTAGGAGTTTCAAAGAAGAATGACATGCGCTACTTGCTTTCAATTGTTAGCCCAAAAATTTCTATTATTTCCGAAATCACCCAAAGATATTTGGAATCTTTTTCTGGGATGGACAGCATGGTGCGCGAGTATAAATATTTAG
Source organism: Candidatus Moraniibacteriota bacterium (assembly GCA_049303795.1). Taxonomy (GTDB): domain Bacteria; phylum Patescibacteriota; class Minisyncoccia; order Moranbacterales; family UBA2206; genus UBA9630. Next base: position 348,086 of record JBAQNM010000005.1, read on the forward strand.
TCAGTCACACGCATAAAAATGGTTTCGTGATTTTGAATTATGATAATGCACGAGTGAGAAATCTAGCCAAAAAAGCAACGGCGCGAGTTGAATATTTTGGTTTGAGTAATAATCAAATAGGTTGGAAAATTGAAGATATAATTAAAACCGAAAAAGGTCAAAATTTTACCCTCATTCATAATGATAAAAAAGAAGCATTTTCCATAAATCGTTTCGGAGAACATCACTGCCATGCTTTCACTGTAGGCAAAATTTTGGAAAACCTTTTAATTCATACTAAAAATAAGAAGTATTAGCGAAAAATTCAAAGGCAATTCTAGCGATTTTGCTTTTTTTCCGTGTTTGACAGAAATGCTGTTCAGTGGTATGCTTATAAGTCTAGTTTTTTAACATACAGCTTACTAGGTTCTAGCGAGCTTAACCCAAAACAATAAAAAGAAGGAAGAAAATGATGATGAAAAAAATGGCGTTGGCAATGGTGATAATGGCAATCGGCATGTTTATATCCTCAACCAAAGCAACGGCAACAGAAGTCGAAATATTACGCTCCGAAGATACGGCTGAGTTCAATAGTTTCGTCGACATGCTTGATGAGGATAAAGATGGAACAACTGCGGAGGTCGATTTCGGAGATGAGAAGTATGTCATCTTCTACAAAACCATAGAAACGGGAGTCACCAAGGAAAAAATTGCCGAAATAAACGTGATGGCTGCCACTCCCAATAGCGGAGAGACCATGAGGGTCCTCTCTGATAAGACATACACATTAAGTGTTGACGGCAAGGTCACTTTTCCGATTGGTTTTACAGTTAACACGGAATTAAAAAAAGAGTTTTTTTATGGACCATGCAAGGTCTTCGTAAAACTCAAAAAGTAAACACCCATTCACCTCCCCTGCCCCTTCTTTTTCAAACCAAAAAACCGGCCTAGTCTATTGACGAAGTCGGCTTTTTATTTGATACAAAAAGATACCCTTTTTGTCATTCCCGTCCCCGTTTTCACGAGGATAAACTACGGCGGGAATCCAGTCTCAAATCTCTTGACTCATAAACTAGATCTACTTTTCGACAGCAATGACAGAAAAAATACCCCGCGAAGGGTATTTTTTAAATTGAAAGAAAAATATTTTAAAATTATTTCTTCTTAGTTTTTACTTCTTTACTAATAGTTTTCCAATGTTTTTTCAAATCGCTGGCCAATTCTGCAATTTCCTCTTTGCCCGCTTTGGCTTTTTTTGTGTATTCTGCTGCGATAACGTCAATGGTCTTATGATAAATTGGCTCAGTCACTTCCTGCACCTTCTCAAGTTTTTCAATCACATCACCTTTCATCTTAATTGCCCAAGCCTTAACAATCTTCTGATGCTTTTTTCCTTTTGGACCAAAGAAAAAATAAGCTGTTGCGGCAATTCCAGCAAGACTGGCTCCGAGAACTGCCAACTTTGCTGCATTACCACTTTCGGTTTTCTTTTTTTGCATAGTATTTTTTATTATAAATTATTTACTTTTTATTTCTCACTTTTTTCACCGTTTTCTTTTTTTTAATCAAGGGAAAGAAAAAATTTAGAATTGGATTATTTTCCAATCTTTCCTTTAATTCCAAAATAAATTCCTCGGAATCGTTAAAACTTTCCTGCAACTTTTCAGAAAGAAGTGCGAGATTTTTTCCGGCTTTGATAAAATAAAATAAAGCAATTGAAAATAAAATAGTTAGGACAATAAAGCCCACCGAAGAGATAAAAAAGAATATATTTGCTTGAATTAATGTTTCCATATCTTTAAGTATAGCATAAAAATAGCGACTTGTAAATCACTGCTCTTTTTTATTTTTTCAAACACCCTTATTTTCCAAAAAATTCGGATAAAAAAACGGGGTCCTATTCTCCAATAGGCACCCCGGATGAGATTATATTTATAATCAACCGCTTTGTTTTTCAATCAAGCCGGTTTTTTCTTTTTTCTGACTTTCTTTTTTGGCTTCGTTTTTCGCAGATCACCGAGCTGCCTTTTTAGTCCGCCGATATAGCCTTCCAGTTCTTTTATTTTCTTCTTGGCATTATTTAACGCATCAGAAACTTCCGCCAAGTTCTGCCTACAAAGCTCTGTCGCTTTATTTGCAGCCTTAATTTCTTCGTCTTTCCGAAGCAATGCTGCGCGAAGATCCTCATTTGCCTTGGCGTAAATATTCGCCTGACCGAGCTCATCAAGACAATTAATTAGGCTGGCCTTATCTCTTCCGTAATCCTCGATAATGCCCTTCATCAATTTAACAGCGTTACCATATAACCCATCGCTGATAAATTCTCTGATTTTATCTAAGACAGAATAAAGAGTCACGTCTTTGGGCTTCACTGAACCATCGACTTTTTTCCAATCAATGGATTTTTTTTCATAAACGCCGTTCGCACTTCCTGCTTCCTCGATCTGATCCCAGGTTTTAAATCCATCTTTCAAAAGGCATTCGCTGGCAATAGCAAGCCAATGTTTGCTGGGAATCAAATTGCTTAGGTAAATTCGCGTATCACAATCTCCTTGGAACGCCAACTTGGTTTTTTTGTACATACGAAGTGTGTCCCATATCTTGTTTTGTGTAGCTGGTAGTTTTTTTAAGCGCAACTCTGCCATCACAGAAACAAGCTTTTTCCCAGACAGAGTATAATCATCATCTGCAGCTGAAATAATTATCCGCCTGGAATAAAGGGTTCTTTTCCTTTGCTTATCCTTTTGCATCACCCGCATGTATTCATCTGAAAGTTCGAAAAAATTAAAAGCCATGGCCATTCCCCTCTTCTTCTTTTAAACTTGTTAAATTACAACCGCTATTGAGCCAATCCCAATAACAGTCTTTTATAGCATTAATAACGATTTTTGTAAAGAACTTTCTACCATTTTTAAAATGCGTTTTTGGCTGTTGAATTATTCTTATTTTTTGCGTATAATTAAATCATTAAAAAAAACCAAGGTCTTAACAAAATAAATATGAAAAAAAGAACAAAGAAAAATACCCTAGCCAAGAATATTTTTAATAAAATTAATCTGTTTTTTTCATCCCTCAAAAAACGCTGGCTTCTAAAAAATTCAAGCAAAAAGTCGCCTCGAATTAAAAAACTATCTTCATCACGAAAAATTATATCCCCATTAAAGAAGAATACCAAAACTTCTCACATACGCGTTTGGTTGGTTAAGCTTAAAAATATCAATATAGCAAAAAAAACTAAAATGATTATTGGTTTGTTACTGCTTTTTATCCTCACCATCTCAACATTCTTCATTATGCAAAAAAATAAAGAGAATGCAGAAAAAGAAAAAAATGCAGAGATTTCTCATGTACTCACTCCATCTTCTGATCCAAAAAAATTAATTGATTCCGATAGCACAAATGAAGACCTTCCTCCTAATTCGGAGATACTTTTTCAAGGAAGATTTGTCGATGTAGAACAAGACCTTTCCGGCGTAGCACTCTTTATTAAGAGTGGTGAAGAAAAATTTTTACGTTTTGAAAAATTTTCAACAGCCAATGGGCAAGATATTCATGCGTATCTTTCGCCAATTTTAATGCTTGATAAAAACAACGTGATTGATTTGGGAATCATTAAAGCGACTTCTGGAAATTTCAACTATGCCCTAGATAAATCTGTTGACATAGGAAAATATAATAATGTGTTAATTTGGTCAAATACTTTTGATGCTTTTTTTGGCTATGTCAGTCTAACTTCTAAGGATTTGCCAGAAATCTTAGAAAGTCCAACACCTCAGATAGAAACAGAAACCAAGACAGAAAAAACCTCCAATGAAGAGGTTAGTGAATCAAATAAAAACACTGAGGTTGAGGTAACGCCAAAACCTGAAAACATAGAAACTCCTCAACAATAAATTTCTATTTATATCGCAAAGCTTCAAGCGCATTTAACTTTGCAGCTCTTCTTGCTGGATAAAATCCAGTAATCAGGCCTACTGAAGTTGAAAAGACGATAATAAATAAAACAAACCATGGCTGAATAGAAAAGATATCGACCTTAGAACCTCCAAACATTGTTGCTAACCAATTTATTCCAAAATTTAGAATCTTACTCATAACATACCCGAGTAAAACTCCGGAAACTCCACCAAAAAAACCAATCAACATAGATTCTGCTAAAAACATTCTCCAAACATCATAGGCCGATGCTCCAATAGATTTCATTATCCCAATTTCTTGCGTTCTTTCCAAGAGAGCAATCGTCATAGTGTTAAACATTCCAATAGCACTAACTATGAGAGCAGCCACTCCAAACAAAACTAATACAATTTGAGCAATGGAAAATATTTGTCTAGCCTGATCAGCAGTCTCCGAAACACTACTAACAAAAAAGCCTTTTTCAATAATCTTGCCTCTTATTTCTTCCAACTTACTAGTTGAGACGACCTTAACTTTCAGTTTTTCATAACTGTCAAAAGTGATGTTTGATACAGAAATATCAGGAATATAGAGATAGGCTTTAGTTGAGTCATCAATCACTCCAGCAATATCGTAGGTTTTCTCGGTATATTTAACTTCTTTATTTTTTGAATCTTCTTTGCTGGGTGTTTCATTTTTTTCCAATACAGTTTGATTATTTAAGCTTGGATTTTTTTCTCCAATCAAAACTGTTATTTTGTTATTTCTGTAATCTTCTTCTTTAATAGCTAATAATTGTAGCGCTGCAGAAGAAATAACCATCTTATCAACATCGCCTTCCTTAAAAAGACTTCCCCATTTAGGAGTCACGCCTTCTAAACCAAAAATTTTTGCATTGACGATATTAATCTTGGCATATGTTTTGAGTTCATTTCCATTTATTTGTGCGTCCTGACTAGCTAGCGGATAAACAGCGGTCACACCCTCTGTTCCTTTTAAAACTTCTACGCTTTTCTTATCCAAATTAATAGCCTCATTTTGCTGAGTTACATCAAGAGAAAGCAAAGATTCTTCATTGGCAATTTTTTCTAAAATTATTTTTTGAAAACCATAACCAAGAGAAACTAAAAAGAAAATAGTTCCGATGCCGACACTAATACCTGTGACAGTTAAAACTGTCCTTAGCCGATTATTCTTAAATGAGCGAGATGAAATTCTTATAACATCTAGAAACAACATAAGTTTTTATTTAAATTATTGAAAAATTATAGTTCTTTTTATTTTATTCCCAATCCAATAATCATGATCAGATCTATTTCTCGCAAAACTTTTGTAACAGCTCTTCTGTCTAAACCGATACCACCTAACCTTTCAGGCAAGTCAAGTTTCTCCTTAAGATCATCATGGGAAATTTCTTCCTTAAGTCTTTTTTCAATTAAACCAACCACCTTATCAACTTTTTCCACTTGTATATCAACTTCTTTATTTTTCGTTAAATGCTCAACAATTGCCTTTGATTTCTCCTCGCTTGAATAATTGCCAAAAACTTTCTCCGCAATTTCCATTAAGCGATTCAATTCCAAGCTGAATTTCTTTGCAGTTCTCTCATCCAAACCTGCACCACTTTCTTCAAGAGGTTTATCTAATGTTTCAAAAAATTTATTTATATCATAAGTTCGCGATAACACCAATTTAGTACTTTCTTTGATAATTTTTAATTGCTTCTCCTCATAAGGGACAAGCATTGATTCAGCAATCGCGTTAGCTTTTAAAGGTTGAAGTAGATGTTTGATTTGCTCCTCGGTAAGTCCTCTGAATTTATCCATAAGCTTATCGAAATACGATCTACTTTCTTCCAGTCTTGATTGAACTTCTTTAGAAAAGCCCTGTGGGTCTTTCCACTCCTCCTTAATGACTCTGCCGTCTTTCATTTGAATTATATGCGATGCCCAATTAGCAATTTCCACGTTATGTGAAACCATCAAAACAGTTCTTCCTTCAACTCTATTTAAATCACTAATTATTTGCATCACGTTATTTGCTGAGCGTGAATCAAGATTTCCAACTGGCTCATCAGCTAATATGAGTGCTGGGTCATTAACAATAGACCTAGCGATACCTATTCTTTGTTGCTGACCTCCAGAAAGCTGACTAGGAATTTTTCCAGAATGTTCCTTTATCCCTAATTTTTCCAAAATTGACATCACCTTTTTCTCTCTTTCTTTCTTACCTTGATTTACAAATATTTGTGGCAAAGCTACATTATCAAGAACTGATAAATTAGAAATCAAATTATAGGCTTGAAAAATCATTCCGATCTTACTTCTGTGAAAATTAGTTCTTTCACTTGTCCTCATTTTCAAGATATCAGTTCCATCAATAAAAACCGTCCCGCTATCAGGACCTTCCAAGCCAGCAATTATGTTAAGTAGTGATGATTTTCCACAACCAGATGGTCCAAGAATAACAACAAACTCCCCCTCCTTAATATCAATATTCACATCAAACAATGCTTGAAAAGCATTGTTCTTTCCTCGATTATAAGTTAGATTAATTTTTCTAAGTTCGATTAAATTTTCTTTTGAATCCATTCTTTTTTTATTTAAATTAACATGCTATAATTTTTAATTAACAAAAATTTTATTATAACAAACAATAATTTTAATATTACCCTACTATTATCTTACCACATTTCTCACCCAACCAAAAGTGTTTTCAAAGTTTTTGATGATGATGTCAATGATGGATTCACTTTTAATTGGAGCAAGGAGTGAATAGGTG
>JBAQNM010000006.1:0-68339 GCA_049303795.1 Candidatus Moraniibacteriota bacterium
TTTAGCGCTGTTTTAATTTGCTCTTTAGCGCTTTGAACCCCTATTGTGGCAGTTTCCGACGTATCAGATTTACTATTGGTTAAGGCTTGGGCATACGCATCAAATGAGTTCAATACGGCCGTAGCTTTAGTTTTTAAAATTTCAAGATTGCTTTCTATTTCAGCAGTATCTATACTTTTTGATTTTAAAAATTCAATAATTTTTTCAACTCTGCTTTCTGCCTGAATAAGTTGCTGCTCTTTTTCGGCCCGCATTCTGGTAGCTCTTTCAATTTTTACATCAATATCACTTGCGACCCGAGCAGTGTCATTTGGTTTTGCTGGTGAGGCATCGCCACTTTTTAAGGCGGGAATTTGCTTCCCTGTTGCGCCTGAAGGTGGCTTCATATTTGCCACATCACTCGGAGACATGTTCTTAAATTTGTTAATCATTTCCGTACATTGTGCTTTAGTTTGACCAGTCATAGAAACACAATCCTCAACAGTTGGTGTTTCCATACCAGTTACAGCCAAAGCAACCGATGGAACAACAAAAGATACCAAAGCAATAAACGAAATTCTGAGACTATTTTTTTGTTTTGATTGCATAATTTTAAACCATAACTACCCCTTAATAAGGTGGCATATGAAATTAATTATCCATTATTATTTTATAGAATAAGCGCCATCCCTCTCTGAGTACCTCTTATTTTGATACGAGCCACAGAAAAATAGTTTGCATAATAAAAACTTTGCCGTTTATGGCAAAGTTTTCAATGGATTTATTTTATAGGTGGCGGTGGCATATTTATCGCTTCTGGCGGTGGCAGTGGAAATCCCCCAGGAAATTGCCCTCCTGGGCTTGGAAGTATCGGCGGAATAGCAGGAAATTGTCCGTTCCAATCATCAGGGAATTGCCTTATTGCAAAGGCATGCATTAAAAAATCACCGGTTTTTTCACCCATAACTCCAACCTTTTCACCAGCAACAATCTGGACGTCATCGAACATTTCGGTTTTTTGATCATAATATATTTTCCAATTTTGATCATCAAAGCTTTTTAAATCGAAATTGTTTTGGTCAATGTTGATAATTTCTCCTCCGATTAGCCCGTCTCCCGGTCGCTGCCACCGCAATCCTCCCGGTCCAGTTAATCTATTAAATCCAGGGGCATTTCTGTGAAAAAATCCGCCCATCCGATTGTCTATTCTAAGAACATGACTGAGCACTCCGAAAATTGAAATGACAAGCACCACCAAACTGGTTATAAAAAGAGTGCTACGGCGGTAACCCCTAACTGTTTTGCGAAAAGCCAGGATGCCAAAGATAAGTGCTGATAATGATAACGCCATCCAAAGATATGGCGCTGTAATAAAAAGAATAAAGATAAATTTTTGCAAGCCCAGATACCTTAAAAGATCAGGATTTATGTCTATAAGATTAAAAAACGCCATTGACAATGATAAAGCCCCAAAAATAATCAAACAAATCATGATGACCCAAAAAAGATAGCTTTTCCACAGCAATTTAAACTTTGATTCAGGAATAATATGAGCCGTTTTGATTTTTTCTGTTATCAATTTTGAAAAGTCTTTCATAAAAATATTATTGTATATTAAATTTACTTTTAGCCTCATTAAAAAGTATTTTTCGGCCGCGATTGATAAGCGCCGCAACTGTTCCTTTTGGTTTTTGAACGATATCCATTATTTCTTCATAATTTTTCTCCTCCAAAAAACGCAGAATCATCACTTCCCGATATTTAAGCGGCAATGTCTTGATGATATCTTGCATCTTATTTAGCCTATCTTTCGTTTCTATACTGATCTGCATATCATAATCAGATCGCAAAAACTTAATCAGATCGTCTTGCTCGAAGCATACTGTCGACGGACGGGTTTGTTTTTTTCGTATAGCATCAATGGTGGTATTTCTGGCAATCTGGTAAAGCCAGGTTGAAAATTTCAAATCTGTTTCAAATATATTCAAACTTTTATAGGTTTTGATAAAAGTCTCCTGAACAATATCTTCAATATCTTCAAGACAGAAAAATGAGATTCTCCTAACAAAACGAGTGAGTTTATCTTGATACCGAAGAACCAGCTCACCGAAAGCATCCGGATTACTTTTGGAATCCTCGACTAGCTCATTATCCGTCATTTTCTTGAATGATCCAGATGCATTCATTTACTTATACGAGAAAAAATTAATTTGTTTGTAGATCAGATTATTAATCGCAATTTATTGAATATTTTAATATTACCACACTTAAAAAATATGTGTAATTAAACATAAACAAAGACTTTCTTATTCAGCATTTGAATTCTGGACATTTTAAGAGTTTCATAGCCTAATATGTTTTTATGCCTTCGCCAGTTTGAATCTCTTTCTCTAGTACCTGATTTTGAGAAAAACTGGATTAAAAAAATGGCTTTAATAAGAGAGAATTAGTCTTACTCAAACCATTTTACTTGATGCGGAGAGAGAGGGATTTGGTCACGCATAAGTTTTCTTGCGAAAATTTGCTCGACCCCAACTCGCGCCGTCGCGCTCCGTCTTTCAAATCCCTCCGCAAGCCAAATCGTTGGCTTGCTTCTCTCCTTATTCACTTTGTTCACGGCGGAGAGAGAGGGATTTGAACCCTCGAAGCCGGTTAAAGCTTGCCACCTTTCCAAGGTGGTGCACTAGACCACTATGCGACCTCTCCAAATTGTGAAACGTGATATTAACGTTTCACAATAACATACTATATATTTCTTATTCCGACAAGTCTCATTTTTTCACCTCCAGGAAACCTGCCTAAGATAACAACTACACTATCCCCTTCACTTAATTCTTTTCTCTCTTTTAATTCATCAACCATTGAATCGATTAATTCTTCCAATTTATCTTCCCTAGGAAATAAAAATGAATTTACACCCCAAACCATCGCCAATTGATTATATGTTTTTTCGCTATTCGTAGCCACAAAAATAGTTTTTTCAGAACGTCCATGAGCTAATTTTCTAGCCGTAAAACCAGACTGACTAATAACTAAAATTGCCTTAGTATCAGAATTTTTAGCCAAATCATGCGCACTACAAATAATTGCCATATATTCCTCCATTGGATTTCCATAACCACAATGTGGGCAACGATTATCAAAAGGTGAATCTTCTGTGTCTATAATTATTTTTGCCATTGTTTCAACTGAAGCTACTGGGTATTCACCATTGGCAGATTCTCCTGAAAGCATTACGGCGTCAGCATGATCAATTACAGCGTTTGAAACGTCGGAAACCTCTGCTCGTGTTGGAATAGGATTCTTGATCATTGAATCGAGCATCTGTGTTGCCACAATCACAGGACGTGTTGCTGTTAGACATTTAGCAATAATTTGTTTTTGATAAAGCACCACTTTTGTTTCATCAAGTTCAATACCTAAATCTCCTCTAGCTATCATAATCACATCGGAAGCTGAAATTATTTCATCAATATTTTTAAGCGCCTCTTTTCTTTCCACTTTTGCAACAATTTGGGGTAATTCAATTTCGCGTCCCAAGATGCTCTTTATTTTTTCTCTTGTTTCCTCAATTTCTTTTCCATTAGAAACAAAAGATAAAGCAATAAAATCCACTTCTTGAGAAAGAGCATATTCCAAATCTGCCTCATCTTTTTCTGTCACAGCGCCAAATTGCAACTCTGTATCAGGCATATTAACCCCTTTTCTCGGTTTAATTTTTCCTCCGCTGATCACCTCCGCCTTAATAATATCAGCTATTTTCTCGATTATTTTTACTTCCATTAATCCATCCTCAATCAATATTCTTTCTCCCACTTTCAAAGAATTACAAACTCCATCAGAATCAATAACTAATTCTTTCTCATCTTCCTGCATTTTTTTATCACTAACAAAAATAATTTCACCTTTTTCAACAGAAAATTCTTCTTCATTTCCAACACGAATTCGTGGTCCCTGCAAGTCAACCATGATGCCCAGACTAATATTCAATTCTGAACGCAACTCCTTTAAATTATTTATCAATTCTCCATTCGAGGAGTAATCTCCATGAGAAAAATTAATACGAGCAACATTCAATCCAGCTTGAATCATTTTTCGTAAAATATCTTTTGATTTAGAGGCGGGACCAATAGTTGCAACGATTTTTGTTTTTTTCATAAATTTTAATTTTCCTTTTAATTATAACTTAATCTATATTCCCATAATACAATAAAATAAGCAATCCTTTCAAGGACTGCTCATTTTTATCTATTTTCAAATTTAAAAGGTATTAATTTTTATACATATCTTTCATTTGAAATAGAACATACCAACCAATAATTGCCCCAATAATACCACCAATAATGCCGTGAATAGAAATGATACTTCCAATCAGGCTAACAATACTAACATAAAAAAGCAATCGCCAAGCACTTTTAGTTCGCTTAAACAAACCGGGTACAGCCATTAATTCCATTACAATAGTAATGACCGCAATGATTAGTGAAATAATAGCCCCGAATCCCCAACCGAATCCATATCCAAGCCCATATCCGCCCATCATTGCAAATGGCGTAAGAATTGCAGTGAGACCCATGGCTGCCAAAATAATCGGAAGGAGCATGATAGCAGAAAGAATAATCAGGTATGGTGAGACAGCAGCGATAAATTCCTTAGCTCCCAATGGCAAAGCAAACGGGGCTTTTTTAACCATATATTCTTCCAGAAATGATTCGAATTTATTCAATTCACCTTTAAAATCTGCCGCATTAGATTTTCCCTTATTTACTTGATCTTCATTTTTTTGTTCGTTCATATTACACCTCCAATCTATTTTTATATTCTTAAGAGATTCCTTTTCCTCTTAATCCTATCTTAGCATGATTTATAAATTCCACAACTAACGATATAGCTACTATTTTTTTGCGATTTTCCAAAGCAATTTAAAATAGCTCAGATAAGCATCATGAATATCTTGACTGTCCATTTGAATAGCAAATATTTCCTTGCCGAAAGAAATTAATGTGACGCAATTATGCCAAATTTGAATTGAAATTGGAGTTGTGTGCTCTTGTCTCAAAAATCTGCATTCTCTATTTATTCTCTTAAGATTTATAGCTTCTTTTCTATATGCTTCACTAAATAATAATTTTGATTTTATATTTTTGTCTTGTCGCAGCTTATTGCTTTTCTCGAGAATTCCTCCAACTTCCAACATCTTAGTATGCTCCTCTGCTAAACAAGCCAAGATATATATTTCACTATTGGCTGGCATTTTTTCGTCATTTCGCAAAATAAGTTCGCGATAAGCCTGCGCCCCTTCATAAATTTTTATCTCCTGTCTGTTTGTCTGCCCTCCGAGTTTTTGATTAATTTCTTTTATAAGATTTTTAGCAATTTGTTCTTTAGTTTTTATATTATCAAAAATATTATCCGGATTAGAAATTTTATAATGATTGCGTCGTCCTTTTACCACGCCAATTACCATATTTTTTTCTATAAGACCCTTTAAGGCATCATAAATGACCTGACGATGTATTTTCAGTCTTTCAATTATCGGTCCAACTGTAACCTCCCCAACTTCAAGAAGGGTTTTATAAACTTTTATTTCATTATTAGTCAAACCAAGTTGTTTTAGTTCATTTTCCATTTTTTCTTGATGTCAGTTTAAAAATGACACCTAATTATTTTTTGGTTAATTATAGACCTATACTAGCGCAGTTTTTAACTGATGTCAAGTTTTGTCATCGGTTTTTTGTTGACAATATTTTTAAGATATGCTACTTTTCGCTGTTATTTACAACGCTAGATAGCTTACTTTAACAATCTAATAAAGGAAAATTAATCATGACAACATCAGCTATGTTAAAAATCCATTTCCCTTACGTAAAAATTAACACCTTAAACAATTTAAATGAATTCTTAAAAAGTGAGGAAAATAAAATCCCTAATAATTTATGTAGAGGTGGAGGAGGAGATCGCTATTATTTTTGTATTATTGAAAAAATCTCCTTATCTATGGTGTGTGATGAGTCTAAAGATATAGCCTTAGCAATAACTTTGACACTAGTCGATGGCTATCACAGTAATATTTTTAAGGATGGCTTTTATCAATATGTGTCTGTTCGTGATAATTTTTTTAAAAAAATATCCGAAATTATTGGTGACGACCATCCACTACGGGACTAATTAATAAAACTACAACATTAACTTACACAAAAGGACGAGAATTATCTCGTCCTTATTTTTTTATCTAAAGATTAGAGTTATTACACATCCATCCCTCTTAACGCCTTTATTCTCTCTTCAATTGGTGGGTGGGTCATAAACATCTTCATCATTTTTTTTCCCTTGAAAGGATTGGCGATAAAGAGATGGGCGGTGGCGCGGTTAGCGGCTTCGAGTGGCTCCGTATCTTGAGAAATTTTTTCCAAAGCTTTTGCCAACCCTTCTGGATAGCGAGTGAGAAGTGCGCCTGAAGCATCCGCCAAAAATTCACGTTTACGAGAAATTGCCAATTGCATTAGCATGGCCGCAATAGGCGCTAAAATAGAAAGAATGATTGCTACAATTATGAGAATCATTCGCAATTGTCCACCTTCACTGTTATTGTCTCTCGAGCGTCCTCCAAAAAAAGCCCAGTGACGAAACCAATCTGCCAAAAGTGTCACGAATCCCACCAGAATCACGATCACGGTTGAAAGTAAAATGTCGCGATTGCCAATATGTGATAACTCATGCGCAATCACGCCCTCAATTTCCGTTTTTTCTAATCGTGAAATTATCCCAGTAGTGAGACAAATTACTCCATGCTGTGGATCACGGCCTGTGGCAAAAGCATTCATCGCTGAATCTTGGATTATATATATTTTTGGCACTGGTAGTCCCGCCGTAATGCAAAGATTTTCCACAAGATGATAAATTTCCGGATTTTCAGAATGCTTTACCTCCTTGGCAGAACTCATCGCTAAAACTATTTTGTCACTCCACCAATATGAACCAAGACTCATAAGTGTTGAAAAAATAACTGCTCCATATAAAATTGCACTATTCCCCATCGCCTGAGCAAAAACATAGCCCACACCAATAACAAAAATTAAAAAACCAGAAATATAAATCCAGGTAAGTCGAGTATTTCTATCTGATTGATCATATAAAGTCGCCATAAGAATATAATACCACTAATTATTTAAAATTGTAAACTTTCCACCCATAATCGCCTTTTTTTCCTCGTTTTCAGGAATAAAATGCTGGGACAATCGCTCAAAAATCAAATTCCTCTTCTGTTCATCAGCTAGAATTAATTGACCTTGTGAATTAAGATGAAGCACTTCTAGATAAAAATCAATTTTTTCCTTGGAAAGCGAGACTCCAACAGCCAACCTATTTTTAACATCCTCAGAAAAATATTGATCAAACACAAAATTCCCCAAAGAATAAAAAATAGCCTTATTTTTATAAATTTCTATTGGTTGAATCACATGTGGATGCGATCCAATAATCAAATCCGCCCCACTATCAACAAAAAGATGGGCTAAATTCCTTTGTTTTTCATTTTCCACTGTCTCATATTCTTCTCCCCAATGTGTGTAGACAATCACAAAAGAAACTTGTTTTTTTATTTCTTTTATTTTCTGAATTACTTTATCAGATGTTATTTTGGAAAATTGATTATAATTAACAAACCCAATTTTAATTCCGTTTATTTCTTTGATTAAAAAGTTATTCTCATCCATAGGACTACCGAAATAATCCACTCCAAAACTTTTTAAATTAGTTTCTGTCTCCAAGAGCCCTTCTTCCTTAAAATTAAGTGTATGATTATTACCAAGACTAACTAAATTAATTCGATTTCCCCCCAAGAATGCTTTTGTTGTCTTTGGGTCAAAAGTGAAAATAAAATGATTTTTTTCTGTTTGTAAAGCGTTAGAAGAAACAGAATTTTGAGAAGTAACTGGTCCTTCAAGATTAGTTACGATCACATCCTTTTTCAAAAAAATTTGTCGGACATTCTCAGTCAAAAAATCAACCCCCTTTCTTTGGACAATATTTCTAATATAACGATCCAACATACTATCTCCTAAAAAAAGTATTTCAACAGTTTCTTCATTTATACTATTAAAAGAAACAACCCCTAACGAGGTTGTTTCTTTTTGAGAATAGGCAACTAAGCCGGTTCTTATTATTAAAATAAGTATAAATACAATAAACAGACCAGGAATAATAAATTGCTTTTTCATTATTCTACTTAGAATTCCACCTTTACCACTTCCTTTTCTTTTTCATCTGCCTCAAAGAATTCTCTTTTAACAAAATTCAACATTCCAGCAATCATATTGGTTGGGAAAACCTCAATTTTTGTATTAAAGTCACGAACGTTGCCATTGTAAAATCTTCTGGAAGCCATGATCTTATCTTCAGTATCAGTTAATTCTCTTTGCAATTCTAGAAAGTTTTGATTAGCCTTGAGTTCTGGATAGTTTTCTGAAACAGCAAATAACGACTTCAGTGTTCCACTAAGCATATTTTCTGCATCTGCTTTTTCTTGAGTTGAACCAGCATTCATTGCTCGCGTTCGTGCCTCCGTTACCTTTTCAAACACTTCTTTCTCGTGTGCTGCATAACCTTTAACGGTATTTATCAAATTAGGAATCAAATCATAGCGTCTTTTAAGTTGAACATCGATATCGCTCCAAGCTTCATCTACTCTATTTTTTAGAGTAATTAACCCATTATACATTGCAATTATCCAGACTGCGATAACCACAATAATTCCGAGTAAAACTAATCCTACTACCATATATTTTTAAATTAATTAATTATACCCAAATCATAGCAGATTTTATTTATCATGTAAAATACAAGAATTACCATCAAAATTTAAATAAATTTATACAAACAAAAAAACTATGCTATAATTTTGTAGTAAGAAAATAATAATAATTTATATGGATATTTTAAGGCCCTACTACATCTTTCTGATTCCAATGCTCGTTGGCGGTATCGTGCAAACAATCAAATTCATCGTGTATTCATTAAAACATGGTTGGAACATCCAATACGCCATGACACACGGCCATATGCCAAGTGCTCATACTGGCTTTATCGTTTCACTTGTCACTTCAATTGGATATTATGATGGCGTGAACACTGGCGCTTTTGCCGTTGCAGTCGCACTCGCAATTATCGTAATCGACGACGCCGCCCGCCTTCGTATGTATATGGGTGATCAAGGCCGTTATCTCAATATGCTTATCCGTCAACTTAATATCAATGAGGAACAATTCCCAAGACTACAAGAAAGAGTTGGACACCGCATCAGTGAAGTGATTGTTGGGGGAATTTTAGGGTTTATTTTAACTTTGCTTATCGCAAGAATTCTTGGATAAAATTTGTTTTCTTTTTTATGAAAAAAACGGGCACTCTTTTGAGTAAATCCCGTTTTTTATTTTCAGGTTTTATTAAATTGTTAAAAATATTTTTCTCTAAATTTTTTTTCTGATCGCATAAAATTTTAGCGTCACCCTTCTTAGCAATGGCATCTTGAAAACATGGGCATTAAAGCGAGGATTGATTTTATTTATTTGATCGCAGCACATTCTCGCAAATTTTTTTTTATTAAAATTTGCGATTCTGGTCCCGCCTACTATTTCGCCGCTTTCTTCATCAAAAAGATCAGCAAAAACCGCATAACGAAAGACTTTACCCCATTTAACTGCACCCTTAAATTCCAATCCTATTTCTGATTTAAATTTTTTCATTCTTCCGCCCCCTCGGGAATTTTCACCGCCAAAACATCAATACACCTAGTAGCTTCTCTGTCAGACAACTTATTCCTCAAAAAAATCATATTATTGCGATTATGCGAAAGAATTTCAACTGAATCGATGATCATTTCATCATAGATTATCTCTTCTTTTAGCCTATCAAAATATGAAATAAAAACAGTTTGCCCGAGACGGCCCTGGAAAATATTTGTTATTTTTTTCGCCAAATCTTCAATTTGTTCATCGTACATCTCAAACACCAGTCTTGATGATCCACCACCTTTTATTTGCTCTAGCCTCCACCACATAATCTTGCACAATTCTGCAAAAAAATTATAAGTTTTCATCACTCTCTCCTATCACCTTTTATTAAATTGTTTAAAGAACTTACCATTATCCATCCACATATTGACATTAGTAATATTTTGTAATATTGTAAATACTGTCGTAACATTTCCACAACATTATGAAACTAGACAATATTTTGAATCTATTTAATATTAGAGAAACAGAGAAAGAAATTTTTAAGATTTGCTTTGAATCTGATGGGATTGGGGCTAGCGAAATTGCCAAAAAAATAGGAATTAACCGCACTTCGACTTATGATTTTTTGGATAATTTGGTTAAAGCCGGTCTAATCATTGAATCACAAAAACAAGGAGTAAAAAAATTTTACGTCCAAAAACCGGAAAAAATCGAAGAGCTAATTAAAGAAAAAGAAGGAAAAGTTTCAGTTGCTAAAAAATCGATAGAGGATCTTAAAAATAATTTTTACCAAAATAAAAAAAGAATTGCCCCAAAAATGCAGTTCTACGAAGGAAAAGAAGAATTACGACAGATGATGAAAGATTTGCTATTATATCAAAACATAACAATCTATTCATTCTGGCCAATTGAGAATATTATTCAAGCTCTTGGAAAAGATTTTTACAGAGAATTTCATGTAAAAAGAGTCGCTAGTAACATTAAAATTAAAGTTATTTGGCCACAAAAACATACTAAGCAAAAAGAGAAGCACTCTTTTCTTGAAGGATCTGAAAATTTCAAAAGAGAAATCAGAATCTTACCTGAAGATATAGACTTTAATCTCGGCTACACTATTTATAGTAATAATGTTAGATTTATGTCCTCTCAAAAAGAAGGCTACGGATTTATAATTGAGAGCCAAGAAATGGCAGATACAATGAAAAAACAATTTGAGATTATTTGGAAAATATCTAAACCCTTATCTTAATTTAACTTTCCCAACTCTTCCAAAATAACTTTCTTCTCATTCCAAGGAATTCTTCGCTTGCCAATCGCCATCACCTCTTCCGCGCCTTTGCCGGTGATGACAAAAATATCTCCCGGCTTTGCAAGTTGCAAAGCCTTTTTGATTGCCTCGCGGCGATCCATAATTCGAAATAAATTTTCACCAAGTTTTTTATTTTTTATCCCACCTAAAACTTCGTCAACAATCTGATTCGGATTTTCGTTATATGGATCTTCATTGGTGATAATTATATAATCCGCGTAGCGTGAAACTATCTCCCCCATTATTGGTCGTTTTCCACGATCCCTCTCCCCACAAGATCCAAAAACTGAAATAATTTTCGAATCAGCTTTTTTTATTTTAGAAATTAATTCATATAATTTTTCTAGACTATCTGGAGTCAGAGCATAATCAATAATAATTTCAATGCCTCTACTGTTAGGCACTTTCTCCATTCTCCCCGGTACTCCTTGAATTTTTTCTAGAGCTTTTTTTATAACATCTTCCGAGATTCCATAAGCCATTCCCACACAAGTTGCCGCCAAAGCATTTTCCACATTAAATAGTCCTGGCAAATTTATTTGATATGAAATTCCAGCTACTTCATATTTAGAATTATCAATTCCCAGTTCAATTTTTTCTGCTTTCACTATTTTTATTTTCTGTTCTTCTTTAATCAACTCTTGATTTTTAGCTGTATATCCAAAAATCGTCTCCGCTTTTGAATTTAGAAATTCTTCCGATTTTTCCATATCCAAATTCACCACAACTCTCTTAACGCCATTAAAAAGTTTTAACTTAGCTCGACGATAGCCTTCCATCGTCTTATGATAATCCAAATGTTCACGTGTAATATTGGTGATTACTGCTGTATCATATTTAATTCCCCATGTTCGAAATTGATCAAGAGAATGCGATGATGTTTCAAGAACGAAATATTCACAACCCAATTTAACTGCCTTAGTAATAAATTTTTGCACTTGAATACTGGAAAGAGTTGTGAATTTTGTTGCATTTACCCATTCTTCTTTATCAAGCTTAAAATTGATAGTCGAAGCCATTGCTACCTTCGCCCCAGATTCTTCCAAAATTTTTGTGATCATCTGAACAGTGGTAGTTTTTCCATTCGTTCCCGTCACGCCAATTATCTTAATCTTACGAGCAGGCCTGCCCGCAATGCTACGCATAGCGTTGCAGGCGGGAAAACCATAAAAAATATTTGCAACAATTGCTTGCATTAAGTGATAATAATTTTTTAATTTTTGAGGAATATATTTTTTCATTTAATTAAACTTTTTAGTTTTTGAATTATTCTATATAGCCAATATTTTATAGGATCAATAATAATATCATAACTTCCTGGAAATTCAACTGGTTTAGTTTTAGGTGAAAAACCCAATTTGAATCTAGTAACACCCTCCCACGATCTTCCTTTCTTTTCATTGATTTTTACTCCGCAAAAGTCATACTTAGTACAATTAGCCTTGCGCGCATCTTGAATTTGTTTCCATTGCAAAAGATAGGGTGCCATTAAATTTTTGTATTTATCATCAGAAGCTCCATGTAAATAATAGGCAGTGTCTTCGTAAAAAACAACGATATTGGCCGCAATAATTTTCTCGTCATATTCTGCTACATATAATTTTATGATATCATTCGGAATAATTTCAAACATCTTTCGATAATATTTTTCCTTGTGTGTAGTAATCCCCTGTCTTTCAGCCATTATTTTTGTCAGTTTCAAAAATTCTTCAATGTTTTTTTTATCAGAAATTGCAATCTTAACTCCTTTTTTTTCTGCCAATTTAATATTATACCTCGTCTTACTTTTCATCCCCGCCAAAATTTCTTCTTCGCTTTTTGAAATATCCATTATCAAAGTTTCCTTCGGTTGCATATCATGCGGAGCCTTAATAATTTTATTTTTTATAGTCTTTTTAATCAACTTTAAAATATCATTATTTTCCGGATCAATTCGAATCCATCCCGCTTCGTTTTTTATCGCTAAATCTAGTAACTTTTTGAACTGTTCTTTGTTTATTGATTCTTGCTCGCTAATTATTGGTCCATGTGGGATATATAAATACTTTCCAACTATTGGCAAGCTATGTTCGACTATGCTGGCTGAAAAATCACCATCGCAAACACTAAAGATTTTCCGCTCTACTGCTTCTTGAAATTTCTGCCATTCGTTTGATTGAAGAAAATCTCTATTTTCAAATTTATTATGCATAACTAGCTTATTTTAATATTAATATGTTTAGGAGAAATCTTTAAAAGAACAATCGCCACAATCGCTCCAAATATTCCCAATAGTCCGAAGGTATTATGATAACCGAAAGCATCAGCCATAATTCCAGCTAACATAGGACCGAAAATATATCCTAGGTTTGTAAAAAAATCTTCTGCCGCTTCAATTTCGCTTTCAAATTGAGGATTTTCTGAAATATAATCAGCATAAGCACTATTTATAGCCGGCAAAGATACTCCCAAAAAACAAGCCGCAATAAATGTCATCACAATAGCTGGCACTGTATTATTCCCAATATAAATAAAAAATGTCATCATTAGAGACCCGATAAGAAAAGCAACGTAAGCTGTTTTCTTTTTGCCTAATTTATTAGTTATTCCACCTACATACCAGCCAAGTAAAACAGCTGGAATAAAGTATGCCATAACAAATAACCCATTAAACTGTCCCAGATTTAATTCTTCCGCATAAATAGGTCCTATTGTCCAAAAAAAAGCTTCAAATATATATACCATCATTGTCATGATTAGAGCGGGGAAAATTATTTTTGAAATTTTAACCATAATCATAATTTTCTTCGAAGAATCAATAATCAAGCAGCTCTCTTCTTTATATAATGAGTTTTGATTTCTTGTTTTGATAAAAAGGACAATAAATGAAAAAACCGCTACTGCTAAAAAAACCCAGGAAAAAGTTATTGATCCAAAAGTAACTACCGCCATAGCAATTGTGAGCCCCGCAACCAAAGGCCCAATGATTGATCCAAGAGATCTAAACGCTTGAGTAACTCCAAAACTTGAGGAATGATCCTCTTTTTTAGTATATCTACCGACAAAATCAAAAACTCCATAATTATACAGGTCATAATAAACTCCCCACAATGCCATAGCAATAATAAACATCCAAACCGTTTTAGCCTCCCATAAAATCAAAGGGTAAAAAAAACAAATAATAAACATCACAAAAAAAATTCTTCGGAAAGTGCTGTTTTTAACAAATCTGCAGAAAATAAAATCAAAAAATGCTCCAAAAATTGAAGAACTTCCAATTATTATACCCATTGCAGTATTGGAGAAACCTCTTTCAATAAGAAGTAGCGGTGTGATATATGAAACAATACTATCAAAAACGGTAAAGAAGAAAATGATAAAACCCAAAAGATACAAGGACTGATGACTTGAACCGTATTTTTTTATATGACTAAATAAATGATTTAGGTTGGGCATTTTATTTTTTGAAAAAACTTTAAAAATTACACTTAGACCTATTACTATTTCCTCCCTAAATTTCGAAGTGCCATCTTCACTCTTTGTCCCACATCTTTCACATCCAATGGAACAACTTTCAAGGCGTCACGCGCTTCGGTGACGCTGTAGCCCATCGTGATAAGCGCCTCAATAGCATCTGAATCGATTGTGGCTTCTTCTTTTTCGCCAGTCGTCATATCAGCTACTTTGTTTCGCAATTCCAAAATAACCCGTTCGGCGGTTTTTTTGCCGATGCCGGAAACCTTCGTAAGAATGGATGGGTCTTCATTAAGAATAGCTGTTCGAATAGTTTTCGGTGTGGCAATAGAAAGAATGCCCATGCCGGCTTTTGGACCAATACCGGAAATAGAAATCAAAAGCTCAAACATTTCTTGTTCATCTGAAGTTAGAAAGCCATGCAGCGCCAAAGCATCTTCTCTAACGTGAGTATAGATAAATAAATTAACATCTTCTTTTCCTGCTATCTTGCCGAAAGTATAAGCAGATAAATTCACTTTATAACCGACTCCGTTCACATCTAATATCACGTAATTATTTTTAAGATATTCTATTTTACCTTTAAGATATGCAATCATAAATTTATACTCTTTTTATCAATTATTCTATAAACATTTTAGCACACAGTAAAGACAGAAGCCAATTAACAATCCTCTTTCTAAAATACATCAAAAGAGCAGTCTTGATAGTATTTTTTACTATTTATTGCTATAATTAATTCACAATCAATTATTACAATTTCAAAATTATATGTCAGAAAAGCCTAAAAAACTTATTCTCATTGATGGCAATGCGATCATTCATCGCTCCTATCATGCACTTCCACCCTTCACCACCAAAAAGGGCGAGTTAGTAAATGCGGTCTATGGTTTCGCTTCAACTGTTATTTCTATCATTGCAAAATTTCAGCCGGAATATATTATTGCCACTTTTGATTTGGCCGGACCGACTTTTCGCCATCTGGATTATGCGGAATATAAAGCAACGAGAGTAAAGGCAGACGAAGCGCTTTACGCCCAAATCCCCCGCGTCAAAGAAGTTGTGCGAGCTTTTGGTATTCCAATTTGCGAAGCGTCTGGTTTTGAAGCGGACGATGTGATTGGAACGCTAACTAAAAAAGCGGAAGAGAGCACTGAAAATTTGGAAATCATTATTGTCACTGGTGACATGGACACTTTGCAACTAGTTAGTGATAAAACAAAAGTCTACACAATGCGCCGGGGTCTGACTGACGCAGTGCTCTATGGCAAGCCGGAAATTTTTGACCGCTATTCTCTTTTGCCAGAGCAGTTGATTGATTATAAAGGTCTGCGTGGCGATCCATCAGATAATATTCCAGGAGTGAAAGGAATTGGAGAGAAAACCGCCATTGAGCTTTTAAAAACTTACGGTACATTAGAAGGTGTTTATGAGCACTTGGGTGAAATTAAAAAAAACCTCCAAGAAAAACTGGAGCATGATCGTATGATGGCAATCAAAAGCAAAGAGCTGGCCACTATTTCCAAAGGAGCGCCGGTCGAACTGGAATTAGAAAAATCCGTTACGCGCGAATATGACAAACCAACCCTGCTCGCCCTTTTTGATGAATTAAATTTTCATAGTCTCAAAAAAAGATTAGGAGGAGTAGAAAAAAATGCCGGAGAGACTGCTACTGAAAATAAAACTAAAAAAGAAACTGGTGTGAAAGATTTTAAATTTGAACTCGTTTCAGAAAAAAATGCTGATGAATTATTAAAAAACATTTCTGAGCAAAGTGAAATCGCCTTAAAATTAAAAATAGTTGGTGAAACCACTCTTAATGCCAAACTACTTGGCATCTCTGTGGGCTATAAAGCCGGTCGTGTCGCCTATTTTGACTGTGAAGACAAGGCGATTTTTTCAAAGATAAAAACAATCATAGAAAATCCGGAGATTGAAAAAATTGGATATGATCTAAAAAATGATTTCAAGGTTCTGTATAAAGCGGGTGTAAGTTTGGCCGGCGAGTATTTTGATATTCTCATCAGTAGCTATCTTCTCAATCCTGGCCGAAAAGTAAACTTGGGTGAGTTAGTTTCTGAATATCTGCACGAGGAAATGGAAATGGAAAATAAAAAAGGCCAACTCGGATTAGAAATCGAATCGCCAGAAGAAGTGCTGAGAAAAATTTGCAGCGTTTCTGATTATATTTTCAAACTAAAAAAAATTCACGAAGAAGAAATAAAAAAAATCAGCGAAGAACAAGTCAAAAACAATAATCAAGCAAAAAATATTTTAACCGAAGTTTTTTCCAAAATCGAAATGCCACTGATTGAAGTTTTGGGACAAATGGAGTTGTGGGGTATTAAATTAAACACGCTAATTTTCAAAGGCATCTCCGAAACAATCACAGAACGTCTAGCGAAACTCGAACAGTCCATCTATAAATTAAGCGGGGAAACTTTCAATATTGCTTCGCCTAAACAACTCTCTGAGGTATTATTTGAAAAAATGAAAATTTCGACAGAGGGCTTAAAGAAGGGAAAAACAGGTGTCATTTCTACTGCCTCGGCAGAGTTGGAAAAATTAAAAGGCGAACATAAAATCGTGGAAAAAATTGAAGAATTCCGCGAAATTTCTAAATTGAAAAATACCTATCTCGATACACTTCCTTTGATGGTTGATGAAAATTCTCACTTGCACACCACTTTCAATCAAGCTGTCACGGCCACCGGACGATTATCTTCTTCTGAGCCTAATTTACAAAATATTCCTATTCGCACCGAACTCGGTCAACTTCTGCGCGTTGCTTTTGTCGCTGAAGATGGTTGGAAATTAATCAGCGCCGATTATTCTCAGATAGATTTGCGCGTTGTTGCTCATGTCAGTTCTGATAAAAAAATGATTGAACTTTTTCATGCCGGCGAAGATATTCATCGCGCCACCGCAGCGGAGATAAATAAGATTCCCCTTTCCCAAGTTTCCGATAAAATCAGACGAACCGCCAAAGAACTGAATTTTGGCGTGATCTATGGTATGGGTACTTTTGGCTTTGCTTCTCGCACCGGAATTTCCAGAGAAGATGCTAAAAAATTCATCGACGCTTATTTTGAAAAATTCCAAGGCGTCGCCACTTATATGCGCGAAATAAAAGAATTTGCTAAAACCAATGGTTATGTGGAAACAGAAATTGGACGACGCAGATATCTCCCGGAAATTAACTCCCCTAATTTTCAAGTCCAAAGTGGAGCAGAAAGAATGGCGATCAATATGCCGATTCAAGGACTCGCTTCAGATATTATGAAAATTGCGATGCTCAAAGTTCACGAAGAATACAAAAATAATCCGGACGTGAAAATGCTTTTGCAAATTCATGATGAAATTATTTTGGAAGTGAAAGAAAATGTTGCCAAGGAAATTTCAGAAAAAATAAAAACCATTCTGGAAAACGCCTACACGCTTCGTGTTCCACTAGTGGCGAATGTGGAAATTGGAGATAATTGGGGGGAGATTTAAAAAATATTATTGACTTTTTTGAAAATAAAAACGCTCGCCGGACCTTGCCATTGAGCGTTTAAGCTTGTATTAATCTTTTTTAAACCAGTTTTTACTTCAAAACAAATATCAGTTCAACTCCGGATACTTTCAAGACTCTGACATTTTTCCGTTCGTGCGCAGGCATTTCTACCGGCTGTCCATCTGCACATTGGGACACTTCTTTCTCAACGAATTGTCCTCCGCAGGTCTCACAGATATCCCCGGATTTTTTCCATTGATTGATCTCTGAGTGGGGGCAGGGTGCTACGCTGATTTCTGCCTTAATAGTGGGGCTTACTTTTTTAATAAAAACCCCCTTGCTGTTGGGCACCATCGGATTGCCACTGCTCTCATCAAGAAGTTGTGCGGAACCGGAAATTTCGATGCTATGGAAATCCAGGTAGTGCTTTATTGACCATGCGAGATCCTTATCTTGCCTGACAATACTTTTCTCCGCTTTTTCTTCAAGAGCGTTCAGGCTATTTTCAAACTCCTCAATTTTTGCTTCGAATGCCTCGAATTCATCATTCGCAGTAATTTCACCTTCCACCTCAACGCTTTTTTTGAGAACCTTCAATTGATCTTTCATCCCGTTGATTTTTTTCCGCAGAACATCCGCTTCTTCTTTCATAACCCTCTCCCTTTTTAAAATTAATAGTTTAAATCGAAAATCTCAATCCATGTGCTTCCAAGACATCCCCCAGCTCAGCTAAACCTTTTCGGCCGAAGTTTTTCATTTTCAACAGTTCACTCTCGGTTTTTTTGGTCAAATCTGCAATTGTAATTATATTGCAATTTCTCAAGATATTTACAACTCTCACTGACAATTCATAATTGTCTTCAATCACAACCAGCTGTGAATTATCAAAAGATTCAGATTCCAACTCCCTTGATTTTATCGCAATATTTTCCAATTTTTTCAGCCTAAGAGGGTTTCTTAATCGCCGGACTGATCCCGCTATATGCACCCTAACAGCTGAAGGCGTTACGCTGTATATCATGGCTATTTCTCTTAAATTATGAGCTTTACAATCCAAGCCAAATCTCAATTCTACGACCTCCCTTCGCGAAATCTTATTTGTCCTCTTTTTATTGTTATCGCCAACAAACCCCAGGGAATCAAGAATTCTTTTAACAATATCCTTATCGCTTTCACTAAGCGCTTTGATATTTTCTCTTGGAATTCCTGTGATTTCTGCCAAAAAAAATGCATATCCTCCTAAAAGCATTTTTTTCATAATAATCCTCTTTTTATGGTTAAGCTACGGGTTTCTTGCCTATATAAATTGTCAATGAACGGACCCTTAATGTAAGCAAATATCCTTAAGTTTGTCAATTTTTTAAAGGCTATCTATGATTCACATACTGCTTCGACCTTTTCCAGATTATTTCAAACATTGCCGTTAAGGCATTCTTTACTTTAATATTTTCAATGACAATACACAGACTGTCTTCCGGAATCATAACAACAGTTTTATTTGAAAATAGATAAAGCATAATTTTAAAATCATCAAACATGGCGCTAGTTCGAATTTGAATTTTGTGATTTTGAATAACAAACTCATCTTTTTCACTGGAAGGAATAATGGTACGGGATTTTATTCCTAGCTTTTTCTTCTCTGTCAATAAGTCTTTCCAAAAATCATAGCCTAACTTGAAAGCAGAACGAATATCCCCTTCTATTGTTAATAGCTCGTCTTTTTCTGGATTTAAAACGATAATCTCTTTTAATGTTTCTTTCAGACCCGTGTTTGTATCATAAAATCTTATTTTATTTCCAGCCGATTTTTGCTCAAATGCATTTTCCAATTGAGGCATTAGAGCATCCAAAAGATAATACTGATCCTTGATTCGTGAGAGCAGTATCTTTGGATTTTTTATATAATACCTCTTTCTTTTTTTGATTATCTCCATGGCAATCAAATCTTTCTCTGCCATTTGATCAATCACTAAATATAGGGATGTTCTTTTGATTCCTGTATTTTTTGATATTTCCTGAAGAAATTGCGGTCCTTTTTGAAGAAGGGAAAGATAAATTTTTCCTTGACTGTCAGGCAAGCCAATTTTTTCTAGTTGTTCTTTTGTTATCATAATAATGACGTCAATAATGACGATAAATTTATAATATTATTCAATATAACCTTTAAATATAGTATGATATATTATTTAGTTTGTCAAATAAATTGACTAAATATAGAAATAACATACAATCAGACTATCTTTCAATTGGAAAGATGCACATTAACAATTTATAAAAAGGGAGAATACTATGAAAATAGGAGACTTAGAAAGATTTCAGGCAACAAAAAGATTACCCAAAAGACTTATTGAGGATATTCCTGATTTAGTAGCGGCAGTTATTAATCGGGAGTGCAATTTAAGTTGCAAACACTGTGGTTGGGCACCAAAAAATAGTGTTTGCGAAAAATATCTCAATAGGGATGGCTGGGATAAGTTCATTGAAAGCTTTTGTCTAGTTGGGAATAAAAAAGAAGAAAAAACAATCGTGATTTCTGGGCGAGAGCCATTATATGATCTGGATTCAAGAAAAAAACTCATATCTATTCTATTGAGCTCTCGAAAGCAAGGGATTTATTCCGGATTTATCACAAATGGAATTAATCTGCCTTTTTTGTTCGAAGAGTATCCTTATTTTATTCCGGATTTTATGGATATCAGCCTTGAGGGGCCAAAAGAAATTAATGATAAAATTCGAGGAGCAGGATCTTTTGAAAAAACTTTGGCTGGTCTAAAGATAGCTCTTAAAAAAGTGGAAAAATTGTTTATTTCCACCACTGTAACAGCTATTAACATTCAGACTATTCCGAATTTTGTTCAGTATTTGGCTCGGTTGGGAGCTAAGCGGTTAGTTTTTCATTCTCTAATACCAGGAGAATTTGTTGCGCCAGGAATTCAGACTGAAGATGACGACTTTCTTGAAATGATAAAGAAAATAAATCAATTAGCGATTAAGCTAGAATTAGAACAAGTCATTTTTGATTTATATCCACCGTCTTTTAAAAATTTCCCCATGGTAATTGAGAAAATAAAGCCGGAAAATCTATTTATTGATAATTATATCGTGATGCCACTAGCTTCAAATGTATTTATCCGATTTGTTAATCTCATGGAGTCATACGCTATTTCTTTTCTGGTTTCTCCGGAAGGCTATACTATTACCCCGCTGGAAATGAGAATGATAAATTATCTCAAGAACAAGGAAAATTGCCATCATGTTCAAAATATTTTGGCTTGGGATGGAAACCCTTATGCTAATGAAATAGTAAAATTGGCAAAAAACATTCCTGATATTTGTTTTGAGCAAAAATGTTTCAAATTTTGTCTGGGGCAAAACTCATTTTGCCCATTATCTAAAAACAAAAAATAAAGGAGGATTGTAACATGGAAAAAAATAGTACTAAAAAAATTGAAGCTGGATCAATGGCTGGCAGTAAAGGTGGAGTCAAGAAACCGCAACAGCCGGAACCGAAGGAGAATGAAGAAAAACGCAAAGAATAAAAAATAAACCCTAAATATAAACAACCAGAAAAGGCTGCGAGTGAAACACTCAAAGCCTTTTTAAATTTGTGTTATCGCCAATATTTCCTAAATCCGAGCTTTAGGATATAAAATTATTTATTATTTATATATCGCTTCGACCTTTTCCAGATTATTTTGTTAAGCTCCAAATCAAATCAAATTTGCTTTTCTCGCTTTTAGCTATTTCTTCACTTTCGATTTTAACGGCAATTAGCTCTTTTTTGGAGGTGAAAATTGCTACTGTATTTTGATATATTAAAACAAAAGATGGGTGATAAAAATCTGCTGGTAGAAATTTTATTTCTCGTAAATCGCTAGCATTTTTTTCACTCGAAAAAAAATCTTTAGGAAAAAATTCTGCCACTTCTTTCTCAAAATATAAAGCTTTTATCTTGGAATTATTTTTTATTCTTTCGGGAATATAGTATTTTTGATCATATTCTTGCCCAACTATTTCATAAATTTTTTTGAGAGATCCAATAGCTCGGATAGTTTCGTTCATTTTTAATGATTCATTGGCAATTGAAATGTAACCTTCTTTTCCCTCATACATAGTCACTCTCGGCTTGTAATAAGAGTTTTTTTGAATAGCATTAAGTTCAGGGATTATTTCATTGACCTCGCTCAATCTTTTTTTTAATTGATCAGAAAGCAAAGTTGGTGACGAAGCAACAAAACGCAAACCATTGGGTAATTTAAAATTTCCCATCAAACCTTTTTCTTCAAGATTTTTTGCAATCAAATATGCTGAACTTCTTTTAATCCCAGCTATTTTAGCGATTCTGGCTAGAGGTGCTTCGCCTAATTTCAAACCAGCCAGATATAGTCGTGTTTCTTCATTGCTTAGTCCATAATTTTTCAAAACTTGTTCAATATTCATATTGTTGTTATTTATGACAACAGTATATCATGCTTATATTTAATAGTCAATAGTGGCTTAATTTAAGCAATAATATTACTTTAAATTTAATAAAAATAGTCATATTTCAGGACATAACTTTGACTAATAGCTACATTTCTGCTAGTATTAACAGTTAATAAAAAAGGATAGTTATTTAAAAATTTAATTGAAAAGGAGAAATAAGGTGAATGGAGACCTACTATTAATAAAACTACTAGCTTCTTTTGGAGTATCCATTATTATGGGAGTTATAATGACACTATTGGATCAAATGTTTGCGGTAAAAAGCGATATATTATATAAGGTAGCCCTCATGGGGTGCGGAGCGTGTTTATATAAAATTTTTTCCTTTATTTTTCTGTCAGAGGATAAAGATGAGAAGTAGAAAATAACATAAACACAAAAAAGGCTGAGAGTGAAACACTCAAGGCCTTTTTAAATTTGTGCGTATCATTGGGCTTAATCCACTTTGCATTTTGTTTTTATATATGATTTGCGATTAGAGGTTATCGCATCGCTTCAAAGCCAAAAAGGCTTTCAATCGAAAAACAAGAAAGCAAGAAAAAGCGAGAAGTAAATTTTGATAATAAAAAAACGGGCGATTCGCAATGAAATCGCCCGGGTCGTTTAAGTTATAAATTTTTTTAGAAAAATTAACCATATAAATGGATGATTGACCAGCTTTTCAATCAATTCAATTTTGTACAGACCTTCAAGTTAATCCGCCAGTAATTATTAGATTTCTTTGAACTTTTTAGATTTGCTTTTCACTTTTTTTCTCCTATATTTCAAAATGGTGTCTTTTTTATTCTGAAAAATATCCAGAGAGAACGCTATGAAAATAGCTATTAGCATTGTTGAATAAAAAGCTGAGAAAAAACGTATATAGGGGTCTTCTGATAAAAAACTAATTGACCCCAAGGTAATTACGCAAACCATGATTATCTCTATACGAATTTTTATTGATTTACTGATTTTTTTCATTTTTATCTCCTTGGCTTTTCCTCAATAGTTGCCATCAGGTCATCAATTATTTGATTTCCTGATTTTTCCAATAATTCCAACACTCCTTTTGCACCGTAATCCAATAATGTTAGCTTGCCTTTATGATAGGAAAAATTTTCGGGGTTAGAAAAAGTGTGTCCGACTGCACCTATTTCTTCTCGGTATTCTTTTTTTGCAACTATTTCCCAAAGTTTTCCAAAAGTAAATCTTTTTTTGACATTTCCTCTTTGATAATCGAATTTTATTTTGCCAGCGCCTTCTTCAAAGCGGTAGAAATTTATAAATCCGAGCGAAAAATACAACTTTGTCAGTAAAGGATGTTTTGTTTTGTGCCAGCATACGGCCTCTCTGTAGTTTTCCATTAAACCTAACGTCAACCATTCCCATATTATTTCGAGGCTTGAAATAATAGTTGATCTTTTTTCTCCTTTTAAAATATCCTTACAAAGACGACGGAGTTCTTGATATAAAAACAAAAGTCTTATCCTGGGTATTTTCATGACTATATTTCTTTTTGTCACTTTATTACTAAAATTACCATATTTTTCTTTTCGTATCTCTTTCACAGTTTTACTTTCAAGGATAATTATTAGTCGGGTTGTACCTTCACTGCTAAACGTTATTTTCAGTTCATTTATCATTTTTTATCTCCTATTTCTAAATAGATTGTTCGTTATGTTTTTAAATAACTTTGCCAAACGCCAATCGTTGACAATCAAGGGAATATACTATAATATCCAATGTATGTAAATATGTTGTCGTCATCCGACGAACAAGCAAAAATATGGATATAATAAAAATCTTAGAAAAAATCAATTGCACGGATTTTGAAGCCAGAACTTTCCTGGCGCTCTTGGAGGAATCAAAAGGCGCGAGCGTTTTGGGTTTGAGTAAAAAGTTAAATCTGCCTCGTCCTACAATTTATGGTCATATAGAATCTTTGATTGAAAAAGGGTTGGCAAAAAAAGGCGTGGGAGAAACCGGGGCAGTTTTTTATGCTGAAGATAAGGAAAATATTCTAAGCATTTATAATGAAAAAATTGAAGAAATGAAAAAGGCCCGGGAAAATTTTTCTGAGGCATTTAAAAATAAAGATTATGGAGCCACTTATCAGCCAAAATTAATCCACTATTCCACTAAAGATGCTGCCAAATCAATTTTGCGCGATATTTTGAGATCAAGAGAAAAGGAAACTTATTGGTTCTGGCCTCTCAAAGAAATGCTGAAAGTAATTCCGGAAGAGGTTCTGCAAAATTTTAATGAAGAAAGGGTAAGAAGAAAAATTTGGACAAATATACTTTGGCCACCAAAAAGAAAAATTGATATAAAAAAATATCCCTTGCTTGGGCCTTGGAACGAGAAAGAATCTTTGCGCAGGATAAAAATTTTACCGGAAAATATCGATCAGACTTTAGGTTATGCGATTTATGGCGACAAAGTAGCCTTCATTTCTTCCGATAGGGAAAATTACGGCATGATTATTGACAGCCGAGAACTTGCCCAAACTCTGAAAGCTCAATTTGATTATTTTTGGAAAATATCAAGACTTATAAAACAAGAATCAGTCTAACTTATTAAATCAAATTCTAGATCAATTTATACTATCATACTATTATTAGACTTAATTCATTTCAAACAAGCCTGGAATTAAAAAATTTAACCGAAGAGGAAATGAGTCTTTCTGTCGAAGAGTTTAGAAAAATCTTTTAATACCAATACTTTTTTACAAAATAAAAACGCACCCAAGGATTTTTTCCTGAGTGCGAATTTTTTTCGAATATTTTTTTTGGGAGCAGCGTTGCTATTTAAACAAGCTCTCGATTTCTGTCAGCGGTTCGAAAATATTTCGCTGGCCTCTGTTGAGCGAAAGATGGACGATTATACATACAAGAAATCTGTCTTTCGCGGAGTCATTTTTGGTGACAAGAAACTCTGAAACATACGTGGTCGTACCCTTGTCAGCCTCTTTTGAAACAACTGAATAATCAGAGAAGACGAAATAGATCTCGCCTTTACCGCTTACCCATATTTTTTTTGGAGCCTCCTTGATGCCAGTACCCCTGAATTCATAGAACCAATCATCTTTAAGAATCAAATTTCTTCCTTTCGGCGACTGCATGGGAACGTAGACCAAGAATCCAGCAAATTCCCATTCTGCATCCAGGAAAAATTGACCTTTGGGAGCTCGCATGACGACGTAGTAATCGCAGGTCGTATCAGGTCCTACAAATTTTGCGGCCAGGATATACTGATGAGTTTCCTCACAAAAAGCCGGGGTCACTACCAACAAAACGATTGCCAATACTGCCATAACTAAAGTCGTTTTTTTCATGAATCTTTCTCCCTGTTTTAGTTTTTAAAATAATAAAGTTAATTTTCATTTACCCCTTAAATCAAGGATTATTCCCGAAAATAAGGGGTAAATGGAAAAAGGAGAGATAAATTCGGTTGTCAATGAACGACGTGTAAATATAGAGTATTTAAAAGATTTTGTCAAACAAAAAATTTGGATCAAAACTGACATAAACATCTAACTATGCTAGAATTTTATCACTAATAAAGGACGGGCTATGTGATCATTCGCAATAATATCCCAAAAAATAATCCCCCTAAAATAATATTATGCCGGAACTACCCGAAGTTGAAACAATCATTTCTGATTTGAATAAAAAAATTAAAGGTGCCGTAATCACTGATTTTTGGTCTGATTTTTCCAAAGCTATTAAAGGCTCCACGCTAGAAAAATTTAAACGTGAAATGCGCGGAAAAAAAATTCTCAAAGCAGAAAGAGTTGGTAAAAACATCCTTATCAATCTTTCTGACAATAAAACTTTACATATTCATTTGCGCATGACTGGACATCTCCTAGTTAAAGATAAATCAAAAAAACTTAACCAAAAAAACTTTGCTGATAAAGTCAATCAATATATTCATCATATTTGGAAATTAGATAAAGATAAAACTTTGGAATTTTCTGATTTGCGTAAATTCGCCACTATCACATTATTTGACACTAATGAAATTTCAAATTATCTCGCAGACAAAAAAATTGGCATTGATGCTTTGGATAAAAAATTTACATTCGTAATATTTAATCAACTCTTGAACGCAAAACCTAAAATGCCAATCGGGATTTTTCTTCTTGATCAAAGCATTATTTCTGGTATTGGCAATATCTATCGCAGTGAAATTCTTTTTGCTTCCGGGGTTTTGCCAGAACGAAAAAATGAAAGCTTAAATAAAATTGAACGTAAAAAAATCTTCGTAAACACTGAGAAAATATTAAAACTGGCCATAAAAATGCGAGGAACGTCTGACAGTGACTATCGTGATTCTTCTGGAGCGCCGGGACATTTTCAAAAAATGCTTAAAGTTTATCGCAAAGACAAAACGCCTTGCTCAAAATGTGGAAATATTCTTCTACGCAAAAAAATGGCGCAACGCAGTGTTTTTTATTGCGCAAATTGTCAGAAATAAAAAACTTTATTATTTCTTTTTTCTTTATTCTCTAACTTGAAGCCATTTTATGACTATTTTTGTCAAACCGTCTATTTGATGTATAATTAAAATATAATTCATTAACCCTAAATAAAAAATGGGCAAAAAACAAAAAGTCATTATTGTTATTATTGCAATTCTGATTGTCGGAGCAGGCAGCTACTTTTTTTCAAAGAGAAGCGCTAAAACAATAATTAGCAAACAGATTAATCTAAATCAAGATGAACAAATTCCTGAATTAATCAATACTGGTCCGGTTAGTCCAATCTCTGGTTTAAGTTGTGAAAATTGGAATCGCAGACCAATTGCAGTTATGCAGCCATCTGACATACAAGCCCGTCCAGCAGCCGGTTTTTCCGAGGCTGATATGGTAATTGAAATGCCAGCCTACACTTCATCAGTCACTAGGCTTATGGGAGTGTATATTTGTAATATTCCTAAAGAAATCGGAGCTATTCGCAGTTCTCGCCATGATTATATTGCTCTTGCAAGCGGACTTAACGCGTTTTTCATTCATTGGGGAGGATCACACTTTGCACTCGATCTTTTAAGTAAAAATGTAATCGACCATATTGACTGCATGAACACTAGCTATTGCGAACGCTGGCCGGTTTCTGGAAATATGAGAATGGAAGATACTGGACACATCAAAGGAGAAAAAGCCTTATCAGCTATGAATAATTTAAAATTAGATATGACAAATAAATTTTCTGGCTATCGTCATCAAGCCGAAACCCCTATTGATCAGAGACCAAATGGTGGACATCTTCGAGTAGCTTTCGCTAAGCCATATGACGCAGAGTATGACTATGATAAAAATTCTAATTCATATCTTCGAACTTGGGGAGAAGCAGCTGACACAGACAGAAATAATAATCAGAGAATTGCTCCAAAAAACATCGTGGTAATGTTCGCTAAATCTGAGCAAATAGTTAATACAAAAGACTATAAAGCACTGGGGTTACAAAATCCTTGGGAAAATGTTGAAGCAGTTAAAAATACCGGTGTAGAAAGTATTAGCGGAAGATATAATAATGTCCAGATTGGTGATCCTTGGTATGACGAATCTGACTCTGGAGAAGCGCATTATTATCTAAACGGAAAAGAATATACCGGAACATGGAAAAAAGACCGTTCGAAAATAGATAGCAAGCTTTTTTTCTATGATGCAAGTGGACAGGAAATGAAATTTGTTCCAGGCCAAATTTGGGTAGAAATTCTAGAGCCAGGGCAAGCATTAAGATGGGAAATAAGTTAGTTTTAAAAAACATACTATGCTTTTCTTTCTTTATGGAGAAGATTCTTTTCGCTCTTATGAAAAAGTCTTAGAAATAAAAAATAAGTTTCAAATGAATGACAAATCCGGAGCGGGTTTGTCTTCTTTTGATGCACAAGAAGAAAAAAAAATTCTAGAAAAAATTGAAGATAATATGCGCAATACTGGATTATTTTCTTCTAAAAAATTACTAATTCTCAAAAGAGTTATTTCTCACTCTATAAGCGAAGAGCAAAAAAAAATTCTAGACTTCTTGAAAAAAAATATTGACACGTTGAAAAGCAACACCGATTGTGTGGTTATTTTTTGGGAGGAACAAATTCCGAGAAAAAATAATGCCCTCTTTAAGTTCCTACTTTTAAACGCCAAAAAGCAGAATTTTGAAAAATTAATTGGACCAAAAATTAATCAATGGGTATTGGAAAAAATTAAAAAGTCGAATTCAAATACAGAAATTTCGAGAACAGCCCTGGATAAATTAGTCGTCTATACAAATGGAAACACAGCTATCCTAAGCCAAGAAATTGAAAAATTAATCAGCTTTTCATATGGAAAAACGATTGATGATATAGCAATAGATTCACTAACAAAAGCTGATTTGGATAATGATATTTTCAAAACGATTGAAGCTTTGGCTGGCAAAAATAAAAAGCTAGCACTAAAATTACTTCGTCAACATCTTGAACGTGGCGACGATCCATTCTATCTTTTCTCTATGTTTGTTTATCAATTTCGAAATCTTTTGCGCATTTCAGCATTGCAAGAAAATAAAATATTTAATGAATTTGAAATTGCTAAAATTACAAAGCTCCATCCCTATGTAGTGAAAAAAAGTTTTTCTCAGGCAAGAAATTTCGGCCTTCATAATTTAAAAGTAATCTACAAAAACTTAGGCGAAATTGACACTAACATAAAAACGGGGAAACTGGATGCAAAACTAGCCTTGGATAAGTTTATAGTTGAACTTTAAATCAGATTAAATTTTTAGAATATACTTTTGCTCCACTCCATGATAACTCATAAACTTGACGCATAGCATCTGCAATAACTCTACTTTCAATAATTATTGACATATTTTCCGTATAATTCATAAAAGCGACTTTGTTTTTGTATATATTTACTTCAATTTGAGGATTGAAAATTTCTTCAGAAACAATAATTGTTTCTGATAACTCTTTTTTATCTAAGAATTTATGCTTTGTATCCCACAAAGATCCTTGTCCAGCAATACGACGCGCCTTAATGTTTAAGTTAGTACGTTTTTCAATGTAATTATAATCCCTAGGAAAACGTTCAAAAAAAGCATTAGTATTCCATTCTAAAATTTCTCCTGGCTTTTCCCTGAGGGTATCTTCGTAAATATTGTGAATCGCATTTTCTCCTTCAAAAAAAAGAATCTTAGGTTTAGTTTCATTTTTATTATAGATCGCTTCTAGCTGAGGTAGGTTTTTTTTAATTTCAGCTTGAACTTCTCCAGCTATGCTTAAAAGTTTCTCCGGAGGTTCAGCTACAAATTTAGTTTTATTTTTTATTATAGTTTTTCCTACAACTCCACGATTTACAAGGTAACCCAAAACAGAATAGGCAGTGGTTCGTTTTAGATTAGCTTTTTTAGCAATGTCTTGCGCAGAGGATGTGCCTAATTCTAAAGAAGCCAAATAAATTTTTGCTTCATTATGGGAAAAACCAAATTTTTCTAAAATGTGTTCTATTTTCATAATGCTAAATTAAATGACGAATTATTTGTCGTCATTATATAAAAATAAAACTCAATTGTCAAGGATATCTCCATAGAAAGGATAATGTATGCTCGTCATTATTGACGAAAAAAATTGACATTTTATATCTATTTTCCTATAATAGGCTATCAAATTAAAAATAATTTGAAGTATGTTGATATGTAAACTTGCTTGTAATTTTAAAAAGGAGGAATGGAGCTATGATGAGCATCGAGATTCATGGGTTTACTTGGCTAGAGGCAAGAAAAGTAAGGGAAGGAGTTATTGAAATTATTGGAAAAAGAGATATCTTCAAAAGAGACGTGTCTGTTTCTATAATGCCAAAAACAATATGGTGCAGTAGACCAATATTGAGACTGAGAGCGCCTTTCTTTAGAATATTTGTTCCACCTGAAATTATAGATGAGGGCAATGAAGTCTCATTGTTGCTTAAGACTGTATTCGCCAGGGATATACAGCTTATGATTTTAAGTCAGATTATATAAAATAAAATCAAATAAAAATCCGCAGGAGAACATTTCCCTGCGGATTTATTTTTTTCATGAAGACTATTTTTTCAACGCCAAGGCTTTTACTTGCTTATTCAAACGGGATTTTCTTCTGGCAATTGTATTTTTATGTAAAACTTTTTTTTGTCCAGCTTTATCCAAAGCCTTGATTGACTTCTTGAGAGATTCTTGAGCTTTAGCGATATCAACTTTAGCAATTGCTTCTTTAGTTGATTTTATTGCGCTTTTGAAAGCTCCCTTAATTTTGCGGTTTTTTTCGGTTTTTCGCTCCGTTACCCGCATATACTTTTTAGCTGCTTTTTTAATTGGCATAGTTTTTTAGAATTATTTATAACCTACTTGTCTATTCTTTTTAGCATAGCTTTATGATTTTGGCAAGTTGCTTGTTTTTAAACGCGTCGATTTTAAAAAGCTATCGGGCGAAGGATATAAAAAACGGCAGGAATTTAAATAAACTCCTACCGCAATCATTCTGTTGAAATTCACTTCTTTTTATAGCCAGCCTACGAGCTTCCAATTTTCCCCCGATGTTTGTGTTGGAGCCTTTTTTTGCCCCACTTGCATGGAAGCCTTTATCGCAGTCACGAATTCATCGTGACTAGCATTAACCCCAATCCAAGCGGTTACGCCTATCCGCTGATACGTACCAGAGTAGCATTGATGATCTATGATAATAATTGGCACATTTTGGTACGCCTTTAAGGTGCGTATCATTTCAACGGTATCTTCCGTATTGATCCGCATATTATCACTTGAGCCTCTATATCCGGACATAATTATAAGATCAAAGGTATTTCTGTGGCTCAAGCTTGCTAAGCATTGCATCGCAATGTCAACGCCTGACATAGCCTGAACATAGTCATACATCTTCAAACTGCTCTCGTTATCCAACAAAAAGACATCATTCAAGACCCTGAACATATTGGACTCTACCACGCTTAAAGGCTCGCCAATAAGTATGCGCGGTCTCCTTTCAAATTCTTTCATTTGATCTTCCTCCTTTTATTCGTGACAATCTTTTTTGAATTCAGTCGATCAAGTGCAGTAAATATTTTTGCCGACTCTTTGGTAACAATAGTTGTAATTCTTTTTATCAATGCCTTCTTGGATTTTTTAACTGAAGAAAATCTTCCAAGGGCTTCATATATCATTCTGCCTCCATAGTGATTAGTAAAAATCACTGCTTCTAATCGTTCAACATTCACGACCAACTCATACTGACCGACTTGCGCCCTATAATATTCCGGGTCTCTCATGATATGATCCCAGCCATCTTTATCACTGAATACCTGTATAATCCTTCTCCTTTGCTGTTATTATAGATATTAAAAAATAAATTGTTAAACAACCCGCCATTGACTCGTTAAGTCTGACCATGTATTCAAGCACATTTAATCGAAAAAGTCAATTTAATGTATGAGTTCCAAAATTTTTTTATTCACCTAGAGCAATCTTTCTCTCCTTTTCATTTAACCATTCAAAATTAATCCAAATTGCTCGAGCGGGAATTACTTTTTTTATCTTATCAGCCCATTCTATAATAGATATGTTTTTCTTATCAATCATTATTTCTTCCCAGCCAAGATTTAGAAAATCAATTTCTTCAACGCGATAAGCATCAAAATGATATACTTTTTCAATCCTAGCCTTCTTCGCATTAAATCTTTTTAGTATATATTCTTTCATCACAATGAAAGTTGGGCTTGTGTAGGGCTTTTCAGCACCCAATTCTTCCAATAGTCCTTGCGTGAAAGTTGTCTTGCCAGCACCAAGTTCACCAGAAAGGCAAATAATCTCTCCTCCATCCAATTCCCTAGCTAAAAGTTTGCCCAAATTTTGCGTTTCTCTTGATTTTTTAGTAATGAATATTTTTTGCATATTTCTATTTTAACCTAATTTGACATAAATTCCAATACTTGCTATTTTATACTATCAATCTAAAAAAACCAACTATTTGTTATTCTATGAGCCTATTGCCACAAGAACAACTGCATAAATTCATTGATAGCTCAAAAGAGATTATTATTTTTATTCCTGAAAATCCCAGCTTCGATGCTATCGGAAGTGCGTGGGCGCTGTCTATTTTTTTGAGCAAAAAAAATATTAAAACAACCATTGTTTCTCCGGATCAAGATGAAAATAAAGTTGCCTTTCTTCCTAGGCCAGAAAATGTCATTTCCACTATTTCTGGAGCAAGAGAGTTTGTTCTATCTTTTAATACTACTAGAAATAAAATTACCGGCTTGCGCCAAGAAACAGTTGGCGATTTTTTTAATGTCTATCTTACTCCTGAAAAGGGTTCGATTGATCCACGTGATTTTTCATTTATTCTCGCCAAATTTAAATATGACCTAATTATTGTTCTTGATAGTCCGGACTTGGAAAATTTAGGAAAGGTATATATTAATAATTCTGATCTTTTTTTTGAAGTACCAATTGTCAACATTGATCACCGTAGTAATAATGAAAATTTTGGTCAAATAAATTTAGTTGATTCAAAGGCATCATCCTGCGCTGAAATTCTAAAAACTGCTTTGGAAAATATAGACAGCAATATTCTTGATGAGGGCATTGCCACTTGCCTTTTGACCGGAATTATAGGAGCGACTAATAATTTTCAAAGAAAAAACACCACTCCAAAAGCTCTTCTAAATGCAGCTGAATTGATGGATAAAGGAGCTGATCAACAAGGCATTATTCGTTTTATGTATAAAACACAACCATTAAATATTCTCAAATTACTTGGTCGCGTCATGAGCAAATTAAATTGGGAGGAAAAACATAAACTAGCCTGGACAACACTGTCGATTGAAGATTTTGTTCAAAGTCGCTCCACTTCAGAGAATTTACCCATAATTTTAGAAAAACTTCAAGAAAACTATACTGACGGACAAATTTTTATGATCATCTATAATGATAAGCCGGAAAGTTCTGTAGCAATTATCAAAACGACCAGTCTTGAGATTTCACAAAAAATAGCTTTGAATTTTGGCGCCTTACACAAGCAAGATTTATTAGAAATCAAATGCGCTCAAGGTGATTTAAATCTTGCCACAAGACTTATTCTTGAAAAATTAGACAACATCCTACTCTAATTCTCTTACATATTTAATATTCTTTTTTAAAAACCCTTAAAAATAGGGTTTTTATTTTTTAGTTTTCGTTTTTCATGCTAGAATGAATTTAAGTAAACTATTTATTGAAAACAAAATTATGATAAAAATTACAAAAAAAGCTACTGGGGATAATGCTTCGAAAAAAGCTGTTTCTGAAAAACTCGTTTCGACCATGCGCCACAAGTCCGAGGAAGAAGAAGCGTCACGTTTTGCTGCCACACTTAATCTCCCCTATATTGATACCAATATCGTCCCGGTTTCTTTGGATAATTTAAAACTCATCGAGGAAGAAGATGCAAGAAGATTAAGCGTCGCTATTATTCAAAAAATAGGACGCATTATTACCATAGTCTCAACGGATCCATCCAAAACAGAAACTAAAGAATTTATAAACAAATTTTGTAAAGAATTTGGGCTTGAAGCTAAGATTTTCGTTGTTTCACATTATAATTTTGAAAAAATTCTAGAAAAATATAAAAAAATTGTTTTTACAGAAATTCTTGATCAACTCAGCCTAAATATCAACGACCGTTATGCCTCCAATTTTGAAAAATCCCTTAGAGATTTAGTTATGTTAAAAGAAAGAATCAAAGAACTTCCTGTTACTCAAGTTCTTGGTATTATTATGGCCGGAGCAACTGAACTCGGCGCATCTGATGTCCATTTTGAACCAGAAGAAAATGACTTTCGCTTACGTTATCGTGTGGATGGAGTTTTGCAAGATGTAGCTTTTTTTCCTATTAATGTCTACAGGAGCATCATATCAAGAATAAAAATGATGGCTGGTATGAAATTAAACTTAAATGATATTGCTCAAGATGGAACTTTTGCTATAAATATTGGCGATAAAAAAATTGATACTCGCGTATCTTCTATTCCCGGGAATTATGGAGAATCACTTGTGATTAGAATGCTTGACCCTGCTGCTGCGCATGTTGATATTGAAGTTTTGGGTCTCCAAGGATTGGCATATGAAACAATTCAAAAACAAATCCAAGCCCCTAACGGAATGATTCTCACAACTGGACCAACCGGTAGTGGAAAAACGACCACTCTTTATTCCATCATCAACAAACTCAATACGCCAGACAAAAAAATTATCACCATTGAAGATCCAATCGAATATCAATTAAAGGGAATATCTCAAACTCAAATTGAAAAAGATCGCGGCTACACTTTTGCTAATGGACTTCGTGCTATTGTTCGTCAAGATCCTAACATAATTCTTGTTGGTGAAATTCGTGATGATGAAACAGCTGATATTGCAATCAATTCAGCACTTACCGGCCATCTTGTATTATCCACTTTTCACACTAACAGCGCCATTGCTTCCGTTCCTCGTTTAATTGAAATGGGAGTAAAGCCTTCTTTTATTGCCCCTGCCGTTAACGCTATTATTGCTCAACGTCTAGTGAGAAAATTATGTTCCTGCAAAGAAGAATACTTTCCTGCCAAAGAAACAATTGACTCACTTAAAAAAATTCTTTCCATTATTTCGCCTCGCGCTAAAGTGGAAATTCCCAAAGATATC
This sequence comes from Candidatus Moraniibacteriota bacterium, assembly GCA_049303795.1. Classification (GTDB taxonomy): domain Bacteria; phylum Patescibacteriota; class Minisyncoccia; order Moranbacterales; family UBA2206; genus UBA9630. The sequence goes on from JBAQNM010000006.1 coordinate 35,104, forward strand.
ACCAAGCTTTATCGACCAAAGGGCTGTCTTAAATGTAATAATACTGGATACAAAGGTCGTATTGGTATTTTTGAAGTGTTCACAATCAGTCCCGAAACAGAAAAACTGATTATGGACTTGGCCGGAGAAACTGAAATCACCATGTCAGTTTTAGAAGAAGGTATGGTCACAATGCTTCAAGATGGCATTCTAAAAGCAATTAGTGGAATAACTTCTATTGATGAAGTGAAAAAAGAAACTGGACAAGGAGAATTTTTGGAAAATATATATGAAAAATTAATGTCACAATTACTTGGAAGCACACTAACTATCAAAAAAGACTTCTATGAAAAAGCGCTGGAAAATATTGATGACTTTTCTAAACTGCAAACATTATTTTCTGAAACCAAGATTATTGATATTATAAAAATTATTTTTTCTGCTGCTCAAATTTTGGGTGTTGGCGATGTCCATATTGAACCAGAAAAAAATGATGTCAAAATTCGCTTCCGAGTTGATGGAATCTTACAAACAATCGCTGTCATCCCCCTCACTGAATACACTACTTTCATAGGACAAATTAAACTCTTAAGTGGAGTGAAGACTGAGGTGCGCCAAGGCGTAATTGATGGTCGTTTCAGTGTTGTTTTCGATGATGAAATAGAAAGTTTAAAAGAAAAAACAGTTGATATTCGCGTCTCTATTATTCTTGGTGGATATGGAGAAACGATTGTAATGCGTTTGCTTAGTAAATCAACCGTTGAATTAAATCTGGATAAACTAGGAATCAGAAAGCAAAATCTGGATAGAATAAAACATGAAATTTCTAAGCCAAATGGGGTTGTGCTTAATACTGGACCAACTGGTAGTGGAAAAACGACAACGCTTTATGCTATTTTAAATTATGTCAACAACCCAAAGATAAAAATCATTACTGTTGAAGATCCGATTGAATATCAAATGGAAGGCATCTTGCAAACACCAATCAATGAAAAAGAAGGCTACACCTTTTCTACAGCTCTACGATCACTACTCAGACAAAATCCTGACATTATGATGATCGGTGAAATTCGTGATGATGAAACCGCCCAAGTTGCAGTGCAAGCTGCGCTGACCGGCCATCTCGTGCTTTCCACTATTCACACCAATGACGCCGCCGGAACAGTTACTCGTATAATTAATATGGGAGTTAACCCTCAAGATGTAACATCCGCTGTCAATGCCTTTATTGCTCAGCGTTTAGTTCGCAAACTCTGCACCTGCAAAACTAAAATCACCCCAACTGAAGAAGAAAAACAAAAAATTGAAGGTGTCCTAAAAACAATCAGTTCAAACGCTAAAGTAGAAATTCCTAAAACTGATGAAATATACAAACCAAATGGCTGTGAAAAATGTAACCATCTTGGTTATAAAGGTCGCACAACTATCAGCGAGGTTTTTGTCTTGTCGCGAGAAATTCAAGCAGAAATTATGCGCGGAGCAATTACATCAGAATTAAAAGACAAAGCCATTGAAGAAGGTATGATTTCAATGACTCAAGATGGAGTTTTGAAAGTTTTGGAAGGTGAGACGACTTTAGAAGAGGTGGAGAGGGTTACGGATCTTTAGTCTGAACCACTGATTCGCACTGATTAACACATGAACACACTTGAATTTTTATGAACGACTATATTAACAATAAATATTATAAACCAGACGTCACTGCTAAAATTATCGGTTGCGCACATAAAGTCCATCGTTTTTTAGGTAACGGATTTCAAGAAGTAATTTACCAAAGAGCTCTGGAAATTGAATTTGGAAAAGAAGACTTGAAATTCGAAAGAGAAAAAGAAATGGATACATACTATGAAGATAATCTTATTAGAAATAGAAGGGTAGACTTTTTAGTTGATCAAGATATTATGGTTGAATTGAAAGCTATTACAAAATTAGAAGATGTTAATATTGCTCAACTTATAAATTATATCGAGGCTTATAAAGTAAGAATTGGACTTCTTATAAATTTTGGAGCAAAAAGTTTAGAAGTGAAAAGATATATAAAGTAATTAAAATTTCAGTGTAATCAGGATAATCATGTGCTAATCATATGGTTCAGACAATTAAAAAAGGCTTTCCCATTCGGGTTAGCCCTTTTTTGTCAGGTCCTCAATCCTGATCTTATTTATTTTTTAAGGATTCTATATTGCCGACCGCCTATGTTAATATCGTAATCAGCGTCATCGGGAATTTGGATTTCCATTCCTGTAGTGGTCCATTTTATTTCCTTCAGCACCCAGCTACTCAGGAAACCCTCGTAACAATTCCTGCCCGATAAATTCCGTAAACCTTTTATGAATATTATCTGTTTTTCATAATCCATAGAGGCCTCGTCACATACGACAACCAAGACAGGGTCATCAAGAAACATTACTGAACGAGAGATGGTAACAATTATTCCCACATCTATTTCATCTATCGTTATCCGCGAGCCATTATCACAGCCCGCAAAACCCAGACCAAGAACAACAATCATCAGCATCAGCGTTATTTTTTTCATTTCCATCCCCTTTCTTTGTTTTCCCTGGCCTTCATCACGGCCAGCGAGATTAGGGCTCCCACAAGAAAAATCGTAGGGCCAATATAGACGACGTCTTTTGCCGATTGAATTATATCGTTTTTTTGCAACGCAATCCATATCGGCGCGTTGCCGATTCCTAATCCAATGGCAACAATAGAAAGTATCAGTACTGCTTTTTCTGTGGGCTCACTCCGTAATGTAAACGGAAAAAACACTCCCACAAAAAAGAACAATGGCCAGGAAAAATATGAGAAAAAACTCCCAATTGCCCCAACCAGCATCATTCCCAGAAAATAACCAGCGATACGCATTGCTTCCTCCTCCGCTCTTCAAAAATTTATTTTACATGCGACGAACCCCGTCACAATCAAAATCAATTCGTGGGAAAGCTTTCCTGCTGTTGAAACATTCTCGATGGCCGTCTGAAATCCTGATGCATAATCGATCAGATAAACGATCATGCAACCAAACACCACAATTCCCATCTTAACTGCTATCCTCGGATAGTCTATCATAGCATCCTCCCCCTTTTATCAGAAAAATTGTTTTTCATTACTCAGCCGGAACAGTCGTTCCCGGAATCAACTCCACGGAAACAACATCACCATCCTCATCAAGAATGATGCAGCCTTTGAACTCGAATTTTGAGATTGACAATCGATGCTCGTGGCTGATTCCTTTGGAGAATTTTTCCATGTTGTTGTGGTGTCCCATTTCCATTATGCTCCACAGAGCAATAACGAAACCAATTATTAATGTTATTAAGATTATTTTTTTACTGGTCTCAGATATAGAGGGCAAGACTAAAAACAAACAACAACCATAAACCATTAAACTTCCAATCACGGTGGCTATCGCATACATATCTATCTCCTTCTTTTGTCAAAAAACTTGTTAATATTTCACGTGAAATCAATGACTTCAGTGATAATCACGTGGTTCAGACACTAATCTGCAGGCAAAAATCTCAAACTAGGAGCCTGAGAAAAGGAACAAAATCGAGGTATAACGCAGCCAGTTCACTAAGAGCGAAAAAACCACCTTACCCATGTCTTGAAAAAAGTTCCCAATATTGATGACAAAAGATAGAAGTCACCAATTGCCTGCAATTTACTGCTAGCCACTGCTTTTAGGAAAAAATCACAAAAAGCAATGACTAGCCAATTTAGCATAGTTTTTGCTTTTTGTCAAATGCGGTTATTTAGTGTATACTTTACTTATAAGAACTAGCTAATATTCCCTAAATTACCCTATGATCACTAATTCACATGAACAATCTGAGGATATAACCCTGGATAACACGCTACGACCACAAAGCTTCAAGGAATATGTCGGACAAGAGAAAGTTAAAAAAAATCTTGATATTCTAATTCAATCAGCCAAAAAACGTCAAGAACAAATTGAACACGTTTTGCTTTATGGACCAGCGGGACTCGGAAAAACTACCCTTGCCAACATCATTGCTAAAGAATTAGGCGTAAATATCAAAACCACTTCTGGCCCAGCGATCGAGCGCGTGGGAGATTTTGGCTCGATTCTAACTAACTTGCAAGATGGTGACATTCTTTTTATTGACGAAATTCACAGACTTAATAAATCTATTGAAGAAATTCTTTATCCGGCTATGGAAGATTATAAGTTAGATATTATTATTGGCAAAGGACCATCAGCTCGAACAATTCAACTGGACTTACCAAAATTCACTCTCATTGGCGCAACAACCAAACTAGGCTCACTTTCAAATCCTTTGCGCAACCGCTTTGGTGCCATTCATCGCCTGGAGTTCTATGAACAAGATGAGATCAAACGTATCCTAGAACGCTCGGGACGCATTTTGGAAATTCCCATGGAAGATTCCGGTATTTCTGAAATCGCCAAATGTTCACGTGCCACACCTCGTGTTGCCAATCGACTTTTGAAACGCGTGCGTGATTTTTCTCAAATCAAAAACTATCCTTCGATTGATAGTGCTCATGCCCGTGAAGCATTAGAAATGATTGATGTTGATCATATTGGCCTCGAACCATCTGACAGACACATCTTACGCACCATTATTGAAAAATTTTCTGGTGGTCCTGTTGGACTTTCCACAATTGCCGCAGCAACATCTGAAGAAGTTAAAACAATTGAAGATGTTTACGAGCCATACCTTTTACAAATCGGTTTTCTCGCAAGAACTCCTCGCGGAAGAACCGCTACTGAATCAGCCTATAAACATCTTGGCATAGAATTTCCCAATAATAGCCTCCACTTTTAAGTTAATTTTTTTTATTTAATATATGTTCGCTATTGTCTATTCATTTTATGCCTTGCTTGTTTTAATGAATCTCGTCTTTTATATTTTTATTGTTTATCATTTAATTAACTACTCCGTAAACACGCAATTTAGTCGTATTATGGTTTACATTTTCACCATCGGCTCTGTTATTTTAATTATTTCAAATATCACCTTATTTTCCATAGTTGATTGGAAAATAGCTTTGGAAAATGCATTTCCTAATAAAATTAACTTTCTTTAATTATGGAACATTTTAATCGATATCATTTCAAAGGGCAAAAATTAAATGAGAAGATACTCATGGTTATTCATCGTCACTGGTTTGATATCTTAAGTCAATTTTTGGTTATTTTTGCTATGCTTCTTTTTTTGCTTGGTAGCTTCTTTTTGGGTCCTCAATTTTTCCCCAATCTAGATAATCTCGTTAGCTCTGGTCTACTTTCTTTTTTGCAAAACTTTTTTCTACTCATTACTTGGATGCTCGCTTTTATCCTTTGGATTGATTATTACTTTGATGTTTGGATTGTCACCAATGAAAGAATTGTTAATGTCGAACAAAAAGGTTTATTTTTCCGCAGTATTAGTGAATTAAAGCTGGAGAACATTCAAGATGTAACCGTAGAAGTGTCTGGAATCATTCCAACGTTTCTGAATTATGGAGACCTCTTTATTCAAACCGCTGCTGAAAAGGAACGCTTTGTTTTTAAACACGTCCCCAACCCATATGCCATTAAAGATTTAATTATGAATCTCCAGAAAAACTATGAGAAGAAAGAAGCTCGAGATCTAGGCGCAGCAATTAGAAGAGAAATTCACGATGAATTAAGTTAACTTAGAAAGTTTTTAATGTCTTTTTTGAAAAACAAAAATAAATCTATCTTTGTTTTGGTTATTTTTTTCTGGCTAGTTTCAATAGCTAGCTTTTTTATTTGGGGGAAAATTTGCAAAGCCGAACCAATTTTAAAAATAACAAACGTTCAATTTAGTGGCGGAGCTGGTAAGACTGATGAAGATTTTATTGAAATCACTAATACAACAGAAAATGAGCTCAATCTTAATGAATACAAACTTGTCAAAAAAACATCTTCCGGAACACGAACTAGCATAGTATCTTTTAGTAATGAAGATTCTATCCCTCCTGAAAAAACTTATCTCTGGGCTAGTAGTGAAAATGATGACTTTCCTAAAAAAATAGGCGCCGACATTTGGAGAGAAGAAACTATTTCTGAAAATAATGGCATTGCAATAATATTAGGCAACAAGGATACTGGAGTTATTATCGACAGCTTGAATTGGAAAAAAGAAGATGAACCAGAAGATGAAGATGTTCCACCAGAAGAAACCGCAGATTATTCAAAAATCAGAATCAATGAAATTTATCCGGCGCCTAACACTAAAGAAGACGAAGAAGAATTTGTAGAGATAATAAATGAAAGTGAAAAAACTCCTGATTTTTCCGATTGGACTATTAAGGATTCCAAGGGAGCCAAGGGAAAAATTTCTCGGCACGAAAAAGACGGCGCTTTTATTGTTTTCTATGGTTCATTTTCACTCAATAATGATTCTAAGGGTGACACGGTTTTTCTTTATGACAAAAAAGACGCTTTGATTGCCAGTCAAAAATATGCCACCGGAAAAACTGCCTACTCCTATTCTTTTGACGGCTCCGCTTGGCGATGGACTCCACATATTACACCGGGCGCAGACAATGAATTTGCGGAAATTCTCTCTGGAAAAATCAAAAAGGATAAAACTATTTACGCCGGAGTTTATGCTAATTTTGAAGTCTCTAATAGCAAAAAAGCTAAAAAATTCACTTGGAACTTTGGCGATGGACATAAAAGCTATCTCAAAAAAACTCGTCATAAATATGAAAAAACTGGAAAATATACTGCCAGCCTAAAAATTACTGGTGACGGCGAAGATAATCTAATTGAATTTGAAATTAAAGTAGAAAAATATAATGCACCAAAAGTTCGCATAATAAGTTTATCAGCCAATCCGAAGGGAAGTGATACGAAAAATGAATGGATTGAAATTGAAAATAAATCTAAGAAAAAAGTAAATCTTAAAGGTTGGTCAATTGCCACTGGCTGGAAAAAATTCATCAATCATCCCATAAGAGAAGATTTCGAAATCAAACCTGGAAAATCAAAAAAATTATTGCGCGATATCTGCGCTTTCTCCTTAACTAATACTAAAAATAAACTTGAACTCAGAAGTCCTGATGGAAAAACAATTCAAGATATGAAATACAATCATAAAGATGCTTCAATTTCTGATGATGAAATTTATCAGAAAAATAAAAGTGGCTGGGCTTGGGTAAAAGCGCCAATACTAATGGAAGATAGTGCCACAGAAAAATCCACCGTGAACAATCTAAGCGCCCCACAGCAGCTTGAAATAGAAGAAAACATTCAACCCCAAATTGATATTGATTTATCCTCCATAGGAAAATCTTCCAAAAATCCAAGATGGGAAAGGAAAAAAGATACTCAAATTACTTTACTTTTTTCCAAATCAAAAATCGATTCAGCCAAGTTTTTAGATAAAACTCAGGGACAGGTCCTGGGCATTTCAACTATAAAACATCTTTCAAATAGTCAGATAAAAACTGAGTCTGAAAAATCGAAACTATTCAACCAACTTTGGAAAAAAATCAATTCAAAATTGAACAAGTTAATACTAAATTTCTAAACTAAAGAAGGTTTTTGATTTTATTTTTTATCAATTCAAAATCATCATACTTATGATTATTACCTAAAATTTCTATCACTTTAATATTTTTCTTGTCTAATCTTTGAATCATTTCTTGAACTTCTTCAAAAGGAGTATAGGGATCATTTGAGTTTTGAATGATAACTGTTAGTATGTCATATTTTTCCAGCCAAATTTCCAAGGGAAAGTTATTTTCCTTTGCCCAGCTAATTGGCAACCCAACAAAGATACATCTCTTTGGTTTTACATCTCCATCAAAAACTCCATAAATAGAAAGCAGCGATCCAGCGGATTTGGCAAAAACAATATATTCTTTTTCATTTCCAATATTCTCTTTCAATTTTTTCAGTTCAATATCTAAATTGATTATTTCTTCGCCAGTATCCCAATGGGAATAATATTGTTCATATTGATCTTCAAAAATATCTAAAAAAGCTTGGCCGGCATCATCCGCCCATTCTTTATTTGCTTGGCCATTTCCTGGTAAAATAATTAGTTTCATGAATACATTATAGCACGGTAATAATATCCTTCCCTTGAATATTACATTTTCAAATGCTAAACTTAATTTATATTAATTACCATTAACTTATTTACTACTATGTCAGGACACTCACATTGGGCTGGAATAAAGCATCGCAAAGGGATAAATGATGCCAAACGTGCCAAGATTTTTACTAAACTCGCCAAACCAATTGTTATTGCGGCACGTGAAAGCGGTGGTAACCCGGATACAAATTTCAAACTCAGAATGGCCATAAAAAAAGCCCAGGAATTTAATATGCCCAAAGACAATATTGACAAAGCGGTTAAAAAAGGAACGGGCGAATTAGGTGACGTAGAAATTTCAGAAATCATTTATGAGGCCATGGGTCCAGGCAACATCATGATGCTCATCAAAACTTCCACTGACAATAAAAACCGCACAGTCAGCGAAGTCAAAAGCATTATCACTAAAGCTGGTGGAAAATTTGGTGAAGCTGGCAGTGCTATGTGGAATTTTGAACAAGTTGGTGGCATCATAATTGATTTGACTGGCAAAGATGCAGACGAGCTCGAAATGCTCGCCATTGAAGCCGGGGCCAAAGATACTAAAATTGAAGAAGATTTACTTTTCATCTACACAGAACCTCAGGACCTGCAAAAAGTTCAAGAAAAATTAATCGAAAAAAATATTGAAATTTCTGAATCCAATCTAACCTTCTTGCCAAAAACTACTGTCGAAATTAATGAAAGCACTCAGGAAAGCTACGACAAACTTCTTGAAACTCTTGATGAACAAGAGGATGTGGAGGAAATTTTTGATAATTTATAAAATAATCCGTGAACATTTTTGAATCAATCCACGCAACACCCATAGAATTAATTGCCGGATTTGGATATTTAATCGGCCATTTTTTACTTTCAAATAAGCGTACTTCTGGATGGATTATTAAAATGATTGGTGCAATAGCTTGGACTACCTTTCTATTTCAAAATCAAAATTATATATTTATGTCAGTTTCTATTATTATAGTTTTAATGATGCTCTACGGTTTTTATAAATGGAAAATTGGCCAATATAACAAACAAACTAACATAGACAGATTTTTTGAGATTATTGCCGCAGTTGTGGCAATATCCATGATCTTAAGATTCGCCTTTTCTGGCATTTATCATTTAGGCCCACTTTTTGAAAGCCTAATCGTTACCGCAGAAATACTTGGAACAATCTTATTAGCAAACAAAAAAATAGCTGGGTGGTACTTTTATATCATCATGAGTATATTAGTAGGTATTTTAGTAATTTTTGTTAATCCAAAACCAGCAATAATTCTCGGCATCCTAGAAATGGCTTCGATTTATTTTTATTACAATGGGATTAAAAATTTTTCTAAAAAAATATAATATAAAAAATCTAACTACGTACTAATGTAGTTTAGTTTTTTTTCTTAGAAAGTACTAAAAAATATTTGAAACACCTTCCCGCACAAGCCAAATTTTTTTGTAATAAATACAGATTTAATGCTACAATAAAGCTACGGTTTAGCTTAAGAAATCACAACTCAATCTCATTATGAAAAACAATGCCCTAAAAATACTCTTTATCTATAATGGTATTTTTGTTTTTGCTTCGGGACTACTCGGACCTCTTTATGCTATTTTTGTTGGAACAATTGATAAAAATATAATCTCCATAAGCATATCCTGGTCAGTCTTCTTGCTATCAACTACATTATCAATGTTATTCCTTAGAAATTACGGAGATAAAGTAAGGGAAAAAGAATACTTCCTTTTAGCAGGATTTTTGATTAGGGCCCTTGTGTGGTTCACATTCCCTTTTATTTCCACAATCTTTTTTTTAATTATATTGCAAGCATTACTTGGTATTGGAGAAGCCCTTGGTTCTCCTACGTTTGATACTATTTTTGCTGAACATCTCGATGATGGCAGACATATCAGGGAATATACTGATTGGAAGTTAATCTCCAACATTGCTAGCGCATTTGCAATTATTCTAGGTGGAATAATAATCAAACGATTTGGCTTTTCAATACTATTTTACATAATGGGAGTCTTGTCTTTAATTTCCTTTTTTGGTATTTTATTTAAACCGAGAAAGTTATTATAAAAAACTAACCAATCTCCTTATGTTTAAAATAATAAAAATTTCTCACACATTAGTCTGGATTGTTATGGTTTCGGCCTGTTTTTATATTCTATACGCTGGCCTCACCAATACATTTGATTTAATTTTAGTTATTTCTATAATCTTACTCACTATAGAATCATTGGTGCTCATATTCAATAACTGGACTTGCCCTTTCACTCCACTAGCAGAAAAATACACCACTGAAAAAAGTCATAATTTTGATATTTATATTCCAAGTTGGCTAGCTAAATATAATAAACTTATCTTTGGGATAATCTTTGTAATGGGGATGATGCTGGTTATTTTTAATTGGATAACAAAATTCAAAACAATATGCACAATATCTTTTTAATTCCTGGCTATGGGATACCTAAAAATATCCTAGAAGACGAAAATTATAATTTTTATTTAAAGCTGGCCTTTAATAAGATTTATAATTTTGTAGCGGAAAGCACCCCGGCAGAAACTCTAATTATTTGTTGTGGTGGAAAAACAGATATGATTAAGCCCTACAAACGAACCGAGGCTGATGAAATGAATAAGTTTTTTGCAGAATTAATTAAACAAAAACCATTTTTAGCTCCAATAACCAAAAACTGGGTTTTTATTTCTGAGAAAGAGTCACTATCAACCTTAGAGAATCTAATCAACAGTAAGAAAATAATTGAAAAACAAAAAATTAAAAATGCTCGTATTTTTATTTTTTGCGAACAAACACGCGAAAAGCGTATTAAAACTTTAGCTAAAAAAATATTCAGCAGTGCTCACAACATTAAAATCATAGCGATTGATTTTGATCTATCCTCAAATAGATATTTATCACCAGAGTTTCTCGCTAAAAAAGAAAAGGCTAATCTAAAACATCTCTTATGGGCAATGCAAAGTCCGGAAAATCTAAAGAAGCATCGCGAGCTCCTTATTGAAAAAATAAACTACTTGCGCAAAGCAGGACCAAAAGCACATACCGACGCTGTAAAAAAATGGTGGGAACAAAAACTCAAGGAGTTAGACTAAAACCCTAAAAGATTCATGCATAAATAAAAGAGTTGTATTTATATTTTATATGAAAGAAAATTTTAAAAAAATACCCAGACTTCCGCTATCAGCTTTGATTTTTTATTTGAGCATTCTTATTCTCTGGAAGTTTGGCTTCATTCCAAGCCCAAGCAATATCCTTGTTTTTTTAGAAAATTTATATACATCTTATGGATTAACTGGACTTTTCATCGCTTCCTTTCTTGAAGGAATTGTTTATCTTGGTTTATATTTTCCTGGCTCTTTTATCGTTGCCCTAGCAGTCATTTTATCAGATGGAAGCTTTACTTCCCTCCTCTTAATCAGTTTGATTGTTGCTTCTGCGCTAACAATAACTGCCTTAATAAATTATTCCTTTGGAAAAAAGATAGGAATTAATAAACAAAAAAATCAACTGCCACCTAAAGAAAATAGGGTTTTATCGAATGGATTGCTCATATCGATGTTACACCCAAATTCTTTAGCTTTCTATTTTTTTAATTCCGGCATAAAAAAACAAAATTTTCTAAAAATTTTATTCGTCCCTCTCGTTATGATTCCTTATGGACTTGCAGTTGGATATTTGCTTTATTCCATAAAAGGAGCTGTAAAGAAAGCCGTTGAAAGCCCTTATCTTATGATAACAATAATTTTAATTTGGATATTATTAGCTTTTGTAATAGAAATTAGAAAAACTTATCAAAATAATAACCATACAAAAGAATATGGGAAAGATTTTTGATAACTTGGAATTTTAAAAGCCAAGTTCATGGAATAGCGAACCTGGCTTTTTAAATACTTCTTATGCTATGAGTAACCTAAGAATTTTTCATGCGGACTCGCTTCTTTCTTTCCACACTTAATACATGCTTTTTTTACCGCAAGCCAGTGCTCCCTTCGGCCGCAACCATTAGGTTGCGACCATTTCCATTTTTCTATTTGTACAAAAAAATGCTCACATTCCCCTTTCTTTTTTAGCATGATACCCCCTTTTTTTAAAATAAACTACAATAAGAACTGTCCTTATAATAGTCATTAAATTTTATAATTACAAAGTTTTTATTAATTACTTGACTAAAATAGCCATTATGTGCTATTTTTTTAATATTAAATAAGACGATATTGTCGTCACTTTAATATTAATCACCTATGAACAGAATAGAAAAAATATCCAAGGCACTCAATCTTTCAATTTACGAAGCAAAGATATATATTGCGCTCCAACAAAATGGCCCTCTCCTGATAAAAACACTTTCTAGACATGCAGAAATTCCAAGAACAACTATCTATACTCCGTTGCAAAAACTCCTCAAAAGGGGATTCGCTTCAAAAACTGTTTTTGGAAAACGTACATATTATTCCGCAATTCAACCAGAATATCTTCTTGGATTTATTGATGAACAAAAAAATCTTCTTCAGCAAACGATTTTAGAATTAAATGGATTGGGAAAAATTCAGTCAGAAAAAAATAATTTTGAAACTACCTTTCATAGTGGAATAAACGGAATTAAAACTGCCGGATTATTTTTTTTACATAATACCAAAGAAAAAACATGGTACTCTTTTGAAAACCTAGACTTAATAACAGAAAAGGTTAGTTTTGAGTTTGAAACATTTTATATAAAAGAGCGTGTCGCAAGAAAAATTAAATCAAAAATGATTCTTTCTTTCTCGGAAAAATCTTTTATATCTAATAATTTTTTAAAAAATGACATAAAAGACCTAAGGGAAACCGTATTGCTTTCTCAAAATCAATACCCCTTCCAAACAACAGTAGTTGCTACAAAAGGATTGGCACTTCTAATAAATCCCAATGAAAATCCTTTTGCTTTGTTAATTCGCAATAAACATTTAGCCGATACGTTTATCACTATCCATAAATGTTTATGGGGAAAATATAAAGCATAGATAAAAAGTTCCGTTAATCTAATAAAATCCTTTCCGAAACTTTATTTTGAGGTTATAATATAAACATAAATTATGAATAATTTGCGAATTTTAGGCATCGATCCAGGCACCACGACAACCGGTTGGGCGATTATTGAAAAAAATGGCGATAAACTACTATGATAAATACAATAAAAGGGCTTGCATTTGCAAACCCTTTTTTTATTAAGCTCAACCTTCATATTTTATTCAATGCTCTCTATTTCAGCACAAATATGCACTTCGATTTTAATACCAAGCTTTCCCAATAATCCAATAGCTCGTAACACCTCAGATACTTGACTTGCTGAGATAATTTTTGGCAAGACGTCTTCCATAATCAAATTTATTTTATATTTTCCAACATCCCTCACATCATAACTATCACCCTTAAACCTAATGGCTGGAAAGATTAATCGCAGTCCATCCTTATTACATCCCATTACTGTTTGAAGAGGGCTTATCCATTTTTCAGGCGCAACCCTCTTTCCTGAAATAATCTGACTCAAAAATGATCTAACGCCACTGAGATTTTTTCCTCCAATAAGGGGCATTAATTTTTCTGCAACTTCCTTTTGGCTAATTTTTAACATCATCAACTCCTCCTTTATTTTATATTATTAAACAACTTTCCAAAAAAATACCTTTCTGGAAAATACTATACACCAATTCGAATAAAATATTGCCAGTAGCGTTATCTTTTAAAAAACCTTAATAAGATAAGTTGCTATTATTAGCTTTAATATTGACTTTTTAAGCTATTTTAATTATAATAAAAATAACGACGAAAGTAGCGTTATTATAAAAAATTATGCTTTTAGAAAAATTACAAATTGCTGGGTTATCAGAAAAAGAGGCTAAGGTATATGTAGCTGTTTTGGAATTGGGAGAGGCAACAATCGCCGAAATTACAAAAAAATCCAAGATTAAAAGATCCACTATTTATGACATACTTAATACTTTAAAGGAAAAAGGCATAATAAGTCAGACTCGCCTCAACAAAAGACCTATCTTTTTAGCAGAAAATCCAAAAAAAATGCTTGAAAAATTGGAGGAGAAAAAAAGAGGACTCGAAGAAGCTGTACCAGAGTTGCTTTCGATTATGAATCTTTTGGATAAGAAACCGAAAATTCGCTACTTTGAAGGAATAGAGGGAGTAAGAGAGGTTTTTGAAGATACACTTCGATATCCCAATCAAGAACTTCTAACCTGGTTTTCTCATCCTAATATTAATCTTGGTGAAGATTTTTTTTGGAAATATTACAATCCAGAGCGCTTAAAAAGAAAAATTTGGGGCAGGGCAATCGCCACTGATACTCCGCAAAACAGAGCTCTGAACGAAACTTTTGGAAATAAATGGCTAGCAAAAATGAAAATTTCCTCCAATAAATCTCTTCTTAAACTTGATATCGAAATAAAGATTTATGGGAAAAATAAGGTTGGAATTGTTTCATACAAAGAAGATCTGGGAATTGTCATTGAAAGTAAAAAAATATATGACGGACTAAAAGCAATCTTTGAAGTAATGTGGGATTTATTGCCGGAAATAAAATAAAAAGCGCTTTAAAGAAACTTGTTTTAGGACTATAATATAAACATACTCATAAGCTATGAAAAAAAAATCTGAAACTTTAAACTCAACCTTGCGAATTCTTGGCGTTGATCCCGGAACAGCCACGACTGGCTGGGCGATTATTGAAAAAAATGGCGATAAACTACTACCTTTAGCCTATGGCCACATCAGTACTTCGAAAGACAACACTGACGACGAAAGAATTTTTGAGGTTTCCAATGATCTTGCAAAAATAATTCAAAAACACAAACCGACTGAAGCCGCTATTGAAAGTCTTTTCTTTTTTAAGAATCAAAAAACCGTCATCCAAGTTGCCCAGTCAAGAGGCGCAATTCTCTTGACTTTATGCCAAAATAGTGTTACAGTGTCCAGTTATACTCCGCTCCAAGTCAAGCAGGCCTTGACCGGATATGGACGAGCGGAAAAAAAACAAATGCAGTTGATGACTAAAAATATTCTGCATCTAAGCTCACTACCCAAGCCAGATGACGTGGCAGATGCATTGGCAATTGCGGTTTGTCATGTTAATAGCAGATTTCTAATCAATTTAAAAAAACACTCATGAACGAAATTAATTTCAGCCTCAGTCCAATCTTGACTTTCTTTTTGGATAAAGGCGTCCCTTTTGAAACAATAAAATTGATTTTAATGCTTCCGATTATCGCCACTTTTATCGCATTCCTCCGTCAAGTGGTTGGAATCAAAGCTTTTGGAATTTATACTCCCCTTCTTGTCACTTTTGCTTTCCTAGCAACAAATGGGTTACGCTATGGTATTGCAATTTTTATCACAGTCATTCTCGTTGGAATGTTTATGCGAACCGCTTTGAAATCTTTTCGCTTGCTCTATCTTCCTCGCGTTGCAATTATGATCACAGTGGTAGCACTCTCTATTTTAATCATGCTTGCAATTGGCGGTGGCTTTAAAAGAACTGGCCTTGCTTCTGTTTCAATCTTCCCCATTTTGATTATGATCACTCTAGTTGAAAAATTTATCGCTGTTCAAATTGAAAAAGGCGACCGCGCCGCAATCATTTTGGCGATTGAAACGCTGATCATCTCTATTGTTGGTTTTTATATTGCCAGCTGGCAAGCTCTTATTCATTTTATTGCTTATTACCCTTGGGTTATTCTTTTAACAATCCCTGTTAATATTGCTTTTGGTAAATGGACAGGGCTACGCCTTACCGAATATCTGCGTTTTGGACAAATCATAAAAAGAACTTAGGTTTATTATATGTTTGAACTTATCAAAAAAAGCTTCATCTGTTATAAAGCAGGTCGCAATGTATTAGGAATGAATTCCAGAAATTTGGAATATATTCGACCATTTAATCGCATTAATGCTAAAAAAATTGCTGATGATAAGCTTCTAAGCAAAAGGGTTCTTAAAAAAGCCGAGATTGCTGTTCCAAAACTTATTGGAAAAATATCAGATCTTGCTAGTTTAGATAATTTTGATTGGCAAACCCTGCCAGATAGTTTTGTTTTAAAACCCAATAAAGGTTTTGGCGGAGAAGGTATTGTCGTTGTTTATGGTAAGAAAAAAAATAGATCTGATGCTTGGATAAAAGCCGATGGAACTCTTATTACCATTGAAGATTTAAAAAGCCATGTTCGCAATATTATTGATGGATCATTTTCTTTATCTGGCGTTCCTGATATTGCTTTTTTTGAAGAACGCTTAAAACTGTTAAAGCTTTTCAAGCCCTACGCCTTCAAAGGAATTCCTGATATTCGTATTATTGTTTTCAATAAAATGCCTATCATGGCCATGCTTCGCTTGCCCACTAGAGAGTCCAATGGAAAAGCCAATTTGGCCCAAGGAGCAATTGGTGTCGGAATCGACCTTGCCTCTGGGACAACTACAACAGCAGTAATGGGAAAGAAAAAAATTATTGAATATCTTCCCGGCACAAGACTGCTACTTTCCGGAATTAAAATTCCCTATTGGATGGATATTCTAAACCTCGCTGTTCGCTCACAAGAAATTTCCGGACTTGGTTTTCTCGGCGCCGACATTGCGATTGATAAAGAACTAGGGCCAGTAATTTTGGAATTAAACGCTCGTCCTGGTCTTGCAATTCAAGTTGCCAATCTTGACGGTTTAAAGGGTCGCCTAAAAAAAGCAGCTGGAATAAAAATCAAGACAATTAAAAAAGGTATCAGAGTTGGCATGGATCTTTTTGGAGGAGAAATCGAAGAAGAGCTGGAAGAAATTTCTGGAAAAAAAGTAATAGGTGCAATAGAAAAAGTGAAGCTAATTGGAAAAGATGAAAAAGAAATTGAAGTGGAAGCTAAAATAGACACTGGTGCTTATTCATCTTCGATTGATGAAGAATTAGCTAAGGAATTGGGGTTTTCCGAATTAATTGAAAAATTTGCAACAATCGATCTATCAAAATACACTATTACAGCCGAGAATGAAACCCTAATAAAAGAAGATGTTTTAAAAAATTATAAAAATCAAATGCCTTTACTTGAAGATGTGGCTGTGATTTTCTCAGCTAGTGGCTCATCAATCCGTCCAATGGTGAAAATTTCTTTTATTTTAGATGCAATAAACATTGAAACTAAGGTTAATATAACAGATCGAAAAACACTAGCCTACCCAATGCTTATTGGAAGAAGAAATTTGGGTAAGTTTTTAATTAATATAAATAAGTAACCTCGTGAAAAAAGTTCTCATTCTTTTCGGAAAATCCGATTGGGAAAATAATACCCTTTTTTTAAATAAAGATTTTCAAGCATCCTATGAGTGTCTATATTCTTTGGCTAAAGAAAATGGCATTCAAATGTATCGCGCCTCCTATGAATGGTATGATTATGAAAGTCATGTTTTTAAATATGCTTGGACATATGAAGACGCCTCTGGATGGAAAAGAGTTTATAATATTTCGCCTGATTTAATTTATGACAAAACAAGGGCTAGTATGGAAACTTATTTTAAAAAAGAACTCATTGCCAAGCGCTATCGTTTTGTTAATAGTTTGAGATTTACTTACATGCTAGATGACAAACTGACAACTAGCATGATTTTTCACAAATGGAGCAAAAAAAGCTGGATTGTTAATAATCCAGAAAAGTTAAAAAAAATTCTTCCCAAAATAAACTCGCGTAGATTTGTGATCAAGCCAATTTCTGAAAGTGGTGGGAAAAACGTTCAAATTCTTGAAAGAGAAGAGGCTTTAGAAAAAGTAACATTTAGTAACGACTATATTATTCAAGAATTTATTGATTCTTCTTCTGGCATTCCTGGTATAAGCGAAAGCATGCATGATTTAAGACTTGTTTTTGTAAATAATAAAATCAGTTATGCCTACATGCGAGAACCAGCAGAAGGAAATTATCTAGCTAATCTTTCTCAAGGAGGATCACTTTCTATCGTTCCAACAAACGACATTCCAAAATCATTACACCCAATCATTCGTTGCGTTAATAGAGTTTTTGAAACATTTAACCCGCGAATTTTCTCAATCGATTTTATGTTTGATGAAAAAAAAAGACCTTGGATAGTTGAACTCAATTCTATGCCTGGACTTTATTTTACTCCACAAGAAAAACCTTATATGCTAGAATTATACCAAGAAATTATTGAAGTATTTTTGAAAAAATTAGAACTAAAATAAATTTTAATTAAAGTTTATCTCAAAATTTATGATTTCCTTAAAAGGCAAAAAAATAGCTATCTCAACACCAGTTATCGGAGGAATAGGAGGGGCAGAAAGAAACATTTTCAGTGTTATAAAAGCTTGTCATGATTGCAAAATTGATATTTATACAAACAATGTTATCGACAGTGAGTACATACCAAAAGTAAAAAATTTAACTATTTTTATAAATAAAATTCAGAATTGGAAAACAAAAAAAAGAAAGCGGTACGATCTATATTTACACTATAACTTTCTTGATTCTACTTACTTAGGCGATAAAATAAACTGCACGTTAAAAATATTAAATCCTTGCGGAAAAGAAGTTTTCGACAAAGAAGATCTTTTTGATTTTATAATTAGCCAATCACCCGATGGCATGAAATTATTTAAAAATAAAAAGAAAAATATTTTACTTAGCCAGCCAATATGCATTGTTTCTGATAAAATAGAGCGTCCAGAGGGACTACCTGAAAAATATTTTTTAACCGTTTTTAATCCCTACGGGGGAGAAAATAATCCAGTTAAGGGACAAGATATACTTTATGAGATATCCCAGAAGCTACCTTTCAAAATCGTTTGGTGCTATAGTTTAAAAACTAAAAAATGGAAAGGGTTAAAAAAGACCTCTAAAAATATTATATATTTAGAATCAATACCTCAATCGCAATTAGCTTATCTTTATAAAAACACACTGGCGTATATTTCTTTTTCTAGAAAGGAGGGCTTTGGCTGGTCAATCGCAGACGCTCTGTTATATCAAAAATCCATAATTTCTAAGAAGGTTGGCGTGCTATCCTATTATAAAAAACCTCCTGAAGGAGTGTTTTTCTATAAAAATAAAGAAGAGCTAATAAGCCTTACAAAAAAAACTGATTTTTCCAAAATAAAACCTCTCTATGATTTAGATTTTATCAAAGTTGAAAAATTCAGAGAAGAAATAGCTTCGCTTTTAAAATAAACTTAATCAATTTAACTTTAAAAAATGAGTGCATCTAAAAATCCACAAGTTTCAATTATTACTCCCGTTTTCAATCGAGAAGAATTAATCATTGAATGCATAGAAAGTATTCAAAACCAAGATTATAAAAATTATGAACATATTATTGTCGATGATTGCAGTACTGACAATACCGCTGAAGTCGTCAAAGCTTATGCCAAAAAAGATCCAAGGATAGTTTTTGTAAAAAGTCCCAAAAATAGTGGTGGGAATATTGGAAAGGTAAGAAATATTGGAATAAAAATAGCTAAAGGAGAACTGATTGCTTTTTTAGATTCTGATGACATGTGGGAAAAAGAAAAACTAAGTCTACAAATAACTCACTTACAGGAAAACAAACTCGATTTTTCCTATCACCCATTATCACGATTTATGAAAAACACTGACGACACTCCAATGAGTTTTTGGGGAAGAGATTGCTTTCAAAAAGATTATTTTCGAGGATTATTTTTAAGTAATTTTATCTCAACTTGCTCAGTTTTAACAAAAAAGAAGGTACTTGAAGAAGTTGGTCTTTTTGACGAATCTCTTAAATATTCTGAGGATTATTGCTTATGGCTTCTAATCGCTTTGAAAAATTATAAAATTGGTTTTCTGAACAATGTACTTGGCCGTTTCCGAAGAAGCGATCATGGAAATGTAAATGCTGTTTTAAATAAAAAGGAAAAACATGAATGCAGTATTAGACTAAGAGAAAAAATTCTTTTTGAGCATTCACCTGAATCACTTCCCAGACTAATGAAAAGCGACCTAATCCATAATTATATTTATTATTATTATGAATTAATAAAAACTGAGGATTCTCCTGAAAGAAAAAAAGAACTTTTTGTAAAAATTATTGACAGATTATTTGAGTTAAAGATATCACATCTATTTATTGAGGAATTGGAGTTTTTGACAAAATTAAGAAAAAATAATTAACATGGAAAAAACTTTTTTATTGCCCAATAAAATAATCTGGCGAAGAGAAACAAGCAAAAATACTTCCGCTTGTTTTTATCCTTCTTTTTATAAAGACCTCGTGAAAAGAACGCCTTTTTTTCAAGAAAATTTTGATGTGCAATTTGTTGATGCTGATGAAAAAAATATGCGAGAATATTTTTTACCTCTTTATACTGAAGAAATAATGGCTCGCGAAGATTTCAAATTAGATCGAAATAAAATAACTGCTGATTTAATAAAAAAAGTTTCGGAAAATAAAAATTACAAATTCATGTTTATTTTCTATGAAAAAGAATTAGTCTCAGCTACGCTTTTTTCCATAAAAGATTCTGGTTTATTTGTTGGTTATCGAGCAATGAAAAAAAATTTCGATAGAAAATTAAGTCACAAGGCAACCGTGAGTCATTGGAACGAACAAATGATTTTTGATTTCGGCAAAAAAAATAATGTCAGCTTTTTCTCTTACGGCAAAGATACACATCCTTTTCTAGCTAAAACCAATATTGGACGTCCGCTTTATAAAATTAAAACTGGCATGAAACCAAGATGCCCCATAGACAAAACTTCATTCGCAATGGAAGAAATTAGAGAGGAAGATTTAATTAAAAAAACAGAGCCCACACTTTTTTTCACTAATCCTGATAAAAATGGTTTGTATAAGTGTTGTTATTTATATTACCCAAAAGATTTTTTGGATGACTCCTATATTCATGAATTTAATAAAATTATGTCTTGGTCTGGTTTAGTTTTTAATCCTATAGCCTACTAACAATAAAATGAAAAAATATATTATCAACGATTTAGCGTCGTTAGAAAAATACGCTAAAACTATAAAAAATCCGATCATTGCCGTAGGCGCTCGTCCATTCAATTTAACTATCGGCGTATATGATTTATTCAATCATTTTGAAGTTTTGGCCTGTAGGCGGTCAACAAAAGAAGCGTCTCTCTTGGAAGAAAAAATTAAAATTACCTATCTAAATGCTAAAAAAGAATTTAAGAATACAAAAAATTTCAAAACATACATCCCCCATATGCCGAAAGATATCTTTAAAAACAAGGAGATAATGGATTACCTAGAAGCATATCGAGAAAAACCAGCCCTTCTTTTTTTCAGAATGTCGGAAGAACTGGAAAATATTTTAAAAAATAAAAAAGTTATTCCAGTCGGCACTGATTTTCGCATGTATGATAAATATGAAAACAAACTTAACTTTCAAAAACTACTTGAGCAATTGAAAATTTCCACTCCAAAATTTATAAAAGAAAAAGCTGCCAACTTAAATTACGCAAAACTAAAAAAAGAATTGGGTGATAAGTTTGTTGTTCAACTTCCAGTCACAGCATTAGGCGCAGGAACTTTTTTTATTTTCGAAAAAACTGATTTTGAGAAAATGCTAAAAAAGGAAAATATCAAAAAAGCTATTGCTAAAAATGTTGATACAAAAATAGCCCGCTATATCGAGATGAGTTGCTCTCCTAGCATGACCGTTTGTGTCACAAAATTTGGAATCCTGCACACTAATCTTCAAAATCAAATAATCGATGCCAAAGAAGTTCTTGAAAAAGGGAGAAGGTCTGGAGTTTTTTGCGGACACGACTGGAATAAAATTTTTAAAAAAGAAATTGAAGACCAGGCAATAAAAATTGCTGAAAAAATTGGCACATATCTCAAAGAAAAAGAAAACTTTGAAGGAATTTTTGGACTTGATTTTGTTCTAGAAAAAGAAACAAACAAGCTCTATCCTATTGAAGCTAATGTCCGACTACTTGGATCATTTCCAATTTTACCAATGGTGCAAAAAAATGCTAACCAACCTTCCATTCAAGGATTACAAATTATTGAAAGTCTTAATAAAAAAGATTACGTATTGGACATCCAAGCACTTAATACTTTAATGCACCAACCAAAATCAGGCGCACACCTAAATATTCACGCCAGAAACAAGCAACCAGTCTATGTTTCAGGAAGTATCAAACCAGGAATTTATAACATTGACGTAAAAAATAACAAAGTCTCTTATGCAAGAAAAGGTATATTTTTTAACGATCTAAAAAAACCAAACGAAATTCTACTTGTAAATGTGCCTTATAAAAATCGTGTTTTTGAACAACACAATGCATTATGCAAAATTATCACCAAAAGCACTTTTTTGAATGATAATGATAAGCTGAACAAATTAGCTAAATCAATGGTTAATTATGCCTATAAAAAGCTAGCCTTAAAGGCTATTTAAATAAATACACCAAAGCATAAAATTCCCTTGATAAATTCGCTAAAAAAAGCTAAACTATATATTGATTAAATCAATATTAATTTATTCAAATTTTATGCGAAATATTTTTTCTCCTCAACTTTTTAACCCTTCCAAAAAAAGCTGGTTCAAAAGAAAATGGAATTGGAAGGCTATCTTTAAATTTATTGGGATTGGCCTTGGGATTGGCTTTATTGCAACTGTTTTATTGATAATCAGTGTTTTCGCTTATTTTTATAAAGACCTACCCAATCCAAACAACCTCAATACTCGTTTCATTGCTGAATCAACTAAAATCTACGACCGCACTGGTGATCATCTGCTCTATGATGTTCATGGTGAAGAAAAACGTACTCAAATACCTTTTTCTGATATGCCTGATGTGCTCAAATTTGCCACAATCGCATTGGAAGATCAAAACTTCTATACTCACCATGGAATACGCTTTAGCTCTATATTAAGAGCTGTTTTAAAAAATGTCCTAAATCGTGGAGTTGCTCAAGGTGGTTCAACTATTACTCAACAATTAATCAAACAGTCTATTCTCACATCTGAGAGAACTTTTTCACGAAAAATTAAAGAGGTCATTCTTTCTTTGGAATTAGAAAGAAAATTTTCCAAAGATGAAATATTAGCCATGTATCTAAATCAAATCCCTTATGGCTCAAATGCTTATGGTTCAGAAGCTGCTGCTCAAACTTTTTTTGGTAAAAACACTAAAGAATTAACTTTAGATGAATCGGCTCTTCTTGCCTCTCTTCCTCAAGCTCCTTCCTACTATTCACCCTATGGAAGTCACACTGATGCCTTAAGAGGACGTCAACTATACGCTTTAACCCAAATGGCTAAATTAGGCTACATCACTGAAGAGCAGTCAGTAGAAGCTAAACAGATTGACACGCTTTCTAAAATAAAAGTTGCTTCAGATAAGAATATTTTTGCTCCTCATTTTGTAATGTATATTAAAGAATATTTGAGTAATAAATACGGAGAGCAAGCGCTAGAGCAAGGTGGTTTAAAAGTCTACACAACGCTTGATTGGGATAAACAAAAGGCAGCTGAAAAAGCTGTTGCTGAAGGTGCAGAAAATAATGCTAAACTATATAACGCTGGAAATGCAGCTCTTGTTGCTATGGATCCAAAAACAGGACAAATACTAGCCATGGTTGGAAGTAAGGATTATTTTAGAGAAAGTGAACCAAAAGGTTGTATATCGGGAAAGAATTGCGTTTTCGAAGCAAATGTCAATATTGCCACTTCACTTCTTCAACCAGGCTCTTCTTTTAAACCTTACGTTTATTTAACCGCTTTTGAAAAAGGCTACACACCAGAAACAAACCTTTGGGATGTTGACACTAATTTTTCCACTGATGATGGGAAGGAATATAATCCTAAAAATTATGACGGAAAAAATAGTGGCCTATTACAAATGAAAGACGCGCTTGCTAGATCTCTCAATGTTCCTGCTGTCAAAACCCTCTATCTTGCTGGCGTAAATAATTCAGTTGATAATGCTCGAAAGATGGGAATAACTACTCTCACCCAACCTGATCGATATGGGTTATCCTTAGTGCTTGGAGGAGGTGAAGTAAGACTATTAGATCATGTTAATGCTTTTTCTACTTTTGCTACTGGCGGAATTCATCATGATAAAACAGCTATTTTGCGTATTGAAAATAGCAAGGGCGACATATTGGAAAAATATAACCAAAATGAAGGCAACCGTGCAATTGAAGAAAAATATATTGCCATGATTGATTATATTCTTTCTACAAATAGCTTAAGAGCACCTGTTTTTGGTGAAAAAAATCCATTAAGCTTTACCGATCGTCCTGTTGCCGCCAAAACTGGAACCACTAATGAATGGCGTGATGGTTGGACAATTGGTTACACTCCATCAATTGCAGTTGGTGTTTGGGCGGGAAATAATGATCACTCTATAATGAAACCAGGTGCTGATGGTGTTTTTGTGGCGGCTCCAATTTGGCGCAGTTTCATGGATCAAGTTTTATTAAATTATACCGTCGAACAATTTCCTAAATATGAACCTGAAGAAACAGGAAAAGACGTGCTAGATGGAAAACTTGAAATGAAAAAAGAATTAAAGGTTTGTAAAATACCAGGTACTAAAAATGATTATTGCCTGGCAAGTTCAGCTTGTCCCGATGATGAGGTAGAAAAAAAGAAATTTTCTGATTCACATAGTATTTTGTATTATGTAAATAAAGATGACCCGCGCGGTGAAGATCCAAAAAATCCCGAAAAAGATCCCCAATTTAAAAATTGGGAAAAGGCGATAGAGAAATGGCTAGATAATGAAAAAGGTTATTCCACTAACTCGGCGCCAACAAAAGAGTGTGAGGATGATGACTTTTCTGATTATGAACTTGAGATAGAATCAATTTCTCCTTCCGACGGAGAAACCATAACCTCATCTTCTTTTAATATTTCAGTAAAAATCTCCGCTCCCTATGGGGTAAAAAAAGCTGAAATAAGCATAGATGGAGATAATATTGCCTCTAGTGATGACGAATCTTTTAGTGCTTCCTATTCTGTGCCAGATAATAAAAAGAATTCCAGTTTAAAAATATCTGTTTATGCCGTAGATGAAAAGGGTAATTCGGATTCAAAAGAAATCACGGTTAAGACAGAAATTCCTACACCATAATAAACTTTTTCTATTCTACTATAAAATACTAAAAGGCTTTCCCGTTCGGGTTAGCCTTTTTACTTTTTAACAATAAACTACACCTATGATTGTTCCCAACCCTGCTGTAAATGCAAGCAGTGCAATAATAATGATAAAAAACTGCTCGATTAAACTCCACTCTTCTTCAAACTCTTTTTCTTTTAATCGAACAAGCGATAAAAATCTTATAATTTTTGCAACAATAAATACCAAAAAACAAAAAGGCACAAAATGCAACAAAGAATGCAACCAGAAAAATATTTCCGCTCTAACTGTCGCACTCATTATCCACGCCTCTATCCATAGTCGAATGAACTGTCGGAATTTCCCAAAATCATCAAATCCAAAATAATACACAAGCAGTTTCTCTAATAATATAGGGTAAACTGAAACAAGAAGTGTTGCTACAGTTATTGCAAGTATTGCTTGAAATAGATTTGTTTTTTCTGCTACTTTTTTCGCAAAAATACATATAGTCAGTATAAAAAAGCAATAAGTAATAATGACCACAACTGCAAGAAAAGAACACATAATTTTTGCAAAGTCCGCTACAAAAAACATCGCTATCATTTTCATTTTTCCTCTCCTTTTTTTATATTTTTAAGAAACACTCGGCTTTCCCATAACAAACAAACTTACCATACCCGAATTACATCGTCAATATTTTAGACCTATTTTTGCAATAAATTTATATAAATCAAATAAATACCTTGTTTGTGCTATTTTATAGCTTGACAAGTCTATTTTATTTGTCTATAATGTAGACTAATAGACTAAGCTATATGAAAAAAGAACTACAAAAGGCACTCTCATCTCTGGGAATAAACGAAAAACAAACCAGTCTATATTTGGCTTGTTTGGAATTGGGCTCAGCCAGTATTCAAGAATTAGCACAAAAATCCGGCATCAAAAGAACCAGCATTTATAATTTTCTTAAAGACCAGAAATTTAAAGAATTATTTTCTGAAATTGAAGAATCAGGCAAGGTTTTGTTAGTCCCCCAAAATCCTAAGATGCTCGTAGAAAAAGCCAGAAAAAATTTAGAAGAAATTAAATTTGCCTTGCCGGAACTTATGAGTATTTTTAATTTGCCTTCCGAGAAGCCACGCGTCCGATTTTATCAAGGTGAGGAAGGAATTAAAACGGCCTACCAAGATCTTCTTTTGGAAGGAAAAACCGTTTATGGTTTTTCCGATTATGAAAAAATGTTTGAGAGTATGCAACATTTTGATATGTGGAGAATTCCCAAGGAAAGAGTTAAAAGAAATATTAAGTTTTTTTGCATTGCAAAAAATGGCCCAATGGGCCAAGAGGTGAA
Source organism: Candidatus Moraniibacteriota bacterium (assembly GCA_049303795.1). Taxonomy (GTDB): domain Bacteria; phylum Patescibacteriota; class Minisyncoccia; order Moranbacterales; family UBA2206; genus UBA9630. Next base: position 61,634 of record JBAQNM010000006.1, read on the forward strand.
AAGAAAAGATAAGGAAGAATTACGCGAAACAAAACTCGTAGAAAATATTCAATTTGAAACAGAGATAAATATTTATGGCAATAAAGTGAGTCTCATAAGTTTTCGTGAACCTTTCGCCTGCGTGATCATAGAAGATCCCGCTATCTCTCAAACTCTAAAAAGCGTCTGGCAAAGTTGGTGGAATTTGCTTTAAATTTTTATTCTCAATTTATTTTTTTCCCACAAAAGTAATTTTTTAAAGCCAACTTTTGTTTCCCACTTTTTTATTTCAATCTTTTTTCCTTAAAACATAATACAAATTTTCATCATCTTTTCCAGTTTCCAGCTTCTCTTTTCTCACTTCTTCAATTTCAAAACCAGAAATTTGCGCTAGTTGCGATATGTCTTCCGAAGAATAAGCATAACGCGTGGCAAAATTTGTTCCATCTGGCGAGTCATAAATTGCGCCATAGCGAAAATTTTTAATTCCGTATTTTTTCATTTCGTACACATATTCTTCAACCAGCTCCTTGTATCCTCCTCTTTCTCGATTAGGAATGTCAAAAATAAATTTCCCCCCTCTTTTTAAAATTCTCGCCGCTTCCCTAAAAAATTGAGCTTGAGAAATAATGGAATAATCATGCAAAATATTTCTCCCCAAAGAATAAATCGCATCAAAGCTTTCATCTGCCAGCGCATTGTCATACCAATCACCTTGAAAAACTTTTGCCTCAATTTTATTTTCTGCTAATTTTTCTTTCGTAATTTGCGCGTGACGCTCAGTATAATCATAACCACTAACATCATACCCGGACTTCGCCAGCTCAATAATCAACCTTCCAGTCCCGCAACCCATTTCCAAAACTTTTTTATTTTTATCAATCACCTCTTGCAATAAAATCACTTCCTTTTCATTCATCCTTTCATTAATTTTATAATCTTCAAATTTGATTTTAGTTTGATAGAATTCTTGAAGATTATAAATAGCTTCCTTATTATTATTAGGGGTGATAAAAGATCGTGCATATTCAAAATCGTCTACCTTTTTTTTATCACCATTTTGTTTATTCTCATAAATCAATTTATTCAATTTATTTCGCACTGTTTCCACTCCAACAAGATCAGTTGCCATTATGATAAGACCCGAGAATTGCCATTCATTAAAATTATTTTTATCCAAAATTGATAATATTCTCTCTAATGAATATTCTGAATCATTCTTAAGAATCTGTATTATATCAAACATAAGAAGTGCTTCTCCGTCTGTTTGAATAAAAGATAAAACAAAATTAATTGCTTTTCGGAAACCAATTTTTGAAAGCATTTGAAATATATAATTAACATTTTCCTGATGATATTCTGCAATTGCATTTGGACCGGTGAAAACATCTTCTATAAAAGGTTGGTTTTTTTGAACGGCTTGTAAGAGATATCTTTCAGCTTTTTCACAAAAAATTTTATACGCCCTTTTTTCTATTTCATTTTTATCCAACTTATTATTCACTAAAACACTTTGTATTAAATCTGCTTTCTTTTTATCATTGGCAGCCTCAAATTGTTCTAGAATATCTACTGCTGTTAATTTTTTTTCAATTTTTTGCTGATCATTATCATACTTTAAATCTGTCAGTCTTAATTCTTGTCTCATAATTTTCTAATAGTTTATTAACCTTTCTAGTCACAATTATAATTATACTCTATTTGTGAAATATGGTAAAAAAAGCTTCTTGAAAAAAGAAAAAAGGCAGACCCGTAGATACAAGGTCTGCCTTAAATTATTTAAACTACTCCTTTTTATTTTACTGGAACAACAGCGTTCGTAATAAGAGGAAGGATTCCGCGAATTGTCTGAATTTCAATAACTTCCCATGCAATCAGCTGAAAACCAAATGCCTTAGAATCAAAACTTTGTTTGGCTTCATAGCTTCCTCGACGATACCATCCCCGACCTCGGCTTTCAAACACTCGATCAGGCAACCCAGCACAGATTGCCATACGTAAATCATCTTCTTTCCCCAACTCATCATTAGGAGCAAAACCGAATCCACGCATACTAAGCATCAACTGACGAGCAACCATCCAAATATCTTTAACGGCTCGATATGACACATAATTTTGTCGACACCAAGCCCCCAAAGACTCCCCACCTCTCTCCTCAGCAAGCCGGATAACTCGAACAGCTGTCCAGGCATCACATACTGAAGATGTTTTAAATGCTTGATGTGCCATGTCTGCTCTGCGACCCTCTTCTCCTTTAGGTCGGTAAAGCAAACGCTTGCCTTGCTGATTAGCAATAGCAATTGCCATCTCGCGAAGACATCCGCGTTCTGCAGCCTTGAAAAGCATAGCTGCTTCACGAGGATCACATCCAAGTTCCACTGCCTTAAGGCCTAATTCGGTGATTTTTGCTTCGGGCGATTCGTCGACAAATCCAAGCATCTGAAGCTGAATCTTGGCTTCCTGCCAATTAGTCTTACCTGGATAATCAACGAGGCGAATGGGTTTGTTTTCCCTCGAAAGCTTCAGTGCTTTTAGGGTTAACACAACCTCACGAAGAGGCGTACGAAAAATTTCAGGTACTGTACGCTCAGACCTTTTTAAAAAGTTTTCTTCAGAGAATAATCCGACATACGTGCCAGATCTTACCCGTCCGCATCTGCCACGTCGCTGAATGATGCGATCTTGAGCAGTTTCTCGCACTTTAAGTGATGAAATATCAGAAACAGGATCATAACCCTTCTCGCGGGCAAGACCAGAATCAATCACCCAGCCAATATTTGGAAGTGTTGCTCCTGTTTCCACAATATCAGTGGCCACAGTAATCGTAATTCCGCCTCGCTCTACAAATGGAGCATGGCGTTCATCGCCATTGAGTTCTCCGTGAAGCGGTAAAACTGTCACGCCTGAATTTTCCGGAAAAATTCGCTGAAGAGCTTCAACACTCATTGCGATTTCTCCTTTGCCAGGCATAAAAACCAAACCATTTCCCCTTTTCTCACCAACCAACCTTTGTGCTTCTCTACTAACAACTTTAAAAAAATCTTCATCACCGTCTTCCGAGATATATCGTTCTTCGATTGGAAAGTTAGTGACAAGATCGGATCCATCAACTACTCCGCAGCTAAAATGTTCTGCAAGATAAGACGGATCAATCGTTGCACTCATAAGAAGAAAGCTGGCTTTAGCCCCCTCGGATTGTGCCCGCTCGACAAGAGCAACATTGAAGTCGCTCATAAGCGTCCGCTGATGAAACTCGTCAAACAAAATAACGCTTATATCTTCAAGTAGTGGATTGCTTCGAATTTTGGCACGAAGCATCCCCTCGGTCACAAATAGAATCCGCGTTCCGCGGGACATTTGCGATTCGCCCCGAATCTGGTATCCGACCAGACTTCCGAGCTTTACTCCCATTTCATCAGCCACCCGATCAGCAAGCTCAACAGCGAGAATTCTTTTCGGCACGGACACATAAATCATGCCTTGCCGAGTGAATCCTTTTTCATGGAGCAATTGTGGGGCTTGGGTTGTTTTTCCTGTTCCAGTCGGCATCACAATAATGCCACGACCTGAACGAGCCAATGCTACAATCTCATCTGCTTTTTTCCAGAACGCAAGACCGAGAGTCTTGCCGTTCACCGTATTTTTTTTCATTTTTAATTCCTTTTCAAAGAACGGTTTTGGTCACTGCTTTATACTATGACCAGTTAACTTACAAGTTTTTTACTTTTTCTGAATCCACTACTTTTCAGTACTGAATTCAGAGAAAGGGAGCAGGGTTTATTTTATTAGATAAACGATGCTCCTTTTTTATCTTTTTGCTGTTTTTACAACTGGTAGATAATTCCAACCATACTTATTCGCTAAATGGTTTTTTCTAGCGGTTCCGATTAGTCAGATCGGCATATAAATGTTATATTATCTCTGACTAGGAGATCAGCGTGCCGAGCTCAACATCAGCTGAGTGTGTCATACAAACAGTTGACCCCACTCCCGGCTGAAAACAGGCCACGGCCTTGGTGGCGCCGTGGTAACTGATCACCAGCGATGCCGCCAGCCAGTTGGGAATCCGGCCAGAGAGAACCACCTTGGAACTCATCGGCAGGAGCGGAGGAGCGATCTCTATCAGTGCACTCGGGGCCAGAGGCTTGCTCGGATCCAGAACAGCTTCGATGCCGACCCATCCATCTTCACGGTCAGAAACGTTGAAAGCGATTCCAGAACCCGTACCCTCGGGCTTACGACAGCCGACCCGAATGTATCCATCAGGGGAATTCAATTCGACTTCCCGTGGGTGGCATTCATGAACAATTGCCGCAACCAGCCACGCCGGAGCCGCGCCATCCACCCTAACCACCTCTGGCATTTCTGCCACGTTATTATGGAGGGCTTCGGCCACTTTATGCAGGTCCGCACCAGTCCATGTATACTGGCCACGCTCGTTTTTTCCGATATTAAGAGCATCAGCCAAGCCAGCAATTTCCAAAATGCCATCTTTCAAAAGTTCCATCTTCTTCTCCTTTTTGGGCAAAATGTTTAAGATTTTTTGGGCCACAGCCTGAATGACCGGGCGATTCTTAGTTTCTTCGTTGCCTCTCTCCAGATGATGCACCACCATTGGATTTGAGTTTGTATTATCTTCGGTGCCATAATAATCACTGTGTATCGTTGTGATTATCTCAATTTCACAGGCTTTCAGAAATTGTTCCCACTCGGGAATTTTTTCCAAATTACCCGTAATAATGATGGCGTGAGTGACTTTGCCCTCTGCCAGGATGCGGCGATTTTCATCAGAGGGAATTCCGCCGATGTCCACCAGAATGATCGGAGCCAAGTCACAATTGGACAGTGACTGGCAATACCAATCAATCGCTTCCTGCGAAAACTTTCCCTTCCGACGATATTGTTCGGAACCCTGTCCTTTATATGTCCAGGTTCCTTCCCCATCCGGACAAGCTCGAAACAGATATCTCTGATCTCTCGGCAGGTTTTCACACAGTCCACCAAGAAACACTGATTTACCGCTATGCGGTGGTCCGCACACTATTATTTTCATATCTCCTCCCTAAAGTTTTAATGAACTCTCATAGTTCTTTCTATCGTAACGGCATAGTATATCAGAATTTCGTCAAAATGTCAATTATATTAGACTTTCACTCTATTAATTTATTGTTAAAATATCACAATATTGACATTTTAAGCGATTTTTGCTATACTTAATTTGTCGTCATATTTTTCCGACATTTTAACTAATTAAAGACTAGATTCCCGCTGGAGTTTATGCTCGCGAAAGCGGGTACGGGAATGACAACGCAAATGCAAATTTCCGAACAACTCCTCCAATTCGATCTAAACAAAAGCCAAGCGGAAGTCTATTTGGCACTTTTGGAGCTGGGGCAAACCACAGTAATTAAGCTTTCCCAAAAAACCGGCATCAAAAGAACCACCATCTATGAAGTTTTGGCAGAATTGGAAAAAAAGCATCTAGTTGCTCAAACAAAAAAAGGCTCTAAGCGCTTGTTTATCGCTGAAGAACCGGAAAATTTGGAAAGAATTATGGAAGAAAAAAAGGCTAAATTGGAAAAGTTAATGCCTATTCTAAAATCACTCACAAACACGACTGGAGAAAAGCCTGTTATTCGCTATTACGAAGGACCTGAAGGAATAAAAGATGTTTATCGCGATACATTAAAATACAAAGGCGAACTTTGCGCCTTTGTTACGGAAAATATTATTAAAAAATTGGGGGGAGAATTTGCCCAGGAATATAAGGAAAAAAGAAAAAATGCTCAAATTTCAGTACGCGCTATTGGCCCGGATACGGATGAAATTATTGAATATAAAAAAGGAGATTTGAAAGACTTGAAAGAAACGCGCTTAGTTTTTAAGGAAAAGTTTCCTTTCACCATTGAAATGAATATCTATGCCAATAAATTGGCTTTTATGAGTTTTTCCGAACAACTCGGACTAATCATTGAAAGCAACGAAATTGCCAAAAATATGAAATTTCTTTTTGAACTAGCTTGGCTTGGGGTTGAGGTAAAAATAGAAAAAGAAGATGATGATTTAGATTATTGGGGGAAGCAATAATAGAACCTTGAAAGCAAGAACCACCCCATTCACATCGGCGAAGGCCTAGTTGCCTAAGACGCCTTTCAAAAAATTATTACCTCTACTAGAAAAAATAATATTGATATGATTTTGGAAACTGAACATGACCATGTCGTAGACGATATAAAAATATTAAAACAATTTCGTGATTCATAAAATGTAGGGGCGGGTTTGTACGGACAGGTTTCAAACCTGTCCTGTCTTCAAAAAATGCCAAACAAAAACAGAAAATCTAATCGTTTGGAAAATTTTGATTATTCCCAAAACGGAATGTACTTTGTAACAATTTGCACGAAAAATCGAGAACATTATTTTGGGGAAATTGTTAATGGAAAAATGATTTTAAATGAATTGGGTAAAATCACAGAAAACGTTTGGAAAAATTTACCCCATCATTATTTAAATATAAAATTAGACACCTACACAATAATGCCTAATCATTTTCATTGTATTATTGAAATCGTAGGGACAGGTTTTGTACGGACAGGTTTTAAACCTGTCCCTACCGATATTGTAAAAAATCATTCCCTGTCTGAAATAATCCGTGGATTTAAAACATTTTCGGCCCGATTTATAAATCAACAACAAAAAATGCAGGGTCGAAATATTTGGCAACGAT
>JBAQNM010000007.1:0-103501 GCA_049303795.1 Candidatus Moraniibacteriota bacterium
ATTAAATAAAATTCTTGAATATATTTTAATCAACCCAAAAATGTGGGAACGAGATAGAAATAATGCAGAAAATATTTTGATGTAAGGACAGGTTTCAAACCTGTCCTTTTTTTCCAAAAAATAAAAACCGGCAGGCACCACGATGGGCGCCTGCCCCTTTTTTCAACTAAACACGAGGTCTCTTTGAAACCCTTGCTTATCATCATATGTTTCAATTTTCCAACCGGGATACATTGATCGGAGCACCCCTAGTGTTTTGTTATTCTTCAATACAATATACATAGTTACTGGCTCACCGAAATACTCTTCCTTAAGACACTTATCAATTTCTTTTTCCAACTTCTTCGCTTCTGCTGTTGCCTGGATATTTTCCAGGAGATCCACTTTTCTTACTGTCATATTCTACCTCCTTTTTTATGAAATAATTAACCTGTCTCCGACTTCAAATGAGACAAGCCGATCCCAGAATTTATTCGCCTCGTCGTCGGTTAAGGGAAAGCGTCTTTCTGCGGAAAAACCATCCCAGTATTTCCTTATTACTACGTCCTGTTGTGGACGCAGAACCATCGACACCTTGCAGTCATGTTTAATATCCCGGAACAGATCCCGCAAGTTGGTTTTTATGCATTCCGCTAAGTATCTAACGGAAGGCCCAGATGCGAAACTTTCGTTTTTATTTGTTGCTGTAAATCCCCCTCCGCCACCAGGAGAAACCGTCCTATACACATAAATAGTCATCAAATTTTTCATAAACCCATCCTCCATTTTAATTGTTAAGTTTCACTCATTTTGTATCATAACGACCTATTATATTCCTAAATCAACAAAGTGTCAATAATTATAGATTTCAAAAAGCTATTTTGTTATATTTGGCTAAAATAAAGCAATAAAACTGAATTAGTGTTGACATTTATACCGTCATTTGATATAATTGAAGTAATATGAGCTTAGAAAATAACTTAAAATTAATCGGCTTAGAAGAAAAAGAAGCCCGAGTATACCTCGCTGCTCTTGAACTTGGGCCAACAAATATTCAAAATCTAGCCAAAAAAGCTGGGATCAAGCGCAGTACTGCTTATGAGATACTGCGAAACCTCAAAAACCAAGGTCTTATTTCCGAAGCTATGCAAGGCAAAAGGAAATTAATCGTTGCTTCTTCGCCAGAAAAACTAAAAAGGAATATCAAAGAAAAGGAAAATTTGCTAAATCAAATTTTGCCAGAACTAAAATCACTCGACAACGCCGGACCGATCAAGCCAAAAATAAGCTACTATGAAGGTCGCGAAGGTTTGCGAGAAATCTATATGATTGCACTTGAAGCAAAAAATAAACGGGCTGATTGGGTTTCGCCCATCCAATCTGTTGTAGAAACAGTTGGGGAAGATTTTTTGGAAAAATATGTTGAAATAAAAAAAAGAATGGGCTATTGGATTCGCTCTCTTCACATCACCAGTCGTCAAGTTTCCACCTATAAATATCTCGACCCAATCACTTTCAAAAAAACTCTACGCGATGTCAGATTTTCACCGCAAGACATAGACATTCCAAATACAATCGCAATGTGGGATAATAAAGTGGCTATCATCAGCACACAAAAAGAAGGTTTTGGGTTCATAATCGAAAGCAAAGATTTTTCAATCTCAATGAAAATGTTCTACGATCTCCTCTGGAACATCAGCAAACCCTACGGTGATATGAATTTTGATAATAAAAGTGGGGAAAATCACTCCAGCACTATTAGCAAAGCACTGGATGAGGAAAAAGAAGATGATGATTTGGATTATTGGGCGAAAAACTAAAATGTCTTTCCAATAATCCGCTCTAGCTTTTTTTAATTATGCTTTTCTTTATCAAGCTTCTAAAAAATTCGGAAGTACTATTTAATGGACGCATACAATACTTTCGCTTTTTTTATTATCTCAATTACCTCTTGGCTGGAATCGGTATTATAAATTTTTTCATCACTGATCATCTCCTGAATTTCGCTAATGCGGTCATCTTTTTCATATTTCATATCATATCTTAAGCTATAGACTTGGCCTTTCAATTCAGAGGGAATTTGCTCTTCTCTAAATTTCAATTTAGACTCGCCATGAACAATTTCAGCGACATCTCGATCAAGTGAGGCAAACCATCTTGGAGGATATTGATTTTCTCCTATCGCGCTAAACGAAAAATCCAGTGCGATAAATCCTTTCCCGTTTTCTACTCCGATAATATCAGGGAATTTTGCATCCGGATTATTTTTTGGAGATATTTGACATTGCTTCATTTTTTCAATCGCTGCAAGAACTTCTGCATCTTTTGATGATTTGTCTTGCTTAATTCTATTTAAAAATTCAGGGCCAACTGCAAATACTTTTTCTGCGTTACTTATTGATTGAAAAATAGTCTCAAAAGGAAGTAACTTGCAGTAATGTTTAAAATTTTTAGTAAGATACCCGTCATCACTAATCATTGATGTTGCCTTTTTTAAAGCTGAATCTAGTATATTTATTATATTTTTATAAGAATCGCCAGCTGAAACAAACGACTCGCGGCCCTCATCATATCTACTATCATTAGTTACGCCAGAGAATACTTTAATATAAACGCCCCCTTCTTCTATGAGTTTTTTTATTGATTCTTTTTTTGCACTAAGATTATTTTTATAATCCTCATACTCTTGTTTGGCTTTAGAAAAATCTATTTCTATTGCCTTAGTATTTTGTTTTCCAAACCCACGCTTCGCCTCCTCGGCTATTCCTTGAATTACTCTTAGCGTGCTGGAAAGTTCTTCTACCTTATAATTTAATAATGGATCTAATATCTTTTCTTGTTCTATTATTTTTAAAAAACTCTTGACCTCTGATATAATCTTATCAGCCGCAAGATTTTTTTCTGCTTCAATAGCTTCCTGCTCTTTAACTGATACTTCAAAAAGTTTTATTCGTAACCCCTCAATCCGCTTCGGTTTTTTTGGATTACTTATTTCCCCTAAAGCATCTTCAAAAAATCCCGCTACCTCTTCTTTGTCTTCAATATCAACCCCTTGTTCAGTCATAATCTCCTTCGCCATTTCAAAAATAAACTCATTTAATTGTTTTATTTTTTTAAGCCATTCCTCTTCACTTTCCTTGCGTGTATATTTTAATACTTCTGCTTTTGTCCTATCAAGTAAATCTTTATGCTGTAAAAACAACTGGTCAATCCAGGCATTATCATTATTAGGCTCCATCTTCTTTTCCAATCCCTCGCCCAAATACCTTTCTCCAGACTTGTTCTTTTTTGACATATTTTTATTATTTAATAAACTACTTATTATTTTTATTTTACACTTTTCTTTTTAAAAAGCCAGTTTGGGGAAAAATTTAATTTTTTACAAATAAAATTAAATTTATTCTTTTGCCATAACCACACCCTCCTTAATCAATAAGTTCTTTTTTTCTTTTTCTCCCCGATTATATCCGCCGATTTTTCCATTTGAACAAATAACGCGATGGCAGGGAATTTTTGGGTTATAATTTTTATTCAAAATATTCCCCACCGCCCGATACGCTTTTGGACTTCCCGCTTTTTCAGCCACTTTTTTATACGTCAAAACTTTTCCCACTGGAATTTTACCAACTATTTCCAATACTTTTTCTTGAAAGTTTTTTTTCATAACAAACTAGTAAATCCTTTTTAATAAACTGGAAATTATTTCATTTTAATCCTCTCCACCACTTCATCCCCAATCTCACGATTAATCAGCATCGTGATTTTTCCACGATTAGTCCAAAGCTCAGTCGACCAAACCGCACTTTCCGCTTTAACAAACAAAGTTTTATTGGCAAAATAATCCGGGATGAATTTTTCCGCACCGACATTACCAAATTCAGCGCGAATAACTTTTCTAAAAACAAAAAAGATTGTTTTATCATCCAAGGCTTGCGATTTTCTAAAATCGCGCTTGCCTAAGATATCACCTAAAGATTTCATAGTTTATCTTATTTAGTTCAAATTTAGTTTTTAATCGGCATTACAATATAAGTAAAACCAACCAAAACCTCCTTGTTTTTTTCAGCCACTTCTTTTAAAGCTACCGGGGAAGCATCACTATTTGCCATTAAAGCGAGATTTGTAGTTGTGATAGCATTAATTCCATCAAGTAGATATTTTAGATTAAAAACAACCTCTTGAGACTCTCCTTGTGCTTCAAATTTAATCTCTGTTGAGTTCTCTCCCACTTCAGCGCTCTTAGTGTTAATAAAAATATTACCTGCCTGAGAATCGATTTTCAAAACTACTTCACTGGATTTATTATTTGCAAAAACACTCGCCATTTTTAAGGCGTTTTGCAAAACCCGCTTTTCTCCAATAATTGTTGTTTTATAGGTTTCCGGCATAATATGTTTATATTCAGGATACTTTCCATTAATCAACCTTGATACTATCTTCATTTCATTGAATTCAAAAAAAATTTGACCATCTTCAATAAAAATCTTCACTAAACTTTTTTCATCTAAACTACTGGAAATAATTCGATTAAGTTCAATTAGTGTGCTTGAAGGAATAATAATATTTTGAGTTTTTTCTAAAAAGGCGGTATAAATTTCTTTATTATATTCACAATCATTTAAAGCTAATACGTATTCTGATAATCGAAAACCATCAGTAGAGGCAAAAAAGATTAAATCCTCCTTAAAAACCACATTAACTCCGGTTAATTCTTGTCTAGCATCATTATGCGCGACTGAAATAATAATCTTAGAAAAAATATCCCGCAATTTCACAACAGAAATTCCCAAAACCTCCTCAGTGCTTTTTTGTGGAATCAAAGGAAAATCTTCTGCTGAAAAACCTTTTATACTTGCTTTTGTTAAACCGTTTTTTATTTTCAGATTTTGTTTATCTAATTCAAGTTCAATATTTTCACCATCAATTAAGTTACTAGAAAAACTTCCTAGTAGTTTTGCTGGAATAGTTATTCTTCCTTCTTCCTCCACTTTTGCTCCAATTTTTATCTCAATCCCGATTTCCAAATTTGTCGCTGCTATTTTTAAATAACTTTTACTTGCTTCCAATAAAACATTATTTAAAACTGGTAATGTAGTTTGTTTAGAAACAATCCTTTCCGAATTAATAATGGCTTTTTTAAAATTCTCTTGAGTACAAATTAGTTTCATATAATTATTTATCTTATTATTAAATATTTAAAGTTTTATTGTTATTATTATAGAGCTTAAAAAGAGGGATAAGGTGCTACGGAGTTTTATTTAAAGGAAAAAAGGTAATAATAATTTGTGGATAAGGGTTAATTTTGTTTATAGGATTAATGGGGATATGTTTTTGGAAAAAAAGAAATAAATTATTTATTTCAGGTAGTTAACAGGGAATAGTTATGGTTATGCACTGATTTTTACTTTTTTTAAACAACTTATTAACAAGTTATTAGACTATTTTATATAACTGCTCCTGGATAGTAGTAATTTCTTCTTTTAGTTTTTCGTCTTCTTCTAATATTTTTGTTATTTTTTCAAAAGCATGGATGGCGGTAGTGTGATCACGTTTACCAATTTTTTCTCCAATACAGGGAAAAGAAAGCTGGAGATCATTACGCATAAGATACATTGCCACCTGCCTTGGTCTAACCACTTCCTGTTTTCTGTTTTTTGCTACTAAATCATCCAAATTGATATCATAAAAATCAGAAACAGCCTTAAGGATGTGTTTATGGGTAATGCCTTTCTTTTTTCCACTAGAGATTAATTCAGAAAGTTGGTTTTCAGCAAATTCTTTAGTTATTTCTTTATTTGTTAGTTGTGCAGAAACAATTAGGCGGTTTAGGGCGCCCTCGAGTTCGCGAATATTATTTTTAACGTTAAGCGCAATAAACATTAAGGCGTCATCTTTGATTTGAATATTTTCAGTGGCAAGTTTTTTCTTAAGAATAGCAATTCTTGTTTCAAGGTCAGGCTTTGAAACATCCGCAATCATTCCTCCTTCAAAACGGGAACGCAAACGATCTTCTAGTATTTGAATTTCTTTTGGCGGTCTATCACTACTAAGCACAATTTGTTTATTAAGTTGATAAAGATAGTTAAAAATATGAAAAAACTCTTCTTGAGTTTTTTCTTTGCCGGAAATAAACTGGATGTCATCGATAATAAGGATGTCTATTTTTTGATAATAGGCTTTAAAATCGTTTATTTTTTGATTTTGTAGGGCATCAATTAGGTTTGCTGTGAATCTTTCAGAAGTGATATATTTTATGCGAAAAGCAGAATCTTTTTTAAGGAGTTCATTTCCAATAGACTGAATAAGATGAGTTTTTCCGAGTCCCACACCACCATAAAGAAAAAGGGGGTTATAAATTTTTCCCAAATTTTGGGAAACAGCGAAGCAGGCGGCACGAGCTAATTCATTATTCCCTCCAACCACAAAGTTTTCAAATGTATATTTTGGGTTAAGATTGTTTTCTAAATCAACGTAGTTATTGTTTGTGGTTTGTTGTGTATGCGATGTTCTTATGAATGGTTGTTTTTGCGGTGCAACAATTGCATCAACCATAGCTTCTCTGCGAGGAGGAGCATAAGATTCTTTGGGTGTTGCAATAACACAAGAGATTGATTTTGTATCGCTCTGTAGATTTTTTAAAGCTTTTAGTATATAGGAATTGAATTTGTTTTCCAGCCATTCTTTAGCAAATCCATTAGGAACGCTAATCACAACACGACCATCAAGATTAGATTGAATGGCTGTTTGCTTGAACCAGGTGATAAAGTTAGCTCTAGAAATAGATATTTCTATCTCTGAGAGGGCGGCTTGCCAAAGTTCTTCGTTATTCATTTGGGTAGAAGAAATAATTAGGCTTTACTTAGAAAAAGTATAGCATAATAAAAAAACAAACCGCAAGAACTAAGGGGGATAAGATTGTGGATAAACTGTGAGTTGCGCTTATGCAAAGGATTTAATTGACTTTTTTACTAATTATTGGTAAGCTTTAAATTGTTTAGTGGTTATAAATAGTTAAATTAGAAAAAGTCATGAGCGAAACATATCAACCAAAAAGTCTTAGACGAGTAAAAAGGCACGGTTTTAGAAAAAGAAATAGCACTGCGTCAGGTCAAAACGTACTAAAAGCAAGAAGAAGAAGTGGCCGAGCTAAGCTTACAACCGTTTAATTGTTTTTTAAAAACAACTTTAATGTTGCCTTTAAAAAACAGATTAAAAAACAAAGAAGATTTTAATAAGGCTTATCGTTATGGAAAGTCTCTTTTTTGTGATAAGATAGTTTTACGGGTAAAAGAAAATAATTTACCCATGTCTCGAATGGGTATTTCTATTGGAGTGAAGTATGCTAAAAAAGCGGTTACTCGCAATCGATTAAAGCGTCAAATTAGAGCTTTTTTCAGGACTAATTTGGATAAAATTAAAACAGGCTTTGATTTTATCGTTATTATTCAAAAAGGCTGGGACGAGAAAAAAAATCCAGGAGAGGTTATTACTAAAATTCTAGCAGAAAATGGTTTTTATAATTAAAAAAATATTTATTAACAAAAAAAATGACTTTCTTATTCAATGAATTTGTTTATCGTCCAATTTACAATCTTCTGATCTTTCTTTATAATGTTATTCCTTTGCATGACTTTGGTATCGCGATTATTTTAGTTACGATTATAATTAAATTCTTTCTAATTCCATTAAGTCGAAAACAAATCGAATCTCAGAAGAAGATGCAGGAACTTCAGCCAAAATTAAAGGCAATTCAAGATAAATATAAAAAAGACAAGGAGCAACAAACTAAAGCTGTAATGGCTTTTTATAAGGAAAATAAGGCCAATCCCTTTTCTGGATGCTTGCCCTTGATTTTTCAAATGGTGTTTTTAATCGCTATTTATCGTGTTTTATATAATATCTCTCAAAACGATTTAATGGTGAATGGTTCAGATTTATATTCTTTTATATATAATCCTGGCCAGATAAATCGACTTTTTCTTAATATAATGGATCTTTCCAGTATGGGAGTTGATTTTAAAAATATAAACCCTTCCAATATCGCACATATTATTGTGGTTATTGCTGCCGCCGGAGCGCAATATTTTCAAACAAAACTGTTAATGGCTACTGCAAAGAAGGATGTAGCCGTGGTAGATAAAAAGGATAATAAAGAGCCTGACTTTGCTCAAATAATGTCTAAGCAAATGCTTTATCTAGCTCCTGCAATGACACTTTTTATTGGAATTAAGTTTTCAGCTGGACTGGCATTATATTGGTTAGTATCGACTTTATTTATGATTGTTCAACAAAAACAACTGGAGAAAATGAAAAAAGTAAAGGTATAATATTTGATAATTTAATTTTTTTATATACTAATTTTATGGAAAAGGAACAAATAGAAAGCCAAATTGGCTCCATTGTTACAGAATTAATTGAAAAAATGGGATTTTCAGTAGTAGTGGAAATTAAAAGTGTTACTGAAAAAGAAGGTGTTTTAGTCGTTTGTGATATAAAAACTCAAGAATCTAACTTTTTGATTGGTCAATATGGAATGAACTTGCAATCTTTACAGCATATTGCACGAGTAATGGTTCGAAAAAAAATTGAAGAACCGGTTAATTTTGTTTTGGATGTTAATTCCTATCGTAAAGAAAAAAATGAATCAATTGTTCGCCTCGCCTTAAATTTAGCGGAGGAAGCTTGTGCAAAAAAAGAAACTATTGTTATGCGTCCTATGTCAGCCTATGAAAGACGTGTTGTGCATGTGGAATTATCAAAAAATGATAAAATAAAAACCGAAAGCGTTGGTGACGGAGAGGATAGACGAATTGCGATTACTCCTATTGAGTTAGCCTAAAAAACTACATATGGTTATTGCTAGAAAAATAGCCTATAATGTGCTTATTGGTAGTGTGTCTAAGATTCTTTCTACAATCTTAGCATTAATTTCAATCGGCTTTATTACTCGTTATTTAGGAAAAAATGGTTTTGGAGATTACGCTACCGTGTTAGCGTTTTTATCTTTTTTTGCGGCCATATCAGATCTTGGCTTATATCAGTTTTCCACTAGGGAAATATCCCGTCAAGGAGCAAGTGAGGATGATATTATGAGTAATGCTTTTACGATGCGAGTATTTGCCTCTTTATTTATTCTTATTTTTGCACTTTTGTTAACTTCTTTTTTACCCTACTCTTTAACGGTTAAATATGGAATTATTATTGTAGCGACCTCTTTCATTTTTTCTTCTAGCTATCAGGTTTTAAATGGTGTTTTCCAAAAACATCTTGCGATGGATAAGGTGGCTATTTCAGAGTTTGCAGGAAAAGTTTTGCAATTAGTAGTTGTAATTCTTGCTGTTAAATTGAAGTTAAGCTTTTCCTGGATAATGTCTTCACTTTTATTTAATATGGTCTTGAGTTTTGGTTTGATATATTTTTTGTCAAGAAAATATGTTAAAATTAATTTCCGTTTCAATCTTTCCTACTGGAAGCAATTCATCAAGCAGTCATATCCTATTGGGGCAATGGCTATTGTGGTTTTTGTTTATTTTAAAATAGATACTATCCTTTTATCTATGTTAAAGAGTAATGTTGAGGTGGGAATTTATAATGTTGCCTATAAAGTATTGGAAAATATCACTTTTTTCCCAGCAATGATTATTG
This sequence comes from Candidatus Moraniibacteriota bacterium, assembly GCA_049303795.1. Lineage (GTDB taxonomy): Bacteria > Patescibacteriota > Minisyncoccia > Moranbacterales > UBA2206 > UBA9630. The sequence goes on from JBAQNM010000007.1 coordinate 9,625, forward strand.
GCTTGATTTTTCCTATTATTTCTCAAGTCATTTTTACAGACAATGCTAGATTTAGAGATATTTCAAATAAAACATTCAAGGTTTTTATTCTTTTGACAGTTCCTTTGGTTGTTGGTACGGTTTTTCTTTCTGATGGTATTATTCGCTTGATTGGTGGCGCCGGTTTTTCTGAATCAGCTTCAGTTCTGCGTATTTTAGTTTTTGCTTTAGCGGCAATATTTTTTGGGAACTTCTTTAATGCTATTTTAATCGCAGGAAATCTGCAAAAAAAATTAATGTATGTTTTGTCCGGGGCGGCTGTTTTTAATATAATAGCGAATTTAATTGTTATTCCACTTTTTTCTTATATTGGAGCAGCAACAACCTCAGTTATTACAGAAATATTTGTGGCTTTAGCTGGAGGTTTTTTAGTTTTCAAGGAATTGAAATATATTCCTAAGGCTGAAAAGGTGGTAAGGATTTTACTTGCAGGTTTTTTGATGGCAACTTTTTTATTCTTTTTTCAACAAATAGGCTTTTATTTAAGTGGTTTTTTTAGCGTTTGTATTTATATCGGAGCGTTATGGCTGTTTGGAGCAATAGAAACGGGTGAAGTGACTAGTATAATAAGTAAAAAAGATGTGAAAAATTATGAAGAATTCCCCCAAAATTAACATCGTTGTTTTGAATTATAATGGAAAGGATTGTATTGAAAGCTGCCTAAAAAGCCTTTTTTGTCTTAATTATCCTAGATTTGAAGTTATAGTAGTGGATAATAATTCAATAGACGGTTCCTTGGAGATAGCAAGAAGGAAGTTTCCCAAAGTAACATATATTAAAAATGAGGAGAATTTGGGTTTTTCTGCTGGAAATAATGTAGGCATTAAATATTCCTTGGAAAAAATGGCTGATTTTGTTTTGATTCTTAATAATGATACTGAGGTCGAAGTGAATTTATTGAATAAATTAGTAGAGAGAATGCAGTCGGATAGTAGAGTGGGTATTGCCTGTCCAGTAATCCTTTCTTCCAATAGCGATAAGGTTTGGTTTTCAGGCGGAAAAATTGATTGGCTGAGAATGAAAGCAACACATGCAGTAGGTTCTTTGGATTTTGTTTCTGGCTGCTCAATGTTGGTGCGGGCAGAAGTGTTTAAGAAAATAGGGCTTTTTGATGAAGACTTTTTTCTATATTGGGAGGATGTTGATTTTTCTGTGCGAGCTAGAAAAGCTGGCTTTATAAACAGTATTGTGCATAGTTGTTTTGTTAGACATTTTGAAAAAAGTGAGAATCATAGAAAAAACAAAACCTACTGGCTGGTTCTTTCCGGATTGATCTTTTTTAAAAAAAATGCTTCAAATTGGACCAAGCTTTGGCTTTGGTTTTATCTTGCTTTAAGAAAGGCAAAGAATCGTTATGATTTGCATAAAAATAAAAAAGACGAGATCGCATTGATTGTTCAAAAAGCCTATCAAGATTTTAATAAATTTGAATGCAGAAAGTGAAATTAGCTATTATTATCGTGAATTATAAAAGTCAGGCCTACCTGAAGAGTTGTTTGGACTCTATTTTTGCGAAAATTGACCCATTAGTGATGCTCGAAGTGATTGTGGTTAACAATGATATTGAAAGTGATTTGACGAGCATACAAGTGGCTTATCCAGTAGTAAGAATTATTCAAAATAAAAATAATCAAGGCTTTGGCGGGGGGAATAATTTGGGTGCAAAAATAGCGCGGGGTGATTTTCTGTTATTTCTCAATCCCGATACGGAAATTATTAATACGAATATTCTAGAGCTATTAAAAGAATTCACAAAAAATCCAGAGATTGGCATAATTGGCAGTCAATTGTTAACAACTGATGATGTTGTGCAAGAATGGAGCATGGGAAGTGAGCTATCTCTTTGGGGAATTTTAAAAAATAAATTTAAAAAAGAAGACACTTTTCGGGGAAAAAATATTAAAAAACAATCAGTAGGTTGGGTGGCTGGAACAGCTTTGTTTATTCGCAGAGAGCTTTTTAAAAAAATTGATGGCTTTGACGAACAGTTTTTCATGTATTTTGAAGACGTCGATTTGTGTTTACGCGTGCGAAAACTTGGTAAAAAAGTGCTTTATTTTCCTGATTTCACGATATTACATTATGGAGGAAAAAGTTATAATGAAAAAAAAATACAAAAAAAACAATATTATCGATCACAAGACTATTATTTTCAAAAACATCTTGGGATTTTTCAGTTAAGTCTTCTAAGAATATTGAGGTTTATAAAATATGGTGTTTAAACTATTATTAGCTTTTTGTTTTTATTTGCCTTTTCAAATCGCGCTTAATCCAAGCGCGGAAATTGATTTGGCTAGTGGAAGGGTATTTATTTTACTTCTTTTATTTTCTTGGTTGGCAGAAAGCTTAAAGAATAAGCAGCTAATAATTAAAAATAGTGGTATAAATTTTTTTATCGTTAGTTTTTTATGTCTAAATATTTTTTCAGTTGTTGTGGCCAAAAATACTGATTGGTCATTAAGAAAGCTGTTGTTTTTATTTTCAGTTTTTCCTCTATATTTTGTATTTTCAGCCTTAATTAATGAGGCAGGGAAAATGCAGAAAGTCATTACGCCGCTTGTATTTAGTGGGTTCATCGTTTCAATCATGGCAATTTCGCAGTTTGTGTCGCAATTTATTTTTGGCCTAAATAATGTTTATAAGTTTTGGGCAGAATATATTTCCCCACTTTTTTTAGGAAGAAATGTGACAGAGGCGGTTTTAAAAAATCCCAGTTGGCTTGTGAATGTTTCCGGCAATACCTATTTACGAGCAACGGCAATGTTTCCTGATCCTCACATGTTAGCCTTTTTCTTGGGAATGCTTATTCCTTTTTCAGTAGGACTATATTTAAAAAGTAAAAAAAGTATCTATTTAGTGGTTTTTAGCACGATGCTTTTAGCTGATCTTTTGACTTTTTCGCGCGGAGGCTATTTGGGGCTATTTTTTGGAGCGATAATTGTTTTTTTGATGTTTTGGAAAAAATTAAAAAAACAATACAGGTTGTCAGTAGGCGTTGTTTTTTTATTGGGGAGTTTGATTTTATTGATTCCTAGTCCAATTTCGGGCAGATTTTTTTCTAGTTTTGATTTTAAGGAAGGCTCTAATCAAGGAAGATTGGAAACTTGGAAAGAGGCTGGGGAAATAATTTTAAAAAATCCAATCATTGGCGTTGGTATTGGCAATTACTCGCTAGAAATAAAAGCGACTGCTGATTATCGCGAGCCGATTTATGCACATAGTTTATATCTAGACATAGCAGCTGAAACAGGGCTTATTGGTTTGTTTTCTTGGCTGGGAATTATATTATTGCTACTAATTAATTTTATAAAAAAGGCGCAAAAGGAAATATTGTTTTTTTGTGCTATAGTGAGTGTTGTGATTTTTTCCTCACATGCCTTAGTGGAAACACCCCTTTATTCTCCAATTGTCTTACCTTTGTTTTTAATAATAATAGCTTTTAATAGTGTAAATTTGGGTGATGAAAAAAATACTTAAACTAGAAAACTTAATTTATTTAACTGTTTTGGCTATACCGAGCTATCTTTTAAAGGTGAGTTTGTTTGGCTTGCCAAGTAATGTGTTGGAAATATTAATAGGTTTAAATGTTATTATTTGGGTTTTGTTTTATGCTAAGGCAGTTGATTTTAAAAAGTTATTTTTAAAATATAAAAAGTATATTGTTTCTATTGCTTTGATATTTTTTGGCTTAAGTATATCCGTATTGATAAATAGAAGCTATGCAGTTGGATTGGGAATTCTTAAGGCCTGGTTTTTTTTGCCGATAATATTTGTTTTTATTATTAATTCGGTTATTGCCAAAGAGAAAAGGAAAAATATTTTTAGTGTTTATTTTCTCTCAGCCTTTTTAGTGGCAAGTAGCTCTTTAGTTTATTATTTTTTTGGTTGGATAAGTTATGATTTGAGACTTGCAGGTATTTTTAATTCGCCAAACTATTTAGCTATGTATTTGTCTCCAGCTCTTTTCGTTGCTTATTATCGTATATTTCCAGAGGCTATCAAGCGCCATGGAGTATATATTTTAATTTCTTCCGTAATAATAATTATCACAATCTATTTGACCTATTCTTATGCTGCTTGGCTTTCTTTATTATTAGCATTTGGTATAGTTTTGGACTTAGAAAAAAAACTATTTAAAAAAATTAGCCTAATACTTCTGCTTATGATAGGCTTATTTTTTCTTCAACAAGGAAAAAGTAAATTTTTAGATTTGGTGAGCTTAGATTCTAGGTCATCTTTTTCTTCAAGAATAATGATCTGGCAATCAGCAGAAAAAATATTAGCCGATAATTGGTTTTGGGGTATTGGCGCGGGTAATTTTCAGACAAAATATCTTGAATATCAAAAATATTTTTCACCATATCTAGAGTGGGCAGTGCCACATCCGCATAATTTATTTCTGACCTGGTGGCTTTATTCTGGAATTATTGGGTTGATTGGATTTATTTTGCTAATTTTTGTTTGGTTTAGGGATATCCTAGTAGGCCAAAAAAAATCCAGCCTAGGACTTATGGGGCTGGGAATAATGTTTTATTTTCTATTGCATGGTCTTTTCGACACAACCTATTTTAAAAACGATTTAGCGATTATTTTTTGGTTGTTATTCAGCTTAATCTAGAGATTGGCGCGATAAAGCTTTCCGTCTGTGCGATTGATGAAAAATAAAAGACTTTCATCTGTATTAAGAAACAATTTTGTAGCATCATAACTGCCATTTATCTTGTCTATTTCGAGACTGCGAGATTTTTCTCCTGTTGCTGTGTTGATTTTCCAAAAAGTATCAATCGTATTGATTTTACCTTGATCATAGTCATTAGGTATGACAGCATTATCCGGAATTCCTCCTGGCAGAGCGCAGATGATATTTTTGTTGTCACTGAGCCAAACGCATTTAGAAACGAGTGTTGGAACGTTCAGGCGTTTCAATTCTCCTCCAATGGAGTTTATAATAGAAAGTTGTATTTTTGATCCACCACTAGTTTCCACGCTACTAACTAAAGCTTTTGTTCCATTATTATTCCAAAGATAATCGGCGCCAAAAACTCCTTTAAACAATTCTCTTTCACCTCCACCAACGATCGAAACTGATTTAAGGCTGGTCTCTGAAAAAGAATCGGCTTTATTCCAAAAAGAAACTAAGCTACTTTGAGGGATTTGAGTAATAGAAATATCACGAACATTAATATCGGCTAGTTTTATCCATTCAGTGCCATCCGGGTTAGAAATAGAGAGAGTCCTTTGTTTTGTTGTAGTATCATAGTATTTATAGAAAATACGATTGCTGGTATTCTGCCAGGCAACTTCATCAACATTTTGTTTAAGAGGCGTTTCCTGTTGATTGGGATCATAATAATAGAAGTTTGTACTTTCTCCACTAACAGTTTTTGTGATCACCTTGGTTTTGTCCGGTGACCAGGTAGCAGAAACAATACCCGCGGCTGTTTTATTAGGAAGGGACTTTTTTCCGTTGCCATTAAAATCAATTTGATAGGCACGTCCGGTAGTTTTGGAATAATAATCAATCATGCTAGGATCTTTACTGATTGTTGCTGCAACAACAGCTTCATCTGTGATGGCAATAATTGATTCTGGGTTTGTTTTTTTTGTATCTTTCGGCGTGTTATTTTCTACGACTATATGTGATTTATCTCCAGAGCTTGGAGTTTCAAATGCAAATTTATAGATGCCAAAAAAAAGCAAAGAAATGCAAAACAAAGTCAAGGATATGTAAAAAAATATTTTATTTTTAGGCATAATTTTTTTAAACAGTTTTCTTTATAAGCCACTATCACACATACAACCAGAAGGAGCGATGCTAATATGAACATGAGTTCCTTCAACAAGACTTTTCGCACCACAAGTAGTGGCAATTGCAGTTATTTCAGAGGATGTTCCTTCGTCACCAATATAGTCTGATTTTGCAATATCCGCTGCATAAGATTTTCCATGACATTTTCCTCCATAGTGACAAGAGCCTGGTCTATGAAAACAACAGTTAGTTTGAGCTTGAGCTGTACATTGTTTCCAAGCTGGATGATCAGCATAGCAATTAACGCCACCATTGCCATCGGAAATAGAAGTTATTGTAATAAATGCTCTATCTTCTCCTTGTGGAATATGATTGTACATGCAAGATAGTAGGGTTTGTAGTTCTGATGAGGCGTCTGCATATTGAGCAGCTATTCCAGCTTGGAACACCATATCACTAGGTGCGACAGGATTTGCTGGTAAGCCGCCTTGTCCAGCTTCTGTTATGGATGTTGAAGAGCTAACGGTGGAGCATTCAAAGGTATTCCAGGCGCTTTTTCCGATGCCCATATCTGCTTTAACAGATAGCATCGTTAATGCAGTATAAACAAGAAGCCATGCCCCAAGCATTAAAGCAAAGCCAATAACAACATTTGTGGTAAGAGCTTTTGCTTTAGTCATCATCGTTGATGTTCCAGCTGAAACGACATACATAACTCCAGCAATAACAATTCCAAGAATCGAAACAACAATAAGAATACCCATGCCAAAATCAATGATGTTTTTAATAAGCACAAATAAATGACAAAGAGTGCAGGGATCTGATGCTCCAAGTCCACAAGGAACAAGTCCAGCGGCGAGTAATTTTTTAGTTGGAAAAAATAAAGAAAAAATTAAAAGAATTGTGAATAATAATTTATTAAAACTAATAATTTTTGCAATTTTTTTCATATATTTATTCTAGGTTTGTGCCAGCACATTTATTATAAAAATTTAAAACGACTGATGTTCTGGCGGGAACAACACAATATCCCCCACAATCCTTTGGGCAGTCCCATTTTTCATATGGATGTCCGTAACTATTAGTCATTCCAGTGCAGCTACTACTGACTGTTAGGGCGCCTTTTCCACCATTATAGCCAGCATAGCGATCTCTAATTACCTGAGCGGGAGGGTTCGATCTTCCTGCATTTACAACGTAGTTATTTGCAAGATAATATGCTCCACATTCTATGGCTTTTTGTGGATTTTGTTCTAATTCGTCACAAGTTGGACTTCCTGGGCAACCACTTGCTCTTGTTTGCATTGCGCCACAATCTTGACCACCATTAGTGCGTGAAGGTTGTTGCTTGCAACTTGATTCAATAGCTGCAGCGGCTTCTATCAAGCATTTATCAAGGCCAGATGTTCCAGCCACAGTGGTGAAGATTGTTTGCCACTCCGCACTTGAACAATCGCTGGGTAATGGCGAATCTATTTTTGGATAGGTTCCATCATAACTTCTAGCAGCATCGGAGATCAGTTTGTCAACGCTCTTAATATCAAGCAGGGCTGGATTTATGGTGTAGATTAAGATATAGGAAATCATAGCAAGAATCACTCCAGCAATGGCATCCGTAATAATTCCCTTGGCTTTTCCGGCCGTGCTGGTGTTGCCGGCACTTCCAATATACATAAAAGCACCAATAGAAATCATTAAGACAGCTGATATTCCAATTGTCCAAATGCCGAAGTTATAAATAGCTGCCACGTATTGCTGATAATTTTCAGGCCTGCCAAATCCAGGAATTTCTTCCATGGGAGTGTATACCAATTTACTTAGATCTGCGGCAAAAGAAAGCGAGGGTAGAAAAATCGAAAAAAACAAAAAGAAAAAAAGTGTTTTTTTGAGGTTTAATTTAAAATTCATCATAATGATAAGTTTTTGTTTTAGGTATTAAAAATGTAAGTATTTTTAATAGAAATAAAATTACAAAACCGGAAAGGACAATGCGAAAAAGAAAGACTATATAACTAGGAATCCCTGCTGAAATAGTGGCCAATATTTTTTGTGAGTTAGTTTTAGCCTTAACAAGAGCGCTATCTGCCATAGTGATTTTGATAGCATGAGTGAGTCTTTTTTCATAAAAATCATCATAGCCGACCTTCCAATATTTATTAAGCACTTTGTTTACTTTTATATCTTGAGAATAAAGAGCTGAGAAATCGATTTGATAGGCTTCACCATAATCTTTTGCTGGTAGGGTTAATGCTCCGTCTGTAATCCCATAGCCATATTCTACAACATTTTCTTCTGTGATCACGTCGCCATTTATTACCCATTTGTATTCTTTTCGATTATCTGGATTAGTTAAGTCAATTCCTGATCCCTTAGGGGTTAGGACTATTTCAAAGCCTGTTAGTGCGTTGAAGTCTATTTTACTTCGAACTTCAACAGGATTTCCGGTGAGAGGGTCTGTGCTACTTTCTGTTAATTTTGCACGACAAGTATATTGAGCAGGATCAGCCGGATTATTAAATTCTTTCGGGATAATTTCAACAGAAGGGGTGACGATCTTAAATGTTCTCGTTAAGTTTATTTTTTCCCCAGTATCTTTTTTTACAGCAATAAGGTTTACTGTGAATTCATCACCAATTGATTTTAAAACTGGAAAATAATTAATATTTGTCTGGGTTTGGTCGGCATTTATGCAATCTTTAAAATCAGTAGCATTGGGACAGAATAAATTCGCCCCATCAAGAGACCATTTGAAATTATCATAATCGCTAGGACCGTCAATTTTTACTCCTAAGAGTGTATTTTTTGATACATTACAAACAGCATCTGGAGTGATTATCCCCCCAATATTTTGAACACACAACTCTTTTGTCGAAGAACTGTCGTCGATATCTACTGAAAGGGGCGTGTCGGTTATTACTGTTGGATAAACCATAATTCTTTTTTCTGTAGAATAGATTGGTATAATGACATCTGTGCGACCCTCTCTTTCATCTCCTCCAGTGAGGCTGTCTTTAACAACCAGTTTTACTTTTAAATATTTTGGGATGCTAGGCATTGAAGCGGAGGTTTCAAAGTTCAGTTTAAAACTAAAATTATCAACACCCAATCCAACTGTCTGAGTTGCTTCAGGAAGCTCATCTTTTGTTAGGAGTGTCCAAGTGTCTGAATCTGAAGTGGAAGCATAGGAAACCTGCCATTCATAATTTAGATATTCCAAATTTTGTGCATTATTTATGAATGAACTAAGAGAAAGCTCACTGCCATTTTTTAGACCACTGGAGTCATTAGTTGGATTTTTAGGGCTGTATGCAATAGTAACCTCCATTTTTTCTTTTGATCCGCCGCCTTCTGCTGGCGTTAGCAGGTTTTCATAAAGACACTTATTTAGATCTTTAACTTTAAGATTGGTTCGAGAAATATCTTGATTTGTGAGGTCAAAGGCGTTACAAGTGTAGGTTGTGTCAGCGGTAGTATCGCTTGAGTCATTTTCATATTCATAATCAAGAATAGTAACATTTTCATCATCAGGACAGGATGATTCTCGAAGTATTGTATACGCTTGAAGTGGTGACCTAGGTGTTGCTGGTAATCCAGTCGAATCATCCGTGCAAGTAACAGTCGTTTCAGTTATTACATGCGTTCTGACATCTCCTGAGTCGTTGATTTGTGTTCCAGCTATAATAAAAGGGTAAGTTGTTTTTTTCACAACTATTGTGCAGGTTAGATCTGGTATTGGAGGAATAGCAAGCGGGTCGCCTATTTGAGATTGCGTCGTGGTTGTTGTCGTGACTGTCGGAGAATAGCCTCCATCATTTTCTCCAAAACCATCTGCATCTAGTAATTCATCGCAGGTATTTTTTGAAAAAGCCCACATAGTTTTATAGCTAGAGTCTTTTTCCTGTGTTGGCTCAATGGAAACACCCTCAATTGCAACACCGATCTTATCACCGGCACTATAGTTGAATTTAAAGGTAGCTCTTCCAAGCCCAGCAACAGTGGCTTCATCAAACTGACCAGCTTGAGAGGTATCCCGGGAATTAGGATTGGTACGCCAAAAACCTTCTTCCCTTTTGCCAAAATTAAAATCCTTTGCAGCTGTTAATTCGCTAATGCCTTTTGAGCCATTTATTATTATGTCGTTATCAACTGCATTTGGAAAAAGATGTCCGCACTCACAGTTTTCACTGTCATTGCAATCCGCTAGCTCATATTCATCTCCAGATTCTACATCGTGGATAAAGCAGTGAGCGTTTTTTCCTTTTTGATCTTCACCTCCACTAGATGCATCATAACTATCTTGATCGTCAATGTAGCTAGGAGGATCATAGACGTTAGTATCTGCCCTACCGTTTCCATCGGGATCCCAATTAAAGTCATCACTAGCAATAATGCGCATAGCTTTAATTTTGTAATCTTCAATATCAACCTCTTCATCATGATTAAGGTCGCATTTTTCGAAATCGCCAGGCAAAAACTTATCCTTATAATCTTCTCCATCAATCATTTCATCATAACAACGAGCATTTTTTAGATACCAAGTGAAATATAGATTGTTGGTAGTGTTGAGGAAAAAATTCGGCATTGCTGTTACGTTTAACTCATCCCCTGGTGCGGGATTTGTTGGAGTAAAAACAAGCATAACTTGTGGTTGATTTTTCTTTTGCCTGGATACGTTGGCTGTTTTAATGGTGTTTTTTAATTCAGCCTTATCAACTCCAAGATCTTTCATAACCTTGTTTGTCATGCTGACTGGATTGATGCTAAGACCACCAAAGGCATAAAGAAAATTTACATTTAACGAAAAAGCTATTAGGACAATAAAAACAGAAAGAAATATTTTTTTTAATTTAGTTTTCATTTTGATAAATAAATAATATATGCATCTAGAATTATTATAGCAAAAATATTCATAAAATACGAATATAAAAAAGATTTTGTTTTATAAGCCAAAATTCCGCCCGTAATTGAAAATAAAATCATCGGTAATATTTCCCAAGAAAAGGATTTAGTCACAAGTATTATAAAAAAATAGCTTCCAGCTTGAATAATAATAGACCAATAGTGAAATTTTTTTTGAAAAAAAGAAATTATAACACCACGAAAGAAAAAATCATGAATGAAAAATATAAAATTAACAATAATTAGTTCATAGATTAGATAGCTCCAAAAACTGGAAAGGACATTAGGAGGGAGTTTGTAGCCTGATTGAAATCCCGAATAATTTAGGAGTAAATAAAAAAGGAGTAATGAAAATAAAAGAAGTCCACTTCCCCAACGAAGAGCAATTCCTCGATTTTTGAGATTAAATCCAAAATCAGCCATCTTTTCTCCAAGTATTATTTTGATGTAAATAAGGGGGAAAATAACCAGAAAAAAAATATTTTTAGTAAGTAGTTGGGCAGAGTTTTCTGCTGGAAAAGTAGTATTAAGAAAAAGACAAATGAAAAGTACAAGAGCATTTAATAGTAATGCCTGGTTATTAATAAATGAGTTTAAGTTGTATCGATTTTTTTTAAATAAGCGCATGGAATGTTGATGGGTTAAATTTATTTAGGAGTGAGTTTTTTATTTTTGGGCTTTTTTTGCTTCAGCTTCATCTTTTCTCTCCATGAGAATAAGTGTGAATGCTGTGCAAGCAGTAGCTGTTTCGATTGGAGCGAAATTTACTCCAAAAAAGAACATTTCGACACCTGTTCCTGTGATGAGTGAAAACCATTTCATGATTTTTAACTTCATTTTTTTCTTGGATCCAAATGAGGAATGAGAGCCGCAAAAAAGCATGGCAAAAAAAATTGTAATTGAAGTCATAAGCGTGATGAGTGTTCCGATGAGGGGTAGTGAGCCGACTCCAATAAAATCCAGATAATCTTTAGCCATTGCTACCAGTATGGCAAGAAAAAAAAAGACATCAGAAAATTTAATCAAACGAATAAGTGACAATGTGCTGGTTGGTTTTATATCTTCGGTGGGATTTGAATTTTGCGCGCCAGAACGCCTCTTGAGTCCTTCTGTTCTATTAATAGAATCTTGAAAATCACGACGCCATTTTTCCGATTGAGCTTTATTTCCATCGCTTCCTGAAGACATCCCAGGAGGCATATTTGGTCGATTGTCGATAGCCTTACCACCTTCCTTTATTCTTTGTGTATTATTTATGGAATCTTGAAAAGCGCTATTTTGTTGGTCGTTGTATTTATTAAATGATTCTCCCATAGGTAGCTATTATTAAAAATTCGCTTCTTCCTCTTCAAGATCTTTTTTGGCTTGTTCTATTTCTAGAAGTTGTGATGGATCTGTTGTGATGATTTGATCTTCGGAATAGGAAGCAACAACCTTAATGGCAACATGTTTGGCTCCGGCAAAGAAAATACCTTCCCCGATGTTGCTTTCTAGAAGCAGAAATTTTTCCTGATCAGTGAGATAAAATGTGTCGCAAATGATATCAATTGCGGCTGGTGATTGCTTGAGAAGAAGTTGGAGAGAAGAGTTTGTCACAATCGCTTTGCCATAGCGGGAAGATAAAAAGTCATTAACATCCTGAGTAATTGTGGTAAGTCCGGTGAAATATTTTCTGCAACGCTTAGCAATTCCAAATAAAAATGAAGCAGCGTCCTCTGATCTCATCATAACCCAAGCTTCATCAACTAAAACTAGGCGTTTCTTGATGTCAGTACGCATTTCATTCCAAATGAATTGTAGAATTGTATACATAGCAATCGGTCGTAACTCTTCTTCCATATCACGAATATTAAAAACAACCAATTGATTATCAATATTGATAGTTGTCGTGTTATTTAAAAAGCCACCAAAAATACCATCAGTATATTTTTCTAGTCGAATAGCGAGCATTTCTCCTCCGTCCATACTGCGGAGAACTTGATGCAGATCGGCCATAGTAGGAAAAGATTTTTTTGAGAGCATATTGAAGTCTGTTTCGATGGTAATATCTCTGATGCTGTAAGTTTCATGAATAGCACGATCCAAAATAGAGTCTTCCTCAGGAGTGATTGAGCCAAGCATGATATGTAAAAGTCCGAGAAGATTAGCAATATTATTACGTAAAACATCTTCTGGATCATCATCTTTACCAACTTTTGGTAGGTCGAAGGGGTTGAGATGATTAGTTGAATTGAGGGAGATTTTAATAAAAGAACCATCAACAGTGTCACAAAGATGGCGATATTCGTTTTCTGGATCAATAATAATGACATTTGTACCAATCATCATAGAACGCAAAACTTCCAATTTAATCGTGTAACTTTTTCCAGCTCCAGATTTAGCGAAAACAACCATATTGGCATTTTCCATTTGAAAACGATCAAAAATAATCAAACTGTTGTTGTGGCGATTAATACCATAAAGAATTCCGGCATTTGATGAAAGTGTGGATGAGACAAAAGGAAAAGTTGTAGAGAGAGGCGAACTATTCATATTAGTTCCTATGTCTAATTCGTCATTTGCCAGTGGTAATGAAGAGTTGAATCCCTGCTCTGCTTTAAAAATAGCTGGCTTAACATAAACTAACTGAGCTTCCATGATGGACTCGATGCTTTTGATGATCTCTGTTACGGATTTTTCGCTATCACCATAGGCAGTTATATAGAGAGCAAAACGAAAGAATTTTTCTGTGCCTTGTTGGAGTTTGTCACGTAATTCGTCGATATCTCTTTGGGCGGTTTCCAATGCAGGATCACGGATAATGCCTTTTTCCTGTTCGATCATGAGTTGTGATTCTACTCGTGTGGCACTAGTGCGCAAGTTTTTTAGAATATCGCTGGTATCAACAGGATGAATGAACATTGAAATATCGATTGGCATATCAATATTTATAATGGGAGAAAACCAATTACTGTGAAGAAATCTTGGATAAGCAATGACAGAAATTGTTTGAGCAATTGTTTCTCCAATGCGAATAGATTTTGGCATGATTTGAATTGCAGCCGGAGCAATCAAGTCATTGAGCTTGGCTAATCCCTCTTGGTAGTATTTTTCTGACTCCAAAACCTCGTCTGTTGGCTGGACATTTTTTTGAGCATTAGCTGTGTCTTTTTTTGAAAAAAAGTTTAACATTATTTTAGTTCCATTTTGGTCGTATCAACATAACCCATCGTATCGAAAATGGTCGGGTTGTACGAGTTAAATAGTAATTCAATTAATTCGTTAGTCTTAAGAGGTGCAATTTTTAATCCGATACCTGAAAGTCCGGCGATAATATGATCAACTCTTTGATAAAGTGGAGCTTTGTATGTTTCAAATGTTTCTCTTTTTTCCAGAATATTTTCTTTAGGATTAATCATGTTCTTGATGTTGCTAAAAAACCCTTTTTCAGTGCTTTCAACGGGAGAAAACGGCACAACCATATAGAAAGTTTTTTCCATGATATCAGAGAGTGAAACAAGTTGCTTAATAAAATCTTTGTATTCTGAAATTTGCAGTCGCATTAGCTCTGTTTTTTGAGTTTTCTCTTTTTCGGTTATATATTCCATGTAGGTATCAATATTCAATCGGCGTGAATTTATGAGAATTTGCAGTGGAAAGTCAACAGAGTTGAGAAAATTTTGATATTGCATGATAATTGCTTCTTGTTCATCAGAGGCCTTGAGATCGAAGTTGATAGAAGACACCTCTAAAACAGCTCGCAGTGAGCCATTTTTAAGAACAATAACATCTTCTTTAACTTCTTCTACCACGAGATATTTTTGAGTAGGAGAGGCGACTGGTTGCTTGGCTAATTTTGAAGAAAATAGAGTTTCCATTGTGATTTTATATTGATATTTTAAATTTTATCTTTTTTGTGTATCTAATATGCGTGATAGATCTTTTGCTCTTTCAGAATCAAATACTTTTTTTGCAGGACTTTTAGTCTGTATTTTTTGAGTAGCAACTGTTGGGTGGTATTCTTTTCTTTCAGCTACTCTGTGCCATACATATAATTTTGGTCGTTTAATGAAAAGAATCGATGAGCTGACAAGTTTTATTAGGGGTTGGTTGTAGGGTCGATAGAAAGCTAGGGCTCCAAAAATAACAGCGATTATAGCGGCAGAAAGAAAAAAAGTGGCCTTATCAAGTGTGCTATAAGCAATGAGAAGTATGACGCCACCAATTGCCAGCCAGCCAAGCTGTTTAGCGGTTAGTGGGCCAACGAGCTTATCTTCAATATCAATAAATTGAGGAATGTTAAAAATCATTTCTTTGTTTTTTTTATTTCTCTTTCAAGTTTATCACATTCTTTAAAATTTGTCTTGGTGTTGTGATGTTTGTGTTAGTTTGTTTCTGTGTGGTGGGAAGATTTTGATTAATATTTCGCGCCGAGGAAAGGATATTTTTTTCAGTTGAGAATGTTTGCGGTGAAGAAAAATGAATTCTACTTAGAGTAGGCTCTGTTGGTGTGCTTTCCAGTTTTTCTTTTTGTGGTAGGTCCTTGCGCCAAGCGCTGAGGCGATCGCTGTCAGATTGAAAAGTGGCTGAATCATTTTTTGACACTTGAGCAGCTTCCAAATTAGTGTTGTATATGGTATTTGGGGTGGCTAGCGGTCTAGTTGCTCGTGGACGTTCCATTTGTTTTTCTAATACTGGTGGAAAGATGATCTGATAAATTTTATTGTTTATTGTGAGTAGGGTTTTTTCTTCGAAGGATTTTAGGATAAGAGCTAGTTTTTCCCGATCTTGGCTAGAAAGTTGTCGAGCATTCGCATTTTTGAATAAATAATTTCCCCGAACAATTGAATCGCGATTAGAAACACCAATATTAAAAGTGTAATCAGAGAGCCAATTTTTAATGGATGGTCGGACTAAATTAGGTGTGGTTGCAAGTTTAATTTGGTCAGAAGTGATTAATTGTTCAGCAATCTCAGGATATTTTTCCAGGGCATCTTCCAGTGACAATTTTTCTGTTTGAGCTTGGTAGGCTTTTTCTTGCGAGTCATCCCTGATTATTCTATTGAGAATTATTTGTGAAATTTCTTGGGCAATATCGGTGCTAATATTTATTTCTTTAGAGAAAATCAAAGGAAATTGTTCAAATTTAACTTCTCCAAAATAATAACCGCGAATAGCTCTAGCGATAGTGGCTAGTTGGATGTAAGTTAGTCCGTATTTTTTTCCAATTTCTTGAATTTTTTCAGAAGACAGAAGTTTATCTTTAATTGGTTCTGGCAATAATAAAAACTTTCCTTGCCTTTCTTTTATATTTTCAACAGTTTCATCATCAGGATTTAGGGTTGTAAAAACAGCATAAGGGGTTACGCAGATATATTTTTGCGCATCCGGTTTTAGTTTGGAAAATGGTATTTCTAACATAGTATAAATAATATTAGTTAATTTCGAGTGCTTTATAGGATCGCAGCAGCTCTCAGAGCCACAATGTTATCTCCATTAAGATTTTTTTTAATTTCAGTTCTTTCTTCAGGGGCAAAACTATAAAACCGTTTTTCGATAGCGTCACGAATTATTTTCTGTTTTTCATTTACTGGCGCTTCTTCTCTGCAATAAGAAGAGAGCGTATCGTGCCAATCTTGCTTGGTCCAATGAGCTGTGTCAAGATGGGTATAGGCATTTTCAACAATATATCTTTCTGTATCACTTAGTGTTGATAAGTTTTGCTCTTCTTTGATTTTTGCAATTTCTTCTGGAGTATTGAATTTGTGATAGATAAGGATATCTGTTCGATTTTTTTGAATAATATTATTAATTGCCTTTTGTGAATTGATGTCTTTATTATGCATTAAAAAGGCAGTGTATATTTCCAGGGTTATCTCATTTTTTTCAGCTAGAATATAGGCAGCAGCAGCATCTCCCTTTTCTGCTTTATCAATAAGTTCACTAGTTGGAAGATTTCTTTCTTTATATTCATTAGCGATCTTTTTCAATGCATTGGCATCTTTCAAAAAATTATGCAGAATAATTTCAGAAACAGTTGATTGGGAAAGTTTTTTTTGCGAAATATCAAGTGGATTTGCGAAGATGATTTGTTTTTTTTCTGTGTCTATTGTGAGCAAGGTTTTTTCTTCAAAGGATTTTAGGATAGAAGAAAGCCTTTCGCGATCTTGATTGGAAAGTTGATGACAGTTTTTATTTTTAAAAAGATAATCTCCCCGAATGGCAGAATTATGATTGGAAATGCCAATATTGAAAGTATAATCAGAGAGCCAATTTTTGATAGTTGGTTTGGCGAGACTGGAATTCAGAGAGAGTGTTATAGGGGAGGCTGTTATTTGTTGTTTTTCAATTTCAGGATATTTTTCTAGTGCTTCAATAATATTTAATTCTTCTTTTTGTTTTAGAATTGCTTTTTCTTGAGAGTTGTCATTAATTATTTTGGTAATAATTATTTGTGAAATTTCTTCGGCTAATTCCAGATCAATATTCATCTCCTCAGAAAGAATTGAGGATATTTCCTCTAGTTTGATTTTGTCAAAATAATAAAAAAGGATAGCGCGGGATATGTCAGCTAGTTGCAAAAGTTCCAGGTGGTATTTTTTTCCAATTTCTTGAATTATTTCAGCTGTTTGCGGAGAAACAAGTTTGTTTTTTGCTGATTCTGGTAATTTCAGGAATTTTTCTTGTTTTTCTTTTATTTGGTCAAAAGTTTCATCATCAGGATCTTTTGTCATTGAAACATCAAAAGGAGAAGTGCATCTCGCCATTAATAAATCTCTATTTAACTGAGAAGATAATATTTTCAACATGACTTTTTTGACTTGTTACACAACTACACCCCCAGTGTTAGATCTTAAAGCGGCGGCATTGTTAGGGGTTAGTCTCTTTCGAACTTCATCTTTAGCTTGTCTTGGCATGCCATTCCAAGCGGTAATTGTGGCATTTATAATTCTAGCCCTTTCTGTGGTTTTCTTGTTGAATTCAGCTGTTTGTGCAGGTGTTGCACCTACTGGTAGTCCTGGTATGGGTTGTGTTATTGATGTCCAATCTTGATCATTCCATTTTTCAGCTGCAATACTACCCATTTGTTGATTTGCAATGTATTGAGCTGTATCAATTGGTGCGTTGCCTGCAGCAACGGCTGCAGCACTAGCAGCGCTTGCGTTGGCTTGTGTTTGACGATTTCCAAGCTCATCTGGATCATTTGATTTATCAATTGCAACTAAATCATTTCTGCTTTGCTTAACCTTACTATTAATAGCTTTTCTAAGTTTTCCATCTTTATCTTCACCTTTAGCTTTAATTTTAGCTGTGAATGCAGAATAAGTAGCTTGATCCATGCTTTTATCTTCAGACAATCGATAAGCAGCAGCAGCATCTCCATTTGCAGCTCTTGATTTGAGTTCAACCTCTTCAAGTCCTTGCTTTTTATATTCCTCAGATTGTTTTTTCATGGCAGCCTCTTCAGCTCCCTTAACACCAAATTGTGCAGCCCTCCTCGCCGCTCTTGCATCAACATTTCTCTTTGAAATAGGACTATTATCACGCATTTGTTGCAACCTAGCTTGCACTCCACCTGTAATTCCAGTTTGCTTTGAAACAAAACCAGCAGCGCCACCTAGTGGATTCTTTGCTAACCATTTTCCAGCTTTTATTCCACCATTCACAACCGCATTGGCTCCAGCCAGACCAGATTTTTGCGCTTCAATAATTCCCAACCAAAGGACGATGACTGGCATTGAGAAAAAAGCTGCCTTCACAAGAAGATCTTGAAGAGGATTAGCAATTGTTGTTCCAGTTACTTGTGTTCCAGCTACGGTTTTTAATGTTCCAGATTGAAGGCTTATAACAGCAATCATTAATGAGTTAGCGACAAAAAGCATAAATACCATAATTGGTCCGGAAAAACAATGCTTCATGAAGGTTGTCCACCATTCACTGCCGGAGCTGGCCAATTTTGTGCCAGGCAGAATTGAGCCAACAAAAGCAATCGGGGAAAACATAATATAGATTGCCAAAGTGACAGTTCTAATAACAAGCAGAACGGCTATAATAAGCAGTGTCATGCCAAAAATGAAAGTAAAAATGATGGCAAAAAATAAAAAAACAAGTGATGGATCTTGGGTTGTTGAAAAGCTTGTTACCCCACTTCTATCAATAATAGAAACAAAGGACGTGTTGCCTCCTAAGCCTTGCAAAAGACTGTACATGATAACATTAGAAACATCAACAATAAATCGCGCAATTGGGTAGCTGAAATTGACCAAGAGTGCCATTATGATCAGATTTTGTAAAACTGCTTTATAGTTATATTTACTTACCTGGAAAACAGTGGCAAAAGCGGAAAAAAGCAAAACCATTATAAAAGCAATATTAAAAACATCCCGAACTGCACGCCATGTTTCATAGACTGCGGCATTATTAATAATAGCTGTCATAACTTGAGGATCAACAATCCATTGAAAAATTACTTCAGCCATAGAAAGAAGGATTAAGACAGCATCTAGTATGAGCTGAAGAATTCCTTGTACAAGACCTTGTCCCCAAAAAGCGTTTGCTCCGTTAGAATAAAAAAAGACAAAAAATAAAACCAAAAAACCGACTGCCAGTAAGCTTTTTTTAGGATTATTTTTTTTGGTTAAGGCGACTTTTTGTTTTAATTTTGATAAAATTGACATAATACTTTTTTAGGACCTAGATAAAATATAACTTGATAGAGTTGCCTCGTGTGATTATGCGTAGTAATTTTTAATTTGAAAATTTTTCCAGTAATGAATCTGATTTTTAATTAGTGATTTTTGTTAATACTTTTTCACTAGCTTTTCTGAGGGCTCTTGTTACAGCCATATTGACAACGGCAGCAGTCAACTCAACTACGTTTGCAGCATTGATGATTGAATCGGTGTTGATATTTTCAAGACGAGACTGGCTTTCTTTATATAGGATTCCAGGTCTTCCATCTTTGCTATCATATCCTTGATTAGCAATGGCCATTGCGGTTGAAGAATCCTTTTTGTTTTGGTAGTATTGTTCGCGTGCTTCACTGGCGCGCATTTTTACAGCTGCAGCATTATTACCATCCAATACGAAACGATTCAATTCAGAAAGATTCCCCGCTGCTAGGATTTCATCAGGATTACCAGAATAGGTTGATTTCCATTGTGGAATACCGCTATTATCAACATCCTTATCATCAATAGCAACTTCGTTACTGATAATTTCTTGCATCGCCTTTGCATAGTCGGTGTTTATTCCTCTGTAGGCGGTTTTAATGTAGGAATTGATAAATTTATCAGCTCTTTTTTCGGGGCCTTTGATGATGTAATCTTGCCAATCAGTGATTATTCTTGCTGAATTTTCAACCATACCCAACTGAGTTAATAATAAGATGGGAAGTTGTTTTTGCAGGCCCTGAACAATTCCTTTGACTGTATAGGAAAGCTCTTCCATGGCTTGTTTTTCTATTTCAGCAGCTAGTGCGTCCCATGCCTTGGCGGAGTTTGTTTTTATTGGTGAAAATGAAATTAGGCAAACAGCAAAAAAAACAAAAAATAATTTTTGAAGAGAAAAAAAGTTAGTTGATTTTTTTTTATTATTCATTTGTTTGATCTTCTGTTGTTAGTAGTGGCTCCAAAGGTAACTCATCAAGACTGTCTGGCGCTTCAATCCCGTAACTTTCTATACCTTTTTCAAGATTTTCATCATAAATTAGACCATATTCAGAAATTTTTATTTGGGCTTCTGCAGCAAAACTATCAGCAGCTGAAATTATATTTTGTATTTTTGATAAATTAACGAGATTTCCCATCGGATCATCTTCTTTTTGTTGGAAGGAGTTTAGTACTTGCTGAGAATATAGATTAAGAGAAAGTCCTTTACTGTGAACGTCAACCAAATCTTCTGGTACCTCAAGCTCATTGATTTGTTCAGTAATCTTTTTTTGACTGGCTTGCAAGCCTGCTAATTTTGATGTATCACCAGTAGAGATTGCTGAGGTGACGGTGCCTAATGTGCTGGAAATTACACCGGTGCCTTCAGTCATGGATGTGACTGGTGTTGGAGAATTGCTGGAACAGATATAGGCAAGGGATAATAGATATTTAGTAAAATCCTCTTTTTTCTTTTCTTTAGCCTCTTTTTCACTTAATTTTGAATAGTCTTGTTTTTTAATTTTAAGATCTTCTTTTTTTACAACCGGCATGAGATCTTCTTCGGCTGTATCGCTATCCATCGTTTGATTTATTAATTCTTGCATATCAGTAATGGAAACAGTTTTTTCAGCATCTCCAGAATTTGTTAGTTCCGAAATTTTTTCAGCTATGGATTTGGTGAGATTTTCTTCTCCTGATGACACTCCAAGCACACTAACAGCTTTCAGGCCGGATGCGCTTAGTGCTTCAGCTGTATCAGTTATAATTTTATCACCCGGAGCGGGTTTTTTAGGATCATAACCACTACGCACTTCAGTGCCATCAGAATAGCTATCTCCATCCGTATCTTGATTTTTTGGATCAGTTCCATACATTTTTTCTTCTTCATCAGTGAGGCCATCCTGATCAATATCGAGAAAGACATTACTTGTGTTTCCGGTTTTATTTTCAGCGCCAACATAAAAACTAAAACTTAGAAAAATTAAGCAAAATAAAATCAGAAAAGAATGATTGATATTTTTTATTTTCATATAGTCAGATTATAGCACAAATGTTGTTAGGTTGTGAAGGGGAAAAATGAAATTGCCTAAAAATAAAAATAATGCTAATTTGAGTTCATGATTATAGAAAAAATAATAGGAAAAATTGAAGATAAAATAACGATACTTCTAGAGGGTAAAATTAGCATCATAGAAGGACTTTTGGCCTTTTCTCTGATTATTTCTTTGCGCGTATTTATTGAATTTTTTTTAGCCTCAAAAGCTTTGTCAGCCGAGTTGATTATTATCGAGTATTTACACAATTTTCTTTTTTTTGCATTAGCGACAATTTTACTTTGGTTTAATCTTAGTTTTTTTCTTAAAATTAATCCAAAAAAAATTGCTCGATTTTTTTTATGGATTTCATGGGGAATTCTTTTTTCTCCACTTCTGGATATGATTAAAACCGGTGGTGAAGTATATTGGAGTTTTTATGTTATTGGTGGTCCAAAGTTTCTTTTTTCTCAATACATATCATTTTTCGCCGGTCTTCCATCCGGGATTGTTTATTTTGGAACTAAAATAGTTTTTCTTTCCAGTATTATCCTTTCCGGATTGGTAGTGCTAATAAAAACAAAAAATATAGTTAAGTCAATTTTTAGCGCATTACTAGCTTATACAGTTTTATTTATAATTGGTTCTGCGCCATCGGTGGCTGCAATATTATATTATTTTTTTGTAAAAGGAAAGGATTTTTTGATTGATATGCAATCAGTGCATGTTATTCAGGTTTTAGCTGTGCCCGTGCCGATTTTTGGAGTTAAGTTGGGAAATTTAGCTTATGCATTACCCTATAATCTGGAATTTATTTTATATCCATTATTTCTAGGTCTGTTGTTTGTATTATTTTTAATTATTGATAAGAAAAAAGTCTTATTTCTATTGAAAAATTCTCGGCTTCCTCAGCTAATTTATCATAGTGGGTTGTTTTTTATTGGCCTAGGTCTTGGCGCTTGGTTTTATCGAGAAAATTTTAGTATGAACGTCTTTGCTATATTTGCTGCTTTGGATTTATTGATATGCATTTGGTTGGCATGGCTGGCCTCAGTTGTGGTTAATGATATTTATGATTTTTCACTTGACTTAGTTTCTAATCCAGAAAGACCTTTACAATGTCAAGAAATCAGCAAAAAGGAATATTGCGAAATTGGCTGGCTCTTGTTTTATTTTTCATTATTTGGTGGTTTATTAGTGAGTTTTAAATTTTTTGGATTGTTATTGGTTTATCAATTAATAGCTTGGGCATATTCTGCTTCTCCATATAGATTAAAGCGTTTTCCAATAGTAGCTTCTTTTGTAAGTGCCATGGCTTCACTCGTAGTGTTTTTCATGGGTTTTGTTCTAATTTCTGGTGATCAAAATATTCAAGGTTTGCCTTGGAGAGTTATTTTGCTTTTAATTATTTCCTATACGCTTTCTTTGCCGATAAAAGATTTTAAGGATATCGCTGGAGATGAAAAAGATGGAATTAGAACGATTCCTGTAATTTTTGGAGAAGAAAAGGGAAGAATAGTTGTTGGTTCTGGCATTTTTATTTCTTTTGTGTTGAGCGTGTTTCTCCTTAACGAAAGAACTCTTTTTTTCTGGGCGCTTCTTTTTGGTGGACTTTCCTATTTTGTTGTTTCCAATAAAAAAATCCACCCAAGAAAAATCTTTTGGTGGCTTTTACCGATTATTATCGCTTACGGGTTGATTTTAGTTAAAACTATATTTGGTAGGGTTATTTTTTAAAAAAGTTCAGCTATTTTTTTCCATTCAGCCAGACTTAATTCTTGCGCTCTTATATTAGCGCTTAATCCTAGGCTTGTGATTTTTGTGGTTGCTTCCATTTTTGTGATTTTCAGGCTGGCACTTAGGTTATTGGAAAGTGTTTTGCGTTTAGCGGAAAAACCTGCCTTGACTACACGAAAAAATCTTTTACTATTTTCCGATTTTAATCCAGTGTTTTTATTAAGGCTTATTTTTATTATGGCGCTATCCACTTCTGGAATGGGAAAGAAGGCTTTTCTGGGGACAATAAAAAGCAATTCTGGAGTGGCGTAGTATTGGACAGAAAGGGCGAGAATGCTTAGTTGCCCCGGCTTTGCGATTATTCTTTCAGCGACCTCTTTTTGCACCATTAAAAGCATCTCAGTTGGAGGATAGGCTGTTTCTAGAAATAAACGAATAATTTTTGAGGTGATGTAATAAGGAATGTTAGCGATTAGTTTATATTTCTGGCTAGGAATGTTTTTCTGTATTATTTCTGGTAAGTTTATTGTTAAGATATCAGCTTGAATAATCTCAATCTTTTCTTTTGCGGAAAATCTTTTTTTCAAATTGCCAATCAATGCTCGATCAATTTCAATGGCTAAAACTTGTTTAGCTGATTTTGCCATTTCTGCGGTTAGAACTCCTTCTCCGGGGCCTATTTCCAAAATAAAGTCATCAGCATTGATATTTGCAACCGAAATAATTTTTTTGAGAATTTCTTCATCACGCAGGAAATTTTGCCCGAGAGATTTTTTTGGTTTAATTTTGTCCATAAAATTTGTTAGTTTAAAACTTCTTCTACTCTCACTCCAATTACTCCAGCGCCTAGGGAAGCGATTTTCTGGAAAGCCACCTTGTCAAGATCAATTATGCGTCCCTTTCCTTGTGGTCCATAATCATTGATTTGTACTATGATTGATTTTCCATTGGCAGTATTTGTCACTTTGGCATAGTTACCCTTAGGAATTGTTGTGCTAGCGGCAAATAATCCACCTTTATAAGCATACCACGTTCCTTGACCCTTAGCGGCTGATCCTAGTTTCATGTAAGTTCCTTGCGTAATAATTTCTGTAGTAGGTTCTTTTGTAATATTTTTTTCCAAAATAACACGCGAGGTCTCTTTGCCGTCTTTGTATGTTATTTTGTATTTTACTTCAATTATCCCATTTTCACCAGCTTGTTCGGTTTTCTTTTCTCGCCAGCCTAATTTTGAAGCTGTTTTCGTGGTTGTTTTGAAGGGGATTTTTTCAGGAATAATTTTTTCTTCAATATTTATTCTTGTGACAATAATTTCCATGTCATTTTCTAGGAGTCCATATTTATCTGGTATGGTTTTATCTAGCCGGCCAAGAGTTATATTGTTTTCTTGAAGTACTAGGTCGAGATTATTTGTCAGGGTATGATTTTTAATATTTTTTCCATCAACGGCTATATTGATTTTTATAGCCCTTTTTATTTCAACGGTGGAATTGGTTAAGAGTGAGGAATTTCTGTTAGGAGTTATCTGATCATGCTCTGCTAAGGTTATTTTTTGTTCAGTTAAAAAGTTATCCACAGTTTTTCCTGTCGTTTTTAGCTTGAATTCAAGCCCATTATCACGCAGAAGGAGCGTTTTTGGTTGATTTTCAAAATTAAGAATTGGAGAGGGAGAATAAAAAGACAAGCCCAGTTTTACGAGGAAGAATAGGAGTAATACAAAAATTGTAAACTTAAATAATTTCTTGAACATAAAATATTAAGAGCTATTCTGTCTTAAAACGATATTGAATTGCTTCAGCAATATGAATTGGTTTAATTTCCAATGATTCTTCCAAGTCAGCAATGGTTCTGGCAACTTTAATAATACGAAAATAAGAACGAGCACTAAGGTAGAATTTAGCTAGCGCGGTTTTCATGAGTTCTGATCCGGCTAGATCAAGTTGGCAGTATTTTTTAATTTGCTCATTTTCCATTTCACTGTTTGTGATTATTTTTGAATTTAGAAATCGACTAGCTTGAATTTGGCGGGCTTTTTCGACACGTTTTTGAATAGATTTAGAATTTTCAGGCTGAACTTCTTCAGCCAATTTTTCGAATTGTAGCCGAGGCACTTCGATGTGTAAATCAATGCGATCTAATATTGGCCCAGAAATTTTTGATTGATAGCGGATAATATTGGCAGGACTACAGGAGCAATTTTTTTCCGGATCTGTTGCGTTTCCGCAAGGGCATGGATTCATAGCGGCAACAAGTGTGAAGCGAGCAGGAAATTCGAGTGTGCCACGAGAACGTGAAACTGTAATTGACCCATTTTCCAAGGGTTGTCTAAGATTTTCCAAGACAGCACGGGAAAATTCAGAGAATTCATCTAAAAATAAAATTCCGCGATGTGCCAAACTTATTTCTCCTGGCTTTGGAATGGTTCCTCCGCCAACAAGAGAGGCGGCGCTAGCACTATGATGTGGGGCGCGAAATTGTCTTTTTGTAATCAGACTGGTTTCTTTTGGTAGATATCCGGCAACAGAAAATATTTTGGTTATTTCGAGGGCTTCAGAAACGCTGAGGCGTGGAAGAATCGATGGT
This sequence comes from Candidatus Moraniibacteriota bacterium, assembly GCA_049303795.1. Taxonomy (GTDB): domain Bacteria; phylum Patescibacteriota; class Minisyncoccia; order Moranbacterales; family UBA2206; genus UBA9630. The sequence continues at coordinate 35,295 of JBAQNM010000007.1, forward strand.
AATGTTTTAGCGAGCAGGGTTTTTCCTGATCCGGGCGGTCCATTCAAAAGAATATTATGTCCCCCAGCAGAAGCAATTTCCAGTGCTCTTTTGGCATGTTCTTGACCTTTAATGAATTTCATATCAAAAATATGCTCTTCTTTTTCAAATAAACTTTCTAAATCAGTGTTGGGAAAGTAATCCAAAAGCACCCTTTTTTCTAGGTGATCAATTAATTCTCGCAGTGTTGAGACTGCAATAATTTTAATTCCAGAAATAATTGATGCTTCCCTAGCGTTTTCCTTAGGAATAAAAATAGTTTCAATACCCATTTCCTTAGCAAGCAATGCCACAAGTAGGACTCCTTTGACTGGGCGAATTCTTCCATCTAATGAAAGTTCACCGAGAAAGAGTTTATCCTCATGATCGAAGCGGAGTTGATTTGTAGCAAGAAGAAAACCTAAGGCGATTGGAAGGTCGTAGATTGGCCCAACCTTAGGCAAATCAGCCGGAGCAAGATTAACCGTTATGCGTCCGCAGCGATATGGAGGAATGAACCCACTATTTTTAACGGCGGAACTAACTCGATCCTGAGATTCTTTAATGGCTGTATCAGGCAGACCAACAATATTAAAATGGTGCATTCCAGCCGAAACTGTGTCCACTTCAACTTCTACTAATTCGCTTTTAAGGCCGATAATGGCCACTGAAATTACTTTTGATGACATATGATACTGTTTTATTATTTTTTTAGAACGTTTATTTTATTTGCGGTTAGTTTGGATTATTAGTAATAACACCCCTAAGCAAATAAAAATATCTGCAAAATTAAATATGGGCCAAATTTGTATATTAATAAAATCAACTACACATCCAAAATATATTCTATCTAATAAATTTGAAATTGATCCGGATAGTATAAATAGTATAGCATAGGAATAGCGGGGATATTTTTTAAAAAGAAAGTAGATTAAAGTGGAAAAAATAGCTAGCCAGGCCGGTAAAAGAAAAAAAATTGATGGTTTAAGACCGAAAGAGATTCCTGAGTTGCAAATATAAAACCCGCCTTGAGAGCGGATAATATATTTACTAAGCTGGTCTATTAGAATAGTAACTAATAAAACGCAACATGATAAAAAAATATTTTGATACTTTTTCATTTTGAAAATAGCTCTAACACTTAATACATGTTTTAGCGCTGGGATTAGCTCTGAGTCGCTCAATGTCAATTTCCTTTTGACAATTATCGCAAAAACCATAAGTACCTTTTTCCATTCGATCAAGTGCGGAGATTATTTCTTGTAAGTTTTTTTCCAAGGTAATTTCAACTGGAAGATTTTCGGTATACTCTTCAACCTCTGTCGCGTTATCTTCACGATCAGAGCCAATGTTTTCAAAATTAGTTTCATAGTCGCCTCTTTCCTTATCGATCGGTCTGGCAATTCTACCTAGGCTTTTTTCAAGCTCAGCTTTTTCTTTAGTTAGGAGTTCTTTGAGTTCATCTAAAATATTTTTTTCCATATAATATTGATTTAACTATTATTTTTCTTAACTAATTCAGTTTAGCAAAAAAACAAAAAGTTGTCTATTAACTTTAGATTGACTTTATATGCTTTACCTTGGCGTTTCTTTTGAAATGATCAATCCAGATTGCAATTATATCAAAACGATATGCTTGGTTAAACAGCTTATTTTTTTGTAAATAAAAATTAGCAATTTTTTCTAATTTGCGCCTTTTTTGATAGTTGACATTTTCTTCGGGTAGACTGTCTTTGTATTTATGAAATTCTCGTGCTTTCACTTCGACAAAAACTAATTCATTCCTGGTCTTATCTTTAGCAATAATGTCAATTTCTCCTAATTTTATACCCAACTTGTTCGTATAGTTTAATTCAATAATTTGATATCCCTTAGTTTTTAGGTAATTTGCAGCAATTTTCTCTCCCAAATTGCCCAGTGCTTTTTTACTTGTAATTGGCATGTGAATATTTTAAAAATTTAGAAAATAAAAAACACCCTTTCTTTGGTGCTTCCTTTGTATATATAAATCACTAACTCTTTTCCGGTTTTAAAAGTAGGTTGGAAAACCGGTGCGCTCAGCACCCAATAAAAAATAAATTTGGCGAGAACGCACCAGCTGTTTGTCATATACTAACATGTTATGCGGAAACATTTTCGCCGGGTGAGTGGCAAATTTGTTATAACAAACATGTGTTTTATGTATATAACGAAGATTATCTCTATTCTGACTGTAGAAATTTTGTTTTACCATTCTCTGGCATGATAGCCTTTGAATTTTTGAAAGAACTAGTTTTTATTATTTATTTTTATATTTTTGATAAATAATTTTTGTTTTTATTTTGGGTCTCCGATGTCAGAAATCGAAGCGACTTTGACGCGTTGGTCAAAGTACTTGAACAGTAAAACAATTTTCAATCACAAATAGGGGGAAATTGTGATTGAAAGTTGTGTTACCGTTCCGTTACTGCGAATTTTTAATGTTCAATATACTTATTATATCAAAAAAAACAGCATACGTCAACGAATAAATATTTTCTGGCTGTATTAGCGGAATAATAATAAAAAAATAAAATGTTTATTTTGGTATTTTTATTTTAACACTTGAGTTTTTTAAAAAGTAGTTTACTTTTTAATGGCTAATATAAGCACAAAAATTAAACACGATCCAGTTATCCACAGGTTTTTCTTGTCGTTATTGTGGGAATCCCATGTCTGTTACAGCAAATTCATTTAGATGATCAATAATTGCTCTAATGGTTAGTTTGGTTGTTCCAATAACTAGTTTGTTTTTAAATACCGTGTAGTCAACAGAAAGATTTTCCGGAGATATGATATTTTGGTAGCGTATTTTTGCACCGCCATACTCGCTACTGTTAAATAGTTTGTCTTTTTTGTAGTCAGTTGTGAAAAAAAGTGAATTAATCCCATCTGCCAAATTTTTTTCTTCTTGAAGCATCGCTGCGCTTAGCGCAGTGTCGTTTTTAGAATCAATAACCAGTCCAATCCTTGACACTAGGTCATCATTATAAATAAAAAGGCTAAAATTATCTGCCAAATTATCCAGAATCTGATTAGAAAATGTCAACCCGATTCTATTTGAAAAGCTTTTGAATGTGAGCGGTGTATTTTTTTCGTCTGTGATGATGAATTCGACGGGATTTTCATATCCCTCTTGAGCTACTTTTTGAATGCGTTGTTTTAGAGCACTTTTTATCTTTTCAGCGTCAGTTATTTCTGGACCTAGAATGAAGTAATTAGGATTTTCTTGAGAATAAGAAAGGCTTGGAGTTGCTTCTGGTGTTTGAGTTGCAACTGGCGTTGGAGTTGAAATTGGAGTCGCTGTTGCAATTGGTGTTGGCGTTTCCTCTATTATGGCAGGGGTGTTTTTTTTGTTTTTTAAATAAGAATAGCCAGTCCAAATTAAAGCAACAAGAAGAATTATGGAAGATATGATTGACAACAATAACTTCCAATTAAATTCGTTTGGTGATTCGGTTGCTATTTCTATGGGGTTAGCAGGATTATTTTCTGAGATTGGATTTTTTTCTACTATTGGCTGTCTTGGTGTTATTTTTTCGTCAATATTAGTTGAAAAAGCATCTTTATTTGGTGTTTGCGGGGTTGTTTGAATTGTGGATTTTGGTAATTCCTTGTTTGGCAAAATGGGGTCTTGTATTTTTTCATTTAAAATAGAGCGATCATTCCAGGTATTTGTTTCATTAAGAAAAGGACTGGACTGTTGTTTTTGGCTTAGTTTGTTTCGATTAATCGGACTGACTTTTTTTTCTGATTCTAGTTGATTTTTAAAGGCGTTAGGATTTTTTATGCGCTCAAGATCTTCTGCCATTGTATGTATTGGAAGATTTTCGATATCAATATTGTTGTTTTGATTATTATTCGGGTTGGCGAAAGAAGATGGATTATTTTTTGTAGGAGAAGTGTTAGTATTTTGACCAAACATTTTTTTATTTTTTAGTTTTTATTAAAAATAATAGAAGTAGACAATTGTCTACTTCTATTATACAACAGAGTTTAAATTTTGGCTAATTTTTTTATTCCGTTTTTTGGGCAGCAGCTTTAGCGGAAAGATTAATTCTTCCTTGGGAATCAATCTCCTTAACTTTAACAGGAAGAATATCTCCAACTTTTAAAACATCTTCCACTTTTTCAATTCTGCGGTCGGCAATTTCTGAAATATGAATCAAGCCTTCTTGTCCTGGAAGAATTTCAGCAAAAGCACCGAAAGCCATGATTTTTATAATCTTAGCTTGGAAAATTTCACCGGCTTTGACTTCACGAGTGAGATTATTAATCCATTCTTGAGCTTTTTCAGCTGATTGTTTATCAGCGGAAGTTATGAAAACTGATCCATCATCTTCAATGTCGATTTCTACCCCAGTTTCATCGATAATTTCATTAATAACTTTTCCACCTGTACCAATAACATTCCTGATTTTGTCAGGATTGATATGCATAACGATAATGCGTGGAGCATATTGTGACATTTCTGGATTCGGAACGGAGATAGTGGCTGTAATTTTTTCCAAGATTTCCATGCGATTCTTTTGAGATTGGATGAGAACTGCCCCAAGCATTGGAATGGTTACTCCGTCAAGTTTCACATCCATTTGTAAGGCTGTGATTCCTTCTGAAGTTCCAGCAGCTTTAAAGTCCATATCTCCATAGTGATCTTCAAGTCCTTGAATGTCAGTGAGAACTTTGAATTTTTGGCTATCAGATTTTTGATCAACGATTATTCCCATAGCAATTCCACTAACTGGGCGTTTAATTGGCACACCGGCGTTCATAAGAGAAAGAGTAGAGCCACAAGTGGAAGCCATTGAAGAAGATCCATTAGATGAAAGTGTTTCACTCATAAGAAGGATTGTGTAGGGAAATTCTTCCTTGGAAGGTAAAACTGGCACTAGAGCTTTTTCTGCGAGAGCGCCATGGCCAATTTCTCGTCGTCCCGGTCCTCGCATTGGACGCACTTCTCCAACTGAATATGGTGGGAAGTTATAATAGTGAATGTATCTTTTTTTAGTGTCTACTTCCATGGTATCAATTATTTGTTCTGCTCCCGGGGCGCCAAGAGTTGTCACTGTGAGCGCTTGAGTTTCTCCACGAGTGAAAAGCCCGGTGCCATGAGTTCTTGGTAAAATTCCCACCTTGCATTCAATATGGCGAATTTCATCTAATTTTCTGCCGTCCGGTCGCATTTCTTTTTCTAGAATATTTTGATGCACAATTTCATCAGACACTTCTTCAGATACAATTTCCGCTATTTCTTTGAGCTTATCAGCCTCGTTGGGATAGGTTTCTTTGATGAAAGTAGAAATCTTTTCATTGATAGCTTTGGTTTTTTCTTCGATAACTTTTTTATCCTTGTCATAAAGCGCTTCTGCTAGGCCTTCTGAAAGAAGCATCTCTTTAATCTTGCTTTCAAATTCTTCTGTTCCCCTGACAAGTGCCGGCTCGGATTTTTCTTTCCCAATCTCTTTTTGAATTTCACCAACAAATTCTGCTATTTTTCCAATAGCTTCATGGGCAAATTTAATAGCCTCGAGCATCTCCATTTCGGGCACTTCTTTGGAGGCGCATTCAATCATATTTATTTTGTCTTGTGTTCCGCTGACTAGTAGATCAAGTGATCCATCAGTCAACTCTCCGTTAATTGGATTTAAAATTAATTCTCCATTTAATTTTCCAACACGAACAGCGCTGACTGGTCCGTTCCAGGGAATATTTGAAATGGAAAGAGCGGCCGAGGCAGCAATAATAGCAATCACATCTGGATCATTTTCTCCGTCATAGGAAAGAACGGTGCAAACTACTTGCACATCATTTCGCATTCGAGAATTGAAAAGCGGTCGAACAGTTCTGTCGACTGCGCGCCCAGACAAAATTGCATCGTCTGATGGGCGACCTTCGCGTTTGATGAAACGTGAGCCTTTTATTTTTCCAGCCGCATAGTAGCGCTCTTCAAAGTCAACCATCAATGGAAAATAGCCAGAAATGCGTGAAGCACTTTTGCTCATAACAGCTGTTGCGAGCACAACAGTGTCGCCATAACGAACTGTTACTGCGCCATTAGCCTGTCCGGCTAGAAGGCCAGTTTCAACTTCTAAAATTCGTCCTCCAATTTGGAGAGACCATTTTTTTTGTTGCATATCATTTTATGAAGTCTTGACTGGGATAATGATTGCTTTAGGTTAAGACAAGGCGTTGATTTACGAATTAGGACCTACAATTGGTTATAAACCTTAATTCATAAATCGCTTGCTTACTAGCACGCACTTATTCCAATAATCAAAAGACTTTTTATAATTAATTAACAATCGAAGTGTAGCTTGTTTTAGCTATTTTGTCAAAGTTTGTTAGTGCTAAATTGATGCAATTACAGTAGGGCCTTGGCTACTTGTTTTGTTTTGGGAAAAAGCTAGATAGCCAGGAATGATTAAATTAATTGGCGTGATAATTATTAAAACTCCTAACCATTCCGGCCTGCCTAGCGCTCGGAAAATGCCCATCCAAACTAGAATACTAATAATAATGTTTATTATTGGTATGAAAAAGAGAAAAACCCACCATTCCGGTTTTCTTGAAACGTGTAGCGCTAGAAGAAAATTAAAAATTGGAATCCATGCAAACCAAGCATTTGGTGTGTTTGTTTTTCTGGCAATCTTTGAGAGGCAAATAGCTATGTATATATAGTAAATAATTACTAAAAACAGGCAAAAAAATAAAATACGAATTAAAAAATATTCACTTGAAGTCTCAAAAAAATTAGAAAAAGAAATATCTGAAAATGCACGCCTCGTAAGATCAAGAAAATTTTGAATTAAATTGTTGCCTTGATTCATAATTTTATTTTTTTTAATTAGGCTTAAACAAAAAATAGTCTAACATTGTGATTGAAAAGTAGTTTAGAGTAAAAAGATGAACTGGTCGTAAAAAAATTCAGGTTTGTTTTTCTGAATCTAAATCACAAAAAGGTTAGAAATTTTTGTGTAAGCGTTATTTTTAGATTAAATACTTTTTTTTATTTTCACTCAAATTAATGAAGTTATCAAGTTCCTCAACTAATTTGTTGCTGGTTGATTCAGAGAAGGCCGCTCCTTCTACGCGACAACCAGTTGTTGATTGAATATATTTGACGAGTGGGATATAATCCCCGTCACCGGAAACGATCACAATCGCATCAAGATTTTTGGACATTTTGATAGCGTCAACTGCAATTCCAACATCCCAATCGCCTTTTTTGGCTCCACCAGGAAAGATTTGCAAGTCTTTGGTTTTAACCTCATAGCCAACTTTTCCCAAAGCTTCAAAGAATTTCTCCTCTTGTCCTTCAAGAGTCTTTATTCCATAAGCAATAGCCCGAATCAATTTTCGATCGCCTACCACGGATTTTAGGACCTGATCAAAATTAACTTTTTTTTGATGAAGCACTTTGGCGCTATAATAGAGATTTTGGATATCAACTAAAACTCCAATGCGTTGTTCTTTAAATATGCTCATAATTTTTTCTTAGGATTTATGCGCTTACTTCTCAAATCTCTTAAGCGCGCAATCGCGTTTTGTTTAAAATAAACTAAAATGCAAGACTGGTTGGTCTTGCATGGATAGTAACTAGCTTTTAAGGCCTAATTTTTTAATTAAAGCTTTGTATTCTTTTTCGTTAGTTTTTTTCAAATAGTCCAGAAGTCTTCTTCTTTTGGAAACCATCTTTAGTAGTCCTCGGCGAGAATGAAAATCTTTCGGATTTTTCTTAAGATGAGCAGTTAATTTTTTGATTGTTTCTGTGAAAAGAGCGACTTGATATTCTGGAGAACCAGTATCTTTGTCATGTCTTTTAATCTCCTTGGTGACTTTCTCTTTTTGCTTTCCTGTGAGAGCCATATGCTTTTTGAGGCGAAACAGAAGTTGCGACGAACGCGTCAACTGATGTTTGCTAATGAATAATTATGAATTAACTGTATAACAGAATTGCTATTTTGGCAAGGAGACTTTTATGAAGGAAATATTTCTTCTTTGTTATGCACCTCCCCAACCTCGCTCAGGAATTCTTTGATTATTTTTGGATCATTTTGAATTGGAGTGGAAATGTTCCAAAGTATATTAAATTGGTTTTTTAGTAGTTGACGAAGCTCTTTGCTTTCAACGATAAAACCAAAATTCTCGGCCTTGGAAGACATAAACATCACTTTATTGCCATAAGCCCAATATCCCATAGAAAATTCAACCCCAGCAGGGGCGATTCGCACTTCGCGTTTCACTTCCTTGCCCGGTGCCAAAAATATGTTTTTTTCTATATTTTCTGATTTATCCAGTGGCCAGACTACTTTTATATAGATATTGCTACGAATTCTTTTCTTATTTAGTTCATGTAAAAATTCTTCTCCAACCACTTTCATCACGTCTTTTACCGGCCAGCACAGTTCTGTTTCTAGATCATTATATAAAAGCACATCTTTTAGCATTGTCTTTAATTCTTCTATTCCTTCAAAATAATGAAATTTTGGGCTAATAAAGTCTGTCTTTTGGGATGACTTTAGGCTTTCTAGGACTGATTCAAAATCAGTTCGTGTGCTTTCCAGAGTGTTAATTTTTTCATTTATGATGGTCTTTATCGTTTCTGGGGCAACTGCTTGCCACATTTTCACTTTGTTTTTCTCGCTTTGTGATACTAGGCCGTGTTGGGCAAGGTTTTCGAGTAGTCCATAAAGGGTTGATCTGGGCATATTTAGACGTTTGGCGAGATTTCCCGTTGGTGAAATTCCGCTATCTAGCAGGGCTAGATATATATCAGAATGTTCTTTTTTTAAGCCAAATTTATCAAATATTCTGTATAACATAAGCAAATATTAATATTTATTTGTCGCACTCCGCCGACACTATTTACTATACTATGTTTTTGGTGTATAGTCAAGCGTTAGGATAGAAATGAGAGATGTTTGAAAACTTAATAGTTTATTGAAAAAGGAGAAAAATCATGTTAAACAATCCGTTGATTTGGTGGAATTTCGTTCTTATTCTCGGAGCTTTGGATAGGCTCATCGTGGACAGTCAATTTTCTGAAGATTTTGATTTTAATGATAAATCGATTCACGCCAAGATTGTTAGAATTAATTGGCGTTGTAGTCACCTTGTTGTGTTCTTCGCGGTAGCTTTTGCGTTAATAGTTAGTGTCTTATGGATTTTTAACGATCCAATTTTTCCAGAAACTTCATTTAATATCTATGGTTATTCAATTATTTTAGCAGGTTATCTGTCCGCAATTCATATGGGAAGGGGGTATGCTGTTGCGAGTGTGGCGAAAGGATTAGGAAAATATCTAGATGAAAAAGTTTTGCGTGACATAGAAGAAGTCATGAGAAAGGAAAGACTTGATGCATGGCGCTCGATTCAAAGCAATAACAGTGCCGGATTTCCCGGTGATAATGGTAAACATTATGAAAAAATCAAGGGTATTGAAAAAATAACAAGACTCATAATAGAAATAAAAAAAAGAAAAGAAGAGGAGGAAAATTATGCATTTCTTTTATGATTACATTTATCCATTAAGTATTTTTATTGCCGTTGTTTCGATTCTGGGAGCTCCATTTGCTAGTTTATCTATGTTTTCTGCTTTTGTATGGATTCCGGATGGAATAGATGAAATAAAATACTACTATAAAAAATGGAGATATGATAAAGAAATAAATTATTTCGGTAAATTACTGGTAGAAATATCAAAAACATTGGTTGGATCAATACCAGTAATTGCCACTGTAATCACAATATTTTTCGCATTTGGAGCAAATAGTTATAAGATTGACCATACACCTAGAATTCAAGGCGCTTATGCAGTAATAGTAGATGTGAAAAAATCCATCAATACTGATGAGCAAAATAAAAAAATTATTTATGAAGTTATAATCGATATCAAGAATGCTGGGAGAAAAGAAGCAACATTAATAAGAGAGTCTTGGGAAAATCCATCTATTGGTGACGAAATTCTTGTTGGGACAAAAGACGGAAATTACTACTATGAATATTTTGAAGATTGTATCATTGCCGATCCCAATCGAAAAGAATAATTAAAAATTGTAAATGTTCGAGTTTAAGCCCTATGGAAATTAAATATTTCCGCGGGGCTTTTTTTATAATTATTTTTAGTTTCGCGCATTAAGGTAGGTATGCTAGAATAAACTTATGTCCAATCTTTTAGAAAATTTAAATCCAGCCCAAAGAGAAGCCGTGGAAACAACAGAGGGCGCGGTGCTTGTGATTGCCGGTGCCGGTTCGGGTAAAACGCGAGCGTTGACTTTTCGCACGGCGTATTTGATTTGCGAAAAAAATGTTCGTCCAGGACAGATTTTAGCGGTGACTTTCACTAATAAGGCGGCGAAAGAAATGAAAGAGCGAATTTCTCAATTACTTTTTGAAAATAATTTCAAAGGCAGTCTCCCGCTGGTCGGCACTTTTCACTCTATTTGCGCTAAGATTTTACGCGTGGAAATTGGAAAAATTGGCTATAAGAGTAATTTTAATATTTTCGACACGCAAGATCAGCAGGCGTTAATCAAGAAAACTATGAAAGAATTGAGTATTGATACAACTCAATTCCGTCCTCAAGCTATTTTGGGGGCAATTTCAAAAGCTAAAAATGAATTAATCACAGCAGAATTGTTTAAAAAATCAGCTGGAGGTTATTGGGAAGATGTCGTTTCAAAGATATACACAAGTTATGAACAAAGGTTAAAGGCTAATAATGCACTTGATTTTGATGATATTCTGATGCTTTTGGTGGGGATTTTTCGTACCTATCCGGAAGTGCTGGAAAAATATCAAAATATGTTTCGCTATATTATGGTTGATGAATATCAAGATACTAATCATGCCCAATACGTGTTAATCAAAATGCTTTCAGACAAATATAAAAATATCTGCGTTGTGGGTGATGATTGGCAAGGTATTTATTCTTGGCGAGGGGCTAATATTCAGAATATTTTGGATTTTGAAAAAGACTATCCTAATGCCAAGGTGATTAAGTTGGAACAAAATTATCGTTCAACTCAGCAAATTCTCGATGCGGCTTATGGCGTTATCTCTAAAAATGTTAATCGCAAAGATAAAAATATTTGGACGGAAAATAAAGTTGGTCATCTTTTGGCTTCATATGAAGCGGAAGATGAAAGTGATGAAGCGCAATTTATTGCTTCAGAGGTGATTTCTTTGAAAATCAAGGGAATAAAGTTAAATGATATTGTGGTGCTTTATCGGACTAACGCTCAGTCGCGAATTATTGAAGAGGCGATGCTTTCAAACTCAATTCCCTATCGGATTATCGGTGGGCTGAAATTTTATCAAAGAAAGGAAATAAAAGATATTATTGCTTATTTGCGGTTGATTGAAAATTATAACGATGAAATTTCCCTTGAGCGAATTATTAATGAGCCGAAACGTGGCATTGGTGATAAGACGCTGGAAAAGTGGATGCGAGTTTCCAAGGAAAACGGCATGGATCCAATTAGTTGCGGAATGGAAATCTTTGGCGGGGAAAATGAATTGAGTTGTAAGATAGTGGATAGTAAGAAAAATAGTATTCTTAGGTTTTGTGAGTTTGTAGAAAAAATAAATAAAATCAAAAATGAATTGACGCTAGCGAAGTTTATCCAGAAGGTCTTTATTGAGAGCGGTTATGAAAAATATTTGCTTGATGGAACGGATGAGGGTCAGACGCGAGCGGAAAATGTGCGAGAATTACTCACGGTGGCAAAAAAATATGATGATTTTTCCGATGGTGAAGGCTTGCGCTTATTTTTAGAAGAGGTCGCTTTAGTGGCCGATACAGATGACATTGATCAATCAAAAGAAGCGTTGCATTTGATGACACTTCACAGTGCTAAGGGATTGGAGTTTCAATACGTTTTTATTGTTGGCTTGGAAGAAGGGATTTTGCCACATTCGCGAAGTATGCTTTCTGAAATTGAAATGGAAGAAGAAAGACGCTTAATGTATGTTGGAATTACTCGTGCCAAGCAAAAAGTTTATTTGCTTTTTACCAAAATGCGCACAATTTTTGGTTCAACGCAAATTAATGCGCCATCAAGATTTTTAGAAGATATTCCCGAGGAGCTTATAGAGAATGCTTTATTATCACAATCTTCTATAAAAGCTGATGAATTTATGTCTTCACGAAATAAGCCAATCTTAACTAAACAAAAAGAAAGCTTTAAGGGCGGTGAGAGAGTGATACATGAAAAATTTGGAGAGGGAATTGTGATTTCTTCTCAAGGTGATATAGTTACAGTGGCTTTCAAGAAAGCAGGTCTAAAGAAGCTTTCATCTTCAATTGCACCGCTCGTAAGGATTTAGGCTGAAGACTCAGCAGTCAAAAATAAAAACCGCTAGATTATCAATAATCGAGCGGTTTTTATTTTTATGAGAGCGAGGATTTATTTGTAGTAAATAAAACCTTTAATCACTCTAGATTTAGAGCTTAGTTTACGTGTGCTTTTTTTAGCAAAACCTTTGTAATTCATTTCAGAAACAGTAACGGTATCTCCAGAAACTGCTTCGACAATAGCCACATGACCCCACCATGATTCCGATGTCACCATGATAGCACCAACCTTTGGCGTTCTTCCAGTGGCATATCCGGCTGATTTTGCATTATATAACCAAGCTCCAGCATTGCCACTCCAAGGAATATATCTTCTTTGAGCAACATACCAAGTACAATAGCCATAAGGGAAGCTGTGTCCTGATCCCGCCTTTCCTTCCAATACTTTTCCGGTTGAAAATGGCTCATAGGGTCTCTGGGCAATTCCAATTGAGTTTGTGCTTGGTGTTGGTGTTGGGCGAGGAATTTCTTTTTGACCGCCAGGAATGATAATTATTTGCCCTTCTTTAATCTCTCCATCTGCATGAAGGCTGTTAAAAGCGATAATCTCGCCTTTTTCAGCTTTAAAGTCTTTAGCAATGCTATCAATGTCGTCTCCTTTTTTGACAGTGTAGGATAAACCAGAAAGAGGTAGGATAAATATTTTATCCCCAGGCATAATTGAATTAACATCATCTAGTTCATTAGCCCAAAGAATTGTATTGACGGTAATATGATTGGCTTCAGCAATACTTCCAATTGTATCGCCTTCTTTGACTTCATAGATGGTTAGTCCGCCATCTTCTTCTGGGTCTTTAAGTACAGGACTATTTTCAGACACCAAAGAGTTGCCTTCCATAAGAAGAGGATCTGAAGATGAGTTATCATTATTGATAAGAGTTGGATCTGGTACAGTACTTGCTTCAGCTAATGGCGCCAGTGCAAGGGATGTTTTACAATCAGCATTTAGAAATATCTTATTCTCTAAGGGATTTGAATAGTTGTCAGTGCTTTCGAAATAGCCAAATAAAAAACCACTAGACTCTCTTCCAGAGGCGAGATTAGTAGCTGATACGAGAAGTGCACAAGAAACAACAACAATAAAGGAAGCATAATTCCTAAAAAGATGAAGAATTTTGATCGTACGATGTTCCTTTACAAGGCGCACTAAGTTTGCTTGTGCCCTATGAATTGCGGTGATTATATTTTTTAGATTTTTCTGACAAAAAAAAGTTTTTGGTATTGGTTGAATTAGATTACTAATACAATTAACCTTTCAGGTGGTTTTAGTAAGAATTAAGCCTTCCTTTTAATGGATGATTAGCCAAACCTTAAATCTAAAACCTTAATTTTTATCTACAAAATAGTATAGGCTATTTAGGGATTTTTGTCAATTGCGTTTTTAGTATAGAATAGAGATATGCAAATCAAGGAATTGAAGACACAATTTTTGGAATATATGGAGATTGAGAAGGGGCGTTCTCAAAAGACCATTGAAAATTATGATCACTATTTGAATCGTTTTTTGGACTGGTCAAAAATAACAAAACCTTCAGAAATTACAGTCGAACTGGTTCGGAATTTTCGTGTCTATTTAAATCGGTTTGAAAATGAAAAAGGTGAAAGATTGAAAAAGGTAACGCAAGGGTTTTATGTTATCGCTTTGCGTAGTTTTTTGAAATTTCTAGCAAAACGGGATATTTCAGCTCTACAAGCGGAAAAAATTGAAATTGGCAAATCAAGTTCTCGTGAGGTGGAATTCCTAGAGGTTGATGAAGTGGAGAGAATCTTAAATGAAGCAAATGGAAAGGATATAAAAGCATTGCGTGACAGGGCTATTTTGGAGTTACTTTTCTCTGCTGGCCTGCGTGTTTCAGAACTTACTAATATTAATCGAGAGAAAATTGACTTGAAAACTCAAGAATTGAGTGTGCGAGGCAAGGGTGATAAGGTTCGCGTAGTGTTTATTTCTAATGAAGCATCTTTGGCGATTAAAGAATATCTAGATAAAAGAATGGATGTTGATCCGGCCCTTTTTGTGCGGGATGTTGCTGGTTTGGCTAAATTCGAAAAAAAAGGCTCCAATAAAGCTGTGGATAACCTGAGGTTAACACCAAGATCAGTACAAAGAATCGTCAAATATTATGCAACTAAAGCGGGAATTGTGAAAGATGTCCATCCACATACTTTGCGTCATTCTTTTGCTACAGATTTGCTTATTAATGGAGCGGATATTCGCTCAGTACAAGCCATGCTTGGGCATTCTTCAATCACAACAACACAGGTTTATACACACGTAACAAATAAACAACTCAGAGAGGTGCATCAAGCTTTTCATTCAAGGAGAAAAAAGACTAAATAAATTTAGTCAGTTTTAAGCGAAATTTTTTATAATTGCTGTTTAGGGCTATTTTTCATCAACAATTTTCAAAAAGCTCTCTATTTTCTTTTTATATCTTTTCAAAAAATATTTCAAATCATAAGTGAAAAGTTCCGGCGAAACTTTCATTTCTTTTTGAAGTGCATTCCATTTGTAATATAGAACACCGCTGGCTTCTTTATCTGCAGGTTTAATCGGTCCATTATAAAAACCAAAATAAAAATCAAACTTATTGGCTATTTTAACTACTTTCTTTTGCATAATTTTCTCAAAAACATCCACATCGGTTTCAATAAATTGGATAAGAGCTGAACGATCTAAGTAGTTTTTTAACAAATGAAAAGTCTTCTTGAAATCTTCTTTGGAATCCAATACGAATGATGGTACATGTAATTCCTGAAGGGTTTCTGACATGGTTGTGTAGGTAGGAGTAAATCCAAAGACTACATGCCCGCCAATTGTTTTGTCGATCAATCCTGGATTATGATTTTTTTCCAAAGATCTTTTTTGTAAAATAAGCTCTTTATCAGGAGTGAAAAGTAAAATTTGAACAATTTCACAAGCCTTGGTTGGTTTACCAGTTTTATTGAAAATTCTTTTTTGTTCACGATAAAACTCCTCTCGCTTCATAGGAGTTGGCTTGGTTGAGAACGGTAGTTTATATGTTGTGATTGTTTCGGACATAAAATGGGTAAAATGTTGTGGGACCAGCTGGATTCGAACCAGCGACCAAGAGATTATGAGTCCCCTGCTCTACCACTGAGCTATGGTCCCTATTTTTTTGTGGGTATATCCCGACTCGAACGGGAGACCTCTACAATGTCAATGTAGCGCTCTAACCAACTGAGCTATACACCCCCGTAATAGTCTTATCTTACTTGTGATTTTCCTTCTCGTCAAAATTATTTTTTTGTATCAATAGTTTTTATTACATCTGTTGCATTTGAATTTTCTATTATTTCTTCCGATGCCAGTTTTTTGATTGTTTCCACAACAACTTTTTTTATCTTTGGGGTAGCAATTCGATAGAAAAAAAGGATCCAAGCAACTTGTGAGAAAACAATAAAAACTGAAAATAACAATATTATGGCTATAATAGACATGACAAAGATTATTATTGCTATAAATAGAGCACTTTCCTTAAAAACAAATAAAATAATTAATCCAATTATTACAGAAATAAACATAAGTAGTAATAATAGTGCCATGGCAACTAGTAAATAAAGCAGGCTGATGGGGATAAAAATTAAAGACATGATTAGGCTGGATAATATGTTTTTTTTAAAAAGGGCGTAGGCATTTTCAATAGCTAGCCAGGGTTTTAAATCAGCCAGTGTTGCATAAAAACAGGCATATGTTTGAATGAATTTATATAACATAATTAGTGAAGCACAAATCAGAAAAGCAAGGATAGCGAGTGGAATAGCTGATGAATAAGCTTTTACAGAAAATAAGGTCATAACAGGCGCAATTAATACGAACATACAGAAAAACAGCGCTAAAGAGGAAAATAGAATTATATAAGCATTATTCTTGAAATATTTTCTCCCATCTTTCCAAGCAGATAAAAATGAGGCCGGTTCTTTTTTTAGTATTCTCTGAGTAGATTTAATAATTGCACCCTTACTTAAAAATAGTAGTAGTGTGGAGAGAAGAAAGGTTATAATTAGAGTTATTCCTAAAAAAATAAGGAGTTTACTGTGGTTTTCTATAAATTCTTGAAGATGGATTTGTTCTGAAAAATCGCGCCATTCTTTTGTTGGTTCGCTATTAATTTGAGGAGAATAGCCCGGACTAGTTATGATAAACAATAAAATAAAGAAGCCAAACCACCATAAAAAACGATTCTTCCAGACAATTTTCCAGGCATCACGAAGTATTTGTATGTATTTAATGTTAGACATAAAATTCAAAAATCTTACAAACTAAGCTATTTTATTAGCTACTTTTTTTCTTCAAAATTTTCCGTGTTTAATTCTTCGTCTGATTGATCTTCTTTTTTATTTGGTAATTCAATTCCCATTATCTGGTTAAATTCGGATTGTTCAATAGTTTCTTTTTCCAGAAGCACTTCTGAAATTTTATCAAGCAGAATTTTTTTATCAAGCAGAATTTTTTCTGTAACTTGGTAGGCGTTATTAATAAATTTAGTTACTTGATTGTCAATTTCACGAGATGTTTCTTCAGAATAATTCTTTTCCTCATGCATTTCTTTGCCCAGGAAAACTAATTCTTCCTTATGACCGAAAGTTCTTGGTCCAAGCTCACTCATTCCATAGCGAGTAACGAGATTTCTAGCAATGGCTGTTGCTCTTTCGAGATCATTAGATGCTCCAGTTGTTATGTCGCCAAACGTAATCTTTTCACTAATATATCCACCTAGAAATACTGACAGTTCATCAATAAAATAATTTCTTGAATGTAGCATTTTATCTTTTGTCGGAGCATTTAATGTATATCCTCCAGCGTTACCTCGGGAAATAATGGAAACTTTTTGAACTGGATCCGCGTGTTTTAATGTTGCGGCAACAAGAGCATGTCCAGCTTCATGATAAGCAATAATTTTCTTCTCCTCTTCATCAATACGACGACTTTTTCTTTCTGGTCCAAGAATAACTTTTTCAATCGAATTAGTTAGTTCTGGCATACCAATAGTTTTTTTACCTTTTCTTGCTGCAAGAATAGCTGCTTCATTTAGTAGATTGGAAAGATCAGCACCGGAAAATCCAGGTGTGCGTTGCGCGATTACCCGCAAATCAACTTCTTTGATGAGCGGTTTATTTTTCGAATGAATTTCCAGGATAGCTTTTCTTTCTTCGATATCTGGAAGATCCATAACGACACGACGATCAAAACGACCGGGACGAAGTAGCGCTGGGTCGAGAACATCTGGACGATTTGTAGCAGCAATTACAATTACATTAACATTTGTATCAAATCCATCCATTTCAACTAGTATTTGATTTAGTGTTTGCTCTCTTTCGTCATGTCCACCACCAAGCCCTGCACCACGATGACGACCGACAGCATCAATTTCATCAATAAAAACAATAGCAGGTGCATTTTTTTTGGCTTGCTTGAATAGATCTCTCACGCGGCTTGCACCAACACCAACAAACATTTCCACAAATTCTGAACCTGAAATATTAAAAAAAGGAACATTGGCTTCTCCAGCTACTGCTTTTGCAATTAGTGTTTTTCCAGTTCCCGGTGAACCTAGGAGAAGAACGCCTTTAGGAATTTTTGCTCCAAGACTAAGAAATTTTTTCGGGTTTTTTAGAAATTCAACGATCTCATACAATTCTTCTTTTGCTTCTCTTGCTCCAGCTACATTAGAAAATAAAACTCGATTCTTTTTATCTTTTGGGTCGATAACTCGTGCCTTTGACATGCCAAAAGAAAGTGCTTGATTGTTACCTCTTTGTGCTTGACGTAACATAAACCAAATAAAACCTCCGATTAGGAGAAAGGGTAATAGGATTGGTAGTATCGAGCTCATCCACATACTAGTAGCCGTTTCCCCTTTTACTGTGATGTTCACAGCTTTTAATTTTTCTTGATCAACACCATAATTTTTAAGAGTTTCTGTTATACCTGATTCTCTTTCTTTAATGGTTTTTTCAGTCTTTCCATCAAGCATTTTTATCGTTAACTCATCGTTATTAACAGAGATTTCTTTAATTTTTTGATCATTAATCTGAGAAACTAATGTGGAAAGAGAGATATCGTCTGGTTTTTTCTCTGGTGATGCAAAAAGAGTGAAAATTGATGCTACGAAGAGAAAAAACAATAGAACAAAGCCAATATTTTTGAGTAGATTCTTCATGTAAGTTATTTTTAGTAATTAACGAGTTATTTTTTAAAGTCTATATTCATCTTATCACCTCTTCGTGTCATTTTCAAATCTTTTGAAATTATAACCTGGTTTTTGCCTTTAGTGCTACGTAAAGCCTTTAATATTTCAGTTATTTGCGAAAAATTAATTGGTCTATTGTTTTGATTTTTTTCACGAATGATTTTTTCTAAAACTCTTTTTTGAATTGCGACAGGAAGCTTTAGAATATTTTTAACCTCCAATCGACTGTTTTTATTCGAAGCTTGAAGCGTAGCTTGCTCAATTACAATATAATCTTCCGCTAAAGACGTTGCAGCATTAGCAAGCACTTGTTTTATTTGCGGATTATACTCTCTTTCAATCAAAGGGATTAGTTTATTTCTGATTTTATTTCTTAAAAATACAGATCGGGCATTGGTTTTGTCGATGCGATATTTTAGCTTCTCAGTTTTTAGATAGAGAAGAATCTCTTTTCGAGTAATATTTAATAGTGGACGGATGATATTATTATTCTTAAATTGCATTGCGGAGAGTCCGTTCATACCTGATCCGCGAATCAGACGCATTAAAAAGGTTTCCGCTTGATCATCGAGATTATGTCCCACTGCGATTAGATCGAATTTATTTTCACTGCGTACTTTTTCAAAAAAGGCATAGCGGATATCACGCAATTTTTCTTCTAAATTGTTTTTTTCTTTAATTTCTAAATCAAGGACTTTTAATGGTAAATTGTATTTTTTAGCTAAGTTTTCCACAAATTCTTTATCTTTCTTGCTATCGATTACGCGAAGATTATAGTTGACATGTGCAATAATCAATCCTAGATTATATTTTGGTTTTAATTTTGAAAAAATATCAAGTAGTGCTGAGCTATCCGGTCCGCCGGAAATTCCCAAAACAATTTTAGCTTTTCTTTCAAAGAGAGAATTTTCAAAAATAGAGTTTTGGATTTTTTTGATTAAATTTTTCATTACTTAAAACTTAAAGGCGTTCAGTCTACTTAATTTTTGCTTCAAGATGATTCCATACCTCGTTAAAGGCTTCTTCTTGGTTTAGATTGGTTGTATCAACCATTAAATCAAAATTACTCTTATCCGAACAATTTTTCCCGTAATATTTTTGATAGCGCAGTGCATCGCTCGCTTCTCTTTCTGTGTGGCTTTTTAAGACATCTTCTACGCTTAACAACGCATGATCTTCGTTGCGGTTATTATCTGATTGAAGTTCTTTAAATACCCTCTTGGCTCCTTCAAGAGGATTAACTGAAATATAAATTTTCAATGAATGAGGGATTAGAAACCAACTAGTTCGGCCTTCGATTACAAAATTATTTTCTTTTTCACCAAGATTTTTTTGATAATCATCTACTTCGATGTCTGTTTCGGGATGAGTTTCTCCGTATTTATTATATTCTGCCAGGGTCATACCCTTTTTCTTTGCGGCATCTCTGCGAATCTGACCAATATAATAGTGTTTGTAATTCAATTTCTGAGCTAATTTTTTGCCTATAGTACTCTTTCCACTACCGGGTTCTCCAGTGATAGTAATAATCATACGTTTTTTTTATTTTAATTTAAAAATTTAAAACAAAAAACCACAAGCATCTTAAATCCTGCGGTTTTTGTTTTTCGCAAAATCTAAGTTTATTCCTTAGTTGATTTCTTTTCTTTTTTTACAGCTTCTTTCTTTATTGTTTTCTTCTTGGTTTCTTTCTTTTCTTTTTTCTCAGTTTTTTCAGTCTTTTCTTCTTCGATTGAAGCTTCTTTTTTATCAGCAGTCTTCTTTTCTTTTTTTTCTGTTACCTTTTCTTCAGTTAAAACTAGCCCCATGCGATGATCTCTTGGTTCAACTGAAAGAATTTTCCAACTATAGTCTTCACCAATTTTAATAAGGTCATTAATATTTTTTCCAGGATGGCTTTCAAGCATTTCGCTAATATGAGCAAGTCCATGAATATCTTGATCTAGATAAACAAAAGCTCCAAAATGATTAATCTTATGAACTTTTCCAGTAACCACATCGTTGACTTTATATTTTTCTGCAACTTCGCTCCAAGGATCACTTTGCAAAGCGCGAATAGAAAGAGAAATCTTGTCATTATCAATGCCAATAATTTTTGCATCTACTTTATCTCCAACCTTAACAATTACACGTGGATTTTCGATTAATTGCCAAGCTAATTCAGAAATATGAACTAATCCTTCTATCTTTTCTTCACCTTCTCCATCTTTACTTTTTTGTGAAAATTTAACAAAAGCACCGAAATCAACAACACCACTAATTTCTCCTGATATGACGTCACCAACTTTAAAGTTTGAGATTGCTTCTTTTTCTTTTTCACTTTGAGCAGCTTTTTCACTAGCAATTAATTTCTCAGCTTCTCTGTTAATATCTAAAATGCAAACTTCCAATTCTTTTCCAACCAACTTTTTGAGTAAATTGAGAATTTTATTCTTATCACCATCTTCTACTCGTGGGTAGTTTTGACTAGAAAGTTGAGAAACAGGAAGGAATCCAGCGATTCCATTAATTTCAATAAGAAGACCTCCTTTATTTGCGCTGATAACTTTGGTTTTAACCTTGTCTCCCGCATTTTTTTTGTTCTCAATATCTTCCCAGGCTTTTTCATATGAAGCTTCACGAATAGAAAGTTCAATATAACCATCTTCATTTTCTAATTCTGTTACAGTAGCTGAAACCTTATCACCAATTTTCATTTTCTGAGTTCCCATACCATCCTTAATTTCTTTTCCCATAACAAGGCCAGTTCCAAATGGTCCTAAATCAAGATATAATTCTCCAGAAGAAACCTCAATTACTTTTCCAATTAGCGTATCCCCTATTGTTGGAAATCCAATTGAATTTTCTGCTATTAATTTCTCCATGGCAGACATAGGTTCTTCTTCTTTTGTTTCAGGTTGTGTGGTTTTTTTGGATTGTGTTGGACGGGTTTGTTTGTCAGTTAATTTGTCCACTTCAGTAGCTAATTTTGTCAATATATCACTCATTTAATTAATTTTTGCAGTGGGCATATCACTACTTAATAATTATTATGCCAAGTCTATTATAAAAATAAAAAACTTCTTAAAAAGAAGTAAATATTAAGCTATGCCATTACGGCAAATTAAAAGGAAATTAAAGCATTTCCCTATTCAATTTTCTTAATAATTAATTCTTATATCAATCTAGCAGATTAATTTGATTTTGGCAAGTTCTCTGGCTTAATAAATATCTTTATGCCAGTAGCCGAGCTCATATCCCATTTCCTAGTGATAAGCCGACTTTGTTTATTTATCCAAGGGATTTTAGCTGGTTAGTCCTTTATAATGGCTTATGCATTGGTTTATAATCAGAATTTGGTGGACCTGAGGAGACTCGAACTCCTTACCTCTTCCATGCCATGGAAGCGCTCTACCAGATGAGCTACAGGCCCGAATAAGCTAAATAAAAATTAAGCAACGAATTAATAATAACAGTTAGAAAAATATAGTCAATTTGTGATTTGCGAGTAAAAGCAAAAAATATTACACTATAAGTAGTTGATTAGTCGAATTATATTCTTATGATTAAATCGATATTAAGGAATATCTGGAATTCAATTCAAAAACAGCCATTAGATATCTGGTTTTTTTGTTTATTTTTATTGACTTTTACGCTTAGTGTGAGAAAAGTAGTGTTATACTTTCCCATAAAAGGAACTCTGAATGAATATGCCGGCATATATGTTTATATGTCCGATGTATTTCTTTTTTTGGCGATCTTCGCTTGGTCGCTGATTATATTATGCAATAAAAGAAGACAGCTGTCAATAGACAGTACTAGTATCTATAGACTTATCCACAGGATGTTCAAGAAAAATAGCATGGAAGAATTAGATAATCAGGGGTTATCCACAGAAGAAAAAGGCTATTTTAAAGTATTAATTTGTAATTTTAATAAAATGTTCCACGTGGAACATTTTCGAAGAAGGTTTAATTTAAAATGTTCCACGTGGAACAATAGACAGGACATTGTAATATTTGCTATTCCCCTTTTCTTTCTTTTTTGGTCTTTTTTCTCTATGTATTGGTCTGAAAATAAAGTCATTAGTCTTTATCGCTCGTTTAAATTTTTAGAGGCATATCTTTTATTTTTGTATGTAGCATTTAGAATTGTTCCACGTGGAACATTTTTAGATGATAACGATGGTAATAAGGATATAGTTAAAAAAGTAATTCCTTATTTTAAAGCTATTTTATTTGGTCTTATATTTATCACGTTGTTTGATCATTATTTGTGGGATATTTGGCAAGGTCAGGTTTTATTTTGGATTGCTTGTGGTTTATTGGTCGGTTTTGAGTTTTGTACCAGGAATGGTAGTAATTTTTTAGTTTGTAAGGGATATAAGCAATCAAATGAAGATCAGGTTAGTGTGAAAACTAATAATGTTCCACGTGGAACATCTACTATTATGAAGTCTTTTTTTGTTATAATCATAGGGGTTGGTTTTATTCAAGCACTAATTGGTATTTTGCAATTTATTTTAACACATTCTATTGGACTTTTCTGGCTAAAAGAGAGTCAAATTAGTCCGCATATTGCTGGTGTTGCTAAGATAATTTTTAATGATGATGTTTTTATTCGTGCCTATGGCTTATTTCCACATCCAAACATATTAGGTGGATTTCTTGTTTTCTCAATAATAATTACTACTTTATATTTAAAAATGTTCCACGTGGAACATTTGAACAATAAATTACTTAAAAAATGTTCCACGTGGAACATTTTAAACAAAAAAGAATTTAATAATGTTCCACGTGGAACATTTAGTATTTTTATTGATCTGATAAAATTTAATTATTTAAATGTTATTTTAGTAGCTCAATTCGTTGCTATTTTATTGAGTTTTTCTAAGTCAGCCATACTAGCTTTGATTATTGCATTTTTATATATCTATGTTCCACGTGGAACATCTTCCGTGGGTATGTTAAGAAAAATGTTCCACGTGGAACATTTTAAATTAAAAATTTCAATCCTAGCCGTGTTTATTTCTGGTGTTGTTTTCTTGAGTCTTAATTATGAAGCATATTTAATTAAATCAACAAAGGAAAGGATGGATTACATCGCTATTTCTTGGCAAATAATATCAAGCAATCCAATTATAGGTGTTGGCACTGGACAATATATAATAAACGCTGAAATAATAAATCCAAATTTAGCTTATTGGCAATATCAGCCTGTGCATAATGTTTTTCTTTTTATTTGGAGTGAATTGGGGATTGTTGGATTGGTTTTGTTTATTTTATTTTTGTGGAAACTATTTCATCTCAATGAGGTTGAGAATGTTCCACGTGGAACATTTAAGGAATAGTAGCATTATATTAAACAATAATTATGTATTTTTGTCAAATAGAACGCATTGAATTCTATTCTGAAGTGCAATTTTTTGTTGAAAAGATTAAAAACTGCTATTATTGAAATAATAAA
This sequence comes from Candidatus Moraniibacteriota bacterium, assembly GCA_049303795.1. GTDB lineage: Bacteria > Patescibacteriota > Minisyncoccia > Moranbacterales > UBA2206 > UBA9630. Next base: position 59,346 of record JBAQNM010000007.1, read on the forward strand.
TAAATTATAATATCGTGGAAAAAGAACTATTTACAAAATCAATAATTAAAGAAAGAGAGCCTAATGAAAAAAGAATCTCAGTAATGTCAAGGCACACAAAAGAAGATGGCGTAACTCCCGATGAAAGAATAATAGAAAGAGTTACTTTTGATGAATGGCAAAAAGATTTCGCCCCTCCTGAAAAATTAGTCGGGGCTTATTATAGAAAGGAAATATTATGGGAAGAATTTGAAAGAAAATATTTTGAATTTTTACGAAGTGACAAAATAAAACCAAAAGTTGAAGATTTTGCCAAGAGGTGTATTGAAGAAGTTATCACACTGATGTGTATTGAAGACACTGCTGATAAATGCCATCGTCGTCTGTTGGCCGAAGAATTACAAAGATACCAACCGCATTTAAAGATTATTCATAAATAAACACTAATACTATGGAATTTAGAGAATTGCAAGAAAAAGTGGTTGCCAACGCTATGAGCTATGGCAAAAAATGTAACATTGAAATTGATGAGGATTTTGCATTACTAAAATTATATGAAGAAGTGGGGGAGTTTGCTCAGGCAGTTTTAATTCATAGGAAAAAAAGTCGACCGGAAAAGCATATCTCAGAGGAACTTTCCAGAATAGAGCTAGGAAAAGAATTAGCAGATGTTGTTGGTATGGCAATTGTTAATGCGCATCTTTTTGGAATTGATTTGGAGGAGGCGATTGACAGGAAATGGATTAATAGGTTGAAAAAATAATTTTAAAATTATTAAAAAAATAGCCCGCAAGGTTTTTATTCCTAGGCGGGCATGGGGTTATTTTACTGTTTTTTTGAAATTTTCTTATGGAACTATATTCTCGAAAGAGGGGAAACCCTTTTCGCGCCACCATTCTTGAGATAATATTTCAATTCCATTTTCGGGCGGATTATTCTTAGTTGCCGCCCTTGCCCTTTCTTTAAGTTTTTCCAGTTTTTGATTTACCCGGAAAAACAAAGCGCTATTCCCTGGTGTTCCACAAAGATCCATTAATTCTCTTGAAAAAAAGAGATGATCCAGGAAGTCTGCATAAATCTTTGCCAATTCTACACTAATTTTTTTTTCCATAACCCCCCCTGAAAAGAACAATTTAAGGTTAATAAGTCCCTGATGTATTAAATGTGAATATTGGTTAGTTTAAAACAGGCTAGCAAATAATTATGGTTTTGTCTAGTTTTTGTTTAGAAAAATTTTCTTATAAAACGGTAGTAGAAGCCACCTTATCTCCGGCTTGTGGTTTCATCACGCGAACACCTTGATTTGCGCGACTGAGAGAGGTCTTTTTAGTGGAATGCAAATGATTTAGAGGTGAAAAATAAATTGATCTCAGTATTATTAATAATATTAGTATTAACTATTTTTTTGGCTTTTAGGGGGTTAATAATTTTTAAAAATAATTATACTATTTGACTAAGATATTAAAATAATCTAAAATGACGGCATAAGTCGTCGTTTTTTATTTGGCATAATTTTGCTTAATATAAAGTATTTTTAAGTTAGTCAATATAATAAATGACGAACTGTATTGATAAATTTAATTATTAAGAGTATAGTGCTATGTTAAACGAAAACCAAAGAGCTAAAATAAAATCTGCTCTTTTACAATTAAATATGACAGAAAAAGAGATTGCTGTTTATATTTCAGTCCTGCAATTAGGGGAGTCTAGTATTCCAACTCTGTCCAAGGAAACCGGTTTTAGCCGGGGGACTGTCTACGATTTGGTAGAAAAGCTAAAAAACGGAGGATTTTTAGCGGAGATTAAAAAAGGCAAAAAAAGACGTTTCGTGCCGGAAAGTCCAACTAATAAATTATATAAAATTTTGGACGGAAAGCATGATCAACTTAAGAAAATGCAACACGAAGTCGATGAAGTTTTGCCAATTTTGCGTTCGATTAATGCCAAAGAGGATTTCAAACCGCAAATACGAACCTATTTTGGAGAAAAAGGCTTTCGCCAAGTTTGGGATGAAATTTTTTCCTATGAAGGTAAAAATTTTTTGAGCATCGCGCGGATAGAAACATTCATTGCTTTTGCCGGAGAAGAATTTTTAGATGAAATTCTTTCTAGAAAAAAGAAGCTTGGATTTGTTAGTCGCGCAATCAACGAAGATTCACTTTTGGCTCAGAATATGCAAAACAAAGATACACAAGAAAACCGAGAGACACGACTCGTGCCAAAAGATTTTACATTCCCCTCAACAGAGATAATTTTCGGCGATAAAATTGCAATGTTCTCAACTGACAAAGAAAATATAATTCTTCTTGTTGAAAGCAAGGATTTCGCCGAAACTCATAGGGCATATTTTGAAATGATGTGGAAGTTTTTGGAAAAGTCCGTTTAATAGATTGTAGAGTTGCAAATCTGGGGAGCTATAAAAAAATTAAAAACACAAATAGGAGACTAAAATGAGAAGATATAAAATAGCAGAAAGACCAGATAGGCTTTTGTTATCAAGTGCTCTCTTGCTAGATACTTTTGAAAAAAGAATTACTGCTATCGTGAGAGTGGAATATGGTTGGTTTGATATCACAGTGTCTTTAATCAGGAGAAGTAATAAAAAATTAATTATTGAAGGATATCTGGTAGGTGGGTATGTCTATGGTAGTTATGATATAGACAGGGAAAAAGAATCCACCTACATCATAACAATTGAACCTTATCCCTGGGATGAATCTTCCGGCGAGCTTAAAGAGAAAAACAAATCTTATATCGAAATCGAAGACTAAATTAATAAAAAGGAGATAGAAATGAAAAAACTAATTAAAGTCTTGATTATTGATGAAGATCAGCGTCAACTCGATAATTTATCTTTATTTCCTGGTTTGGAAATAAAAATAAATAGTTCTATGGAATATGGAATTAAAGAAAATTTTTCGAAATTTGATTTCATATTGATAGGGCTGTCAAATAATTCTCTTAGTGGGTTAACGCTACTAAGAAGATTAAAAAAATTTAATTGGAGGTTTGCGCAAAAAAGACGAACTAAAAAGATAGTAATTATGAGTGAATTCGAAAAAATTGATTTCAACCTTGAGGAGTTTTATTGTCTGGTGGAAAGTTCGCTTTTTTGTTGGATGGAAAACTTTAAGTTTAAAGAAAACTACTATTTTTCTAAAGGCGACTTGAGAAAACCCTATAATGGAGTCTTGAGCTCCTTGCTTAAGTTATAAAGGAGAAAAAATGAGCCAGAAAAAGACAGAAGATTATCTTGAACTTTTAGAATTTCTTCTTCTGAAAATGGCTCATATTTCTATTGAGCCCGAAGAAGGAAGCCTCAGTCAAATTGTTGAAAGATGTAAGAAATGTTCAGAGAAACTTAATCAAATCATTAATGCTCTTGAAGCATTAAATGGTTTTTCTTTTTTGCTTAACAAAAATATGGAGGTAGAAAAATGAAGGTATTAATTCTTGATCCGAGCTGGCCAGGAAAAAACGCAGTGTCTAGCGAAAAGATTGTCACTGCCTCAACGGGCGGTGCTCCCCAGCAAAATGAGGGCGCGATGTGCGTGGCTCAGGCAGCCCGCATGGCTGGTCATGAGGTGGAATATTTTCAGGCGCCGTATCACGGGTCGCCTGAAGATGTGCTGGCTAAAATCGAAAACATTGCTGTGCTGGCATTATCACTGATGCAGTGGAACACACCTGTGGGGTTGCGATTTGCCCAAAAGGCGAAAGAGATCAATCCTATGGTAAAAGTGGCGGTGGGCGGCGTTTCACCTACATGCGTGCCCGAGCATTACTACAAAAATCCTTCAATCGATGCGGTGTTTGTCAGAGAGGGAGAAGAAATTTTTGTCAAATGGTTGAATGCGGGCATGCCCAGTGGAATTTTCAAAGCTAGTCGCGTAATCGACTGGGCAAAATATCAAGCGCCAGTTGATCAAACCATCCTCAAAAATCTGTATTTCCGAGGCCTGGCACCGGCTGGCAATGCGTGGGGATTCTATTTTACTCGAGGTTGTGCCGGTCGGTGTAAATTCTGTTGCACCCCGCATGTTTTTCCAGGCGGAGAAATTGCAGATGATGTTTTAGGTGCTATTCGTCGGTTAATTCATCTTCGCGAACAGGGAGTTATGGGTGTGGACATCGCCAATGCCACTTTCAATGATAACCCTACTCTTGTAAGATATTTCTGCGAAAGCCTCATTTCGTCTGGGCTGAAGATGCCATGGACAGCTATGTGTGGCACGCACGGTGTCGACTTTGATATTTATTCATTAATGGCCAAGGCTGGCTGTTTCAAAGTTGGCTTCGGCATTGAAAATGCGACCCAACAAGGTCGCAAAAAGCTCGGTAAAAGAGGTTTTGCATCAGATAAATGTCATGACAGTGTTTATGCAGCACATGACGCCGGGTTACTTATCAGAGGATTTTTAATGATAGGTTCACTGGAGGATGACGAGCAAACAATTGATTCTGTCAAAGAGTTATTAACAATGTTACCCATTGATGATCCGCGATTGGCGTTTATCACACCATTCGCCGGAACTACGTTCCACAAGCAGATGGTATATAGTGGACAAATCATCGACGATGATTGGAGTCATTATACTACCAATCGACCCGTCATTGGCACCGAAGATCGAGTCATGGAACTTATAACTATGCAGCGGGAGATTATTCACTGGTTTTGGGCAGAGGGGCCTGGGCGATCGCAGATGATCAAACGTCTTTATAATGACCCTACAGCTTGGGTTTCGCGTTATCATCGATTTCTCACCAGAGACATAATTCCAAATGGATTTTTACGACCGGAAGAAGTTCCAAGTGAAATTTTGTAAGATTATTTTGAGAAAAATATAGTAGGCTATATATTTTAAAAGGAGACACGTCATGAATGAAATTATCAGGCTTCATATTTTTCCTAGAGTAAGTTGGACATGGGACGAGTTTGTTGCAAAAACTCCTAAAAATTCAATTGCTTTGGACGGCATGGTCAAAGGAGGACCACGTTTTGACGAAGAAACAAGGCATATAAATTTTGACCATCACGATGGAGTTATTCGTGAAGCCACTATGAGTACTGCTATGCAAGTTTTCATGGCAATAAAAGGCGGCTTAATGCAATCCTTTCGAGAAAACGGGCATCCTTCTGCTAATGTTTATATCAATGATACCGATCAAGATACAACATTAGCTGTTTGGCTATTAGGCAAATATCATCTTTTTGAAGGAACGCAAAGCTATCCATTAATAAGCCGTTTGCTTTTTTTGGAAGACAAATGGGATATTACTGGAGGCGCCTTTCCAATTAGCCTAAGCGATAACCTTGTTTGCCAGCATGCCTGGATTTTCTATCCATATACATGCTTAAGAAAATCTGGGAAGTTAGCCAGTGCGGATGAAAATGTTCTCCGAGATAATATCGAAGCAAGCATAAAAAGGCTTGATGATTATTTTATTGGAAAGGCAGGAGAAGAAGAAATAGATATACGGCACGAAATACTTTATGATTCTGCTAATTTTAAAATCATAAAAGAAATCGGCGGCGATGCCAGGCAATTTCTTTTTGGAAAAGGGCTGAATGCTTTTATAAGTCTTGTAACTGTTAGAGAAGATGGCCGATTCGTATGGAGCATTGGCAGGCGTTCAAAATTCATACCTTTTCCTGTTCCACAACTATATATTGATTTTAATGAAGCGGAAGGTCTAACTGCTTTAAATGGCTGGGGCGGATCAGATATAGTGGGTGGTTCATCTCGGGAATTCGGCAGTAAGCTGATGTGGGAAAAACTTGCAGAAATTACCGAGAAGAGATTGAAAATAATTATGTAACAACACAACAAAACAAATCCTGCACTTTGAAAAAATAAAAAACCCGACGTTTATTATAGCGCCGGGTTTTATATTTATTTAAGATTTTTATAAAACCGCAGTAGCAGCCACTTTATCTCCGGCTTGTGGCTTCATTACACGAACACCTTGAGTAGCGCGACCGAGAGAAGATATACTTTTCAAAGGAATGCGAATAATTTGACCTTTTTCAGAAGTAAGAATCAGGTCAGCTTCCAGATTATCGATATTGATAATATTAGCACCAACTAATTTACCGGTTTTTGTAGTGATGGAAGCGGTTTTTATTCCGGAACCACCTCGCTTTTGGATTTTGTAATATTTAATATCAGATCTTTTTCCATAACCATTCTCAGTAATAACTAATAGTTGATTGCCTTTTTGTCCCTTAAAAAGGACATCCATTCCAACAACCAGGTCGTCTTTTTTTAGTTTTATACCGCGAACACCAGTAGCAGCGCGTCCCATTGAGCGAACATCGCTTTCCTTGAAGTGGATTGCTTGACCTTGTGAGGTCGATACAACTACTTCGTCTGTTCCAGTTGTTGCGCTAACCCAGCGGAGAGCATCACCCTTATCAAGTTTAATTGCAATAAGTCCGGAGCGTCTGACATTTTCAAATTCTTCCAGAGTAGTTTTTTTGACAGTTCCCATTTCAGTTGCCATGAAAAGATATTTATAACTATCATCTTTATTGAAGGCAATAATAGCAGTGACTTTTTCTTCTTGTGAAAGTTGTAGGAAGTTTACAATTGATTGTCCTTTGGAAATACGGGATGATTCAGGCAATTCGAAAGCTTTAGTTTGGAAAACTTTTCCGTTGTTAGTAAAGAATAAGAGATTATCATGGGTCATAACGCCGAGTAGTTTTTCAATTTCATCACCTTCTTTAGTTGATGCTCCAATTACACCTTTTCCTCCACGCTTCTGAACTTTATAAACAGTTGGGTTCATTCTTTTAATATAACCTTCTTTGGAAATAGTGATGATGGCTTCTTCGTCAGGAATCAAATCTTCTTGACGAAATTCTGTTAGGCCTGATTTAATGATTTTTGTGCGACGTTCATCACCAAACTTTTCTTTAACACGATTTAATTCGTCCTTGACGATAGCTAGAATTTTCTTTACGCTTTTTAGGATAGCTTCAAGTTCAGCGATTAATTTTAATTTTTCCGCTAGTTCGTCTTCAATTTTCTTTTGTTCGAGTCCGGCAAGGGTTTGCAATTTCATTTCCAAAATAGCGGTTGTTTGACGATCCGAGAGTTTGAATTTTTTCATCAAATTAACATGCGCTTCTTCTTTTGTTTTGGATTTTTTGATGGTTTCAATTACGGCGTCAATATAATCCAGCGCTTTTTTTAGACCTTCTAGGATATGAGCGCGATCCTGAGCTTTTTCAAGATCAAAACGTGTTTTACGAGTGATCACTTCTTTTCTGTGAGCGATATAATATTCAAAAATTGCTTTTAAATTAAGCACGGTTGGCTCAATTCCATCAACCAATGCTAGCATATTAACACCAAAATTCTTTTGAAGATCAGTTAATTCATATAGTTTATTGAGGACTTTTTGTGGATAAGCGTCTTTTTTAAGATCGATTACAAGGCGAACTCCATCTTTATCAGATTCATCACGAATATCACGAATACCAACAATTTTTCCTTCTTTCACAAGGTCAGCCATTCTTTCAATCATGGTAGATTTGTTGGTGGCATAGGTCATTTCAGTGACAATAATTTGAAAAGCGCCAGCTTTATTTTCATGAATGTCGGCTTTGGCGCGAGTTAGGATTTTTCCACGACCAGTTTTATAGGCTTCAACAATATCTTTTTTATTATAAATAATTCCTCCAGTAGGAAAGTCTGGACCTTTTACGAATTCACATAGATCGTCAACTGTAGCATCAGGATTGTCAATAAGATGACTAATACCTTCAATTAATTCAAATAAATTGTGTGGAGGAATATTAGTCGCCATACCAACGGCGATTCCCATTGATCCGTTGAGAAGTAGCTGAGGAAGATTAGATGGGAGAACAGTTGGTTCTTTATGCTGTCCATCAAAGTTGGGTACAAAATCGACAGTATTTTTTTCAATATCAGTGAGCATTTCTTCAGCAATACTAGAAAGTTTTGCTTCAGTATAACGATAAGCAGCTGCGCTGTCTCCGTCCATCGATCCAAAGTTTCCTTGACCTTTAACTAGGGGATAGCGTAAGGAAAAGTCTTGAGCCATACGTACCATAGAGTCATAAACAGCTACATCTCCGTGGGGGTGATATTTTCCCAAAACCTCTCCAACTACTGTGGCAGATTTTCGAAATTTGGCATTAGCACGCAGTCCTGTGTTCCACATCGAATAAAGAATACGGCGATGAACTGGTTTCATGCCATCACGCACATCAGGAAGAGCACGCGCAACAATCACGCTCATGGCATAATCCAAATAGGATTGTTGAATTTCTTCAGTTATTTCACGGGGCTGAATATTTTCCAGCTCAATTTTCATTTCCATTTTGATATTGTTCTAGATTAAAAGAATTATTATAACTATACAAAAAAGCTTAATAAAAGCCTTATTTTTTATTATTAAATAAATAAGATTTTTAAAATCAATTTATTTAGGAGGTAATATTTCGTTTGGAGTCTGACTTTCTTGAGGTCTTATTTCTGATGAACTTTGATCATTTTGAGGGGATATTTCATTTGAAAAACTCTCTTCCAATTGGTTACTTTCTGGTGGAATAGTGTTGTTTAGGTTATCAATAGCATCTTTGGTATTTTTTGTTACATCTTCTAGTGATTTTTTTTGAGCTTGAAAATCACGCATTATTTGTTCATTTTTTAATTTAGTAGCGGGATCTTCATAAATATTGGCGGAAAAAAAAGAAAAAAACCAAAGTAATAAAATGAAAAACATTGAAATTGCAATAAGTCCGTAAATATAACGAATACGTATATGTTCGGGTTTTTTTCTAATTTCTTCTATTTTTCTTTCAATATTCATTATTTTTATTCTATACCCATCACAATTACCTCCATATTTTTACTTTCAAAATCCTTACTTTTTAGATTTAATTTTGATGGTCTTTCTGTTGAACAATTTCCCATTTCTAAACAAAAACTCTTTTCATCAGCGACATCGATAGTGGAATTTTTTATTTTAAAATGAATCGGAATTATTATATTTGGTTCAATTTTTTTAATATTTTCGATTGCCTTTTTATAATCCAGTGTATATTTCCCACCAATCGGTATCATTAAAACATTAACTCCACCAATTTTTTCTAGTTGCTTTTCATTTAAATCACAACCTAAATCACCAAGATGACAAATTTTTATATCCTCACTGTCAATTAGATAAATGGTATTATCGCCTTTTTCCTTGCCATTATTAGCATCATGATAAGAGGGTATTCCAATAATATTGATTCCTCTAACTGAATATTCTCCTGGCAGGTCGATGATACGAGGCTCACCTTTGAGTGCTTCTACATTATTATGATCAGAATGATTATGAGTTACTAAGACAACATCAGCTTGCCCTTGTGGTGGTCGAAGACCGATTGATTTGTCAAAGGGATCGATAAATAAATTTACTTCTTCCTGACCTCTGCCTGCTGGTTTGATAGATATTTTAAAGCAAGAATGGCCATAATATTGAATATTCATAGTGTTTGTTGTTTTTTAATTAAAAATCTAAACAGATTTAGGGCTGTTACTAAGAGTATAATAACACATTAAAAAAGGGCTGTCGAGATTTTAGCAAAAAGCGTGTAGTCTTTTAAATTTTTTGGAAGTGTGTTAGATTTTAGTAGATCTTAATATTGTCCCTATAGTTCAACGGATAGAACAAGAGACTCCTAAGCTCTAGATCCAAGTTCAATTCTTGGTGGGGACACAAATAAAATGCTTTCTAAAATCCCAAAATATATAATAGGCACAATTCAAAGTCTTAATGAGGCTGGCTTTGAAGCGTTTGTGGTGGGTGGTTGCGTGCGAGATTTGATGATGAAAAATCCCGAGTACTCGGGACCAAAGGACTGGGACATTGCAACAAATGCGAAACCGGAAGATCTTTTGAAAATCTTTCCGGACGGGAAATATGAAAATAATTTTGGAACAGTGATGTTGCCATTAAAATATACCAATGGCGTTTCTGAGGAAGATTGGAATGGGCCGAATGTGGAAATCACAACATATCGCATTGAATCTAAATATTCTGATAAGCGTCATCCGGATGAGGTGAAATTTGCGAAAACTTTGAAAGAGGATTTGAGTCGAAGAGATTTTACGGTGAATGCGATGGCGATAAAAATCAATAAACAGGAGTCAGAAAATAAATTTGAAATAATTGATCTTTTTGGTGGACAAGAAGATTTAAAGAATAAAAAAATTAGAGCGGTGGGGGAAGCGGAGGAAAGATTTGATGAGGATGCACTTCGCATGATGCGAGCAATTCGTTTCTCAGTGCAACTTGGTTTTGAGATTGAAGAAAAAACTTTTCTGGCAATTAAGAAAAATTCCAAAAACTTAAAATTTATTTCGGGGGAAAGAATTCGCGATGAGTTTAATAAGATTATACTTTCAAATAATCCGAGCAAAGGAGCGGAGCTTTTAGTAGAAAGCAAATTAATGGATGAATTTATTCCCGAGATAATTGCGACTATCGGTGTGAAACAAAATCGTCATCATTATTTTGGGCCATATAATACCGTCTATGCTCATTTATTGGCAAGTCTGGAAAAATGTCCATCTGAAAAATTGGAAGTGCGTTTGGCATCATTTCTGCATGACCTGGGAAAACCAAAATCAAAAAGAGGAGAAGGGGAGATGTCAACTTTCTATAGTCATGAATATATCGGCGCAAAAATGGTGGAGAACATTTTGGAGCGAATGAAATACCCACGAAAAGTTATTGATAAAACTGTGATGCTCGTCAAGAATCACATGTTCTATTATAACGTCGATGAAGTGGGCGAATCAGGAGTGCGTCGCGTGGTGCAAAAAGTGGGAGTGGAAAATATTAACGATTTAATTGACGTGCGAGTTGCTGATCGACTTGGATCTGGCGTTGCCAAAGCGGTGCCATATAAACTTCGCCATTTCAAATTCATGGTGGAAAAAGTATCAAGCGATGCTATTTCAGTCAAACAGCTAAGAATTAATGGCAATGATTTAATAGCCGAACTCAAAATCCAACCCGGACCAAAAATCGGGGCGATTTTGGATGTGCTTCTGGCAGAGGTGATTGACGACCAAACTCTAAACGAAAAAGAAAAACTTTTGAAACTAGCCAAAGACTTAGACAAAAAAGATCTCGCCGAACTCCGTGCGTTTGCTAAGCAAAAAATTGAGAAAGAAAAAAAGGAAGAGGAGGAATTGATGAAGAAGAAATATTGGGTGGAATAGGAACCTAAAAAACAAAAAAAAGAGGCGACCCGTGGTTGTGCGGGTCGCCTTTTGTAGATTATTTTAGATTATTTGCGTGCAATTAACACTGCGTAGGGAAAATAAAAAGTTATTCCCCTGTTGCTTTTTTCAATTTTCCATTTTTCTTTAACTTTTCCTGGAAGTCGTTGATAGAAATTATTAATTTCTGCGCTTCCCTCGGCATTAATTTCGGTTGTTGCGGAATAAGTAATCCAACCATCATAATCAAAAGGATTTTGAATATCCTTAAAGCCAGATTCTTCAAGTAAGTTCAAGTGGTCATTTTTAGTTGGAAAATGCCGTTTCATTTTTCCCGCATTTCCAGCAAGCCTATCTTTCAAATTTACAAGTTCATCGAAATATTTAGTCGTATCTTTTTCAGAGCAAGCAGCAATTAAAACGAACAAGCCATCATTTTTTAGCAATCGATAAACTTCTTTGATAGCGTCTGGCTGGGCTTTTTTTGGTAGATCATGTAGCGCTCCACGCAAGAAAATTCTGTCAAAAGTATTTTCAGGCAGGCCAGTTTTTCTAATATCAGATAAAATTTTTGAGCCAGGCGTCTTGATTTGATTTAACATGGCTTGAGAAAAATCCGTGAATGATATTTTTGATATTTTCCCAAGTGTTTTTAACTCCTTATTAAGAGTTTCGCCGATTTTGCCTGTGCCACACATTGCATCTAATATCTCAGATTTTGGTGGCAATGATTTAAGGTTTGAGTATTTTAGAATTTTTGGTATTAAATCATCACGACGCAAACCAGCATACTCCTTACAATTCCAACGATGAGAAATTTTATCATATCTCCTAAGTAGACCCTCGTTTGTTTTCATAGCTAGTCATCCTTTTTTAAATTTTTAAGAAGCACTCATTTTGATCATAACTAATAAGTATAAATGTTTTTTTAATAACGTCAATAAATAAGGATAATAATTTTATTTATTAATAAGGATTGACTTAATTTAAGCCATATAGTATGCTATTTTTGACGACCAAAATTATCGACATAATATAAAACAATGGAAATATTAGAGGAAAAATTAAAGCTTTTAGGGTTAAATGAAAAAGAAGCCATAATATATCGGGCGATATTACAAGGGAAAAAAGCAACAATCATAGATCTTGCCAAAGCGACAGGGACAAAGAGAACGACAGTTTATCATTGTTTAGATGCTTTAGTGGAAAAAAGTTTGGTGAATAGGGTCATGAAAGATGGGCATAAATATTATTATGCTGAAGATCCAGAGGAGAGTTTAAAATTAATACTCAAGGAAAAAGAGGATGTGATTAAGAAATTAATTCCTGATTTGAAATCTATATTCGGCACAAATCTTTATCAGCCGGAAATTGAGATATATAGAAATATAAATGGAATCCGAAAAATCTTAGAAGACATACTTAGTGTTAAAGAGTCAGTAGTTAGATATTACTTATCTGAATATAATGTGGAAGACATGGCTGGAGCGGATTTTGTAGATGAATTTGTAAAAAAAAGAATTGCCTCAGGAGTGAAAAGCTTGGCGCTTCGATCATTTAAGTATAAGCCTGAAAGGGAGAAGATTTCAACGCATGCTAAGCAGCTTCGAGAGGTGCGCTTCGTTCCGGAAAATATAATTATCAAACCATATATTTGTATTTATGATGATAAGGTGACAATGATTTCCACAAAAGAAGAAAAGCTGGGCTTTATAATTAAGTCGCATGAATTTGCCGAAGCACAAAAAGCGATTTTTGATATGATTTGGAATGGGGTGGCTATATAATAAAATTAAGTACATTTTTATTATTGCTAAGCAAAAAATTGAGAAAGAGGAGTTGATGAAGAAAAAGTATTAGGTGGAGTAGCCTAGAAATACTTGACAAATATCAAAATTTGTTATAATATTGAGAATATAATACTATAATTTATACTAATTTTATGAATTACATCCCAAGATTAATAGAAAAACAAATAAAAGAGCGCTTATTTAAGGGTAAACTGGTTATTTTGTATGGAGCCAGGCAAGTTGGGAAAACCACATTAGCCAAAAAAATATTGGCAGATTATGGCGAAGATGGCACATATTTTAATTGCGAGCTGTTGTCTGTTCAAAAAGGTCTAGCTGAGCCGGAAGCGGAAAAACTGAAAAAATTTCTGGGAAATTATAAAATTATTCTGTTGGATGAGGCACAAAACATTCCTAATATTGGAAAAATTTTGAAAATTATTGTTGACACCTATCCTGAAATACAAATTATTGCCACGGGCTCGTCTAGCTTTGACTTGGCGCAAAAAATTTCCGAACCAATGACGGGTAGGACTTTTACTTTTATGCTTTATCCTATTTCACTTCAAGAAATTAATCAAAAAGAAGACTTACTTTCCATAGAAGCTAAGTTGGAAAATTTTTTAAGATTTGGAAATTATCCGGAAATTCTTTTTTTGGGAGAAGCTGAATCCATTGAGAGGCTGCAGGAGATTTCTTCTAAATATTTATATAAAGACATTTTGAGTTTTGAGGGCTTGAAAAAATCAAGTCTCGTCAAAAATTTGTTAGAGCTGCTAGCTCTCCAACTAGGCAATGAAGTTTCTTATAATGAATTGGCGGTTAATTTAGGAGTTGATCGACTCACGGTGCAAAAATATATTGATATATTAGAGCAGGCTTTTGTGATTTTCAAACTGAATGCTTTTTCGCGAAATTTGCGCAAAGAAATTTCTAAATCAATCAAAGTATATTTTTATGATCTGGGGATTAGAAATAGTCTGATTGAAAATTATAACCCGCTAGACATCCGAAATGATGTCGGGGCGCTTTGGGAAAACTTTTGTATTCTAGAAAGAAAAAAGAATAATGATGCGGAGTTTAATTTTGTCAACTCATATTTTTGGCGGACTTATGATCAAAAAGAAATTGATTATATTGAAGAAAGCGGAGGGAAAATTCGCGGATTTGAATTCAAATGGAATGAAAAAAAGAAATTTAAGGTTCCAAAAGAGTTTATTGAGAAATATGGTGCTACGGTGGAAAAAATTGATAGGAGCAACTATTGGAAGTTTTTGAATCTATAAAAGATCTCGCCGAACTTTGCGCTTTTTCTAAGCAAAAAATTGAGGAATAAAAGAGAAGGAAGAGTTGATGAAGAAAAAGTATTGGGTGGAATAAAATATTTTTTGGACAAATAAAAAAGGCAGTGATCAGGTTTGATCGACTGCCTTTTACGATTTAGAGGCATAATGGTTTTAAGGAGCAGGGAAATGTGGGCTGTATAATGGTCCCACGAAAGAACCGTTTGCTTTAAGAATATAATCGACAGCATCGTCTTCATTTATAAATCTTTCACAAAACCATACATGAGCAGTATTGGGTATTCTTGGGTCAGTGTTTTCGGCGCAGATTTGGCAGGCTGCTACGTTCACCCCATTCTCCTTAAAACCAACAACAAGAGGTGTTGTGCCAATAAGAAATTTTGATAAACTTTCCCCTCTAAATTTAATATAAATCTCTTCTCCCAAATTCTTTGGATCTAAAACCCAGTCAGGACAATAAAGCATAGAATTATCTTCTGTTTTATCCCTAATCTCTTGTTTGGGATTCTTAGTTTTAGAAAAACACAATTTTTCTAAAAGATTACGTACGTTTTCCATTTTTCTACTCCTTTACTTAATTTTCACTAGGCTCGTTATTTATTCTCGCGAGCCTTTTGCGAGGCTTGATTATTTATCGGCAAGATAAATGTAGTGGCCTAATCTTTTTAGGTCATCATCATGATTTACATCTACGAAGCCACTTTTCATTAAATCTGATTGTAGCTTGGCAAGAAGTTTGAATTCTTCTTTGGAGGGATGAGAAATGATTTCCTCAATTTCCTTGGGTTTCATTATGGTTCCTGCCCAAAAAAATCCTTGGTCATGTCTTGTCTTAAACTGACCGCCACAAATATTTTTCTCCCCAAAAATTTTCCCACTTTCAAGTAAAGCTAATACCTGCCTTGCGCAACGAAGTTTGTAGATATTATATAAAGCCCCATCTTTTTCAATTCCAGCATTTCCGAGGGCTTCTCTTACCCTATACCAATCGCCTTCCTCCAGCCTCCATTCAGCAACGAATAAATATGCGGAAGAGTCCATACCCTCTTCATCGACCATTTTTAGCAGAGCAATAATTCCTTCCACTGTTTTTTTCCAATCCATGGTTTCTACCAGTTTTTTAATTTTTTCCATTTTTCTCTCCTTTGCCTAATTTTCATTAGGCTAAAATTTTTTCGCCAGTGTAGCTCTCGATCAATTCGCCTAATTGCGAACCCGTGCCTTTGTGATTTATTTAGTTTTTAATGAACCTGCTAAGTTTCCAATTGGACTATCCAAATTTTCAGCTTAACAAAATAGTATACATCAAAAATAGTAAAATGTCAAAACTTATGGTCAAAAAAATATATAGCATTTTTATCTAAAGATAATAATGCTTTAAAAATAGGCTATATTGACAAATTAAGCTAGTTTGATATAATGTAAATGTTGACGATAATGGTGGTCATATAATAAAATATCATGGAAATTAAGGAAGTTTTGGAAAAATTTGGGCTAAAGGGGAGAAAAGCGGATGTTTATCTGGCGACTTTGGAATTGGGAAGTGCCAGCGTGATTGAAATAGCTAAAAAAGCCCAGATTAAAAGAACTACTTGCTATAATGTGCTGTTGGATCTTATCGACGAAGGCTTGATTTCGCAGATAACCAAAGGGAAAAGAAAATTATTTATTGGTGAAGACCCAAAAAAAATAATGGAGGAAATAAAGAATAAAGAGAGACTATTTTCTGAAATTTTGCCTCAACTCCAGTCCATTCACAATATCAAGACGGGTAAGCCAAAAATGCGCTATTTTGAAGGAAAAGAAGGGATAAGAGAAGTGCGCGAAGACACATTAATGCATGGTGGAAAAGAAATATTAGCCATATATTCATATGATATTATAGATATTCTCGGCAAAGAATTTACGGATAATTATATTAAAAAAAGAATCCAAAAAGGATTTCATGTTAGAACAATTGCTCCGGATGATGATGAGATGATAAAAAATTACACAACCAAGGATCAAGAACAATTGAGGAGCACAAAACTTATCAGTGCCAAGGATTTTCCTTTTTCAATCGAAATCCTTATTTATGGCAATAATTATGTGGCGCTAATTTCCGCCAAGGAAGAAATAGGACTGATTATAGAAGGCTCAGAAATTCACAAAACCATGAAACTTATTTTCGAGCTGATTTGGAAGTTGTTACCGGAAATAAAAGTGAAAGAAAGATATTTGTCAGTGAGCAAGGAGGAAAAATAGTTCAAAATATTTGATTGGTCAGATATTTTCAAAAAATGCTATAATTATAATAAGTAAACGGTTTAAAAAATTAAATAGCATAAATATATGGAAAAGTTTAATCCTGTAAATAAAGCAATAGAAGAGGCGTATAGAAAAATTCATACCAATCCTGATTTTTATGCAAAGAATGAAGGAAGCTTTGAGGAGAAGCCGGACCTCACTCCCTTGGATACTTTTGCTATACCGGCTGAAATACTTGAAAGTAAAGAAACGTTCCTAGAGTGGTTTGAACCAAGATTTTTCAAATTTAGCGATGAAAAAGGTGGCATCGACAAGAATGCTTTGGCGGAATTTTCCAAAGATTTGCAGGAGGCGGTTGATTTTTTGAAAAGCAATCCCTATATTCTTTCTCCACGTGTCGATAAGGGATTTGCACTTTCAAAAAAGCCTGGAGATAAAGTTGAAGCTGGATTTGATAATTTAGAGGAGGTAATGGCATTTTTCAAGAAAGTTGCCGTTGCAAATACTTCTGAAAATACTAAAGATTATTTCTCTCCAGATAGAAAGTCTCTTACCGGAGGGGAAAAAATAACGCATTGTCGGATTTTAAGTGTGGCCTATGTGATTGAGCGGATAAAGAAAAGCCATGCTTTTCGAGATTTTCTCGAACATTCGCGATTTGTTTTAGGACGAGATAAGGAAAAAGGACCAGAATCGGGAATTCTTTCTAATCTTGTTATTCCGAAAGAACTGGATATTTTGTTAGATAGGGAATCAGAGGCACTGAAAATTTTCGAGTGGGTAGAAAGAAACCAAAAGGTTGCCGGGTGTAATTTTAATAATATTGGCGAAGAAGAAAGAAAGCATTCATATCATATTCCAGAAGTGCAAATTGGAATCAAAGAGGGTTTACGAACTTTTTTGAAATATTTAAGAAGTCCAAAAGAAGCTTTCAAAATTGCAGATGATTTTTTGCGTTTCCGTTTTATTTTTAACGATAATATGGAAACGGAAAAAATGCTTGAGCTGATGCATGATATTCAAGCGGAAGCGAAAAGGAAAAAAGATCCAAGAGTAGAGATTGAATTCCGGGAAAAGAATTATCTTTCCGAAGAGGATCTAGAAGCATATTTTCCGGAAAAAAGTAAAAAGGGGAATAAGCGAAAGGGAATCTTAGATAATATTAAAATTGACAAGAATCCGGCTTCAGGGAAAGGATATAAGAATATGTCAGCCAAGGTGAAGCTGTATAATCCTGGCGGAAGGAGATATTATTTTGCTTTTGAAATTGTGTTTGTTCGAAAAAGTGAACATAGAGAAAATGAAAGACTGGAAAGGCCAGCTAATCATTTTTTGATGGAGATGAGACAATCAACTGAGTTGACTTCTCGTATGACAGGAAAAATGAAAAAAGAAGAGATGATTCTAGCTTTGAAAAATTATTTAGAAATAAACATAAAAACAGAGGAAATTCCCAGTGTGCTTATTGGTGATGCCAAAGATTCTGAACGTTATGGATCCTCAGTTATGGAAGTTGATTTTGCAGGTTCGATTGACAAAAAGGCGCAGATTCTTTTTGACTTTTTGTTGAATGAAGGAACGATAAAAAAAGTATCGGCTGATTTTCCTTCTCAAAAAAAACCTACTCAGAAAAAAAGAGATCAATCAGTTTGGTATATTTGGGGGGCTAATAGGGACAGAATCCTGGATGCTTCTGGTGCAGAAAAATAATTTTTTATAATAGTATGGAAAAATTGAGAAACGCTACGCTTTTGTTTTTAGTGAAAAAATCGGAAGAGGAAATATCGGAGATTTGCTTGGCGATGAAAAAAAGAGGTTTTGGGGTTGGTCGCTGGAATGGCGTTGGTGGAAAAGTTAATTCGGATGAGACAGTGGAAGAAGGAGCAAAAAGAGAGACGCAAGAAGAGATTGTTGTTTCTCCTAAAGAATTGAAAAAGGTGGCGGAGTTGTCTTTTTATTTTCCTCACAATCCGGATTGGAATCAACTGGTGCATGTTTATGTTTGTGAAAACTGGGACGGCGAACCGAAAGAAAGCGAAGAAATGAGTCCGAAATGGTTCTCTGTTTCCGAGTTGCCATTTGAAAAGATGTGGCCGGATGATATTTTTTGGCTGCCTAAAATGTTGAAAGGAGAATTAATCAGAGCAACTTTTGAATTTGGAGAGGGAGATGTTATTTTGGATAAGAAGGTGGAGGTAGTGGATGATTTTTCAGAATAAAAAATCCCCCAAAGCGCAATGGCTTTGGGGGAATATACGCTCAAGCTAAATGAGTTCAATGGCACCACTTTTTCCGTTACGCCACGAACGAATTTTGATTTGAGTTATCTGATCCTCTTTGATAAAAGAGAATAATTTAAACAGAAAGATCAAATTGTCGTTCTCGAACATTTTTTGCTTCCTTTATTTTAAAACTTTTAAAAACCATTTTTTCTTTACATTTTTATTTACAGGCAGAATGGATTCGACTCTGCCAAATGAATAACTGGGATAGGCAAGGTTTTCTTCAAGATGAGCAACATATATATAATCCCTGCGATGTTTATTTAAAAAATCGCCAGGATCATCCTTACATTCATTGTCTTCGTTGCTAAACATGATTTTATCTCCGAAGTGAGCAGCTGCAGAGATCCATCCGCTATCTCCTGCTCCATATGAATGGGATTTTTTTTCATTCAAATCAAGTTCAAAAATGAAAGAAAAAACTTTCCTCCCATTAATTTTGTTTACGGGATAAACTAGTTTATCGCCACGCAGGGTGATGGATGGGATTAATCCTGTGGGTAAATCGGCGATATTTAGTTGTATAGTCTCACCAGTTAATGGATTGAATAAAACTATCTTATCCTTTCTGTCGTTGTAATCTACAAAAGTTAATGTTTTCGTTGTTTCTTCTGCTTTGCTAGTAGGGAGATTTTTCTCGATAGCACCATAATAATCAACAAACTTTGCATCTTCATCTTCAAAACAACCTTCAGCACCGCTTACTGCAACGATATATTCTCCTAATTGTATGCCTGAAAAAAAAGGACATTCCCTAATGTACGATTTTTTAACAACTTTTGATTTATAATCAAACAAAACTATTTCATAGTTTTGCAAGCCCAATCTTCTCCCGTAAACGATATCATCATTGAACGAGCAGGCGAAAAATATCTCGCCTTTTTCTTCCACTAAGAGATTTTCTTCTTTGCTTTTTGGATTATACTCTATTAGTTTTGAATTAAAAACTACTCGTTGCTGATAAAACACACTTTGACCTTTTATTTCGGTAACATTCCTCATATTAGCAACAGACTTTGATCCTACTATTAACTCGTTCTCATTAAAGGGAAAAGCGCAGAATAATCTGGAACTAGATTGCTCTTTCCTGAAAACGTCTCTAATTTCATCTGTTACCGGGTCCATTAAATAGACCCTTCCTAAAGAATATTGCGGAACTGATCTTAACGAGATTGTTCCATCTCTATTGTCAAACTCGTTGGCGCATATAAGCGCCAATTCTTTATTCATTTTTCTCCTCCTTATTTTATTTCCCCCAAAGCGTGATGGCTTTTTTTGGTTCAGTCAATTTTTATAATAATTTTATTAAATTTTGCTTCTTCCGCAATTGCTTTCAGTTCTTTGATTATCACGCTTTTTAGTGAAATATATTCTCTTCTCAACGAGCATTTTATGTAAGGCTTATTTACTTCAGGAATATAGATAGTGATAATCCGATGGCTGTTTTTGAGAAATAAAATTCTGTCCCAAAAAGTTCTATCCATAACCTCTGATATATCAAACGAATATCTGTCGTCTTCCTCGACTAATAAGGGTTTGTCGAATTGAAACTGGATAGCTTTTGCGATGTTGGTGGCAATGATTTTTGTTGAATTATATTTTGGCGGGATGTATTTTCCCACCTCCGTAACTATAACTTTTATTTTATTTTCATTTTTCATTTTTATCTTCCTCTTTTTATATTTTTTACTATCTCTATGATTCTCGCCGCAAAAAGGCCAATAGCGATTATTAGCACCACGTCAAATTTATCCATTTTATCTCCATTTATTTCGCTTAAGATGAAAAAATAAACCAGCCGCTGCCGCACAAAGCTGTGGAAACGAGACTATAGCTAATTTACGCCAATCTATTGCTATTGCTATAAAAATAGCAATTAGCTCTAGGAATATCCAGCTCATGAAAAATTTTGTTATTTTTTCTTTTTGGGTTTGCATAGCGTTATCTCCTATTTTACGTATTATTTAATTGTCAACGAACGGGAACTGTTCATTATACACTTTTAATATACATATTCAATGTTTATCGTCATAATAAATAACGTCTTTTCTAAATTATATTATAAAAGCCCTATTATTGACTTATTTAGCAATTATGCTAGGCTATATTCAGTAGTCGGAATATTACGAATATTATAATTTATTGAACTGGATTCCCGTTTTGCGCCACCGCTAAAGCTAGGGCGACACGCGGTCACGGGAATGACAATGGGATGGAAATAAAAGAGATTTTGAGACAATTTGGGATGGAGGATAAAAAGGCGGAAGTATATCTGGCAACTTTGGAAATGGGCGGGGCAACCGCCTATTTGCTGGCAAAAAAAGTCGGATTGAAGCGTCCAACCGTCTATGATATTGTCAATCAATTAATGAAAGAAGGTTTGATTTACAAATCGATCAAAGGTAATGTGAAATATTTTTCTCCGGCTGATCCGGAGATACTGATCAAAAAACTCAAAGAAAAAGAGGAGAGAATAAATTCCATAATGCCAAGTTTGCAAAATTTATATAACTCGCCCAAAACAAAACCATTCATTCGATATTTTGAGGGCAAAGAGGGGATTCGAGAGATGTATGAAGACAGTTTGCGAAGCCTCAAGAAAGGCGATGAGATTTTGGCGTATGTTGGCGAAGGCGTTTTGAAAAACTTACCAGATTATACAGATGATTATATCGCGCGAAGAGTGGTAAAAAATATCAGAATCAGAGGAATATACAAGCATTTTTCGGGAATTGAAAAGTATATGGAGAATAATGCTCAGCAACTGCGCGAAGTGATAATTCTAAGCGAAAAAGATTTTCCAATTTCCAATGAAACCAATATCTACAAAAACAAAATTGCCATTGCTAGTTATGGAGCAGAAATGTTCGGCATGATTATCGAATCAGCCGAAATCGCCCGCTCCCAAAAAGCGATTTTTGAGTTGGCGTGGAGAGGGGCAGGGAGTCTATAGTAGATTGCGAATAATAAAAACAGCCTAAAAAAAGCTGTTTTTTTGTATGTAAAATAGAGTTTAAAGCTTGTTCCAGAAGAAAGAAAACAAAAGCTTCATCATCTTATTTATCTCATCGGATTCGATGATAACTGCCAGTTCATCGCGGAAAGACATGAAAGCGACTTTATTGGCGTAGATGTTGATTTCAATGGGAAAGTTAAATTCTTTTGGGTCAATGAGTTTTGCTGAGCGAAGTTGTTCTTGGTTTTTGTTTAGAAATTTTTCCTGAATGTTTTCCAAATTAGGCACGATGGATTTGATCGGGATATTTTTTTTGACTCTTTTTCTGATATAGTCTAAGGAAAAATCTTCGCCCAAAATGGAAACAACATTTTCTGAAGAGAACGACAGGATTTCATCTTTATATTTAAGTGTATCGGCATAAACCTCTTTAATGCCATCCTTGCCCTCATAGTATCTTAGCTTTGGTTTTACAGCTTGGATATTATAGACGGAAAGCAGTTGAGGCAAAATGGAATTGAATGATTTGAGTTTGTTTTCCAAATCTTCTTGAATTTTTGTAGGGCTTTCGGCAATATAATATTTTTTCTTGCCTTTTTTTGTGAGCACAACTAATCCTCGTTTTTGCAATTCGTCCAGAATATAATAAACGGTCGGTTTTTTCAGACTGGTTTTTTTGTAGATCTGGAAACCTGTGGCTTCTCCTAATTCCAAGGTTGCCATATAAATTTCAGCTTCTTTTTCATTTAGGCCGAATATTTGATAGCTATTTTGCTTGTTATCCATATATTTTATTAAAAGTCAACTAAAACTGACTATTTATATTATAGCAAATCCCTATAAATTGTCAATATATAAACATACTATTTTAATATTGATAAAAAAGGTCAAAAGTATTGACTAATTTTACAATCTATGCTAGACTGCTCTGTTGGATCTTTGACAATTGAATAGTGGGTGATGAAAACAATAAATGTAGCTATAGGAGGGGAAGTATGGACGGATCAGTAATATGCTTATTTTGTGGATTAATGTTTATGATAAACGGATTGATGGATTTAAAAGCTCCCTTGGTAACAACGGAGGAATTGTCAAAAGAGGAGTTGGTAAGAAAAAAAAACAAAAGAGACATTGAGATTTTTGCTGGGATTGTATCTTTATTAATAAGTGTTTTCTTTTTGACTCTTTGTGGGTTCATGCTTTCTACTTACGTAAATCATAAGGAGCTTGCGAAGGAAGTAAGACTCGAGCAGGTTTCCGTGAAAGGAAAAAATATTTTTGACTTCGAAGGCAGAATAACTTTCAATAATGGAGAGGTTGAATCAGTCGTTCTTAAAAAAGGGACGACGAAAAAGGAGGGGTGAAAATGGAAGATGTATTATGGACTATTGGGTTAAGAATAATTCCCGCGATGAGTTTTGCGTATGCAATACACCGCGCTTCCAAGGCTGATGAGGTAGTTAAACGTAGTATACCCTATCTTATTTTTAGTATTGTCTTTTTCGCGGCAATTATTAATTACTATACTGGCAAGAAAGAAGTTAATAATAGTCTAAAAGCAGAAATAAATCAGATGCAAATTCCGATAAAGGGGGAAGTTTATTTCCATTCTACAATAAGAATTACTTATAAGGACGGGGAATTTGATTCTATTGTCCTTGTCCCGGGAACGACGAGAGGGGGAGTAAAATGAAAATTAAAATTTCAATTCCAAAAACTACAATTTCCATACCCACTGTATATGATTTTAGAAAGTATCTAGGCGCATGTATTGATATATGGAAAGGCCCGGTTGAGGGCGATGGACTTAGTGGAGATGATGATGTTGATCATCGGTCATTACTTCTTAAGGAAGTTCATTTTTCCGATTTTGTCTTTGATAATTGCCTTCAACCAGGGGAGAGAGATATTTCAATGGAGGAAAAGCTCTCTCGCCTAAAAGAAAAAAAGGATTTCATTGGTTTTGGAGTGAACGTCTTCATCGCATTGTGGGAGGATTATCAGAAAAAAAAGAAACGAAGTGCGTTAGAGTGGTTCTATAACAATTGTAGTATCAGTGGAATGGATTTTCCCGGTACTATGCTTAAAGAACGCTATTCCGAACATAGGCAACTTCTTTGGTTGGTGAGGTGTCGTGGCACCTCAGGTGGTAAGTGGGAATATGGCTTTGACAGGTGGTATAATTATGATACTACTCTGTCTGTGGGAATGAGCGTAAAGTAATCGCATAGCAACCCCAGGAGGAATTAAATTCCGCTTGGGGTTTTAAAAATTGAGATAAAAAAAGAGATTCAATGATTTTTTAATTTTGACTTTTAACATTAAAATAGGCTACAATTAAACCATGGAAAATTTACAAGAAAAATTCTATGCGCATTGAACTGCAAAAAATTGGCGATGTTTTGGTTTCTCGTCCTGCTGGTCGAGAGGCATATTTGGCAATTTCAGCCTATAACCTAAAAGATCTCAAAGAAGATGAAGAAATTGAAATTGATTTTTCTGGTGTGAAAGTCATAGCACCGTCTTGGGCGGATGAAGTGGTCACAAAAATTGCCGAAAGATTCAAAAATGTGAAACTTTTGAACGCGGAAAATGAAACAGTGCAAGCGACTTTGAAAACTCTGCGGGAATACTCGGATTTGAAGATATGAAGTAGTCTTTAGAAAAATAAAAAAGTGCCCTGATGATTTTTACCATTAGGCTATTTTTTTTTGATTTTTTTAGCGAATATGCTATATTTGTAAATAATAGCTTTACAACATTTGAATAACATTATAATCCTATAAATAAAGCATAATTAGGTATTAATTTAATTTTTAATCAAAATTTGTATACATTGCTTTGACGATTGCTCAAGGTTGATGTATATTAATCAATCGGATATATGAAAAAGAAAAATATTTCAGAAAATCTGACAAAAGCTCTTTTACAACTTAATTTCACGGAAAAAGAGATTTTGACCTATCTTTCACTTTTGGAAAATGGCGCTTCTACCGTTCAAGATATTTCTCGAACGACCGGAGTGAATCGCGTGAGCGTCTATTCTGCTTTGGAGGAGTTGAAGCAAAAAGGACTCGTCGCAGAAAGTCGAAAAGGCAAAAAGAAATTATTTGTGGCGGAAAGCCCTGATAATATCAATCAACTTATTGAAAAAAAACGAGAGGCAGTAAAAAAAGAAGGAGAGTTGTTGCAAAATACCATCTTGCCGATACTCAAAGCGATCGACATTAACCAAGAAAATAAACCACAGGTAAAGTTTTTCGAAGGATTGGATGGCATTAACAAGATTTTTGATGAGTATATTCTCAAAAATAAGAATGTGATAAACTGTGGATCCTATGAAACGGCAACAAAAGCTGTTTCCAGAGAAATCGAAACGCTTTATTTCAAAAATATCAAAGAGCGAAAAATATTTCATCGCATGATTTTGGAAGACACTCCTCTTAACCATGAATTTGCGGAAGTAGGGAAAGGAATATCTCACATAAAATTTTTCCCTCCAGAAACCAAAGTTTCTGCTGATATCGTTGTTTCCGGAAATCTGACCGCGCTTATATCCTATGACAAAATCACGGCGACACTAATAGAAGATAAATCAATTGCAGAAACGATCAAAGTTTATTTGGAATTTATGTGGGAGAGATTGTAAAAAAATAATGGTGAATTTATAATATTAACTAAAATAGTATTATAAATTCACCATTAATCAAACTACATTTTTTCAATAGGAGGCGTGGAGATGGAAAAATTTACAAAGTGCGGAGCGGAACGAATAAGAGAATTTTCAGTTCCGAGCAATAAGATAGGTTATAGCGGAGAGTCAGCATGGCCTGATTCTCATTCCATGATTCATCGATGTGAATTAGAAGAAGGACATTTGGGTGAACATCGAGAATCGTTAGGATATGAAGATATTTTTATTGTATGGAAAAAAGATGATAGGAAAGAATGCTCGGAATGTAGGAAAAAATTAGGGACATGCCATACGATAGCAACATGTAGAAAATGCGGAGAAATGAAATGTAATGATTGTATGATTCCGAATCACTCAAAGGAAATTTTTGGTTTTTATAATGCGTGGAATGAACAAAAGCATATTTGCCATAAATGTATCAAAGCAAGGGAGAAAAAGTTATGACAAAAAAACATCAAGCTGGTGGTGTAGAGGGAAGTTGCCCATCATGTCGTCTTGGCGAGGTAGAAAATGGGAAATGCAACAGGTGTAAACTGACGATAGCCCAAATTAATGAGCAACTTAAAAGAATAGAAATGACGAAAGAGGCGAATTCTTACAAAGGGGTGTTGATAGATATTTTATTAACAATAAGGAAGGAGTTGGAAAGAGTATTTCTTGAATTTCATGAAAGACCAGGCGATATTTATGCTTTGAATTATACTTTCAATGAAACCTCCATTACAATTTCATGTCTCCTCGATCTTTTGGGAAGCTTTCTTTTTTTGCCTCCTGATTGTTCCGATGAACATATGTATATTTCAGGGGTAACTGAAAAAAGAAGAAAGAAAAAAATTCTCGGTCTTGAGAATTTCCTCAAAAAAATTCCTGGGATTAAAATGCCCCATCGACCGGAAAAGATCGATATCTGGCTTAGAGAAGAGTAGAATATGTTGAATAAAAAATATAAGGCAATCAGAAATTTCTGGTTGCCTTATTTAATTTTATTTTTCCGAGTGAATAAAAAAGCGACCTGATGATTTTCATCAAGGTCGCTTATAGATTTTTATTGCCCTTCTTCTTTTAAATTATATCGTCAATTTTTACACCGATATATTGTCCCCTTCCATTATTATTATGAAATTCATTGATAAAGAGCGAATGAATACCTATTTTTTTTAGGTCATCTACAAAAACTTCTAGTGCTAACGGAAGATTTGTAATTGTAATGGGTGGATCGTAATAATTAACTGGATCTAAAATAATTATGCGACAAATTCCAATTTTATCATTTGCAGCTTCTTCCAAATTTTTTTGAAGATTTTTCCGTGCATATTCAATTGTTTCATTTAGCTCTTTTTCTTTCCTTTTTTTGCGCTCTTCTTCTGCCCTTTGTAGCTCCTCTGCTCGTCGCGTCTCTCTTTCTTGTCTGATTTTTTTTATTTTTTCAAAATTAAGCTTTTCCATTGATTCTCTCCTTAAGTTACAGTTATTGTTAATGAGCATTTAACGCTAAATGTTAACCTATCTATAGCAAAGAGTCAAAGTTGTTAACAATATATATGTATTGACTTATTTATTGCTTTATATTAAGCTTATTAGTGTTGACAATTATTTTGACAAAATATGAAAAATAATCTCTTGGAAATCTTAAAAGACATGGGGCTAAGCGATCTTGAAGCCTCCGTTTATTTTACCTCACTTTCACTTGGGCCTTCTTCTGTTTCAAAAATAGCTCTAAATTCAGGCGTAAAAAGAACTTCAGTCTATCCTGTATTTGACTCCCTAAGGCAAAAAGGTTTAATGAATATTGAACTTAAAGGCTGGAAAAAACTTTATACTGCTGAAAGTCCGGAAAAGTTAAAGTTTATCATTAATGATAGATTAAATAAACTTAATGATAAGTTGCCTGATTTTATGGCAATGTATAATCTAAAGGGCGGGGAGAGTTTTATCAAATACTACGAGGGAATTGAAGGTGTAAAATCAGTTTATGAAGGTTTTTTAAAAGAAATTCGTCCCCATGATAATTATTTGGTTGTTTCTAATAGCGAAGAATGGATTAAATCTGATCCAGAATATTTTTTAGATTTTTTGAAAAGAAGATCCAAGCTCAATGTAAACGTTCGGATGCTTTTAAGAGAGAATGAAATAGCCCGAGATCTTAAAAAAAGAGAACAGGAACTCAATTTTAAAATGAAACTATTACCACCAGAGACTGATTTTATTACTAATATGGTAATTATTCCAAGAAGAATCCTTATTCATCAGCCTACCCCACCGATAATGGGAGTTGTTATTGAAAACAAAAGCATCATTCAAATGAATCAGCAATTGTTTGAGATTATTTGGAAGTCAATAAGGGACTGAAAGAGGTGACATGCTAGATTTGCGCTTTTTATTTTTTTGATACTTTCTTGGTTGAATTTTTAAAATACTATATAATCAAGTTACGTCTTTAATATTTGAAAAAAATAAAAATGCATAGCCTTAATCATCATCAGCACATAAAATATTTTGAGGGAAAAATGTCACGCGGTTTTGTGGCTCTTTTCACCAGCAAATCTATTACAGATGTAGCAGGAGGAATGTTTGCTGTTTTTCTTCCAATATTCCTTTATGAGATTTTTAATAATAGTGTTGCTGGGGTTGCTACTTTTTACCTCATTACATACCTTGTTCATTTCTTTTTTATATCAACACTTTCTCCCTATTTGAATAAGTTTGGCTTCAGAAGAGCCTTGAGATTTAGCACTTTTGTCGCGGTTTTATATTATATTTCACTTTTTTTCCTCGACGAAAATAATTTATATTGGGTTTTGCCATTCGCAGTTATTTTTATCAGTCTCTGGCGTTTTCTTTATTGGACTCCTTTTAATATTGATCTTTCAAAATTCACAAGCAAAAAAGATCGCGGAAAATCTTTGAGTTTAATGGAAGCTGTTTTTAATCTTACAAAAATAATCACTCCGATTTTTGCCGGTTTCATTATTAGTCGATTTAATTTTAGCGTTTTGTTTATTATTGGAATTGTAGTTTTTGCTCTTTCTGCTTTGCCTCTTATCATGCTTCCTCGCACAAAAGAAACATTTAGTTGGAGCCGAAGGAAGATTTTTGAAAAAACTTTTTCCAAAGAAAATAGATCCGCTGCCGCACTCTTTTTTGCAGATGGAGCGGAGTCTGTTGTGGGAGTGATTGTTTGGCCAATTTTCATCTTTCAACTTTTCAAAGGAAATTATTTGGAAGTGGGCGCTATTTCAACTTTTGTGGTTGCAGTGACGATTGTGATGGAATTGATTGCTGGTAAATATATTGATAAGGGGAAGAAAAAGGATAGGATCATGCAATATGGAGGCTTTTTTTATGCAATCGGTTGGATTTTGAAAATTTTTGTAATTACAGCGTTGCATGTTTTTGTGATTGACGCTTTTCATAAATTCACTCAAGTTTTTTATCGCGTCCCATTGGATACTTTCATTTGCGAAAAAGCCAAAGACCAAAAACATTTGATCGACGAGTTTAATGTTTTTAGACAGATGACGATTACGCTTGGCAGAATTTTTATGGGAGCAACTATCCTGATTTTTTCATTTTTCATTTCGTTAAACTGGCTGTTTCTTTTCGGTGCTTTATTTTCAATTTTTCTAAGCTTGGCGCACACTAGATTGAAAACTTTTTTGGAATAATATTTTTTTAAAAAAACAAAAGGCAGTGATCATTGAGATCATCTGCCTTTCTTGGTCTTTTCTATGAGTGATAAAGATTCAGCACTTTATCATTAAATTCTTTGGTAAATATCTTCGGCTTTGCCAAACACCCGACATTTACTTTTGAATTTTCTGCATAGTTTTTGGTTTTCTTCCATGCCCAGACAATACCGTTTTTTAGTAACTTTTCTGGTGTGATTTCATCTTGCCAATCTGAATGGTCTGCACCAGGACATCTAAACAGAAGGCCTGTTTCTCTGATAAGTATCCCATTACAGAGTTGGATGCAGTGATTTATTCCTGCATACGGGCTCGGTCCGAATTCGTTAAGATATTCGCTGGTTATCAAACCTCTTTTGACTGAGTGTTTAATTGTTTCTGCGTAATACTTTTCGAATTTTTCCATGAATTGATTGTCGAGTCCCTTGTAGATTCCTCCTCCGCAACCAGATTGCATACTTGTTGTAGATACGACGGAGAGTCCTTTATCTGTGAAGTATTTGAAGATTTCAATTGCTTCGTCGACTGTCTCAGGAGTTATTGGAGCATTGATTATGGAGAGGCGTGCTTCTTTGTCTTTTTTGAATTCTTCCTCGGCGAAGTATTTATACAAAAGCTGTAAGGCTTTAGTTTGCACTTCTTTATAATTACCAACATAATCTTCTTTGCCGTCATAGCCTCCACTAACTAAGTAATTTGTTTTTTCTTCTTCGAAGGATCGAAAATTAAAAAGAATTCTCAGGTTTTCATAGGAAGCTAATTTTTTAACCAGCTCATCGGCAGTGTGAATTCCTTGTTCTCCGAAAAGAGTCTCAACTTCTTTATCAGATCCAAACATTGGATCTTTGACAAATATTCCACAAATTACACCCATTGCTTTGAACCGATCAAGATGTTTGAAGACATCTTTGTCACGGAAGAACTCACTTGGTCCAAGATACTTCACTGTTTTTGTACCAAGATTATTGACTGACTCTTCAATGAGATCCAAAATAACTTCGGGCGTTACAAGTGGATGTCCCTTGAAAATGTCTGGTTGTTTTGCAAAACAACCCTTACAATTCAATTTGCAGTTACCCCAAACTTTGTCAATTAGAATTTCTTTTTGTTTTTCGACTGTTTGGGCTTTATTGTAGGTCTCAACTACATCAGAAGGTAACCAACAGAATTCTAAAGAAAGAAGTTTCTTAAGACCATCTTCGGTTTTTTCTGCTAGCATTTCAGGGGTTACCGTTAATCCCTCCAATGAAGGATTTATTTTAACCGTTAATTTGCCATTTTTTCCCACAACGCTTGCTGAGTTTTTCAGCGGATAAATTTTTTTCATAGCTTTTTCCTTGTTAATAATTAAATTATTAATGTACTTGTGCTTATCTAAGATTTTGAAACCCTTCGTTTCTTATCTTGACTACGCAGTATACCGTATTTTGTCAAATAGTGTCGGCGCATTGTTTTACTGCGTTAATAAAATTGACAAAATAGGCTTTATTTGATATAATAAAAGTGTCGAAATAATATACACAACAAATGATAAAAAACCTCTTAAATCAACTAAATTTCTCTGAAAAAGAGACCTTAGTTTATCTAGCTTTGGTTGAGTTAAGCTCGGCCAAAGTTAAAGAAATATCTAAAAAAACAGGCTTAAATAGGACAACTATTTACGATATTTGTGATGTTTTGCTTCAAAAAGGCTTGATTAGCAAATATAAAAAAGGCGCATCAACATTTTTTAATGCGCTTGATCCCAAGCATTTAATAAATTATCTAGATAGAGAAAAGGAAGAGCAAACCAAGAAAATTGAAAAGCAAAAAGAAAAAGTAGCGGAACTTTTGCCCCAACTAATTTCTTTGCAAAATATCTATTCAGCTAATAAACCCAAAGTCCAGTTTTTTGAAGGAGAAAAGGGAATGCGAGAGGCTTATGAAGATACGTTAGAATCAAAAGGAATGATTCTGGCCTATGCTAATATGGAAACTATGAAAAAAGGTTTGCCGAATTTTTTCCCGGAATATTTCAAAAGAAGAGCGGAGAAGAAGATTTTCATTCGAGCGATTATGCCACAAAATGAATTGTCGATTGAACGGGCAAAATTTAATCAAGAAGAAATGCGCGATACGCGATTTTTGCCGGATGATAAAATGGAATTTTCTCCAGAAGTGAATATCTATAATAACAAAATACTCATTGCTTCCTGGGAAGAAAAGATGGCAATTATTATTGAATCTAAGGAGTTAGTTGAGCTTCAAAAATTAACTTTTAATTTGCTCTGGAATATTTTGCCAGAAAAGTTATAATAAAGTCATGGCTTCACAAATTGCGCATATTGTTTATGCAAAAAAATATTTTGACTGGCTTGACGCAGAAGGTTTGAATGATATTGATGATGAAGAGTCACTTTTAGCGCCGGTTGGAAAAATCAATCGAGACGAGTTTATTTTGGGTTGTATTTTTCCGGATATTCGACGGATTGATGAAAATATAAAAAGAAGAGATACGCATTTGAAATTCGAACCGTTAGATTTGAATTTTTCTGGACTCACTTCATTTGAAGCTGGTTGGAAGTTTCATTTATATTGTGATATGCGGCGAGAGGAAATTTTGAATAAATACGGATTTTATTTATTAGAAAAAACGGAGGAGCTTTTTGGGCAACCAGCTAAATTATTGGAAGATGAATTAGTCTACGACGAGTATAATAATTGGGAAAAACTTTGCAATTATTTTAATAATGCTCCGCATTTTGACGCTAAAATAAAAGTTAGCCCTGAAACAACTGGTCTTTGGTATGCAATTGTTTCTAAATATATGGAAAAAAAACCGGACGACAGAGCGATGCGAATATTTTTGAGTAAGCAAAAATATTCAATCCAGTTAGAAGAGATGGTTGAATTAGTCAGTGAACTTAGAAAGAATGAAAAGGTGGTTGATATATTAAGAAGAGTGAAAGACGAGATTATTATTTAGACTTTCAAGATTACAAATATTTTTTCCCTTTCAATTCTTCCGGAAAATATTCTTGATCTTTGCTATCTTCCATCGGAGTATATTTGTAGCCTTTGCCATATTCCAAGTCTTTCATTAATTTTGTGGGAGCGTTTCGGATGTGCAGTGGAACAGGAAGATTGCCGAATTTTTCCACATCTTTTTTAGCTTTGCCATAGGCGCTATAGGCGGTGATATCTTTTTTGGATTTGGCAAGATAAATGACGCAATGCGCCAGATGGACATTGCATTCCGGATAACCCAATTTGTGACAAGCATCAAAAACGGCATTGGCAAGAAGAAGCGCGGTGTTATTGGCAAGGCCAATATCTTCGCTGGCAAAACGCACAAGACGTCTTGCGATAAAAAGGGGATCTTCGCCACCTTCAACCATACGCGCTAGCCAATAGACAGAGGCATCCGGATCTCCGCCACGCATTGATTTATGCAGGGCGGAAATAATATTATAATGTTCTTCGCCGGATTTATCATAGAGCAGATGGGATTTTTGCAAAACTTCTTTTACAAGTTTTGGCGTGATGGAATTTGTTTGATTGGCGCAAGCTTCCAATGTATTGAGCGCCATGCGAGCATCGCCATTAGAAAGATTGGCGAGGAGCGTGATTGTTTCAGAATCAATTTTTATTTTCTTGGAACTTTTTATTTTTTCCAGCGCACGTTTAATAATTTTTTCCAAATCAGCCGGCGTTAGTTTTTGCAAAACAAAAACTCGAGTGCGAGAAACAAGAGCGGAGTTAACTTCAAAGCTGGGATTTTCTGTTGTTGCTCCGATGAGTGTGATGGTGCCATTTTCAACATAGGGCAGAAGGGCGTCCTGTTGGGTTTTGTTCCAGCGATGGATTTCGTCGATAAAAAGAATCGTTCTTTTGTCGGCCAGTTTATTTTCTTTGGCTTTTTCTAAAATTTCTAAAAGTATTTTTTTGCCCGATGAAACGGCACTGATTTTCAAAAATTCTGATTTTGTAATATTAGCAATGATGTGCGCCAGGGTAGTTTTTCCTGATCCGGGTGGTCCCCAAAGAAGCATGGAAGGAATTTGATCATTTTCGATCGCACGAAAAAGGTAGGAGTTTTTTCCGAGTAATTTTTCTTGCCCAAAAAAATCAGTGAGATTTTCAGGGCGAATAAGTTCAGGAAGTGGTGTGGACATAGGGTTTTTGGTGAATATAATTTCTAGCAGTAGTATACCACTTCTGGGGTTTTTGTAACAAGAGAGGGGACAATTGGTGAAATTGGTTTAAATTTATATAAATAATAAAAACCGCTTTCAAAATTTTGAAGGCGGTTTTCCTGGTAGATTGAGCGTTTTAGGTTTAATTGTTTTTTTAAAACTTAAGCGGTAAATCGAGTTGTTTTGGAGAAAGGATTTCAAAAAAACTGATGGTGTGTTTTTTAAAAAGAACAATAATTTTTTTTCGAGTCGTCAGCACTTTTTTTCTGTAAACATAACCCCTACAAAGATCATACGTGAATATTGGGAATATACTAGGGAGAAGACTAAAGATAACGCTAAAAAACAATCTTATTCCTGTAGGCGCTTTTGCAGTAAACATGGCTGCGACAAAAGCAAAGTGATACATTATGATAGTGAAAATAATCATGAGCAAGAAAAAAACTAGCACAAACACGGAACCATCTAAATCAGTTTCATGCGCATAAGCCATTTCAAAATTAATTCCATTTTCTTTTGCCAGTTTTTGAATCTCCTTTTTTCTTAATAAGTTTTTCCATTTTTTATTTTCTTCTAATGAATAGGGGTTCATTTTCAGCTCCTTTTTTAAATTTTGAAACAACCCTGGTAATATACTAGAAGTATTCTTTGTTTTTCAAGAAATTATTCCAGCCAGGATCTCGCACTGGACAAAAATGATCAAGTTTATCAAACATCTTTCTGGAAAAGCGATGTTGTAATTCAACTGCTTCCTTAAAACTAATATCTCTGATGTTGGCGATTTCAACTTCATATCCACCATGCGCATCAAGCAGTATATTTCCATCTGCCCCAACGTTTAATCCGTATTTGCATGTACCACAAACAATGCGACCATTTGGCTCATCATAGAAAATAATGGATTCATCGCCGATACTATTTATTTCTTGCAGATTATAGAATTCAGGGGGGAGCTGAATTTCAGGATGAGAAAGCGCATGACCGACATTGGCGAGTGGCGCAATACTGAAATGCAATCTTTTATCATCGCAAAATTTTCTGGCATTTGAAAGTTCCGGAAGGTTATCATTTTGCAATGTCCAGTGTACGCACAACCTTTTTACGTCATAACCATTTTCTTTCCAGGATGTTCCTCTAAAAATTTGTCCGGCCATATCGATGTTATTCATGGCTGTTTCAAAACTATCTCGACGGCAACTGTCTTTTTCGTAGGATTGTTTTTCAAGAGAATGGAGACTAACGATTAGCGCCACTTGCAGATCACGTAATTCTTTTAAAATTTTTTGTGTCAGTAGGCTGCCATTCGTAATTAAAGTCGTCCACAGTCCTAGTTTTGAGGCATAGCGGATAATTGATAACGTTCTGAACTGGTTTTGGGGATGAAGTGGTTCGCCTTCGCCGGATATTTCGATGGCTAGTCCGCCAGATTTTTTGAATTCTCTGAGCAGGTGGATGTAGTCAGAGATTCTTAATAAATTTGATAATCCATTTCTTCTCTCGGGGTACCTGAAACACCCCTGACAAGCATAATTGCATATGCTGTCCTGATTTAACGACATATAAGTGATAACTCTTTTGTGCAGTTGATATCCCCGCACACTTGACCAAAATCTTGGACTTGAAGCTAGGATCGGATTATCCATTTGTTTTCCTTTCAGTAAAATGATTTTTGGATTTTTTTTAATTCCGAATAATAATCTTGTAACGCATGATCAGATAAATCTGTAATATTGAAGAAAAGTTTTTTACCAATTCCTTGTTTTATATCCCAATTGTCGAAAAGTTCGAAAGCTTTTTCGGCGGGATATTTTTCAAGAAAGATATCCCAATATATCGTTCCTGGTATTGGCAGGAGAAAATAAAATTGAGGGAAAATACGTTCTTCTTTAATTAATTGAGTCATAGCTTGTATTGATGATTTGTTTTCTCCAGGCAGGCCGATAATAATAAAGAATGACGGTTCTATGTTATGTTGTCGGCATAATTTGATGACACGCTTTATTTGTTTAACGGAGGTTCCTTTTCTGGTGGTCCTCAGTGATGTCTGAGATAAAGATTCGACGCCGAAGGATATTTGTTTTATAGCTTCATACCGTGAAATGTTTTTCATAAAATCATCAGTTAAATCGTCAACTCGACTATTGATTGCAACTTGTAAACCAAGTTCGGATAATTTTTCCAAGACATAACGCGTCATTTTTGGCTGTAGATATTGCCAATTATCATCTTGGAAGCGAATTGATTTTGCTCCAGCTTTTGCATAAGACTCCAAAATAAAATTAATATGCTCATGAGACAGGGGTCTGACTTTTTTGCCAAAAGGCTGGCAACAAAAATTGCAAGAATTTGGACATCCGCGAGAAAGCATTAAGTTATTTATTGTTGGAGCAGGGAGAGAATAATTGAAAATTCGATGTTGGCCGTTTAGATACCAAGGCAATTCAATTAGATCGAGAGCTGGCTGAAAAAAATCGGTTACTTTTGGAAATGTATTTGCGAATACAATCTTTTTAGTGGTGCTGTTTTTTGAAAGATTTTCCAATATTGGTACGATTGCATTTTCAGCTTCTCCGATAATAGCCACATCAAAATCTAATAAATCTTTAAGCCATTTAATCGCGCAAGATATAAAAGGTCCTCCTAATGCTATCTTAGCCTTAGGATTGTTTTTCCGAATGCCTCCAGTTATTTTTTTCATTTGAGCAAGCTGATTTGGCAATCCTGTTATTCCAAAAATATCCGCATCGAAATCCAAGTTTTTTTCTTTGGCCATATCGCAGATTCTAACATCATAGCCAGCCTTTAACAGTGGAGTCGCAAGATACAATAAGCCTTCTGGAATAAAACGAGTAATGCTTTTGGTGGTGTATGAATCAATATCTATATTCATGTTTAGGCTTACTAATACAATTTTTTTCATTATTTTCCTCCTATGAACCAAAAAAATGATGCAATAAAAATAAAAGAAAAAATAGCAGTACATAATAACCAGCTAAGCAACTAAACGCCAAAAGAATATTTTTTATTAGCATTTTTATCCTTTCGTTTTTTATTTGATTGTTAAAAAACATTCATAAACTAGATATTAAATACTATAAGAATGGCATATTACAAACAAATATTATGTAGCTAAGATACAAAATAACACTATGAATAAAGCATAGTTTACTTAATAAAAATAATAATATGACAAAAAAAGTTGACACTTTTTAAATAAATGTTAGAGTGCAAGTATGAATAAAATCAAAGAAAAGTTAATTAGTCTTGGCTTAAAGGAAAAAGAAGCAGAAGTATATCTGGCTATTTTAGGTTTTAAAAGAAGTACGGTGACGGATATTTTCAAAAAATCTGGGATTACTAGGACTAATATTTATCAATATCTAGAAGTTTTGCTTCAGAAGGGCTTGATATATAAAACAACTTTGAAAAAAAGAATTTCTTATGGCGCAGAAGATCCAAAGAAAATAATCGCCTATCTTAATAAGCAGCAAAAAGAAATTGAAAATAAAAAAAATAAAATTGAAGAAATGATGCCAGAGTTAAAAAATATTTTCTCCCAATCTTTTGAAAAACCTTCCGTTAAATTCTACGAAGGTCGCGAGGGTATTAAATCTATCTATCAAGATTTAGTTAGTAATAAGAAAAATATTTATTCCATATTTTCTCCGGAAAATTTTTTCAAGTTTTTTGATTATAAAGAAAATCATATTTTACTTATGACACTTCGGGATAATGGCGGGATGCTTTATAACTTAATGGAAAAATCCAGTGAAGCTTCAAAGCGATTAAAAATTCAGGATTATAGCGACTTTGTTAAGACGAAAATTTTACCGGAAAAAGTCAGATTCAAAACTGATCTTTTGGTGGCGGGTGACACAATAGCCCTTATTTCTTTTGAAAATTTAATTGGCGTGGTGATTATTGACAAAGCTATTGCCGAAATGCAAAGGAAAATAATAAAGCTACTTTGGCAAAGTTTGAAATAAGAGATCAATATCTTGGAATTATAGATGATTAATCAAATAAAAAGGCTCGGAATGCGTTGGCATCCGAGCCGTGGTTAAATTGTTTGTGGATTTTAACTAGACCACTTTCCAGTCTAATTTCCGTCCTCCGCCGAAAATTTTCACTCCGTTGATTTCTTCCGGAGGGATCCATTCTTCTTTTCGAAGGATGACAGTGCCTGTATTTCTGGGCAGTCCGTAGTGGGCAGCTCCAAAGCCTGATAAAAAATCATTGAGTTTATTTGAGGCGCCACGTTTTTCAAAAAGCTTTGCCAATAGACAAATATCAGTCCGTCCCGTGTATACTCCAGCCGGAGGATTTAACGGATTTTTATCTCTATGAGGAGCTTTGTCTCCACCATAGAAGAATCTCCCGCTTCCGCCAGTGGCCGCTTTTATAAGTGCTTCTCGGTCACTGCGATATTTAAATATGGGCATACACCATTGATCGGGAATAATCCTTTCTTTTCCATCGTCTAATTTATACACATCGCGAACTTCTCCGATAAGATGCTGTGTAGCGATTGCACCTTTCACATTCGGAGGCGCTTTATATAGGACATAATTAACGCCTGCTTCTGTTGAAATGTGTTCGAAGCTGATGGGTAAACCTGGGAAATCTCTGGCAAGCGTATCAAACTTGGGTATTGCCAGATGTTCTCGCCAAAGAGGATGGGTGATGGGTTTTCCTTCGGCATTATGAAAAGATGCTTCATTATGAATCATCAAATTCATTCCCAATTCCTCAGCCGTTCTCAGGCAGGGATACTTTTCCTTAATGTTGTCCCAGCTGACACCATTTGCCGAATTAGTCGAGAGACCATCCGACATCCACTTGATGATTTTGGTTCCAGTAGAATAAACGTCATAAATTATTTCAGGAGTTGTTTTTCTAGTCAACATTATACTTGGGATAAAAACAAATCGAGAATTTATCCGATACAATCTGTTCATTTCTTGATCCACTTGTGGTGCTGTTTCAATGGGCTCTCTGTAGTTGAAAATGGGAATCCCTCTTCTGAATCCAGAATTCCATAAATCATCCATAACCATTTCGGTGATTGCATCGTCATCTCGCGGATGAAAATGCATGTCGTCCATGGGATTGAGTCTGATTTCTTTCATAACGGCTTACCTCCAAAGGTTAAATAAGTTTTTGATTAAGAGTTACATGCTTTAAAATAGCTATTTTTGAGTTTTGTGCTATAATCTTTCCTGTGTTTGATTGATTTGTTAAAGTGCGAGTTACCGCTATTCGATTCCTTTTTATCAGGCCTAGCGCAAAATTTTTTAAAAATCAACACGAGATTTTTATGATGGGACAAAAGTTTTTTTGTGGTATAATGGATTATATGGAAAAAATAATTGATGGAAAAAAAATAGCCAATGAAATTAAAGCAGAATTAAAAGCTGAAGTTTTGGATTTGAAAGAAAAAGGAATTATTCCAGGATTGGCAGTGATAATAGTTGGAAATGATGAATCATCAAAAATTTATGTAAAAAATAAAAATAAAGCTTGCGAGGAAATTGGAATATATTCTGAAATTCATCAAGTAGAAGAAAAAATACTAGAGGAAGATTTATTAACATTGATTGAAAAATTAAATATCGACGAAAAAATTCATGGAATTTTGGTGCAGTTGCCATTGCCAGAACATATTAATAAAGAAAAAGTAATCCTAGCGATTGATCCGAAAAAAGACGTTGATTGTTTTCATCCAGAAAATATCGGAAAAATATTTTTAGGGCAAGAAACTTTTTTGCCTTGCACTCCATCTGGAATTTTAGAATTATTAAATAAAAGTGAAGTTGATGTTTCTGGAAAAAAAGTAGTGATTGTGGGTAGGAGTAATATTGTGGGAAAGCCATTGGCTTTGATGTTGATAAATGCTGGAGCGACTGTGACAATTTGCAATTCTAAAACTAAAAATTTAAAAGAGGAATGCTTAAGCGCCGATATTTTAATTTCGGCCACAGGAAGGCCTAGACTGATTACTTCTGATATGCTAAAACAAGGAGTGGCTGTGGTTGATGTGGGAATTAATCGATTGAAAAATGGAAAGATTGTGGGTGATGTTGATTTTGAAAATGCGCTGGAAAAAGTTAGTTTAATTACGCCAGTGCCAGGTGGAGTTGGCCCGATGACAATCGCGATGCTTTTGAAAAATACAATTAAGGCAGTGAAAATGCAAAACGAGATTTAATTTTTTTGGTTAAGTTTATGCAAATAGAAGTTAAAAATATTCAAGGTAATCCAGTTAATAATTTGCGTCGTTTGGGATATTCTTTCCAGCGAAATGAAGGTGACGAGATGAGTTTTATTCGTCCATTGGCGATGGCTGGTTATCCACGTTTCCATATGTATGTGAAAATGACTGGTTCTGATATGTTGATTAATATTCACTTAGACATGAAAAAAGAAACTTATGGAGAGAACACTAGACATCATGGTGAATATGAAAATGAGGGCGTTCTAAAAGAAGAA
This sequence comes from Candidatus Moraniibacteriota bacterium, assembly GCA_049303795.1. Classification (GTDB taxonomy): domain Bacteria; phylum Patescibacteriota; class Minisyncoccia; order Moranbacterales; family UBA2206; genus UBA9630. Next base: position 99,197 of record JBAQNM010000007.1, read on the forward strand.
GTGCGACGACTCAAAGTGCTTTTGGACTAGTTTGTTGCCAAAAATATTTTTGGACTGTATTATGGATTGTATGCGGAAGGGGCATGTGGCGGAATTGGTATACGCGCTAGCTTCAGGAGTTAGTTCTCGCAAGGGATTGGAGGTTCGAGTCCTCTCATGCCCACGTTAAAATAGAATATGCCCAGATGGCGGAATTGGTATACGCGCCAGTCTTAGGAACTGGTTCTCGCAAGGGATTGGAGGTTCGAGTCCTCTTCTGGGCACAAAATGAAATGGCTGCAATAAGCCATTTTTTATTTTTATAACATTTTTTTGTTTTATTTAAGCCTTTTTGGAAAATAAGTCAGGTATTTTTTATTGACAATAAGCGTATCTTATGCTATGCTTTTAAGTTAAAAATTATTTTAATGAGGATGTTCTTTATACAACTAAATCCCAATCCGAGGGTTTAATAATATCGGGCGAAGGAGAAATTATGTCAAGAAAGGATAGTGAAGTTTTTTTTAATTGCTTAAAGGACAATCCGTCAAAAAACATCTCCTTTCAAGAGATGTCGCTGGATGGTCCGGTTGGATCCTCGACCAGGTATGGCAGGAGACTTATTGGCAAGTTCGTGCGGATTGAGGCGCGTGTTGGCGGGGTGGTCATAACATTGTCTTGCGTTGAGTTGACGCAGGAGATATATGATCACTTTAAGAAAGTTGGTTGTGAAACCAACGATTAATCTTGATGGTCGTAAGCTAAAAAAACTGAAGGTTTCTGATACCTGAAAATCAGAGACGGCGAAAACCGATACCACCGCCTCGCACAGGGCGTTAAGCAGACTGCGAAAATCATCAAATCAGTCTTGCAATAATGTAGGCTGAAAAATTGGTGTGAACATGGCATCACTTTTTAACAGTAGGAGAATAGACATGAGAATCTCAGTAACGGGTACGTTCACGATTAAGCGGTCTGAGCTTGAAGCTCAGCTCAAAGCCGCCGGACACGAAATTGTATCTCTCTCTGGCAAAACAGAAATTCTGTTGGTCGGAGAGAAAACTGCATCCAAATCTAAAATCCAAAAAGCCAAAAATTTAAATGTGCGGGTTTTGGAGGAAATGGATGCGGATAAGATTTTGGTGGTTGTGTCAGGGCAAAAAAAATTAACCCTTGTATCAACCCAGTCATCCGACTATTACTCTTATAGAGAAATAGATGGATCGGCGCTTCAGGCAGCTCTTTGGGCCGAGGAAGACGGCGAAGGGGACACAGGGAAAGTTTTTGAGTCTTTTGGGTTTGTAAGGTTAGATGACTGTGAAGATCCTCCTGAAGAACCTTCACAAAGAATTACCATACAGATTTGAATTTGACCGACGATGGCTTCATAATCGCAGGCAGGGACGATCAGCAGACGCCCTTGGATAATTTCCAAAAAGAATAGCTGAGTAAGTTGTGGGTGATAGATCTATCATAAAAACCCTCCCATCCAAATATGTTAGGTATTTTGGATCGGTAAAAGGCGCATGAAAGCCTTAACAGCGTATCCGACTAAGCGCGGCTCTGCGAACTATACCTGCACCCTTTCAGGGTTCTGTTCTTTTTAAGAAAATTTTGGAATAGCTTGTTTAATCTATTCCTTTCTTCCGAGCTCGTCATTGTGATGGCGGATTCAGAAGAAAAATGTTCATTGAAATGTTTTTTGAAGGGGGGCTCTTATTATAAATAAAAAATTTGAATATTTGTATCTATATGCTGGACTTAAATTAATGAAAAATAATTATTGCAAAAAATAATTCAGGCGAACGAGCGGACAGATTCCTGGTGAGGGAATTTTCTTTGGAGGGAAAAAATGAGAACAAAAAAATGGGAACTCTTTTTATCACAAAAAAGTTCCCCCTAAATTTAGATTATTAATTTTTTAGTGATCTGAACGAGGCGCAAAATCTAATTAAATTTAAATTTTTAAAAATCAGAAAAAATAAAATTTAATTTAGAATGTATATATGAGAAAAAAATAATATTAAATTAAAAAACTAAACAGCACTATTGATTAAAATCCTTGACTTTTTGCTTTGGATGGTGTATACTATAAGGGTAATAGAGAGCGGGTGAGTCCCGCTTTCTTTTTATTTTAGTTAATTATTAACAAAAATCTTTGTGATCGGGAGGTTAATTCTCGAGCAAAGAAAAAAACAAAAATATGGAAGAGACAAAATGTCAATGTGTCGAATGTGAGAAGAGGAGACAAGAGGACGCGGAATCAGAAAGTATGAACTTCGCGATTCTGTTAGCCTTAATGCCTGCGCTTACAATCACGTTCTTGAGTAATGCTGGATTTTTTTAAAAACTAGTTGTTGTAGAGAGTAGTAGGATAAAGAGCCTTTTTCTAAGGCTTTTTATATTTATCATATTCATGGTAGAATGGGTTTGTTATTATAGAAAATGAAAACCGATTATTTTTATTACGGCTATGCAAAAAATTATTGTTAAAAAAGAAAATATTGGCAAGCGCGCAGATAAATTTCTCAAGGAAGAAGTTTTTTTCAGTGGTGGAATTACTCGGGGAGAAATTGTAGAAAAAATTAAGGCGGTAAAAATTTTAATAAATAATAAGCAAATTAAACCAAGTTATTTATTAAAAGAAAAAGACGAAATAATGCTTGGTTTTAATTTAGAAAAAAAGGAGAGATTAAGAAAGAATTCTGATTTGAAAATACCAATAGTCTATCAAAATGAAAATTTTATTGTAATTAATAAACCGGCTAATATTCAGGTTCATCCAGATTTTCATGAAAAGGAAAAAACTTTGGTAAATTTTTTACTAGTGGATTTTCCGGAAATTGAAAATGTGCATGATGAGTCAGTTGGTGCAGAAATGCGTCCGGGAATTGTGCATCGTTTAGATAAGGAGACGAGTGGTATAATGCTAGTCGCGAGAAATCAAAAAACTTTCCTTGAATTAAAAAGAAAATTTCAAAATAAGGAAATAGCTAAAAAATATCAGGCAATTGTTTATGGTGTGCCAAATCCGTCAGAAGGAATAATTGAAAAGCCATTGGCGCGATCAGCTGATTATCGAAAGCAGGTTATCGCAGGTAGAAAAACTAAAACGATAATTCGAGAAGCCGTGACGAAATATAGGACAGTGAAAGAAGTCAGTTCTAATTACGCACTTTTAGAGTTGGAGCCAAAAACTGGTCGCATGCATCAATTGCGAGTCCATCTAACTTCAATTGGTTACCCGATTGTGGGGGATAAAAAGTATTATTTAAGAGGGCTTTTACGCCGGAATGAGATTGAAAGGCAATTGCTTCATGCTAAAAATATCAAATTTGAGCTTTTTGGAAAGGGTTATGAATTTGAAGCTCCTCTGCCGGAGGATTTCGAAAAATGCATAAAAGGGATTGAAATTGAGTGATTCTCTTGACTAAAAGGCTAGAAAGAGATAGTATAAAAAAGCGAAAATTGGCGCTTGTAAGCGTGGGATATTTTCAGAGTAATCAAATGGCCTAGCGCCTATTTTAATTTAAAGTAATAATTTGCTATAATAATTGTATGGAAAAGAAGATCATTGATTTTAACAAGACACAAAGGGCGCAAAAGGAAACTCAGGAGTTTCGCAGTGGTGATGTGATTAAGGTATTTTTGAGAATTAAAGAAGGTGGAAAAGAAAGAACCCAAGTTTTTGAAGGTTTGGTTGTGGCGATTAAGGGAGGGCAGAGTTCTTCAAAGACAATTACTGTGCGAAAAGTTTCACGTGGAATTGGTGTGGAAATGATTATTCCTCTTGGTTCAAAGAATGTAGAGAAGATTGAATTTGTGAAGCGAGCGAAAGTTAGACGAGCAAAATTGTATTATGTCAGGACATTAACGACCAAGCAAAGTCGTATGAAATATAAAGATGTTAAGACTCCGGTTAAGAAAAGCGTGAAGGAATTGGAAGAGGCTGTTGTTGCAAAAGATGAACCGGAAGAAGTTGTTATCGAAAAAGTTGAAGAGGCAAAAACAGAATAAACTTCTGAGCCTTCGTGGTGGAATTGGTATACACACATGCTTGAGGTGCATGGGTCGCAAGGCCGTGCGGGTTCGAGTCCCGCCGAAGGCACCACGAGTAAAAGGATCCTTAGCTCAATGGCTAGAGCACCTCGTTTACACCGAGGGGGTTATAGGTTCGAGTCCTATAGGATCCACAGAAATGCCGAGTTAGCTCAGTGGTAGAGCAGAGGACTGATTTTCGGTCCGCTCTGAAGTAATTCAGAGATGAGAATTGGATGAATTCGAGGAAGCCTAAAACTAATTTTATTAGAAATGGTAATCTCGAGC
>JBAQNM010000008.1:0-113609 GCA_049303795.1 Candidatus Moraniibacteriota bacterium
CAACAGCACTGGCCATTTCATATGAGCAGTTTTTTCTATCTCCTGCTTCGTGACCTGACCACCACTATAACTTACCAGAAGTGATTTCCACCCATTCACAGCAAGGAGCAAATCAGTTATCTTCAAGCAAACATTAGCTTCAGCTAACCACTTTGATCCCTTATTGACATCCGCCTGGACAACAATACAGATATCTTGATCTGGATGAACAATAGTAACATATTCTGTCGCTTCTTCTTCTTTTCCAACAATCAATATACCGTCTTTTCGAATGAATAATTCGTCTGTTCTTGGAATAACCCCGAGAACTGTTGCATATTTATTAATGCGCCGAATAACGGGAGCTACCTCAGTAATTCCTGGGACAACAACTGATTCATCATCCTTTCTGATCATTCTTGTTCCACCAAAAAGCATTACCCCAGAATATCCATAAAATGCATCCGAAAATAATTCCAGAAAACCCTGTGCCGATTCAGCCGTTAAACTCCCACAACCGCCCGTAAGGCGAGTAACAAAATGACTTCTGCTGCTCGTCAAACTCATGGCGATACGATATGGATCTTCAGGCTCGTTCATAAAATGAAGTTCTACTGTTTTTTTCAATCCGCGAATCATCCGATCCACCCCCTTTCATTATATTTTTTCTGATTATGTATTTATCAAAGAACTTTTTCCACCTTAACCGAAGTTAAGATGAGAAAATCGTGTCGAATTATTTCGGTACGCTTTTCTAAAAATAATTTTCGAGAAGGGTTGACTAGATCACAACCCTTCTCGATTTCTAATTTAAATCTTTATATCCATAGAGATGATTCTCTTTGATATATTGTGCTACGTCTGGAACAACTAAATGCTCGAATGGTAAACCATTGGCAATTCGCTTTCGAATATCACTGCTCCTAATATCAGAAAGGTCATTATCAAAAATTTCAAATTGCTTGGGAAGTTTAAGCATTTTTGGATTTGGAAATCCTTTTCGAGAAATTATCAGAAATTTCCAATTTTCCATAAGATCTCTCCCTTGAACCCACGTCTCTTCAATCTCGCATTTTCCATTGTATTTTTTTTCCGGTGTAACAGAATCAGCTCCGGTATACCAAACTACTTCATCATTTGAATTTTCCCTTTGTATTTTTTCCAACCACCAAATGGTTGGATGATTTTCCCCATATACATCGTCAAATAAAATCTCAACCTTTGTTTGGGAACTCATTCTATCAATGGCTGCAAATGTCATCTTTGTCATGCTAACTCGATGTTCTGAAGCCACAAAATCAACCTTGTCTTCTCGGATACCAGAAGGCAGCCAGATTATTCTCTGAAACCTTCCGCTTCGAACCAAACACTCTAAGAGCGTCTTATGTCCAATATGCGGAGGATTTGCAGCGGAACCTCCTATTCCTATATGCATATTAATTGTTCCTCCTTTGGGTTATTTGTTGTTTAAAAAAACTTTCTGCCTCAAATTTTATTCAAGACAAGAAAATTGCATTCAAAATTAATTTTGAATAAAATTTTCTAAATTTCAAACCATATCCTATTAAATTATTAAAAATAGATTCGGAATCAAGCAAGAGATTTTCTCTGCTTGATTCCGAATTTTGTCACTTAAGGTACTGCTACGTCCAAAAACTGTTGCCTGATGTCGGGGTTCCGACTTGGGCCTGGCTGGCGCTAATGACCTGACTGGAAAGCGTTCCCATCATATGACGGAAGCGACGCTTCACATCGTCCTTGGTCTCTCCGGGTTGCTGTTTAAATTCGAAAACATCAAAACCGCTGTCCTGAGCAATTTGTTTGCCATCAACGCGCTCTCCGGTTTCGAAGACTGCACAGGGCAGCTTCCAAAGCTCTCTGCTCAGACCGCTTGTCACGGCCAGAACGTCATCAGGGGAGACTTCGCGCACATTATCAGCACCATCAGTCAATGGAATAACAATTACCTTGGGTGGCGTACCAGTTTCCTGGAATACCTGTGTAGCATAAGCTCCGGCAGCGGTAACGCCGTCAAGCATCGCTTTATACAGGTTTGTACTTCCGCCCCCGGCTTGATATTCATTCGTTGTAAGCAGTGGCAATTCCTGAAGTTTTTTGAATCCTCCACCCCACAACGGCTCCACACGCCGGCTGAATTTCAGACCGCCGATGACGATTGTATTGGCCGTTTTCTTGGAGGCACCGCGCAAACCCTCAACCATGATTTCGTTGAAGGTTTCGATCAACAGCGTGCGGACAACACCCATCGAACCGGAATCATCCAGAATGAACATGATGATTGTAACATCGTCTGTTTCCAGTGTCTGAATCGGGGCTCCCACACACATCGGTAAAGTGGTCGCGTTCAGGTTATTAATCATGATTTGCGAACCTTTGCCTGTGATGCCCAAATCGGCAGCGTCATCGGAATTGAATAAATCTGTCACTGTTTGAATCGTACCCATGTTGCATTCTCCTTATCAGATTTTCAAAATAAAGTTTGGATGGCGGAAGCGGTTGCTTCCGCCATCGGTTAGATTTCGTTTTTCGTCGTGCACTGACTAGACGAACAGCTTGGTGCTGGTCGTCACCTGGATGCCTTTGCCGGCCATTTCATCCAAGAAATTATCGGCCAGGCGACGGTTGTTCGGGAAAACCATACTCGTGCAGTCCGTCATGAATTTAACCTTCTGGAGTGCCTGGGGATGTTTTTTCGCGAAGTAAGCCAGCATCTGGACCATACTGTCATGGACACAGAAATCCTCGGCTTCGCCGGCAACACCGATCAGGTCATAACGAGCAATGGCATCCAGCATGGCGGTATTCAGACCGCCGTTCGGATGATTGGGTCGCTCGACACACGGACAGAAAATGCCATAGTGTTCGGTCGTCGGCACCGATCCCTTGAACAGATATATCGGTTGTTCTTTCCGAACGATGCTCCACCAGTAAATGGCTTCCACCAGCGCCGGCATCAGCGATCCGCCCTGGGTACCGATACCACAATGGTCCGGCCAAATCATAAGCGGAGTCTGATTACTTTTTTCCAGATCGGCTGGATAAGTTTCGGCTTCATTGCCGGATTCAATTCTTGGCCGCATTTCGCCATTGGCGACCATCGAGGCCAGGATCTGAGTGAAAAGCATCGGATTCTGGCTATTCTTGTCCTTCCAATAACGGGAGAAAAAGATTTGCCAGACCAAATGCATGTCCATGGAAAGCAGAATTGCTGTAACTTTTTCCGGATAGAGATAGATCAGTTCGATGAAACGACGTACGTCGTCCACTGCACCGGACACCATCAGGGATCCCGCAGGCTGAAGAATTCTGCCCATAAGATCCTTGATTTCCTGGAGAATGAAGTCGGTCTGCATATCGATTCCGACCAGCAAGGTTTTTACACGATCACTTGATGCCGGTGGAAGGTTTACGCGCTTGGCTTCATCTTCGACCCATTCGAGTCTCGGCAGATAGAACCTGCCTGCATCGTTCGGATCATAATATCCCGGCATCTTATGCCCACGCAATGTGATTCCGGATTTCTTGGGACGAACAGCGGCCGGCAATTCAGCCTGGAAGTTGAGAACTTCACAGTCATACAGTTCCGTCAACTTGCAGTTGGGAGCGATATATTCTTTCATGCCCCGAACCCCTTTGTCGTCGTAAGTGTATCCATCGCCTTTATACTGCTCGCGCAGATGGACGACGAAATACAGGAATGCCCGGGCGTTGGTCGCCGTATCGGCTGCTGTCTGATAACGCTCATAGGTCATGAACGCCGGATTCTGTTTTCCTTCGTGGTCGACCACGGACATATCACAGCCATAGTCATCCTCAAAGGTGTCAAACGGGGTGTTCTTGAGGGTATCGGCGTGACGGCGCAGGCGATCGGCAATATCCGGATAGGCTCTGCTTGTCACTTCAATCATTCCGTCCCAGGTCGCAAGCTGCGCCGGTCCGCCTTCGCGGAACACGACCAGTTTCACTTCGTAACCATCCTGAATCTTCTGGATCGCATAGCCGGGTTCCCAGCCGATCTTAATAAGGATCGAGAAACCGGGAACGCCGACCAATGAGGCCAGACCTTCGGGGTCCGTCAGAAGAATCAATTTGCGATCGGGATCTTCACTGAGCGTTTCAAAATCTTTGGGATTTCTCCCGCGAATCACGCGCCCCAGAAGACCCTGTGTGGTTACATCGCCAAGATACCCTCTGCGAAATGCATCTGCATACTGTTTAACATGATCTTGTTTTGTCATCGTACTACTCCTTTTTTTGAGTTGTGGTTTTACTACGTTTATTTTCCATTGTACAGATTTACCAAAAAAACTTTCACCACCGAAATTCCAAACTATTTAGAATCCGGTGTTAGATAGAGAATTCGATCACGGCTAATTGCCAGGACTCCACTTTGATAGCGAAGCAACTGGGAAACTCCAGTGACATAATTCTCTGTTCCAGGAAGATTTGAGGTGCTTTGGTCAACCACTTTTTCCATCACGATCCCATCATCAGTTGCATGAAGAACGGAGTGGCCAAGATAGCCCTTGCCGTGGATGGACTGATACAGTTTGGCATCAGACACTTTCTGGCGATATGAGCTGAGCACTTTTCCGCTTTTCGCATCAAGCTGCTCGGTCCGCACATATTTCGTACCGGAAAGTTTCGTCTGCCGCATTACAAGCACTGTGTCATTGCTGAAACGAACTGAAGTATCAATGAGTGATTCCGATTTCAATAATGCCGAAAGTTCAACATCATGACGGCTATAGGCACGTCCATCAGGAGCGCCAGTAACCATAAACCATTTCAACTCATCAAACATCCGATAGCACCCCAACAGCAATTCATTTTTCAGTTCCGGATTGGAACCGACAACGAACCAGGTCTGATTGGGCATCGCTTCAATCACTTCGCGTTCAGCCAAGTGATCTCCGAAAAGATCGCCTGACATGATTTTGTTGCTCACGATGCGATACAATCTCCGACTGGAACAGCCAAAGATTGCACTGCTACCACCAAACTTGGAAGTGGTGGATTTCGTAATCGGCCTGATTTTGTTGCCGCTGACATCCAGCAGAAAAAGTTTTGGTTCTTCTTCGGATGGCTTTGGGCAAACAACTAAGGTCTCCTCGAAAAATTCATAGCGCGCACCGGCTGTTGTGGCAAATAATTCTTTTCGTTCAATCACTCCTTTGGGCGGTTGGATATAGAGCACCGTCATTCCGGCTTCATCAGCCAGGCAATAGATGCTGTCACCAACCAGCTGGAAATACAGGATTGCTCCCGGAGTTTCCAGAATAATCCGACTGACACAACCAGCCACTTTCGCGGCCATTTGAGCGGCCAAAATCGTTTTAGTTGCACAACCCGGACAATTGCCCCGTGTTGCCGGATACCAGATATGACAATTACTGCATTCAACCAGCAACTCGCTGTATTCGCGCAAAGCATCGATCGGAAACGAATCCGTACGTTGCCGCTTGAGATACGCAAGGAGCAGGTTAATCAAATCATCGGTCATAATTTCCGGCGGGTTTGCGGTTTTGGGAAATCGCACATCCTTGTCGAGAATGGTCAATCCATGTTTGGCTCTTTCAAACAACGAAACATGCGAGCGATGATAGCCACTCCCGAAGGGATGTGCCATCATGATCGCCCGGAACAAGAGCACTGCAAAAGAGTAGTAGTCGTGTTCGGGCTTGAACCTCGCTTGTTTCGCCAGATCGATTCCATATAGCTCCGGCGTAAGATAATCATCCGAACCGACGCTGCAAGGATATTTATTACCGATCTGCCAGCTATCTGCATCGATCCAATAGATTAGGAATTTTTGCAGATCGAAATGCTGGTTCTGATCATTGAGATCGCCCACTGTCGTATTGCCAGCCTTGTGAATACCGTCAAGACCCATAAGCATATTGCAAAAGATCTTAGCTTTCATCTGGTTGGTAACGTGATACTGGGTGCAGAAATCCTGTCGCATCAGCATCGCCAATGGTTCGGCCCCGGATGGCATCAAGCTCATCTGGAAACCGATAATCCCCTTGTCTGTTTTATTTCGATAAACCGGAGCCTCCGGTCCAAAGACTGTTTCAGGGAATGCCAATCCATTTTGAAAAATGTAACTCAACTTTTCTGACCGCGCCGCTGTCGGTTGATGGTAAAGTTTTAAGGCCTTATTTCCACCAACACCGATAATAATCGCTTCGCCACCTGAACCGATGACTTGTGATTGATCGATATCGACACGCTGACGACTCTGCCCCTGTCCAACATAACAATCCATGTTTTTAGCTGCCATCACTTTCTCCTTTCTGCTCAACCGATGAACCGGCATCGCAATCGCTTACCAAAATTTTTTCCACAGTGATCGCTGTGCAATCATCCTTAAAGATAAGCTTTCGGAGTGCAAGAACTTTCAATGCCCGTTGCACTCCCAATTTATCCTCTGTGTGGCCCCAAAGGGCGCCCACTGCTTCCGGCAACATGCCGTCAGAACAAACCGCAAAATGATCGATCGAGCTCATCTGATGAGTTTGCACCACAAAGGCGTCAGGCACAATTCCTTCTTTTTCTGTCAGATATTTGCGGTCGACTAAATGATACCCCAAATATCTCGGTTTGTTATCCTGATCAATCTGTATGAATTGATCGTTGATGACAAGCACGCCATCACCAGCTGAGAAAAAGATGATTCTCTCATCATCCATTATAAATCCGATAATGGTACAGAGTAGATGGTTGATAATAAAGTTGATCCTTTTGATTGGATCGCCCATACTGGTCATTGTCGATATTGCCGAAAGATATCCGATGCAACGCGAGAACAGTGCTCTAGGAATTTCTTCCATCGATACACCGACTTGCAGCATCATGGGAATCTCACTGGCAATATAGCTGACCATAAGATGTGCCCCGGTTTCGCTCCGCGCACCAGCCGAACAACCATCGCAAATTATACCGAAAAGGTAATTCACATTATCAACAGTTACCTTGTCATAATAAAAGCTATCCTGGTTATTCTTCCCAACACGCTTGTGATCGACACCCGGCAATGACGCAATTCTAATCTGAAATTCCATGTCTTCCTCCTTTATTTAAGTGTTTTTCTCCATAAAATCTGTTTTTCTAACTTAACTATTTTTTAAGGTTCTTTCAGGTAATATTTATTTCACAAAATTATGAAAATCATAAATTAACTGAACTGCACAGAATACATCATAAATCTAAATTTGTCAATATCATATCATTATTTTTGTAAACAAGATAGCAACTAAAAATATCAACGATTATCTTCATTAGCAAAAGACGCTTCTACATTTAAAAAATATTCATACAAGCAAGTCCCTAAAAACAGAAAATCCACCGAGATGGATTTTCCATTGGTGGATTAATTTTTAAATTTAATTTATATTTGCCTTAGATTTATTTTCAAAAGCTCCATATTCCTTAAATGGCAAACCGTAATCGTTGGATGATCTTCCGAAATCAAACCAACAACTTCAATTGTATCTTTGATCCAGCGAGAATCGCACTGCTTGAGATCAGAAGAAGAAAAACATTTTTGCGCTTTTTTCTTAGTTCTAAAAAGCGCCACAATATCTGACGTTTTCATACCCCACCGCCGGAAAGGTACAAAGTCCAATCGCCTTTCAGATGATCCTTCGGAAAATAAAAGTCTCTTTTCTTGCGGATTATAAAACTGTAACCACGGCGCAATGGCCAACAGCGAGCCGCTCAATATTTTACCGACCGCTACCTCACTTTCTTCTTTCAAAGCAATTTTTTTAGCAAAGGGACGACAATCTTCACCCATCGCCCCGACTTCATACAATGAGGTCATCGTTACAGCATAGAAACGCCTTAAACAACCTTTTGGTAATTTGGGCAATTTGTCATTCTCGGCTTTTTTCATTTTAAGCTCCTTCTCTTTTGGGTTTATATCTACTTTTTTTAAACAACAACACCAATGTTCAATTGACTTACTTATGCGTAAAGGCTAGCGCAAAAAAGCAGAAAAAGCAATAGAACAACTAAAAAATTCTCGATATCAATTTGATTTATATGAGTTTCTGCGTTTATCTGATTATGCTATAATTATTGTAAAGAAATAAATAATTTAATAAATATATGCCTGCTGAAAATAAAGCTAGAAAAAATATCAAGAAGTTATTTACTCAATATAAAAAACAACTGGAAGAAATTTCGCAAGAAAGAGAAATATTCATACAAACTGCGGAAAAAAAATCAACCGCCGAAAAAATCAATCAACTCAAAAAAACACTAACAAATCTATGAGTAATTACCCCGAAAAACATGACGCTGAAAAAAATAAAGCGCCAGAAAATATTGACGATTTAGCCAATGCAAAGGAAGGTGAGCAAGATACTAACCCAATCACTGTTATTAGTGACGCAGAAAAATTACTTAGAGATTTTAATCAAGCTGCTCTAAATACTGAATACGGAGATAAAAAACATGACGCTACTTTTCAAAAAGCAATGGCAGGTTTTTCTGATCGAGCCAGAAAAGCTTTTCGCAATCTGATTATGGGAATTATCGTAGCAGGATCTGTGAATTTTGGTCCAGGCACGACGCAAGCAGCTATGTTTTCAAATGGCATGATGACTAGTGATATAGAGAAAAAGCCACCGACAATAACAGAGCGTTTGGAAAAAATATATAATGCTACTGTCGACTTCTCCGAAGACGCTCGTCTGGCCATCGAAGGAGCCGGGCTTTTCTTGAAAATGGAATACTACGCAAAAACAAGAGAGAATGGAAAGATGAATAAAGAAGAAATTAAATTCAGAGAAAGAATAGCCCAAAATATTCAAAATGTAGGTTATTTTGGCGACATGGATAATGTAGAATTTTTATTTCCTAATACCATCAGTAGAGTCAAACAATTTCTAGATAACAAAAAAGAATACTCTGAGGAAAAAATTAAAAAGACAAGCCCTTATATGAAAATTAGAGTTGATATGTTTCGAAAATATTTAGGTCTTGAATCTTTTAATGATTCAATAAAAGAATCTTCCTACAAACCAGCTAAAAGCAAAGACAATGGGGTTATTTATTATTCTTTTAATAAAAATGCCTTATTAAAAGATCTTAAATCGAACTGGAACAGCACCAGCAAAATGACCGATTTTGATGATTTTATTAAAGAAGCTGACCCTGGAATAAAAATGAACCATTTTAATAAATTCGAAGGTGATTATTTTCCTCACCTTGGCACATTCAAAATGGATGTTGGCTATGATGATGAACGAAAAGAAAAATATATTTCATATTATGACAAATGGGATGTCAGCCCTCCTGATATTGAAAAATATGGCATCAATATTAATTCTTTAAATTTTCCGTTTGAGATGTATGATCGAATCTATGAAAGTGATTTAAAAAAATATTAATGTTTTAGGACATAAAAAAATAGCGCCAACAGTTTGACCTGTTGGCGCTTTTGATTGTTGCTGTTTCAGCTTGTTTATAACGCGTTCTCAGCTTCGCGCTCCGCAATCTCGACTGCGTCGCCGATATACAATTCCGGATTCATGAGATATGCAATAACATCGCTCGATAGCAACTTATTCCACATATCCCCGGCGATTGAAAAATGATCCCCAACATAGCCCTGCGTCATTTCCTGATATAGATCATTGCCCGAAGCCTTTGCTCTTGTAACAATCACCTTGTTCACAAATTCATGCGCATTGGCCATTCCTTCGCGCTGAAGGAAAAGATGCAACAACTCCGCCACAACTAATCGACCTTGCTCATCGAAATTTTTTCGGCATTGATCTTTATTAACACTCATGCTTTCAAGCAGACGCTCTGCTGTCAAAATTTGTTGGAAAACATATACAGCAATGGCCGAATAACTTCTCATTACATTCGACCAACGCAGGTCGCGCTGAAGGTCGCTAACCAAAGTCATTGATACTTTCATGTTTTCTGCGATAACAGACACGTGCATTCCGGCCAAATTTTCAGCCGATATCGGGTTGCTTACTTTATGCGACATCGCCGATGATGATGAGCTGTGGCTGGTGATTTCTCTGAACTGAGAACTCTGCAGAATGCGTGCGTCCTCACCAAGATTTGCCAATGCCCCGGAAAGCAAAACCAATTCATAATAAAATCTGGCCATGCCTTCCGGCGGAGTGATTTGCGTACTGATCTCAGCAACCGGAAGACCTAACATTTCCATTAAAACCTTCTGTCCGTATGGTCCAGTTAATACTTTTTGTGACGCGAATGTTCCCACCGCTCCACTGAATTTTCCAGGAATTTCTTCGGAAAGAACACATGCAACACGAGCACACCGCACAAATCGATTGTGCAGATTCGCCAACCAAAAACCAACCGTGACTGGTAGAGCAGTTTGCAAATGCGTTCTTCCGGCCTGAAGCGTTGTCTTGTGTTCTTCGATTCTACTTCGCCATAAACTATCCAACTGGCAAAGCTTTGGCATAAACACCTCTTCAAATGTTACTTTGAGCTGAAGTGCATACGCCGTATTGATAATATCATACGACGTTGCACAATAATGCAACCAGCGATGCAACTCTTTTGGCAAGTGCTCGCGCATAAGCTCAAGCAAAGCCAAAATATCATGTTGACCACCTGCTTTCTCTTTGATGTCCTGCTTGGTTGTTGTAATTTCAGAAAGTAAATCAAGCAACAGTTTTTCGCTCAGGAGCACGGCATCTTTTTTGGGCATGAACCCAGTAACCGCCAATGTCTTCATCCAAAACCATTCGACAATAATGAGCCACCCGGCCCATTGATCGTAACCAAGATATGGCTTAAGAAGCTTGGGCTGATAACGCCCGTCTCCCGGCATTTGAAGATTGCGTCCCTTGTCTTTGGCTGATTCACACAATACCCCTATTGCATATTTAAGATTCTTGTTCATGTTTCAATCCTCCATTTTGCGGTTTGAGTTAAATTACCAGTTTATTGTTTTTTGATTCAGTTTTTAAGCTACAAAACTGCTCTCTTGGGCAGTTTTGTATAATAGCAGATATGCAAATTTATGCAATAAAAATTGACACTTTTACCATAAAACTAAAATTCCAAAAATTGGATAAGTAGGTTTTTTATTTTGAAAAAAATATCACAATCAAACAAGCCCGGTAAAAATTAATCTGCAATTTGAGCACAGTGTGAACAACGCCTGGCCTTAACAGGAATTTCACTTAAACATTCTTTGCATTTTTTAGTTTTAGGTTCTGCATCCTTACGAGAATGATTAACAAGGATATTCATTGGCTTTACAACAAAAAAGAATATTGCAAAAGCTACTAAAACAAAGGATATAAGCGTATTAATAAAATGTCCTAACATAAACTTGCTTCCATTAATCGTGAAAGCTAGACCAGAAAAATCAGGTACTTTTGCAACCGCAGCAATCAACGGCGTCAACAAATCAGATACGATAGCAGAAACTACTGTTCCGAAAGCAGCACCCACAACAACACCAACTGCAAGATCAACGACATTTCCTCTAAGCAGAAATTTCTTAAATTCTTTAAGCATACTATTTTTAACTAAATTAATTAAACTATTTCAATGATAACAAAAAAACAGATTATTGCAATTATAAAAATCTGATTGTCTTTTTTTAATATTTCAAAATAAATTAGGGGCTCCTCATTTTTGAGAAACCCCTATTTGTTGTAATTTTTTTGACGCTTTTTTTAACGGTTAATCGCGCGATGCGCGATATCCGTCCGCCAGAAAAGATTGTCTCCACTTTCGATTTTTTTGATTGCCTGATAGGTTTTCTGCTGGGCTTCTAAAAAGCTACCACCCAAAAAACCTACGCCAACAACCCGACCACCTGATCCCACGATTTTATCGCCGATCAACTTTGTTCCAGCGTGATATACTGATGCACCATCCGCTTTGACTTCAGAGAGGCCGTCAATAGCAAATCCTTTTTGGTAATCTGATCCAGGGTATCCTTTGGCGGCCAACACAACATAGACGGCAACTTGGTCACTCCACGTTATTTGACATTGATCAAGTTTTCCATCAAGCGCTGCCAACAATACCGGCACTATATCACCTTGCCACCTCATCATTAGTGGCTGAGTTTCTGGATCGCCCAATCTAACGTTATATTCCAAGACTATCGGATTGCCCTGCTTGTCGATGATTAGCCCGCAATATAGAAATCCGGTGTATGGGCGATATTCTTCGAACATAGCCGTAACAGTGGGGCGAATGATTTCAGTCATAATCCGCTGCCTCAAACCGGCAGAAACCACCGGCGCCGGTGAATAGGCGCCCATACCGCCAGTATTCGGACCAATATCTCCATCTCCCACCGCCTTATGATCCTGTGTCGGCTCAAGCTCAAGTATATTTTGATTGAAATCGACAAGTGTAATAAATGACGCCTCCTCTCCTTCAACAAAGTCTTCAACGAGAATACAGTTGCCGGAATCTCCGAAGTCGCGATCAATCATAATTGCTTTAATTGCGCTCATCGCTTCTTCGAGATTTTTGCAGACAAACACCCCTTTTCCCGCAGCGAGACCATCGGCTTTTACAACCAATGGATAGTTGTGATTTTTGACACATTTTTCTGCATCTGCCCGATTTGTGAAGGCGAAGTATTTCGCTGTCGAGATTCCATGATCCGTCAGCAACCTTTTCATAAACCACTTCGATCCCTCCAGTTCAGCCGCTTCACTGTCTGGACCGAAAATCGCCAAACCATTTGCCTTAAACACTTCAACAATGCCGTCCGTCAACGGCTTCTCCGGACCCACCACTGTGAGATCGATGCCTTCTTCTTTCGCAAACTTAACGAGACTTGCGATGTCGTTTGCACCGATATTCACATTTATTGCGCATTGACTTGTGCCCGCGTTCCCTGGAGCGCAATAGACTTGAGAAACGAGTGGTGATTCCGAAATTTTCAAGGCGAGCGCATGCTCCCTTCCACCACTTCCGATTAACAACACTTTCATGTCTTTTTTCATCATAATTCCTTCCTCCCTAAGCATTAAAGTTTGCACTCCATAGGATACGCCTGACAACACCATTTTTCAATTATTCTTTTGTTAAGAAACTTGATTTATAATTTAATCATTTTTCAGCAATAAATGCAAATTGAATTAAATCAATTATAATCCTCACTTTTAAATAATAAAAAACAAGACTCATAAAAATCTTGTCTTATCTAAATTTTAATTTAAAGTATCGAAAAAATATCTAATTAAGAATCTCTTTCGCATACATATCAACATCCACTGCCCATTTATCTGCAGCCGTTTGGCCACCCGTCACGGAACAGTCCGAACCACATTTCCAAACAAGCATATCTTCAGCGGAATCAACATCATTTCGCTCAATAATTTGATCTATTCTTTTTGCAATAACATCTACTGCTTCTTTTGGAGTATCAAAACAAGTGTGCCCTCCGCTACCCATTCTTTCTCGCTTAGCTCTAAATCCCCAATAATTATAACAATCTTCACCGTTCAAAACGGGCTTCCTTTTTCCCCAATTACTTTCTTTCTTTGCAATTCCAATTAAATAAGCAGCTGTTTTTTTATCCCTTTCAACAATATAAGGAATCATTCCTTCAATTGGGTGACCTTTTACTAAAATTCCAAGTTCTTTTTTTAGGTTTTCTTTTTCAATTTCTCTGGGACTTTTTTCAACAATATAAGTTTTTTGAACTGAAATAAAATTTTCACAATAATACTGTTTAAATAAAATCACATAGCTAGTAAATGCAATTAAAAAAATCAAAATCAAACTTTTAACCTGATGTGAACTAAGCGTTCCAGGTTGGATACTATTTTTCAGATCTTCAAGTATAATTCTGTATTTTTGTAAAATATACCCAAAACAAGCGCTTTTTCCATTTTTGGCCTTTTCAATCAATTTATTCAGTTTTTGTCTTAATTTTTTCATTTTTTTGTTTAAATAAAGCAAAAAGCGGCATCACCCGCTTTCAAAATACTCTTCCATTACCCTTCTATTATACGCTATTTTTAGGAAAAAAGCAAGCAAACAGACAAGCCGATGCTTGATAAGAAATAATTTTCATTCTTCCCACTCCAAAATTTTTCCAGCCCTAGATTCGACGGGATCAGCTTTTTGAAGATACATTATTTGTTTTCGATTGAGAATTTCAAAATGTTTTACTTTTACCAAATATTCTGCGATATAATCAATATCATCCTTGGTTGTCATCCAGCCAAGATGATCAAATTTTTTGAGATTTACCGGAGCGGAAAAACTACGTAGGCTTTTCCGACCAGTCGTGTCAAAATATTCATGAAAATAACTCATGACTAATTCGCGAATAGAAGAATAGACCGGCTCACGGTAACGCAAGAAAGCGTGATTAGTTTTGGAGATAGCACCCCATTTTCCATATTTCTTAAAAACAGTTACTACATGGTCATAATCATTTTTATTAGCAGTCAGATCAAGAAGAAGTGCCGGCTGACCGTTTAGGCGAAGCGCGAGCGCAGCCAAAACAGCACCTTCAATACAGTGACAAACGTTTTTGTCCAGAACCGTCATCGGTGAAAAACAAGTGTCTCCGTCTTTTTCAAAATTCATCGGCATTGAATTTAGAAAAGCCTGAATCTTTTTAGGATCATTTAATTTTTTCAAAATTTTCAGTTTTTCTTTGGGGATGTTAAACATTATAAAGAAATAAATATTTTATTAAAAATTGTAAATAATAAATTCCAGCTAAAAGAAAAATTGTTGCCACGCTGTAGCGCATCACTTTTTCAATTCTGGTCATTGCATTATACATCCGACCTAATTTTCCTGCACTAAAAGCTAGAATGAAAGAAAAAATAATTACTGGTAAGCTTGTCCCGAGTGCAAATATCGGAGGCAAAAGTAAGCTTTCAGTCGAACTCAAAACTAGTGGAATCAATATTCCAAAAAACATTATCCCGCTATAAGGACAAAACGCCAACGCAAAAAACATTCCAAGTAGTACCGCGCCCAAGTATCCTTTACTTGCGAGCCACTCTTTTATTTTTTCAAATCTATCATTTTTCCCGCTTAAATTAATTTTGATTACTCCAAACATTACCAAGCTAATTATAATCAAAACTATTCCCAGAACTTTATCTCCCCAGCCTTGAAATATTTTGGCAATTTCAAAAGAGGAAAGTCCAAAATAAATCAAAATTGCCAAGAGAGTATAACTGATTGCTCGGCCTAGCGTGTAACTCAGACCACTGAGAAGTGTATGATTAGTTGTTTTGATGTCTTTGGAGATATAGGCAATGGCGGTGATGTTGGTTGCCAAGGGGCAAGGACTGATTGACGTCATCACGCCCAAAAGAAAAGCAGTAAGCAGAGGAAAATTATATTGATCAATTAATACATTGAGAAATTCCATTTAGATAAGCGCTTTAATTTTATTAGAAAGATGAGTTATGAAACCTTGCTTATCGGAAAGCAATCGCCAAGCTTGCATCTCTTCTTTGATATTATCTTGTCCGTCAATAATGGGATTGATAAACAAGGAGGTTCCGGAAGCTTTAAATTTATTCGCCACTTCTTTATTCTCCGGCAAATCAACATTGATTTCCCTAAATTCTATTTTCCCCGATTTTAATTCTTCAGGAAAGTTTTGTTCCATCGCTTCCGATGTGTATTTCCCAGCTGTTATACAAGAAGAGCAACGATTAGTGGAATGAAAAAGAAAAACTTGCACTTTTTCCGCCGGCTTGCTGATTTGTTTTTCACTTACTTTCGAATTTTCTTTCACGTTTTGATCGGCAACCAAATAATTGTCACTATAAATTGTCCCAATGAAAAATACTGCTACTAAAAGGATAATTCCATACAAAATTTTGTTTAGGTTTTTTTTCATAGTTTTTTGTGTTGTTTGTTAACTTAAGAATAAATTAAAAGCATATCCGATAAGTATTATACTAAGGGCAGTTATTGTGAAAAAATAAACAAGCAATTGAATTTTCATTACCTTTTTCAAAATCAACGCCTCCGGTAAAGAAATTCCCACTACCGCCATCATAAAAGCCAAGGCAGTGCCGAGCGGAATACCTTTTTCCACCAAAGCCTGCATAATCGGAATCACGCTAGTGGCATTGGCATACATCGGCACCGCAATTAAAACAGCAATTGGGACTGCGAATAAATTATCTTTGGTGATATGTTTCTCCAGGAATCCAGTTGGCACAAAACCATGAATAGTCGCTCCCAAAGCAATTCCGGCCAAGGCATAGGGTAATATTTTTTTTGTGATCTGCCAACCTTCCAACCAGAATTTTTTTGCCAAAACTGTTTTAGTCTCCTTTTTTTCCACTGCTTGATATTTTTGAGGTTGTATCTTCCAGACATAATCAGCAACATATTTTTCCAATTTCAATTTTCCTAAGATAAATCCACCAATGACTCCCAAAAATACTCCAGCAAAAACATACCAAAGCGTTATTTTCCAGCCGAATAGTCCGACGAATAAAACTACCGCCGCTTCATTAACCAAAGGAGAAGTAATTAGAAAAGAAAAAGTCACGCCCAGCGGAATGCCCGCTTTCAGAAATCCAATAAAAAGAGGAATGGAAGAGCAAGAACAAAAAGGCGTGATAGTGCCAAATAAAGATGCGAGCAGATGATCAAAGCCATACCATTTTCTGGAAGCTAAAAAATCGCGTAATTTTTCTATCGGAAAATAATGCCGAATGATCGCCATAAAATAGTTGATAGCCAAAAGCAAAAGAACAATTTTTAGCGCATCATAAATGAAAAAATTCACACTTTCTCCCAAGTGGGAATGAGCAGCTAACTGAAAAACTTCGAAAGTCAGCCAGTTCGCTATTATTTGGAAAGGGTAAAAAATATCCATAATTTTAATTTGTTTTTATTTTTAACAATTACCACCGCAAGAAGAACATCCAGCGCAATGCTCTGAAGATTCTTTGTTTTCTGATAGTAATTTTTTAATCTCTTCTGTTGAAGGAACAACCCCATAACTCAAAACTTTTTCATCAACTATAATGGCCGGCATACTCATGATTCCATAGCTCATGATTTTTTCTATGTCAGTTATTTTTTCCACCTGCGCTTCCAACTTCAACTCAAACAAAGCTTGCGAGGTATTTTTCTCGAGCTTTTGACAATTAGGACAGCCCGTACCTAGAATTTTAATCTTCATAAATTTATTTTTATTTAGTTAGAAGCAGCGGATTACAAAGACTTTCTTTTTCATTCGCCAGCCTACCGCAACAACGGCAAATATATTTCGGGTCGCAAACTATGGGAATAACTGTATCCATGTCAAATTTATTATATTGTTTAGTCAGTTCGCAAAGTTTATTTTCACGATTACCACTACAATCGCAACCACATTCACTAGATGTATCACAACAATTATTTTCCATAAAAATTTTATTAGTTAATTATTTGATTAAAAATTTTCTTATACTCCCTGATAACTTTTCTATTAAGCGAATAGCGGATAAAATTACCCTCCCGCTTTTCATTTAAAACTCCCGCTTTTTTGAGCTGTCCTAGATGATGCGAGGCTAGTTTTTGGGAAATTCCAATAGCCGGAAAAATTTCGCAAACACATTTGGAGCCTTCTTTTAGAATGCAAATTATTTTAATACGATTTTTATCAGTAAGTATTTTCAAAAAATCATACGTCCTGCTGATATCTCTTAGCTGCGAAGAATTTTTTGCACAACATTTGAATTCCATAAATATTCTATACTAATTTATATTAGTATAGTATATCTTTCTGCGCTTGGTGTCAAATAACTTTAAACCATACATAAAAAAAGACCACCGAAGTGAGTTTTCACTGGTGGGTTGTGACTTATTTACAAAAAAATTTTATAAATTTATCAGACTATCTCATTCAAAACCATACTGGGTTTGTTTTTGTTTGGCGGTAGTCAGAAAAAATAATCCCACTAAGCTAGGAAATATAGCAAAAATTTGAATGGCGGTTGGCGCATCTTTCAAAATTATCCAAGCAAAAATAAAAGTAAAAACAGGAGCCAGACAGTTAAAAGAGATTGTGTGAGTGACGGAAGTTTTTTTGAAACTAAATAAGTTTATAATTTTCATAAGACCCAAAAAGACTAGGCCACTATATAAAAGATAAGGCAAACTCCTGAAAACAATTTCAAACGGAACTGTTTTTTCAAAAATCAAAGAAGCAACAAGAAAAATAATTGCTCCAGTTAAACTTCTAAGGAATAGCAAATATAGAAGAGAGACTTGATGTAAGGCTCTTTTGGCAAAAATATTTCCAATTGGGGCAATTATTACTGCGCATAAAATAAGTAAATCGCCAACATTCATAGCTGAGTAATTACTGAAAAGCACTATTCCAGCTGCAAAAAGCATTAGCATCGCGCCAAAAAAATGAGAAAAAGAGACTGGTTCTTTTTTAGCAATCCAGCCTATTACTATAAAACTAAAGGCTGCTTCGGTTATACTGATAAGCGCTACATTTTGTGGAGAAGTAAAACTAAGAGAGAGATAATAAAAAAGATAGTAAACAATGGCAATAAGTAGCACTGCTATGGCAATATCTTTTACAGCTTTGGTGTTGGTAATGTTTTTCTTCCATTCTTTTTTTATCGTCAAAAGAATCGCAAAAAAAATAGTTGCAACGATATAGCTATAAGCAAGAGTGCTTAAAGGCGAAAGATGATTTGCATAAGCGACGATAGTTAGGACAGGAAATAAACCAGAAAAAATATTCTTTAAAAGCAAAATTCCATCAGTTAGTTTTTTTTCGGAAATAATCATAAGTTTAATTATTTAATGAATAATGAATTTAGTGTTTAATTAATAGCTCTTATAACTATGCTTTTTAAAATCCATCTTCGCTTTTTTGATAAACTTTCCAAACTGACGATCTTTTTCTTTTTTTTCAAGTTTAGTCATCTTGTAATGTTTTGTTTCTTTTTTCAAATTAACAAAATTAGAATATTTATCCCTATCTAACTCGCCGGATTTTAATGCCAACAAAACTTCACAACCAGGCTCATGAACATGTGTGCAATTAACAAACTTACATTTTTTAGACAAGCTCGTTATTTCATCAAATAAATTATCGACACCACTATTGGCATCCGTCATCCCCACTTCTCGCACGCCTGGGTTATCGATAACAATGCCACCCTGCTCCAAAAAATACATTTCTCTCGCAGTCGTCACGTGTTTTCCCCTGCCTGAACATAATCCGATTTCACCGGTTTCTATTTCACTTTTTCCAAGCAAGCGATTAATGAGAGAAGATTTTCCAACACCAGAAGAACCCAAAAAGCAATATGTTTTCCCTTTGGTAATATATTTTTCTAGTTCGTCCAACCTACTATCAGTCAAAGTGCTGGTCACAAGAACATCGATATTTTTAAACCGGTCTTTTATTTGATCGAGTTTCGAGGATAATTCTTCTTCGGAAATTAAGTCTATTTTGTTTAATATTATCGCCGGCTTGACCCCACCATCACTTGCCATGGCAAAATATCTTTCATATCGATTCAAATTATAATCCCTGCCTACCGCTTCAATAATAAACACCACATCAATATTTGTTGCTATAATTTGGGTTTCATCCTTGCCACTATATTTTCTTTGCATAATGGTCCTTCTCGGCAATACACTCTGAATCGTTGCTTTGCCTTCTTCCAAATTGGAGATCGCCACCCAATCACCAACAGCCGGATAATCCTCTCTGGATTTTGCTTTCCAAATCTGTTTGCCCATTATTTTTGCCGAACATTCACCTTGAGCGTTTTTCACCCGATAACCTCCTCTCAGCTCGGCAATTACTCGAGCAATTTGAAAAAGCTCCAATCCGAGCTTTGCCCGGCTAGCTTCAAAAAATTCATCGTAACCCAAATCTTCAATTTTTATTATTTCTTCAGGCATGTTCGTATTGTAGCATTGAAAAATTAATTATTGTAGTAATTTATTTAAAAAACCACCACCAAAATTAATCTGATAACGGTTAAGGTTTATTTATAAAATGTTAAGTTTAGTCAAATACAGAGAAAAATTAATTTACATTTGTGATTTGCTAAACTGAGGCAGTTTTTGCTTGCAAAGCAAAATGTTTAGTCAAATCATAAAGTAAGCTTACAAAATTTTCTGTAAAATCATTTTCTCCGGAAATAATGTGCGCTATCTCATGAAGCGAGGTACTGGCCAATTCACGCCCATTCTTCTCTAATAATAATCCTTCGTTAAAAATAACTTTTTCTTGTTTAACTTGACCAAAGAGAGTAGATTCAATAGGAATAACCGCAAGGCTTTGATCTCTTTGCTCAATTTTTTCAGCATCATTCCATTTTCTTATTTCTTTTTTTGCTTTTTTTATATGATACGGCATTTGATCAGCGCCATATTCATTTTCAATATCATCAATAACCCCTGAAAAAACTTTTGCGCTTTCAGCCACCACTTTGCTTAGCATTTTTTTTGTTTCCGCCGGTAGTGGAAGCTCTTCTGCTTCCATTTTATTTATAAAACCTTCAACTGTTGGTAACATCGTCGCAAAAATATTATAATTCTCGCTAGAGACATCCAGCAACTTTTTCCTGTCAACATACATCATATTCATTTGAATATATCTAGCCTTTTCCGCCACTTCAATACTTTGCTGTTTTTCTTGTTCATTATAAAACTGAGTCGGATACCCATATTCATCAAATTCAAAATTAAGATCCGTTCGCAATTTTTCTGAAGAATAAACTAAAAAATCCGGCCAAATCTTTTGAGCCACTTCTGCCCAAACAGCTGTCGCGCATTCATCTTTGCCTATGCTATAACCGATTTTCAAATCTCTAGTAACTTCACCTTTGGCTGCTATTGATTTTCTTAATATCTCCTCAATTATCAAAGGGTTGGTAATATGCGAAATGATATGTCTACTATAATAAGCTAAGCGAGCAGTATCATATGAATTTCGCTCACGAGTAGTCACAATCTCAGGAACATCATATCCAAAAGACATTAGACGCCCTGATTCTGCATTAGGATTAATTCTTAATCCATTTTCATAGACAGCCCCTGGCTCATCTAAAAGAATTGATATACTACCTATCTTATATTCTCTTTCTGAATTGGGTTTGCGTAATTGCCGTACAAAACGAGCTAAACCGCCATTATTATAAGAATCTTTTTTACGAGGATCGATAATCGATACCCATTCAGACCATTGTTTAATCTCTTTCTCTGATGCCTTTTCTGACATTCTTAATGTAGAAAATGATCCTACTGCAGATGAATTTTTAAGAGCCGAGATATCAAAAGCAACCAACTGCTTTTCCACTTCCTTTCCATCTAGAATTACTTGTCGAACCTCACTTACTGCCTGCGCCCTCCAGCCTACCTTCTTTCCATCATTTTCAAAAACAGATTGATACTCAAGATCAAGACCGCTGCGCAAGGCTGCTGCTGCAATCATTTTTTGTCCTTCACCATATTTTCCAGCGAATAAAGGACTTTTTTTGCTACTTGCACCCATAGTACTAATTTCAGAAGGTGCATATCCATCACCATTATCAGAAACTTTCAAGCCAACGATTTTATCACTAACATTCATCTCATCGCTCGTTATCCAAATCTTATTCTCATCCCGCTTCACCTCAAGCATCAATGACACACCTCCCAGCCCAACAGAAGCATCGACATGATTTTGAATTATATCTTGAAAAATTCTAACAGGATTATCCCACTCATCTTTTCCGTATTCTATAGGTATTGCAGTGGCAAAAACTCCCTCAATAATTTCATTATTTCCCTTTTCAGCGCTACCTTTTGGAAAATATTGATATGCTTCCAGTTGCTCTTGAATATAATCGAAAGTAGTTTTGTTGTATTCATTTCTAAACAAGACTATTCCTCCTGGATTCACAGCAATTTTTCTTGGATTATTAGAATAATCATCAAATTTAACTTCATACTCCCCTATTTTCAGAAAATTATTCCCATCATTTATTATATATTCTTTCTTCTTGCCTTCACCACGAGAAAGCACTGCGCCTTCTGCCATAGTAGCTGCCACAAAAAAACGTCCGTCGGTAAGTTCATATACTGCATTCCCCTTCCATTCAAAAATTTTATTTTCTTTTGATAATTTCAATTCCTGCCAATCATTAATCCCTTTATTATAAAAATGCAAACTATTGTCAGAAACAAAAACACGATCCATCAACACTCTTTTTGCTCTATTTTGATCAAAATAAGCATTGTCTTGAAGTATATGTCTAGCTTCCGCAAAGCTAAGATTGGAGGATAACGTCTTTCTGTACAATTCATACGCCAACTTCTTTTTATTTGTTCTAGTTTCAATATTATCAGAAAGAGCCTCTAGCAATCTGATCACAACTTCAGTATTTTTTGTATAATTAAATGAACTCGGAATTGATCTAAGCAATGGAGAATCTTCAGGAATGAGACGTGTAATTAGCGAATCAATAAAGTATTGCGATTTCTTGAGATATTCCACATCACTTACACTAAATTCTTCATCAAAATAAGCGTCTCTTGAATCGTTTTGATTATCATCATCAAAATCATCATTATAATCATCATAATTATCCTGCTTGTCCATTGCAGTTTTATCACCATAAGCCGACAAAAGACACAATTCGATTTGGCGTTGTAACAATGCCTGCTCATCATAACCTTCCCCAGGGTCAATTATTTCATAAGGATCAATTATAAGATTGTTGCCTTTTATTCGCATAGCTTTTCTTTCGGTCATATAAATATCACCATATTCATCTTCCCCGTTTTCATTAGAATTAAATGACATGGAAAAATTTTGCAAAGGAATACCGCTAACAGTGATGACGGAATTCAAAGATTGGACAGCAGAGGAAAAAACTTGGCGTATAGCCCGCTCCTTTCCCCCTTCAACAAATTCATTCTTTGGCCTATCCATTTCCTTAGAGCTAAACTCCGATCTAATTTCTTTTAATGATACAACCTTATAATTACCAGGTATTCTTTTAGCAAATTCGGAAATACTATATGATGAAACATCGCCGGCTATAATTTCTATTCTATATCTTCCACATTCCTCTGCATAATTAATATATTTACCCCAACCCCTTTCCTTATCATCATAATCTTTACCGGATAATATTAAAGTAGGAACATTTTCTTCCAATACAAGCTCCGCTATCATTGTTTCATCGATAATTTTTTGGATTCTTTCTGCTATTATATTTTTTTCATCCTCCTTATTTTTAACATCTCTTGACAAGATGCTTTCAAAATATATTAGCTCAGGTGCACCTCTTTTTCCTCCTTTTGATTCATCACCTATAACATCTCGCACAAGTCTTTTTATAAGTTCCGGATTATCATTATTCTCCCAAAAAGATCTTATCCTTGAAATTATATCGTCCTTTATTTCATTCCGATCTCTTCCTCCAATAATGCTGGAATCTAAAATATTATAAGAATACCATGGATTGCCATAGCCAAATGATTCGGTTGCAAGTTCCACCCTAAGCCCTTGCACATATTGCACATCGCTTTTGCTGATCATATTTATTCCAGCCAAATTTTTTTCGGTAATAGGCATTGGATAAGCAAATTCTTCCGAATTAAATTCTAAGATATTTCTAGAGAGACCATCATACCTTGGATCAATATTTTCTAACATTTTCTGTCGAAAGTCCTTGTTAGCTTTTTGCAATGAAATAATGGTAGTTGATCCAGTTTCTTCAATTTCATTTTTTTCAATTTCCACACCTTCAGAAACTAGTTTTCCATTTACTAATTTTGCTCTTGCTTGCCATAAGCGTTTCCGCTCTCCCTCGTTTGATTGAAAAGAATATTGCGAACGCATTTTCATTTGTGCACCATGACGCAAAAGATGAAGCTCGCTCATTTTTGCACCTTCACCAAATTTCCCACGTAAATGTTTCTTCCCCGTTTTACTGGATATATATAAAGCTGAAAGTTGCGAATCATACCCCGGACCACGATCAACAATTTTCATTCCATCAATTCTATAAATTTTCCTTCCCAGAAATGACTCTTGATATAGAGGCTCATCTCTCAGCGTCTCATATGGGATCCAACCTAATGGCTTATTTGTTTCAGTGTTGGTTATCTCATAGGACACCCGTGGAATTTGCATAGACGATTCTTTTGCCTGTTCCATAAATAACGCCACATCAAAAACTCCATCCTTCACAATTCCCTCCTTAAGTGGCAACTCTGCTGATATCTTTTGCAGATGTTTTTCAGAAATAGCTCGAGCTTCTGGAGTCATATCTTTGGCATGATTTGCAAACATATAACTCATATAAAGGAAATCGCTAATTTTCTCCATTGCATCATCTCCTTGTTTTTCTAATTGTTCTTCATCAAAAATAAGCGAAGAAATTTTTTTATAATACCTAGCCGTTTCTGCATCAAGATGGTTCTGCATTAAATCCCTCACTGTCTGAGCAGTGGTCCAAGTTTTTTCTCCATATTCAACATTAGTTTTCGCCTCATGCGATATTAGTCTGGCTTGATAAGCGTCTTCATTATTTCCCCGTGATTTCCATTCCATTGACATATAACAAAAATATCTGCAATTAAGTGTTTATTTATAATACCATTTTAAAACTAATTCAAATGCAAGTCAAAAATTAATCCATCATTAAGAAAGCTGTAAATCAATAGTGAGTGCCACTAAAGCAAATAAAAAGAGCCTGCAAGATTTCCCTTCTTGAACAGGCTTTGTGAAAAAACAATGTTTCAGATTATTTTTGATTTAAAAAGAGCGGCCCATATTTTTGGGCCAGAAATAAGATATGCCACATCAAATCTTTTATCCCTTGCCTGGCCTATGGCTAGCCCGACTAAGATTCCAGCATCATCAAATACCCCAGCACCGGAGAAGCCTTTTTCAATAGACATTTCCACGGCTATGACCTCTGCGTTGTTTGGCAATTTCCAGACGTCTATTATGCGGCCCCTTGCTAATTTATAACTGTTATCTGAAATATGTCTATAAGTAAACACGGGTTTTCCGATTAGCAGGTTTTCATCCATTTCCATGCGAGTATCTACGCTTTTATCACTCATTTCGACTGATAAAAACGCCAAGTCCTCTGAACTATCGACGTAAATTACATCCGCCTTGATTTTTTTATGAGTAATAGAGTCACCATCCAACGGCATCACCGTAATAAACGAAGCGTCTTGAATGATATGTTTCGCTGTTGCAAGGATACATCTGCCATTTTTCTTCATCAATATTACTGCCATGCCACGCTCAACGCGTAGAACACTGCCCCTTCTTGATTCTGCGATGACAAAATAGGACATTTTTTTAGCATACGCGATTGCTTTTTCATCCGAATAATACGGACTTAGAGTCGACATTGGCACACTTGCGCATGATGCATTCGAGAAACACACTACGACCAAAAAAATACTCGCGATTATTCTCATTTCTTCCTCCCTGGTTAAGAATTCTTTTTTTATCCAATTGTTAAAAAACATTACTTTTTTATGACTAAACAGTATAACATAAAAAAATAATCCGTCAAGCATATCTAAAAAATAGGACTTTAGATAAAGCCTAAAAATATTAAGCTCACTTATTAATCCAGCTTTTGCAACTAGCTTAATAAAAATATCAGCTTTATTTAATAAAAACAAAACAATTACAATCTTGAAATTTCCTCGAAAGCCTCGTCCATTTTTTTCAGATAATGACTCACATTATCCGAATCATAAAAACTCAGCCCATGTTTTTTTAGCGTATCCTCGTGAGGCGACAATCCAATATCACACACCACTAGTCCTCTTTCAGGCTCCACTAAAATATTTATTGAATTAAAAATTGATTGATCTGAAGGATTGCCGACAATATCCGGATAAAGTTTCCGCTCTTTAACACACATAAAAAAATCATCAATGAGTTTTTTCAAGAAAGCTAAATCATGCTTATTCTTTTTTAGAAATTCAACAAATTTTAATTTTCCTATTTGCTTGACTGATGGCGCATTAATTTTTTTCTGTTTTATGCAAATATACACCTCTCCTTCATAGATACATTCGGATAAAAAAGACTCGGCTATTTTTTCTGGAAAATCCCTACATATTTCTTGAAGCTTCAAATAATCCTTTTTAGCTCGCTCAAGACTGTTACGTTTATTTATTTTAAAAACATAACCATCTTTTTCAAAAACAAGACTACTTATCCCCTTTTCACAATCCATCAAATAAAAACCATTCTCTTTGGATATTTCTAATTTTTTATCCATAAATTTCATCCGATTTGATAACTCCCATTTCTTTTAATAATACCTTCATATTATGAACAGAATTTGGAGAAATTTTTTTAATATTATTTTTCAATTCTTTAATCTTATGAAAAATTTCACTATTCGGATTTTCAATGAGCTTCTTAAATTCATCGGGATAAACATTAGCACTACCGGCCACCAATCCTGCTGTTTTTTTATTTGAGGAATTTATAAATTCAGATTCGCTTCCTTGAAAGAATAAAAAATTATCCGAAGAAATTTCTATCAATTGGTTGTTATAATCACTATCCGAAGAACTATCTTTTATACCAATTATTTTAGGATTGGCACTATATTTTTTAATGATATCCAGATCTAAATTCATACCGCCTTGTATTGCGGGATTGTTATATAGAAGAATAGGAAGATTTGAATGGTTCAGTGCCAATTCTATTTTTTCAGCTACCTCGCCTTGACCAACCATCGGCGTCAAAACAACCGCAAATGATTTCATTTTATTAGCAACTCCAATTAGTTCCTCTGTTTCTTCCACGGTATCTGCTGAAACACCAATTAAAATTGATACCTTATCAACAAAAGGAATGCACGCGCTGATAATCATTTTCTTTTCTTCAAGAGATAGTTTCAAGAATTCTCCGGTTGTTCCTAGGACAAAAATTGCATCAACCCTTCTTTCAATCAAAAAATTCATCAGCTTTTCAAAACTTTCAATATCAAATTGTGAATTTTTTCTAGGGGTTATAATTGGAACAATCAATCCTTTAAACATATTTTAAAAAATCATTATTTACTTTATTTGATTATAGCAGAATGATTAAAATTCATCTAAGATATTGATTGTAAAAAAACTAAGTTTTATATCTAATAATTAATGAGAAATAAATGCAAGCTGTCTGCGACGAACAATCAAAAAAATACTAAAAAGCAAGTTTACAAATACCCAAACGACTGGATACAAAAGAGTCAAAACATTGAACGATTGTAACGCAAAAATACTAAGTCCATGCCTGAAAGCTGTTATTTCCCAAGTCAGCAATGATTCCTCCTGGGGCTTATTCCAAGATTTTCTTATCGTTGGAGCAAAACCAAAAAATTCAATTGCTGTTAATAAAATCATCGACCAAATAGGCATCTTAGCAAAAAACCAAAGAATAAGTGCCAGCAAAGAGATAAGAAGAAAAACAATATCTAACAAAGTAATATTCTTTTCGCCATATTTGAGAGAAAGAAAGAAAATAAAAATACAGATTAGAGCTACTGAGAGCGTAACCCAGGCGCCTACGCCAGCTCCCCCATAAACCTGAAGTGCCCAGATTATAGAACTAGTTAACCCCCAGATAAAAAAAGTAAAACTGTGCGGAATAGTTTTTTTTCGCAGTACATCTCTGATATATATCCCATAACCAACGAAAGATAGAGCGACAGCAATAAGACTAATAATAATTTTGTAGTTTAATATTTCCATTTAAATGCAGTCTTAAATTTTATAAATTAATTATATATTTATCTTACTCTAAATTTAATAAATTTAAAACAGAAAACCCACCAACAGCACAGATGGGCTCTCTGTTTTCTATTGGTGGGTTTAAATCATTTACGTTTGGTACTAAACTCAAAGGTGGCGTCGTATGTCTCATTAAATCCGGGGCTATCGTATTTAACTTTCCATCCTGCTGCACGATACGCCGCCTCAACATTAAGCCAGCCTTTTTCAGATATCTCTTTTTCATCCAGGCCCTTCTTTACCATCAAGACTACCACGTCTTTCTGCTTAATGGTAGCTGAGCCTCCGACAAACTTGCTTGAGATAAGCTCATTAAAGGCTTCAAATACAGCGGCGGGAAACTCTTGCTTCTTTATTGCTGCTACCTCACTGGGCTTAATAGGTCTAACTTTCTTCGTTGTCATAACACGCCTCCTTCCTTATTTTTTCATTCTTTTTTCAGATAGACCAAGCTTCTCAATAATTTTGGTCGCTGCCCGACCAGAATCGCCGATAATATCGGTCATTCGCGGATCGGTAGCAATCAATTTTTCAAGAGCGGTTTCGTCCTCAACGAAAAAGATTGAATCATGGAACGTGGTAAATCCGTTACCGAAATAAACTTTGTTTCCTTCCACGCGATTAACCTTCTTCTTCACAAACCCATACACTTTCCCTCTTGGATGAAGTGGGTCCTCATTAATCCAGATGGCATTTCCAGGTTTAAGGTTTCTGATTTCATCCTCGGTGGCCGGTCGATAATAATTACAAACAGCATAATTATCGTAACCGGTCCATTGATTGTAGGTCAAAACGACAGTGCCAAAGCCTATCATGTCAGCTTCCTTTCTTTCCTTAGGTTAGTTTTCTTCGATCAATTTTTTCAAAAGTTTCTAAATGCTTGAGAGCGACAAACCAAGCCTTCCCCACAAATAATTCATCTTGGTACCACCACCCTAATTCTCCTTTCTTCCTTCTGAATACATAGCCTTTTTGCTTAAGCAATTTCCCAACAGTAACTTCATTTAATTCTCTCCAGGGTATTTCATTCCCCATTCCGACCCAGTAAGCTAAACGAATTTTCTTTTTTAATGATTCGATAAAGTTTACCAATGGCGGGCAATCTTCCTGTCCTTTTTTATGCTTCTCAGAAGAATTGGACAAATATTTTTTGTACTCCGAGTCAAGACTAGCGAGCAAATATAGAGCTTCTTCATATGCCGCATATTCTGCTTTTTCAGCCATTTCCATTCTCTTTTCGAGGTGTATCGCTTCTTTTTTAATAAGCAATCCGTCTTCATTACATTTGCTTATTATCATATCAAGCTGAGAAACAAGCATTCTCATGAATTTATCCATAATAAAATCGTTATGGAGCTCTAATCCCAACACATTCTTTAGCTTTTTCATTGCTTTTTCTCCCCAATTATGTTTTTAAAAAACTATGACATTAAAAAATAGCACCCTATTTATTATTTGTCAAAATAAAAAGCGGGTATTGGCTATTAGCCTCACCGCTTAGGGGGAAAATCACATCACAACATCAGACTAACACCGATCAATCGCATGGGTGAAAGTTTTTTTCTTCTTGTTTTCCAGTTTCGGAACAACAAAAAATTCATCATCCTGCGCGTAGGTAATACCTTCAATCACGGGACGCTCGGCAAGCAAAGCTTGGCGATCAACCTCTTCGATGATTCGGATAAAATCATCATTGCCCGTTTCTTTGAGCAAGGCGATCACTTCTTCATCGGTCAGTTTTGTCTCAACACGCGGAGGAGTTAAACGCCAGCCAAAAATTCCGGAATTAAGCGCAATCGTCCGCAACTCTTTTGTCAATTGAGCTTTGCGGGGATTGGCGAAAGCGAATAAGGAATTAATTTTGGCATCCCTCTCAACCACCAGCGGCCGTAGCTTCTTCGTAGCCGCCAATTTCAATTCGGCGATCCTCTCTTTCAATTCTTTTTCAATTGCATTGATCTTGTTCTGGCTATCACCTAATTGACCCAAAACAACATCAGCCTCTGTAATCGAATGCGGAACAACAGTTTTGGACTTCTTAATACGAGTGATTGTCTTTACCATTTTTAAATCCTCCTAAGTAGATGTGTGATTTTTGTTTGCACCATATGTGCGGATATCAAAGTACTATTTGCACTTTAGCGCAACTATGCTATATTGATAATGTGTCGTCGACGCTCGACAAATAACTGCTAATTCGCTCATAAATCACATAAAATTATGCAAAATATCAAAGGTATTCTCGCTAGTATCAATATTCCAATCTCAGCTCAAGAAATCTATATTGCACTTTTGGAAAATGGCAAAGCTACCGCACGCGTGCTCTCCCATCGCACAGGCATCACACGCACATCAATCTATGATCAGATAAAAATTCTTCGCACCAAAGGATTGATTGTTGAACGCTCTATCGAAGGCACTACTATTTTTGAAATTGGAGATGCTCGTCAATTGTCCATCCTACTTAACGAACAAGCAGAAAAATTACAAGAGCAACAAAACTTTTTGAAAAAAAATATCACTAATCTGATTAATAAATCTCAATCACTACAGCCAAAAATCCGCTTTTTCGAAGGACAGGATGGAGTGAAGCAGTTGTTCAAAGACATTCTCTGGCACGATAACATCACGCTCTATTTATATTGGCCCTATGAGCAAATGCTTGAATATCTAGGAGAAGATTTCCTACTTTGGTTTAGCAGCAGAAGGAAGGCTCATAATATTCCCATTAAAACTATCTGGGGTAATAAAAATGAAAAAATAAAAAAGCATATCTTTACTGATGACGATAAAGATGTGGAACGTCGCTATCTCATACAAAAAGATATTTCTTCGATGGGTTATATTATTTATGATAAAAAAGTGGCTTTCATAAGTTCATCCAAAGAATCTTTTGGATTTATAGTAGAAAGTATTGAATTTACTAATTTGCAAAAAATGCAGTTTGATATTTTGTGGAATACTGCTAAGAAAAAATAAAAAGAAGAAAACTGCTCAGACACAGCTTTCTGTTAAGCGGTTATTTTTTAAATTTACATCGGTCTTTTGACTAAATTACTATTGTCATATTCATCTTTCCCCATAAGTGCTATTATTAAAATAAATTAATTTACAGCAAATGAATAAAGCGGTTTATAAATTCATATTTCGTACCTATGGACATAGCTTCAACCAATGGATTGGTTTTTTTGCCGAAATTTTTCGCGTATCTGTCATGCGAGTATACATAGCAATTGCAATAGCTCAGGTCACTTCTAATGTTGCTTCAGGAAATTTTGACGCCGCAAAAAAACATACACTCTATTTCTTTTTCGCATATTTGACAGCGGCCTTGGTCGGAACATTTGGCGAATGGCTATCCGTACGAACAGAAAGCAGACAATATGCAAAATTATCAGCAGCCTTCTATCAAAAATTAGCAGGTAAAGATCTCTCCTTTTATCGGGACAACCAGACGGGTTATTTGACAAGTATTTTTAGACAACACCTAGATGCATCAATGCTCCTACTTCGCTTTTTTCGTGGCGAAGCATTGGGAGCGTTTATCACGCTCACCGTTCCGCCAATTGTTTTGTTTTTTGTATCTCCCCAAATTGGACTAATTGCGATTGCGATTGTTTTTGTTCAATTTATTTATGTTTTATGGTCATCCTCAAAAGTAGGCAAATATCGCGAAATTTCTCATGAAATGTATCGTAAAACAACTGGGGAAGTTTCCGATATAATAACCAATATTGTCGCTTTCAAATCAGGTGGCGTGGAAGATAAGGCCAGATGTCAAATGACTGAATTGGCAAAACAAGAAGCAAAAGCATTTGATGCTCGACGTAAATTATCCGCGCTATTAGATCTGCCAAGAAATATAATAACAGCCTGCGGAATCACAATAGCTGTTTATCTTATTGTATCTAACTCTTCCAGTGCCAATCCTCAATCTCTTGGTCTGATTGTCTTGACGTTAACATACATGTTTCAGATAATTCGTAGCGTTGACATATTGCCCTTGCTAATCACAACTCATGATGATCTAGTTACCAAGCTTTATCCCACCCTAACTTATCTAGATAAAAAATATGAAACAATATCCGATCCAGCCAAGCCCGTAAATTTATCAATCACAAAAGGAGCAATTAATATTAATAAAATTAATTTCAGCTATCCATCACATTCAAATAAAAATAAAAAAATACCTGTTTTTAAAAATCTTACAATGAATATTAAAGGTGGTGAACAGATTGGCATTGTAGGATTAAGTGGCGCTGGAAAAAGCACACTAGCAAGTTTAATCCTTAGATTCGACGAGATAGACGGTGGCTCAATTAAAATTGATGGCATCGACATCCGCGATGTGAAACAAAGCGAACTGCGCCAAAAGATAGCCTATGTTCCTCAAGAGCCCTTGCTTTTTCACAGAAGTATCAAAGAAAATATCGCTTATTATAACTGCGACACAAGCGACGAAGATATTATCTTGGCTGCCAAAGCGGCTCATGCACATGAGTTTATAGAAAAACTACCCGATGGCTATGACACGATCGTCGGTGAAAGAGGAGTCAAATTAAGTGGTGGACAAAAGCAAAGAGTGGCAATCGCTCGCGCCATTCTCAAAAAAGCACCTATTATGATTTTTGATGAAGCGACTAGTGCGCTCGATAGTGAAAGCGAACAAATCATACAACGAGCACTACCCGAAATTATTGGAAAACAGACAGCCATAGTTGTAGCACATCGGCTAAGTACTATCGCAGGACTTGATCGTATAATTGTTATGCATGAAGGCAAAATCGTTGAATCGGGAAAGCATGAAGAATTATTGACTTTGGGCGGTCGTTATTGTTCTTTATGGAAAAAACAAACTTCAGAATTTGTTGTTTAATTTTTCATTCAAGCAACTTCGTTTGACTTAGTCTGCAAAAAACACCTCCTCAATTGTGCTTTCCAGCGCCTTTGCAATTTCAAAAACTAATTTTAAAGAAAGATTATATTTATTGGACAATTATTTTTTTCATTTTTTTAAATTTAACGATTAACTATTTTAATTATACAACAAAACATAAAACTGCACATCAGGCATTTTCTGACTAAAACGACCCTGTTTTCACTTCACCTGCGCGCTCATAATTGGCAAAAATGACTCCGCTTGGAGAAACCTTACTATTCGTTAGTTTGAATGCCGCGGGAATAGTGCCTTTGGCAAACAAGCGCTTTCCTTGTCCTAGTGTTACAGGAAATATTTTAAGCCAAAACTCATCGACCAAGTCATGCTTCATAAGCGTCTGGACAAGAATGCCACTGCCATAGACATACAAATTCGGTCCACTTTCTTGCTTGAGTTTTTTTATTTCTTGGAAAGCATCATCACCTTTTAGAAAAATCGAATTTTTCCAACTATGTTTTTCAAGCGTATTTGAAACAACATACTTTTTCACATCATTAACACCAGGCCACCCGGCTTCGTGCTCTGGCCAGTATGAAGCAAATATTTCAAAAGTTTTTCTTCCCAAAAGCAATTCAAATGGCTGTGACATCTGCTCGCTCATAACCTTGCCCGAAAAATCGTCAAAATAAGGCACCGTCCAACCGCCAAATTTGAAACCACCAGAAGTATCTTCCTTTTGTCCGCCGGGCGCTTGAATTATCCCGTCGAGTGTAATGAATTCTAATACAATTATTTTTCTCATATGATTATTATCTCAAAAAAATAATTAGAATACTTATTCCTGTTCATAGGCCGTCTTCAAGTCAGCGATAATAATCTTCTTCATCTTGAGCATCGCTTTCATAACCCTTCCTGCTTTTTGTTGGTCCGGATCTGCCAACATTTCTTCAAGAATTAACGGCGTGACCTGCCAGGATAATCCATATTTATCCTTGAGCCATCCGCAAATTTGGGATTTTTTGTCTCCGCCTTCAGTTAGCTTGTTCCAATAATAATCAACCTCATTCTGGTCTTTGCACTCGATGATAAAAGAAACGGCCTCTGTGAATTTGAATGGAGGGCCGCCGTTTATGGCGGTAAATTTCTGACCTTCCATCTCAAACTCAATTGTCATTATTTCCCCAGCTTTCTTTCCGGAAACTTCTTCCGCTTCTTTCAGATATCGCGTAATTTTTCCAATCTTTGAATTTTTAAAAATAGAAACATAAAAATTGACTGCCTCTTCGGCTTCGTGGTCATACCACAAAAATGGAGTTATTTTTTGCATATATTTGATCTTAAATAAATTAAACTACGCTTTGCTTTTTACCTAGGCATTGATCATTTAGCTTTCCAATCAGTTGCCTGCATCAGAGCGAAGCGATTACCTTCAGGATCTTTCA
Organism: Candidatus Moraniibacteriota bacterium; assembly: GCA_049303795.1. Lineage (GTDB taxonomy): Bacteria > Patescibacteriota > Minisyncoccia > Moranbacterales > UBA2206 > UBA9630. The sequence goes on from JBAQNM010000008.1 coordinate 34,075, forward strand.
CGCTCGCAAACCAACCCACACCAGGCAACTCTGATTTTTCCCTCGTGATAGTTCCGCCATTGGCCTTTACCGCTGCCACCGCCGAATCAATATCCGGCACATCGATTGTGCAATCAAAAGTATAGAGCTTGTCATCAGCTGGACGCTTATACATCCCGCCATCGATACCGGGAGTTCCTTTTTCCCCGGTCATCACCATCCAATAGTCCATCATGCCACTATTTTTTTCATCCATATACTTCTCAATCTTCCAACCTAAAACATTCTCGTAAAATTTTTTGGCACGCTCTACATCATCAGCTTGAATTTCAAAATGTATTACTCTGTTCATATTTTTTCACCTTATTAATCCCGCCAGGCGGGACTTTCGTTTGATACGAAATTTTTAATAAGATATGTTAATAATTAGTCTGCTTGTATTTAAATTAAATAATTTGCATACACATAAAAAAACAAAAAACAACCACCTCAGGCGGTTGTCCTAAAAAACTGCCAGACAAATTAATCTTTCTTGAAGATAATTCCCCTGACCTCTTGCATACAGAAAAAAGTCAAACTATTACACACCGCCTAAGCACTTCTTTTATTACGCTATTTGGTAGATTTATATTTCAAAAGACGAAAAAGTCCTTTGGATGGTTTATAGACCTCGTTAGGAAATTTTTCTACAAGCTTCCAGACACATCCATTGATCGTTTTGGGATGAAAGTTAGCATTAGATGTTTTAATTTCTGAGATCAATTCTGACCAATGCAAACCCTCCGGATGCTGCCTAAGCAACTCCAGTGCCATCGCATTTATAGCTCCTGTAATTGTGGACTTGGTCATATTTCTAAGCTTTTTAATACCTCAATTAGAAAATATTCAAACTTTGTAAATCATTTATTTTTAAACCTTGTCATAATAACAACTTCTTTTTCATGAATATAGCCATTCTTGTCTTGTCTTTTGATAAAAAAATTTCTTGCACTTTCCTTAATTTCGGATGAAATATCATACAAATGCCTCATCCCTATCCATTCTAAAATCAAATTACCATTCTTATTAAGCTTTTTGTTCTTTGCGACAACACCAGAGAATATAGTGTCAAATTTTTTAATTTTACATTCATACCCTCCAAGCCCGTCTAGTAGTGAATCGACTTCATTTCTGGATGAAGCATATTGATTGTCGGTTATTTTTTTGAGTCCGCCTAAAAAAGAATTTGTGTCGTTTACTATAAAAACCACCAAGCCATCATCGCTAAGCATCTTTTTGATTTTATCCAAATATGCATTGTTTCTGAAAGTATAAATACTATGAATCAAAAAGATTATGTCATATTTACTTTTAGTGGAAAATTTCTCGAAGGTGCTCTTTTCTACATTAATAGGATATTTCTTTTTGGACGATTCCTTCACGCAACTTTTTACAAATTCCTCAGACGGCTCCAATAGATTGGCTCGAGTAGCAATCTTCCTTTGTTTAAATAAAGCGAGCAGATGCCTGAGTCGTTTCCCGTCACCACCACCGATGTCTAAGATTTCAAGTTCTTTTTTATTTTTAATTTTTGGATAAATAATATCAAAAAGATTAGAAATCAATGAATCTTTCTTTCCGTAGAGTATGTTTTTGAATTCATTATATTTCAACGCTCCTTCTTTTGAATTCAAATAATTTAAATATTGGGCTTTAACATCTTTCATAAATAAATTCTATTAGTTTATTCTATTTTTGTCTAATGTTTGTATGGGCCGAGCTAATTCATAACGCAAAAAAGTGATGTCTGGCTCTTTTTCTATTTCTTCCAAGCCTTAGCTAGATAAATAAAGAGAATTAATATTAATAACAATCAACAAAATGCTTCAAACAAATTTTTGGAGCATTTTTTATTGGCGCCCACTAACTGCCGGATTAATTATATTTATAAAAAATAAATTTTTCATAAAATTAACAAAGACCGCAGGGTGATGCCGTACGGTCTTTATAAATTTGAGATTCTATTTTTAAATCTTAAAAAATACGCTTTCTAGTTTAGAATGAATTCGATGAATACTGGCAAGTGGTCGCTGATTTTTCTGGCGACAGACAAATCGGAAAATGATGGGACAAAATCTAGGATGCCAACTTGGCAAATGGTAATATTACCACGAACAAAAATATTATCGTATTCTCTCATGTAATAATTACCGTCTTTCAATTTGCTTTTTAAGGAAGTTTTCCCTTCGATTTGGTGCCTAAAATTCAACTGATTCTCAAAGACTGAATTTAACTTCTCGTGGCCTAAATTAAAGTCTCCTACAATAATTGCATTATTCGCAGGAAAAACATCTGGGTTATGGCCAAGCGCAATCACCTCATTCAATGGATTTTTTTTCGTGGGAACCAAATGAAAACTCATCAAGCTGAAAGATTTGTCGTTAACTTTAAAAAACATCTTGGCCGGCTCTCTTTCCAAACTATCTTCCAAGGAGTTGATTAAATTTGCTGACCTTGGTAAGGCATTAATACGTCTTGTTTTCCAAAGAAAGCCAAAACGCTCTCTCCCTTTGCTTTTGTGGGTCGAATTACTTATCACATAATCCCACTTGTTTCCTTTTCGATTCAGATCATCAGCCAAACGAGCCACTGCTTGAGCGCCAAAATCAGAAGTGCTAACTTCTTGAATGGCAATCAGATCAGCTTCTCGAAACATCTCAGCTATAAACTCCAGTTCTTCGGCTGACTTTGACTTGCCAAAATTTCCGCCGTTAAAAGAAACTAAAACCAAACTATTCCTTGCACCATTCAACCTTATTATTTTTGTAACATATGGAGATTTAGCTTGGTTGGTCTGGGTTGCGGCAGTGGTTAAAACTTTGGAGTTTTTTTCAGTGGTTTCTTTTTGGCAGCCAGTCCCAAAAAGTAGTGCAAGAATCAATAAGAATATCGATATTTTTTTCAATTTTTTTCTCCTTCTCTTTTTTAGTTATCAATGAGCATTCAAATTTAACAATCCAACATAGTATATTAATTAATTAAAGTCAAGAAGAGAGAAATAAAAAAGCTACGCCATTATTTAGATAATAGGTAGCTCTTTTCTGTTGTTGGGTTAAAAATTCAAAAAATTATTTTTTCTTTCCTGAACGCCGCTTTGCTTCTTCGATTGCCGCTTTGGCTGAAGATTCAACTGCATCAACAGCGATGACGGCTTTTCGAAGGATAACCAGGATGGCCGGCGGGACATTTTTTTTCAAAATCCAATGGTCAACTTCGGATATATTAATACCCGAATCTCTGCGTGAATAACTGGCCAGTTCCTGGGAACGTCTTAAGAACAGATCCTCAATCATTTTTTCTTGCGCCGGTAGCATATGGACATGAAACCGAGAAGCCCTGTGTGCTTGAATAAGTATATCAAATGCAAGTCCAGATTCTTCAGTAATCTTGTATTCCCAGTGCCGCAGAACTTCTTTTAAAATTGCCGCTTTTGTTTTTTGCAAAACTGGGTGCAGTTGTGAAGCAGGTCCTGGCCCCTCAGCAAATAGATACAGCTTTTGATAAATTTTTTTCAGATAATGCAGTAACTCGGCATTTATTCGCTTTTCTTCTTTTTTCTCTGTAATTATCATTTCACGATAAGTCCTGACAATCTTGGGGATGAGCCATTCACCCATGAAGTCATTTTCCAAGCGATGATCATGGGCCTGCGTTGCCAGCTCAAAAACTTTTTCCAGGTGATGTAGTTTTTCTTTTGAGCTGGATATTCTTGGATTGAAAAGGTAGCCCATAATTACACCAGCCGGGTTTTCTTCGAATTCTTTTTTGTCTCTGTCATAACGATCGTACATGGTTTTTCCTCCTTACAGTTTAACTGCGATTTCTTCTTGCGCGTACGCAAAAAGTCCAAATCACTGTTCGTAAACAGCGTTCAGAAAGTTTATTAAAATTTTTAAAAAACACACTTTCTAAATATAAATGGAAGAAAGCTTTCCATCATAGCATATTATTATTATAAAGTCAAGAAAATGTACAGTTAACACCTATTAACTATTAACCAATGAATATGCCAAAGGGAAGAGAAATTACCCCTTTATAAAAGGAGAAAATCGAAGTATATTTAATAAATTCAAGCCTATAAATTTGCCCAAAGATAAAAAAGAACTAGAGCTTTTATACTCTAATTATCCAGTTCTGCTCTCAATAGCTGATATATTCAGAAGTTTAAATCTTAATAAATTTGAATTGGATATGCAATTGCTAAATTTCACAGTATAAAAACAGAAGACCCACCATTGACACAGATGAGTTCTCTGTTGGTGGGTTGCTAAATCATTTATCGCTTATTTAATGATGCGAATAAACTCGAAGGTGGCATCATACGTCTCATTAAATCCAGGCTTTGGCTCGGCAAGTGGCATAAATAATGGTTGTATAGAAAATAGAAACGCAAGACCCATCCGCCTAATTTCTTGACTACTTGCTTAGTAGAAAAGGCGGTCACTACCAAGGCAATCGCCATAACCCAAAAACAAGTAACGATAAATAATAAATGAATGCTTGTCATAACTTGATTTGCTATATCATAAATTTAAGTATTATTTAAAGTAGATTGAAGAATTATTGCAATAATGAGTTTTATGAATTTAGGCGAAATTACATCAAATAATCACTTTTCTTGAAATTGAACCCTCACTATCCTAATTAGCGGGTAAATCCCAATGATAAGGAAAGCGGTAACTGAAATTTCCATTAAGATCATCATTGAAAATCTATCCAGTATTATTCCACCAGTAAGCATAAAGACTGTCGCTCCCATACGTATAAGTAGGCTATTTAATGAAAGGACGCTTGAACGCACTGACTTTGTGATGACTGAATTCATATCAACCATAAGCTTTGTTTCAAAATATCCACGCATTAGATGAGCAATGAACATGCCAGCGAGAGCGATAATTGGCATATTTGTAATTCCAATAGATAAAATAGAAACCAATAAAATAAGTGTTACAATAATAATATTCAGCTTTGAAAACTTTTCATAAAATTTTACACCAGCAGCTACGAGTAACGTAGCTACACCCGCCAATACTCCCCAAGAAACAATATTTAATCCTAATGTTAGAAATAATGGATTATACAGCCATTTAAAACTAAAGAAGAAAGTGCCTATTAAAGCAGAAACGATCATTATATTCAAAAGTTGCTTATTGGTCATTGAATATTTTAAACCTTCTATGCCAACTCCTAATAAATTATTATCTTCAGTTTTTTCTCGCACCCTGATTTTAGTCGTAATAACCATGAAAGACGCACCCACTAAAAAAATTGCCGTGAGATATAATGGGATTCTTAAATCAATTGCAGAAACAAAACCTCCAATTGAAACTGCCAAAAATGTCACCACTACTCCATAGAACTTAACTTGTGAATAATCTTTTTTAAAATCACTGGATACTGCGTGTAAAAGCGCGTTATCGCTCCCTGAAACAAGCGAGCCCCCAAGAGCTAATAAAAACAATGTTGCTCCATAAAATAAAATGCCACCCGAAAATGAAAGTAGGACATATGATAAGGCTAGAATTATATAACCAAAAAATACAGATATTCTATGAGAATAATAATCGCCAATGACTCCGGTTGGATATTCTAAAAGTACGCTCATTACATAATAAAAACCTATGAGCTGAAAAACATAAGTTGTAGAAATATCTCTACTAGTCAAATATAAAACCATCGTTGCAACCCAAAAACGCGCAGAAAAAAATATTTTAGCTAGTTTTACTTTTGTTAAATCATTCATATAAAAAAATAATACCACACAAAACAAGCGTAGAGAAATTTTCTTATTCAAAATTACCTAATTATTTCATCTATTCCATCCTGTTTATAAAAAAGTTTGAATCCCACTCGGATATCCAAAATAAAAGCTTATGTAAAGCATTTGATATTTTGGCTTATTTTATTTTTTGGAACCGTGATTATTGGCTATAAAAAAGTAAAAGGCCACTCAAAATCAGTGGCTTTATACACTAGCTCCGAAGCCTGGAAGAAGTCCGAACCGCTTTGAAAAAAGAAGGAGCAACAAATTGCCACAGTGGCAGATTAGGTTAATTAACCCAGAGTAGGACTAATCGCCACTTGTTTGCCCGTGTGTCAAACGATTAAGCAAAAATGGCAGACTTGCCCAATAGGGAGAAATCAACGCGATCGTGAGCAAAATTTGAATCCCGATAAAATGCCTCGGTAAAGGCCTTTTTTGGTTATGTATTGACAATATTTTTGCCACATGATATTATGTTCCCATAATGGGAACAATTACACAGTCAATAATAATGAATATCCTCGGTAAAGAAAAATTACATGCTTTCAAGCAAAGGCACGCTGATGTCCGTTCACAGGTAGATGCCTGGGAGGCTGAAGTGGCTATAGCAAAGTGGTGTACGCCACAAGACATAAAACAGCGATATGCCAGCGCCAGTTTTTTGGCAGATAACATAGTAATATTTAACTTGAAAGGGGTAAGGTATAGATTAAAAACAAAGGTTAATTATCCATATGAAGCAGTACTAATAATGAACGCTGGAACACATAATGAATATACGCGTTGGTAATAACAAGCAAAACTATGACAACTAAAATTAAGGTTATCAAAACTGAAGAGGATTACCAAGGGGCTCTCAAGATGGTTGAAGAGCTAATGGACAAAAATCCCGACACCAATTCAGAAGACGGCGAAAAGCTGAGTCTTCTAATAACATTGGTTAAGGATTACGAGTCTAAATCTATCCCTGAATCTTTACCTGATCCAATTGATGCGATCCTATTCAGGATGGAACAGCAGAATCTAAAACCATCAGATTTAGTACCTTATATTGGAAGCAGAAGCAAAGTTTCTGAAATCCTTTCTCGCAAACGCCCACTAACCCTTTCAATGATAAGATCTCTTGAGGCTAACTTAGGTATTCCAGCTAAAGTCCTTCTGAAAGAATCAGATGAATTTAGAAATGCCGAGGATATTACATGGAATAGGTTTCCATTAAATGAAATGAAGAAACGTGGATATTTCAATGATTTACCAAAAATAACAGATATAAAGGTACTGATGGAGAATTTTTTTCAACCCATTGGATCTCCCATGCAGCTTGCTGGAATGCTTCGTAAAACAAATTACAGATCAACTAGGCCAATGGATAAGCATGCGCTGATTGCTTGGTCCGCAATGATTGTAAAAAAAGCCAACGAAATAAAATCAGTTAAAAAATTTCAAAAAGACACTGTCAACTTGGACTTTATGCAAAAGCTGGCGAAACTAAGTGCTGAGGAAAATGGTCCTCTTCTTTCTCGCGATTTTCTTGAGAAACATGGAATCATACTAATAATTGAGCCACATTTTCCACAAACTTATCTTGATGGTGCAGCATTAATGCTTCATGGAAAAAATCCCATTATAGGGTTAACTCTTAGATATGATCGCATTGATAATTTCTGGTTTAATTTAATGCATGAATTGGCACATATAGCGCTACATTACGATGATAATTCAAACTTTTTTTATGACGATTTAGAAAATTCAGATCTATCAAATACAAAAGAGAATGATGCAGACAAATTAGCATGCGAAGCCCTTGTTCCTGAAAACAAATGGATCAATAGTTCTGCAAGACTAATCTCCATGCCTATAGCCGCTGAAAGTTTAGCAAAAGAATTGGGAATACACATAGCCATTGTGGCTGGGAAAATGAGACGCGGGGGTGATAAATATATTTATTTAAATAACATAATCAATCAGGCTAAAATCAGGACATATTTCCCTGAAATATCCTGGAAAAAATAATATGTCTGATTCAAAAATTTACACACCCATATTAAGATGGAAGGCTGCTGAGAAAGAAGCTCTCCAAGAGCTAAAGGATGAAAATAAAAACTTCATTATTCCGCTATTGGAACTGCTGATGCCTCAACCAAAAAAAGCGAAAAAGGGAGAAGCTCCAAAAGTGCAGAGTCCAGCTGAACTACTCATGGAATCAGTAGAAATTTTTGAGTCAACATCGAATGAAATAGCACAAGATATCAAAAAACATTGGGGAAATAAACATTTCTTTTTAGATTTCAAATTATTGCATGCACCAATTATATTAGAGGGATTAAAAAATGTACTAACTACGGGCGATAGCGCAGGCATCTCAACAATACCGGTAATGCATTTGAGTTACGATGCTGATATTAAAAATGGCATCATTTCACTAGTAAAAAAGCATAACGCTGAATTATGCTTGAGATTGTCACGATCTGATATAAGCGAAGATTCCATTGCAACTAAAATCAACGAGTTTCTGAAAAGCTATGATTTGAAAGAAGAAATCATACATTTAATAGTTGATCTAAAAATCACGGACGAAGATTATTCTACGCTTACTGGCAAGATTAACAGCATTCCTAATATAAATAAGTGGAAAACATTTGCTATAGCGAGTGGCGCTTTCCCTCCGGACTTAACACAATTCACTACGCCCGATTTATACCGAATACCTCGTACAGACTGGACAAACTGGGTAAATTTAATAAAAAATCTTACAAGGAAACCCTCCTTCGCAGATTATACAATTCAGCACCCTATTTATAAAGAACCGACTGGCAATGTAAACCCGAGTGCGAGCATAAGATACACAACCCATTCCGAGTGGATGATTATGCGAGGCAGAGGCTTGCGTTCACCAAAAAGTGGTGGATTTGCTCAGTATCCACCACAAGCGAAACTACTATCAGACCAGCCAGAATTTGCTGGTGCAGGTTTTTGTTTTGGCGATGATTATATCGAAGAAAAAGGTAAAGATATACATACGAAGAAAACTGGAACTCCAAGAACCTGGTTGCGAGCCGGAATTAATCGACACTTGGCATGCACTGTAGCTCAGATCGCCAGTTTAACCTAGAGCGCAATTGCTCCCTGACTATCTCTTTCAAGGTTTTTTTATCCAAAACTTCAGCTAGCCTCTCATATATAGCTTTTCTATTTTTTGAACGCATGCCTTTGTCCTGTCCAATTTTTTCTAAAATCCCCAGCGCCTCTTCTCTCCATAACAGTGCTGCGACAGCCGCGCTGTTTTGATTTTTATTTTGTTCAGCCTCTCTTATCTTGCAAAAAGAAACTGCGTTATTTGAATCTACAATTTTTGCAATTGTTATGCCCCACCAATCAGGAACTATTTTTATTGCTTCGTGCAAATGATTTTTACCCACCACTAATGTCACTCTGTCGAGAACTGTATTGTATACTTCAATTTGACCAGGTAATCTCTTGAGGGTATCTTTGTCACTTTTTAATTCATAGCCATGAATAACACCGTTAACAACGGCAATATCAATACGAGCCTCGCCATGAGTAAGTCCCAGTTCTTCAATTATCTTCGTATTTTTAAGACTTCCATAAGACTCTTCCAGTTTTTCTTTGAGCGCAGTTCGAATCATCCTATCATTCGTAAGAATAAAATGTTGACTATGTATTTTAGGCAACTGTTTTTTCATATTTTGTTTTTGTATTATTTCTTTTTTCATTATAACAAATAAAATAAAAAAATGACACTAAAAATATCCTTGCTAATTGGTTTATTTTGTAATGAAATCCAATGCCCCTTTTTCAATCATATCGAGTGTAAGAAGATAATCATTATGATTAAAGGTTTCTCTCAATGGACGCTGTGTAGTTTTCCAACCATTGCCGTCAGTAATCCAAATAAATTTATACTTTCCATCCAATACATCAAAGAGGTTCCTATATTCGCCAGCCGTAGATTTCAGCTTTGAACCACCGCCTCCATAAAAATTAGTCTCAAAAATAAATAGCTCTTTACCATTTTTAACAACAAAATCATATCTCCGGGAGGACTTATCAACTGGCACATCAAAGCCCCATTGAGCTTTAATTTTTCCAGCAGTCGCTTCTTTGAGATATTCAAAGCCATTTCTCTTACATAAATCACTGATGAAGAATTCGACTATATCTTCCATGTAATGCCCGCTCCTATTTTTTCGTCCATTACTATCAAGTCCAGCCTCAACGCCAATCATATAGTCGACAAGATTTTTTATTTTCTGAGATATAATCAAATCCTTCAATCCTGATTCCTTAACAAATTTAAGATATTTTTCCACATCTTCATCGGTCGGATTTTCCTTACTAAAATCATACTCCTCATAAACAAATTTTTTGTGCTTGTAATCAACAAGAATTTTGAAACTTGCACTATTGCCTCCATCCCTGACCACTAAGGCAGGAATGGCTTTTATGGCTTCGGGGTTTTGTTTGACTAGGAATCTAAACTCCTCATCAAAGTTTTCCTTGCCAACTAAATAATTCAGGTTATTCAAAGCAAGCTCAATTTTCTTGGTATTTTCAAACACCTTGTCCCAATTCACAAAATATGACCACAGCAGAATACTTGGCTTAATGTTTTTAATAAGGCAATCAAACACTTCGTCATTACTATTGCAATTTAATGTGTTCCTGTAAAAATCTAGGTTTTTCATTGTATTGTTTTTAGTTGATTAAACCTTTTTATTGATAAGTCTAAATACTTTTTTTCCAAGTCTATTCCGATAAACTTCCTCCCGTGTTTCACTGCTGCAATCCCTGTCGTCGAGCTTCCCGCAAACGGATCTAACACGACATCGTTCTTGTTTGTACTTGCCAGAACAACCCTATTGAGCAAATCCAACGGCTTCTGTGTTGGATGCTTTCCGAAAAACTTCTCTTCTTTCTTAGGGGTATTGATTGACCAAACAGATCTCATTTGCAAACCACTCTTTTTCATTTGGTCTTCAGGCCACTCACCATTTTTCATTAAATCATAATTGAAGATATGACCAGCTTTTTGGTCTTTTCGCGCCCAAAGCAGTGTTTCATGACTTGCAGTAAAAAAGCGACAGCTCAAGTTTGGTGATGCATTTGGCTTAAACCAAGAAATATCATTAAGGATTCTGAAGCCATGCTTTTGAAGCGCAAATCCGCATTGATAGATTGAATGGTATGTTCCGCTAATCCAAATAGTTCCATGAGGCTTCAACACTCTCCTGCAGGCCTCAATCCAAGACAAGTGGAAATTAAAATCATCCTCAACTCCTTTACTCAAATCCCAGTCTCCCTTTTTAACACTAACCATTTTTCCATTCTGACATGTAAATGTTCCACTTGAAAGGAAATACGGCGGATCCGCAAAAATCATATCGATTGAACCTTCCGGCAATTGACTCAGCAACTTCAAGGCATCGATATTATAAAGAACAAAATTATCTGCCTTAAAAAATGGCTTTTCTTTTACTGATGATAATATCTTGTTAGCCATTTTTATAATTTATCCTAGTAATTCAAAATCAAAAGCTCTTTAATTTTTCCTCTTCCGCTAGCTTTGCAGTTAATCGCCCTATTTGCCATGACAGTCTCACGACGGTATTTTTTATATATTTCATTGATGAATGGCGTGTGCGAATTACTCAACATCACATAGCAGCCTCTTTTATCAAGTTCATCAAAAACATTCCTGAGTTTCAGCTGATCTTCTTTTGTAAAACTATCCTTGTGATAACTGGTAAATTTAGCTGTTTCAGTTAATGGATGATATGGCGGATCGAAGTAAACAAAATCTCCTTTCTTTGCTTCTGCAACAGCTTTTTCAAATGAAACAGATGTTAACTTTGTATGTTTTAAAACTTTTGAAACTAACAAGATATTTTCTCTATCAAGAATGGTTGGATTTTTTGCCTTTCCAAATGGAGTATTAAAACCACCTTTTGAATTTTCCCTATACATCCCATTGAAGCAAGTCTTATTTAGAAAAATAAGATAAGCACTCTTTTTTAGTTCAGTATTCGATGTATTGTTAAATTTATCTCTTATTTTATAGAAAAGCTCCTTTTGGTTTTCTTCATTTCCATTTTTATATTCATTCTCTAACTTCTTAAGAATCTTCATTACTTCCTCAGGCTTATTTTTTATATTCTTATATGTAGAAATAAGCGTTGCATTGACGTCATTTATGTGAGCTTTTGTCGGGCTCAAATTAAAAAACAAAGCGCCACCTCCAATAAAAGGCTCAAAGTAATTATTGAAATCTTTTGGATAGTATTGTTCAAATTGAGACAATAACTGAGCTTTGCCACCAACCCACTTTAAGAAAGGTCTAGCTTGAATGTCTTTATTTCTTGGAGTCATGATTTTTATTATTTAATTAGCTCCTCAAGGGGTTCCTTGAAGGCATCGGCAATCTTTTTTATAGTACTAATTCTTGGATCCGGAGTCCGCCCACTCTCGATTTTTGCAATGGTGTGATAATCAAGCCCTGTTTCCCTAACCAAGTCACTCTTGGAAAGATGATTCTTTTTTTTGAGCCTTTTTACATTCTTTGCGATTTCAGAACATGCCTTATTTAGTGCTTCTTTTTTCATATTGATAAAGTTTTACTATGTATCATAATACTATGTATAATTATACCAAATTAAGGGAAAAGCGCAAATAGAAAAAACCGACCTGAAGCCGGTAAAAGTAAGTAGCAAAAGAGGTAATTTTATACGATATTTAACCTTCTGTTTTTAGTCGATCAATTTTTTCCGAAACAATCTCCATCACTTCTGTCAAAAGGACAACCAATAGAGCCCAAAGAGCGGTCCAGGTGGCATAAATAAGCAGCTCACGGCCAAATTCCAGCTTATACAGGCCAATAGCAACAATGGCGCCATCCACAAGCGCAAAAAGCGCCAAGATCATTCGCAAGAGTCTGAAAAATATTCTGAGTGAGTAAAATGTCTTTAATGTCATATGATTTAAAAATTCTAATCATTCAATTTGTCAGCTAATTTATTCTGTTCCCTAAATAGTGTAGCATCTCGATCAATCAATCCCTGCTCTTCAGCACTAAGCCATTGATTTGTTTCCATTTTGGATAATATCATTCTTGCATTTGAAATCCTTTCTGAAATTATAGAGTTTATCCGATTAATATCCTTTTTATGTTCCTTGTAATAAATATCGTATTTCTTCAAATCCTCCCAGCCTGGTTTTATTTTCTTCAGATCAGAAACAGTTGATCTCCAGGAATCAATATCTGACTGCTTGTAATTCGGTGGCGAATAACCTGCCAAATGTTGAATAATTACTTGAGTAGGGCAACCATTCATTTCTCCTCGCACAACCGCAACTCCAATATCCTGGTACTCCTTACTTAAAATAAATTCTTTGGATTCCGGAAATTCAAACTGATTTTCTATAAGCTCTTCGGAGCTATAATATCCCTGTGTTGGTAATTCTCCATAAACAATATTTGAGTATCCAGCATCACGCATGGCTTTTTTCATACCATAACCACTCTTGTCGGCATCAAAAGAAAAATCGGCATATTTCAATATGACATCACCTCGAAGCTTGGCTGATTGTTCGAGTCTTGATTGATATTTTAATGGTGGCAAGCCTACTTCTTTACGTTTTTCATTTACTAAATTTGTATATTTATTTGTATCTAAAACAACAAGAGAGCTGTTATCAAGGTCATGAGTAGTATCGCGCCAATTTTTATCAAGCTTACCATGCTGTTTTTCCAAGGGAATGACATTGAGTATATCGTCATAATCAATAACACCTAATTTTGATCTAGAATCTTGGCTAGCCTTTCTATTATCTCCCATTACAAATATTTTTCCTTCCGGGATTGTTATTGGTTGGCATTCTGAAAAGAATTGACTGCCAAGCGTAGATCTTGGTTCGGCTATGTAAGGCTCCTTTTGGGGTATATTGTTTAGATAAAAAATTCTATCCCTGATTTCAATAGTATCACCTGGTAAGGCCACTACTCGCTTAATGTAGCTAGTGTCTTCTTTAGATAGTTCTTTGACCATATCATTTGAAAAAACCACAATATCTCCGCGCTTAATTTCATATGAAAAGAATTTCTGTCCCATAAATTCAATGCCTGACGGATACGTTATTGTTCTTGTGGGTAAAGTTATTTTTTCAGAATTTTCATCATCTCCCTTCGGAAATGTTGGATACATTGATCCACCCGAAACCATTATTGGAGAAATCATTTGACCTGTTCTGGTGCCAACAAACCAAGCTGTTGCAATATAGCCACCAATCCACATTGGCAAAATGATGATAAAAGATACAAAAAAAGCTCCTGATTTAAGAGCAAAAGTTTTAAATTTGAATTCTTTCCAATATTGTCTAATACCAAGAGATTTCAACTTTCTAAATAATTCAATTGGCTGCAAGATATTCCATAAAAGAAATATTGGTAAAATTGTTAGAATAAGAGCAGCTTTTATACATGCAGATATTGGATTATTTTTTGTAATATTTTTCCCTTGCAATTTATAAGTAATTGCGATTAGTCCAACACTAAAAGAAATTACGCCCATCACAACAGCAAGGACAAGCATCAAAATGTGTGTATTTGAAATTTGAGTGGCTGTTTTGTTTTCAATCAAAATAAAAATACCAACAAATGCCAGTACACAAAGAAACCAAAATGAAAAAGAAGTTAGAACCAGAGGCGAAAGTTTATCTTTTAATTTCGTTATTTTCATAATCAATCTCAATTCCATAATCGTACCCCTCCATGGCTGGAACATGTGCCGGAATTATTTTCCGAATAACTTATAATTCCGTCATTGCAATATGCCGTTGGCACTCTGAGCGGGAGTGGAAATACATTCATGTTATTACTGAGCATATTGGCTTTGAGTTCTTTGGCTCTAGAAATTGTATTTTGTGAGTAATCATTCAGTACTTTCCTGCAATAATCAAAATGATGAGTTGATATACGTTGATAATTTTCTATAACCTGCTTACTGCAATCTCCGTCTGTATCATTGGGTGTGCATGAAAAGGAATTCAGTTCGATGGTGTCGTCTTTATTAAAAGACACTCCAGCAAGGTTTACTTTCTTTGCGAGAAATTTACTTTCAGTAGAAACCATGCCATTAATATACCCCAATACATATCCGCCCATCACAAAACATATAGCCAATATCAATAGCCAATAATTAAATTTACTTTTATGATTTTCTTTGTGTTCCATAAAAAATAAGCAACAAAAAAGGACAACCTGCTGGTTGTCACACCCAACTGAACACGAACACGAGGTTGCGCTCAATTGTTTTAGCAAGGTTGCCCTGTTCCAAGAACAACCTCGCCTGATAATCAGGGCGTTCGTGCTAATCATATTCAGTTGAGTGTGACATTAATAAAATACCATCAAACAGCTTAATATACAAGTGTTTGATTGATTTTTTCCGCTCGCTAGGGTAGATTAAAGAAAAGGGAAAACTTATGAATGAATTGGCAGCAGAAATTGCGTTTGCTAGGTATGGCCTTAATCAAAGATTTCAGGCCGTGCATGATCGTGCGGGAAAAGACGACGGCGATCTTTTTTTATCAGCTCGCGATGCCTATATTAGGTATATTAGGAATAGTTTAATTTTGGAAAAAATATTAGATGAAGGCTTACTGAGTAAACTTATTCCTAGCGAGGACTTACCTTCTGAAGAACGACCTGATCTATTTTTTATGACTAATGATGAAGTAGCTGATGAAATAAAAAAGGAATTCGCTACTATTTGCAAAGTACATGACATTCTAACCAAAGGACTCGGTGAGACACTCTCTTTTGCAATTCCACATAATGCAAGCAATGCGGATACTGCGTATCTTCATAATTCCATATCAGCACAATCTGGACAGCCAGCTCTACGGCAAGATATTTCAAAAAACAACAAGCCTAATATTCAGCACATAACAGTAGTCAAAGAAACTAATAGGACTAACCGTTTTATAATAATAAACAAAGATTATCCGGAGGCTATTGAAGTTAAGGGTTTGAATTTTTCTAAGCATGTTAAGGCATTATCTGATGCTATATTAAGTAAAACTGATACACTGGAAACTGATGACTTTCTACGATGCATGAATTTTTTAAATACCCACTCCGGATGCAGGATATACAGAAGTCGTGATGGAAAGTCACAAAAATACCACCTTACAAATATCGTAAGCATCAAAAAAGCTTTTACTGGTGAGCGTCTAGAGCTAGCTGATAAAATAAAAGCAGAGATAATAACTCATGCGGTCTACCAAAAACGTTTAAGCAATCATACATCCAACAAGCAGACTTAATTAAGTTACTTAACTATTGCATCCATAAAAAAGCGCTTTAAAAGGCGCTTTTTTTCGCTTGTTTTAAGTAACTTGGCTATGTTTTTAAGCATGGGTTTCGTGTTTCACTAAATACAGTAACACGAAATCATATGACTACATTTTCTAAAAAAGAAATAGAAGAATTAGTGAGATTGCATCGCGAGGAATTGGGATTAGATGTCTCCGAAGAAGAAGCTTGCCAATATGCTACACAGCTAGTGGAACTTTTTCGTGTTGCTTATCGGGACATTCCAGACACTAAATCACCGCCTTAAAAATATGGAATATAAAGCACCAAAATTTACTGACCGGGAATTGCTTGAGCTTTTCCCTGAAGCCAGGAAAATAATCCCAATAAAAATCAAAGAAGTTGAGGCAGACATATGTGAAAAGAAAGCTGCTATTGAAGATCAACTAAGGAGGCTTTATTCCATGAAGACGGATAGCTTCTCTGAGTGGTTCGGGGAGGAACTAATAAGAAAACTCGTTATGCCGGAACTCACCGCTATGGAGAAAAATCTTTTCCGACTGAAGCGCTTCCAGCAGCTGATGCATCCCAAATCAAAAAAATCCAATTGGTTCAAGTTTGAAGAAAAGATCGAGGTTGCTAGGAATTATTCGATTGAAGCAGTGGCCCGGGACAAGCTGGAGCTTAAGCAAGCAGGCAAAAATCTTATTTCACTCTGTCCATTCCATGATGAAAAGACTCCTAGCTTCTATATCTACCCCGAAACAAACTCATTTCATTGTTTTGGGTGCCAGGAACACGGAGATGTAATTAAATTAACTATGGCTCTCTATTGTCTGGAGTTCAAAGAGGCAGTTGAGTTGCTACAAAACAAATGAGTAAAACTACACAATTAGAAGACATCAAAAACGATGTAAAAAACAATACTCCAGCCAAAAACGAGAGATTCGTTAAACTAACCCCAAGAACAAAAATAGGAATTGAGGAGTGGAAAAACATCCTAAGTGACAACTTTCCCGATCTGGCTTTTGCCGCTGAAGCAGGACTCAGTGTGATTGGACAGTTGCTCATAGATGACGTAAAAAATCCCTTCGCGCTCGTCTATGTTGACGTTCCATCGTCCGGAAAAACAGTAACATTAAACTTTTTCTCTACCATCAAAGAATTAGTCTTTACGGCAGATGACTTCACTCCGGCATCATTCGTTTCACATGCGGCCAACAGAAAGAAAGAAGATTTAGAAAAAATTGATATGCTTCCACAAATACGATACAAAACGCTCTTAGTCAGAGATATGGCGCCAATTTTTGCCAAAAGAGATGAAGATGTGCAAGAAATGCTCGGGATCTTGATAAGAGTCTTAGATGGTGAAGGATATGAAAAAAGTGGTGGAGTGCATGGAAAGCGCGGTTATATTGGTGATTATTTGTTTATGCTTCTATCGGCCTCTACTCCAATAAGACCAAGGATCTGGAAAGTGATGGGAAATTTGGGATCGCGGCTATTTTTCTTCAATATCGATGGCGCAGAAAAAGATGAGCTGGCACTTGCTAACCAGTTAAAAACATCATGCAGAGATAAAGAGATTATCTGCCGTGAAGCAACAGAGGAATTCATAAAAACACTTTGGAGTAAGTATCCGCAAGGAATCATATGGGACAAGGAAAAAGATGATACGAATCTTACTCAAATCATTGCTCGCCTAGCTATGGTATTAGCAAAACTTAGAAGTCCCATAAATGTATGGGAGGAAGCAGCTGGGCAGAAAAAATATAACCACACACAAATAATAGTTGAGATGCCGGATCGATTGAACCAGCTCCTGTATAACGTTACGCGCGGACATGCACTTATTTGTGGACGAAAAAACATAACCCGAGATGATTTAGTGATGACCATACGAGTAGCATTGGACTCAGCTTTGCCAAATCGATCCAAAATTTTTAAGCACTTGATTTATAATAATGGCCAGTTAGGCACAAACGAAGTTATGCAAATTCTTAAATGTTCTAGGCCCACCGCTCTGAAGATAATGCAGGAAATGACTCTTCTTGAATTAGTAGGTACAGATGACGACTTAGAAGACGAATCACATTTTATTGGCAAACAAGAACAAAACATAATTCTCAAGGATAAATACTCCTGGTTCATTAGCGATGAGTGTAAAAAGTTAATCAGTCACGGTGTCAGAAATGGTTCATAAAGCAAATCTGACGCTGTGCCAGAAGAATATGGCAAAAAAAGAAAAAAGGAGCAAGAGAACTATTATGGCCATTAAGGAATCTCAAGAAGACGAGATGGCAGAAGCAATAATGCTCGCAGAATTTGACAGAAAAATGACACCCAAATTCAAAGCTTGGTCAGCTCTGTATATGGACAAGAGCAACAAAGAATATTGGGGAAATGCCACCAGGTGCGCCCTGGAAACATACAACACAACAAATATTGCGAGCGCAGCACGAATAGGTCACGACAACACAAGAAAACTCAAGATTTTCATAGGTACAATTTTGGAATATGAAGGAATGGGAATGAGTGAAATGGTAAAGATTGGCGCGGCCAAGATGCTTAAGGGAACATTCCAGGACTGGAAAGAATTGATGATTATGGCGGGATATTATGATCCAAATTACAAACCAGACGTGGAAATAAACATAGGAGCTATCTACAATATCGCCAACTTGAGTGCCGATATTGCAAAGGCTAGAAGAGATCGAGGGCTCGACAAAATTAGGCACTAGCTATTATTCGTGTTTCGGGTATTGTGTTGTTACAAAACCCAAACAAAAAAAGAAATGAATCAAGAAATTGCTAAACCAATTAAATATTTCCTCTATGCAAGAAAGTCCTCTGAAAGCGAGGATCGCCAAATGCAATCCATTGAGGCTCAGATAGGAGAACTTACCCAAATAGCCGAACAGCAAAACATAGAAGTTGTGCGGGTATTTTCTGAATCCAAATCGGCCAAGGCTCCGGGTCGAGAAGTATTTGAGGACATGATAAAAAGAATCAAGAAAGGCGAAGCTAATGGAATAGTCTGCTGGAAATTAAATCGCCTAGCTAGAAATCCAGTGGACGGCGGAGAAATAAGCTGGATGCTTCAGCAAGGAATAATCCAGCATGTCCTAACCTTTGGAAGAAACTACTATCCGAGCGACAATGTCTTGATGATGGCGGTAGAGCTCGGCATGGCCAACCAATTCATTCGCGACTTGAGTGTAGACACCAAGCGAGGGCTTCGCCTTAAAGCTGAGAAAGGCTGGTGTCCCAATATGAGCGTCTTGGGCTATACCTACAATCCAAATAAAATCAAAGGAGAAAAAGAAATAATAAATGATCCAGCAAGATTTGATTTAGTGAAGAAAATGTGGAAGACGGTTATCTCGAGAAAATATACCGTCAATGAAACTTACAACCTAGCGATAAAAGAATGGGGTCTCACAAACAGAAAAGGTGGCAAAGTCTCGATCGCTTCATGGTATGCCATGCTTCATAACCCCTTCTACTATGGCTGGTTTGAATTTCCTAAAGGCAGTGGCAATTGGATTCAAGGTAAGCACGAACCCATGATAACTAGAACAGAATTTGATAAGATTCAAGCGATGCTTGGCCTGAGGGGAAATACGCGTCCTAAAAACTACGACTTTGCCTATACTGGAATAATGCGCTGTAAAATTTGCGGGGCTATGATTACGGCTGAGAATAAAACTAAAAAGAATAAAAATGGAAATGTTCATCATTACATTTTCTACCATTGCTCAAAAAGGAGAGATCCAAACTGCCCCGGAAGAAAATCTGTGGAAGAGAAAAAACTAGAAGAACAAATTCAACAGCTCATACAAACAATCGACATCCCGCCCGGCTTCAAGGAATTCGCAATCCAGCACCTCAAAAAGAATTATGCCGAAGAACTGGGAGCTGGTAAGCGGATCCACGACAGCCAAACTCGAGCCCTTGAGGCCAGTAAAAATAAACTTAGTAGACTTGTAGACATGCGGCTCAATAACGAGCTGTCAGAGGCAGAATTCAGCTTCAAGAAGCAAGAATTACGCAAGGAACAAGAGCTCTTGGACAATGCCCTGAGGAATGAAGAAGCTCCAAAGGAAACTTGGATGGAAAAACTGGAAAAGACCATGGATGTTGCCGAGGATATTTGCGAAAGGTTCAAAAATGGAGATTGGCGCGGCAAAAAACAACTGGTTGCGAGCCTTGGCCAAGACCTCCATATGAAAGACAGCCAGTTTGTTATCGGAGAAGAAAACCCAATTCTCCGAATAAAGAAGATCGCAAAGACTTCTAGGGCAATTTACGAAAAAGCAACGGACCCGCCGGATAGTAAGGAGATGGAACTTGCCTACGCCAGCTCTACGAAACTTCAAGGACAACTAAAGGAATTGGTCAGAGAAAAATAACTCCACGCGAAAAATGCGAGGAGTTATTTTTTTATTCTATCAGATTTCCAAATTTAGGTTCGAACCTCTTCGAAATCCCATTATTACAGGGTTAAATGCGTTTTTTGGTCATTATCAGTCCTGTTCTCGTCAGGCCTATTTTTTGATAGGTTCGAACCTCCTGAATTTGGCTTATATAACGCACAAACCACCTCTTTTGAAGGTGGTTTCTGCGCAATGCTCCGCGACCAGGACTCGAACCTGGAACAAATTGATTAACAGTCAATTGCTCTACCATTGAGCTATCGCGGAATATTTAATATACAAAACAAAATAAGTATAACAAGGGATTTAAAATAAATCAATAGTCGGGCTTAAATATAGTATTTTCTTATAATTTTTAAATTTTAATAAAATGTAAATTTGAACCTTTTCAGATAAACTTACCTGTGGATAACTTTTTATTTGCAGGAATAAAATTGACAATATTATTTCATAAAACTGCTTTAAATAGGCGTAATTAGTTATTCATATAAAATCAGTAGAAAAAGACTTGACAATAATTTAGAATGATATATACTGAAGATAATAAGTTCTTTATAAACAACAAAAAGTGAAACCCGAGCAGGAATGCAAATAAAAATACTTGGCGATTATGTCAGGGATAAAACGATGAATTCAATGATTTCATCTTCACCCTCAAACTTACATCTCCTTGTACTTTATTTCCCTCCTACCTCATTCTTCTTTCCTTTACCACCACCCAATCCCTTTCCACCTTATTCCCCTCTTCTTCCTCCTTCTCTTTCTTCCTTCTCCTCCTTCCTCATCCTCACCTTTCCTTTTCCCTTCCTCCCCTCTCCCTTCTCCTCCCTCACCCACTTTTATTCCTCTCCTTCATTCCTTCCTCCCCCTTTCACTTTTACCCCCCCCGAAGATTAAATTAATGCATTTAATCTTCTTTTTCTTTACATATCAAGTTTATAATTCATATAACAACTTAAAATATAAAAAAATGGATATCTCAATTTTAAAAAAGATAGGTCTGGATGACAAAGAAATTAAAGTTTATTTAAAACTGCTTGAATATGGCGCAATCTCGGTGCGGGGCCTGGCAGAAATCTCCGAACTTAATCGTGGAACTACCTATGACATCCTAAAAAGACTTCAGGAAATGGGCTTGATCAGCTATTATTATCAAGAAAAAAAGCAAAAATTTGTCGCTGAGGAGCCGGAAAAACTTTTGGAAATTTTGAAAAATAAGGAACGAGAAATCAAAGAAACAGAAAATAGAATTCTTTCCCTTATTCCGGAGCTCAAATCAATTCAGGGCAAGGAAGGAGCGAAACCGACTTCTAAATTTTATGAAAATAGAAGTGGAATTAGAACAATTCTGGACGATCTGCTTTTTTCAATGAGTGAATTGGATAAAAAAGATAGGGAATATTATATTTATTCTTCAACGGAGGCCAGCTCGGATATCAATAAAGCCTACCCAACCTTCACCAAAGAAAGAATAAAAAAAGAAATAGCGGTAAAATGCATTTCTTTGGCCAAGGGTGGTGGCGTGCATGGATTGGACGAAAGGCGTTGGATGGATACAGATGAAGATTCTGCCACTTTTATTTTAATTTATGCCAACAAATGCGCTTTCATTTCCCGCGATTCACAAGGCTTGCCGGTCGGCGTAATCATTGAAAACAAAATGATTTATGAAACGCAACGAATGATCTTTTTGAAATTATGGGGTTTTTTAGGAAAAAATATTTAAACTAAAAAAATGCGTCTAAAAAATATTGTCACAATTGGCGGAGGAACTGGGAGTTTTATGCTTCTATCAGGACTAAAAAAATATCCGGTTAATATTTCGGCGATTGTGTCGATGGCAGATGATGGCGGCTCAACCGGTATGCTTCGCGATGAACTGGGAGTACTTCCTCCAGGTGATGTCAGGCAGTGCTTAGTAGCTTTATCAGAGTCTTCTGAAACATTACGAAAACTTATGAACTATCGCTTTAAACAAGGCGGACTGAAAGGTCACAACTTCGGCAATATTTTTTTGTCAGCGCTAGAGAAAGTTAGTGGTAATTTTGAAAAAGGAGTGGAAGAGGCTTCTAAAATATTAAACATCAAAGGAAAAGTTATTCCGGTTATCAATAAAAGTGTGCGAATGCACATAAAACTTAAAAATGGAAAAATTATTATTGGAGAAAATAATCTTGACCATAATGAGGAGATAAGAAGAATCGGACTAGAAAAAATATTTCTAAAACCCATAGTTCCAGCCAATAGAAAAGCATTAGAGAAAATAAAAAAAGCCGACCTGATTATAATAGGACCTGGAGATTATTATGGCTCTATTATGCCAAACTTATTAGCCAAAAATATACCAGAAGCAATAAATAACTCTCGAGCTAGAATTATTTATGTATGCAACCTTACTAATAAAAAAGGACAGACTGATAATTTTAGTTTAGAAAAATATACTAGCGAGATAAATAAAATGCTTGGCTCGTCCAAAATCGATACGGTCATTTTTAATAATAAAAAAATAAATCCTTCTTTGATAAAAAAATACGAAACAAGGGAAGGGAAAAGTTCTGTTGTAAAAAAAATGGAAGAAGTGAAATTGAGATATAAAATAATTGAAGCGGA
The DNA here is from genome assembly GCA_049303795.1 of Candidatus Moraniibacteriota bacterium. Taxonomy (GTDB): domain Bacteria; phylum Patescibacteriota; class Minisyncoccia; order Moranbacterales; family UBA2206; genus UBA9630. The sequence goes on from JBAQNM010000008.1 coordinate 57,233, forward strand.
TATTATAAGAAATATTAGAATCGAAGCGATAAAAAATGGACAATCTTTTATTCGTCATGACAGCGATAAACTAGCAAAAGTCATAATGAAAATAATGAACAAAAAAATATGAAACTCTTTATAGATTTCGATGATGTCTTATTTAATGCCAAAAAATTCAAGACTGATTTGATCAATATTTTCATTAAAAATGGCGTAAGCAAGCTGGAGTTTGAAAATTCCTATTATTCTTTTCGAAAAAAAGACCAAGCTTTGGGAAAATACTATGACCTTAAAAAACAAATTTCCGCTCTCAAAAAAATCAAAAGACTGAATCATGAAAAGTTAGCTAACGAATTAGCCGACTTCACAGCCAATCTTGAAAGCTATGTTTTTTCTGATGTGAAAATATTTCTAGAAAAATTTCCCAAAAAAGATTTATTCCTCATAACTTATGGCCATGAAAAATTTCAAAAATTAAAAATTAAAAATTCTGATTTGAAAAAATATTTTAGTCAGATAATAATTACTAAAAATTATAAAGCTGATGATATAAAAGAAGTTTCTGAGAAGCTAGAATTATCTCTTGAGGAAAAAATAATCCTAATTGATGATCGTCCGGAACAAATCGAGATTGCAAAAAAGAAGAATAAAAAAATTATCACGCTTCGACTGCGCAGAAAAGAAGGTCGCTATAAAAATTTGATTTGCAAAAATACGGATTATGAAATAAAAAATTTAAAAGAAGCATTAAAAATAATTAATAATCTAAAATAACCATATGTGTGGAATAATCGCTTATATTGGCAAACAAAAAGCTGTTCCAATTCTTATGGAAGGGCTAAAACAACTAGAATATCGCGGTTACGACAGCTCGGGTTTTTCAATTCTAGATGCTAAAAAAATAACCACCGTGAAGGCGATGGGAAAAGTAGCAGAGTTGCAAAATAAAATCGGCAATAGAAATTTTTCAGAAAATATCGGCATCGCACACACACGTTGGGCAACACACGGAAAACCCAGTGATGAAAATTCACACCCCCACGGAGATTGCCAGGGAAATATTTTTTTAGTACACAATGGCATTATTGAAAACTATCAAGAACTTAAAAAAATACTGCGAAAGAAAAAACATAAATTTCTAAGCGAAACCGACTCGGAAGTTCTGGCCCATCTCATCGAAGAATTTAATAAAAAACTAGACTTCAAAAAATCAGTGCTAGAAGCATTGAAACTTATTCGCGGAACCTATGGCTTGGCAATAATCAACAAAAACGAACCGGAAAAAATAATCATTGCTAGAAATGGCTCTCCCTTAATCTTGGGAATTGGCAAAGATGAATTTATCATAGCGTCCGACGCCAGCGCAATTGTTCGTCACACTGACAAAGTAATTTATTTGGATGATGGAGAAATGGCAGAAATAACTTTCGATAGTTTTGAAATTACAAACATTAAAAACAAACTTGTTAGCAAAGAAATTTCCAAATTAACTTGGACACTGGAAGAATCAAAAAAGGGCGGATTTGCACATTTCATGCTCAAGGAAATTTTCGAACAACCGGAAGTGATTCGCAATGGAATGTTGGGAAGAATCGACCGCTTTCTTTCAGAAACTAGCACGCCAATGCTTGGCGGTCTTCGTTCGATCGAAAAAAAACTAAAAAAGATCAAAAAAATTATCATTGTTGCTTGTGGCACTTCCCATTATTCCGGTTTGGTTGGAGAATATATGCTCGAAGAATATGCTGGCATTCCAACAGAAGTGGAATATGCCAGCGAGTTTCGCTATCGAAAACCAATTCTAGATTCTTCGACGGCAGTGGTGGCAATTTCTCAATCCGGAGAAACAGCCGACACCCTAGCCGCCATTCGCGAAGCCAAAAACAAAGGGGCGCTGACACTGGGAATCGTGAACGTCGTTGGTTCAACAATTGCGCGCGAAACCGATGCCGGCACACACACGCTCTCTGGTCCAGAGATTGGGGTAGCCTCAACCAAAGCTTTTACCACGCAACTTGTGGTTTTGACGCTTTGGACTTTGATGTTTGGTCGACAAAGATCTATGTCGAATGTGATGAGTAAAAGAATCGCTTCGGAGTTAAAAAAAATTCCAACACTAATTGAAAATATTTTAAAAAATTCCAAAGAAATTAAAAAGATTGCCAAAAAATATTCGAGCGCCAAAGATTTTTTGTATTTAGGAAGGAAATATAATTTTCCCATTGCCTTGGAAGGCGCCCTAAAAATAAAAGAGGTTTCTTATGTTCACGCCGAAGGTTATCCTACCGGAGAAATGAAGCATGGACCGATTGCCCTTATCGATGAAAGTTTTCCCTCAATTTTTATTTGCCCGAAAGATAGTGTCTATGAAAAAAATTTAAGTGGTATGCAAGAAATTAAGGCGCGTGGTGGGAAAATAATTGCCATTGCTACGGAAGGCGACAAAGAAATTGCCAAAATTGCCGACGACGTAATTTATATTCCAAAAACTCTCGAGATGCTCACCCCGCTCATTTCCGTCATCCCACTCCAACTTTTCGCCTATTATTTTGGCGTGGCCAAAGGTTATGACGTGGACAAACCAAGAAATCTAGCGAAGTCTGTGACAGTGGAATAGCCCTTGATTTATTAAGATAAAATATCACTAATTATTTACACAAATAAATTATAAAACAAGGGTTTATATTAAATAAACTTCGAATATTTATTAGCTTGACATTCAGACTAAAATTTAGTAGCTTTGCGTTAGGTAACAAATTTACCAAATCCAATGATAGGCATTGGATTTACCGTCCCTTAACAACCAATTTTTAGAGGAGAAAACGTTATGATCTCAGGAATGCCCCAAAACGAACTGAAGAAGATGGAAAGATCAGCAGAAAGCGTAACGCCAGGCCATCCGGACAAAATCTGTGATAGAATGGCAGACATGTTCGTTGATGAATGCATGAAAGCAAATCTCGACGTCGCCCCCAATAAAATGGTCGGGCGTATGGCGGCTGAGGTTACCGGAGGACATGGAGAAGTCTATGTCACCGGTGAATGCCGGATTGCAGGAGCGGAAACACAGGAAGATCTCCAGACTTTTATCGGCGGATGTGAAAAAAATATCAAAGCCATTTACAAAGAGATCACTGGATGCCAGTTGAACCACGTTCGCCTGAATATGGTTCCTCAGTCGGCAGATATTGCCGCTGGTGTTGACATTGGCGGCGCAGGAGATCAAGGAGTAATGATCGGGTATGCAACAAATGAAACGCCCGAAATGTTACCCAGACCTTTTCTGCTGGCCAGAAAAATCACCAAGGCACTCTATGCAGAAGCCATGAATAACCCTGATACCTGGATGCAAACTGACGGAAAGTCAGTGGTAATCATGCGCAATGGAACAGTCGCTTCAGTTGTCGTGGCCATTCAACACAAAAATGGCAACGATAAGGAAGCAATGACGGAAGATTTACTGAAAAGGATCGTCATGCCCGTTCTCGGATACGCACCAACTCGTTTTGTCGTCAATGGCGCAGGAATATTCTGCATCGGCGGGTTCGAGGCCGACGCCGGCACAACCGGACGTAAATTGATTATTGATAACTACGGTCCCGAACTGCAAATCGGCGGCGGAGCATATTCCGGAAAAGATGCAACCAAGGTTGATCGGTCAGCAGCATACATGGCTCGTTATATTGCCAAAAATGCTGTAGCCCATGGGATCGGCGGATCGGAAAAAGTTACCGTTCAGTTTGCCTACGCCATCGGAATTGAACAGCCCGAGGCTATCATTGCAATCAACCAGAAAGGCGTCGACATCTCCGGATGGGTACGACACAACTTCGATCTCAGTCCCAGAGGCATCATTGAACGCCTGAATCTCTGGCGTCCGATATATCAGGAAGTCTGTACCGGCGGCCATTATGGCCTGAACCATGAGGCGTCAGACAAATTGGACGTCTGGACATGGGAAGATATTGACCCTTCACTTTAAAGGAGAATCACCATGACAAACAAAAAACCCACCGACCAGAACAGAAGTATGATGGGCATGCGCAGCGCCGACACCGGTAATTGGGGTGTTGGCACTTCAATCTTACATGCAGGTTACGACGCAGACAGATCCGAAGGAGCAGCAGTTGTACCATATTTTCCATGCTCAACTTATGCCTTTTCTTCGGCAGAAAAAGGAGCCGAGGCATTTGAGCTGGCGTTAGCCGGCAGTAATGAAGGTGAACTGATCTACGCTCGGGTAAACCACCCGAATGCGCAGATACTGGAGGATCGATTGAAATATATCGAGCCAGGTACTGACACGGCATTGATTTTCAATTCGGGAATGTCAGCCATCTTCACAAGCATACTGGCACTTCTACCAAAAGAAAAGACCTTGGTCTTCTCTGATCCGCTTTACGGAGGAACGTATCATTTTTTTGAAACCATTCTGGGCCAAAAGTTCGGCTATAATGTGCAGATGGTCGACACGAGTGATATTGAGAAAACCGGAAAGCTTTTTGCGGAAATTGGGTCAAATCTGGGTATGGTGTTTTTGGAAACACCAGCTAACCCAACCCTGAGGATGACCGATATTAAACTGGTTGCAAAGATGGCAAAAACAGCTAATCCGAATTGTTTTGTTATGGTGGATAATACCTTCTTGGGATTATTCCAAGCCGTATTCAAAATTTCGCGAGATGTTGATTTTGTCGTTTACTCAGCGACCAAATACATCGGCGGTCATTCCACGGTGGTGGCAGGGGCTCTTATGGCCCGAGAAGAAATGCGCACCCATATTCCCAGCATTAAAGAAATGCGCATCATGGCTGGAACGATTCTGCCACCATACGAAGCATGGACATTGCTTCAGCAGATCAAAACCTACCCCATGCGTATGAGAAAACAGGCCAAAAATGCGACTATTATCGCAAAGGCCTTGCAAAAAAATCAATTCGTAAAGAAAGTCATTCATCCATCTCTCCTGACGGAAAATGACCCGGCATACGAAATTTATAAAAGGCAGTGCACTGGTCCCGGAGCGATAATTTCTTTTTATCTCTACAAAGATCAGCGCAAATATGCCTCCCTCTTTCTTGACGCAGTTAAGCAAACAAATATCATCATGATGGCCGTTTCCCTTGGTGGGGTTGAAACATTAATCGAACACCCCGCCTCGATGACCCATAGTGAGATGCCACCGGAAGTGCAACGCAAAAACGGAATCAGTGAGTCGCTCATTCGATTGTCCGTTGGCATTGAAGACCCCGAGGACATCATCGCTGCCCTTATCGGATCACTAAACATCATTGATTTTATTGGTCTCGGCTAGGAAAAGCTGGACCAAAATTAAAATCAATAAAAAAACAATCTTAAAGAGGGGGTGCGATCTTTGTATCGCTCCCCCTTCATTATTAAAAGGAGGTGCTCATGAACAGAAATGTTTTAATTGCTAAGGCCTGGCCATATGCCAATGGTCCTTTGCATATTGGACATCTGGCAGGACTACTCGGTGCCGATGTCTTGGCGAGATATTTTCGCCTGGCCGGAGACAACATACTATTCGTATCAGGAACCGACTGTCATGGAACGCCCATTATGAATCGGGCGATTGACGAAGGAATCAACCCTGAAGATGTTGTTAAAAAATACCACAAACAATTCACCGAGTGTTTTCAGAGATTAGGCTTTACTCATGATCTCTACACGCTCACCTATACACCGGAACATCACAAGATGGTGCAGCAAATTTTTCGCAAGCTTCATGAAAAAGGACATCTCGTTCCCAGAAATGAAATTCAGTTATTCTGTCCGGACTGCAATCAGTTTTTAGTGGATAGGCTGGTTGAAGGAAATTGTCCCTATTGCCATGAAGCAAATGCGCGCGGAGATCAATGCGATGCTTGCAGTAAAACCTACGAAGCCATTGAACTTCTTGACCCGCATTGCAAAAAATGCGGTCAAGCTGCGGAAAAAAGAGCATCGGAACATCTGTATTTTGATTTGGCCAATTTTTCAGAACAACTCCAGAGCTGGTCTTCTCAAGTTAACGGTCAGTGGAGAGAAAACGCCAAAAGCGTTACGCAAAGCTGGCTGGACAGCAACTTGCACGACAGGGCGGTTACCCGTGATTTAGAATGGGGCATCGATGTCCCCGTTCAAGGTTTCGAGAAGAAAAAAATCTATGTCTGGTTTGATGCGGTATTGGGTTATTTAACAACCTCCATTATTCACTGCGGCGGCGATATTGAAAGCGGCCCGTGGGAAAAATGGTGGCGCCCAAATAAAGACCTGCTTCATTACTACGTTCACGGGAAAGACAATATTCCCTTCCACACAATCATCTTTCCGGCAATGCTCATGGGACTTGGAAACCTGGAGCTGCCCACCCACATTATTTCATCTGAATATCTTAACCTGCCGGCTGGTCACAAATTCTCCAAGTCTTCCGGCTACGGAGCAACCCTACCTCAATTCTTTGATCTGGTTGATTCGGTCGAAGCTCTTGAAGTGGATTCAATGAGATTCTTCTTGATCATCCGTGGTCCGGAAACAAAAGATTCCCATTTCTCATGGGAAGATCTGACAATGCTTCACAACTCCGAACTGGTTAATAAATTCGGCAATATTGTGAGCAGAATTACAAGTCTGATCTCGAATAAATTCGATAATTCTGTTCCGAAATCATCAGATCGCTCTCATGAACAAATCGCCTTATTGGAAAAAGTGGCCATAGCATATCAGGCCACTGGTGAATACATTGAAAAAGGTGAGTTTCGCCTGGGCTGTCAGACAGTCATCGAACTGATAAGGGAGGCCAATAACCTGATCAATCTGGAAGAGCCCTGGAAACAAATCAGTCTTGATCCGCAAAAAGCAATGGACACGCTAAACACATCAGTGCAGGTTTTGTTTAATCTGCGAACATTGCTCGAACCATTTATTCCATTTGCGGCGCAAAAATTAACCGAGATATTGAATGCCTCATCCATTCCAAAGCAGTGGAAAATGCAAATACTGCCAAATGGCTGGAAACTGGGTGAAAACAATCACATCTTCACTCGAATTAAAGAAGACCAACTGCCGAAAGAATAGGCAGAAAAACGGTTTTCAAAAAAACAACACGCCCCTGGGTCCGTCAAGGATTCCAGGGGTTTTTATTTACCTAAATCAATTTATCTCCAACAGACAGATCAAAATAATTTTTAGCTGATCCACCCTGAACGACAATTTCTACAAAGCGCATTTTTTCCAAGCCTGAGCTTCCAGTTATAAAAGCAGCCTGTTTATCTGGAACATCTTTTAGTCTTTTATAATGCGAGATATACGTTTCTTTAATGATAATATTATCAGGCAATTCTTCTTCTAAAAAAGTAGTCTTGCAATTACCAAAATTATCAATCCACCAAATTACCTCTCCTATTTCAGCAAATTCTTCAATAGCTATTAAATCTGATTCAACTTCCTTTTCCTTAATTATATATTCAGCAATGCGAGGTAGAAAATCAAAACTACGAAATTGCGTATTAATAATATATTCTTTTTGCTCTGCTGTTATATATCCTTTTTTAAATAAACTTTCGACTACAACTGGAATATTCAAATTATTGATAAAATTTGTCAGCTTTAATTTCTTAACTAAAGATAAAGATAATCCGTCAATAGTAGATATAATCAAAGCATTTTTATATTTAAAATACCCAAATGGAGATCCGTTTTTCCATTTTTTAGCCTTAGCATCTCTGGGAGCAACATTAACCAAAATCACACCTTGCCTTTCCTCGAGAGCATCCAAAGCATCAATTAAATTTCCAGCAGCTTCAATTTCATTATTTACCCGAATATAATTTACTGGGCATTGCAATATTGAGCTGGTTCTGGTAACTTGCCTGCCTACCGCGTTATCATCGCTACAATCATTTATTATTGTTACTATCATAGTTTATTTGTTAAATATTAAAAATTTTAAATAAATAAAAACAGCCTCTCTAGGAAGGCTGGGATATTTTAGTGTGTAATAAAACTAAAATGCAACCTTCCTATTCTAAGGCATCATATCCATCATGAGTTGCATTAATACATTATTCATGTTTTTCATATTACATTATTGCTATGAATAATGCAAGGATCTTTATTTCAAATATTGTTTTCTGAGTTCCCGAGAATCTCCGTGTTCAATAAATCGATCTTCAATGCCAATCAATTTTATTTTAGTTTTAATATTTTTCTTTGCTAATTCTTCTAAAATGGCACTACCAAATCCCCCCGCCTTAACATTTTCCTCCAAAATAATCGCTTCGTCAGCAAGCTTAATAGCACTAATTAATTTCTGATCAAGTGGCTTTATAAAACGTGCATTATAAACCGCGCAGTCTGGACTTTTTTTGGCCATTCGCAAAGCTTTTTCTATTTGATTGCCGAGAGAAATAATCACCTTTTTCTTACCTTTCTTAATTAGCTCAGCTTTCCCCAAAACAATCGGCATTAAATCCGAATTCATCAATTCATTTTCTGCACTTCCTCGCGGGTAGCGGATAGCCACTGGCCTCTTTAATTCAAAAGCGAATTTAAGCATCATGGCCAATTCAATACCATCACGCGGCGCCATCAAAACTAAATTAGGGATGAAGCGTAAAAAACTAATATCAAAAACGCCATGATGAGTTGGCCCATCTTCGCCAACAATACCGGCGCGATCAATGGCGAAAACTACTGGTAAATTTTGCAAACAAACATCTTGAATAATTTGATCCAATGCTCGTTGCAAGAAAGTTGAATAAACCGCCACAACGGGCAAAAATCCATTTCTAGCCATACCGGCTGCAAAAGTCACTGCGTGATCTTCGCAAATTCCTACATCAAAAAATTGCTCGGGCAAAGTATTTGCCAACATATTTAGTCCCGTCCCACTGGGCATCGCCGCTGTAATCCCAATTATTTTGGGATTTTTTTTCGCTAATTCCAAAACTGTCTCGCCAAAAATATCAGTAAATGATTTGGTCTGGGCTTTTTTTTGACTGTCACCATTTTCCAAAATAAATGGCGACACTCCATGGAATTTTTCCGCTCGCTCCTCCGCCGGAAAATAACCCATACCTTTTATTGTCCTAGCATGAATCAAAACCGGTCCAGGATAATTCTCAGCTCTCTTCAGAGCCTTCGTCATTTCTGAAATTGAATGACCATCAATCGGGCCAATATAATGAACACCTAATTTTTCAAAAAGTAATCCTGGTGTTCCAACCTGCTTAAAAGCTTTCTTTAGTTTGCTAATATTTTTCAAGTAAGCAGTATTATCAGAAGAACAACTTGCAATTAAACGATCGATATTCTTCTTCACTTCCTGATATGTTTTAGTTTTTTCAATGCGCTTGGTATAAAGCGAAAGCGCACCTACATTTTCAGCAATTGACATGCGATTATCATTCATAATGATAATCATTTTAGTTTGCAAGTAACCAATTTGATTGATTGCTGAAAGCGCCAATCCTCCTGTAAAAGATCCGTCTCCAATCACTGCCACTACCCGATTTTTTCTCCCTAACTTTTGATTTGTTTCGGCAATTCCCATTGCCATGGAAATAGAAGTGCTGGCATGTCCTGTTTTGAAAAGATCATATTTACTTTCAGCTGGATCAGGAAAACCGCTTAATCCACCTTTTTTTCGCAGTGTTTTAAAAAACTTCTTACGCCCGGTCAAAATTTTATGCACATAACTCTGGTGGCCAACATCCCAAATCAAAGAATCCTTGGGACAATCCAAGAATTTATGCAGAGCGATAGTAAGTTCCACCACACCTAAATTAGACGCTAGATGTCCCCCGCTTTCCGAAACTTTTTCTAGCAAAAATTGGCGAATATCTTTCGCTAAAATAATCAACTGCTTTGGTGAAAGTTTTTTCAAATCAGTAGGAAAATCGACTTTTTCTAACATAATATTTTTAGTAACAATTGCAATAACTATTTCGGAGATTTTTTGAAAGCATTAAAACTATTGGCAAATGCTTCGGCAATTCTTCTTGAAGTATATGTATCCCCCAAATCCGTATCCACCTCCACTTTGGATATATCCTCTTTTGTTAATTCATTCTTCTTCAAAAGCTCATCAAAAAACGGCAACAGTTTTTGAGAAATATTTTCTTCCTGATTAAATTCAATCTCGTCAATCAGTTTTTCTTGATCTTTTAAAATTAACCGAATAACTTTATTTTTTATTTCAATGATGATTTGCATAACTATGTGAGATTTGCACGTTTGTTTATTAAAACTTTCAAGCACTAAATGTGCAAAATTTACTATTATTTATTTTTTAACTTTATCCCAATTAAAATTCCAAGGATCATCTTTTCGTCCCGGTGCAATCTGATTGTGTCCTAGAATATTGTTAATTTTATATTCGCCTTTCAAGCTCTTGATCAATTTATTCAAACTGTCATATTGATCTTGTGTCAATTTTTCAGTTTTAGTTGTCATCATTTCAATACCCAGAGAAAAGCCATTCACGCCCGTTCGCGAGTCTGGCATCTTACTCTCTCCTGCATGATAGGCGATGTCATAATCCCTGACAAGTCTATAGATTTGACCTTTTCGATCAATCAAGTAATGCGGAGCAACGCCATAAGATTTATATTCAGCGATGAGGCCACTCACACTATACGGATCATCTCCAATCGCATCATATGAAGAATGAATAATGATTGTATCAATTTTTCGGCCTGAACTTTTTTGAAAACCCCAGTTGACTAATTTATCTGTAATTTTTAAGGTTGAACTTTTCACCTCTTGAATTTCTTCCTTCACAACGTCCGGAATGTTTTTCTTTTCTTCATCATCAATATTGACTTGCTCTAGTGCAATCTTTCCGTCTTCTTTTTTATCCATTTCTATGGCGGGCTTTTCTGGTTGCACCTGCACAGCATCTTCCTCCTCAACATCCTTTTCAATCATTTCTGCTATTGGGCTATCGATAGAAGCTTCCTGCAAATCCAATTCCACTTTTCCATCAATGTTCTGTACTTTTTTATAATACAAAAAGCTACCCGCAATAATGAGAATAGATAGGCTTAAAATGGCAATTATTTTAACCGATTTTTTCCTTAGCATAGATCTATCATAACAATTTTTGAGCATATTGACAACATTTTGTTTAACTATTATATTTGAAGTAGTTAATTTTATATCATTCTGAGCGAAGTAAAGAATCTACCTGTATTAAATACCAATCATTCTTCATTACGCTTAGGATGATAGTAAAATTACAAAAAAATGTTCTTTGAACTAAAAATAAAGTTGCTTAATTTTAGTAACTTTTAAAAAATCACATATTTTTCGTTGACCGTGCCCGCGCTTTTTATTTCGGGCTAAACCTAAACCTCGATCCTTCGTGATCGGAAACCCTTTAACGGAAAAGGCTAAAGCGTTACAGAGTGAAAAATCCACCGAATGTTCGGTGGTGTCGACGCAATGATCATCGCGTCGAATGAAAAACATTTTCATTCATTTTCATCAATTTTTTTGGAGGTGCCGCCATGATGAGTAAACATTCCCCGTTACACGAAGAAGATCTGCACGAAGACCTGATTGAAAAAGCCGTGAAAAGACTGCATGCGCATACCGTCGAAGACGTCGCCGTTACCGGCCGACAGGACCTGGGAATCGTTTAACGGAAATAATGTGAATCCCGGTTTACTGAAGGGTAGACCCGCCCCCGTTGCACAAGTGCCGCGGGGGTAAATTTTTTTAATGTGTCCGTTTAAGTATTTAAAAAAAATAATAGTCAACTATTTTCCTCTTTTTGAAAATCTGTGCTAAACTTAACTCTGTTGTTAAATAAATAATTTATAAAAAAATAAAATGCAAAACATCCAAGACCTGTTCGACACGCTTCAAGTTACAAAAAAGGAGCAAAAAGAAATCAAAAAAGAATACCGTGATACGCTAACAAATGCCAATGGATACACGGAAGTGGAAGAGGAGTTGAAAAAATTGAAAGAAAAAAAGAAACAAATTGAAGCCACAACTCAAAGCCGTATGGGTGAACGCTATGTGCTTTTGGAAAATCTTAAAGCTAAAGTGGAAGAAATCGATCAAGCCATCACCGATATCGCTATGTCCACTCTGATGGAAGGGAAAAGTATTGAAATCAAAGATCAATATGATAATCTCTACGAACCAATCTATAAAATCAGTTTCAAAAAAGCTTCTTAATTATTAAAAGCTAACAAAAAAAAGTAACGGGAATATGTCACAAACATATTCCTTTTTTGTTTGACAGAAAGCCTTTTTTAGACTAAAATTCTAAACTGAATATAAGTTGATAATTTAAATTTAAATTTATGAAAAAAATTCTAATTCCCGCTGCGCTGATTATTATCGTTATTGTTTTTTTGGTTTATAGCAAAAAAAACCCACAGGAAACAATCTCAACTGATTCTGGCAAAAAATCAAGTCCAATTGCCATCAAAACAATCGCAGATAGCGCTACATTAAAGGAAAATTTGGTTTTACCAGGTATCGTATCTGGAATAAATGAAGCGACTATTACTGCTAAGTCGGGAGGCTCAATCACTGCACTTAACTTTGATCTAGGCAGAACAGTTGCCAGCGGACAATTGCTTGCCAAGATAGATGACACGGGAAATAATCTTGAAACAGGCAAAAATGACTTGCAAAGCGCCAACGTCCAACAATTGGAAAAAGCAAGATCTCTAGCCAAGAAATCTCTCGAATTGGCAGAAAAAAATTACAAGAAAGACACTAATATCGCTAACCGCACAGCTCGCGATATTGCCAAATTACAACTTCAAAATGCGGAAATAGCATTACAATCAGCTCTGGATAATCATCTGATTACCGCACCAATTTCCGGAAAAATAATTGCCAAAAATGTTTCACTTGGTGATAGCGTCGCGCCAGGGCAAACATTGGCAATCATCAGCAAATCAGACCAAGTGAAAATCCAGTTTTTCGTCGATCAAGCTCAATATCCTTATTTTTCAATCGGAATGTTTTTGGATCTAACTGATAATAATCAAAACATTTTTAAGGCTAAGGTCTCAAATATTTCTCCACAAGCTGACAATGCCACTAAAAAATTCCTAATCGAAGCAATTCCTACCGAAAAAAATAGTCTGTTAAGCGGAACAGTTGTTGATGTGTCATTAGTAATTGAAAAACACACTAGCGAAAATAACAACATTTTCATTCCTCTTTCCGCGATTACTATCGGTCAAAATGAAAACTACCTATTCATCGTAGAAGATGGTAAGGCTAAAAAAACTACAACTTCAATCAAAAATATTTTCGGAGAAATAGGCGAAATAAATCTCAATTTGCCAAAAGAAACTCAAATCATAGTCAGTGGAAATAAATCACTCCAGAACGGAGATGCCATAGAAATTAAGAACGACTAAACACCTTTTTTACTTTTTTATAAAAAATCATGGAAAACCAAAAAGAAGAACTTAAATCATCAGATCATCGCTACTTGGAACAATTAGAATTTGATCCAAATCTAAGAAAAACTTGGCTCAATTTTTTTGTGGTAAATTTCCGCGTTGTCATCTTGCTAATTATTCTACTCACCGGCTGGGGTATCTATTCCTATCAACGACTACCTCTTGAATCCAATCCGGAAGTCAAAATCCCTTTTGCGCTAATTGCCACATTCTATCCTGGCGCTGCGCCAACTGACGTGGAAGAATTGGTGACTAAAAAAATTGAAACCGCCATTTCCGGCGTCAAAGGAATTAAAAAAATTACTTCTAGTTCAACAAATTCGTTGTCCGCTATTTCAGTTGAATTTGAAACAAGTGAAAATCAAGATGACGCCATCAGACGCTTACGCGATAAATTAACTTCAATTAAAGATTTGCCTACTGATGCCAATGAGCCAGAATTAAGTGAAATCTCCTTTGATGATCGACCAATTCTCTCTTTTTCCCTGACTGGACCTTATGATGGATTCACTTTGCGTAACTATGCTGATGAAATCAAAGACGATTTAGAAAAATTAGCAGACGTTCGCGAAGTTAAAATTTCCGGTGGAGATGAAAAAGAATTTTCCATCAGTTATGATCCGCAAAAATTATCCGCTTACAATCTTTCCGCTAACACTGTTAATCAAATTATTTCTGTTTCAAACAATGCTATTCCCGGAGGAAATTTTGAAGGACAAGAATTCAACTATCCTATCCGCGTCGATAATCGTTTTTTTGATGCCGAGAAATTAAAAAATATTCCTATTTTTCATGGCGAAAATGGCTCAATCGTCTATCTTAAAGATATTGCCGAAGTAGAAGAAAAAACCATCAAACGCACAAATTATTCACGTTTTTCCATCGAAGGTTCTCAGCCCCAATCCTCTGTCAATCTTGATATTATTAAAAAAACTGGTGGTTCTATCATTGATACTGCCGATATGTCCAAACAAATAGTCGACGCGAAAATAAAAACATTTGCTCCCGGCGTGAAATATAGCACCACCACTGATTTTTCTAAGATTATTCAAAAAGATTTTGATCAGCTAACTCACGACTTCCTAATTACACTTGTTTTGGTTTTTGGTGTATTATTTTTAATTGTCGGTTTCAAAGAAGCCATCGTAGCCGGACTGGCAATCCCGTTGGTTTTTTTCGCCACTTTTGGCGTGATGAATATGACTGGAATTACACTCAATTTTCTTTCAATTTTCTCTCTTATTCTAGCTTTAGGACTCTTAGTTGATGATGCGATTGTTGTTGTCAGCGCAACAAAACAATATCTAAAAACAGGAAAATTCACTCCGGAGGAAGCAGTTCTTTTGGTGTTAAAAGATTTTAAGGTTGTATTAACCTCAACCACACTTGCCACCACCTGGGCTTTTCTGCCACTTCTTTTCGCATCCGGAATTATCGGATCTTTTATTAAATCTATTCCCATCACAGTTTCTGTCACACTGATTGCTTCGCTCATTATTGCACTAATAATCAATCATCCTCTGGCAGCAGTGTTGGAAAGAATTCGCCTTACGAGAAAATCTTTTTGGATTTATCTCAGTCTCCTTTCAGCCCTTACTATTTTTATTTTCTGGCAAAAAAATATTTATACCTTCGTTATTGGAGTAATTTTAATTTTTATTCTTTTCTTGCTCACAAAATGGTATAAGCTGGAAGGCAAGAAAAAATTAGAAAAAAATGAGCTACTTACAGAGTTAGAATGGAGTAGTGATGAGGCCATCAAAGAAAAACTGCGTTGCCAAGGCAGGTGTAAAGATGAAGATTTCTTAAGTAAACTGATTCATGGCATTATTCATTTTGATAAAGTTATTCCGCTTTATGAAAAATATCTGCGCCTATTTATTTCCACTAAAAAAAGACGTCTAACTTTATTATTCGCAACCCTAGTTCTTTTTATTTTCGCTGTTTCTCTGCCAGCACTTGGTATCGTGCCAACTGAATTTTTTCCCGCTTCTGATAGCGACAACATCTATATTAATCTTGAAGCACCAATTGGACTGAAAGTGGAAGAAACTGATAAGCTCATCACACAAGTAGAAGTAAAGCTTTTGAAATATCCGGAGGTTAGCAATTTTTCCACTGTAGTTGGAAAACCGGGAACATCCTCGGATGGATTATCTGATGGAGCTTCAAGCACGGTTTCACATCTAGCCGGTATTACCATTACTCTTGTTGATAAAAAAGATCGAAACATTGCATCCTATGACCTATCAAAAAAAATCCGTATGGATTTAGGCAATATAGAAGGCGCTGTAATTAGTGTTGAAACTCCAAGTGGTGGCCCACCTTCCGGTTCATCCTTTGAAGCGCGACTTATCGGCGATGATCTTCAAGTATTAGATAAAATTGCATCAGACCTTCGTCCCAAGCTAGAAAGCATCACGGGAGTCATTAATGTTGACACCTCGCTCAAATCAGCTCCAGCCGAATACACATTCATGCTTAATCCTGCCAAAATGGAACTTTATGACCTCAATACTGCCCTAGTTGGTTCCACAATCCGCATGGCTATTTCCGGCACAGAAATTAGCACTGTGATAAAAAACAACGAGGAAATAAAAGTTAATGCCAGATTTCTAGAAGAAAAACTACCAGATCTCACCGCTATTCAAAATTTACAAATAACCAACTTGAAAGGTCGGCCGGTTTTCCTTAAAGATGTGGCCAGAATAGAATTGAAGCCTTCTGTTGGAACCATAACTCATATTGACCAAAAAAAAGCCGTCTTGCTTAGCGCCGGAGTGGAAGGAAAAACAAGACCAAATGAAGTTGTTTCTAGTTTTCAAAAAAAGGTTGCCTCTGAATATGTAATGCCCGATGGTTATTCCATTGTCTATGGAGGCGAAAATGAACAAAACGCCGAATCTGTTGCTTCCATTATTCGCGCTATGGTAATTGCGATGGTTCTTATTCTCTCCACTCTAATTATTCAATTCAATTCCTTCAAACAGTCTATTATTGTCCTCGTAACACTTCCCCTTGCCCTTATTGGAGTATTTATTGGTATGGCATTTTTTCAAATCACATTGAGCTTTCCAGGACTAATTGGAATTCTGGCCCTATTTGGTATTGTGGTTAAAAACGCCATTATACTCATCGACAAAATCAATCTTAATATCAAAAGCAAGATTCCTTTTTTCGAATCAGTTATTGATGCAGGAAAATCAAGAATTGAAGCCATTTTCATCACTTCCATTTGCACCATCTTTGGCATTGTTCCAATCACACTTTCCAATGAAACTTGGCGCGCCCTTGGAAGCACAGTCATCTTCGGACTCCTTCTTTCTTCCTTTCTTACTCTCTTTGTTGTCCCTGCCCTCTATCTCACTTTCGTAAAAGAAAAAGAGCATTTCTAGAAAACAACATAAAATATACTCAAAAAAAATTCTCATTAATGAGAATTTTTTTTATTGATACATAGAAAGTTTTCTATACTTCATCTCCTGATACGATCTTGATACCATTTTTTCTCAACAAGTCAGTAGTTATGCCATAGCCCGAAATTATCTTTCCAGAAAATGTTCCGTCATAAATTTGTCCACATCCGCAAGATGGGCTTTTTTGCTTTAATATCGCTTCCTTCACATTGAAAAGCTTAGCTATTTTTAAAACTTCCTTCGCTCCTTTTTGAAACTCTTTCGTTACATCTTTTCCATCATTAGTGACAACCCTACCATCTTTAAGTTCATAAGGCCCCCTAGGAATCGGTAAACCACCGAGCTGTTCTGGACAAACAGGGATTAGCACTTCTTTCTCTAAGAGCTCTAAAACTTTTTTATTCGGTTTTGCTTCTCCATTGTAACGGCAATTTATTCCCAGCAGACAAGCACTACATAGTTTCATGTTATTGTTCATGATGATATAAATACTTTCTCATGTTACCACCCCTTAATAAATATTTCAATAAAATAAAAAAACAGAGGCTAATAGAAAAATTAGGTAGGCGGGTATCATGCGGTGGCTATTACGCTAGGATGTCAATCTAGCGATACAAGTTCGATTCTTCCTACTAACTCACAAAAAAAGCCCAGACTCTTTGAATTTGAGTTAGGGCTTAAGATTAAGTGTATTCTTTTTGGTTAAATTGCTATTTAACTCTATTGCAAATCTCCGCATATTTCTCTTTCCAATTTTCTGGATCAAGAAGTATATAGTACTCATGATTACCCGATTTAAACCCAGGAAGATCAAAACAATCTATGTATCCACTTTCCCATTCTTCTTTTTTAGGATCCTTAAAATAAACCATTTTATCATACTCTTTATCAATTGAAACTACTTGTGAGGTAAGCAATTCTATTTTTTTGTGTTCTCTTCTTGTTCCTTCTGCCAACATAGAACCGTAAATTTTATGAATAAGATCCGGATCAGAAAAGAGACTCCTACCACAAACTTCTCTAACAGTTTTTTCCACTTTTCGCACAATACTAAAATCCATATCCATTGAGTCTTCCTCCTCTCCATAGTGCAAAAAAAGGCGTTCTGAAAAAAGGTGACTTACAAGAGAAAGATTTTCGCATCCCCAAAGCTCACCAATTCCTTTCTCGAAAAGATTCAGTAAATCTTTTATGTCACCTGAAAATAATATAAAAAAGGGGCCTATTGGGAGTAAGTTTTCATATTGTTTATAAAATAGACTTATTTTTTTCGAATCAATTATACAATTAACAAGGATTTCTTTTGCTTCTTGCCTTTTGTCGCCAGCTAAAAGCAAAATTGCATTTGCATTTCCTTCATCAAGTAACTGTTCCACTGCGCCAATTTTTATAGCGCCATTGTACTTACGAAAATAGCCATTAAGCACGAGAAGAATTTTTATCCTCTCTGCCAATTCACATTCCATATCAAATCCGTGATCCGGATTTTCGCATCTGTGGTTGTAAACCACATCCACACACAGCTCTAAATGTTTCAGTAATTTTTTCATACTCGCCTCCTTCATAAATATACTTATTGTTAAGGTACAGGGGGAAACCTAATTAGCGTAGCCTACTTAAGTTTCAAAAAAATATAACATCATCAATATCCATAGTCAATATTTCAAGACAAAATTTTTGAATATATTAACTAATTAAGCGTTTATTGACTTATATAAGCCACAATGCTAAACTGTATTTAGTATTATAATTTACGACAAATATGAGTATAAAAAATATTTTTGAAAAAATTGGATTAAATCAAAAAGAAGCGAGTATATATTTAGCTTCCTTAGAATTGGGTATGTCCACAGCTAGTCAAATAACTGATAAAACGGGACTTCACCGAACATATTTTTATGATATCGCTAAAGACCTCATACAAAAAGGCTTTATCAAACAATCAAAAAAAGGGAAAAAAACTTATTTTTCTGCCGAGACACCGGATAAAATTTTAAAAATGGAGGAACAGAAAATTGATGAGCTAAAGAAAGCTATTCCAGAATTAAACGCCATAAACAATTCAAAGGAAAAGAAGCCAAAAGTATATTATTATGAAGGCAAGAGAGGGATTGAAAAAATAAATAATGACACTCTCAGAACAAACGACTCAGAACTAGTCGGTTTTACCACTCCTCGTTTTATTTCAGCGGACGAGAAAAAAATTAGTGATGATTATATCAAAAGAAGAAAGGATATTGGAAAAAAAGTGAGGGTTATTGGAGAAATGAGTAATGAGATACTAGAAATAAAGAAAAAAGATAAAAATGAATTAAGAGAAACCAGAATATTACTCAAAGATACATTTCATTCTGAAATAGAAATGATAATCGGAGATGACAAAGTTTATATTGTTAATTACAAAGATGAATTTGGAATGGTAATTGAAGATAAAGAAGTTGCCAGAGTGCAAAAACAAATTTTTGAGATAATTTGGAACAGTGGTAAAATTATAGACCCCTAGTCGCTTTAATATAAAAATAAGTATTTAGATAATAAAAAAATTCTCATTTATTGAGAATTTTTTTGCTTATAGGCCCATCCCCTTCTCCCACGCCAGCTCAAAAAAAGGTCGCATAGAATTCACCAACTCTTTTGATTCTACCACAAAAATAAAAGGCTTTTCATCAAGTAAAGTGATGGCTAATTTATTTTCAAATAAGGTAAAATCCATCTTGCTGTCATTGAGCGCTGACCAGCTTTTCACTTCTTGATTAACTTCCAAAAATTTTCTTCCAACTTTCAAATTAAACTCAGTTTCCGGAATGAGATGCCTGGCTTGCAATTTATGATATCCCTTTTTGAATTCTCGATGCCATTTTTCAGCGATTCCCGGAAAAACATTTTCCAGTAATTCATAATTAGAAACAAAAAAAGCTTCTTTGCTAGCGCTCATTTCTTCATAGATTTTTAGAATCCCTTCCTTGGTATCATAAAAATGAATTTTGGGTTTTTTGTCGCCCTTATTTTGGAGAGAATGAATAAAAGGCAACATTTCAGAAAAATCTTTCGCCACCAGTCTAAGCTTATTGAGAATAGCCGAAGGATCAGAAGCTTGAAAGATATTGACATTTGAATTGCCCGGAAGTCTGCTTGCATAACCTCTTTTAATCAATCCTTCCAGAATTATATAAATTATTGGTCGTTTTAATTCTGTTTTTTGAGCAATTTCAAAAACTTTTCCTTGTCCCAACTCAAAAAGTGCCAAATACACCTTGGCTTCTTTCTCAGTAAAACCGGATTGTTCTAGCAATTCCACTAATTGATTATCCATAAAATCAGCTTAACAAAACGTCTGGATATTGTCAATATTTTTGACAATATAATCTAGATTTTGCTTTAAAATAGCTAAAATAAAACATTATACTATATTTTCAAATTGACTATTACTAAAAATAGTTATATTTTTATCTATTCAGAAGAGATGTTTTTTAACAATTAAATAAGGGAGAAGATAGATTATGAAGGAGCTTAATTACGAGAAGGAATCTATTAAAAAAGCAAATGATGCGTTACTGAAACTTATGTTTACATATTTGGTAACTAGTAACGGATTGGGGCTGGTTAATGAAGAATTAATTTCAATTTCCACTGGAGGTTTTTTAAAAACTGACATGGAAAGTATCAAAATTATTAATTTGATTGGCACGTTAACCCACATGTTAATGTTTAACGTGGTCAAAATAACAGGAGGAAAGTACAATGAAAAAATATTTTATGGGAATGATAGATATGTAATCTCTCTTGAAGTTTCTATATCTGAAGTTATGAGAATTGATCTGCCGGAGCGAACGGTCATTCTCAGAGCTCAAAAGACATCAGAATTCAAACCTTAAGGAAGGAGAAAAAAAGCATGAGAATAAAAAAAATACCAGCAATTTCATTCACTAATACGCTTTACGTATTAGCGCTCATGTTGTCTATTTTCATAATGTTTTGGGTAGTTTATGGAATCACATTAGATGAACCAAGCAACTCAAGGCCTCGTCCTTTCGAACAAGTTGAAGTCAGTGCTTTTATTCGAAACACAACAAAAGAAGACTTTGTTGTCCAAAAAGAAGTCGAACCCATAAAAATAGGCAGCGACATCCCATTTGGCAAAGCCATTGTTAAGCAGGAAGAGGAATATTTTGCAGTTTTAGTGATTCCCTATCAAAAAATTCCCATCGGGACTAGCGTAGATCTCGCTTTGGTAAATTTTTGGCCCAGCAGAATATTTTTAAGCTGTATCTATGTTGTCAGCAAAATACACAAATAAAAAAGGAACGCACTATGAAAATTATAAATTTTTTAAAATTCATTTTAAGCCCTGCCTATAAAAAAGAAATGAGGAAAAAGGAATTAATTTTTGTTCAAAGTCAAATATTTTCAATCTCTTCGGAGATTGAAGAATCAAAAGTTACCACCAGAAAAATCCATGAAAATGCCATTGATAAAAATTCATCTTATGAAAATAAAAGGAACACTGGAAGAAATGAAGATTTGAGACATAATTATCAGCTTCTTGATGAATATCAACGGCGTGAAAAATATCTTAAAAAATATCTTAAAGAAAAATTATAAAACAATTTATTTTCACAAAAAAAACTCAAGCCTCGTCGTCTTTTAAAAGACGACGAGGATTTTTAATTAAACAAAAAACAGCCGAGAAGACTGTTTTTTAATTCTGAGCGGGTAGGGGGAATCGAACCCCCCTCCTCAGCTTGGAAGGCTGATATAATAGCCACTATACGACACCCGCTTTCTAATTCATAATCTACTGACTATTCAATTTTAGCAAAACTAATAGCTTCTATCAACTATCCCTCGTGTCGGGGCGCCGAGACTCGAACTCGGACTACTTGGTCCCAAACCAAGCGCGCTACCATTACACAACGCCCCGTAAGTTACTTGTAAATCATATCCCTAAATAAACCCTTAGTCAATGCCTTAAGACAACAAAATCCCAAATGCATGGGATTTTGTCGCTATCTTCTTATATTCTACTAAAACAATAAATCTTAGTATACAGAAAATATGCTTTATAGAAACTATTTAACAGCTTCCTTCAAAGCCTTACCAGCTGTAAATTTAGGAACAGTCATTGCTGGAATTTGGATTTTAGCCTTAGTTTGAGGATTGATTCCTTCGCGAGCTGCACGGTTAGAAACTTTAAATGTTCCAAAACCTGTCATTGTTACTTTCTCTCCGCTTTTCAATGATTTAGTGATAACTTCGATCATTGTTTCCAATGTCATTTCAACATCCTTTTTGGAAAGATCAGTTTTTTCGCTGATTGCGCTTACCAAGGCATCCTTATTCATATTGTTTGCCATATTATCACCTCCTTCCAGTTGCGTCCGAAAAACCTACCGGACAGCTATTAATTTTTATCTCTTTTTCACTTATATGTATATTCTACTACAATTGCTTTAAATAAAGCAAATGCTTATCTGGCATATTCCGTAGCTCGCATTTCTCGAATAACATTAACCTTAATCTCGCCGGGATATTTCAATTCTTTTTCAATTTTATCCGCAATTGTTCTACTAAGCTTAATTGCGCCCAAATCATCAATCTTATCAGGTTTAACGAAAACACGGATTTCGCGTCCCGCTTGGATAGCATAGGTTTTTTCCACTTCTGGAAAGGAATTAGCCACAGACTCCAGCTCTTCCAATCTTTTCAAATAGTTTTCCAGAGTGTCTTTTCTTGCTCCAGGACGACTGGCAGAAATGGCGTCAGCTGCAGAGATAATCATTGATTCTGGAGTTTCAAAAGGATAGTCTTCATGATGCGATTTCATGGCGTTAATCACTTCCTTACTGATATTGAACTTCTCTAAAATCTTAATTCCAATCTCCACATGAGTTCCCTGAACCTCATGATCAATCGCTTTGCCAATATCATGAAGAAGTCCAGCTCTCTTAGCGAGATTAACGTCAGCGCCCAATTCTGCAGCTAGTGCACCTGAAAGATGTGCCACCTCCAAAGAATGCAACAGTGCATTTTGACCATAGCTAGTGCGATATCTCAAACGACCCAAAATATGAATCAGTTTTGGCTCAAGCCCAACCACTCCAACATCATAGGCAGCTGCTTCACCAGCCTCTTTTATTTTATTGTTAATTTCTGATTTAGCGAATTCCACCGCCTCTTCAATTTTAGTTGGATGGATACGACCATCAGCAATTAATTTTTCAATCGCAATTCGAGCAATCTCTCTTCTAATTGGGTCAAAACCAGAAACAACAATAGCCTCCGGAGTATCATCCACAATAATCTCAATTCCGGTTAAACGTTCAAGCGCTTTAATATTTCTCCCTTCTCTTCCAATAATCCTACCCTTAACCTCATCAGAAGAAATAGCCACAATACTTGTTGTAACATCAGCCGAATGTGTTCCGGCGTATTTCTGAATCGCTTGAGTCATAATATCCTTTGCTTTTTTCTCTAAAGTATCTCTTCCTTCAATTTCAAGAGATTTAATTTTTTTCAAAAGAATCTCGCCACTCTCCTCTTCGGTTAGTTGTAGAAGAATTTTTTTGGCATCAGCTTGAGAAAGCTCAGCAATTTTCTCTAATCTTTTCAACTCTTGCTTTCTCGTTTCTTCAGTTTCTTTTTTAATTTTTGCCACTTCAGCCACCTTTTTTTCCAAAGCAAGATTACCAGTCTCAAGTTCTTTGACCTTTAATTCTAGAGCTTCTTCCTTTTTCTCCAAGCGCGTTTCTGTCCGTCTTAATTGCTCCTCTTTCTCCTCTTCCTTTTTTCTAACCTCTTCCAAGATACTAACTGCTTTGTTTTTTGCTTCTAAAATAGTTTCTTGCGCTTTTTTTTCAGCTGATTCAGTTACTTTCAGCGCCTTACCTTCTGCGGTCGAAAGTTGATTTTTAGCAATTGTTTGCCTTGCATAATAACCCAAGAAGGCACCTACTGCCAAACATAAAAAAACAGTGACGATTCCTGCTATACTTATTTCCATAATATTTTTTGCTATTCAGTTGATAAATCATAATTGTAATTAACTATCAAATTTCTATTTACCAAGCTAAACTAGACCAATTTAAACAAATTATTTAACCTCTTTATGGTATTATAGAAAAGGTTTTTTGTCAAAATGAAATGAAAATGCTATTATTTATTAGCAAGAAAAATATAAATTAAACCAAAAAATATTTTATGTATAAACCAGTTGTTTTAGTTATTGTTGATGGCTGGGGAATCAGTGAAAAGACGCAAGGCAACCCGATTGACATGGCCAATTTGCCAACAATTAAGAAACTTGATAAATTTTACCCCCGAATTGACCTTCAGGCCTCAGGTATTTCCGTTGGATTGCCTTGGGGAGAAATGGGAAACTCTGAGGTTGGTCATATCACCCTTGGAACCGGACAAACTATCTATCAAAATATGCCCCGCATCACCATGGCAATTCAAAATGGTGAATTTTTCAAGAATAGCGCTTTTCTTCAAGCTATTGAACATGCTAGAAAAAACCATTCAGCTGTTCATTTGATGGGTCTTGTTGGAAAAGGTGGTATTCATTCAACTGTTGATCATCTCTATGGACTGCTTGAACTCATGCATGATCAAAAATTTGATAATGTATTTATCCACGTTTTCACTGATGGTCGCGATTCCTCTCCAACTTCAGGAGTAGAATCAGTAAAGGAACTCCAGGAACGCTTAAAATCATACAAAGTTGGTCAAATTGCTTCAATTGGTGGTCGCTATTATGGAATGGATCGAAATAATAACTGGGATCGGATTAAACTTGCCTATGACTCTATGACTGAAGGAATTGGCGAGAAAACAGAAGATCCGATCAATTACCTCAATGAATCTTATAAAAAAGAAATTCTTGATGAATATATCAATCCTGCAATTGTCACGAAAAATGGCCAACCGATTGCCACAATCAAAGATAATGATGCTGTTATTTTTTTCAACTTCAGAGAAGATCGTGCACGTCAAATCACAAAAGCCTTTGCCCTTCCTGGCTTTAATAAGTTTGAAAAAAAACCAATCAAAAATCTTCTTTTTGTTACCATGGTACAATATGAGAATGACCTACCCGTAACAATTGCTTTTCCTATTGTTGAAGTAACTACATGTCTAGGAAAAGTTCTATCGGAACATAAACTGACTCAATTACGCATCGCCGAAACAGAGAAATTTGCTCACGTTACCTATTTTTTTAATGGCGGAGAAGAAGAATCTTTCAGCGGAGAAGATCGAATAATAGTCCCCTCAAAAGATGTAGCACGCTTTGATGAGGCGCCTGAGATGAGCGCTAAAGAGATGACGGATAAAGTCGCTGGTTTTATAGAGCAAGAAAAATATGATTTTATTCTCATAAATTACGCTAATGCTGACATTGTTGGTCATACCGGAAACATAGAAGCGGCTGTCATTGCACTAGAAACAATCGACACTTGTTTAGGCTTTTTAATTAACGCCGTTATTTTAAAAAATGGCTGCGTACTGATTACCGCCGATCATGGAAATGTGGAGGAAATGATCAATCTAAAAACTGGGGAAAAAGACACGGAACATTCCACTAACCCCGTCCCTCTCTGGTTCATCACCAGCGAAAA
Organism: Candidatus Moraniibacteriota bacterium; assembly: GCA_049303795.1. Taxonomy (GTDB): domain Bacteria; phylum Patescibacteriota; class Minisyncoccia; order Moranbacterales; family UBA2206; genus UBA9630. The sequence continues at coordinate 82,685 of JBAQNM010000008.1, forward strand.
TCATCGAGAAACTCCGAGAGAGGACTCTCCTGTTTTTGAAGTCAGTGGACTTCTTAGTGATATTGCACCCACAGTGTTAGCCTTATTTAATGTTGAAAGACCAAAAGAAATGACTGGCGAAAGCTTACTTGGACTATTGGAATAAAACATTCTACCATTATTGCAATAAAAAAAATCGGAAATAAAATCCGATTTTTTAATTTCATTGTACTAAGTAATAATTAGGCCAGCTTCAAAATCTCTTTCACTTTCTTTACTACATCTTCTAATTTCCAATCTGTTTTCACAAGATAACTAGAAACTCCATTTTCTGCGGATTTCGACATTTCCATTCCTGAGCTTAAATTGGTAAGAATAACAACTGGCACTTTCTTTCCCCAACTATCTTCTCTTAATTTTTCAAGCATTGTTAAGCCATCCATTTTTGGCATTATTATATCCAGGAGAATTAAATTTGGTTTTTGGCTAATTGAAATCTCTAAACCCTCTTCACCATTTCTAGCTTCTATGACATCGAAATCTTCTGATTTTAATTTTTCAACCAAAACATTCCGCAGAGATACCTCATCCTCAACAACAAGAATTTTTTTATTCATAATTTTAATTTAGGTTTTTAAACTATTTCTAATATCCTCAATAATATCATCCAACCTATAATTAGCTTTGACATAATATTTTTCTATTCCCAGTTGCATATATGACCTAACCTTTTCTTGACTGGCAGTATTGGAGACAATAAAGATGGGGATTTTTTTCCACGCTATATTATTTTTAACTTTGGCCACAAAATCCAATCCATTGTCTTTACCGAGCAAATAATGATCTAGCCAGATTATATCAACTTTTTCAAGATCTTTCAAGAAATTTATTGCTTGCTCCACAGATCTGGCTGTCACTGGATCAAAATTATTTTTTTCCAATTTAATTTTTATGGCTTGTTGAAGAGGTTTTTCATCTTCGACAACCAAAACCACTGGGTTATTTTTATTCATTTTTTTAACTTAATGTTTTAGATCCTTCCTTTTTTTTCATTCCGGAAAGAGGAATGCGTACAAAAAACGTTGTACCCTTGTTTTCGATAGATTCAAACCACACCGCACCATCTGACTGCTCAACTATTGATTTCACTAAATACAAACCCAATCCACTGCCATTAGTATCTTTTTCCCGAACGTTATCTGCACGAAAAAGTTTTTCAAAAATTCTGCTTTGCTGATCAGTCGGAATCCCATAGCCAGTATCAGAGATTTTAATAAGTAAATTCTCCTTTTCTTTTTCTAATGTTATTTTTATAATGCCTTTTTCCGGAGTGTATTTAACCGCATTAGTTATAATATTTTGGAAAATAATTCGCGTTAAATTAGGATCGGAATTGATAAGTGGTAAATCTTTCGCATAGTTCTCCTCTACTTTCAATTGTTTAGTTTTTATTTCGTTAACCAATTCCTTAACTACTATATTTGATACTTCTCTGAAATCGACTGGCTTTGGATCAACAGATAATGTCCCCAACTCAATTCTTGAAACATTAAGCAAGGAGTTGACCAATTCGACCATTCTTTGATTACCATTATATATCTCGTCAACAAAACTTTTCTGTTCTCCTTTAAGTTTTCCTGCATCACCTGCCAAAAGCATCTCTGCATACCAATTAATTGCAGAGAGGGGTGTGCGCAGTTGATGGGAAGCAAGAGAAACAAATTCTGTTTTAGCCTTATCAACTTGATATTCTCGGGTGATATCGCGAAAAACTATCACGCAGCCAGTCACCTCACCTTCCCGATTTCGAAGTGGAGCGGAGCTATCAGCAACGGGAATTTTTGTTCCATCCTTTTGAATAAGAAATGTGTGACTTGGCATTTCTTTTGTCGTACCACTTTTAATTGCATTATCAATAAATGTTCCACCTAAATATTTCTTACCTGTTTCATCGACAAAACTTAGAACTTCATCATATTTTTGCCCAATTAACTCACCGGAATTAAATCCAGAAATTTTTTCTACCATATAGTTAATCATTGAAATTCTGAGATGTTTGTCGACAACAAACACGCCATCGCCAATACTGTGAAGTATTGTATACAACTTTTCTTTTTCTTGTTGTGTGTTTTCTTTCTCTTCCTCAACATCTTCTAAGATATTAAGCGTGGCCTTTCTGGAATCTTGCATTTCAAATAACACTTTCTCCAATTCTTGGGTTCTTTCTCTGACCTTTTTTTCCATAACACTATATGACTCTTTCAATCTAAGACTCATTAGATTGAATGTTTGCGCCAACTGCGCAAATTCGTCTTGCGATTTAACTTCAACGTTGTATGTCAAATTTCCCTTAGTTATTTCTTCGGCTCCTTTTTGCAGCATTAAAATTGGCTTAGAAATTGTCCCTGAATATAGATAGCCAACGACTCCGGAAATGATAAGTATTATAACCATAGCCAGAAAAAATTTGAACGACAAATCTTTTTCATTCTTACTGATAATTTCAGCCTCATCCATTTTTGCAACCAAACACCAATTCATTCGAGAAATATAAGCATGAGTACCGATTGAAGAAACGTTTCGATAATCTAAAAAAGTTCTAACCGTATTATACTCCCTATTTGTACCTGAATCATTTTTTTCCAAAAAACATTTTTCAGAGTTCGCTGTTTCTACTTTTTGGTTTAATATTACATCTCGATCTAGATATTTAGCAGGTGTGATAAATTTTTTCTCCCCATTAAGCAAAAATATCTCTCCAGTACCCCCCAGGTCTACTTTTTCTGCCACTATATTGCTAAGTGCTTTAGAGTTTATTTTTCCAATAAGCACTCCTTGAAACTGTTTTCTTTCCGCATCTAAAAATGGAACTGAGATAGTCAGATAATGATTATCTGCATTTTCTTCTTTCTTAACATCACTAATAAAATCCCTATCCAAAGCTTTTAGATATTCCTCTCTTTGACTATAGTCTTTTCCATCTTCTAAACTACCCTCAGAAACAGCCACCACTTGCCCATTTCTATCTAAAAGAATCGCTTCTTGGATTTCTTTATCGGAAATTAAATTTAATTTTGTTCTTACTTTATTAAGAATAACATAATATTCCTCGTCTTTTTCTTGCTTATTAAATAACTCCCCAATTACTATGGAACTTTTTATAGTTAAATAAAGCTTTTCTTTTTGGTAATCCAAATAATTCTGCACTGCGTTAGCTTTTATATTTATAGTTGATTCAAAATTGCTGTATATCTCCTCATTTAAAACATTCAATGAATTATTATAGTAGACAAAAAAACCAGCCAAACTTCCAATGAAAGAAATCGCAACAATCATAAAAACCAACCTAAAACGAATGGAGTATTTTTTCACTTTACCCTCGAAAGCATTAAGTTCATAAATAATATAAAACAAAAAAACAATAAGCAATGCCGAAGAAAGATTGGCTAGGCGCGGAAAATGCTCTATGCCTAATAATGGAAAAACCAAATTTGTCAGCACTCCCATTAAAGATGGAAAAGAAAGACCCAGTGTCATCCAACCGTAACTTTTCTTTTTTTGTTGGTTCTTTTCTTTCAGATATTTGTACGCCGTATAAAAAAGAGAAGTAAACATAGAGAAAGCTATTATGGCAGTTGTCAGCATGAAAAATTTTCCTGTCTCATATCCAATTTCCCAGATTGGTCTATCTGTTATGATGTCTGTGATTGTACCAGAAGAAATAACTGTTAAAAAGAAAAAGAGTGGCATGCCAAGGGAAATCGCTGTTACTCTAATTCTTTTTTCTACTTTTTCATACACTCTAAAAAATATCAAAACAAACCTTAGGCATGAATAGGTTGTAAAACCACCAAAGAAAAAAGCTAATCGCCAAAGATAAAGATGAGTTATTTTATTATTAAATTTCAATGATGAACCAATTTCTATGGCAATCCAAAAAGAGGTCACGAAAATTAGCCAGATTAGTGCCCTGGAAGAGGCTGTTTTCTTTTCTTGTCTTAAAAGAAAATACATCATCGCCAAGCAAGTCAGCTCGGTTAAGATATAAATAATAATATAGATGTTATTTAACATAAAAAATGTTTTATTTTTTCTCCAACTCCGCAATCTTTTTCTTAAGCTCAATCATCTTGACCTCTCTTCCAACTAAGAATTTATTTAATTTTTCCTGTTCTATCAGTTGCTTTTTCAACTCTTCCTCCGTTTTTGTTTTTTCACTAATATCCTTGATTTGAAAAATAATCCCAAGTTTTTCACCAATTCTATTTTTTACATAACTTATAGATAGAAGTGCTCTAATTTTTTCCTTTTTTTTATTTTTTAAAATTGTAACCTCTTCTTCTAATAATTCACTTTTTTTAATAATTGAACTGAAATTTTTTTTGAAATTTATATCAGAAAATATTATTCCAATAAATTTGTTTTTCAATTCTTTTTCAGTATAACCAAACAAATTTTCAGTAGCTTTATTAAACTTAATTATCTCGCCTTTTATACTAGTGATTATTAAGGATTCAGATATATTAGAAAAAATAGCCTCCATTGCGATGCCAGTGTTTATATCCAATAATTGATATTTATAAATTGCGTAAATGATTCCTCCAATCCATAGAAAAGAAAAACTATCAGTCAGTGGCGGGAACGAATGAATATGCAATATTTTTAAAATAATGTCCGTAAACAAACCGATTACAAGACTGATTAGAGAAAAAATAAATAAAACCATTATCTGTTTTTTCTTTATCAAAGAAATAGCTTTTTTGTAACAACCAAAAAGAAGATAAAAAGAAATTCCAAAAAACAAAAAATAATAAATCATAAAAGTATAAGTCCAAAAAGAAGAAGGCCATTCGTATGACCAACCATAATAAGTTTTCTGAAAATTGCCAATAAAACCACTAGTCCACTGCTTGTAAGTAAGCACAACTGGAAAGATAAGCGATAGTAAGTAGAAATAAGCCTTATTTAAAATTTCTTTTTTTTCTGAATATATTATCGTAAAAATTAAAAATAATAATGGTATGCATATCCAGCCAATAGATTTAATGTTAATAAATAAAGCTACGACATTTTTTGTTGAATTAATATCATGTATAAATATATAACTAAAACTCCATAAACTAAAACATAGAAGAATGAGAGAGAAAATTCTGTTCAACCATGAAGTACGATCTTTTAATATGACATAAAAAAAGAAAGACAAATACACAACAAAACTGATGAAATGAACAATTTGTAGGATATAGTGCACCATAAAAAATATTTATTTACTCTTTTGTTTTCAAATTTGCTTCTTCAATTTTATTTTTCAGTTCAATCATTTTAAGCTCCCTTCCAATCATCAACTTGTTCATTTTCTCCATTTCCTCCAATTTTTCTTGCAACTTAATTTGTGATTCCTTATTATTAGTAATATCTTCAATCATAACCAAATATCCGGCTAAACCTTTTTTTATCGGGGTTATTGCCGTGTTTAATTGAATAGTCCCTTTCCTATTCGTGTTATATAAATTAAATTTTTGGACCCTTTCAAATTCAAAAACATTTTCATATTTAACGGCCTCTCCGTTTCTCAGAGCTTTTTTAGTGTTATCAGGAATATTCGGATCATCAAACAACTTAAATCCAAAAATTTCTTTCTCGTTTTTTACTCCAAACATTTCCAATGTGGCCTTATTGACCTTTTCCAATTCTCCTTTTGAATTATAAAGCTCAATAGCAATAGGAGAATAGTTGAATATTTCCTCAAATCTTTCCTCATCCAGCATGATCATCTCTTCGGCTTTTTTCTGATTAGTAATATCTCTAAAATCCCAGATTCTGCCTATAATTTTATTTCCGACTTTTTGAGGCCTGGAATATCTCTCAAAAATCCTTCCATCTTTAAAATAAACCAGATCCAGGCTTTCTTTATTGTTATTTTTATAAAGATAGTTAACTTTTTCTAAAAACTTATCAGAATCTATTAATTGATCCAAAACAAAATTAAGCAATTGCCTATCTTCCTTAGAATCAACAATTTTTTGGGGCACCCCCCACATTTCTTTAAATTTATCATTTAAAAATCTAATCCTGCCTTGCATATCAACAGCCAAGATACCATCCTTAGTAGAATGAACGATGGAATCTAAAACTGATTTAGTTTCTAGAATATCTTCTTCAGCTTTTTTTTGCGCTGTCACATCCTCATAAATTGCCACAATATCTCCCGTTGGCAATTTATAGATAAAATTATTCCGCCAACCAACAATCTTATCGTCCTGATAAAATTTCAAAGGAGAATCCTCCGATTTCCCAGTCTTATAAACTCGCTTAAAAACACCCAGAAGCCCCATTTTTTCAACTCCGCTAAAAATATCTTTAATGTTTTTCCCTAAAATTTCTTCTTTTTTTATCCCCTCAAGTTTTTCTGCTGCATAATTAAAATCCTTAAAGAAAAAATCACGCCCATTATTTCTCACTTCATAAACAGCTACACAGCTTTTCATATTATTAAAAAGCTCCCTGAATTCTATATCGTTTTTTATTGAACAGCCATCTAAGCCAAAAGAGGCTGATAAATTATCAGCCTTTTTTGTTTCCACCTTGCTTATTTTTTGTTTTTTTATTTTGTCTCCCGGAGACATACTTTTTATAATTTATCCACCAACTTCATTATGCCTTCATAATGCTTTTGAATAATTGACTGATCGCGAAAGTTCTTGGAAAATTCTGCTAAATTCTCTAGACATTTCAAAATCGATTCTTTTGTTGGACTTTTAAAATCCCCGCCTGTATCACCAAATGCCTTTTCTACAATTGATTGACAATATTTACGGCTCATTTCTTTTTCATTTGATGCTATTCCAGAATCAGCACAATGTGCTTGCCAAAAACATTCGCCAATAGCATTCCTTACCATTATTGGAGTTATTTGATCATCAATATCAACACCATAAATTTTTTCCACCATAGTATTATCGAGTAACAGAAATCATTGTTCCACTTTCTTCATAGCTTGGAGCACAAACTGTTATACGTCCATTAGCACTTTTTACAATGTAGTACCCGGTTCCATTTGTTGTAACACCTGTTGGATCATTAGGAAGAGAAACTAAATATTTCTCGGCAGTTGTAAGAGCTGTTGATAAAACTGTTCCTGTTGCACAAGTTCCTGTTTGAGCACCTTTGCAAATAAGTTTTGTTGCAGTATTATCACAAGTTGTGCTTTCAATAATAGTTGTTGGTAAAACTCCCTTTTCATCAATTGAATATTGATAAACTGCATTTAGAATCGTGTTCACATCTGATCTTCTTTGTGCATCTCTAGTGTCACCAAGTTGCTTACTTGGATTAATTGCCACAATCACAATTCCGGCAAGAATGGCAATCGCTGCTACTACAAGCAGGATTTCTAAAAGCGTAAATCCTTTCCTGTTTTGAGCTTTCTTTTTTTGCATAGTTTTATTTTTTATTTGCGTGAAATATTCAATTCAATTAACTAACACTTTAAATATCTCACAAGATAAATTAAAATTACTTAGTAACTGAAATAGTATCTCCCTGCTCTGCTCCCGGCGCTGATACCGTCACACGCTTGTTACCTGATCTTACAATAGTATAGCAAGTAGAAAACTCGGTAGCACATTGAGGATCAGATGGGATAGCTGTTAGATATTTTTCATCCTCGATTAGAACTCCAAGATCAACAAAAGTCGCATCCTCACAGTCTGTTCCTGCTACCAAATCAGTCTTATTGCAAATAGCTACTGCAGCTGCTGGTGCTTGTGGCACACCAATAGCTCCACCATCGGGCAAAGCTCCGTTGTGATCAATAGCATATTGATACGTTGCATTTAAAATTGTATTAACATCGGACCATCTTTGAGAATTTCTAGTTTCTCCCAATTGCTTAGACGGATTAATTGCTACAATCACGATTCCAGCCAGAATTGCAATCGCTGCTACTACCAAAAGGATTTCTAATAAGGTAAATCCCTGCCTGCCGATAGGCATGGCTTTTCTGTTTTTTGCTTTTTCCATTTTTTTGTTATTTTACTTAATTATTTTTCCTATAAAATAATAATAGCATTTTTCAAAACTCTACACAATACCCTTTTTCAAAAATCTGCCACATCTTGCCAAGCCGACACTCTAATTGTTGGAGTTAGTTGATCAATTATCACTTTTGTTTTTCTAGTGACCCTTCCGGAAATTCCTAGAGCTTGGATTTCTCTGTTATCACCTCCGGAATTTATCACTTCATATGAACAATTTCCTTGTGGAAAAATTAACGGACCACCATTTCCAACAAAATCTGTGTCCCAAATTGCCTGCAAAGCACTTTCAGCACAAGCATCTGCATAATATTTAGCATTAGCTGATTTTTCCAAGGAAAAACTAGTGCTGGAAAAACCAAGTCCTAAAAGAACTAGTGAGACACTAATTGTAAGCCCAACCGCACTCACAATTAAAACTGTTATAAGCAATATATAGCCTTTTTTAGCGGATACTTGCTGATCCATAGAATTTTTTTGAATAATTATATTCGTTTCTTCCTTCAGGGTTAACATGAGTTAAAGTAAATTCAATTCGAATAGTTCCTGGTGTTCCCGCTTTCGAAAGGTTATTAACAATAAAATCAGAGGCAACAATTCTTCCCGACGTCAAATTAATTTCTATTCCCCCACCTTCAGAAATTCTAATTACCCCAGAAGAAAGACTAAAAATTGTTGGATCTTTGACTGAAGAAATAACATCCAACGAAAGCGAACTGGCTGTTCCATCCGTTGGAGAATTTATTCCCTGCGCGTCTTTAGTTGCTTGTGTTATTTCTTGCATTACTTGAATGCCTTGCTGTTCAACTTCCGAAATTACCTGACTCTTAACTTGCATACTGAGCATAATATAAAGAAAAAAAGAAAAAACGGAAAGAATTGTGCCTGCAATAGTAATATATAACAACACCTCTATTAATGTGAATCCTTTTTTATTTGTTGCCACTTTATTACTCATCTTTTGTAACATATCTAAATTATTGCGTAATATTAAAACTAGCGCTGGTTATTGTTGATGTATCGGACATAGTGAAGCTGACACTATTCGTGTTTACTCCTATTGAATTAGTGCTGAAATCAAGATAGGTGATTGGATAAGTAGTCGAGGAAGAAAGTGTAAATGCTGGAGCGAGAGTATTAAGCACTCCCTTTGCAGATGATCCGGTCCAATAATTTGTTCCGTTGATTCTGATTGTGTTAAGCCTACGAGCGTTATTTGCTTGCCAAGTGGTGCTCATTCTTGTGATACTAATACTTTCCGCTGGATCAGTGGCTGTGTTTTGGATAGTAATATTAATTACTTGGGTATTATCTGTTGGAGCATTCGAGCGAGCTGTCGCTGTATTAATTGTCAAATAGCTAGCTTGAGTGCGAGTAATTAAGCTTGGTACATTAGAAAGTCCAGAAATATTTGGAATTTCATCAGAAGTCCTTATTGCAAAGTAGTAAGTCGTCCTCCAGCTAAGTCCATTTACTCTCATTGTTTGCACTGTACCAGCAATGAGAGGAGTAGGTTCGCCAGTTACTTGCGTAGCAGTTGCCCAATTTGCTGCTGTAATAAGAGCAGTTGAGTAGCGAATGTCATAGGTTGTAGCTGTTCCAATATTTGCATCATCACCAGGAGCGGTCCAGGTCAGTAGAATTGATTTTCCGGAAGCAGCAGAAAGAGCTAGATCGGTAATTGCCGATGGAGGAATTAAATCTGATGGTATGTTTGTGGCCACATTTACCACATTAGAAATTCCCGAAATATTTGGCATTTCATCAGAAGTTTTCATCGCGAAAAAATAAGTGGTGCCATAGGAAAGTCCGGAAACTGTCATTGATTGATTAGTACCAGCTATCTGAGGGATAGGCTCGCCAGTTACTTGTGTCGCACCGGCCCAATTGCTTTCCGTAATTATTGAGGTTGAATAGCGAATGTCATATGTCGTAGCTGTTCCCACATTTACATCATCACCGGGAGCAGTCCAGGAAAGATCTACTGTCGTGTACCCCGGATTTGAAACTGCTAAATTAGTAACAGCCGCTGGTGGAATACCATCTAAGGTTGTCGCGCTCGGCACATTAGAAATTCCCGAAGCATTTGGCACTTCATCAGAAATTTTTATCGCAAAATAATAAGTAACATTGGAAGAAAGTCCTGTAACTATCATTGTCTCAGCACTTCCTGCGATTTGTGGAATCGGTTCGCCAGAAACTTGCGTGGCCGAACTCCAATTGCCTTCAGTGATTGCTGAAGTTGAATAACGTACATCATAGGAAGTAGCCGTTCCAACACTTCCATCATCTCCCGGAGCAGTCCAAGCAAGATCCACTGAATTGATTGTTGGATTTGAAGTAGCTAAATCAGTAATATCTGACGGTGGAGAACCATCAACATATGGGGTAAGAATAATAAGCTCCGGATTAGCAGCAGTTGAACCGGTAGCGGCATATATTGTGCAAGAATCTCCGGCAAAAGCCACGCCATAAATAGGATACCCCCATTGATAGCCTGAGAGAAAAGAAGGGCCACTGATACTTTCCACATCTACAGCCTCCAGCTCTTCATTGGTGTTGCTATTCATTCCTAAAAATATTGATTCATTTCTTTCTCCTAAGGCAATATCATTAATCTGGCTATTACCAGTATAAGTTGAGATTTGTGACATTGAAAGCGGATCACTTATATCATAGACATAAACTGTCCCATTAGCATTTCCAAGAATTAAGTTATCGCCAAAACCTGTTATAGCTATTCCATCTGTGTTTCCTGAAACATTGATACTATCTCCAGAAAGATAAATCGGAGAAGCCGAATTGGACACATCCACTAATTTAATTTCGTAGCTGTTATCCGGTGAAGCTACATAAGCATAATTTCCAGAAACATACAGCTCATTTCCCCCCGCATTATTACCTCCAATATCCACACTGCCCAAAAGACTGGGTGAGGATGGATTGGAAGCGTTAATAATATGAAAGTCCACGCCTGTCCCACCTACTTTTGCCAAATAAACGGTTGTCCCAACAACAAAAACTCCATTGGCATTAGCATTTCCCGTTGCATTATAGGTCCCTCTAAGTACCGGGGTATTAGGATTAGAAATATCAATGATTTTTAATTCGCCGTTATTATCATCAGAAGCTACGTAGGCATAATCTCCTGAAATGGCGATATCAAGTTGATTTCCTACAAGACTTAATGACCCCAGCATTGTTGCTGGAGCAACGCCGGCATCTACAATTACAAAATCATACGCAGTTCCTCCGGCATAAATCATATAAACATACCTGCCATTAGCTTGAACTTTTCTTGCATTGCCAGTATTGCTAGACGAATTAAACGAATCTCGCACAGATAATCCATTTGACCAGTCACAAGCAAGTGATTGCTTTTCTGCTCGCCAATTGGTTAGATACGTCGTGAGAGAAATATTCCCTGTGCGTTGTAAGTTTTGCTGCCAATCAACATTAACCGTCGCTTGCTTGGTATTATTCCCCCCATCAGCAATTTGAATTGTTCGGGTGAAAAAACTGTCGGTAACGTCCGGACTGGAAACAAATTCCCATTCTCCGCTAGCCGAAGAAAGTCCATAAGTTCCATTGGCAAGATTGACAAAATCAGCATCCCGCAAATTACGGGCAGCTTCAACACCCTCCTCTGCTAGATAGACTGCGCGTGACCTTGTTCCGGAAAGTACTGAGCTATCTTGACCATAAATAATTGCCTCGACGAAAAAAACTGTTATCAAGGCAAAAAGAGCAACTGAAAGCATTGCCTCAACAAGACTAAAACCGGCACTATTTTTATTTCTCTTTATTTTATTTTTATTATCCATCATTGATCCTTCAGACATTTATAAATCTAAATATAAAACTCTTTTTACTTACTATTTTAATATTCTATGATTCCCTTAATATTAATGGAAATTGTTCTTACGTCACCGTTAGAAGTTGTCAGAATAATATCTCCCGATGTTTGAGGTAGGCCAGATAATTTACCAAAAACAACCTCAGAAATTCCAGAAGAAACAATGCTCGTGGCAATTTCAAAAACTTCATCATAAGCCACGTCTCTTGCTGAATAACTCGCACCTTTAAAAACCACTATACCGCCAGACAAAATTTTCACCCCCCAAGTTGAATCGCCTTCATTTGCTTGTGACAAAACTTGAGCTCTTCTTAAACTTTGGACTAAATCGTTCGAAGATGCTTCAAGGTCATTTTTCACCTGAAATGATTGATACACCGGTACACTAATACTACTAATCAAAACCATTAATGCTATAACTAACATTATTTCAATTAAAGTAAACCCTTTTCTATTTCCCATTAACATAAACTTTCGTATTTAAAGCAATCCATTCTGGTTAAAAAAATTGGAGTATGCCTGATCAGCATTTTGAATGTGTCCCAGCCACCAATTTTTTAAAAATTCCCTAAGTTCCATATATATATCCTCATTTTTTTGACGCTTTTTAAATTCCGCCACTTTATCCACATAGAATTGATGCATTTTTTTATGACTCTCTTCTTCTGGATAGCTAAATTTTTTAAAATATTTTTCCTCTGTATTAAAATGATATATGGCATATTCTTCCAATTCTTTCAAGATGCCCTCCATATTCTCTCCTTTATTAAGACTAAAAAACTTATTTATAATATTAAAAAGTTTTCTATGTTGTTCATCAATCTCCCCTACATTCACCGAATATATCGGTTGCCAAATTAAAATCATATCTTTTAGCTTAAAAATTATATTAATTGTCCAACTTTTTAACATATTCTCCACTAACCCAGCCAACTGTTTCACCAGATAAAACAATTTTATACCAACCGTCCTTTTCTTCTTGAAAAACATATTGTTCGCCAATCAAAACCTTACCAATTTTCTTGCCTTTAGCGCTTGGCGTATCACGTACATTCAAAAATCCGGTTGGCGTTTCGATAATTTGAATCCTATTTTTTACTGGAACAACTTCCTCTGGTTTCTTTTCGCCTTCAGTATCTATTTGATCTTTATCAGTATCCATAGCGTTGCTATCTTCTACTACATTCGTTATCGGAGCCGGTTTTGAGTTAGTCCCCTTAGATTTATTCAGTCCTCCAATCAAACTATAAATCGGCAATATCACCGCAAGTGCCACAGCAACAACACCAAGCCAAACAATAACCAAAAGAATTGGCTCCAAAAGCGTTGTCAGATTTTTTGTTGTATTTTCTATTTTTTCTTCAAAATTCTGGCCAATCGAAATGAACATCTCAGGCAACTGTCCAGATTCTTCCCCCACCATAATCATTTGCTGGATAGTAGCCGGAACAAGTTTATGACTATTTTTATAACCATCAAAACTCTGCTGAAAAGTATTGCCGTCTTCAACACTATGTTCCAAATAAACGTATAACTTCTTATATTTATAAAAAGTAGACGCCTCTGTTAAGGCGGTCATCGCATCTCTAATTGGCAAACCTGATTTAAGCAGTGTTCCTAAAATATAACCCATTCTTGCAAGCTCAGTCTCTTGAACCAATCTTCTTATTGCCGGAACTGAGAAAAGCAAAAACTGCCCAATAAATTTTGTTTTTGAAAAAGCAAAAATAAAATAAAATAATAAAATCAATCCGAATACAAAACTGGGGATTACAATCGAACCATAGTGGTCAATAAATTTTCCAAAAGCAATTAAAATCCTAGTTATAAGCGGAAGGTCAATTTTTAATTGATCAAATACCTGAGTGAGGCGAGGCAAGATAAACCAAGCAATTCCGATACCAACAATCAAGGTTAAGCCTAAAACAAAAGCGGGGTACATCATTGCTGAGCGAATTTTTGAATTAAAAACTCGATCCTTTTTTTGCTGAATAGCAATCGCTTTCAAATTTTTTGCTAGACTTCCCGATTTTTCTCCAATCTTAATAAGTGAAATAATAAAACTAGGAAAAAATTTAACTTCTTCCAGAACTTTCCAAATCGGCAAACCAGCATCTACATCTTCCTTAAGCCTATCAATTATCTCCCTCATCTGAGCGGAACGTGTTTCTTTTTTAATAGACTCAAGAGACATAATAATGTTCATCCCTGATGAAAACAACATCGAAAGACTCTCAATGAAATATTCCTTTTCTTCGTTAGGAATCAAAAACAACATTATCCGGTGTCTTTTTTCCTTTTTGACCGGTAATTCTTTTTTTTCTTTTCTTTTTATATCAAACATTTTGTTTTAATAATTTTGCATTTATGAACACAAAACCTTAATCAATTGTTTTATTTTTATTCGGCTGCCACCCTTCTTAATTCTTCCAATGTAGTAGTACCGTTTTTCACCTTTTCCATACCATCTTCGAAAAGAGTTTTTGATCCTTGTTTCTTGGCTAGTTTCCAGATTTCATTAGAGCTAGGATGTTTTAAAACTAAATCTTGCATTTCTTGAGTAACTTGAATAAATTCAAAAATAGCAATTCTGCCTTTATAGCCGGTATTATTACAAACATCACAACCCTTACCTTTATAGAAAGTCTGCTTTTTTTCAAGATAGCTGTAACGGCAATTTTCACAAATACGCCGTACCAATCTTTGCGCAATAATCAACTCAATGGTCGAAGCTAAAAGAAAAGGCTCTATCTTCATATCAAGTAAACGAGGAATTGCTGTCTCAGCATCATTAGCATGAAAAGTGGAAAATAGAAGATGCCCGGTAAGCGCAGCATTAACTGAAATTTCAACTGTTTCGTCATCCCTAATTTCTCCTACTAAAATAATATCCGGATCCTGTCTCACAATAGAACGCAAACCCTGAGAAAAAGTCAGATTAGTTTCCTTATTAACTTGAATCTGATTGATTCCTTGAATTTTATATTCAACAGGATCTTCAATGGTCGCAATATTAACTTCTGTTCTATTTAACATACGAATAAGGCTATAGAGTGTTGTCGTTTTTCCTGATCCAGTTGGACCAACAACCAAAATCATCCCAAACGGTTTTTTCACTGCCTCATTCAAGATTCTTTCATTTTCCGCTGAAAGGCCAAGACTGGATAAATTGAAGCCACGCACGTATTTTGACAGGATTCTCATTACCACTTTTTCACCATCCAAAATAGGCACCATAGAAACACGAATATCTGCAGTATTTTCTGCATTTTCATAATGAATTGCACCATCTTGAGCTGACGCATGTTCATCAGTTCTAAGATTAGCCTGCACCTTGATTCGATTTAGCATGTTGTCATAATAGGTCTTTGGAATTCGGCCAACCTCTTGTAAAACTCCGTCAACTCTAAAGCGAATCACAACGATATCCACTTGCGGTTCGAAATGAATATCCGATGCATTTAAAATCAAAGCGTCTTCAATTATTTCATCAATTATTTGCGGAGCCACTCGACCATCTTCCTTGATAATTTTTCCGAAACGAGTTTCTAGTGTTTTTCTATAATGGGTAAAAGTGTTCTCTATATCCTCAATTAAAGAATAAGTTAGGGTTATGGCTTGTTTAGGAAATATTACCTTCAAGGCTTCTATCAAACCTTTTTGCGTTGGATTGTCAGTTGCAACAACAACACTATTATCACTTTTCTTAAAAACAACAACTTTAAACTTTTTCGCTATTTCTTCCGGTATCTCCAAAACCTGCTCCTTGCCTGGCAAATACGAATTAAGGTCGGAATATTCCACTTTAAAAAACTCAGCAACCGCCTGTCCGAGTAAATCTTTTGTAATCAAACCCTCGTTGAGAAGATAGCTGCTGATAGGAGTTTTATTTTCCTTGGAAAATTTCTCCGCCTTCTCCATATCCTCAACACTAACATAATTTTCCGCAATTAAAATATCTTTAACGGATACTTTTTTATCTACTTGCTCCTGATTATTTGATGCCTCATCTTCTTTTTTTATTTCTTCATCTTCCGTTTTACTTTTTTTAAACATAACCTTTTTTTTATTTTTCATTTTTTATTTTGAAAGTTTTTACCCTAATATTTTTTTAATATTTTCTACTAATTTACTGATTGGAATATTCGATTTAACAAAAAAATCAACCGCTCCCAATTCCTTGGCTTTCTTTAAATCCTCATCTTGGTTTAAATTTGAGGAAACAACAATTGGAGTTTTTATTTTCAATTCTTTAATAGCCCTCATTGTTCCAAAACCATCTAATTTTGGCATTATCAAATCAACGATTATCAAATCGAATTTTTCTTTTTTCAAGATTTCCAAGGCTTCCAATCCGTTATAGGCAACTGACGCTTTAAATCCCGAGAAGTTAAGCTTCAGCTCCATTGCTTTTGCAATCGCTCTTTCATCTTCTACTACTAAAATTTTTCTAATTTCCATTTGGTTATTAACTAATCCTATCAATTCAAATTTTAACACAATTTAAGATAAACACAAAATAAAAACCACCTATGCAAAATAGGTAGCTTTTATATAAAAACTTATTTTATAATCTTATCCACTATTCCATATTTTTTCGCTTCTTCAGCGCTCATGAAATAATCCCGCTCAGCATCTTCTTCCACCTTGTCTTTTTTTTGCCCACAATGCTTAGACAATATTTCATTCAATCTTTTTTTCATACTAAGAATGTGCTTAGCATGAATGTCAATATCTGTTGCTTGTCCTTGCGTCCCGCCCATTACCTGATGAATCATCACTTCGCCATTTGGCAAAATCATTCGCTTACCCTTGGCGCCTGAAGCAAGAAGCAAAGCTGCGGCTGATGCTGCCATTCCCACACAAATAGTCGAAACATCTGGCTTTACATATTGCATAGTGTCATAAATCGCCAGAGCAGAAGTAACATGACCACCAGGAGAATTGATATAAAGCTTAATATCTTCCTTTGAATTTTGTGAAGCTAAAAAAAGCAATTGGGCAATAACCGAATTAGCCACTACATCATCAATCTGACCACCTAAAAAGATAATTCTATCTTTCAAAAGTCTTGAATAAATATCATATGCCCGCTCGCCATAGCTGGTTTTCTCAATCACAGTGGGAATAAAATATTGATTTTGCATATATTTTTAAATTATAACTTTTCTAATATTTCAAACACCTTATCATTTTCTAGTGTTCCTTTGGTATAAGCATATAACCTTTCCATGTCAATATTTTTCTCAAAATCTTTAACATTTTTGTAATACTGCAAAGTTTTATTCATCTCAACTTCAATTTCAGCCGATTCCACCTTCACTTCTTCCATTTTAGCAATTTCTTTTAATGCCATAGCTGATTTAATTCTTTTTTCAGCTTGCGGATTCCAATCCTTACTCAAATCTGCCTTAGTCTTGTTAATTTTAGCTAAATATTCATCCAGAGTAATTCCAGCTGATTGAACTTGACCTTCAAATTCTTGAAACATACGATTCAACTCTTCTTCAACAAGCGCATCAGGAATTTCTCCTTCCACATTTTTCACCATCTCTTCCAAGTATTTAGTATTTTTTTCCTCTTTTAATTTATGACTATTTTCATGCTCCATACCTTCTTTGATATTTTTCTTCAATTCTTCTAAATTTTTAAAAGTTCCTAGAGAAGCAGCAAATTCATCATTAATTTCCGGCACTTGTCTTTCTTGTACTAAATTTACTTTGACTTTAAAATCAGCTTCTTTCCCAGCTAGATCTTTTTTAAAATACGTTTCTGGAAAAGAAAGCTTAAACTCTTTCTCCTCACCTTCGCTCATGCCGATCAGCTGCTCTTCAAAACCAGGAATAAACACGCCCTTACCAATAATCAGCGCATGATTTTTGCTCTCACCATTTTCAATCACTTTCCCATCCATACTGACAGTAAAATCGACTTCCACATTATCATTAGTTTTCACTGCTCGTCTGACTGTAATCAATTTCACTCGACTAACTGCCAATCTATCTAGTTCTAAATCTAAATCTTCATCAGACACTTCAGCGGTTTTTTGGGAATATTCTTCATTGATTTTCTTTATTTCCGTTTTATACTCTGGCTTAACACTAATTTTTGGCATCACTGCCACAACAGCTTTATAGGCCAAATCTTCGTTTTCAGCAATCTTATCAATCTCCACATGCGGATGACCAATGGTCGCAATTTTTTCTTTGGTAACAAAATCACCATAACTTTTTCCAATGGCTTTTTCAGCTGCTTTATTTAAGATCATTTCTTTCCCCACTTTTTGTTCAACTAAATTTCTTGGTGCTTTGCCAGGACGAAAACCAGGAAACTTAAACTCCTCGGCAATTTCACTAACCGCTGGAGCAATATATTTTTCCCAGTCTTTCCAGGCAACAGTTAATTCAATTTCAATTTTTGATTTGGGTAAATTCTTTATCATAAGTTTTTTTGGACAAGCTCAGTTTGATAAAACTTTCTGCTTTTTAATTTAGTTAGTTTATTCTTCTCCTTTTTCCGCTTCTGATTCAGTATCAATCTGCTCCGATTCCGCTTCAATATTCTCTTCAACACTTTCTTCATCAGCGCTTTCTTCAATACCAGCTCCAGTAATATCGATTTTCCAACCGGTAAGTTTTGCTGCCAAACGCACATTCTGTCCTCTTTTTCCAATTGCCAATGATAATTGATCTTCAGGCACAACCGTTACAGCTTTCTTTTCTGCCTCATCCAAATCAACGCGAAGCACTTTTGCAGGACTAAGTGCAGCTGAAATAAATTTAGAAATATCTTCATTCCACAGAATGATGTCTAATTTTTCTCCTCCCAACTCTTCAATGATTGATTGAACGCGTGTACCTTTTTGACCAACACAAGAACCAATCGGATCAATGCCTTCCTCAGTTGAAGCCACAGCAATCTTAGTTCTCTCTCCGGCTTCTCGGGCAATCGCTTTAATCTCAACCGTTCCAGCAAAAATTTCCGGCACTTCCAACTCAAACATTTTTCTAACCATATCGGGATGCACGCGACTCAAAGTCAGTCCTGGCCCTTTTGTTCCAGCATCAACACTAGTCAAATAAACTTTCAAGCGTTGTCCGATTCGATAATTTTCTCTTTCCACTTGCTCACTTGGAAAAAGAACACCGACTGATTTTCCCAAATCAACAAAAACATTGCGACCTTCAATTCTTTGAATCACACCGCTGATCACTTCACCTTCCTTATTTTTATATTCTTCAAACATTGAATCTCTTTCGGCTTCACGAATTCTTTGAATGATCACTTGCTTCGCTGTTTGAGCCGCTACACGACCGTAGTCTTTTTCTTCCGGCAAAACAGTTTCAATTACTTCCCCAACAACCGCATCCTTTTTGATTTTCTTAGCATCTTCCAAAATTAAATCTCTTTCTGAATTATAACGTGGTAATTTTTCCACACCTTCTTCCTCTGAATCATAACGAACTGGCTCATCTTTTTTCGCAGCCAATTCTTCTTCAGTCAGTTCGGCCACAAATTCACGAGTAGTTTCGTCAACCACTTCTTTTACTAAATAAAACTTTGTCGCTCCACTCACTTCATCGAATTCAGCCCGAATATTTTGACCTTTCTTACCATAATCCTTTTTATAGGCTGCTGCGAGTGCTGCTTCAATTGTTTCAATTACTTTATCTTTGGAAATACCTTTTTCTTCGCAGATTTGTGAAATGGCACTACCAAAATCTCCCATTCCTCCGGAAGTTTTGTTTTCGTCGTCTTTTGTTACTTTTTTTCTTGGCATATTATTATACTTTTTTATTAACTTAATTAAACTTGGCTAAATAAAAAGCTCGCTTTCCGCGAACTTCATTAGACAGCCTTAACTGAACTAAGCTTAGCATTTAATACCACAAATGTCAATCAAATATTTCAATTAATCCATGATAGGTGCCTAATTCTACTTTTTTGCTTTAAATTAGCCATATTTAAAACAACCATCCTCTTTCGTCAGCTTGCCGAAAATTAGTTTGACTTTTTTCTCATTTTATGCTACTATATACAGTTGACACGATAGGCGTGCCGACAAGGCTCAAACTTAAAAAAGGGCCGATTAGTCGGTTCTTTAATAACTAAATATACGAAAAAACAATCCCCGCGAAAGTGGGAAACACTCTGCTATTAGGCAGGAAAGAAGGTAAAAAATGGCTACAGATAAAAAATCATCAACAGGGGAAAAAGTTGACAGACTTATAACCTATGGGTTGCTTGCAAAAGAAGCCATCTCCGCATTTTCATCCTTGATTAAAAATCCAGCTATTCAGACTAAAATAATTGAGGAATTAATAAAAGTCGCCAAAGATGGAAGAACGAGAGCAGATGAACTTTTTTTCTTTACATCACTCATAAACCTTGAAAATGTTTCTGCTGAAAACAAAAAACTTTTTTTGAAAAAGCACTACGAATTGGTTTCTCCAGATTTATCAGGAAAAACCAAAAAGGAAGTTGCTGAACTAAAAAGGAAAGAAGAATTGGCGAGCGGACTGGTTTTTCTTATTGCCGAAGACAAAACAATCAACAACGAAAATCCCCAAAAAAGATTCCAATATGCCAAAGATATATGGTATGGAATTTTTTGGGAGATCAATAAGGAGCGCGATGACATTAAAAAGCTGGCTCTTTTGGAAGAAAGAATATTACACTTCGGAAAAAACAGCCAAGAAAAAAACAAGGGTTTAAAAATTGCCTCCAAGGCTTGGGGTGCAATCGATGACAAAAACACTGAACTCAAAGGAAGCACGACCGCTTTTAAACAAGCCGGGCTTGAATACCTCAAAAAAATCAAAGAAGGGAGAAGATAATAATGACAACACTTCTAATTTTAATCACCGTTATCGGAATCCTCATGTTGATACCTTTAACAAGAGACATTATCATCGGAATATTGGCCTTTGTATATGGCTTTGCGTTAAATCACAAATTTCTATTTTTTGTTATCATCTCATTATTGGTAATCCTTCCGCTCATCTTTATCGCTGGATTCTTCGGATTATTAATTAAATGGTCTAATCTCACGACTGTAGGCGGACTATTCTGCTTATTCCTGATTCCGCCATGCCTAAGCCTCTTCATCAAATCAATCAGACCGGCAAACAAGTATTTCTTGACTATACTGGTAGTCCTTTTCGGACTTTTCCTTCTCAAGAAAAACTTTCCGGTTCCTACCGAGGCCCTTGGACGCTATAGTCAAGAGTCACAAAACAGTTTCTCTAACTGGGTAGATATTTCAAATATTCATAATCAACCCCTTGGAGTGGCTTCTGGAATTATGGATGAAGACGCTGTCTTCCGTGATAAAAAAGGAAGGCCAACAAAAAAAATGGCCCGCAAAGGAAAGGAATTTAAAACCACAGCGCTTGATAAAATAAAAGTGGGTTCGGAATATCTCGTCAATGTAATGATGAGGGATTCTAATGGTGACTTTATCAGCGGAGATTCCGGATGGGTGCCTGAAGGAAAACTTCAATTTAAAAACAAAGAAATTGAACCTCCTCCATCATTTAACCCTCCCTCCCTGGCTGAAGAAAAAGGAGACGGTTTTCAAGATTTTTTCTCTTTAACAATCCCTTCCGATTCTCCAGCATACTCGGAACTGCCAGCAGCAACCTGGAAAACTTCTGAACCCGTCGTGATCAAAACAAATGACAGCGGATTTCAGAAGATCGATGAATACACTTTCGCTACAAATGGGGTAAAAACGAAAGTGTGGGTTGAGCTAAAAACACCCCAAAAACAAGAAAAGCTGGTTGCTTTTAAAGTCAAGCCGGCCAAATAAATATGGGATAGCTACGCGGCGCGTAGCTATCCCATTTAATTTTCCCAAAAACAAGTCTAATAAAAAATATCAGTGACCGTATAAATCACAACTAGTGCCGAAAGTATTATAAACAAGCCAATCGCAGAAGCAGTCATAATCTTCTTGGCTTTTTCGGAAGCTTTTTCATCGCCCACAGCAAAGAAATACTGAAAACCTGCTATAACAAAACCTAGTAAAGTCAAAATACCAGCCAGACTTAAAAGAAAATTAGCTGTGTCAGCAAATACTTCATACATACTTCTGTCTGGCAAGCCAAAACTCTCTCCGCAACAAACAGGTTCTGCCGGATTAGGGCAATCGCCATGACCCGCGCCAAAACCAGATTCGCAGACAGCCGCACAGTGCCCATCACAAGGAACAGCGAAAGCAAGATTTATATTAAATAAACCAAAGAATGCAACTACTGCTAAAATAATAAATATATTTATTTTATACATATTCCTTATAATAAAACGAAGACGTAATCAATAGCATAGACCGCAACCAACCCAAGCACGGAAACAATCACACCCATAATTGAATAAAGCATAATATCCTTAGCTTTTGTAACTTTTTTTTCCTCACCCAAAGCTGTTATATACATGATACCGGAAACCGCAAAACCAAGCACTCCCATAATACCCACAATACTGAGCAACCAATTAAGCACGCTTGCTATAACCTCATAAACTGAAGCATCGCTAAGATCCGGAAAATCAAAAACTAAAAAATCAAGTCCTTCTCTGAGATCTGTAGGCTCACCAAGAGCAAAGCTTTTTTTTGTCGCCAGAAAAAATATACCGCAAGCAACAACTCCTAACAAAATAAATTTCCCTAATTTATTTTTTGTTTTTTTCATATTTTTTTATTATTTTATTACACAAAAATTATAACATAAAATAAAAAATAAAAACAGCCCCGATTTTTTGAGACTGTTTTTATGAGTTTGTTTTTCAAAGATAATTCTATTCTTAGGCAGTAGTATTTCCAGAAACAAACAATTGAGATATTGCATTAACAGCAATCAGACCGATAACTGCAACAACAACACCGACGATTGCAAACACCATGACGTGTTTAGCTTTTTCAATCTTCTTCTCTTCACCACCAGCTGTAAGATATAGAAGACCAGCCACAGCAAAAGCGATAACACCTGCGATACCAACAATGGATAGAATCCAATTCAAAATATTTGAAAGAAGTTGTCCAACGCTAGTATTGGCAATCCCTCCGGCAGTAGCAGAGTCTGGTACTCCCCATGCTCCAAGCACAATCGCTGGAGATAATAATAATGCAGATGAAACAGCATAGCCAGCTAATTTAATTTTATTTTTCATACAAACACCTCCTTTCTGTATTTATTTTTTATCTGTTATCTATAATTTTTTCAATATTCACTAACCTAAAATTAACTTCTCTACCTGCTTTACAATAATCAATGACCCAAGCGTCAAAGCAATTCCAATCATCGCCCATTTGGCTGTACTCTTGGCTGCTGTTATTTGCTTTTCTTCACCATAGGATGTTAAATACATTCCTCCAGCAATTGTCAAACTAATCACGGCAATAATTCCAACTAATGACAAGAGGAAGTTTAGAGTATTAGTCGCAATTTCATATGTGGTTAGCGCATTCTCAATTCCCCCGCCAGTTAGAGTTCCTCCTAAAATTCTTAGCACTTCTTTGAGAAAAGTTCGCGAACCAACCACAATCGCGAGTCCAATAATAGAGAATAACCAACAATTTTTTGCTTGCTTGATTCTTTCTGGCATTCCACCAGAAATCATATAGAGAATTCCACCTATTACGATAAAAATTATCGCCAACGTGACAACTAATGCCTCTAGTGCATTAAGCAGACTAGTGGCAACACCGTCGATTGTGTTATATGTGAGAGGATTAGCGATTGTTGTTGATGTTGTACTTGCTGCTACCTCGCAAGCAGTTGCGGCAGCATTACAACCACCAGAACATCGAGTGCCAGCACACGGATCAGCTTCGGGCGTAAGTGCACAAAGACCAGCAACAACACAACCTTTATCTGCCGCCATTACAATCGAACTAGCAAATAAATTAAAAACTAAAACCACTAAAATACTCAGACTGAATAAATACTTTTTATTTTTCATTTTATTTAAATAGAAATAAATTATTGCTTAGCTGCATCATTTAGTTTTGTCGTTGCATCAGAAAGTGCTCTTGAAACATCCGCACTTCCTTTATTCACTGAATCAATCATTTCTGCGAAAATTGTTTCCATAAGTAACGGATTGGTTAATGAGCGATCTCTCGCCACCAAAGTTCCTTCAGCAAAAAAACCTAGATCTGGATCAGTCTTTTGCTTTTCAATTAAATCTCTACGCGCAGCCGGTTGCCTGGTCTTTTCTAGATAATTTTCAGCTGGATCAAATTTCAAATCGATTGTGTTTCCCAGTCCACCTGCATTTGCTGTAGAAGCTTCAGACGGCACATTCTTAGTTGTCATATAACTCAAAAATTTCCAAGCCTCTTTTATTCTTATGTCATTAGATACTGGAGCAACTCTTGTCGCCACAGAACTATCTACAAACTTATTTTTTGCCACGGAAAAAGCCCAATAATTAGCAAAATTAGATTTTGTTTCATCGGAAACTTGTGGAACGGCCACAATATCAAAATTTAGTTTTGGCGATTTGCTTTTTAGAATATCCACTTGCCAAGAATAATTAAACATCATCGCCAATGTCCCTTCGGAAAAAGCATCGATGGAATAGTGGAGTGTTGGATTCCAAGTATAAGAAGAGGAATTGCCATTAGCAAATTTAGTATAATAATCAAGCGCTTTTACAGCTCCACTTCCTGCACTAAGAGATTCTCTTCCTTGACTATCTTTTGTGGGCAATCCATGTTGAAACATCAACATATTCAAAATATCCGTTGAACGATTAATATTATAAGCCGTTCCCATTGCCGCTCCTGATTGAACTATTTCTCCAACTTCATTAATCTTAGTCATCGCCACAGCATCCGCCGCAAACTCCTCCCATGTTTTTGGTGGCATTGTGATTCCGGCAATATTAAATAAATCTTTATTATAATATAACCCCAAAGTATTAACAGTAAGCGGAACAGCAAAAATACCATCTTTAGTAATAAAATCATCCACACAAACATCCACAAAATTCTGGCGATATCTTTGTTCAGTTAGAATATCTTCTGAGACAGGAACAACTTTGTCTTTAAAACTTCCCAACCAATCATTATGAATCATGAAAATATCCGGTCCATGACCTGACGCCATCGCATCAATTAAATCTGCTTGATAGGTTTCAATTCGTTGTTTTTTATAAATTATATCCTTTATATTAGGATTGATTTTTTTATAGTTATTAAAAATTTCGCTATAAGCATCAGAATCATCAACTACACCCCAAACTTCCAAGCTAACTTTATAGGTCTCCACTTTTTGCTTGCAACCACAGCCAGAAACAATAAAAATAAGACTGATTGCCAAAAAACTACTGATTAGGGTTTTAATTTTTTTTTGCATATTCATTTTTATTTTTCTAAAATTATTCCAAAATGAAAATCACTAACTTTTATCTCTTTTGTTATAGCAAAACCATTCTTTTGAGCTAAATCAGAAATTTCCATCTGAGAAACACGCAAATTATCTGCTAAACCAAAAGAAGCATTCTCCTTATTCCATTCTATTACCAAAACTTTTCCACCTGTTTTCAAAACACGTTTTGCTTCTTGAATAATTATCTCTCTGTCTTTATTTTGAAAAAGCATATTGATCAGAAAAACCCAGTCCAAATTTTCGTCCTCTATTTTTGAGCCGCCAATTTTTTCTAAGTTAACTCTTTTTGCCAATATGTTACTCAGTCCTAGAATTTTTGCCTCAGATTCAATAGTCTCCAATTTATCTTTTAGAATATCTAATGCATACACTAAACCAGTCTGTCCAACTTTTTGCGCCAATGGAAAAGTGAAATAACCCGTGCCGCAACCGAAATCGCCAACCACCATACCGTCACCAATCTCCAGAGAATCAATAATCAGTTTCGGATTGATGAATTTAACACCATAAGATACGTCTTGTTCTTCCATTTTATTTTTATATAAATTTTAGCTGTTTCTATTTTACAACAAATTTTGAAAATCAACAAATGCTTTACATCTCTGAATTAAAATGCTAGCCTAAAATAAGTAAATTATCTAAAAAATGATTTCATGGAAACTATAAATCAATTGATTGAAAGGAATTTATTTATACTTTCGATCATAATTTCTATCCTAATCTTAACTATCTTTTTTTGGAATATTTTTCTGCAACTAAAAATAAAAAAAATACAAACTTTCAGTAAAGAGTTTTTTAAGGGGAAAAAAGTTGATGATTTAGAGGAAATCTTGCTTAGTCAGGCTAAAAATCTTAAACTCTTAGATAAAGATATTCAAGAGCTATATAATATTTCCAATACAATTCATACTCTCGCCCTTAAAAGTCTCCACAAATCCGCTGTTATCCGCTTTAATCCCTTTAAGGATGTTGGAGGAAATCAAAGTTTTTCCATTGCCCTCTTGGATGGGAAAAATAACGGTCTTACAATAACAGCACTCTATACTAAAGAAGGCACTCGGGTTTATTCAAAATCAATACTAGACGGTGATTCCAAGGAATTTCCCCTTTCTGAAGAAGAGAAGCAGGTTGTAAAAATTGCCATGACAGAGGAAAAAAAGTAAAGTAAATCAATTAATTTAAGTTTATTAAAAATAATTTATGCCAGAAATTTCTCCTAAAAAAGTTACTCTTCCGCCTTCAATAACACTAAAAAGATTTAGTGAATTATTGGCTTTACCTGTAAGTACTGTTATAACCGAACTAATTAAGAATGGCATTTTTGCGACAATCAACGAAAAAATTGATTTCGAAACGGCTTCTATTATTGCCCAAGATCTTGGATTTGAAGCTATAGAAGAAGCTGTTGACGCAGGAAGTACTATGACGTTAGAAGATCTTCTTGAAATTTGCAAAAAAGAGGTAATGGAAGGAGAAAATCTCAAAGAACGCCCTCCTGTTGTAACAATATTGGGACACGTTGATCATGGAAAAACAACACTGCTTGATACAATCAGAAAAACCAGCGTAGCCATGAAAGAATCCGGTGGAATAACACAGCACATCAGCGCCTATCAAGTTAAGAAAAAAGGTCAATTAATAACTTTTATTGACACACCGGGACATGAAGCTTTTTCCGCCATGCGTGAACGTGGAGTAAGTTTAGCTGATATTGCTGTTCTTGTGGTAGCTGCTGATGATGGAGTCAGACCACAAACCAAAGAAGTAATTGAATATCTTCTAGCTAAAAAGATTCCCGTGATTGTAGCAATTAATAAAATTGACAAGCCAGGCGTGAATGTTCAAAGAGTGAAGCAAGAATTGGCTGAAAATGGAATTCTTTTGGAAGAATGGGGTGGACAAGTTCTTTCTTCTAAGGTTAGTGCCAAAGAAAATATCGGCATCGATGATCTACTTGATAATATCCTACTTATTTCTGAAGTAGAGGCGTTTAAAGCTAATAATGAAAGGAACGCGCTAGGAATCATTCTTGAAGCTCATCTCGATCCACACAAAGGTCCAGTTTCCACTGTTCTTGTTAAAACAGGCATTCTCAAGGAAGGTCAAGATGTTATCGCCGGAAACACCTTTGGGCGCGTCCGTCGCTTGGAAGATTTCACCGGAAAAAGAATCCCTGAAGCTAAACCAGGAACACCAGTTAGTCTTATTGGTCTTCGCGCCACACCTAATTCAAACGACATCCTGCAGGTAGTTGCTTCAAAATCCATTGGGCAAAGCAAACTAAATGAATCAAAAAACTTATCTCATGGAGAAGCCAGCTCTAATCTTAACACTGAAAAAATTTATTCCAGCCTAAGTAACGCTTCAATAAATAAGCTCAATGTAATAATAAAAGCTGATGTGCATGGATCCTTGGAAGCAATCCAACAGATTCTATCTGAAATAAAATCTGATAGTGTTGCCATTGATTATGTCGGAACGGGTATTGGAAATGTTACAGAATCAGATGTACGCTTTGCCGCTAGTTCAAAGTCAATTATTTTCGGCTTTAATGTAGAAATTACTCCTGTTGCCAAAAGAATGGCGGAAGCTTCAAACGTTGAAGTTAAAAACTATAAAATCATTTATGAATTGATTGATGATATTAAAGCACGTCTTCTAGCTATGCTTCCCGATGAATTTGAAAGAACTGATTTTGGAAAAATGAAAGTTCTGGCTATTTTTAAAACCGGAAAACATGACATGATTATTGGTGGAAAAGTTATTTCCGGAAGAATTGAAAATGATTCCCAACTTGAAGTTGAAAGAAAAGAAACTATTATTGGCAAAGGCTCAATGGGCAATTTGCAATCCAATAAAGTTAATGTTAATGATTGTAAAGCACCAAATGAATGTGGAATTACTTTTATTGGAGATACAAAAATAAAAACTGATGACATCCTAATTTCCTACAAAGAAAGTCTAAAAAAGAAAGCCTTATAAACTCTTAAATAACCCCTCGTCTTATTCTTATGTCAGAAAATCGCGTATTAAAAACCAACGAACTTGTCAGAAAATATATAAATGACACCATTCTTAAAGAATTGTCTTTGAAGAGTGGCGTTTTCGTTACGATTGCTAAAGTTGACACCAGTTCAGATCTTCGCTATACTCGAGTGTTCGTCAGTGTTTTTCCAGAAGGTGAGTTTAATTATGTCACAAAGACGCTCGAGAAAGAACTCTACAAGATTCAAAAAAGTCTCAATCAAAAATTAGGTATCAAGCCCACTCCTCGCATTACATTCGTCAGTGACTTTACTGAAACTAAAGCCGATAAAATCGAAAAACTACTGAAAGAACTCTAATTTAGCGACTATCGCAAAGTTTACTGTTTTTTCATTTATGCAAAACTTCTCTCATGAATTTCATACTTTAAATTACACCATAACCGGCTGTGATTCAATTTTGCTTTTTGCGCATACTCGACCAGACGGCGATACTGTTGGGTCGGTTTTGGCTCTTAAAGAATACATTAAATCCTTGGGGAAAAAAGTTGATATTGCCTGTTATGACCAGGTACATCCATATTTAGATTCTTTTTATAGAGAACTATTTATCCATCCAGATAAACTGAATCTTAACGATTATAAATTAATCATTGCTGCGGATAGTGTTGAACGCGGTTTTGAAAAAATTCTTCCCAAACTTAATTCCGATCAAATTACTGTTATTATTGATCATCATCCAGACATTAAAATTACAGCTGATGTTAAAATTGTTGATCCGAGTTTTTCTTCTGTTTGTGAAATTATTTACAATTTTTTCTCCAGTCAAGATATTGAAATAACTCAAGAAATGTCTACATACTTAATGCTAGGGATTTTAAATGACACTGGCATGCTTCAACATTCCAATACAACCTCACATGTTCTGGGAATCATTTCTGCACTAATGAAGAGAGGTGCACCAATGGGTAAAATAATCAACACCACCTTTAACAATAAAAAAATCTCCACTCTAAAATTATGGGGACTTGCTTTTGAACGTGCTCGCATCAATCCGGAAAACGGCATGATCATATCAGTTCTAACAAAAAAAGATATAGAAGAGTTTGACGCCGACAATGAAGACATAGCTCAAGTTGCCACCATTCTCAACACTGTTCCAGGCACAAAATTTTCTCTCATTCTCTCTGAACGCAATAATGGAATAATTAAAGGCAGTTTGCGTAGTGAAAAATATAAAGGTGTTAATGTTTCCGAGCTTGCCGCTCAATTTGGTGGCGGTGGACATGTTCTCGCTTCTGGTTTTGAAATTAAAGGAAAATTAGTTGAAACAAAAAACGGTTGGGAGATAGTTTAAATAATAATTAGAAAAGTGCGAAATATGTGTTAGAATAAAACAAGCAATAATTTGCTTGATTTTTTATTAATATGAATATTGGTTGTCACGTTTCAATCGCCAAAGGAATTTTCAACGCTCCAAAAAATGCGGCTGATTTAGGTTGCGAATGTTTTCAAATTTTTTCTCGTTCTCCTCAAGGCGGAAAAGCACCAGAACTAACTCCGGAATTTGTGGAAAAATTTAAAGCAGAAATGAAAAAATATTCCTTAGTACATTTCTACATTCATACGCCCTATTACATCAACTTTGCTTCAGAGAATAATCGTATTCGTTATGGATCCGTTTCGGTGGTGCGAGATGAGTTGGAACGAGGAAATCTACTGGGTGCGAAATATGTCATGACGCATCTTGGCACAGCAAAAGACTTAGGTCAAAAAGAAGCCATCGAAAAAACTATCGAAATGCTCCAAAAAACTTTGGAAGGATATACCGGGAAAACTAAATTAATTCTGGAAAACAGTGCCGGCGCTGGTGAAATTATTGGCGATGATCTCGCAGAACTTTCCAAAATTATTAAAGGAGTAAGGACAGGTTTAAAACCTGTCCCTTCAGATGCAATCGCCGGAATTTGTCTCGACACCCAACACTCTTTCGCCTCCGGTTATGATTGGCGAGATTTCAAAAATACCCTAAAAAAAATAGACCGGGAAATTGGACTAGATAAAATAAAATTATTCCATGTCAATGACAGTCTCACTGAATGTGGATCAAAAAAAGACCGCCACGCCCACATCGGCGAAGGGCTAATTGGCAAAGACGCTTTCAAAAATATTGTCGCTTTTGCAAAGGAAAATAATATTGATATGATTTTGGAAACCCAACATGATCGCGTATCAGAAGATATTCAAATTCTAAAGAAATTTCGTGATTCATAAAATGTAGGGGCGGGTTTGTACGGACAGGTTTCAAACCTGTCCTGTCTTCAAAAAATGCCAAACAAAAACAGAAAATCTAATCGCCTAGAAAATTTTGATTATTCCCAAAACGGAATGTATTTTGTAACAATTTGCACGAAAAATAGAGAACATTATTTTGGGGAAATTATTGATGGAAAAATTTACCCCATCATTATTTAAATATAAAATTAGACACCTATACAATAATGCCGAATCATTTTCATTGTATTATTGAAATCGTAGGGACAGGTTTAAAACCTGTCCCTACCGATATTGTAAAAAATCATTCCCTGTCTGAAATAATCCGTGGATTTAAAACATTTTCGGCCCGATTTATAAATCAACAACAAAAAATGCAGGGTCGAAATATTTGGCAACGAT
>JBAQNM010000009.1:0-17899 GCA_049303795.1 Candidatus Moraniibacteriota bacterium
CTGCTAAAATATTATTCACAATTGTTTTGAATTTTACCTTGTGTCGACCATAAACCTGTTGAATAAAATAAATGAATTGTTTCTTTTTGTTCCCAAGACTGGAATCGAAATATTTTCCCAATCGGGAGTTGGTGGCAATTTTCTGGAGACAATAATCACCACGCGAAGTCGCAGGAAGCAAACTTCCCAACAGATCAGCGAGATCACGGATGTGTTGTTGCTCCAATGGAGTAAAGCGACGTAACTTCTTTTTTTTGATTTTATTTTTTCTTTTCGCTGTCTTTTTTTTCATATTTTTTATTATCAATTAATTTCAATAAATTTTCTTCTCCTTCAACACCTCTAAGCCTACCACTTAAAAATCCAAGGCGGTAATTGACTCCGTCACTCATAAGTCTCCAATTGGTTTCTTCTAAAGTATTCCTAATTAATTTTTGAAGCTCATGGACACTATCCCATTCAGATCGACCAGATTTGGAATCTTGAAGACTGAAACCTAATGTCACATCTTTTTGAAGTTCTGGTTTTTCGAATTCTAGTTTAATATAGCTTGCCTTTTCACAAATCGGAGCGAGAAGATTTTGAAGCTCAAAAACTGTTAGTTTTTTAATTTTGGCGATAGCATCATATAGCTCTTTATTATTTTCTTCCTCTTCCCATTTCTTGCCAAGAGCCGTCATCTGCTCAAGGTTTATTTTTTCAGAAGAATATTTCCTACCTTCTTCTTCCGAGAGACAATATTTCTTACGCTTCATTTCAAAATCAGTATCAATAACATCTTCTTTTTTACTAAAATCCATAAAGTCGGTTTTCTTGTGTCCACACTTTTGGCAGGAATAAGTAGTTTCCACACCGTTGTCCTTTTTTATATGAGCTGAATCCATTTCATTTTGGCATTTAGAACATAAGTATGGTTTTGATCGCCATTCAGTACCATTTTCCCAATAAGCCCGGCGCTTATTGCATTTGTCGCATTGAAACATAAATAAAACTTCTTCCTTGTCATTAAAATCAGTCATAAAATCTCTAGAAACGCAATTCATATTTGGCGAACTGCATTGGAGACAACGGATACCATTTGGCTCAATAGCGTTTTCTATTTTTTCATCCTTTGCTCGATCTCGATCCATCCATTGTTTTATCGTTTCTTCCTTCTTAAGATATCTTTCACCTTTTTCAAGCCATAGACTTAACTCCACAGCCACATTAGTAAATATAATTTTACTCTGCTTTTCAATTTCTTCTTTTGTTTTTGGATTTTCGATAATTATATCTTTTTGATTTTCCCAATATTCGCAATCATTAATAGTGAGCTTGTCGTAAAGCTCGCTGTAATAAATATAATCTTGAAGATATTTATACATTTTATTTTTTATTCTTGTGGAAGAATGCTTTTAACAGTCTTTTCTCCCAAATACGAAAATATACCTCCTTCTTTATTAAAATCTGTGTTTGCTTGCCATTTAAGTTGTGCAAGTGCTTGCCCAACAACAATTTCCCATGGCTTCGAGATACCAAAAATTCCCATGATATCATTTCTAATTTCCTTAAGAGAAAAGTTTTTTCGATCGTATCCGCTATCCTTAAAATTTTGCATATTCTGGCAATGAACATGTGCAGGATTTGCAATAAGCCAAGTATCAAACATCTGCTTTGCTTCATCCCAATTTTTCCCAACTATCGATAAAGCCTCCTCAGTCAAAATTAAATTCTCTGCGCTTCTGCACGATAATCTAAGTCTAATAACATGAGGCAAATCATTTAGTTCTTCATTAGAATTTGCATCATCTCTATCTCTTAAAGAAAAGGCCTTCGCACTGTCATAAACAGAAGATATAATTTTTTCGGCATCTTCTTCAAATTCTTTTATTTTGGAAATTCCATCATCAGTTGAACATGGATATATTTTAATACCACCAGCAGAAGATCTAACGGCTTTCTGCCATATCCTTTCATCATCTTCACCCTCAACTATTAAGACAGGGGCTTGATTAAAAAGATTAGAAAGAGGATGCGCTCCAAAAACTGGCAAAACTTTTTTGTATGCATCAGTGACGCTTTCAAAGGTAATATCCTTATTTCCTTTTTGCATGAAAGCCACATGTATATTGCTGTAGTCATTTAATGCACCCAGAATGGCTGTGCTGTGCGTAGAAATTAAAATAGTTGCTTTTGTTGCATTTATTAATTCTTGTAAAAAAATCATCAATCTAACCTGCAGATCTGGATGCAAGTGAACATCTGGCTCGTCGAGAAATAAAACATTATTTCTTGCGTTATCACACTCTTTTCCAAAAGATAATACTTCTATTCCAAGCGAAATAAGCTCTGATTCACCACTGCTTATATCATTTGGCTTTAGTTCTTGATCAGTTTCTTTGTCAAATATCTTGAAAGATACATCTGCACGTTCTATGTAAATGTTATCTAGGAGGGAGTTTATTTTATCTATATAAATATAAAACTTTTCGTTTTCTTGATTATCTTCAAATTCACGTAAGACGAGACGCTCAAGCCTACTAAACTGAGCAGTGCTTTGTTGTCTGAAATTTCCTTGTTGATTTCCTCGTCTTTCGTTGGTAACCCAATCTCTATTTGTATAAAAATTTTGTTCTAATCCTGCTTCATAACTTAAAGCTCCTCCTCGCTCTGGCGTGATATAGCTTGATTTACTAAAAGTATCGGGCAATAATTCAACACTTCGCTTAACGGCTCGTAGTAGAGTGCTTTTCCCGCAACCATTTTTTCCCAATAGGATGTTAATCTTACTAAGATTTTTCAAATTATATCCATTTACATTTTCAATATTCATATTTTTTTATCAATTACCAGTATCAATTTATTTTTAGCTCAATAAACTCTTTAAAACTAAGGGTCTTTCCTCCTAACTTTTTCACTTTATTTCTAAATTTTTCATCATTCGAAACCAAAGTTAAATTATTTACAATTGCAGTTTCGCCAATAAGCGCATCTTCGATGTGATTCAGGTTTCCATTTTGCAATACTTCAAAATATGTTGTTGTACCCAACTTAGCTTCACCATCTAATCTAGACACATCTAACACAAAGCTTTCTGTTGGAATCTTAACGCCATTTCCCCATTTGCATTCATCCCACTTTGAAACACCCCAAACCGCTGCTTCCGTAGGAATTTTAACTCCATTGCCTAACTTGCAGGCTCCAAATTGTGAAACACCCAATACATTGGATTCAGTCGGGATTAATTTCCCTCTTAATTTATTCAGTATAAAGAGCAACTGAACTTTCTTTTTTTCCTTATCATCGCCGATGGATTCAATTTCATCTTCTTGAATATGAGTAATATAATATTTCAAATTTTTCGGCAGAAAGTTTAAGTCTATTTTGTTGTTCAATAATTCATCAAAAATATTAGTATCAAACATGAACCCTCGCATATCTATTTGATTTTTTTGAGCGTTTCTGGTCATATAAATTATGGTCTAATTATCCTTCAAATTGCATCTTTCTCAGCTGTATTTCTTCTGCGGCTCTTTTTCTTTCATATTCTTCACTCCCTGAAAGACTCGCTATCATATCAGTTACGAATTTTTTTATCCTTTTATTTTTGGATTTTTTATATTCTTCTAATAATTTTGCTTTATTTCTATAGGCATCAGCAATGCCATATTCTCCAGACACAGTCCCAGTACTATACATAATGCCGCCAATCATTTTGTGAATTTTTTGATTATCGGTTTTTCCTACTATTTTTAGACAAAATTCCAAGTCAGCACCATGGGTTCCGTCCATTGCATTTATAACGCGAGTTAAATCATTATCATTTCCATTTTCTACGACCTCAAAAAACACTTTCATTCTATCTATTTTTAAAGATTCCAAAAATCGGCTGACTTCCCAGTTATAAGTAGACCAGCCAAGTGTCATTGCACTGATCCATTCGTGCATTTTTTTAGGAAAGTTTTTATCGTTTGAAATAAGGCTTTGCATATCTGGATTCAAGTGATATGGAATAGCTTCAAATTCTTTTCTTTTTATCCACCTCTTCATGCTTCGAGATTTGTCCATTTTTTGTAATGTGTCCGCTCGTTTTATTCGCTGCTTAAAAACATCCGCTATGGAATCAAAATCCTTATTACAAAGCGCAATTAAAAATTCTTGGAGGTGCCAATCTAAATCAGGAGCTTCAATGACTTTCCTTAGAAGAAATTTTTTAAAAGCTGTGCTTGTCAAAGATAAATCAAGCC
Organism: Candidatus Moraniibacteriota bacterium; assembly: GCA_049303795.1. GTDB lineage: Bacteria > Patescibacteriota > Minisyncoccia > Moranbacterales > UBA2206 > UBA9630. The sequence continues at coordinate 4,227 of JBAQNM010000009.1, forward strand.
ATTTGAAGACAGTGGCGACAAATTGTATTCCATGATAATGAATTTGAGAATATTCAGGATTATTTTCTACCTCCTCCTTTAGTAAGCCTTCCATCCTCCTTTGTTGCGGCTTGAAATTAAAGGAAAGTGCATGAAATAGGCGGTCATGCATATACCACATGCCATTATCTTTTTTCTTTGTTTTTAGGAAGGCAAATCGTTTCTTTTTAAAAGTAATTTCTTCGAGAATTGATACTTCATTTGCTCGCAATTTTCTGGGAGGTTGTTCATTGGTATATCCTAAAAGAGAATTGCATATACCTCCGATAAGATGAGTATTTCTCTTATTAACAATATTCTCAATATATTTATCCCAAAGATCAAATCTTTGTGCAACTTGAAAACCAATAAGAAAACTTTCAGAAAACTTAACAAGCGCGTCATGTTTTTTGAAAGCGATCTCTAATAATTTATCAGCCATGCCTGGTTTTTCTATAGAAAGTCTTTCGAGAAACCTTTTGAAATCACCAAGTTTCCACTCCTCTATAACTTCTTTTTGCCTGGCTAGTGTTTCCAATGTTTCCAGCCATTCATCAAAATTTTGATTAGAAATCTGGGCTATAACATCCTTTTGGTCATTTTCTCTTCGTTGCCTTGATTCTTCATAACCTTCTTCTCCTCTGTAAGCAGCGCGTCCACCAATCATTGGGCATACCTTTGTATAAAAAAGGTCTTTCGTAATATCTTCTCGAAGCTTTGCAAGCTCAGCTCTAGTGCCTTTTTTTGGTTTTGCAAAATAAAACATTTTTTCTTCTATCTCTTCTGCAACAGCAATATTTTTCTTTATTATATTCCCTGAATCATCAAAAATCATCTTTCTATATACATCGGAAAGATATCTCGCATCTTTTTCGAGCATATCTTTTAACAAATCAGAATAGTTTACATTCGATGGTCCGCGCATAACTTCCTCCAAGACAGATGCCAAGCGCAATCTAATTTTTGGATCAGAAGTTTTTGTATAAAGATTATATACAAAATCCATTGTTTCCTTTCTAAGATTTTTGAGAAAGTCCGTAGGATCAACTTGGGCAAAATGCATGTTTAGAGTTTTTTCATCAGCCCATGAAGAACCTTCAATGGAAGAACTAAGTAATTCCTTAACTACGGTTAAAATAAATTCAATATTTGATAATTTTTCAGCCAGTGACCATTTTTTGATAAACTCAAGGATAAACTTCTGATAGCTGTATCCAGCCTTGCTTTTAGTCAAAAGATGGTAATCAAATTTAGCAATTGCCCTGAGAGCATCTATTGATTTTTCATTAATATCTTTATTCTTGCTCTTTATTAGATCAACAAGAATCAGAAGTACTTTTTCTGTGGAAAAATACCTGACGCTCTTAATTAGACCAACGCACTTTATAATGACATCCTTATGTGTTTTTCCAAATATTTTTTCTCCTCCAAAATTTCCAATTTGAGTAGTCTTTTTTGGTTTTTTCAAGAGAACCGATTTTATTATTGAAATTATTTCCTCAGGTTTTTTGTCTGGAAAATTTCCAATTATTTCAAGCTTTCCAAAGATGTCATCATTTGTAGAAGAAGCTAACATGTTTTGTATATTGTAAGCCTCCTTGAAAATACTTGCTCCGTCTACCATTGCCTTATGCTTCTCATGTAAATTTTCAAACTGATGGGACGCAACTTGTATATGTTCGATCATTGTTTTTTCAAATGAACCTTTGAGATCCTTTAGTCCCAATTCATCCAGAGATTTTTTATCTTCGCCAGGTTTATAAATTATGTCATGCTCAATTTCAGACCAAACATGATACAGGGCTGATGTTATCTGAATTTCGCATTTTAAATCTTTAAATTTCTTATATTCTGGCAACATTGCTCTGCTTGCGTCAAGAGAGAATATGCAGTGAGTAGCCCGATAACCACCAGCTTTATATCTTTCCTCAAATGACAAGTTATTTTCTCCTAGTTCTTTTTTAAGGATATCTATAAAAACCTGCTTTTGACTTTCTAGATAAAATACAACCCGAACACCAGCCAAATCTTCTATTTCATTCAATGATTTGTATGACCTGCCTTTCTCCTTGGCTTTCCTGATAATCTTTTCATGTAATTTTAATGGATTTTTCTCTCTCGCGGTGATTACTTGAAATTTACAATCAGCGAGCAACCTTTCTAAGATAGACTTAATTATCTGAGAAAAGTCTCTGTAAAGTTCTCGCTTTGCATTATATTCCTTTAGTAGTTTATTGGTATTCTTCTTCGCCATAAAAGTTATCTTAGGACAATCAACTCTTTTTCGATGTCGTATTTATAATTCACAATCCCACCATTTATAATCAACTCAATTGCTTTTTCAATTATGGGCAACGGAGCGATAAACCATTCTCTCGGAATGTGTCTTTGGTTTTTTTGATCAAAGATATCTACATTTAAACAAGCTGAGCCAAAGAAGTTATGCAGCAGTTGTTCAAGTTTTTGCGGATTGAAGTTGTAGCACTCATATGTACTTACGATAGAAACTGGAGCCATAAGATAGGTCGGCTCTTCGGAGGCATTTTTAATTCTTTCTTCTACTGGAATATTAGAGAATCCAATCTTATATAAATTATATAGCGATTGAATTTTTGGGTTGTTGCTGAGGGATTTTAAGATATATATAAATCCGGTTTGTTTGTCCTTTTCACTAATAACATTAAAATTCTCCAATAGGGCTCTTTCGGTGTCTTCGCTTTTTTCTGAGACTGCGTGACCATTGTCATATAATCCTTTCCCCAAAGAACGAAGAAGCATGCCAGACTCAGTACCATTTTCAAAAATGCATCTGGTTCTTCCGTCTTTTTTCCCATGATTATCTATATGAGTTTTTCCTATTTTTTCAACAAAAAGTAAGATCCCATTTAGAACAAAGAATCTATTTTCTTTTATTTGTTGATCGCTTTGAAATTTCAATATCTTTCTTTTCCCAGAGGCTAAATCTTCCTGACATTCTTTGAATAAATTTTCGTATTTTCCAAAATCCTTACATGCCTTACGATGAGCGACATAATCAGCGCTATCCCTTTCCTGTATTTTAGAAACATTTTTAAGCTGAAAAAGTGCGTCATCCGTATTATCAAGAAGTCCCATGTCATCATCTTTTAAAATATCTTCCACTGAAGAAATCTCCTTTGGAATATTTTTTAATAATCCATGTTCGTCCAAAGCAAGCAGGCCTTCAGATTTCTTTTTATTTTCTCTTATTGATTTTAATCGTGTAGCAAGTTGGTGCTCCTGCATTCCTTTTCCCGGCTCTGGTTCTCTGTGGTTTTCTTTTATGAAACTATTAATTTCTTGGAAAGAAGAAACTAACCTTTCGTCGGCTGTAATCACGGATGATGTTTTTGGTTTAACTGATAAAAGATTTAAATCATCTTCTTCAATTATTTTTAATAAGTCGTCTTTATTCATAAATATTTTATAAATTCTGTTCTCGTCTTTGATTTCTTAAATATACCAAGGCTTCAGCCATTCGTTTCTCTTGCATATCAAACGATGACATACTAGGCTCTTTGCCTCCACTATTTTTTACAAAACTCTTTATTTTTGGCCAAAGTATCACAGCCTCCTTATCTGTCATCTGGATTCGAGTTAACTCAATTGAATCCTGAATTGTCTTCAGCACTTTCAGCGTAACAGATTTCGCAAGAATTTCGAAAGCTTCCTGAAAAGGATTGATTCTATCAATGAGATCTATGTGCAATTCATCAATATTTATAAAAGTTCCAGCCATGCGTACAAATCTTTTATCCCCAACCTCTTTTATCTCTCCGTTTTTAATAGCTGAATCAACTACCACATATTGACGAACTTCCTCTAATTCTTCTGTCGAAAGGTCTGGATATCTTTTTTGTATGATTTTAGGAATCATAATCTTATTGATCACTTCGGGATCTACATTGCCAGGCAAAGCTTTTATAATCGTATCATCTTGCAAGATAGAAGCTTTAAGATCATTCAAATCAGACTCAATTATATCCTTGACTCTTTTTGAACTTGGCTGTTTAAATCCTCTGATATGTATTTCTCCGGGAACAGCCGTATCATCATTTGGAACTTTTGTTTTGAACTTAAAATTTGGCGCCAAAACTTGTTCCATTAAAAGTGAGCAAGTAATTGCTTTGAGCATATTATTAACTGCTAATTTTACTTCGTCATCCGCAGCATCAGGTTGAGCAATGAGGTTTGTGAATTGAGCATGTGTTTTATTTTCACTATCTCTAGTACATCGCCCAATAATTTGAATAATTTCTGTTAGTGATCCTCTATATCCAACCGTCAAAGCATGCTCGCAATAAGGCCAGTCGAATCCTTCTTTTGCCATACCCAATGCTATAACCAAATCCATGTCATCAACTTTTTTAACATTACGCAGATATTCAACAATTATTTCTCTATTTTTAGCATTATCATCTACAAGATTAGCAATCTTAATGATTTTTCCGTCTTTCTCTCTTTTAAGATAAATTACTCCTGTTTTTTGATCTTGATATTCAACGGTCCCGATCTGATCAAGAATTGTATCTACCTCATTATATTTATCTTTTGTTGATTCGCCAGCATTCACATTCGGAATATGCAAGATTGTTTTTTTATCTGTATCTAAAACTTCAGAAATAGCAGTAGTATATCTTCCTTGATAAAAATGATACCCGATGCCAAGCGACTTCAAATATGTATATCCGTTAAGTTGCTCGTAGTAGTTGTAGGTAACCTTAGTAAACTTAGCCTCGTCTTCGGGTAGTAATACTGGGATAGTATCGCCCCTGAAATATGAGCCGGTCATAGCAATAACATGCGCATTAGACTTAGTCATAACTGAATGCAATAAACTTCCGAGTTTGTTGTTTTCCTTATCAGAAGATACATGATGAAATTCATCAATTGCTAGTAATGTATCGTTAAATTTTGATTCATCTATTTTTTCAAAAGCATAACGAAGGGTGGAATGAGTACAAATCAAAATCTGTTCATTATTATCCATAAATCTTAAAAATGCTTGCACCTTACTTTTGTCTCCTCCAGCAGTACAAAGATTGTATTCGGGATTGGGATTCCAGTCAGCAAAAAATCCATTTGATACCAAATCAGTTTTGCCAAAAGAACCACCGATTGATCTTTCGGGAACCGCAACTATAATTTTTTTAATGCCTTGATTTTTTAATTTATCAAGGGCGATAAACATAAGTGCACGAGATTTGCCTGAGGCTGGTGGAGCCTTGAGAAGCAGGTGCTGTGCATCTTTGGCCGCATAAGCTTTCTCTTGCATATCCCTCATTCCAAAGTTATTGGTTTTCGTACTTTCTCCAGTTTGTGCATATGTGACATTAACTATATTAGGCATAAAATTATCTAAAAAATTATTTATTATTCTTAGTTTTTTCTTCCTTGATCATTTGCTCATAAAGCTTAAATAGTGTTTCCAGTCTTTCTTCATCACTCGCAAATGGCTTTAAGCGATAACATCGCTCCACCATTAAATCTAATGACTGATGAGCTTCTTTTAATCTAGCTGGCATTTTCATTGGATCATAGAGTTGGGCTATCGTTTTTTCGGAATTTCTTTCTCTCTCCTCTATCACGTTATAAGCATATATAGAGATTTCCTCTTTTTGCTTTGTCGAAAGTGGTGGAATAGGAAAAGTGTTATAACATATTCCAGAAGTATAACGAATGCGAGTTTCTAATCCACCAGCCACAGCTCGAACCCATGTCATGTGCATACAGGACGAAAGTATACCGAAAAGAAACGGTTCATAACAAGGGATAGAATAAGCAAGATTAGAAATGATTATTTTTGCCTCTAAAAATCCCAATGGAATATATTCTCTTCTTTCCGAAGTGGTACTAGGGATAATAATAGAAGGGACTTCCTTATGTCTAATTTGACCAAATAAATGGGGCGTTTTCGCCAATTCTTGAGTCGTTTTATTTTTACTAGCGTTTCGCATCTGCTTCACTCTTTCAATTCTATCCCTTACAAAAGGAATACGAAGTGCATTCGGCAGATCATCATTTGAAATCCAAAGACACCATCGGGTTTCTCCTTTAAGAAATTCATCTGCTCCTACAAATTCTCGAATAAAATTTTTCGATTCGTTAAAATTGCTAATTAGAAAGTCTTTTTCTGTTTTTGACAGAATCAGATAACCGCCATCAATAGGCATATCACCGCGAATCATACCTGGCATATCAGATAATGGAGATCCTCGCTTAACAACAATTACATCACTACCTGCAGTCAAATAAGCATTGATATTTTCAACTACTTCTCTGTGTTCCGATACATAAAGATAACATGGCTGTTTGACTTTTTTTCTCAAGCCAATAATAACACATGTCACACCAGCGTTACCTTTTGCACTATTGCTCCATCTAAATGGTTGGTGTGCAAAATTAATCTCAAGACTTCTTTCTAGAATGGATGGCCATAATAAATTAACTTGCTCTCCTTGACAAATTGAATTAGTGGAAACGAAAGCAACCCTTTCATTGATACTCTTTATATACTTAGAGCTTTTAATAAACCAACAGCAAATATAATCCAGTCTCTTATAATCATCTCTAGGATAAAAAACCTGCCTCATGTCTTCTCGTTGGTTATTATCTTGCAAATTAAAACCCAAATACGGTGGGTTTCCTAATATATAAATTTCATCGTTCTCGCTTTTTGGACATACCTTTTCCCAGTCTGCCCTTGTTGCATTTTCACAAAAGATATTACCACCAACCTTTAGCGGTAATGTCGGATTAACTTTCCCAGTCTCTTTTAAGAACTCTATATTCATTTGATGCTCCGCCAAGTATAACGATAGTTTTGCTATCTCATGAGCAAAGTCGTCAATTTCAATTCCATAGAAATTTGATAGTTTAATTCCAGAAAATGAAAGCATGCTCAATTCGCGAATAATTCTTATTTCAAGCCTCCGTAATTCTTTGTATGCTATAATCAAAAAATTGCCTGAGCCACAAGCAGGATCAAAAATTTTTATTCTTACTATTCTACCCAAAAGATTTTTAAGTTTGTTGTGATTTTCTTTATATTTTTCAAATTCTTCATTTAATTCATCTAAAAATAATGGGCCCACAACCTTCATAATATTGGGAACGGAAGTATAATGCATTCCAAGACTTGTTCTTTGCCCTGGGTGAGTAACTGCTTGCATCATAGATCCAAAAATATCTGGATTTATTTCTGACCAATTTAATTCTCCGCATTCAATAATAATCTTTCTAGATTTAGCTGAAAATTTCGGTATCCAGTGTTTTTTAGCAAAAAGACCACCATTTACATACGGGAATTTTTGGAGATATTTTGGATATTGAGATGTATCTTGTTTATTTAAAGCATCAAAAAATGTTTCCAAATAAATATCTAGGTCACTTCCATCGTTTTGCGTGTGAGATGCAACTGAATTTGTAAAAAGTTTTTCTTCGAAAATATTTGTATCTTCAGCAAAAAAACAAAATAGGAGTCGAGAAAGAAACACATTTAGATCATGCGTTCTTTCTTCAGTGCTGATATTATTTTCTGCTAAAATTCCATCGTAAAGTTTTGCCATTTTCTCAGCCGCTTTTCTATCCGCAGGATTTTCATTTTTATGGCGATGTTTTTCTATGCCAGCCCAAGGAAGAAAAAAATCATAATGCTTGGCAATATCAATAATGTCAATATCTAGTTGATCCTTAGTCTTTGTATCAATCGCTAATAACGTTTCAAAATCTGTGACAACAATAAAACGAGGTTCATGTCGCATTGTTGCAATATCATTCTGCAAGGCATCTATCGTTATATGAAGGTCTTTGTCTTTTACTTTTTGAAAAAACAACCTCTTTTTTAAAATAATCTGATCAGCTTGTTTTGATAAATTATACCGCCCATCCTTAAGCAATTTTACAGTTGCCCTCGGAACTCCATAAGCTAACAACAAATCAAAAACAAACTCACTTTTAGAGAGCTTCACTGCAATGATTTCCAAATTTTTCTCAATTTGCAAGATATTCATAAATTGGTTATTTTTTATGAATAATTGAAATTTGTCGCTTTTTTGTCCATAATCAAAACCCACCATAAGTTTACAGCACATTATGGCTTTAGTAAACATTCATCTGATACTACTACATAAAATCCGGCAATGGCGCACCTGAAATAATAAATCCACCCTGCTTTCCAGCTCTTTCTACTATCTGTAAAGCCAAGATTGAAAAAGCATCAGCTAAATCATCATGTTTTTCTTTGCCAAAGCCGATCAGTTGTTGGATTAAATCTTCCGCTCCTTGAGATGGAAACAAGATTTTTCCTGAAAAAATCAAACTACTAACAGAAGCCAGCCGAGAACGCTTATCAACTCCATGCGGACTTGATCCTTCAGTAAAAACACCCATGGTTTTGAGCTGTTGGATAACGACTCGCTGATAACTCACATCTTCTATATAGATCTTAGAAGAACCAATGCCACTCAAAAAATAATTTAATTCTTGTATTTTTTCTAAGGTTTTTGGAAAGTCCATCCGCTTATTAACTGGGTTAGGCAGGATATACACTTTTTGTTTCTCTCCCGTTCCATACACGCACGCCGAAACCATTGCGGTATAGTCAGCAGTATCTTTTTCAGATATAGCAAGATCGATTCCTGTTATTACAAAATTTGGTTGCTCCGCGGGAAGTTTTTCATAGTAATTAATCCATTCAGAAAAAATAACCTGGCCATCATCGGGAATGATATTAAGCATGAATTCGCGTTGCCATGCATTTTCATTGCCAATCTTTTTGTGTTCTTCCTCAACTTCTTTCAGGGTTGGAAATTTCCCTGGCCATAAAATATTACCATCATAATCGACTAGCGGATATGATTTGTAAATCCCATCCATTTCTCTTTTTTCAATACCAGACCTCAAACGCATCAGCAGGGAATCTTCATGAAGAAGATTCCCTACGATGATAATTTTAGTGTCTCTATCTCCAATCGGCAGAACTTCACTGGAAAACCAGTTATATGTTTTGTTTCTTGCGTCGCTGTTTTTTATGGAGTTCAAATCTTCTACGTCATCACAAATCACGAGATCTGGTCGACTGGCGCCATGGCGAATACCTCGAATACTCTGCTCAGCCGAAGCCACCATTATGCGTGCACCGAAATTTGGAAGCACTAAAGAAGTGGAACCCCATTCTCCAGTTTTCTCTTCAAAGGGGCCAAGCTCCTTTTTGAGAAGCGCGTTGCCTTCAAATTCTCTCTTGATATTTGCTAAATGTAATCGTGCTTGAGCTTGTGTCTGACTAATAATTAGCACGAATTTTTTCTGTGGTTTTCCAATGATCGCCCAAATCGGATATGACATCGTTACGATTGTTGATTTAGCCGAACCGCGAAATGCTACGATGACCGCTTTTAAGATTAAATTATTTTCGGTGATTTCAAATAATTCTCTGTGAAATTTTGCGGTTTGGTATTTTACATAGTCTGCGAAGTAGGTATGGAAAAACCAATAGTGGCTTTCTTTCGTTACTTGCAAACGAATCTGTCTATCGCTAATCAGTTGTTGAATAATTTGGTCTTGATTCATCCTCGTCATTCTTTTCAGGACTTGCAGAAGCCAATTGCAAAGCTTTCTCTACGATTTTCTTCTGCTCATCTGTTAATTCTTGATTATCACTCTTGTCTCGATCAAAAACCTCGACCTTATTGGCATATGCGCGATGACGATTCTGCAGCCAAAATCTGACTGCAGAAAAGTTATTGTTTTTAATTGCGCTAATGAGTTGCGATTCTGATAAATCATTGATCATCTGCACACCTTCCTCAATTGCTTCATCTGCATCTTCAGCGAACTGCTTGTCAGCGATTCGCCAGCGATAATATGTTGCGCGACTAACCCCAGCCTTTTGCACCGCCACTTGGACAATTGGCAGTTTTGCCAATTGTTCCAGAACCGCCTTCTTGTCTTCAGCTGTTCGCTTTTTAGTTGTGTTATTATTAGACATCTTTTTTCTTATTATCAATTATTCTCTTAGCTTTGACTCCTGACATTTTTTCGAAACGTTCAATAATTGTTTGGCAATATTCTGGATCAAGTTCAATCATGATGCATTTTCTTTTGGTTTGTTCACAGGCAATTCCAGTCGTTCCCGATCCCGCGCAGGGTTCATAGATAAAATCACCAATGGAGGTGCTGTTCAGAATCAATCTGCGCATTAAACTGATTGGTTTTTGTGTTGGATGAAGTGCGCTCTTATTTGGTTTAGGACAAAATAAAACTGATTTATCTTGCGATTTCTTGAATTCATGCACTCCAAACCAACCGACAGCAATCAATTCGTGCATCGGAAGATAATCTTTTCTGCCAATTACAGCGTGATTTTTTATCCAAATCAAAAGTTGAGAAAAATGCACCCCCGCTTTTTCCATACCTTCACGCAAAGCAAAAATTTGTTTGTCGCTATTGAAAATATAGAAGGTGTTTTTACGAGTGAGATACGGGATGACTGGAGTGATCAGATCCTCCACAAACTGGGTGTATTGCTTTTCAGAAACAAAACCATCATTAAGAATGTCCTTGTCCACTTTAACTTTACTAAAGTTTTTCTTGCTGGCAGTATAGTCAATTCCGTACGGAATATCTGAAATAAAAGCGTTGATTTTATTTTCTCCAATCGCTTTTTTCACGATCTTTGGATCCAATGCATCGCCATTGATCAATACATGATCTCCAATTTGGAACATATCCCCATAATTTATTTTAATCATTGTTTTTTATGTTACTAATTAACTTGGCTTTTTGGCCAGTGAGTTTCTCATACCTATTGATTATCAGTTGGCAAAACCTTGGCTCAATTTCTGTAAGATAGGCTCTACGTTTCAACATTTCCGCTGCAATCAAAGTACTTCCGCTCCCGCCATACAAATCTAAAATGACATCGCCTGGCTTTGTACATCTTCGAATTGCTTTTTCGTGGAGCATCGGTGGTTTTGAGGTTGAGTGCTCATACTCATTGCCAGCTAGACGTTTAACAAGCCAGATATCTAATTCGTCTAGAATATCGTCAATCAAGCGATTGCCTGTGCCGATTTCTTTATTCATCACTTCATTTAGATTTTGCAAACTTTTTGAGAGATAGGGACTTCCCACGGTGCCGTAGACGCAAGGTTCGTAACATTTTGAAAAGGCCACGCCAGGGGTTGGATTTTGTCCATTCTTAATCCACAGGACGACTCGCTTGTTTTCAATACCTAGCTCTCGATAGAGATCTTGAATAACTCCTACATACTTTTGATCACAGTAACAAAAATAGTGAAAATCTTTGTTAACTACAGACATTGCACTTCGCATCCCGCTTTTGAGAAATTCACGATATTCCGCATCTGACTTATTGTCATCCACTTTTCCACCATAACTTTGCTTGCCACCAATGCCTTTATCATAAGAGACCCCGATGTTATAGATAGGATCTGTGTAAATCATGGATGTTTTTTCTCCGCCCATCAATTTTTGGATATTCGCTGAGTCATGTGCATCGGCACACAATAGGCGATGCAATCCAAGCTCAAACATATCGCCGAGCTTAATATCCGTTTCCTTGATTTCAGCCAATTCCTTTTCTTCTTGAAAATTATCATTTTCAGTTTCCAGTGAGTCATCCCAAATTTGAGACAAATCTTCATCATCAAAACCGACCTCCAAAAGGACGCCTAAATCAAACTCTTTCAATAATTCTATATCCCACTCCCCGACATTTTTATTAAGGCGAAGATTGAGCTCTTTTTCTTTTTCGATATCAGCTATATCAAGATAGACTACTGGGACATCTTTGTATCCTAGCTCTTTCGCTATCTTCAAACGAAAATGTCCGCCAATTACAATATTTTTTCTGGCTGGATTATAATTCACTATCAACGGATCGACCAATCCGAAGCGTTCAATACTTTCTCTTAACTTAGCTTTTTTTGCATCATCCCATTTTCGTGGGTTATAGGTTGCCACCTTTAAAGAATCTACTTTTACAAAAGTAATCTTTAGATTTTCTTTTCTCATCTTTTAAGTAGAGAAAAAACCTAAGAATTTTTAGAATTGAAATTTTTTAATTAATTAAGAAGTATTTTTTATTTTTAAGAAATAAAAAAGACCCATCTTTTCAACCATATGCTCTTAAGCTCTTCTCTTGAAGTTAAAAACTTAAGTGCTCTTTACTCTTTACTTTATGGTTATTTATTTGGATCTGATATATATATGATATTTTACTCCCACAACTGCCCTTATATTAATATTTTAATCCTTTGATAATTTTTGTCAATGCCCTAAGGTTTAAATGAAATAATGAGATATTTGAAGGATTTTTGAAGGTTTTAGTTATCAACAACTAAGGCCTGGACTTAATTTGAGGGTTGCGTCATTCATTAGATATATGAACAATACACTCACACAACAGACTTTAGGGGCGCAAACTGGTTTTCAAGAGCCAGCAGAGATTATAAAGGTTAAGTACTGTCTTTACGCAAGAAAATCAACCGAATCGGAAGAACGGCAGGTTTTATCCATCGATTCCCAGGTGAAAGAAATGTTGCAAATTGCCGAACGCGAAGGATTGGAAATTGTAGAAATTCGCAGGGAAAGTCATTCCGCTAAAGATTCGGCGCAACGTCCAATCTTCAATGAGCTCATTGAAGATATTCGCAAAGAAAAATTCAATGGAATTCTAACTTGGGCGCCAGACCGGCTGAGTCGAAACGCTGGTGATCTTGGAACGCTTGTTGATCTGATGGATCAGGGCGGACTGATTGAAATCAGAACCTATGGACAAGTTTTCAAAAACTCACCGAATGAAAAATTCCTTCTGATGATTTTAGGCTCACAAGCTAAGTTGGAAAATGATAACCGTGGCGTAAATGTAAAACGAGGATTGCGAACTCGATGTGAGATGGGACTTTGGCCGACTTGCCCACCATCCGGATATCTAACTGATAAAAGTGTAGAACGGAAAGGACATATTATAATTGATCCCGAACGTGGACCAATTATTCGAAAAATATTTGAAAAAGTTGCACATGAAAGATGGAGCGGGAGAAAAATATATCATTGGTTGAGATTTGAATTAAATTTTAAAACCAAAGGAAATAAAAATCTTTCACTTAGTAATATTTATCTGATTTTACAAAATACATTTTACTACGGACCATTTGAATATCCGCGAGGTAGTGGTAATTGGTATCAAGGTAATCACGAACCATTAATTAACAAAGAGTTATTCGATCTTGCGCATGAGCAACTCAAGAGAGATAGAATAATGAAAGACGCTAAAGAATTTGCTTTCACGAGACTCATAACTTGCGGACATTGCGGGTCAGGCATGACGGCTGATGAAAAATATAAAAAACTAAAAAATGGCAACACTGCCAAATATATTTACTATGGTTGCAATCGATCCAGAGATCATCATTGCAAGGCTGGCTATATTCGAGAAGAAGAATTGATAATACAACTTACAAGAATTATTGATCAATTAGACATTAATGAAATTGGAATCAAAAAACAATTCGAAGAAGAGGTGGAAAGATATGCTAAATTTCGACAAATTGTATTGCAGATAAATGGAAAGGAAAATGAAATTTCAAAAGAGAAAAAAGTTGATTTGAGAA
>JBAQNM010000010.1:0-24065 GCA_049303795.1 Candidatus Moraniibacteriota bacterium
TGTCTACTGTATATAGCTGTGAAGTGGTGTTGTATTTATGAGTTAGTGTTCCAGTTGAATTGATATTAAAATCTCCAGCCGTATTTATCGGAACAGTAGTTTCCATGAAACCATCAATTATGTAACCAACTGGGTTTCTTGAATAATTATCATAAAATATCGAAGTTGCTGGCACAGTTAAACTTGATCCGTCACTTAACAAAGCAAAAGTTCCACCGTCATCTTCAATTACTCCTTTGGTTGACCAATCAATACTGGAGTAATAGGCTTCGGTAGTTGGAGTTGTAGATAAATAACCATAATTTTGAATAGTTATATCATCAAAAGTATCATTTGATATCAAATAAGTTTTTCCAATGTCATATTTATCTAAAGGATTCTTATTGTTATTATCAATAATTAAATCACCATTTGGTTTTAATGGATCATCTTTATCTTTTTTGTAGATTGTACCAGCTCCGGCAAAATTAAACCCTATTCCTCCGTATGTTTGATAAGAAGTTGGGGTTAAAAAATTAGTATTATCATCATAATAATAAATGGCGATACGACCACCGCCACCGCCGCCACTATATGAGGAATGACCAACTCCACCATTAGCTGAAATTACCACATTATCAGCAATTAAGGTTGCGGTATCAATCCAAATACTTCCACCAGATCCTCCACCAGGATAACCAGTCCCGGAATCTTGCCCCATAGATGTGACATTGCCTAAAAGAGTTGTAACACCAGAAACAATTAATCTTACCGCTCCACCACCAGCTCCTATAGCAGTAGAACTATGAATTCCTCCGCCACTACCTAAATTATTTGGCTCTTTAATATTACCATAAACTGGACCAGCTGAAGTTTCAATGCCTTTTCCGCCAGCTCCGCCATAAGATCCTCCACCTACATATGATCCATCCACTCCCGCCCCAAATCCTTCCGAAATTTGATATCCTCTATAATTAGTATCAACTAGTCCTCCAACATTAACTAAGAAATCTCCGTTAATCGTATAGTTAATTTTATATCTCTCTCCCAGTGCATAAATTGTATTGCTTGAATGAGTCAATATCCCATTAACAGTTAGTCCCGTGAAAGTTCTGGGAGCATTTCCCATTAGTCTGGCAGTAGCTGGGATTTCCAAATTTACGCCACTATTTAATAAATCAAAACTTCCCCCATTATCAGTAATAACTCCCTTTGTACTCCAATCGATTGATGAGTGGTTGATATTGGCTGTTGGTTGAATATCTAAATTGCCATAATTTCGAATAATAATATTCCTGAAATCAATTGTGTCACCAATCGGAGTTTTGCCAATATACCGATCGTCTGTGGCATTGTCTTGATTGTTATTATCAATAACTAAATCTCCATTGTTAGATCCTTCTTTTTTGTAGACCGTGCCAGCTCCACCATAAGCAAAACCAGTTCCTCCGTAAGTTAAATAAGCTATATTTAATGAAGAATCGGTTGTGTAATACACAGCAATTCTTCCACCTCCACCACCACCTCCACCCGCTCCATAACCATTTCCACCAATACTTGAAATTGTTCCCCCAGTACCAGCTAGAGTTCCAGTTGTCAGCCAAATACTACCACCAGAGCCACCTCCAGGTTGGCCAGTTGTAGCTTGATAATTTTGACCATCAACACTAATCTCGCCATTAATTGTGGTCGTGCCAGCAATATCTAACTTGATCATTCCGCCACCTTTTCCAGCATATGCACTTGTATCATTCCGTTGCCCACCACTACTACCGATATCGATTGGTTGAGTTAATGATCCATAGGATATTCCGCCAGTAAGATAAGTTGATCCATAACCACCAGATCCGCCATAGCCTCCTCCACTCGAATAATCCCCCAAAGCTCCTTTTCCGGTGCCATTGCGAGGAGCAAGGCCTCTATAATTTGCATTAATTTTTCCATTGGCAGCGATGGAAAAGTTAGCAGCTTGAATTTTAACAATATGAGTTTGGATTGTTGTATTGGCAGTATGCGTAATCGTTCCACTACCTCCAATCGCTACATCTCCACTTACAATTAAATAATTAGCTGCTGAGGCATTAGAAAAAGTCAGAGTGGAAACGGCACTTGCTCCAATCGAAAGAGAATTGATTGTTTTTGATCCGCCAGAAAAATCTACAATTGGCTGATTGGCAGAAGCAATATTTATTGTGACATCATCACCCGACCCTGGCTCAGCTCCACATGACCAATTCGTTCCAATTGCCCAAGCCGTGGAAGTCGTTCCGCTCCAGGTGCAAGTAGCAGCCTCCACAAAATTAGCCAAGCCAAAAAAAATAGCTAGAACTAGAAAAAATATATAAGTTGATAATTTTGTTTTCATGTCTTAAAAACGATGCAAATTTTACCCATTTTCTCGTTTACTTTTTTATGCTATACTTAATGATATTATACTACATTTAAAATTAAAAAACTATGAAAAATAAAAAAATAATTTTGATTGTTCTTGTGTTAGTAATTATCGCTAGTGGCGGTGCGGTCATATGGAAAAAAAATAGCAATCAAGCTCTTCTAGAGAAAAAAGAAGCGACTCAAGCAGAAGGTGAAAAAGTGGTCATTACTCGCAATAAAGCTGAAGATATTGCTAAAGATTTTATTTCTAAGCAAACTTTTAAAAATGATTACCAGTCAAATCCGATTTCCACAGAAGTTTATCCTGAATTTTGGAATGTTTGGTTTGCTACAACTGATCAGACAAAAAAACCGAATAGAGGCTTAGTGCAAATCAATTCAACTACTGGGTTGGCCGAATGGAAAGAATTACAATAAGCTAATAAGCTTCCAAAAACAGTTCTCCAAATTTTCAGTTGGCAATAATATCCTAAAAAAAATTCCCAAACAATACTTCATTCAAAAAAAGTTAGTCGGGAATTTTTTAATTGCAAATTTTTTTCTTCTCTTATTTTTCTTCGAGAATCCACCAGTTGAATTTAATTGTTTTGGTTGTTTCTTCATTTAAGATAATCTTAAATCCCACTTCCGAATCAATATCATCAACTATCCAGTTAACTGGATTTTTTCCAATTGGCGTGAGGAAAACTTTTGAATTTTCCCCTATCGCCTTAGTCTCAACTTCAACACTTTTTCCATCTCTAGCTTTGACCTCTGGATCATCCATTGGTTTTTGAGTGTAGTCGTCGTTG
This sequence comes from Candidatus Moraniibacteriota bacterium, assembly GCA_049303795.1. GTDB lineage: Bacteria > Patescibacteriota > Minisyncoccia > Moranbacterales > UBA2206 > UBA9630. The sequence goes on from JBAQNM010000010.1 coordinate 3,165, forward strand.
CCGTCATTGTCTTCATCTTTAGCGATTGGTAGAATTTCCACTTCACCAATAGTTCTTGATTCCTTATCAATCACTTTAACGGTGAAGGTTCCGGCAATAATTTCACTGGATTCTAATTTGCCATTGCCTAAGTCCAGATTACCTAAAGCATCTTTGTAGAGGAGAGATTCAACGTTGAGAGCAATAGCAAAATCAATCACAGATTCATTTTGTTCTTTGAGGGTTTTCATTTGATCTTCAAGACTGATCACTCTGGTGTCAATTCCAGTGATTAGACTTTCCTGTTCTTGGATTTTGTTTTCTAGATTATCTATGTTTTCAGTAAATGTTTCTAATTGATCAGTAGTTGATTTTTTTATTTCTTCGAGAGTAGTAATATTTTCAGTTGTTTTGGTGTTTAAGATTTTATTAGCATCTTCGAGGGTAAGAATTTTTGTATCAGTTTCTTTGAGCATAATATCTTTAACATCGGCAAATCTGGCATAGAGTCCATGAGCAGCTCCGTCCTGCATATATTCGTCAACATAAGGAATGAGGAGTTCGCCGGGGGTGATTTTTTCGGTGAGGTATTGAGGGAAGTTACTTGATTCGAAAGGCAAGGCTTCGTTGGCAGCTTTCTTACCATCCTTGCTTATTTGATCAGGTGGAGCTACTTCGTAGTTTGGAATTTGGAAACCTCCGGTTTGATTGACATAATGCCAAGCATCGCTATAACGAATCCATATTCTTCCAAGATTTGGATCAATCACCATTGTTCCGTTTGGCTCGGTAGATCCAAGTATATCTGAAACCTCAGTGATAATTCCGTTGTCAGCTCTAATATATCCATCAGAATGAATATCTCCTCCAGCCACATCTAAATGATAATTTGGACTGCTCGTGCCAATGCCAACATTACCAGCATAATCGACAACGAAAGGAGTTGAGTCGGTATAAGTTCCATCGTCATTTATTCGAATGGCAAATCCGGAAGCTCCAGCGGTAGTTAGATTTAAAGATGTACCAGTAGCTGATGCTCCAGTCAGTCCAACCTTAAGAGCATTGCCAGTAACGCCAGCATTATTTCCTGAAGCCACGATACTGACAAGATCACCATCTAATCCCACTGAACTAGAAGCAACATTCAAAGCTATTCCGCTAGTCAGAGCATTGCCGGAAATATTTTCAATTGTTCCGGCAGTGGTTGCATTTGCAACGACATTCAAAAGTCCCACGTTACTTGTTGAGCTATAATTTCCAGTAGCATTAAGAGAGAAAATTCCATTGGTAGCGACGGCTCCGGTTGTCGCAGAAGTTAGATATAACAAAGATCCAGTAGTTAGCCCTGTTCCAGTAGAACTTATATTCAAAGCTTTTCCACTAGTAATTGCATTAGCGGTAATGTTTAAAGCATTTCCGGCAGTTGTATTAGCCGAACTTAAATTCAAAAGATTACTTGCACCGGTCGTGCTAGTTCCAGTTATACTGACAACGTTTCCAGTGTAACCAGTCGTATAACCGGAAGCTGAAATATCAAGCAAGGCACTAGTGGTTTGAGCAGCAGTAGCATTGGAAATTGAAACAGTATTGCCGGTAGTATTAGCGCCGACAATGCCAAGTCTACTTGCAACAGTATTTGGTGTGGTTGTTCCAACTCCAAGAATACTATTGGTAAAGGAAAAAGAATCTTCATCTTCATAGTACCCAAATGTTCCGTCATTAGTTTCACCATCAAAGGTCCAGATTATATCTGTCGCCGCCGTTCCATTATGCCAAGTAGTTGTTCCAAGCTCTGTTGAATCAAAAGAAAAAGTTTGAGAAGTTCCGGCAACACGAACAATATCCAAGGCTGTTCCCTCTGCTATAGTTTCCAAGCCATAACCCGCCCCATTGCCAACCAAAATTTGATTATTGCCGGGAACACTGGAAATGCCAGTTCCACCATAATCTATTCCGATCATATTCCCGCCCCAGGTGCCAGCGGAAATTGTGCCGTAATTATAGGTTGCACCACTAGCATTCAAATTAATCACGTCACCGGAAATACCAATTGTAATTGTGTTTGTTCCTTGTCCAGAAATGATTGCTGATTCTTCAAAAACCAAATTAGCCCCTGCGCCAACATCACCAATTAGCACATCTGAGCCAGTACCAGAACCAATACTCACATCTCCTATCGAAGAAATATTCAAATTACCCGACATATCAGTTGAAAAATCAGTATAATAAACATCATCATAGGCCAAGCGTAATTTATTATTCACACCGTACAAAGTAAGCATCGCTCCCGGTGTAGCCGTGCCAATCCCGAGACGAGAGTTGGTGTCATCCCAATTCATACCACTAAATGCACTCCAAATTCCGGCATTATTATACATCATTTGCCCTTCAGTGCCTATTGGCAAACCTCCTGCTTCTATCCAACTCATCACTCCAGCATCAGTAGATGATAAAACATAACCGGATGTTCCAGGATAAGCAGTTGGTAATGTGTATGTTACATCTGCCGACTGATCTCCGCCTTGAAAAATAGTTTTAAATTCAGGATTGAGTCCACTCTCCAAAATTCCTAATGTTCCATTAAGAGTTAGTCCGGAAAATTCCGGAGAAGAGGCGGTCAGAACATCTTGATCCATAGCATATAGTTCATAATCCCCTTGTCCCGTATCAAGCGTTGCACCGATAATATTACCTGAAGCATCAACCTGAAAAAGATCTCCGTTACCAACAGTAAAAAGTGCGACTGGAGTAGCATCGCCAATTCCAACATTACCAGTCGTGAAATACATATCCGTTCCATCATCCAACCAAAGACTATCAGAGCCATCGATTCCATTTGTTCCGTCTGCACCTTTAATGTTTCCAATTGATTGCCAGTCGACGGAATCTAGCGTATATGCTCTCAATTCACGCAAACTTATATAGCTTCCACCATTAATACTCAAAACATATATTCGATAATATCTATATAGATTTGCATTAACAAATTCAAAAGTTTCAAAAGTACCTGAACTACCATATTGTCCAATGTATAAATCAACAAAATCTACTCCGTTATTAGAAGCCTGAATCTTAAAATCCTTTAATTCAGTTGTACTAGAAAGAATTTCAAACTTGGATAAAACTTGTTCGTTTCCTTCTCCAAAATCATATTGCCACCATGCAGGAGGACCAATATTTGTATACCACGTACTTCCAGCGGATGTACTTCCATCAACAGCCATATCCGGTGTAAAGCCAGGAAATGTACTAGATGCTGATGTTGTACCACCAGTTAATAAATTTGTTAAACCAAATGCCGGATTGTTTTTTTCGTAAACCTCATAAGTAGAAGTATTTAAATAATAATCATTTGCATTTCCAAATGTTTGAAGCGGTGGTGCATCTGTACCGCTATACCAGGTTGCTCCTGCGGTACCATCCACTCCGTTAGTTCCATCCGTGCCATCAATTCCATCTGTTCCGTTAGCGCCTTTGATATTGCCGATTGATGCCCAATCAACAGAACCAAAAACAAAACCTTCGATTTCTTTAAAACCAATACGAGTAGTCCCACCCTGATTATTTATGCCATACACACGGTAATAGCGATAAGGTGTCTCATTAATAAATTCAAAAGTTTGAATTAGTGTAGTTGCAGGCAATGAATCATTCAATAACACATCCCAATTTAAATCATCATTACTACCCTCAAATCTAAAATCTTTCATACTTTCATCATTATGAGGCAAGATAGTTATTTTGGATATCGCCACTTCATTGCCAGAGCCCAAATCATATTTCCACCATTGATTAGTAGTACTATTTGAATACCATGAAGTAACATTGCTATTATCAACAGCTTTATCAGCTGTATAAGAAGGAGAACTAAAAACTGAAGAAGCTGATGCAGTTCCGCCAGTAAAAACATCAGTTACGCCAAAATTTACAGTATTCTTTTTGTAAACCTCATAATTAGAAGTATTTAAATAAAAATCATTAGTATTTCCAAGATTTTGAAGCGGTGGCGCATCAGTGCCACTATACCAAGTTGCACCGTCTAATCCATCAACCCCATCCAACCCAACCGGCAAATTAGTCAATCCCGATCCATCTCCTACAAAGGCAGTAGCATTGACTGTACCATTGACATCCAGGGCTGTGGTTGGAGTATCTGTTCCAATTCCAATAAAACCAGTTGAAGTGTTAACTAGAAATTGGTTATTATTGACATTTAGATTTCCAGCCAAAGTTAGTCCATTTAAATTAGCTGTACCAGTGGAGTTGACATAGTAAGTTGTGCCGTTGAAATAGGCGTTGCCGGAAACTGTTAAGTTACCGGATGAGTCAGTTTTGACTATGTGAGCATCAGCTCCGGATTCAGCGCTGTCTAGACCATCTAGTCTGTCAGAGTTGAAAGATGATGGCGTTGAGCCAATTTGTTTTCTGGGTGTGAGAGTTTCCCATGTTGTTGTGTCGGAGTTATAGATTTCTACTTGGAGATAATAGGAATTGGAATTGAAATCAAGACTAAGAGTATTATCTGTTCCAGATCCTAGAAGAACAGAAAATATTCCACTTGTAACTGTGGCTGGATTACTGTTGGCCACAGTATGTGTGCCAGTCCAAAGAAGTGTACCGGAAGTATCTGCATCATAGAGTTTGAAAATCATATCATAGCTTCCATCGGGAACAGCACTATTGGTGGAATCAGTTAGCTTGCCTTGATAGTTGATTTGTTTTGAGATGTCAGCTTGAGAGGAAGAAGAAAAAAGAAAAACAAAAAAGACGACAACTATGAAAGCTACGATCATTTCTTTGAAAATATTCTGATTTTTATTTTGTTTTTTAAAAACCACTTTTTTGTTCAATTTATAATAAGATACTTTTTTTTTCTTATCTGCTATTATCATATCACAAAAAGCACAAAAAGAAAAAAGTTTACTGCTTTTTTCTAATTTGAATGTGTATATTTTTCCGAAGTAGATAGATAATTATTATTAGCAAGAAAAAAGCAAGTACTCCAATTAGAATTTGCTTTAATGGGATAATCCAAAAAGAGACTTCCTTAGTATCAGCTAAATTATCATAACCCCGATCAAGCTTGAGTGTAGCAGTATATTTACCTAATCGAAATCCAGTCTTATCCCAAGCATAATTCATCTGACGAACTGAATCGCGAAGAACATTATAAGCTTCAACATCAATCACATCAGAAGTTTTTCCTAACATGTTTTTAATTTCGATTTTTCCACTTGGTCGAAGCCTGACTGTACCACTGTTTCCAAAAGTTGTTTCAAGATTAACTGCATTAACAATTTTTCCGTCCTTATCTTTTTCTCCCAATAAATTCCAATACCATTCTTTCTCTACCTTAAAAGATTTAAACTCACCCGCCTTGGTTGCAACTCCTTTTATCTTAATGAAAAATAATATTCCAGCCCGACTAGTAATTCGCACATTGGAGCCCTCTTTTTTTTCAACCTCCCTTGGAATCATAGAAACTAAAACGCTAGTATAATGATCTCCTGCATCAGCATTTTCTGGAATTTCTATAGTTACATCCAGATATTGTCTATCACCATGTTCAATTGAAAAATCCTTTTTTTCAAGAGAAAACCAATCCTTGGCGCCATATCGCCCACCCTTTTCACCTTGGAGTAAGACTGTTTGATCTGGATTAGTATTTGAGCCTTCAAAGTCTTCGACTTCAATATGGAAGTCTCTTTTTTCTCCGGCGCGATTGTCAATTTGAATTTCTTTTTTTATTACTTCTCCCGGATTGGCTTCAATTTCAATTTGAGATGGACCAACTGGAAAATCATTTTTTACAGGGACTTCTTTCATTTTCTCAACTCTGTCTGCCAGAGAATTTGAAGTCGATAAAAAAAGCCCTGCAAAAAGAAAAATTATCAAACTGGAGAAGAATAACTTTTTTTGCATGGCTTTTAAATAATTCACAAAAAAACAACTAGTTGAGTTAATCAAACTCCTGTTTTTTTGCTATTTTTTAATTTATTAATTATAAGAATTAAAGAGTTGTTGCGGTGAATGTTACATCAACAGTATAATTTCCAGTTGGCTGAACCATTGCAGAACCAATTTCTGCTCCGAATTGAATAATTTCATCAGAACCAGTAGTTTCAGAAGCTCTTTGAACTATTACGCGATCAGTCGTTCTCACATTTAACCAATTTGCACTAGTACTTGAATAAGAATTATCTACAGTTCCCCATGTTGCAGTGTTATCATCAGTTGAAGTTGTCATTAGTCTGGCACCCCATTCAGAAACACCACTTGCAACTGACCAGTTTTCAGGAGTATCTGATGTTCCCGGTGAATATGGATCGATAAAATCAGTTCCACTTAACATATCCGTATCGGAAGCTTTCCAGGCTAATTGATATCCGTCAGAATCATTAGTTATGATATTACATGTCGCCTGGTTATCCGCGTCGGCTACTAACGATGATTGTCCTGTGCTAACGATTGGATTCATTGTCACGCTAGATGAGCAAGAAATAGCAATCACTGAATCAACATTTAAACTAACTGGTGTTACGTCATCTGCAGCAATCGCACCATTATTAGTCAAACCTAAAATTGTCAGAGACAAAATAGATAGGAATAACAATTTTTTCATGTTTTTGTTTTTCATAATTTTTTAATTAATTATTTTTTAAAATTATTTGACACTTAAAATATACCATAAAATAAAAAAATCATCAACAATGAGAGCTATCCACAGGTATAAAAAATTAAAGCGCTACCGCTGTAATTATTATTGAAACTTCGTATTCCCCTGTTGGCTGATTTTTATTCGCCCCGATTTCTGAACCAAACCACAAAACCTCATTGTCTCCTCCGATTTCTGATCGAGAATTGCGCGAAGCAATCTCCGAATCGGTTGTTCCAATATTAATCCATTTTCCATTTGCGTATGAATCTTCTGTTCCCCAGGTAGTTGTATTGATTGTATCACTAGTTGAACCCAGATGACCGCCCCACTCACTAGCCACTGTATCTATCAGCCAGTTTTCCGGCACACCAGCCGAATCAGGAGTATAGCCACTTATTTTATCTAATGGCTCAGTTGAGCTAATCATATCAACATTAGAAGCTTTCCACGTTAATGAATATCCAGCTGGATTATCAGTATCGACGTTACAATTTGCACTATTATTGCTTGAAAGATTTGATTTGCCAGTACCAGTGATTGCGCTCATAGTAACCGATGAATCACAAGAAATTGAAATTTGATATTCAGAAGCTGTTTGCCAAAAACCAGCACCCAAATCATATGAATCACTAGATGAATTCCCCGTTCCAATTTCTCCCCCAGTATCATTAATTTTGAAATTAGTTGATTCTCCTGGCGCACCAAAACTACCGATTACATCAGATTGAATTTTAAAGGAATCGCTAGACATCGCTCCAAAAACAAATTCACTGCTAAAGAAAAAAATGCTACTTGCGAAAAGTAAGACGGCTAATTGTTTCTTGAAGATATTTTTTAAAAACATTTTTTTAATCCTTAAGCGTTCGCTATGCTTATATTATCCTTAAAAGCCATCCTGTCTTTTAGCAAAATTTCCTCACTTTTTTCAACGCCTGAAACAGTATTAATTTTAACGTCATATCTGCCCGGATCGAGAATAAGAAAATATCTGCCTTTTTCATCAGAAATAGTTCTGGCTTTAAGTTTTTCAGTTTCTTTTTCAAATACTTTTATAGTGGCAAATGGTTCGGGTTTTTTAAATTGATTAAGAATTGTCCCCCATTTCTTACCACCAGCCATACCATAACTGATAAGAACACTAATTGAATAAATCAAGCAAATAACATAGTTAATAACACTTTGATCGAAAATCAAAATTCCAAAACTAAAGATCATTCCACCTAGCAGAAATATATAGGAGAAAGTTTTTTTAATTTTGAAAGATTGGACAGCTTTTTCATAGGTATTCTCATTTTGAGACATTGGAATATCCTTCTTGATTATATCATATTCTTTAGTGCTTATTTTCTCTCCAGAGTATTGATCAAGATAGAAAATTTTACCTTCATTATTAGGATTAAACGCATACCCCTTTTTATCAATTTCCAAATGATATTCTCCGGGAGAAACTAAAAAACTATAAGCACCAAAACTATCAGTAATCCTGGAATCAACTTTTCTATCATCTTTATTATAAATAGAAACAGCAGCCATTGAAATAGGCATACCGGTAAGATTATCAAAAACTACGCCCCAAACTTTTTTTCTCTTAATGAATATACCGGAAAGAAATGACCAAATGCTTCGGAGAAGAGCTCCAAGATAACCCAAGCTAGGCAACTGAGAAGCAAGCACGACTGACGATACGCCCAAGCTCGTTAGTGATGCTGTTGTCACCGCCGGTTGATTTTCCTGAACAACTTGTCTTATCTCTTCAATTTTCTCACTTACAATTGCAGGAATAAGTTCCTTTTCTTTCTTTTTTTCTTTCTCACTTAAATTAGATACTTTTTCAGTAGGTGTCGGCTTTATTATCGGCGATGGTGATGTTATGGGAGTTGGGTTTATTATCAATTCAGGAACTATAGGAGATTCCACTGGACTCACCGTAGGAGAAGGCGTCACTGCACAATTTGATGTCTGCGCTGTTTTTCCATCTGACCAATCAGAATAATCACCATCGTTTTTAAAGCTTACGGATATTTCATACTGCGTGTTCCAATCCAAAGAAGAAATGCTCAGTGTTGCATTTGCATTATTGCTAGTATTTACGCCCTGAGATTCTTTTTCACTTTCGATATTTGTCAATAAATTTTTAATTCTTAATTTAAAATCCAACTCTTTATTTTTATAATATTCATCCAGAGAAACAACAATTGAAAACTCGTCACAATATTCCTCAATTGATTCAATTGTGATGTTTGGCATATCGGTGGTAGTATTGCTTTCACTGGAATAATTAGAATAAAAACTACCCAGATAAGCTCTAATTCTATATATATATTTAGTTTCCGGATCAAGACTGCTATCCGTATAGCTTCCACTATTAGCAGCAATAGTAGCGATAACTTCAAAGCTATCACCATCCTTCTTTCTTTCAAGTTTAAAGCCTTCCTCATTGTTAGAATTATCTGTCCAATAAATTTTAATCTCTGAATCTGATTCAGCTTGCACGTTAAAATTAATTGGATCGCCAATCACTGGATCCTCTTGAACTCCAACTTGAAGACCAACGCTAGTTACGTCAGAACTTCCCAAAGAGAAATTAACTTGGAAAATAAAAACAAAAAAAACAACAACTAAAACAGCACCGGCTTTTTTCATAATATTACTCTTTTTCATAATTAAATCCTTCATATTTAAATTATACTATATTTTTTAAGGCCTGTCATTGATTTTATTTTATATTTTTTCTACTTAATAATCAACCAGCTAAAATTAATATCCTTTTCGACGCTTGGACTATCTATTTTAACCTTAAAACTTTCACCTTCAACTATTTCATCATAATAAATAATCTTACCTTGAGTCGATCCCTGAGGAGTGACGGAAATCTTAACATCATTGCCAGCATAAATCGTGACGACTTGTATTTCTGTTTCTCCAGCTTTGATCAATGCTTTTCCTGAAGTTTCGTTGCTCATTTCAAAAATTTTTCCTTTTATCTTATTTTCCACTTCTATGTCTTTAGCGGTTAATTTTCCTTCTCCCAAATCTAAATTACCTAGCGCATCTTTGTAGAGGAGAGATTCCATATTGAGAGCGATAGCAAAATCAATCACAGCTTCACTTTGTTCTTTGAGAGTTTTCATTTGATCTTCGAGAGTGATGACTCGAGTATCAATTGTAGTTAATAAGACATTATTTTGTTCTGTTTTTTCTTCCAGGTTGGTTAGATTGGTTTTTAGTTCATCGATATCTTCGCTGAATAGATCTAGCTGATCAGTGGTGGATTTTTTTATTTCTTCGAGAGTAGTAATATTTTCAGTTGTTTTAGTGTCTAGAATTTTATTAGCATCTTCGAGAGTAAGAATCTTGGTTTCAGTTTCTTCAAACATCATCTCTTTGACATCAGCGAATCTAGCGTAGAGTCCGTGGGCAGCACCGTCAGACATATATTCGTCAACATAAGGAATGAGGAGTTCACCGGGGGTGATTTTTTCGGTGAGATAGGTTGGGAAATTACTTTCTTTGAATAAATCTGATTCTCTCAATTCTTCAGGGAGTTGATTGGCTGGTGCGACTTCGTAGTTAGGAATTTTAAATCCAGCAGTTTGAGCAGTATAGTGCCAGACGTTGTTATAGCGGAAATATAGATCGCCATTAGTTGAATCAACTACAATTGTTCCATCAGGGGCGCTGTCAGTTGGCGCTCCGGCTGAAACGCGAGTGACAAGTCCACCGGTAGAACTATTAGCAGTGATGAATTGATCGGAATAAACATCTCCACCAACTACATCGAGCAGATGATTTGGATTGTCTGTTCCGATACCAATATAGCCAGTGGAAGCTTCGGCGAAGAACATTGCGTTTGATTGATTGAGGAGAACTGAAATACCTGGAAAACCTATATGTCCAACCACTAAATCATTTTTTCCGTCACCGTTAAAATCGTTAGTATTAATAGCGGCCGGATCAGCTCCTGTTGCATAATCTATTTTTGATATAAAAGTTCCGTCACCGTTATTAATAAGAACTGAAACAGTATCTGGGGTGAAATTAGCAGCAGTTAAATCTCCTTTGCCATCCCCATTTAAATCCTTTATTGCAACAAAATATGGATCAGCTCCTGTTGCATAATCTACTTTTGATGCAAAAGTTCCGTCACCGTTATTAATAAGAACTGAGACGTTATCTGAATCTTTATTTGCAACTGATAAATCTAGTATATTATCCCCATCTAAGTCTCCAACTGCTACGGAATAAGGACCAGAACCAGCACTATAATAAGTCCTGGTAAGAAAAGCACCCGAACCATTATTAAGATGAACTGTGATATTATTGCCTGTATAATTAGCAGAAACTAAATCAGCTTTACCGTCACCATTCAAATCACCAACCGCCAAGGACATTGGGCTATCCCCATTCGCATAATTAACTCTCGTAGCAAAAGTACCATCGCCATTATTTAAAAGAATGGATAAATTATCAGAAGTCATATTTGCAACTGCTATATCTGCCTTACCATCACCATTCAGATCATTAATTAAGACTGTTCGAGGGTCGGCGCCAACAGAATAATCAACCTTTGACACAAAAGTACCATTGCCATTGTTGATAAAAACTGAAACCGAATCAGAATCAGAATTAGACGCTACTATATCTGCCTTGCCATCGCCATTCAAATCGCCTATCGCCACAGACCAAGTAAAGCCACCGGCAGTATAATCAACTTTAGTAGCAAAAGTTCCGTCGCCGTTATTCAAAAAGACAGAGATCTTTCCGCCAGAATTAGCAACTGCTAGATCAAGTTTACCATCGCCATTCAAATCACCACTAGCGACATTTCGTGCAGCACCTGCAGAAGTCGCATAATCCACCTTAGTAGCAAAAGTACCACCGTTCGTTAATTGTATTTGCCCCGCTTGAATACTTCCAATATTATTTAGGTTTCCTTCATTGGTGATTCTTTGAATTCCTCCTGTGCCAATTCCTCCGGAAAAGTTAACATAACCATCAAAACCATTGTAGCTATTTAGAATACTATTAGAGTGCCCACCTAAAATTAAATTCTCGGCAATTAGATCTTTAGCTCTTAATGATCCACTGACGTCTAGGTCATGATCGGGAGTATTAGTTCCAATGCCTAATCTTTTAGTTGAATTATCCCAAAATAGAGTAGTATTGTCTTGCGAGATTACTCCACTAGTTCCGATAAATGGAATTGAACCTTGCGTTAGTCCAGAAAGAGTTGCTCCGACAAATGTTGGGCTGGAAGTGGTGAGAACATTTTGATCCATAGCATAAAGTTCATAGGCACCTTGGCCGGTGTTGAGAGTGGCAGAAGTTGCATTGCCAGAAGCATCGACTTGAAAAAGATCTCCGTCTCCAACAGTTAGAAGTGCAGAAGGAGTGACGTCACCGATTCCAACATTTCCTGCGGTTGAAACTAAAAATGCACTCACACTACTGCTTTCGTCATTCGTATAGGCTGAAGTTGGAGGAGTAAAATTAGATGTCCATCTCGCCACTCCCTTTGAAACTCTAAATTCATCAAGAAATCCATTTAAATCTGCCCCACCATAATAATATCCACCTATCTTGAAACTTGCAGCTAAATCTTTAATTGCATAATTTGTAGTATACGTTGATCCCACTTGTGTGCCATTAACATACAACTTTGTACTTGTCAGTCCATCTCGAACCACCGCAATATGATGCCACGTGTTAAGTTGAAAAGGATAAGTACCAGCCATACCAATAGCATCTACCCCAAAAATAAGAGAATACACGCCAGCAGATGGAGAATACCATGCAAAATATTGTGTATTAGAAGTATCGACATATTGAGAACAGAATGTTGGGAAATAAGATCCTACTGCAGGATAGGCTGATGGCCTAAACCAAAAATCAATCGTGAAATTATCCGTTCCCAAAAACCAATCATCTGAATCAAGCGCAGATATATAATCACCACTTCCATCGAACAATGCTGATGAGCCACCAAACTTACTTTGGTCTGTGCTGATTTTTGCATTACCATAAGCAGTCACCGGGTGAGCATAATCCGATGAATCGGTAAAAATAGTAGAATTATCAGAACCATCAGCATGAAGCAATAGATTAGTATAATACGGAGCAGAAGACATATAGCTTACATCAAAAATTCCATCCGGACTATTAGTGCCAATTCCAACGCCACTTCCATTATCATAAAGCAAGGAATCTCCTACTGTATTGACTCCAGTGAATTTTGGAATATAGCCAGCTGTTCCCGAGATGTTGGATGCTTCAAGATAATATGATCCCTCATGACCATCCAATAAATCAGCATTGAGATTAGAAACTACTGTTGTATTGGTAGTGGTAATTGTATTGACACCTAAATTTAAATTTCCCGCTAAAGTCAATCCATTTAAATTAGCTGTCCCTGTTGAGTTAATATAGTAAGTTGTGCCATTGAAATAGGTGTTACCGGAAATTGCGATATTACCGGATGAATCAGTTTTAATTATATGAGCATCAGCTCCGGATTCTGAGCTGTCTAGGCCGTCTAGTCTGTCAGAATTGAAAGATGAAGGAGTGGAACCTAATTGTTTTCGAGGAGTTAGAGTTTCCCAGCTTGTGGTGTCGGAATTATAGATTTCGACTTGGAGGTAATAGGAGTTGGAATTGAAATCAAGACTGAGTGAGTTATCTGTTCCAGATCCGAGCAGAACAGAAAAGATTCCACTTGTGACTGTAACTGGATTACTATTAGCGGTAGTGTATGTGCCAGTCCAAAGAAGTGTGCCAGAAGTGTCTGCATCATAGAGTTTGAAAATCATATCATAGCTTCCGTCGGGAACAGCACTGTTGGCACTGTTAGTTAGTTTTCCTTGATAGTTAATTTGTTTATTGATGTCGGCTTGGGAGAAAAAAGGAGAAAGTAAAAGACAAAAAAAAGTAAGCAAAAACAGGCTTGTTTTCCAATAACAATTAATTGTATTTCTTTTTTTTAAATTCATCTGCTCTGCAAATTATTTATGCTTTTAGTTTAGCATTTTTTGAGAAAATTAGCTATAAAATCGCTTAATTAATAACTATCAGAAACACCCGGATTGAATTTTTATGGCGTAACTTTAGGAGTAACTCCAGGACTTGGAGTGGGAGTAGTTACAATTTCAGGACTAGTTTCTGGCTGATTTGTGATAGTTGGCACTTCAGGATTTGTGGTTGGATTTTCAACCGCATTAACTATTGGAGAAATGATTGGCGCAGGAACGACTTCGGGAGTTTTCTGCTGTTCCTCTTTTGCTTGAGTTAATCCTAAATTTTCCGGAGTATTTTTTATGCCCTTATCAACATTTTCAATCATTTTTTGAAGTTTCGTTATAGTATCTTTATTGGATTCACTTTCTTTAACATTTTTTAGTAAGCTGATGACTTTATTATACTCATCTTTAGCCTCCGCTTTCTTTTCCATTTTTTCATAAAGAAGTCCTAAATAGAAATGTGTGTTTACATTTTTGTCATTCATTGAAACTGCTTTTTTATAGTAACTTTCAGCTATTTTCAGGTCATCATTTTTATTTCTCAGTTGATAAATTCTTCCTAGAAATAATAAATAATCAATCTCCTTTGGATTAAATTGAACTGCCTTTTTTATATTTTCAATAGCTGGGTCTAACTCACTCAGAGCTTCATTGGTCAAGGCTAGCTGATAATAATTTTCGGCATAATTATTTTTTTCCTCAATGGCTTTTTGGAATAGATCTTTCGCCTCAAGCACTTTTTGTTTTTTCTTATCGGCATCTTGTTCACTCTGAGCCATACTTATTTTAATCTGGCCTAACTTTAAATTATAGATAGCATTGTGCGGTTCAAGCTCTTGCGCTCTTTTATAATTTTCCTCAGCTAGAGTTAACGACTCAGGAATATACAAACCGGCATTTTCATAAATCAAAGCTAAAGATTCAACCATTTCAACATTATTCTTGGACATATCCTTAGCCTTAGCAGTAGCCAAAACGGAATTATTTAAATATTTTTGAATTTTATTAATATCTCTCGCGTCCTTTTCTCTCAAAGCTTCCTTGTTAGCCAATCCCATATAATATTGACCGATTTGGACATAATATTTAGACTCTCGATTATTAAGCTTAATTGTCTTTTCCAAATATCCAATAGCTTTTTCCAAATCGCCAGAAGCAATTTTCGATGCTTTTGCCGCATACATATCAGCAACATAAATCTGCCCTAAATATATAAATATAAAAACAACACCGGTGCTGACTGTTATAAAAACAAACGCTAATGCTAGAGCAAATTTTGGAGAAGATTTGAGAGAAAAATTCCAATTATTTTTTTCATTCTTTGATTCGAAAAGTAATGTCGCCAGAGACAACGCAGTAATAATAACGGTTAAATTTAAAACGACTCCATCCGCTCTGATAAACAAATTATTAGCTAGTAAAACAACCGAAGCGGAAAAAAGACCTAGTGAATATAATTTATTATTTTCCTTATCTTTAACCAGGAGATAAATTTGCGATCCGATAAATGATAGGATTACGATCAGCAGGAAAAAAACACCCAAAATTCCGACAGTGGAAAGCATTTCCGCTAAAAGTCCGGTTCCTTGAAAAAAACGCAGATTATAAAAATCTTCGAGATTAAACGCCTTAGGTCGATGCATAGAAAAATCATAACCATAAGTTGCCGGACCAGAACCTACAATTGCTTTATCTTTAACACTTTCGATTGCAATTGATTTGGAAGCTTGATAGTTTAGATGCACTTCGACTGGAAGATTGACTTTATTCATAGGAAAAACATCCGCTAGTTTGAAGGTGACGATAGCCGCCATAAAAATAATCATTGGCAACCAAACCCAACGAACATTTGGTCGAACGATTTTAGTTAGAATAAAAATCAAAAATGTTACCAGTCCAACAAAAAAACCTATCCATAAAACATAATTATGGAAAACAAAAATTAAGAATAAATCCAAAATTAAAAACAAACTTAACGCGCTTAAAATAAAAACTTTTTGAATTTTTCTCACTCCTTGATTATGAGTTTTTAAATCAGCTATTTTCAGAATAGCTGTCATAAAAATAGGCACCAGGTAGGAAAAAATAATTCCCATAACAGTTATTGAGCCAACCAAATTAACTGAGATATAGGGTATTAAAAATTTTGGTAAAATTTTTGCTCCAAAAACAGCTAGCATCGTCCAAATAATCAAACCCATTCCAGAAATTACCACGGCACCAAGAATAAACTTTAATCTTTTTAGATTAAAATTACTAAAAATAAAATAATACGCAATTATACAAGCAGAAATACCAACAAAACCTTTTGATGGATCAAGGAAGGCTCCCCAAAAACTATGCCAACGGTCAACTGAAAAAATGGTAGCGATGATATAGGCCAACCAAAAACCCAAGATAGGAATATCCAACGGAGTTTTTCTAACATTCATCTCTCCATTAACTACACTCTTAGCTATCCAAAAAACCAAGCCAAGCAAAAGCCAGAAATAAAAAAACATTTGCTTTTCAAAAATAATGCCTTGCAAAGTTAGATTTGTAAAATATAATGGAAAGCCAAAAAAAAGCATCAGCATACTAAATCCGATTATCTTATCAAAAACTTTTGCGATAAACTTTTCATCTTTTTCTGAGGTTTTATTTTCAATCGGATCTTCAACTATTCTTCTTGGAGATTCAACTGCCTGATTTCTTTGTTGATAAAATGGATGCAATTTAGGATTGCTTCTCATATCAATATTGGCTGACTTATGTTCCATATTTTTTATTTCAATTTAACAATTAAACCTAAAATTAAACAAGGCATCAAATGAATTATGCTATAATTCTTGCTTCATTATTATCCTCTCATGAAATTGTAACATTTTATGGATTATCTGACAACGAATTCCCCTCTTTCGTTTCTATGATAAACCAGTTAATTTTTACTTTTTTATCAATTTGTTCACTAAGATATATCTTGAATCCAATATACTCGTTTGATTTATCATTCTTGATCTTCTCCGTCCAAATATATCCACCCGGATTTGATTCGGAGGCTGGAAATATCTTAGCAGTTTCTGTTATCGCTTTAGTCAAAACTTCAACACTCTTTCCATCTCTAGCTTTCACTTCCGGATCATCCATTGGTTTTTGGGTGTAGTCGTCATTGCCATCATTATCTTCATCTTTAGCGATAGGTAGAATTTCTATTTCTCCAATAGTTTTTGATTCTTCGTCAATCACTTTAACACTGAATGTTCCGGCGATGATTTCTTCGGCTTCTAGTTTGCCATTGCCTAGATCTAGATTACCCAGCGCATCTTTGTAGATTAGAGATTCCATATTAAGTGCGATAGCAAAATCAATCACGGCTTCATTTTGTTCTTTGAGAGTTTTCATTTGATCTTCGAGAGTTATGACTCTAGTATCAATTTCGGTGATTAAGCTTTCTTGTTCTTTGATTTTGTTTTCTAGATCATCTATGTTTTCAGAAAATGTTTCTAGTTGATCAGTGGTTGATTTTTTTATTTCTTCCAGATTAATGATACTTTTGGTTGTTTTGGTGTTGAGAATTTTATTAGCATCTTCCAGGGTGAGAATTTTAGTATCAGTTTCTTCAAACATCATTTCTTTGACATCAGCAAATCTAGCATAGAGTCCATGCGCTGCTCCGTCTTGCATATATTCGTCAACGTATGGAATGAGGAGTTCACCAGGGGTGATTTTTTCGGTGAGATAGGAGGGAAAATTGTTTTCTTTGAATAAATCTGATTTTCTTAAATCTTGTGAGAGTTGATCGGTTGGAGCCACTTCGTAATTAGGGATTTGGAAGCCAGCAGTTTGAGCAACGTAATGCCAAGTATTACCATAGCGGAAATACATTCTTCCAGTGGTTGAATCTATTATAATAGTTCCGTCAGGTGAGCTATCAGATCCAGTTGGTGCTCCAGCGGAAACTCGAGTGACAATTCCGCCGGTGGCGCTATTAGCAACAATGAATTGATCGGATTGAATGTTGCCACCCGTAAAAGAGAAGATATCGCCAGTCGTATATGATAATGATCCGGTGTCTCCATCTGAAGCGTAGAGATTGAGTGTGGCATCAGCTGTTGCACCAGAACCAAGTCTGAGGGAATTAGTTGAGACATCTAGATAGAATGGAGCGTTGGTGTTGGTGTTGCTTCCAAGAATTAGATCGTCGGTAGTTGAAGTTAGATAGGTTTCAGTTCCAGAATCTGTGAAGAGTGATTCTCCGCCGTTGGCATCGTCGAGTTGGACGACGGACATGCGGGGTTTTACAGCTGAGGAAGAGCTAGTATTTTGTGAAGCGCCCTCATTTTGACTAATTTGCATTTCTATATAATCATTTTCAACTAAATTATAAACATCACTTGCTATTGCAGTTACATAGCCATTTGTTCCAACACTGTAACCCCTGCCTATTGAGGCACTTACTCCGTTTATATAAATACCCACACCTATTAACTCACCACTATCGAGATTACCAAATGAATACCAGCTTGTTGTAATCAAATATTTTCCTGGCTTCTTAATTGTAAATCTTCCAGCTGTAGTGTCAGCAATATCCCCAACATCAAATTCTTCAGTATCAAAATTAATTTTAGTCCATATATCACTCGGTATACTTTGTTCAACATCCCTCGTCATCTTCGCCATATGCGCAGTTGAGCTGGTATTAGTAAATTCTTCCCAGCCAGTATTGGTGTTGTCGCCAGAAGATTTTTTGTATATTCTTCCGGAGACGTTGTCGGAGTAGATTGATCCGATTTGAGCAGAGACTGTTCCTTCTGGACTGCCACTGCCAGAATAAATTCCAACTGAATCATCGTTGGTGGAATCGTGGAGATTGATAAATTGTGAACCGCTAGCAGAACTGATTGATAGATTAGCTTCAGGAGTGGTTGTGCCAATGCCTAATCTATTATTTAAACTGTCCCAAAATAAATTAGAATTATTTTCAGAAATTATTCCATCTGCTCCGATAAAGGGAATAGAGCCTTGAGCTAGTCCGGAAAGAGTTAGTCCATTTAGATTAGCTGTTCCAGTGGAGTTAATATAGTAGGTTGTGCCGTTGAAATAGGTGTTGCCGGAGATGGTTAAGTTTCCAGACGAATCAGTTTTTATGATGTGAGCATTGGCACCGGAAGTGGCGCTGTCTAGACCATCTAGTTTGTCAGAGTTGAAAGCTGAAGGAACAGAACCAAGTTGTTTTCTTGGAGAGAGAGTTTCGGTCAGAGTTGTATTGGAGTTATAGATTTCGACTTGGAGATAATAGGAGTTGGAATTGAAATCTAGAGTGAGGGGATCTCCAGTTCCACTACCAAGAAGGACTGAGAATATTCCATTAGTGACTATGACTGGATTGGTGTTAGCTGTGGTGTGAGTTTGGGTCCAAAGCAGATTGCCAGAAGTTAGTGAGTCATAGAGTCTAAAGGTCATATCATAGCTTCCGTCTGGAACTGCACTGTTAGTATCATCAGTCAACTTACCTTGATAGTTGATTTGCTTTAAGATGTCAGCGTGGGAATAAAAAAAAGGAATTAGCAGACAAAAAAAAGTAAGCAAAAATAAGCTTGTTTTCCAATAGCAATTAGTTGTATTTCTTTTTTTGGAACTCATCTGCTCTGCAAATTATTTATGCTTTTAGTTTAGCATTTTTTGAGAAAATTGCATATATTAAATAATCATAATGTCACCGCCGTCACCGTCACTGAGACTTCATAACTTCCTGGTGGTTGAGATTTGTTTGCTCCGATCTCTGCACCAAAATAGAGAATTTCATTATCTCCTCCAACTTGAGATGGAGATGCGCTGGAAATAATTTCTTGGTCAGTTGTAGGAATATTGATCCATTTACCACCTATGTAATTATCCTCTACCCCCCAGATGGTGGTATTTTTTATGGTGCTATCTTTGCCTAAATGACCACCCCATTCGCTAGCAGTATTTTCGATTGACCAAATCTCTGGAGTAATGAGAGTGATTGGAGAATAAGAAGAAATAGTATCTAGCGGTTCTGTAGAACTGACCATATTTTCATTGTTTGTTTTCCAAGTTAGCAAGTAGCCATTAACATTATCTGTATCAACATTACAAGTAGCACTGTTCGTAGTTAAATTTGATTGACCGGTACCGGTAATTGTTCCCATAGTTACACTTGGATCACAAGCAATAGAAATGGTGGTTGGAATAAGTTCAAAATTAGCAATGAGATTAAGATTGGTAGTAACATTTTCATCGATTCGCGGATTTTCTGTTGAGGAATCGCTCCACTCTAAAAATTGATATCCTGGATCTGAATCAGCTGTCACTTCTGTTCCGGTTCCATTATAAACAACAGTTTGAGAAGAATTACCAATAATGTCTCCACCAATTCCAGCAGTATAAGTTATTGTTCTATAACTAACTATAGTTTCGTCTGTTGTGGTATATGTTGTTTCATTATTTACATTATCTTTAAGGGTATATCTAAATTGATAACATTTATCATTTTCTCCGGTAAAATTATACTCAGTTGCATCATAAGCTTCACTAATACTGGCGTCAGTCCAAGATCCATAAGCTCCGCATGAGCCACTTGAATAATTAGCTGACTGATATTCTAGAAGATAATCAGAGTTATTATTTGAAAGTCCGGAATATGAATCAGCTCCCCTATCAACATTAACTACCACAATAGTAGGAATTTGGATTCCATCATAATTAGAAATTGAACCGCCAGATGGAGTAGATTTATCGTATTTAACAATGAAAATTCTTTCTTCTCCCCAAGTATTATTTCCATCTTTCGGTTTAGCGTGGAAGTAGTTAGTGCCTTCAGTAATTGAAATATTGTCTATATATGGGTTGGCGGTAGTGGCCCCTGTTCCATCAATTGAATTGGTTGCATTAGAATTGAGTTCGTAATAGAAAGTGTCATCTGATGAAGATAGTGGATCAGACCATGAGAAAGATATCTGATCATCATTTTCAGTCTCCGAATAATTAAACCATTCATCGGAAATAAGACTGGTTCGATCAGTTGATGATGGACCAGCGTTGACTGCGATGATATCGGGGATATTACTGATCGGTTCTTCGACTGTAGCGAAGGTTGCAGGGACGAGTTCATTCTCATACCACGTATCCATATATGCCGTAGACAAAGCTTGATTACTAACTCGGATGTAGTCCATATTACCTGCAAATGGATATGTTCCGGCATAGTCCATACCAATGTGCCAATCAGAATCTGGTTCGCGGTTTTGA
>JBAQNM010000011.1:0-3255 GCA_049303795.1 Candidatus Moraniibacteriota bacterium
AGAGTCGGTAATACCCGAAGGCCCTGTTTCAAAGCAGGGACCACGGTAGGATCGATGATAAGGGTGAAGTCGTAACAAGGCATCCGTAGCGGAAGCTGTGGATGGATCACCTCCTTTCTAGGGAGAATTTGGTAGCATTCGAGAGCACTACTCGTTAAGACGTATTGAGTCAAATCAAGCGTTGAGGAGTGTGAATGTTACCCGCTGGTCGTAATCTTAAATTTATTTAAGGTAACAGCAATGGCAAAATCCAAGCCAAATAAAAATGGTAGTCGTATGTTTGTACAAGCATATGCATTGATTCAGCAATGAATCTCTCAAGTCTAGGCTCATATTTGGACTAATCGCAAAAGTTTGTGATAACTTTATAAAATTCGGGGACCCATTCCCCGTTTTTTGGTGTCTAAATATGATTTGTAAACTGTGTCAAAAGGAAAAAGAACTCACGAAATCTCACATTATACCAAAGGTGTTTTTTGATTTTCTGTATACAGAGAGAAATGAAGGGTCATTAATAATGGTAGGTAAAAATAAACACAACAAGAGAAGACCAGTCGGTTCTTACGAAAAATTGCTTTGTACTGAATGTGAACAGATGCTTGGCGTCTATGATGATTATGCACAGGGTTTATTATTGAAAAAACCACTTAAGTTCTATCCGGATGTTGAAAAACTAGCGTATTTAATAGGCACCTATGATTACGCAAAATTAAAATTGTTTTTCCTCTCTTTATTGTGGCGTTCTTCGATAGCTAGTCTTGAAGAGTTTGGACATATTGATGTCGGTTCGTTTGAATCTAGACTCAAAGAACTAATTTTGTCACAGTCAGTTGGTAAAGATGATGAATTCTCAGTTTTTATAACAAGGTTTGATTCTAATGATGAAAAAATTAAATTTATAGTTAAGAGAAGCATTATGTTGCCCGCTAAACAAAAAATTGACGGTATAAATTATTCTGTCTTTTATTTATCAAACGGATACAAGATTTATATTAAGGTGGATAAAAGAAGCTCTATTGATATATATAGAAAATTCATTCTTAAAAATAATCACTCTTTAGTGATATTAAGATTAGATAATTTTGAAAATTCTCCAGAATATAAAATACTGTTAGATATGGTTAAAAGATAGTCCAGATTTAATACTTCTCTGCACTTTGCTTTTACAAGTGAGAGTTATTATGATATGTTTTATTTAATAATTAGCTAATGTAAAAAAATGAAAAAATGTCCTTATTGTGCAGAAGAAATTCAAAATGATTCAGCCAAATGTAAGCATTGTGGAGAGTGGTTGGGTAAAAATAAAAGAGGAATATCAATAGTTTGGAAAATAATTCTTGGGATTTTTCTTTTAATTATAATGCTTTTGATTGTTGAATCTTACAATAAAACTCAAGATACGATGGGAGATATTAGAGAACAAGTGAACAGTAGGTGATGTAAAATTTTCTATGAATTCAAAAGAAATTAAATCTATCGTGGATATAATAATGGATGCTGGCAAGCCTCTCCAGAATTTTACAAAAACACCTTAAATGGTTTTTTTTGTTTTGAACTACTCCGCTATCCCTAGAAATGATTCATTTCTTGGTAGAGTTTTTATGCATTTTTAAGTCAAAATCCGAATGTTGACTTTTGGTGTATTTTGTGCTAATATAACCTGTTGTTCACTGACAATTCAAAAGGGAGGTACAAGAGCAATGTTTATACATTTATTGGCTGGCAGTCTGGTGTTTCTGTTGTTTGGAAAGGTTTTTGATTTTGAGGTTGGCAGAATGTATTTGTTGCTCGGTGCTTTTTGGGGTATTGTTCCTGACCCAATCAGCTACATTCTGTCGTGGGCAGTCAAATTCAATAAATGGTCGCACACTCACAGGGACAACTTTTCTCACTCGGTATTTTTCTCTGGCATAGTGCTGTTCATTGCGATTCTGCTGGATTACAAGATGGCAATCGCAGTGGGAGTGGCTATGCTGACTCATCCGCTTCTCGACCTTGTCGGAATCGGTTGGGGAGTTAAGCTGTTCCATCCGTTCAGTAAAAAGACCTATAAGATGTTCTACAAGGGACGGATTCTTACGGTTTGGAATCAGGACGAGGTAGATGCCGAAGCAGGGAAGTTTGGGGACGATGATTGGATAAGAAATATCTATTTCAGACCTAATGTCGTTGGTGCGTCAGAGTGGCTATCTCTTGCAGGATTCCTGCTTCTGGTAGCTATGCATTAAAGAGGGATTTGATTTCAGAGCAATCTGCGATTGAGTCCCTCTCTTTTTTTACTCAATTCCGCTACAAACCGGAGGTTTTTGCTATGTACCCCTTTCCCAATTGGAGTGGATAACTCTGCCTTGACTTTGTGTGTCACGAAGGTAATGTGTCATTGACCTAAGTATTAGCTTCAAAATTATGACCAAAGCCAAATTTATCGCTTTTGAAAAAGTAAGACTAAATGGACTGACAAATATGCTTGATATAAATGTAGTCATTAAACTGGCAAAAAAATACGGACAGGAACTTACTAAAAAAGACTGTTTTGACATTATGCTTAATTATGATAAATATCGCAGAAAATATTTGGAAGCTAAACTATTATGGAAAATAAAACTATAAAAAATACTAGTGAGGAATTTCTAACTTGGCTTCAAGTTGAAAGACGTTTTGCTCAGAGTTCTATTGCTAGTTATCGGTCAAGACTAAAATGTTTTATTCGTGATATAGGAGATATAGAATTAGAAAAATTCACAATGGAACATATTTTCAAACTCAAGCAGATTTTATATCAACGAGAAAATTCAGAAGTTTTTATCGGAGTCTGCCTTGCTTGTATAAAAGGACTTCTGAAATATTATCGTGACCACTACTCCGCTCTGCTTGAAATAAATCCAGACTTAATTACCATTCCAAAACGACCCAGACGAGAGGTCGTTTTTTTGACCTCGGAAGAAATTAAAAGATTCAGGGAATCGATAGATATAAAGTCATTGACAGGACTACGCTTCAGGACGCTAGTAGAAACCCTACTTGGAACTGGGATGCGTATATCCGAAGCCCTGTCGCTTGATAGAACCTCTATTGATTTTCAGACCAAAGAATGTTTAGTCATCGGAAAAGGCTCCAAGCAAAGAACTATATTTTTTTCAGACGATGCGATTGATTGGATTAAGAAATATTTGGAGCGCAGAACTGACAAAAATCCAGCATTATTCGTGACCACTGGGAAGGAAGGTGCGAAAAAAAGACTCACTAATCAGGACA
>JBAQNM010000012.1:0-12000 GCA_049303795.1 Candidatus Moraniibacteriota bacterium
GTATCTGTGCATGGGTGTTATGCATTGGTGCAAAAATATTATGGGACATAGCGATATTGATCAATTATCTCCTGCTGATGCAGCTTCACGGATCATTATGGTTAGTCATCTTCTTGAAGTCATTGAAGACAAATTTAATAAGACAGAAAAAGAAAAATGATAATGATACGGTTGACTGTCTTATTTTCCAAAACGAGACACATGCTGTCTTGTGTCTCATTTGTCTCATTTAGTCTCCAAAGGTGCGACCGAGGAGCCTCAAAATCTCAGTTTGGACGAATCCTCAGAAAAGCCCTATGATTCCCTATAGTTAAAAGTTCTAGACCGATGATGCCCGCATCATCGCAAAATCAGTCTTATCTTCTACTTTCAAAAGTATTTGATAAGGCTGTTTTAGTTTATAAGAAGCCATTATTTGATTTTCAATAGTAGCGTTCGAAAGTATTTTTTCCAAGACTTTATTTTTTTTGAAATCATCACCCTCAATAAAATCTTTTTCTTGTAAATAAGCGCTTAAAAATACTTTTTTCGTCTGTTCTAAAGTACGGACACCTATTTCTAGGCTTTGCTTTTCTAGTTCTTTTAGTTGTTGTTTTATTTCGGCAGTTTCCTTGTTAAAAGCCACTAGCTTCGCTTCTATGGTGCTTGTGGCATAATTTCCAATAAGTTGTATGTCTAGTAGTCTAAGCTGTTGCTGAGACAGCGTTTCGAGTCTTTTTTCAAGATTAGCCTTAACAGTTTTAAAAAAAGCATTATCTTTTTGATTTTTTTCTGAATCAGCTTTATAACACAGATCGATAAAATTACTATCAAATTGGATTTTTTTAAAAATGGAGGCTAATATTTTCTCAGCTTTCTCACTCCGTATGTAATGTTTATGTTCATCACACTTTCCTTTCCCATTAGTACAATAATAATATGTGAAACCTTTCTTTTCCATGGCAGTTAAAAGACAGCCACATTTATTGCAAGTCATAAATCCTCTTAAGGGGAAGAAGAGTTTTTTTTGGCGACCCCTATTCTTGCCAGTGATAATATCTTGAACTTTATCAAAAAGATTTTTGGAAATTATCGGCTCATGATTACCTTGATAGTAATTTCCTTTAACATACATTACCCCGTAATAAAAAGGATCTTGTAAGATTTTATGAATACTGCTTTTGTGATATTTTTTTTCGTGTGCAGAGCGAAAACCTTCTTGATATAAAATATTCGCTATTTCTCTTAGACCATAACTGCTAGTAGCGTATAATTCAAAAGCTCGCCTGATGAATTTAGATTTTTCTTTGTTAATAATTATTTTCTTATTTACTACATCATTCAAATATCCTACTTTGGCATAATTTGGATAGTCTCCCTTCTCTAACTTTGTTAATAGTCCACGCTTGACGTTTTTACTCAAATCACGAATATACTGATTTGCCATTCCACTTTCAACATTAAAAATCAGGGCGTTATCATCTGGCAGGTAACGTCTTTCGCTGGTTTGAATATCCTTAATAATACCTTGTTGCGATAACCATTGAATTTTTCCACTATCTACTGGGTTGCGAGATAAACGATCTAATTTCCAACAAATAATACCTTCTGCCTTGTCTTGCTCTAGCATTTCAATCATTTCTAAGAATAAGGGACGATTATTAGGTTTCTTAGCTGATTTGGATTCATTGAATGTTTTGACAATTTCCAGACCTAAATCACTAGCCAATTTTTGCATAGTGCCAACTTGAGATTCAAGCGACAATATTTGTCGTCCTTTGTCTTCGGAAGATTTTCGAGCGTAAAGAATGTATTTCATAATATCAAAAAATTAGATAAATATAACTTAACGGAATTAGCAAATAAAATCAAATGCCCATGCTTTTAATCTGGAATTGCTTATAATATACTTTACCGACATGCTCATTTTCAAAAGTAGATTCAAAGGTAGGTTTTATTTTTTCTAGCTGGTAAAAATCCTCAATAAGTCCAATTTCTTTTGTATCTAAAAACTCTTTGGGCTTTTCTAAATTGCGAGAGTAAAAAAACTTCTTTTTATTGAATAGCCGTTCTGTACTTTCCTTAGATAAATACTTGGAAATATATGCCCCGAGGTTATCACAAGATTTTATCCTATTTATTTTAATAAAACCATTACCCCACAACTCAGATAGTTTTTTTGAGTTGATTTTAGGAATATTTAAAACCATATGGTAATGCACCGCACCACGCTTTTGAAATTCTATAACTGCCAAATATTGCAAATTCAATTGGGGATAATAAAACTTTAAACGTTTTACAAACTTTTTAAATTCATAATTGGCGATATTTATATCGCAAACATTTTCAGCAAATGTTAGGGTTAAAAATTTATTTAAAGCAGGATTGGCATTTATCAATCTGCGGATATTACGACGGGTACGAGTTAGGGCGAATTGGCTTTTATGCCAATTCATGGTTATAACTCTAGGTGTTTTTTCTGAGAATTCTTCAATATCTTCCCTGGCTTTTTGAAAACCTTTGTGAATATGTTTTTGAAATTGATAAAATTCAAAAAAATTGCCTGAAACAACAAGTTTTTGGTTATATGAAATCATAAAAAAATGTTCTTAAGTGTGTCTATAATCAAGTTAAGAAGAGAACGCCACGAAAATTTTCACTGCTTCGCTGGTGAAAATTTATCTTTGGCGTTTCTCTGGCTAAA
Organism: Candidatus Moraniibacteriota bacterium; assembly: GCA_049303795.1. Classification (GTDB taxonomy): domain Bacteria; phylum Patescibacteriota; class Minisyncoccia; order Moranbacterales; family UBA2206; genus UBA9630. Next base: position 2,684 of record JBAQNM010000012.1, read on the forward strand.
CGCGCAGTATAAATCAGCCATCGAATCCAAATATTCGTCGGCTTTATCTTGCGAGATTTCGACCTTGTGAACTCGCAAGAAATAGGCAATCAGTTTTTCTCTTAGCTCTTGGCTGAATTTGTAAGACATAAAAAAAATGGCGCTACGATTTGTAGTGCCATTTTCTAATAAAGCGGTTACGCTATTTTATCCGTAAAGCCGTAATCGCTTTATTTTAGATATTTTTTGTTTATTTTCACCCAAGCAGTTTTGCCACTTGAAAACTCTAAAAAGTCATCAATTTTAGTTGCTTTGTAAACTTTTTTGTTTATATCTTCACAAGCACGATAGTATTTTCGCCAGTTATCATTGTTTTCTTTAAAAGTATCTTCGGCTATTTCAGAAAAAGGAAATTGTTGACTTAAATCATCGGATTTGAAAATATGTTCCAAAATATAATGGGCATTGGTTTTATCATTTTTAAGCGAGATGTGAATTTCTTTTTCTTGGAAATATAAAAGGCTTTTATCAAAATCAAAACCAAAATCTGGCGTTTCTTCTTTGTCCAGAAACGGCAATATTTTTTTATAAAGTTTATCAATAAATCCTTGATATTCTTTTTTATCCGCTTCGGGCAATGGGTCATTTGGGCTGAATCTATGAAATAGCCAGTCAGAATTATCAGTGATATTTTCAGTTTGAATTCCTAGGCGCACATGGTTTAAATTTCGCAATGGAAACATTGGGTCTAGCTGAAAAAGAGCGTCATGCTTTTTGGCTCTGCGTTTATTGTGGTCATCTAATTCTTTTCCTCGCAAACCATAAGTCCAGCCTTTGTCTGTATTGAGCTCAATTTGAGCATTGTGAATATTTTCGCCTTCTTTCTCGACTTGCTCAATAAATTCAGGAACTGTTTTAACTATTTTCACAAAATCAGAAATAGCTTGATAGGATTCAAGCGATGTTTGGCTATTTTTATATCTTTCAATAATTTTTTCTAGCTCTTTTTTCATACAAAAAACCGATTAGTTAAATCAGTTTATAGTAGCTCTACCCGAGATAGAAAGTCAAGCAGATAGCAAATTGTCGCCCTAGTGCTGTCAAGGTCGCTCGGATTACCTCACTTGCTTGACAGCGGGCGAGCAATTCGCAGGTTTACCAGTAAGAAGAAAATGGGATTTTCTTCACAAGTGAAAAATTAAATAACAACCCGATCTAGCGTTTGCCATTCCTCCTATTATTCTTCCAACTGTCAATTTTTTTATTTATTTTACTATCCAAAACATTGAAGATAATACTAACTAAAGTTACTAGTATTATATAAGGCCATAATAATTCAAGAGCTGACAATATCCCTGGTATTAAGCTTTGTCTAAAGATATCACTGACTGGCGTGGTCGCTTTAGCTGTTTTAGCCAGAACTGGAAAGATTGGGATAGTTAACAATATAAGCAAGTGAAAACTCTTCTTTAACATAGGTTTTTCGTTAAATTATTACTTTTTCTCATATTAGCACAATATCCAAATTTTAGATATTGATTTTTTGCATATACGCTGGTAGTATATGGGTAGCACAATACGAACAAAAGAATATGCCCTTTTTATAGAAAGGATGAAAAAAGCTAGACTCGAATCAGGGCTTAAGCAGATTGAGGTTGCAAAAAAAATGAAGCGACCGCAGTCTTATATTTCCCGTGTTGAATCAGGGGAATATAGGTTGGATATTTTGGAGGTGAAAAAGTTTGCAGGGCTTTATAAAAAGGATATTAATTATTTTTTGAAATAATTATGAAAAATAAAGAATATCTATTTTCTGATGAGTTGATGAAGAGAGGACAAGAATATTTTAATAAGTTTTGTGGGCGCAATGTTAGCCTTGAAGAAACTGAACTTTGGCTTGATAGATTGGCTAGTCTGTATCTTGTTTTTGCAGAAATATAATAAAATATAAAAAGAAGTCTTCTTAAGGGATTGGATTATTAAAATCTTTTTTTAAGTTCCTAATTAATAAATTGATGAACAAAGAGGAGCAATAAAATTTTAAATATATGAAAATAATAATTCCAAAATCTTCTCAAGATGATACAGAGGAATTTGATTTAGAATCAGGCTTAGTTATTATTGGTGCTAACGGTGCAGGTAAAACTAGGTTTGGTTCAAAAATAGAAAATTTGAATCAAAATTCAAAAAGAATATCTGCACAGAGAATGTTGCAAATATCAGAAAACGTTGCAAAACAAGACTTTGATGAAGCTTTTAGTAATTTTTTGCAATCATATAAAAATCAGTCACCAGTTACCCCTCAAAATGATTTTCAACAATTATTAGTTTCTATATTTTCGGAAGAATCCAGGAGAGATAGTAATTATGTTAAGGAAGCTAGGAATTCAGAAAATAAGCAAACTCCGACAGTTCCAGATTCTGTGATCGATAAAATAAATGATATTTGGGATAAAATATTTCCTCACAGAAAAATGATTCTTGAAAATAATAAGGTTAGAGTAAAAGAATCCACAGAAACAGAAGAAACCTATTCGGGAGTGGAAATGAGTGATGGTGAAAAGGTTGGTTTATATCTTATATCTCAAGTTTTACTTGCAAGTAAAGACTCTTTAATTATTGTTGATGAGCCGGAGTTACATTTGCACAAAGCACTGATGGCTAGGCTGTGGAATGCATTGGAATCTTTTAGATCGGACTGTCAGTTTATCTATATTACTCATGATTTAGATTTCGCAGTCAGTAAGTCCATAAGTCAGAAAATTTGGATAAGAAAATATATTAATAATATTTGGACATGGGAATTTATTGAGGAAAAGGATGTCTTGCCCGAAAATCTCTATATTGAAGTTGCTGGTAGCAGAAAACCAATTTTATTCGTTGAAGGAGATAGGGGAAGTTTAGATTATAAGATATATCAAATAATATATCCTGATTTTACTGTTGTGCCAGTGGGGTCTTGTGTGAAAGTTATAGAGGTTGTCAAAAGTTTTCGTACCGCAAAATATTTGCATGATGTTAAAGTTTGTGGAATAATTGATCGTGATTTTAGAAGTGAAGAAGAGCTTGTTTCACTAAGTAATGAAAAAATATTTAACACATATTATTCAGAGATAGAAAATATTTTATTATCTTCAGAGGTTATTGAATACGTCGCTATATTATTAGGAAAAGATCCGGCAATATCAATAGATAAGACTAGGAATATCATTAAGGATCGCATAGAAAGTCAACTTGAAGTTATATCATTCAAAAAATTACAGAAAAACATTATGCATGATCTGGAAAATGAAATTTCTAAATCAACAGATAATGATACGTTTTTTGTTGGACTGGAAAATATAATTGCTCAAAAGGAACAGTTTATTGATAAATCAAGACAATCTTTTGATGAAGCAAAGAACAGTGATGATATGAATAAAATGCTTGCAGTATTTCCGGAAAAGGGTTTATCGAATAGCATATCTGGAATTTTTGATATAAAAAGCTCATCAGCAAAGCCATACATAAGCTTAATATTGAGAAAATTAAATGTGGATAAATCCTTGAAAGATATTATTAAGTTAAAATTACCCATAATTGAAGAGGGCGAATTATAAAAATAAATAGTAAGTATTTTATGAATTTACCTTATACCGAACAAGCTAAGCGAGTGGTACGAAGCTATGGAAAAATACCAGCGCCTAATTACCCGAACTATACGCAGGATGAAGTTTGGGATATCTATTATCATTTATTTCAAGACGCATATCATTTAAAGGACTGGATTTTGAATGATGATGATGTAAAAATTGGGCAAGATAAAATAGAAAAAAATAAAATATTGAATGAATTTATTGAAAAAAATGTAAACATGAAACTCCTTCAGTCGATTGTGACAAATATGAAGCACTTGAAAGCTGAGAGAAATCATATAAAACACAGAGAAATTTTGCTCACATGGTCTGAAGGCGATATGGGACCAAGTCCGGCTATAAGTTATTCTATATCGGAATTTGATTTAAATTGCGAAGAAGATCTAAAGATGATTCACCCAAGAAGGCTAGCTGTAAAGGTTTTGGTATCCTGGAATAAATTTTTTAGTGAAAATAAATTAGAGGGTAATTTCGAGATGGAAAGTATTTAGACGTATATAAGTTCTAACTTCGTCCCAAGCTCCCCGCACTATCGTAAGTTCAGCGTTTTTGCTGTTGGAGGCCTCGGCGCTTCGCGCCTCGGCATTCCATTTCGGCAGAATTTTCCAAGCGTTTTCGAATGTAAGAGAAATCTGTTGCGCTTGGAAAATTCGGTTCGAGCCAATCTTTTGCAAAAGCTCCGCTTTCGCTTCGAAATTTTCAGCCAATAACAAGTTATTGGCTTGGTGAGCATCTTTTATCCAATTTCGGAGAGGTTCGAGCCACTGATTGCCCTTGCGGGCGATTTTTTGTTTTAAAGCTAATTTCTTTTTCAGAAGTTCGGCTTTTTTGTTTTGATATTCTTCCATTTCCAAAAGCCCGTCCAAGTGAGCGTCCAACAATTTGGAAAGTCTGGCTTCAATTTTTGCAAGTTCTACTTTTGTATTTTCAACCGCAAGGGCATTTGTTTTATTTTCTTCAGTCTGCCACTTGTCCACTTCTGAAAACATTAAATTCGCCCATGAATCGGGCAAAGCCACTTTTGATACTATTTCATCAACTTGCTTTCCAAATTTGTTTTCAGGCAGATATTTCTGTTTGCAAGTTGTGCCTTTTTTGGTGCAGCGGTAATAGCGGAAAATTAAACCCGATTTTTTCTTGTGGCGTTCGCCTGTGATAGCTTTTCCGCATTCTCCACAAGTGAAAACTCCCCGATATGGAAAATTAATCAATTCCTTGGTTTTTCGCGGTCTGGATTTTTCATCCAAAATCCGCTGCACCGTATCAAAAGTGGCTTTGGAAATCAGTGGCTCGTGCTTGCCTTCATAAGTTTCACCGCTATAAACAAAAAGTCCGATGTAAAAAACATTAGACAGCATTTTTTGTAAAACAGAAATCGGCAAGCCTCTTCGATTTGTCTTGTTGCTCACCAAACCCAAAGAAAGCGATAATTTTTCCAAATCGGAAAATGTGAATTTACCTGTGGCGTATTGCTCAAAAAGCTTTTTCACAATTGCGCCTTTTTCTTTGTCTATCTCAATAATATGTGTCCGCAAATTATTGATATATCCAATCGGAGCCAGTCCTGGCCATTCACCACGGCGCAATTTTTGTCGCAGTCCTCGTTTCACATTTTCCGATAAATTATCGATATAATATTTGGCTTGGCCAAAAGCGATTTGAAGCATGAAAAGTCCTTGGCTGGAAGTTTCAAACCAATAGGTCGGAAATTTCAATGATTGCAACTTGCCTTTATCTATGAGATTGATGATTTGTCCGCCATCAACTGCGTTTCTTGCCAAACGATCAGGATTCCACGCAATGATTCCGTCAGCTTCACCTGATTCAATTCGCAGAAGCATGTCGTTAAAAATTGCTCGTCCTGGTTGTTTGGCGGTTTTAGATTCTACAAACTCGCAAATTATTTCCAGATTTTCTTTCTTGGAAAATTCTCTGAGTTCGGCAAGTTGCGCTTCAATAGACAAAACTTGTCTTTCTTCATTATCAGTTGATTTTCGAGCGTAGAGAAAATATTTGTGCATAATTTTGTTTTCGTTTTTGGACACTCCGCTCTAAAAGCGGAGAGGAAAAATTAATCGCTTTCTTTGGGTAGAAAATTTTGAAGGATTGCCTTTGGCAATCAAAAAAGATTGGCTCGAGACGAAATGGAATGCCGAGGCGCGAAGCGCCGAGGCCTCCAACAGCAAAAACGCTGAACTTACGATAGTGCGGCGGATTCTGAAAGAAGCTCGAACTTTCTTTGAAGAGCAGGTTTGATTTTCTCCGCCCCGCTTCCGCCCGCAAACTTCTTCAAAGTTTGCGTTTCAAAACTGAAAAATTTTCTCTACTTTTCGGATTTTGTATGCGCGCCGATTTTTTCAAAAAAATGAAAAGAAAATTTTTCTGATTTGGAGTTTTCTTGCCCGCCTCTGGAGGGCGGAGAAAACGGCGGAAAGCGGAATAATTTATTTCTCTCTCTTTTGTATTTTAGCCGTCCTTGCCCCAAACCCACCCGTGCGCGGACGGCAACAAAGGAACTCCCTTTCGTTTTTGATTATAGCATAATATCCAGATTTTAGATATTTACATTTTGGATATATGCTGGTATTATATGGATAAGACAATTAAAACAAAAGAATATGCCCTTTTTATTGAAAGAATGAAAAAGGCAAGAATAGAAGCAGGTCTTAGGCAAATTGATGTTGCCAAAAAAATGAGACGGCCACAATCTTATATTTCCAGGGTTGAATCTGGTGAATACAGGCTTGATATTTTGGAAGTGAAACGATTCGCGAAGCTTTATAAGAAAAGTATTGATCATTTTTTAAAATAATTTTTTAAACTACAAATACAATGAATAAATTAAAATCAGCGTCATTTATATTTTTGTCGCTATTCCTAGTCGTTATTTTTTCTGGTTGTCAAAATAATACTGCAACAAATGATTCTCAAAAAAAGGAGGAAATAAGTAATGTTAAAAATGACGAAAAAACAGAGGAGATAAAATATAAAGAAGAAAGATTGGGCGCTTTATCTTTGGTTCAAGCGTATAAAATTAAAAAAACTATCAATGAGGGAAATTCAAAATTCGAAGTTAAATTAGGCACAAAATTATATGATGTGTTTAAGCTTCAGAAACAAAGCGGATATATAGATTCAAATGGCAGGTGGGTTGTTGTAAAAGACGGAGAAAGATTTGTCGCTATTTATAGAAGTAATGGTTTAGGTGAAAGTTTGAATAATCCTCAATGGTCAGTTATCAACGAGGACATGAAAGCATTAAACGGAACCGCTATAAAATATACTCCAGAGCTAGGCTATCAAAATCCAAAGTTAGATACATCTAATTTTACAAAAGCGAGAAAAATTTATTTAAGATTTATGGAATTAGGAGAAACTGCCAAATATCAAGAATCTCTCGAAAGCGGTGATGCCGATTTAAGACAAAAAACGGAAGACGAAGTTATGGGAATAGTAGCTAAAGAATTCGGAGTTTCCTTAAGTGAGGCAAATAAAATGTTTTTTGAGGGAATGCAAGAAGGAAATGATGAAACTAAAAAAGTGAATAATGAAAGAGGCGATATTCTTTCCGATGAAAAACTATTGCAACTTCTAAAAGAACAGGGCGATCTTTATGTTCCAGAAAACTAACTCGATAATTTTATTTAGATGTCAAAATTAATTTTTATTGTTGGTTTGCCTGGCTCTGGAAAAACTAAATATGTCGAAGAAATAAACAGCGATAATGAATTCGAAGTGTTAGATGATTTTAAGGGCAATGCAATTTTGAATAAGAGTGATTTTACTTTTAGTAGTAGGTATTGTGATTTAATAAATTATTTAAAATCTAATAAAAATTGTATCGTTACTGATATAGATTTTTGCAAAATAATTTCGAGGGAAGAGGCTGAGATTGTCATAAATGGCTGGGAATTGGGAGTCGAAATAGAATGGGTATTTTTTGAAAATAATCCCGAGCAATGTACAAACAACGTCAAAGAAAGAGCTATTCGATCGGGAAAAAATGAGGACGATGCCTTATTGAATATAAAAAAATATACGAGCGAGTATAATATTCCTATAGGAATAAAGACTTTAGATGTTTGGAAGTCAGAAAAGAAGAATGATTAAATTATATTTATGCAGGAAGACGATGAAAAAATAATAAATGAAAGTGCAACTCCAAAAGTAATCAGAGGCGCTTTGCAAGTTGTTGGAGGAGTAGTTCCTTTTGCTGGCGGTTTACTTTCTGCGGCAGCAGGTGCTTGGTCAGAAAATGAACAAGAACGAGTAAATAAATTTTTTCGTCACTGGATAAAAATGCTTGAGGACGAAATAAGGGAAAAGGAAAGGACCATTCTTGAAATAATGGCTAGGTTAGATATTCACGATGAAGAAATTGCTAAAAGGCTAGAGAGTAAAGAATATCAATCGCTTTTGAAAAAAACATTTCGAGAATGGTCTGGAGCAGAAAGTGAGGACAAGAGAACTTACATCAGAAATATACTTGCTAACGCCGCTGCCTCAACAATAACAAGCGACGAAGTCATTCGTCTTTTTATTGATTGGCTCAAAATGTATTCCGAACTTCATTTTAGAGTTATCGCCGTAATTTATAAACACGGAACAAGCGGAGTTTCTCGTAGTGGTGTTTGGAACGATTTAGGAAAAGCAGAAGTCGCAGAAAATTCTGCTGACGCTGATTTGTTTAAATTGCTTTTTCGAGATTTGAGTACGGGCGGAGTAATTAGGCAACATCGCGAAGTTGATTACTATGGAAATTTTGTTCCTAAAACGTTACAACGCCGTCCGAAAGGATCGGGACCAAAACCTGTTACTTCCGCGTTTGACGATGAAGATTCATACGAACTCACAGAACTCGGGAAACAATTTGTGCATTATGCAATGACTGATTTGCCATTAAAAATTGAATATAACCCTGAAAATAGTAGCACTGAATAGTAGTCACCGTTTTCTCCGAAAACTCCAAAACTAAAAAATCTTTATTCTGGTTTAGAGAATTGCTTAATATAAGTAATATTGGTATAATTTAATTGTAAATAAAAATTCAAATTAATGATAGATATCGCTTTAAATTTTCTAGCAGAAAATTATCCTAAAATTTTTGGAGCCCTTTTTATTATAGTTGGTATTGTATGGCTGACTATAAAGTGTCACTCTTTTTATATCGATACAAAAAAAGTTTGTAATAGTCATGATGATCTTAAATCTAAATTAGATTTACTTTTAGATAAATTCAATAGTCTCATTGCAGTTTTAGGAGAAAGTAACGCAATAAAAAACCCTGAAATATTCTCTACCAATTCCCCATTAAATTTAACAGAAAAGGGAATCAATTTTATTAAAAGATTGAGTTGGGATAAAATACTAGAAGATGAAAAAGAAAGAAAAATTTTATTCGATACCCTAGATAAGCTTCATCTAAAAAATAAACTTGACGTAGAAAGATACTGCACAGTCATATTAACTGAGTTTTATGGAAGCAGAAAAGAAAATCCATTTACAAAAGTAAAAGAATTTCTTTATAATGATGCAACAATTGATAGGCAGGATGCTATATCTGCTTGCGCTATTTATCTTCGAGATAAGTATTTAGAAAGTCATTCAGAAATAGTTTAGTGCTATTGCAATAAAAAATGTTGCTTTCCGCCGTTTTCTCCGCCCTCCAGAGGCGGGCAAGAAAACTCCAAATCAGAAAAATTT
>JBAQNM010000013.1:0-188118 GCA_049303795.1 Candidatus Moraniibacteriota bacterium
TTTTTCAGACGATGCGATTGATTGGATTAAGAAATATTTGGAGCGCAGAACTGACAAAAATCCAGCATTATTCGTGACCACTGGGAAGGAAGGTGCGAAAAAAAGACTCACTAATCAGGACAACACAAGGTATTTTTCAAGACAAAGGGTAATTTCTGGGATTCATAAGAAAATCACTCCACATTGCTTGAGACATTGCTTTGCCTCGCACCTAGCTTTCAATAATTGTCCATTTACCGAGATAAAGACATTATGTGGACACGAAAGATTAGATACCACAATTCGCTATTATGTTGGATTAACTGATAAGGCACGAGCCAAAGAAGCTCATACTCAATATTTACATTACTAGCGTGATTCCAATGAGATTTTGTGGTAGAATTTTAGCATAGAATAAATAAAGAATATTATATTTGATGAAAAAATATAAGATAAAGAGAGAATCTCTTGATATTGCTAGAAAGATATATATAGAAAAAATAATTAAGAATTTGGAAGAAAACAAATTCACCTCTGACATAGACAATCTTATGCAATCTTTTGTTTATTTGATTTTAAATGATAAATTTCATAGAAATATAAAAAGATTGCGTAAATCACAGAATATTGCCCCAAGCGGTTTTTTAAGTGATGAAAAATATCAAAAGTGGAAAAGTAAAAATAAATTGGATGCTTTATATTTAGCAACAACCGATTTTATTGAAAAAAATAATCTTTCATACAAAAGACTCAGGCCAATAGTTACGGAGATGATCAAGGATTATATATTGGGAAAAGATTTTATTCCTCAGACACATTATTCTCTTATAAATAAGCGTTTTTCTTACCATAGTTTTATAGGAGGATTTGATGTTCCAGACCCAAAAATAATCAAAGACGATGCTAAAAATTTTTATAAAATATTTTGGGAGGTTTATATTCAGCCAACAGATAATCTCTCACAGTTTAAAAAGAGTTTAAAAAAATATTTCGTTTGGTTTATGGATTTTAATTTCAAAGATGGCGTCTTCGAGTTTGATGTAAAAGTTAATATGAAAAAAACTGCTGAACTTTTAATAACCACTAATGATAGCAATTTAATTTTACAGTTTATTTCATATTCCAACACGAAAACAAGGGAAATTGAGAAATTATTTAAACAGAACAAGAAGAAAATTTCCGAACTTCACAAAAAGATTAAGAAATTACAAAAAGAACACAAAGCATTGAATTTTAGCAGAAAAATTAAGCACTACCTATGCTATCTAGATGGGCTTTCTCCGTCTAAAGCAGAATGGCAATTATATAGGAAAATGAAAACTCCTGAAGAAAGACGAAACCCGAGATTTGCCAAAAGAATAAGTGAAATTAAAACCAATTATAATGAAGTGAGAATTAGTGTTTCCGAGGCTTTTAAGAGCAGACTTTCTCTTTAATTTATCTTTCTTTAGCCAAAAAAATAGGTCAAAAATGTTCCACCCAAATGGGTGGCTTTTTTATGAGAAAATGGAGACAAATAAGAAATAAAACCGAAATATGAACTTTTTATTCTCCAAAAAACTTAATTTATCTGAATGCCTCAAGAGATTTTTCGCCAAGGCGGAAGCAGATGCTATTTTGGCTTCGAAAACCATTCAGAAATACAAAGAAGTGGCTGGAATGCTCATTAGGACTTTGGGCGACATAAATATTAAAAAAATCAATGAAATGACTGTGATTGAATTAAAACAAAAGCTTAACCAGCGAAATCTTAGTGCTAGTCGTAAAAATCATTTTCTGGTAGTTCTGAAAAGTATTTTGATTCAATGTGAAAAGGAGGGGATAAAAGTCTTTGACCCAATTAAAGTCACAAAATTCACGGTTCCGCAGAAAGAAGTTAGCTATCTCACCAAAGAGCAATTGATAACGCTGGCTTCAGCCCCAAGTAATAAAACCATAACTGGACTAAGAATGAGAGCTGTAATCCAGACTGCAATCAGCACAGGCTGTCGTGTTTCAGAACTTCTCGGACTCAATAAGAGTCAAATAGATTTTGAAACAAGTTCAGTGGTGAGCATTAGGACGAAAGGAAATCGTCCGCATCAGATAATTTTTAATCCAGCTTCGCAAATGGCAATCCAAGAATATTTAGAAATTAGAGGCGATGACAACTGTGATGCATTATTCGCAACAATCAACGCAAATAATATTGGCAGGCTTCAAGTTAATGATTTGCAGAGAGGACTCCGAAACTTAGGCAAGAAGCTAGGATTTAAAATAAATGTCACGCCTCACCTAATTGCAAGGCGTTCAGTTGCAACTCTAATGTTCAAGGAAGGCGTTCCACTGGGAGTAATTCAAAAATTCTTAAATCACAGTTCAAGTCAAGTAACAACTAAATTTTATATAGGGAATTTGGATTTTGAGGAAGTTAAAAAACATCACAAAGCAATAATGGATTTTAATGTTGATTTTAACACTGGAAAGGAGATGGATAATAGGACCTAAAATAAGAAAACTAAAAAAGAAGCGAAAAATAATAAATTAAATTAAATAAAATGAAATCAAAAAAGGAAAAAGACACATCGGGATTAGCAATAGCTTGCATACATTTACTAAATATTAAAAAGCCAACCAAGATATATGAAATAGTGATGAATGAAGAATCTACATTTATGTGTCCTCAATGCTATAAAACTAATAAAATGCAAAAAGACATAGATGCTGGCTTAATTGATGATTGGACAACTATTTGTCTAAATTGCATCCATAAAGAATTTAAAAATATTAAACAAATAATAATATAAATTATATGCAATCAATCACAAGAAAATCATCGCTCTATAAAAGCAAAGTGAACTATGGTGATTACGCCATCAATCACGCTAATGGGTGCTCCCACGGATGCACCTATTGTTATGAGATGCTAGGCAAGATTAATAAAAAGAAAATTAAAGATTGTGACGAATGGGTTGAGCCTAAGATTGTCAAAAATACGCTAGAATTGTTAGACAAAGAAATTCCGAAAATCAAGAACAAAATCAAAGTTGTGCATCTATGTTTTGCAACTGACCCATTTATGTATGGACAAGATGAGGTTGAAGAAATGACACTGAAAATTATAAACAGGCTAAACAAGGATGGTATCAGATGCACCGTGCTTACCAAGGGGATTCTTCCTAAAGAGTTAGCAGATAAAAGTTATAGTCTGAAGAATGAATATGGAATCACTTTAGTTTCGCTTGACCCAAAGTTTCATAAAATATATGAGCCAGGAGCATCTCCAATAAATGAGAGATTTGAGGCTCTCAAATATTTGCACAAGCAAGGACTGAAAACTTGGGTAAGTTTGGAACCATATCCAACACCAAGCATTATTCAGCAAGACTTTCTGGAACTGTTGGAAAAAGTAAAATTCGCGGATAAAATCATATTTGGTTCTTGGAATTACAATTCGCAGGTTTCAGAGTATAAAGACCGTAAAAAGTTTTATTTGGAGTGTGTGAATACTCTCAGAAAATTTTGTGAAGAGAATGGGATTAAATATCACATCAAAATCAAAGGTTTGGAATTTGAAGAATTTAAAAACACAGAGATTTTCAAGTAGTTAGCTTGTCTTGAGTGATAATTTTACTGCTCAGATACAAGCTAATTATGACTTGACAATAATATAAAAGGCTTACATAAGCCAAAAAAGCTTGACATCAATAAAATTATGCGATACAATATAAACACAAATGAATATCGGCTGAATACAATCAGCCACTATAAAATGTCTGCAATACAATGCAAACACATGGAACCAAGTTGATTCTATTTGTTTTAGCGTATTGCAGATTTTTTTATAAAAGCAAAGAGCGAAATAATTAAGTGGAATTTTGAGAGATGTCAGCTCTTCCACTGCTGATATCTCTCAGAAATAAAACCAAATGGAAGAAGAAAAAGGAATTTTAGATATAATCGCCGAGGACTGCAGTCTTATAACTTATCGTCCGTCGCTTAATAAAATAACGGGAAGCGTTACATCTACGATTTTATTGCAACAAGCCTTGCATTACTGGAAAAACATCGGTAAGAAAAAGTTTTATAAATTTAAAGAGCCTTGTAATCATAAAAAATATAAACAGGGCGATAGTTGGGTTGAGACGCTTGGCTTTACAACGAAAGAGTTTGATGGAGCTTTAAAGAGGATAGCGTTTAAAAAAGGCAAAACCAAAAATGTCATCTCAAAAGAGAATGCTCTGATTATTTATTATAGGGACAAGGATGGTTTAACTTGGTATGAACCGCAGGAGGAAAAAATAAAAGAATTGCTTGGTAGGATTTACTCAGTAAATGACAAAAAGGAATATACCAAGAAAGAACAAAAAGGGGAAATACCAAGCAAAAGCGAAAAAGTTGCTTACCCTATTTCAGAGATTAATTCAGAGATTAAATCAAAGATAGAATGCAGTAATGAGGTCGCCAGCGACCTTACTGAATTATCTTCCTTTAAAAAAGGAAATCTAAAAGCCAATTCTTTTTCAGAGCAAAAATTTATAAAGGAAGGTGAAAAGCAGGAAAGAATTGAAAAATACAAAGAAGCAGTAGAGCTTGGTATATACTTTGAAAATTTTTTGGGAATGCCAATGCCAGATAACATTATCTACGTGTCCACAAAAAAGGAAGAACTAAAAGAAGTAGATTTGAACATACAGGCCGGAAAAAGAATGATTAAAAAATACGGAAAAGAAAAAATAGAGTTACTTATTAGATTGTTTTTTGAATTAAAGAAAGAAGTGCCAGCGGATAAGAAGAAATACATTATAGTTATTGGAAATCTGTTTGATTTTGAAAAAAAGTTAGGCAAAGTTTTTAGTTTTATTGAGAATCAAGGAGTTAATCCGCATACAGGAATAAGGTTCAAAAATGCCAAGCCAAACACGACTTTTGATGAAATGATAAAAGGAAAAGTTATTAGGAAAGATAAATGGTAAAAATTTATTAAAATAAGATGTTTATTAAAAAAAGAATCAGAAAACTGAGGGATGGCAAAAAATCTTTTTTCTATCAAGCAGTTCAGAGTAAAAGAATTGATGGCAAGGTTGTGAAAAAAGTTATTTCTTTGGGCGAATATCCGTCTATTGAAGAAGCGATAAAGTGGGAGTTAAAAGTTTTACGGAGAATTGAGCAAAGCGTGAATTATCCCATTACTGAATATAAGGAAGTCAGACATTCTGTCAGATATAATAAGCCTGTGGTTGTTACTCTACCAGTTAAAACTGCTGAAAAGAGAAGGCAATGGTGGCTTAATAAATTTGAAGAACAAAAGGAGAGAATTGCTAAACTTAGAAAATGGGAGTCTAGATACTGTCGTTAACTAGTATAAAAAAGTAACCACAAAGATTGGGAGTAAGGAGTAATTAATTAACTAATTTAAAAAATTATGACGAACAATAAAAATAAAACATTCGAAGAAAAAATAAAAGAGGCTGACATTAAAGTTATAAATCGTAAACTCTCACAAGAATTCATTTCACTTTTTGAAGAGCAAAAACAATTGCTCTTAGAAGTAGAAAGAGTATTCAAGGAAAAATATAATATCTCCGGGCGTGGGAGAATAATTGCAATTTTATGTAGGTATGTTCTTTCAGAAATTGAAAGTGAATCAGAGATATTGGAGGTAAAAGAAAAAGATGGCAAGTAATTTAAAAATCTTTGATGCGACCCTACCATTTCTGGGAGGCAAACGCCGAATGGCGGAAGAAATTGCGAGTCATTTTCAAGGAGAAACACTGTGCGATGTTTTTATGGGTGGTGGCTCTATTTCGTTGAAAGCCAAACAGAAAGGGCTCAGAGTCTTGGCAAATGATATTGCCTACAGAAGTAAAATAGTTGGCGATTCACTCGTTGCCAATAACACCGCTAGGCTGACAGATGAAGATGTGTGCAGTTTATTTATCCCAAACGAAAATGATAACTTTATCAGCAAAAACTATGTCCCAAAAATATTCATTCCTAGTGTGGCAGAATTTCTGGATACTGCGTTTACTAACGCTAGAAAAAAGACTGGTATAAAAAAAGAGTTGTCTGTACTTCTACTTTCAAAGTTTATCTTATCCCTTCGCCAATACGGAGCGTTTCAGGTTGGCAGGCAAGATAATGAGATGCTAATCGAAAATAGGGAGATTGAACTTTTGGAATTAGCCAGTGAGTCACGGGGTAAGAAAATCAAATACAATATGGCACATCCATTGCCATCGCTTCTCAATTTGAAAGACCAAATCAATAGCGGAATTTTCAATAATGGCAAAGACAATGAAATGCATCAAATGGACTGCTTTGATTTCCTTCAACTAATGAAGGATAGGGGCGAAGTTATAGACACGGCATATTTTGATTCTCCATATTTTAACAGCACAAAATACTCTGACCATTACAAAGTGCTGGATGAAATATTGGAAGGAAAAACTGGCATTGAAATAGCAGATAAAGCATTCAATACCAAAGATGTTATGGAAAATTTTGAAAAACTTTTCTTGTTTTCAAAATTTATTCCTAAGTGGATAATTTCGATGGGATATAATCCTTCGTCTGACGCAGGCATAAAAGGAGAAGAATTATTGCGAGTGGTTCAAAAATTTAGAGAAGCAGATTTATATTTTATGGAACACGCTTGGGCGATAAATAATATTGCATCAAAAAACGGCAAGAGGCAAAGTGAAAATGTAGAATATTTAATCGTAACAAAATAACATTATGAGTAAAGAAAAAATATATTCAGAAATACAAATGGTTGACCCACTGAAAGTTAACCCGAATAAATACAATCCAAATCTTATGACTGAAATTCAGTTTGCAGGCTTAGTGGCGGACTTTGAGGAAAACGGTTGGATAGGACAGCCAGTTGTGGTAAATAATAAGTTTGAAATTATAGATGGTTTCCACAGATGGAAAGCCAGTATGAAATTAGGCTTTGAAAAAATACCAGTGGTCGTGTTCCAGCCTGAAAATGAAGAGCACCAGAAAATTGTAACGATAGCATTGAATTCTAAGCGAGGCGAAATGAATCCACTAAAACTGGCAGGACTTATCTCAGAACTCAATCAGAAATATACACTAGAAGAATTATCAACCAAACTGGGCTTTGGAGTAGCTGATTTGAAAGACAAGCTGGCTCTCACGCAAGTGACTGCGGAGTTTATAGAAAAACTAAAAAAAGATGCTGAGAATAGAGAAAAAGAAATTCCAACAGTAATGAATTTTGCTGTATCCAAAGAGCAGGAAAAAATCATCAACGAGGCATTAGCAAGAGTGAAGGGAAAGAGTAGGGGTGAGAAATTATATTCACTATGCTCAGTTTATCTAAAGCAAAAATAAGAAAATGGCAAGATATAAGTCAAAATCAAAAACTGCAGGTTATAATTTCAGCGAAGAAGGAATAGAAGCAGTAAAAAAGAATCTTAATGTGCAAAGAAAGCACGGAGCGTTTGAGTTTTTCAGAACCAATGTCGCACCAGTTCCTAGTTGCAACCAATGCGTTTTTGCATCCGATTGTGAGTATTTCAAAAAAGAGCAAAAACAGTGTCGAGCTATTTTGGAACTGCAGGAAGAAATATATAATGAAATATTTGATTTGGATTATATTAAGCCCATCGATAAATTTATAGTGGATAGATTTGTGAAAAACTTCTGTTTCCTTGTAATCATTGAACGCTGGGTGGCGAATGTCGGTCCGTTTCACATCAAAGACTCAGGATTGGATGTTCAGCCCATATTGGCGATGAAGACCAGCTACGAGCGTCTGGTGTTGAAACAGGCGGAAGCATTAGGCATCGGCCCACAGGCAAGAGCGAGATTAAATTTAACCAATGTGCAGTCATTTTGTTTTGCGGAAGCTCTGCAACGAGCAAGGCCAATAAACAATCAGACTGCCAAAGTTATTATCCAAGACGATGAAGACACAATCGATAACAACTGAAAAGTTAATTGAATATCAACGCGACATTTGTGTATTTTTGGAAGAGCAATATTTTTTGGATAATGGAAAAGCAATAATATTAGAGCCGATTCAAAGAAAAATTCTAAATGATATATTTCAGACCAAGGATAAAAATGGACTGAGAGTATATAATGATGCCCTCGTTGGAATGATTAAAAAATCAGGAAAATCCAGCTTAGCTTCAGGTGTGGCGTTGTATATGCTTTTTTGTGATGAAATATTTGATGAACCAAACAATGTCTATTCGATTGCGTATTCGCAAGACCAAGCCTCTATCATTTGGGAAAAAACTAAAAAGGCTATTGAGCGAAATCCAATCCTATTAGACAGTGTTCAAATATATCGAGATAAAATTGTCGTTCCCAGCACAGGTAGTATTTATAAAGTATTAAGTGCGGAAAGTTTTTCAGCTCACGGACTTGACCCTAGTTGTGTAATAGGCGATGAGATTTGGAATCAAAAAAATCGTGACTTGCTGGACGCCTTGCAATTCTCGCCAACCA
The DNA here is from genome assembly GCA_049303795.1 of Candidatus Moraniibacteriota bacterium. Lineage (GTDB taxonomy): Bacteria > Patescibacteriota > Minisyncoccia > Moranbacterales > UBA2206 > UBA9630. Next base: position 8,443 of record JBAQNM010000013.1, read on the forward strand.
GAAAGCAACCGCTCCGCTTTATAGTAACCTACGCTGGAACGAATACCGTGACACCATTATACGAACTTTATGAAAAAGGGCTGAATAAGGAAAATCCAAAAATGTATTTTCATTGGTCACATAAACCTGAAGTCAGTTGGATAACAAAAGAATTTATAGAAGAGAGAAGGCGGGAATTACCGCCAGCGGTGTTTCAAAGGTTTTGGGAAAACAAATGGAGCTCTGGCGAAAATTCTTTTTTTACCAGAGAGGATGTAATGCAATGTCGGGATGAATTTTTAAAGCCAAAATTCAAAGGCGAAGAGGATGATGAATACTATTATGGATGTGACCTCGGTTTGGTTAAGGACCGCACAGTTAGCGTCATACTTCATCAGGACAAAAAATCTGGCATTGTTATTGTGGATGATATTAAGACTTGGTCGGGGAGTAAAAATGACCCAGTGAAGATTGCTGATATTGAAGAAGATATGTTGCTAGCCACCAAAAATTTTCCAAAATTGCACATCGTGGTAGACCCGTGGAATCTTAAGGGAACGATTGAAAGACTAAAAAGATATTGCAAGATTGAGGAATTTACATTCAGCAGTTCTAATGTAGAAAAACTCAGTCGTAATTTATATTACTTCATCCACAACGGACTGGTGAAATTTTTTCCACATAAACAACTGGAAAGAGAATTGCTTTCATTGAATCTGGAACAGAAAAGTTATGGCTATCGCTTTGACCACCCCAGTTCGCAGTATTCAGACCACGCAATGGCCTTGTCAGTGGCGTTGATGCAAATCTCGGGGGCGAGAAGAGCAGACGCAGGTTTTGTAATAACAGGAGCGCCGACATTGGAAAAATTCCAAGAGCAATTGAAAGCGGAACAGTTGCTAAGAATGGGAATAGTTGAAATTAAAGAGGAAAAGAATCAAGAGAGTATTAAACCTAAAAACAATTTTCCCACGCTTAAAGAACTTGAAGAGTGGCGAAAGTCTCAATAATTATGAGTGAAATATTTTTTCTAATTTACAGTATATGTCTATCTATTTTAATTTTTAATCTCATTTTTTAAATGTTCCCATAATGTATGTTTTCGGAAGTTTTTAATTTGTAATAAATCAATAATATGACAGTAAAAATTAAGTTTTTAAATTCGGTTGGGCAGGAGAGGTTTTTGCATAATTTGGTGAATGCTAAAAAGAGAAACCTAAACTATAAACATTTGTATCATAGACTTATCAATGAAGCTAAAGATAAAGTATCTTTTCACATCAGCGATGAAAACAATAATGCGGTTGTTTTTTGTGAGATAAATTTTTATCCCGCTGAGAATCTGGTGGACATTGAATGTCAGCCTTGCGATTTTGGTAAACTACAATCATTTCTAATATTTGATTTGTTGGAATCCATCAATGAGAAAGCCGTGGCTAGATTTATTGATGAGAAATTTTACTTTGATGGCAGTGTGGATTTCTATATTTTGATTGATGGAAAAAAAGAGATAATCCGCAAAGTTTCTTCAGATAGGGAAAATTTATTGGAAGTGACAAATGCCAGAATTATCGGGCAAGTTATGGTTGAAATTAAGGCACTTGACTTGATTTAGGATACGAAGGTAATGTGTGTCACAATGAAGTAAAGAGGCACACAAAAATGCATAGGTATATAAAAAAATATATAGAATATCTTCGCATCGAAAAAGGATTGAGCGAAAATACGATTGAGATTTATACTAGGGACCTTTTGGAATTCGGAAAATTTATAAAAAAGTTATCGTTTAATAAATTGGCAAGGACTCACATTCGTGAGTTTCTTTGCTTTTTAGTAGAGAAAAACAATCAGCCGATAACTAGAAGAAGAAAAATGACATCAATTAAAAACTTCTTTGAATTTTTGGAGAATGAGGATTTGATAAAAAACAGTCCAGTTAAAAATATTGCAACATTAAAAGTTAAAGAAAATGAACCAAGTTATTTGACTGAACAGGAATTGAAAAAGTTAATCAAGGTTGTCAGTGAAGACAAATCTAAACATCAAGAAAGAAACAAATTGATGATAAAGATTTTGATTGAAACAGGCATCAGAATTTCAGAGCTAACAAATTTAAGTGTTGGAGATATCGATACTAAATCTAGGATAATAATAGTCAAAAGAAAGGGTGGTCAAAAACAAAGCATTCCAATAAATATTGAGTTGGCGAAAAATATTAAGCAGTTGGCTAAAAATAAAGAAATATCTGAACCATTGTTTATGAGCAGTTTTAAAAAGAGAATTACACAAAGAAGAGTAGGGATGCTGGTTCAAAAATATCTGAAGCTAACAAGAATAACCAAACTGAATATTTCAGTCCATAGCTTACGTCATAGTTTTTGCTCGAGGTTATTGGAAAAAGGCGTGAATCTGAAAACGATTCAAATATTGGCTGGACACAAAAATATTTCGACTACTGAAAGATATTTGCATATAGCCAAATCACGGCTCAGAAAGGAGGTGAGGCTGGCGGAAATTTGAAGCACAAATTTGAAGATTGACCAAAGTTCTTTGATAAAGTAATATTAAGATAATAAAATACCAGTCGCAAAACCAACTAAGCTCTAAAAAGCTTGGGCTGGTCGTGTATATAAAGGGGCAACTCTGAAAGGTACACGACTGGTTTTGCGACTGGACGTCCTGTAAGGGGTTGTCCCTTTTTGTTATATAAAAAAATAATATGGAAAATAATAACTGGTCAAAATTAAGTCATCTGCAATTGGGAAAATACGGCGAGTATTTTGCTAAGATGGAATTTACTAAAGCTGGCTTTGATGTTTATACTTCAGAAGTGGATGACAAAGGAATAGATTTTGTGATTAGAAAAAACGAAAGCGAGCACTATGACATCCAAGTAAAATCTGTGCGGAATTACAATTATGTCTTTATGCGAAAAGAGGTTTTTACTCTCAGAAGAAACTTTCTGTTGGCTCTGGTGCTTTTTGAGGAAGGTGAACAGCCGACACTATGTCTCGTGCCATCTTTGGAATGGGAGAAAAAACGAGAAAAATTTTTCAGTGAAAATGATTATGAAAATAAAAAGAGCCGACCAGAGTGGGGATTGAAAATATCTAAAAATAATGCAGAAGAGTTTAAGGGTATTTACGAATTTGATAAACAAATTGCAAATCTATAATTATTAAAAATAATAAAATGGTGAATCTAATCTGTACGCTCTGCGGATACGCAGGCGAAATGAACAAAAAAGCAAGGGGAAATGGTCTTGTGGAATTTATCTTATGGTGTTTCTTTCTATTCCCAGGCATCATTTATTCAATCTGGAGCCGAGGGGGCAGTGGAAAAAAAGTTTGTCCAAAATGCGGAAGCACAACGATGATTCCAACTGACACTCCAATGGGGCAAAAACTGATGGCGGAACAGCGAAACAATCCTGATATTCATATAGAACCGACAAAATCAAAGGAAACTTCCAAGACGGCATTATATGCAATGTTTGTAGTTTTGGGAATTGTATTTATTTTTGTGATTATTTCATTCTCAACCTACAAGAAAGACGCTGAAAAAGCAGAAAATGAAATCAAGGCTCAGCAAACAATTCAGCAAAACTTACCAGCAGTTCAAGATGGCTCGCAAAAAACTAAGACTAAATAGTATTTTTAAAACCAGAGCTAAAACCCTGGTTTTTTTTATGAAGTGGTATTAGTTGCCCAGTCTCAAGGAATAATCGCACACAAGTTAAAATTTGGCTAAATATGGGTATATTTAGCTTTACTCAGAGCTTATTTCTTGCTAGAATTGAAGTATAAATAAGGTAAAAATCAATGAAACAAGCAACGGCTCTGGATATTTTGAAATTGGGACATAATGTGTTTTTGACGGGTCCTGCAGGAAGTGGAAAAACATATCTATTAAACCAATATATTCAATATCTTAAAAACAAAAAAATAGGAGTAGCGATAACAGCTTCAACTGGGATTGCTTCGACACATATGAATGGACAAACTATTCATAGCTGGTCAGGAATGGGCATTAAGGATATATTTACCGAAGCGGATTTTTCAAAACTTAAAAAAAGACATTTCTACACACAACGTCTCAAGAAAACTAAAGTGCTGATAATAGATGAGGTGTCTATGCTTCACGCTCATCAGTTGGACATTGTGAATAGTATCTGTAAAAGATTCAAAGAACCATTTTTCCCATTTGGAGGATTGCAAGTTATTCTTTGCGGAGATTTTTTTCAATTGCCTCCTGTGGCAAGATATGGAAGCAGGGCAAAATTTGTCATTGAATCAAGAGCGTGGGATGAAATGAATTTGAGAATTTGTTATCTAGAAGAACAGCATCGACAAGAAGACAATCAAATGCTAAAAATCCTAAACGACATCAGAAGCAGGGCTTGCGACAGCGAAACGATGGGGTTGATTCTTTCCAGAGAAAATAAAACTATAAAAAACAACATTGCTCCCACGAGATTATATACTCACAATGCTAATGTAGATGCTATCAATGATTTCGAATTGCAAAAAATCAAAGAAGAACCAAAAGAATTTTTAATGACTTCTACTGGCATAGAAAATTTAGTGACTACGATTAAGCGAGGGTGCCTGGCTCCTGAAAAACTTATTCTCAAAAAAGGTGCAGTGGTGATGTTTGTGAAAAATAATTTTGAAAGAGGTTTTGTTAATGGCACACTCGGGGTTGTCACTGATTTTGAGGAAAGTGGATTGCCAATAGTTCGAACACTTTCAGGCAAGATAATTGTTGCTACTCCTGAAAAATGGTCTATTGATGAGGATGAAGTTATACTAGCTTCAGTGACACAAGTGCCACTTCGACTAGCGTGGGCAATCACAGTGCATAAAAGTCAGGGGATGACACTAGACGCAGTGGAAATGGATTTGAGTAAATCATTTGAATATGGAATGGGTTATGTAGCTTTGTCGAGAGTTAGAAGATTGGATGGTATAAAACTGCTAGGCATCAATGAAACTGCCTTAGAAGTTAATCCAGAAATGTGCGAAATGGACAAAGAATTGGAAAGGCTTTCAGATATAAATTCCAGTGAGATTAGCGCTATGGGATTTTTCGAAAAAAGAAAGAGACAGAAAGAATTCGTGGAAAAGAATGTTGGTAAGAAAGATTTGACTAAAAAAGTATAAATTCTTTACTTTATAGCTGGATGGCGGTATTATAATAATAGAAAAATATATTATCATATGGAAAAAATAACGCTTTCAGAACTGGAGCAATTTCTCTGGAAAAGTGCTGATATTCTCCGAGGAAAAATCGACTCCAGCGACTATAAAAAATACATATTTGGTCTGCTTTTCTATAAGCGGATAAATGACGTTTGGGCTGAAGAGCACGAGGCGTTTTTAAAGGAGTATAAAAATACAGGAGCGGAAGAAGAACCATTCCACCGATTTCAACTTCCTGAAGATGCTAAATGGGAAACGATTCAAAATGCTTCACAAGAAATTGGAATAAAATTAGACAAGGCTTTTGAAAAACTGACTAATGCTAATAGTCCGAAATTGGACAAGATTTTTGACGACCTTAATTTTGCCGATTCAGATAGATTTCCAAATGATGTCATTCAAAAACTTATCAATCACTTCTCTCATTACAATTTCGGAGACACTTATGTGAATTCGGATATTTTGGGAGACGCTTATGAATACCTGATTAAGCAATTTGCAGCCGATGCTGGAAAGAAGGGCGGAGAATTTTATACTCCACGAGAAGTTGAGCGTGTAATAGTTCAAATCTTGAAGCCTCACGAAAAAGACCATATATATGACCCAACTTGTGGCAGTGGAGGATTCCTATTGGAAGCATATCATTACGTTAAGGAAAAATATGGCGACAAGGCGATAAGAAAACTTTATCTCTATGGTCAGGAACTAAACATCGGAACTTATGCCATCGCCAAAATAAATATGTTTTTGCACGGATTGGACGGAGCAGACATTAGAAGAGAGGACACATTAAAAGAGCCGTTATTTAAGGATGAGCTGGGAAACTTAAAAACGTTCGACATCGTGGTAGCAAATCCTCCGTATTCCATCAAAGAGTGGGCGTTTGAAACTTTTGAGGCAGACAAATATGGAAGACGAAATGGCTTCGATATGCCACCCACAAGAAACGCTGATTATGCATTTATTTTGCATATGATTGCTTCGCTTAACCAAAACGGCAGGGCAGGTATTGTTCTTCCACACGGAGTGTTGTTTAGAGGCGGAACCGAAGGAAAGATTAGAAAACAAATAATCGAAAGAGATTTATTAGAGGCGGTAGTGGCATTACCAGTCAAACTTTTCTATGGCACTGGAATTCCAGCGTGCATATTGATTCTTAATAAAAACAAGCTAAAAGAACATAAGGATAAGATTTTACTTATTGATGCCGAGAAGGATTATCTGGAGGGTAAAAATCAGAACAGTTTGCGAGAACAGGATATTAAAAAAATAGTTAAAGCATTTGATAATTATCAGGACATTGAAAAATATGCAAGAATTATTGGACTGGATGAACTGAAGGAGAATGCTTTTAATCTCAATGTTAGGCGGTATATTAAAAATGACGAAGATGAGGAAAAGATTGATGTAAACAAAGTTTGGAAAGAGCTAACAGAATTAGAAGATGAGAAAGATAAGATAAATAAAGATGTTGCTGGATATATTAAGAACCTTGGCTATCGAAATAATGATTAAAAGTAATGCAACAAATAAGAGAAAAGTTAAAAAAGGAATGGAAGAAATACAAAGTGAAAGAACTTGGGTGTTTGTATGGTGGATTGACTGGCAAAAATAAAGACGATTTTGGTGAGGGTAAAAAGTTTATTCCGTATATGAATGTCTTTAGAAATAGCAGGATTGATGTTGAGAATATGAGTCTGGTCAAGATAGACGGAAAGGAGAGGCAGAATAAAGCTGTTTATGGTGATATATTTTTCACTGGGTCATCAGAAACGCCAGAAGATGTTGGAATGAGTTCCGTTCTTTTAGATGAATCTGAGGAGGATGTTTTTTTAAATAGTTTTTGTTTTGGATTGCGATTGAATAGTTTTGATGTGTTGATGCCAGAGTTTGCTAGATTTTTGTTTCGTTCCCCTGATTTGAGAAAAAAAATATCGCTACTTGCCCAAGGCTCAACCAGGTTCAATTTATCAAAAAAACACTTTTTAGATATAAATCTGAGTTTACCATCACTAAATGAACAGAAAAAGATTGCTAAAATTTTATTAAGAGTAGATGAGGATATTGAAAATGTCGGTAAGACCATAAAGCAAACAATTAAATTGAAAAATGGATTGATGCAGGGGCTATTAACGAAGGGGATAGGACATAAAAAATTTAAGAAGACAAAATTGGGGATAATTCCAGAAGAATGGGATATCGCTTTGCTCGATTCCGTTGCGAAACGAGGCAGTGGACATACTCCAAGCAAATCAAAACCAAATTATTGGAACGGAGGTATCAAGTGGGTTTCTTTAGCTGATTCTTCTGAACTGGACAATAGATACATTTGTTCTACCGATAAGGAGATAAGTGAGGATGGGATAAAAAATTCATCGGCTGTGTTGCATCCAGCAGGAACTGTAATTTTATCTCGTGATGCAGGAGTAGGAAAGAGTGCGGTGTTATCTTGCGAGATGGCAGTAAGCCAGCATTTTATTGGTTGGCAGTGCGGTGACAGTCTAAGTAATTTCTATTTATATTATTTATTTCAAAATTGGAAGAGCGAGTTTGAAAGGATAGCCACAGGCACAACTATAAAAACAATAGGGTTGCAGTTTTTCAAAGACTTAAAGGTGCCATTGCCAAGCTATAAAGAGCAAAAAAAAATCGCAGATATTTTAACAAGAGTTGATGACAAAATCGATGTTTATAAAAGTATTAAATCAAAACTTGAAATTTTGAAAAAGGGATTGATGCAGGATTTATTTGTTAGTGATTAAAAAATATGTCCATATTGGAAGAACAAATGAATATATGGGCAAAGGCTCCAAGTGAAACGGAGGAAACTAAATGCCAAAATGCGGTTAGTAGGATTACCGATACTATAAGAAAGAAATTTGGTAATGATGTTTCTATTTTATTACAGGGTTCTTATAAAAATAGGACTAATGTTAGATTGGATAGTGACGTAGATATAGTGGTTTCTCATCAAGGACATTTCTTCCCTGGTCTCAGTAATTTATCACCTGCTGATAAGGAAGTTTATCATAGTATATATAAAAACTCAGACTACACATTTTCCCAGTTCAAGAATGACATTCATATAATTTTACAGGACGAGTTTGATGCTGGAGAGGTTGAGCGAAAAAATAAATGCATAAAAATAAAGGGTAATTCATATAGAGTTAACGCAGATGTTGTTCCTTGCTATCCTCATCGCAGATATAGAAGTGTGAGTGATGTGGAAGTGGAAGGATTTGGGTTCGTTGGTGATGATGGCGTGACAGTTTATAGTTTTCCAGAACAACATTATGATAATGGAGTGGGCAAAAACAAAGAAACCGAGCAGATGTATAAGTCATTGGTGAGGATATTAAAAAATGTAAGAAATGATTTGGTAGATAAAGGCATAATCACGCTAGACGATATGCCTTCTTTCTGCTTAGAGTGTCTAGTGTGGAATGTTCCCTCGGAGCATTTTATAAGGAATAGATATCACGATGCAACACGAATTGTCCTAGCGACTATTTGGAATGAGATGAGGGAATTTGAGAAGTCGAATAATTATGCGGAAGTTAGTGACTTAAAATGGTTATTTAGGGGGAGCAGTAAAATAACACCCAAGCAAGCTGAAAATTTTATGCAACACGCTTGGGATTACATAGGATATGAAAATTAACTCAAACAACTATAAAAAATTTACTTACTTTATTCTAGTTCTTATTGGAATAAGTTCCTTTGTCGTTTACAAAATGTTTGATTTGATAGAAGCAAATAACATAAAAATTCCATTTTATTTTTCCATTCCTTCTATTCCAGCGGTTTATGGTTTACTTTTCTTGGCGTTCGACAGGGTGCTGTGGAAATGGAAAATTTTTAGGATGCTTGGAATTATTACCGCTGATGATTTGAATGGAGAATGGGAGGGGACTGCCAAATCTTCTTTTGAAGAATTCAAAGAGGAAATAAAGGTTAAACTAAAAATAAAGCAAACCGCTACAGAAATGACAGTTTATGGTTGTTTTGATAATTCAAAATCAATTAGTCTGAATGCAAATTTTGAGAAAAATGATGTTGATGATGGAGTGGCATTATTTTATTTTTATAGAAATCAGCCAGACTATGATGCCAAGGAAACAATGGCAATACACGAAGGTGCTACCAAGTTAATTTATAATAAACAAGATAATTCCCTGACAGGATTCTACTTCTCTGGAAGAAATAGAAATAATCACGGAACAATCAAGGTGTTTAAGGATAAGAAATAACATTATGAAATTTAACGAACAGCACACCATAGAAAATCACATAATCAAATACTTCAAAAATGACTTGAAGTATGAATACATCAAACCTGAAGAGTTTGCTAAATTCAGGGAGTTTGAAAATGAATATCTGATTACTCCGCTTCTTCAGGAATCAATCAAAAAACTGAATGGCATTGATGACGATAATCTTGTCCAGCTTCTAACCAAGGAACTTAAGAAGATAGACAATAACGAGGAATTTTTGATGGCTCTGCGGAACGGCATAAACTATAAAGACCCAGCGACTGGCAAAAAGACAGACTATAAGGTGGTTGATTTTGAAAATATAGACAATAACCGTTTTGTCGTTACCAATCAGTTCTATTTTGAAGGCAACGCTGAAAACATCAGACCAGATGTGATGGTATTCGTTAACGGCATTCCAGTATCTGATATTGAAGCCAAGAGTCCAACAGCATCTATTACAGTCAGCTGGGAGAACGCAGTCGGACAAATCAAGCGGTATGAGAATGTTGCTCCAAGGATGTTTATCGCTAACTGTTTCAATGTGGTGACTGACGGAACGGAAAGTGGAACTCGCTATGCTTCTACTCATTCACCGATTCAATACTTTTTCCAGTGGAAAGACGAAGAGAATAAAGACAAGTTTGAGGGCAATCTGGAGCTGACACTTTGGAATCTATTTAACAAGAAGCAACTTTTGGATATTATTCAAAACTTTATTGTCTTTGAGAAAGAAGGTGGAAAAGTAGTTAAGAAAGTTTGTCGCTACCAGCAGTATAGAGCATCCAATAAGATTTTAGACAGAGTTATTAAAAACGAGAGCAAGAAAGGACTCGTTTGGCATACTCAAGGCTCTGGAAAATCAATGACGATGTTTTTCACGGCTTGGAAATTGCGTTATGCGAAGGAGCTGAAGAATCCGAAAGTCTTTATTTTGGTTGACCGCATTGATTTGGATGACCAACTGCACGACACATTCACGGCTTGCGGTGGTAAGAATGTGATGCGAGTCACTTCCAGAAAAGTTCTGGAAGATAAAATAACCAGCGATGAACGAGGGATATTTATCACAACCATCCAGAAGTTTTCCGAACTTGGGAAAAATATCGAAAATGAAGATAGTAACATTGTCGTCTTGACTGACGAGGCTCATCGCACCAATGAGGGAATATCAGGAATCAACGCTCGGTCATCACTCAAGAACGCTTTTTGGTTTGGCTTTACTGGAACACCGATTGATAGGACTACTCTGAACACGCATCGCAATTTTGGCGAGGAAGGGGAGCGGTATTTAGATTATTATTCTATCCAGCAAGCGATTGACGATGGGGCGACTTTGCCAGTGTATTTTGAGACTCGCCTGTCCAAGTATTTCATAAACGAGGAAGGGCTGGATGAACAATTCGATGAATTAACCAAAGGACTCACTGACAAGCAAAAGGAAGAACTGAAAAAGGCGTATGGCAAAAAAGAAGCGATTGTAAAATTGATTAAAAGGGTAGAAGCCGTTGCTGTCGATATTGCCGAGCATTACAAGATTTATATTTTGCCGAATAACTTTAAGGCTCAAGTGGTTTGCTATGATAAGGAGGCTTGTTTAATGTATAAAAAAGCGTTAGACAAGGTTATCCCAGAAAACTGGTCTAAGATAATTTATTCGACTGGGGATTTGAATGTTGAAGCGGATGAAATAAAGAAATACTACACGACTAAGGATGAGAGAAAGAAATTCATCGAAGCCTTCAAAGACAAAAATCAAGACCCAAAGATTTTGATTGTCTGCGATATGTTGCTTACTGGATTTGACGCTCCGATTGAGCAGGTGATGTATTTAGATAAACCGCTTCTTGACCACAGCTTACTTCAAGCTATTGCCAGAACTAACCGAGTTTATCCGAACAAGGGTTGTGGTAAGGTTATCGACTATTACGGCATAACGAGAAGTTTGGAGAAAGCGTTAGATTTTGACGAGAGCATTATCAATTCCGCAATGATTGATATTGATAGGCTCAAAGAGCAGTTCCAAGAGAAATTGAAGGATTGTCTAGATATATTTGCTGGAATCAATATCGAAGACCCATCAATGGAGAATCTGCGAAGAAGCCTCCGCATCTTTGCCGATAACAGGGATAAGCAGAAAATGTTTGAAAATCTGTTCAGCAAAATCAAGCTGATATTTGAAATAATTTCTCCAGACCCATTCTTGAAGCCGTATGTAAGACAAGTAGAATGGCTCGCCAGTTTTTACATTGCTTATACCAGAGAATTCAAGGCACAAACTGATGAGGAAATCCGAATGGAAGAATACGGTGAGAAAATCAAGAAACTTATTCAGGAGAAAATAGACTTGCAGGGAATCATCAGAACTTTCAGAGAAATAAATATAGGAGATTTATATCAAATCAAGCAATTGGAGAAGATGGAGGATGAAGACAAAGCAAGAGCATTGGAAAAGATGCTTAAGAGTGAAATCTCCATAAATCTGGATACGAATCCGACTTATGACAAATTCAGCGAAAGGTTGATGAAAATCAAAAAGGACTTTGAGGATAATCAGATAGATTTGGATAAGAAAATCAAAGAACTTCAGAAATTGAGAGAGGACTTGGTGGACAAGAGGGATGAAGCCAAAAAACTCGGCTATAACTTGCAGGAATACGGCATTTACGTTATTTCACAGGAATTCATTGAGAATATAGATAGCAAAGAAACTAAGCCATTTATTCAGGATATGGTTGAGGCGATAACTGATACACTGGACACTGGTTGGCAAGAGTCGTCTAAAAAAGAAGAATTTATCAAGGAAATTAGACGTAAATTAACCAAGCTGATTCTCAAGGATTATCAAGAAAAGATTAAGATTAAGGATTTTGCCAAATATCTTAATAGAATTATTGACGTAATCCAAAGGAAATTTTAATGAAGAAGCAAATCAAACTACAAAACAAAAAAGTAGATTACATCGTGAAGAAAAGCAAGCGAGCCAAGAGGCTTCGGTTGGCAATCTATTGCGATGGAAGTTTTGTGGTTACTGCTCCAAATGGATTGGATACAATCAAGATAGAAAATTATATTTTACAAAAAGCGGAATGGGTTTTGGAAAAACTGAGGATAATGAAGAAGCGAAGCCATAATCCTGTATTTACGAAACGAAGCGATAAGGAATATCTGGAACTGCGAGACGAGGCACTGGTGATGGCTCAGAGGAAAGTGAGTAAATTCAATAAGGTTTACGGATTCAAGTTTAATAAGATTGCAATCAAAAATCAAAAGACCAGATGGGGAAGCTGTTCTAAAAAGGGAAATTTGAATTATAACTACAAGATTGCACTGCTTCCAGAAAAATCAGCCGATTACATCATTGTTCACGAGCTGTGCCATCTCAAAGAATTCAATCACAGCAGAAAGTTTTGGAACTTAGTAGAAAGGGTGTTGCCTGATTACAAGGAGCGAATAGAGAAAATAAAGAAATTATAAAAAGATGTCTGAATACTACAAAGCAAAAAGAACACGAAACATTTTTGACCCAAAGTCAAAAGAACCATTCAAATTGAGTCGCTCAAAAATTGACTTGTTTTTGAATTGTCCTCGTTGTTTTTATATGGACAGAAGATTGGGAGTTGGGCGTCCACCCGGATTTCCTTTTAATCTTAATTCAGCTGTTGACGCTTTGCTCAAAAAAGAATTTGATATTTATCGAGCCAAGAAAACCACACATCCCTTGATGGAAGAATATGGAATTGATGCTGTGCCATATCAAAGCGAAAAAATGGACGAGTGGCGAGATTCGTTGCGAAGAGGAATCCAACACCTTCACGAAAAAACAAACCTGTTGCTTACTGGTGGGGTGGATGATGTTTGGGTAAATCCTAACGGCGAATTGATAATAGTGGATTATAAGGCTACTTCAAAGAATGGAGAAGTTAGTCTGGATGCTGATTGGCAGATTGGATACAAAAGGCAGATGGAGATGTATCAATGGCTGTTTAGAAAAAATGGATTTAAGGTTGCTGAGACTGGCTATTTTGTCTATTGCAACGGAGATGCGGACAAAGAAGCCTTTGATGGCAAGTTAGAGTTTGATATAAAGGTTATTCCGTATAAAGGGGATGACAGCTGGGTAGAAAACACATTGGCAGATGTAAAAAAGTGCCTAATGAGTTCTGAAATACCAAAAGCATCAAATGATTGTGATTATTGCAATTATGTTATGGCAGTGAATAGCGTGGAAAAACGTAAATAATTTAGAGTAGTCATTTAAGGAGGTTTAAAACGGGGAATACCCTGTTTTTTTGTTGACAATCAGTGTGGTTATGTTAGAATTAGGTAAGTTAATACCATAACCTAACAATAAAAATGAATAATAACGAACTTTTAACGCTTAAAGAAGCTTGCAAATTGCTCAATTGCCATCCTAACACACTTCGTAAGTGGGCTGATGATGGCAAAGTTCAGGCAATTAGATTCGGAAAAAGAGGCGACAGACGCTTCAGGGCACAGGATATTGTAAAAAGTATGCAGAAGCCAATCGCAGAAAAAGAACAAGAGATTCGTTACGAGAAAGAGAATGAAGTTCTAATACCATTACGTGGTATAGCCTCGTGCGGAACCCCAGAATTTTATGCTCAGGACAATATTGATGATTATATAAGTGTTAGTAGGAGTCTTATTAAGGATGAGCGAGATAGATATTATTTTCTCCGTGCTTCGGGAACGTCAATGCTTCAGGCTGGGATAAGCGATTCATCCCTTGTTTTAGTTTTTCAAAAAGATTATTACGAAAATGGCGATGATGTTGTTGCGGTGCTTGATGGAACTGCTTGTATTAAAAGATTTTATAAGGGTAAATCCGCTCTAATGCTAATGCCCGTGACAAATGACGAATCTCATAAACCTATTGTAACTAATGAGAATGTCCACATAGCCGGGAAAGTAGTTTGCTCAATTCCAGTTCCGAATAGTGATGAAATTCAATATATCCCTGTTTTTTAAATATCTTCCAGCTGGGCTGGCTTGATATATATAATCATTAAAGAAAAACCAAATGGCAAAGATAAAAACGGTTCACCGTAGTTCTGTCAGTGGTAGGTTTGTCAAAAAAGGACAAGTAAAAAAAAGTCCTCGCACAACCGAGACTGAACGCATTCGCACAAGGCGATGTAAATAAAAAGAGCGACCGAGATTGCTTTGGAAGGTGGTCTCGGTCACCCTCTCTAACTAACCTAACTATATCACAAAAAATGGAAAGCGAAAAACATAATTCTCTAGTAAGAGAATTGGCAAGTATTTTTGGGAAAAATGGATTCAATGTTTATGCAGTTGATGGAGTAACAGTGAAATGTCCTAGTGCTGTAGAAAATAACAATAATATAGGAGATTGCCAAAACAAAATTCCTGATATTGAGGCTTATGATGAACTTAATAAAAGAGTAATTAGAGGAGAAGCAAAGATAGGCAATGGGGATATTGAGTCTGAACATTCAATAACTCAATATAAATTATTTTCAAGCTTGAATAAAAATGGCGTTGATTCTTGGGTATATATTATTATCCCGCAAGGAGAAAAAATGTTTCTTGAAAAAGTCTTAGCTGAAAATGTGTTACAGAAGTTTCTAGATAATATTGGAATCATTGAATCTGCTAATTATTAGAACTCAAAGATGAAACTTATAAGTTACAGCTTAATAAACTCTATAAAAAAAATTATTCTTTCAATTTTTCCTATTAAAGTTACCAACAGTAATAATAGGAAAATTATTAACAAAAAAATATATGACAAAAGTAACAAAACCGAACAAAGAATTTTGGGAAACGGAGAAAAGACCATCGTATATGAAAATTTCTAAAATAAAAAATGATAAAAGTGAAGATGGTTATATCATCAGATTTAAAACTGAAAAATCAAAAAAGAAGAAATTAAAAAGCTAGGGATAAAGATATAAAATCTAATGAAAGAAATTGTATGCAAAAAGTGTGAAACTAAACTGCCTGATGAAAAATCAGTTTGTCTAAAATGTGGAAATAAGAGCAAATTGTATAAAGTTGCTATTACTGACGTCGTCACTTTTACTGAAAACTTTGGAATAAAACAAAAAGCTAAAGGCTTCAAAAATTTTATGGTTGAATTTATTTCAAGGCATAAGAGCAGTGGCGATATACAGAAGTATCCTGAAGGGGTCATTGAAGAAAGAAGGATTGATAAGGGAAACAAAACTTATTATCAGAAAGTGATTGATAAGAAAACAGGAAAAGTTACTCATTTTGAAAACGAGTCATTATTAAAACATAAGGATTAATCTAAAATGGATATACTAAACAAACCAATTGAATATTTTAAATTTGAAGATGTAGTCGCGTTTTGCGAAAAAGGATATAGAGAAGGATTTCAAATTGATTATAAGCGGGATTATTCTTCAAAAGGATTATCAAAACATATAGTGGCTTTATCCAATAGTAGGGGTGGAGTAATTATAATTGGAGTGGAGGAAGATATTAAAACGGGATTTCCGAAAAGCTGGGATGGCATAGATACTGATGCGAAGCAAATAGAAAAATTACATCAAGAAATAGCAAATATTGAGCCATTTCCTTCTTGCATTGTTCACGCTACAGATTCAAAAAATGATAAGTTTTTTATTTTAGTCAGGGTTTTTGCAGGATACAACACTCCTTATTATGTGCAAAATGATTCAAATGTCTATGTCAGAACAGGGAATATTACAAAGCAAATAGACATTGCTTCTCCAGATGGACTGGAACTTATGTTTGGAAAGAAAGAGAAAGCTGAAAAATCTAGAAAAATATATCTGTCAATGGCTGATGAAATTTTTGACGCAAAGATATTAAAGAAAGAAGATGAAATAATAAGAGAGAGTAGAAAGGTGGGCGAGGAAGTTATTTTTAAAAGCAGAAGGTTTCTTATTGCAGATGTCTCTATATGTGAGATAACTATCCAGCCATTTTTTCCAGAAAAATCATTTGCTAATCCAAAAGAAATAAAAGATGGAATTGATGAGATTAGATTTGGGAATGGAAATTTTACATTTCCTGAATTAAATTTATCACCTTCGCCAAAAGGAATTATGTTTTTTACCTTTCTGAAGCACAATAGTTTAATTGAGTTTCAGCAAATTTTTGGTCAAGGACTAATTCAAAATAAATTTACTATTTCGGTATTAAACGAAGATACTGGATTTAAAATAGTGAGCCTTTGGAGAATGGCTGTTAGAATTTTCGGTGTATTTCAATTTGCCAAGAAATTTTATAACAAATATGGTTACAGCGGAGTGTTAATAGGAAGAATAAATTTGGCTGGCTTAGATGGTGCATTTGCAAGGCAATTAACGCCCGCTGGTCGTGATTTTTGGGAAAAAGATAGGGAGTGTTTGCTTACTGAATGTAACTGGGACATAAGAATTGATACTAATATTTTAAATAATGAAGAGGATTTAAAAAAATACTTTATAAATTTATTGAGAGAAATTTATTGGGATTTAGGATTTGAAAATATTATGGAAGATGTTGTTGACGATTTCTTGAAACAAAGTGGCCTATCTTTTGAAGTGGATAACTAATTTGACTTATTTTCTCACGAAGGTAACATCGAACAAATCGATGTTATTTTTTAAAAAACAAAATTCAATAAAAATTAGTGAAGCTGGAAAGAAATATCTGGATTATTGTGAATTGGAAAAAGAGATGAGTCCTGCTTCAATTTATGAATACAGTAAAGTTATAAAATGGACGGTGGAAATATTAGGTAACCTTGAGGCTGGGAAAATAAAGGAAGAGCATATTGCAGAACTTAAGAAAGAATATAACAGAAGAGAATTGATGCCAACCACAAGAGCTCATAACTTATCTGTTATCAGAGAACTATTGAGATTTTGTCAGGATGAATTGCATATCAAAGTAATGGATTTTGAAAAAATAAAAAGACCAAAGATTCCAAAAAGAAGAGTTGATTATCTCACAGAAGAAGAATTGAAAAGGTTTTTTGATTCAATCGGAAAACGCAGTATCAGAGATTCTAGATTTAGAGCGTTTATTTCAGTTCTTATTTCCACGGGCTGTCGAATAAGTGAAGCATTGAATCTGAAAATTCAAGATATGGATTGGGAGAGAAAAGAAGTGACCATTGTTGGTAAAGGCAACAAACAAAGAAAATTATATTTTACTGAATGGTCATTGAAATGTATCAGGGAATATATTGAAAAAAGAGGCTATGAAGGAAAATTTATTTTTGTAGCTGAAAGCAAGACAAATCGCTGGGATAGAAATGATGCTCAGCGGAATTTCAGAAATTATCGCAGGAAGCTAGGATTATCTGCAAACTTCACTGCTCACACAATTCGTCACAGCTTCGCTACGCTTCTTATGAAAAAAGGTGTCAGTCTCGGACATATTCAAGTTTTGCTCGGGCATTCAGACATCCAAACCACCAGCAAACACTATCTGGGAATTTTGAGTGATGACGAAGCTAAGCAGGCACACGAAAAGGGGATGAATATGAATAATTGGGTATAATTAGAGCATAAAAACGTTATAATTGGCTGAAAAATAAGATAAGAATGATATAAAAATAATGGCTTATTATAGCCATTTATATAAAAAAATAGACCCTGCTATTGATTTATTATATCAAAAATGATATAATAAAAGCATAAAAATGATATAAAACTTATGTTAAAAATTATAAGCAACAAACTAAATGAACGACAAAACACCACATTAGCTTTTATTGAGGCTAATAAATCTGTTTCAATTGGACAGATTTTTGAGCATATCCAGAAAGATTTTGAAAAAATTACTAGAATTACTGTTTCTAGAGATTTGGAAAAACTGTTAAAACTGAGTCTAATTGAAAAACAAGGAGAATCAAAAAGAACGATTGTTTATCAAATATCATCCCAATACTCAATACTAAAAAAGATTGATGTCGAAAAGTATTTTTCTGTAGACACTGACCAGAGAGAAAGCAAAGAAAAATTCAACTTTGAAATTTTCAGTCAACTGAGAGGTATCTTTACTGATGCTGAAAAAAAGAAACTCATCGAGCTGAATGAAATTTACAGAGAGAAGATAAAAGATATTGCACTAGACGCTCTCCGAAAAGAAATCGAAAGACTGAATATAGATTTCAGCTGGAAGTCTTCTAAAATCGAAGGTAACACTTATAGTCTTTTAGAAACGGAGCAACTAATTAAGAATCAGCAGGAAGCGTCAGGTCATACTAAGGAAGAAGCAATTATGATTCTGAATCATAAAAAGACGCTAGATTACATTAGAGGCAATAAGAATGACTTTCAATCAGTGTCTGTGGCTAAAATTGAAAATATCCACTCTCTGTTAGTAGATGGCTTAAACGTGACTAAAAATTTGAGAAAAAGTTTGGTCGGAATAACCGGAACAAATTACAGACCATTAGACAACGAATTCCAAATTAGAGAGGCTTTGGAAAAAGCCTGTAAATTAGTGAACGAAACCAAGGATGTTTTTGAAAAAGCAGTTATTTTGATGTTGCTTATTGCATATATTCAACCATTTGTAGATGGCAATAAGAGAACAAGCCGTTTGAGCGGTAATGCCATTTTACAATCCTTTGATTCTTGTCCGTTATCTTACCGCAGTATGGATGAAATAGAATATAAAAAAGCGATTTTACTGTTTTATGAGCAGAACAACATTTCATATTTCAAGGAGCTGTTTTTAAAACAGTTTGAATTTGCTGTGGAAAATTATTTCGGATAATCAATTTTATGAAACTACTATTAACATCAACAGGATTAACCAATAAAAATATAAAAAAGTTTTTCATCTCTCAATTTGATAGATTGGACGATAAAACGGCTTGCCTCGTGACTTCAGGCAGAAATAAAGAAGAACAATTCTATATAGATGAGTCAATTAAAGAGTTAGAAGACTTTGGCATTAAAGTTATTGAGTTTAATATTGCCAAGCACGAGAGTTTTGTTAATTTTCCATTATATGATATTTATTATGTTTGCGGAGGCAATACTTTCTATATCCTAGACCGAATGCGAAAAACAGGCGTGGATAAAATTCTGATTAACGCTGTCAAAAAAGGAAAATTTTATCTTGGTGTTAGCGCTGGAAGCATTATCTCAGGACCTGATATTGAAGTGGCAAATCTGGGAGACCCAAATGATATAAATCTTAAGGACTTAACGGGCTTGAAACTTGTTTCATATATTACTATCCCGCACTATAACCAAAAGGATAAAAATGCTATTGATAAATTTAAAGAAAAACGTAAAGATGCACAAGTAATCGCACTAACTGACGACCAAGCTATTTTTGTTGAAGATGGCAAAATGGTCTTGATATAATTATATAGAATTGGTCAAATTTCTTGACAAGAGGAACTATTAGAGCTAGAATATTCCAGTGATGAAATTGATAGTATTTTGAAATTTATCCTTGTTTTTTGCGATTCTTCCCACGAATCACCTCCTTTCTAGGGAGAAAAGATGGAATTCCAGAGCATTACACATTAAAGGTATTTAGTGTCAAAACAAAATATCGTGTAGTGTGGATTTCATCCGGCGGTCGAATCCCGAGCAATCGGGAGAACGCCTAAGCCCACGAGAGCTATAATCTCCAGTGTGTTTTGTACAGCACGCGATTGATTCAGTAATGAATCTCTCAAATCGGACTCTTCTATAGGACTAATCGCAAAAAATTGGGATACGAAAAACAGAAAATACTCGAATAGAGTGTTTTTTGTTTTTTGTAATTCAGTTTTTGATTTAGCTCGGTCCGCAATGCCGGACCTTTGACAATAAAAAATAGTATTGGAGATGGCAAAATGAAGGATGTTCGTGGGAAAAAAGAGACTGATTTTATTTCGACGATAATTGTGAAAGTGTATTGTTCGCCAGCTTTCTTTCGCATTATTTTAATCGCGAAGGCATTTTTATAAAAAATTTCAAAAGGAAAAGGAGGTAAATCAATAATGCCGGATTTGATAGATGATGGCAGTGAAAAAAAACTTAAGGTTTCTTTTGTGAAATTGCAAAAAAGGCTTTTTATAGCCATCGGAGCATATGGCTTTCTTGTATTGTTTGTAATTCTTAAATCATAAGTAAAAAATGGAGGAGATGATGGCAATAAAAATCAAAAAAGTGGCCACTTTTTTTGTTCTCTTTGGCTACGCTATTGGAATTCTTGAAGATCTGTATTTGGCAGAGCTTTTAAAAGAAGAAGTCAAAGAAGAAGCTTGAATAAATTCAGGCAACAACCTTAAAACAACAAAGCCTGATTAATATTTTTCAGGCGAATACCTCGGAAACTAGAATTTTAGTTTACCGAGGTTTTTTATTAGCTAGTATTATTTTTAAAACCGATATTGACACAAATCTATTTTTGAGCAATAATAAATAAACAACAATATTGCAAGGTAGTAGTTAATTTTGGAAAGTGTTAGTGAAAACTTCGAAAACTACTTAACGAATTGCAAAAAATCGCTTCTATTTTAAGAGAAAAGATTTAAATAAGCAGGAACAAATTGTATCTAAAAAGCAATTATCTCGCTTATAATTTAAATCTTTTTTTAATTTTATATGAACAAAGAAAAAAGCTTAGCCCAGGCTAGAAAACATTTAACTTATATTTGTGAAAGCATAGTCAACGAACTTCAAAAGACAAAAGATTCACTGAAGCGAAGTAAAGAAAGATTTAGCTCGCTTTCGTATGCTGATCAAATGGTGGAAAGTAGAGTTATCAATTTCGGAGAAAAAAGGATCCAAGAATTGAAATATCTTGAAGGTTCACCATATTTCGTGCGTTGCGACGTGCTGTTTAATGAAGCAGAAAAAGAAGAAATTATTTATTTCGGAAAATTCGGCTTTGATAAAAAGGACATTTATTCGTGGATAGCTCCAGCTTCTGTTATTCGCTTTGAGAAACCAGGAGAAGTGAGCTATAGGCGTCCCGATGGAGCAATGCAGAAAATAAAGCTTTTGCGAAAAGACCAATATATGATCGTTGATGGTAAAATTAAATTTCTGTCATCAGAAGTATTGGGAATGCCACAAGAATTGATATATGAAGAATATTTTTCTACCAAGAAAAAAGATTTTATTCTTCCGGAAATTGTCGCCCAAATGGAAAAAGCTCAGGATCAGGTGATCAGAGCTTTCCATAAAGGTTCATTTCTTATTTCTGGTCCAGCTGGAAGTGGCAAAACGACTCTAGCTTTGCACCGCGTGGCATATCTCACGCAATCTCCCGATTTGGCGGATATATATAAAAGTAAAACAGTGGTGGTTTTTGTTCAAGATGAAGGAACAAGAGGCTATTTTTCGCATCTTCTTCCAGAGCTGGGAATTGATGATGTAAAAATTGTCACTTTTTCGCAGTGGGCTTTTGAGATATTAGATATTAAAGGAGTTTTCTTGGATAGATTTGGAAAATCAGAAGATGAAAGAGATCTATATGAATTTCAAAAATTAAAAGCATTGAAAAAAGTATCCAAATATTCAGGCATGAAAAATGATAATTTTTCAATACTCGAAAAAATATATGAAAAATATTTCAATCAAGAACAAAAAAGATTATTTCAGAAGCAAAAGGAAGGTAAATTCTATGACAGAATAGATTTAACTTTGCTTTTGAAAATATTCTATCGAAATAATAAAGGACTGAGCGTTATAAGGGATTCCTATATCGAACAAAAAAACGGATTAGTGAAAAAGAAACGCGGACCGGTATTTTTGGAATATTCTTTGGCTGTGATTGATGAATTTCAGAATTACTTACCTGATCAGTTGGAACTTATGAAGTCTTGTATTAATAAAAAAAATCAAGCACTTGTTTATGTTGGAGATATGGCTCAGCAAGTGAAGTTAGGAACAATTCGCCGATGGGAAGATATTGGAGAAAAAATGGAAGGTGATCGCAAAGTGATTTTGCAAAAAGTCTATAGAAATACGAAAAACATACTGTTATTTATAAAAAAATTAGGCTATCAAGTTGAAATACTTCCGCAATTAAAGGAAGGAGTGGAAGTGAGAGAGTATCTTTTTCAAACTAAAGATCAGGAAATAGAGAAAATTAAAAATATTATCAAAAACAGTAATTTTTCCAGTATTGGAATATTGGCAAAAGAGGATCAGTATTTGGTTGAATTTAGAAACGCTTTTTCTCAAAATAATAAAATTCATATAATGACGATGAGTGAATCGCAAGGAGTGGAATTTGACTGGGTAATTCTGGTGGGGATTAGTCAGGAAGCATTTTTCGTTTCTGATGAAAAAAATCACTCAGAACTGGCGCAAGAGAAAAAAAGAATTAACAAGGACTTACTATATGTGGCACTTACTCGAGCTATTTCTCAGTTGTATGTTATGGGCAAGGAAAAGTTGCAAGACATTATTCATAGGGATATCTAAAAAATAGCTGATTTTTGGTTGTATTTAAGCTCGTAAAGTTTTTTCATTTGACTAAAATCTAAATAAAATGTAGATTATATTATTAAATCAATAAAATAGATAATGAATTTTGGAACCTTTAAAATTGAATAGGGTGAGAAAAAGGAAAAAAACCGAAATAATTAACGGTAAAAATAAGGAGAGGAGTGAACTATGAGTACAGAATCTTGTGGATGCGGTGGAGCGCCAGCATGCCAAATTACAGAGGGCGACGAAGTATTTGATGTAAAAAAGTTTGTCGCAGAAAAAATGAAAAAAATGAGAGCATTATCCCCAGCTAAAAGGGGGAGGAAGGGAAAAGAGAAAATAAAAAAGAAGTAATCAATCAATGCAAAAATGCAATGAAAGGAGATATTGATGAGCGAAAGAAAACCTGCACACGAAGCAGTTATTGACATGATAGATAAAATTATCGAGGGTGTCCTGGAAGATTTGAATGATTTACATGAAACTCACAAAGGTCTTTTGATTTTAATTAAAAGGGAAATCATTAGTACTCTCCTGGAAGTGCTTAGGCGTATGATTATCCCAAAAGAGGCTGTGCTTCAAGTAGCTGATGCAATTAGAGATCTTAAGGCAAAATTGCCTGCTATGGAAGCAGAAATGCTTTTTCCGGAAAAAGTTATTCGCCAGATTATTCCACTTAGCTGAAGACATTAACCAAAAAATAAAATATTATAAGCGAGAGGAGGGTCGAATCATGGCATGGTTAGTAAAAAGAAGAGACGGGATCGTGTTTAATCATGATTCAGGTGAATTAAGCACAAATAATGGCGCTTTTATCGCATCCATCAGAGAAAACGAACATGGCCTACTTGAAATTGATCTTGGAATGGATACAGATTTCCGTTCTGATGATGAAAAAATTCATGGATGTGGCTGGAAATGCGAAGAACATATGGGCTGCACAGTTTACTTGAATCAACAAGGCGGGACAATTGAGTATGAAGGAAGTCGATGCGATCTTTCCAAAAAATCAGGAGAAGTTATCCAGATTAAAATTGTTAAAGTGAAAAATGCCGTTCCCATAACGCCTTATATTAAACCGAAAGTCAGGCCTGAATTTGCCAGGGGGATATTTAAGGCGGTCAGTTGGATCTGATGTGATAATGGTCTGTTGTTCGGTTTTTTAAAAATATTAACTTAGCGGTTCGAGAGTAAACTCTTGGCCGCTTTTTTTATTTAAAAAAATTATATTTAAAAAGACGCGTTGTGATTAAAGAATTAAAGATGAATTCAAGAATTCAAAGCCCCCTTTTTAAGTTCTAGAGCAATAACTTCATTTGGCTTGACAAAAGCCTTTTTTTCTGCTAGTGTTTCTTGATAAATTTGGAAATATTTTTTCTTATTTATTAAAGGAAATTACTGTTTTTTTACAATTAAATACAAAAGGAAAGGAACGCATCATGTTATATTTTCTTATAACCATGTCCGTTGTCACCTCGGCGGTTACTGGGATTGCTATTAAATTAATCTTAGATAGAACCCAGAATCCTTATGAGATAACTTGGAAGGAATACGCAATCGTGTTGGTTGTGATTTCTTTTTTGGCTGCTCCTGGTTCGGTTAAGTTAGGATGGGAGTTTGCCAAAGCAAACAAGTTAACTTATGGGGAGTATTGGAATGGCTGGGAAGTGGAAGCGATCAAAAAGCAAATTGAATGTGAACGGGATGGTGATTGTGAATGTGAATACAATTGTGATCCCTATATTGTGATGGTGTCTTATTCTTGCAATTGCAACAATAAGGGGAATTGCAGTACTTGTTACAGGCCGGAAACTCGCTATCATTCTTGTCCCTATGTTGATGTTGAAACTGACTATATCGTCAGGACGACCATAGGCGAATATTTGATAGGAAATAACCGGCTTCCAGATGATCCTCAAAAACATCGATGGAGAAAAAATGAATCAATTCCGGAAAGTGTTATTAGGGAAGCTGGAACTGGTCCGCATCCGTTTTGGGTGGCGGCAAAAAAGCGACTCGATGAAAACCTGCCCGGGCCTGTTACCAAGCGTGTTGATTATGAAAATTATATATATGCGAGTGACAGGACGATTCTGAAGCAGTATTCCGGAGAAATTAAAAAGTTTTCAAGTAATAATCTTTTGCCTAACGTTCAATCAGGCATATCTCAGTTCTACTATGCCAATAAAGTTTATTTTGTGGGCTTTCGCCCCAAAGAAGCTGACGAATGGCAACGTAAATTGAGTTATTTCAATGCTGCGCTCGGAAGGCGTCTTCAGGGGGATTTGCATTTGGTGATTATTCAAAATGAGCTTATTTTAAATAATCCCGATGAATATGCGATAGCCCTCAAGGCTCATTGGCAAGACAATGAAAGATTTGAAAAAAACGCTTTCAGCAAAAATGCCATTGCTATATTGATCGGCACTATAGATGGAAAAACAATTTCTTGGGCCAGAGCTTTTACCGGCATGCCAATGGGAAATGAAGAATTAAGCACGGCCGTAGTCGGAAAACTTAAGGGCCTTGCATTGGATCCGGGAATTGTGATTGGCGATGTCCAAGGAGTGCTTTCTAAAAAAGCAATTTCGGAAAAACATGGAAAGGGGGTATTGGAAGATATTGTATTTGGCATAAGTGAAGAAGAAACAAAATTTCGCAGGGTTAGCATGACAGCAAAAGATAGAAGTGATAATGGTGGTGGTTTTCTATATTTAATGACAGAAATAAAACCAACACCAAATCAACAAATCTTAATTGTCATTTTAACTTTCGTGTTTTGTTGCTTCGGTTGGATAGCTGCAGTTTTCATTGGCGATCGGGCCTATCATCGATATTAAAAAAATAAAATAGGGAGAAAATAGCATGAAAAAAAATGAGACAGGAAGTGCGAAAATCGTTTTGATTTCACTGGCTTGTGTTTTTGGTTTTATTCTTTTTGCAGTTCTGGGCGTATACGGATATGTGAATGGACTCCGATCGACGAGCATCAGCTATGAAACACAGCTGAACGCCCAGTACCTGGCAAATCAGAATTATCTCTCGGCCTACATCAGTGGATTTTATGAGCAGATCGGCGTCGGGAATTTGAAGAGTGACAAGCTCGACAAGATTCTGCTGGATGCCGTGAAGGGTCGTTATGAGAAAGAGGGCTTCTCGAGTAACGGAGCTCTCTTTTCTGCCATTGCCGAAGCCTATCCCGATCTTTCTGGCTTAAATATTTTCGACAAAATCGTTGATTATATTGCCAGCAAAAGGGAAGGCTATCGAGCCATTCAGGATAAGCTTCTGGATATGCTTCGCAGTTATGATGCGTGGCGACAAGATGGTTTTGTCCAAAGTCAGATTGTGGCATCATTCCTTGGTGTGCCAAGCCAAAGGCTGGAAGCTCGTATCGGCGATTCTGTGTTGCGTGGGTCAGAAGCGCGAGAAAAGATGTGGCAGATCGTGCTGACTCAAGAAGCGAAAGATGCTTATCAGTCAGGCACGATGGCACCACTTTCGGTAAATCCGAAATAATGTTGGTGTGTGTTTGAATTTATAGTGGAGGAGGTATCTCAGAGAAATCTGAGGTACCTCTTTTTTTATCATTAAAATTCCGAAAGGGATTTGATGAAAAGAAAACGAATTATCTATAATAGGGATGATAATATTAATTATGTTATTTCCATTTTTCATGGAATTAAAAAATATTACAATTTTACAATTTCAGTTGAGTGATGTTTTAAAGCTAGAATTAATATCGCGACAGCTGATAATTGAAAAGTATTTTATAAATCATCTTATATTTTGTAGCAATTTAACATTGTTTTAAAAGTTGGTTAACTTTAGCTGATAATGCTATAATATAAAAAGTAATTAGTATATATTAAATCAAATGAAAATAGAAAATATCTCCGAAGAATGGTTAAAAAAACAAGAATTTGAAATTAAAAATGGCATAACGATTGATGGTGTTTTCTTGAAGGATCTGACAACTCATCTTGATGATCGAGGTGATGTGATTGAGCTTTGGAGTGAGGGTTGGGATGAATATAAAGAAGGTTTTGTTCGACCAACAACTCATGTCTATCAAAGCGCAACTGATCCTGGTGTGGTGAAATGTTGGCATCTTCATGCAATTCACACCGATCAATTTACTGTCACAAGAGGAAAATTGCAAGTTTCTATGATTGACGTTAGAGTGGATTCGCCAACTTTTGGCCAGGCCAATAAAGTTATCTTGGGAATTCAAAAACCCAGATTTCTGAAGATTCCACCGGGAATAATGCATGGCTGGAAAGCTTTGGGAGAAGTTGAGAGTATCGTGGTTAATTTCCAGTCTCACCTGTTTGATTCGAAAGACGAATATAAATTCACTTGGGATTGTGTGCTGAAAGAAATTTGGGGACCTAAGAATGGATAATTCTAAAAAATCATAATTTACGCACTTACCGAGCAAAACTTTTCGTCTAGCCTAAATTTTTTAAAGATAGCATTCGATTTTTTTATTACCAAGCTAGATCGCTTTAAATAAAAAATAATCACGCGCTTAAAAGTTTCGAGAGGTAAGTGCGTAAGTCTTAAAAATAATTTTTTAAAAATATGAAACTATTAGTTACGGGTGGAGCCGGATTTATCGGTTCAAATTTTATTCTTTATTGGCTGAAAAAATATCCCAACGATCAAGTTGTTAATTTGGACGCGCTGACTTATGCCGGAAACTTGGAAAACTTGAAGTCAGTGGAAATATTAGAAAATTATAAATTTATTCAAGGTGACATTGCCGACGAAAAAATAATCTCAGAACTTTTCGAAAAAGAAAAACCTGAATTGGTGGTGCATTTTGCGGCAGAAAGTCATGTTGATCGTTCGATTAATGATCCAGATATTTTCATCAAGACGAATGTCCTTGGAACACACAATTTATTGCGGTCAGCCTTGAAAAATAAGGTGCGCTTTCATCATGTTTCGACTGATGAAGTTTTTGGCTCGCTAAAAAAAGATGACCCGGCTTTTAATGAAAGCACTCCCTATGATCCGCGTAGTCCCTATTCCGCATCGAAAGCAGCTTCTGATCATTTGGTTCGCGCTTATTTCCATACTTTTGGCTTGCCAATTACCATTTCCAATTGTTCCAATAATTATGGAGCGTTTCAATTTCCCGAAAAACTAATCCCGCTTTTTATTACTAATTTAATGGAAGGCAAAAAGATTCCACTTTATGGTGATGGAATGAATATTCGCGATTGGCTCTATGTTGAAGATCATTGTTGGGCGATTGATACTGTCATTCAAAAAGGAAAAATTGGAGAAACTTATTGTGTTGGCGGAAATGTTGAAAAAACTAATAAAGAAATTGCTTATAAAATTTTGGAATTATTAGGCAAGGACGAAGAGGCGATTGAATTTGTAGCTGATCGATTGGGACATGATTTACGCTATGCGATTTCGGCTACTAAAATTAAAAATGAATTAGGTTGGGAGCCGACGGTTTCTTTTGAAGAAGGTATGCGAGCGACAGTTCAGTGGTACCAAAACAATGAAGAGTGGTGGAAGAAATTAAAAAAATAAATCCAATGGAAAAGCTAAAAATTATTATTATCGGTGCAAATGGAATGTTGGGTCAGGCGCTGGTAAAAAGTTTCAAAAAAGGTTCTCAATATTTGATTCTTGCTTGGGGCAAGGAAGATATTGATATTGCGGATGAAAAATTAGCCAAAGAAAAAATTCTTCGTGAGAATCCTTTTTTAATTATTAATGCCGCAGCTTATAACGCTGTGGATAAGATTGAAGAAGACGCCGAGGCTTATGCTCTGGCAAAAAAAATCAACAGCGATGGGCCAAAATATTTAGCATTAATTGCTAAGCAATCGGGAATAGTTTTAGTGCATTATGTTTCTGATTATGTTTTTGACGGAGAAAAAAAAGAATATCTCGAAAGCGATTTGCCGAAACCAATCTCTCGCTATGGCGAAACAAAATTAGCAGGAGAGGAGAATGTGCGAAAAATT
This sequence comes from Candidatus Moraniibacteriota bacterium, assembly GCA_049303795.1. Taxonomy (GTDB): domain Bacteria; phylum Patescibacteriota; class Minisyncoccia; order Moranbacterales; family UBA2206; genus UBA9630. The sequence goes on from JBAQNM010000013.1 coordinate 37,287, forward strand.
CTTAAAAAATATTATTTAATTCGCATCTCGAAATTATTCGGAAAGCCAGGTGCATCTGAAGGGGCGAAAAAAAGTTTTTTTGCTGTGATGCTCGATTTGGCAAAGAAAAATAATACGCTTAAAGCTGTGGACGGCGAAATTTCTTGTTTCACATATGTTGATGATCTAGCTGATGCAACAAGAAAATTGGTGGAAAAAAGATTTCCTTTTGGCATCTATCATCTAGTCAATGAAGGTGAAGAAACATGGTATAGCGCTTTGGAGAAGTTTTTTAAACTTATTAAGATTGAGGGAGTAAAAATTTTACCTGTTTCATCTTCCGAGTTTCCTCGGCCGGCCAAAAGACCGAAACGATCAGTTTTGAAAAATACTAAATTTCCCCGTCTACGTTCTTGGCAGGAAGCAGTTAAGGATTGGCTTGAAAAAGATGGCTTATTAGAAAAATAAATTAATCTAAATTATAAAATAAGAAAATTAAAAAAATGCTGAAAGTAAATAACGAAAATTATTATAAAAAAAGTGTCAAAGATATTTTAGAAGAATTAAATTCAAGTGAGCATGGACTTAATAGCGCTGAGGTTAGCAAGCGTTTTTTAAAGTATGGGCCGAATAAGCTCAAAGAGGTTAAAACTGAAAATTTATTTTTTATCTTTTTACGCCAATTTCAAAGCCCGCTTATTTTTATTTTGCTTTTTGCTGCAGTGGTTGTTTTTTTGACTGGTGAAAGTATTGATGGATTCGTGATTTTATTTGTACTTTTTTTTAATGCCATAATTGGTACTATTCAAGAAGGAAAAGCCCAGAATATTTTTTTAGCTTTGAAAAAGTTTATTAAAACATCCGCTTCGGTTATTCGAGAAGGAAAAGAATATATTATTTCGGATGAAGAAATAGTTCCTGGGGATATTATTATTCTTCGAGATGGTGAGAAAATACCAGCTGATGCAAGACTGATTAGCGTCGAATCATTACAAGTGGAGGAAGCTGCGCTTACCGGAGAATCAAGTTCTAAATTTAAAATAGTTTCTTCTATAGAAAAAGATAGTGTGCAAGTTTCCGATCAGGACAATATGGTTTTTAAAGGAACGCATGTTATTTCCGGAAGGGGGCTTGCGGTTGTTATTGCAACAGGCGGTGATACTGTTATTGGAGATATCGCTAAAAAAATAATTGGTATTGATGAGGAGCTTCCACTTAAGGTTGAAATTAGGCGTTTTTCCAGGTTTATAATTTATTTGGTTTTTGTTATTGATATTTTGCTTTTGGTAACAGGAATTTTTTATGGGCATTCCATTAAAGAATTGCTTACTACAATCGTAGCGCTTTCTGTGTCGGTAATTCCAGAAGGCCTGCCAATCGTAGTGACTTTAGTTTTGGCTACTGGAGTTTGGCGAATGGGAAAAAGAAACGTGCTAGTTAAAAAATTACAAGCAGTAGAGGCATTAGGCCAAACCAGTATAATTGCTGTAGATAAAACCGGAACGGTAACTAAAAATGAATTAACTGTAAAAGAGATTTATATTGATGGAAAAATTTTCAAAGTAAAAGGCGTTGGTTATGAATCAGTTGGAGAAGTAGAATTCAATGATGAGGTTATAGAACCACTTAATCACCCGGAACTTTTAATGGCCGGTAAGATTGCTGCTCTTTGCAGTAGTGCGAATGTGGCTTTTGATGAAAATTTAAAAATATGGAAAATTTCTGGCGATCCGACCGAAGCCGCGACTTTAATTTTGGCAGAAAAAATAGGTTTTAGAAGAGATGATTTAGAAAAAGAATTTTTAAAATTTGAAGAGAAGCCATTTGATTATGAATTAAAATATCACTCAATTGTTCACCACGATGGTAGTGATTATTTGTTGTCATTAATTGGTGCGCCTGAGGAGATATTAAAAATTTCTGAAAAAATTTGGAGTCCATTAGAAAATAAAATTCTAAACAAAAAAGAAAGAGAAAAATTAGAAAAAGTTTTTTTGGAGATGTCTGCTAAAGGACTTCGTGTAGTGGCATTTGCGATGAAAAAATATGAAAAGAAAACTAATTTTTTCAAAAATATTAGTCCTGTTTTTGTGGGTTTTTTTGGTATTGAAGATTCTCTCAGAGAAGAGGTCAGAGAAGCGGTGGATCATGTTGAATCTTCCGGAATAAAACCAGTAATGATAACGGGGGATCATAAAATAACTGCTCAAAAAATTGCCGAAGAAGCTGGTATTTTCAAGCAGGGTGATATAATTTTAGAAGGACCTGAAATAGAATCGATGACCGAATTGAAATTAGCAGAACAGCTTGAGAAAGTAAGTGTTTTTGCTCGAGTTAGCCCACTGCATAAGTTAAAAATAATTAATGCCTATAAACTTGCAGGAAAAACTATCGCAATGACTGGAGATGGAATTAATGATGCGTTATCACTAACATCTGCTGATGTTGGTGTGGCAATGGGTAAGATTGGTACTGAAGTTGCCAAGGAAGCTTCGGATATTATTCTTCTGGATGATAATTTTGGAAGTATCGTTAACGGTGTTGAGGAAGGTCGAAACATACATGTAACAATAAAAAGAGTTATTCTTTATTTATTTTCAACTGCATTAGGAGAGACGTTAATTATCGTCCTAGCTATGTTTTTGGGTCTTCCTATTCCGCTACTAGCCACTCAATTATTATGGCTCAATCTTGTGACGGATGGTTTTTTGGATGTAGCCTTGGCTATGGAGCCGAAAGGCGAAGGTCTTTTAGATAAGAAATATACACAAAAACAAACTAGCCTTATTGATAGATTGATGTTAATTAGAATGTTTTCTATGGCGATCCCTATGGCAATTGGAACGCTGATTGTTTTTAATCAATACTTTCAAAATGATTTGCAAAAAGCCTGGACAATTTCTCTTACACTTATGGCGGTTTTCCAATGGTTTAATGTCTGGAATTGTCGTTCACACACGAAGTCTATTTTTAATTCTAACCCGTTTTCTAATAAATTTTTAATCGGAGCAACTAGCTTAGTTATGGTGCTTCAAATCTTTGCTGTTTATAATCCTTTTTTCCAAAAATTTTTGCGAACAGTTCCTTTGGAATTTAAGGAATGGGTATATATTATTTTAATTTCATTCTCAATAATCGTTATTGAAGAAATTAGAAAGTTAATATATCGAAAAAATAATAAAAACAAGATTGTTATAAGCTAAAATTAAAAAATATGGAAATAAAAAGTAAGCAGATACTTAACACTTGATTCATTGGAAAAATTTGGTATTATAATCTTTGAGAATGGTTTGTGTGACGTTAGTTTAAAATTTAAATATAGAATAGAAAGAGCAGAGGAATTAGCGGGATTACATTTGGGATAAGTAATAAATTATATTAAGAAAACAATAATGGATATAAAATCAGTTAAATTTATCAAAGGAATTGTTGGGCCGGATGAATCTTTAGAAAAAGATATTCCGCAGGTGGCTTTTATTGGTCGGTCTAATGTGGGAAAATCAAGTGTTATCAATTCTCTGACAGGGCAAAAAAGCCTAGCTAGAACAAGTGCTCAACCTGGACGCACAAAAGAAATTAATTTATTTCTAGTCAATAATTCTTTCTATCTTCTTGATTTGCCTGGATATGGATATGCCAAGGCTTCCAAAGAAAATCAGCTTGAACTTAAAAAGGTCATTCAGGGCTATTTATTTAAATCGAACTATGAACAGAAAAAAGTGGTTTTAATAATTGATGCAAATGTTGGTCCAAAAGACCTTGATTTGGAAATACTTCAACTTTTGGAAGAATATAAAAAAGACGTTGTGGTTGTTGCTAATAAAATTGATAAAATCAGACCTTCCGTTTATAAAAATCAACTTGCCACTATTCAAAAAGAAATCGGACCATATCTAATAATTCCTTATTCTGCTTTAAAGAAAATTGGCCGAGCACAGTTGCTTCATGAAATTTTATAGTGCACTAAAAAGTAGCTCAAGTAATAGAAAACTCCAAAATATCAATGCTGGAGTTTTTTAATTTTACTAATAGAATTTAGCGTTTAGTTATTTGACGAAAATGGCTAAGCGTGCTACTTTAGAGTGTCTTAGTTGTTTAATAACCGAATATTAACAATAAACGAAAGGAGCCAATAAATCGAGATTTGAGTATTTTCTCGATGACTATTCCTGGCTCTTGAAGTCAGTAATAGTCATCGCGCTCATTTTATGGGCGATGCAAGGACATTTCATTGTAGAGAGTATAGGATTTTCGTAAATTAATGGCCGGGGAAGATTCTTCACTGGCAAAACAGGAGGGGTGATTATGAAAAAATTGGCGAGTATTATATCGGTGTGTTTTATCGTTGTTGTTTTTTCTTGCCCAAATCTTTGGGCAGAACATCAGGAAACAAAAACTGAAAAGGGGCAGGAAATTTCCACCCTTGTTCTTATGCGGAATGACTGGATCAAGACCGAAGACAAGGAGAGCGTTCAATCTCAAGAATTTTTGGGGTATTGGCTTTGGGAAAAAAAGATCGGTGGAGGGATTGATGTTGTGACTACTCCTAAAAGTGACTGCATCACCGTCAAGGCCTTTGGCACATTGAACCTCACGGACTCAGTGCGTTTCGTCGGCGGGACAATGACCACCAGTTACGGTTCCGATTTTTTGTATTGTGGCGTCTGGATTTTACAGAATATCGGCCAGTGGAGGCTTTATCTGGATCTGCGGGAGTATACGGAGATTTCTGGCAAAAGGAGTGATTTCACTGATGATTTAATTGAAATCACTTATCCTGTTACCGATAAGCTTTCCTTGGGCGCGGTCGGAATGTATGACCGCTGGTGGCAAGATAATGACCATAATTGGTTCTTCATTGGACCAATTGGTTATTATCAGTTGTCCAAAAGCATGAAAGTGTTCTGCCGGCCATCTCTTGATTGGGAACGAGTAAACGATACTACGATTCGGACGGCAAAGGTGAGGTTTGGGGTAAAACTCGCTTTTTAACTTTTACCTCATCGCAGTAGATTGAATTGAGTGGGTAGTCCTAAACGGGATTACCCACTTTTTATTTTGACCACGAAGCAATTTTAGCGTAAAATCAATATAAAGGTTGTAAATGAAATATTGAAAAAATAATCTTATGAATATTGAAAAAGAGATTGAAATAATAAAAAAGCGTAATATGAAAGTGGAAAGTGATAAGGCTTGGGAAATAAGCTGGACGCGACGAATATTCATTGCTGTTGCTACATATTTAATAGCTACAATTTGGCTTATTTTGATAAATGAGAGCATCCCACTTCTCAAGGCTTGTGTGCCAACTGGAGGATATGTTTTATCCACACTTTCTTTGTTATTTGTGAAGAGGTGGTGGGAGAATAAAAATAGAAAGAATTAGATAGTGATTAGACAGTAATAGTTTAATTTTTTAAAAAATAAACATATGTCAAAAGTATATTTTTCCAAAGAGATAGAAGGCATTATTAATCAGATTGACTTTTCTGTGCTTGGTCAAAATGTTGCCATCAAAGTTCATTTTGGCGAAGAAGGTTGTGATACTTTCATTAATCCAGATTTGGTTAGAAAAGTTTATCAAAAAATTGAGAGTTTGAGTAGGGATGTAACACTCATTGAGTGTAACGTTTTATATAAGGGGAGCCGAACGAATAGTACGGATCATATTGAAACAGCTAAGCATCATGGCTTTACGGATATGAAAATAGACATCCTGGATGGTGAAAAAGGCGATGAATTTGTTGAAATTGACGGATGTAAAATAGGCAAGGGAATTGAGAAGTATGATTCGCTTGTAGTCATTTCTCATTTTAAGGGGCATATGGAAACTGGTTTTGGAGGTGCAATAAAAAATATTGGCATGGGCCTTGCCAGTCGTGCTGGAAAATTGGCAATTCATGCTGGCGTACATCCAATTGTTTCTGATAAATGTATTGGTTGTAGCATTTGTGCCGAACATTGCGATGTAAATGCAATTATGATTGATGATAATAAAGCCCATATTGATGAAAAGAAATGTATCGGTTGTGCGATGTGCATTGCTGTTTGTCCGATTAATGCGATGGATATTCCTTGGGAGGGAAAATCTGCTAGTGAAGTTCAGGTAGGAATTTCTGAGTATTCCAAAGCAATTTTGGAAAAATTTCCAAAGCCGATTTTTATAAATGTTTTGCAGAATATTACGAAGCTTTGTGATTGTATGGATGTGAGACAAGAGCCAATAATGGAAGATGTTGGGATTGTTTATTCTGATGATATTGTTGCAGTGGAAAAAGCTTCTCTGGATTTGGTAAATGAAAAATCAGCTGGTGAGTTTAGAAAAATTAATGGCATAGATCATGACAATCAGCTGAAAGTGGCAGAAGAGTTTGGGCTGGGAAATCAGGGATATGAATTAGTTGAGATTTAATGGAAAATAAAAAAGCAGACCATCGAAGGTCTGTTTTTCTATCCATGTTATTAGCTTGAAATTATTTTAATTTAAAGCTTTGCATGATCTTTAATAAAACATCAAGATCGGAGAGCTGCTTCGCGTAGGCTGTTATATAAAAAGTCTTTTTATTAGAGATAAAATTGTAAGTGATTTCAAAAATTTTACTATCATTTTGTTCAATATTAATTCCATACTCACAACCAGTTAAGCCTTCGAGAGTAAGTGTTTTAGCATAACGAAGCTCTCCATTTTTGAAGCCAGTCAAAATGTTTTTGGCTAATTGTTCGCAATCTTTTGAGACAGGAATGTCGCCGTCTACCATCGAATATGTAATATGATAATCATAATCCTTAGATTTATCAACGAAAACTAGAGTCGAAGTGCCACTTTCTTCAACTAGATATGACTTAGGATAACGAAAAGTAAAGGCGGATGATTTTTCACCAGCATAATCAATCCATTCAGATTCATTTTCAACTTTAGCTGAATAATCATTTTTTGTTGATTTATTTTTATTGGCTAGTCCGGAGGAAACACTGGCTGGTTGATCTTTATTTGGAATTGCGACGAAAAGAATAATAATTGAAATAATCAGGTAAACGACAAAAAATGTCCAAATAAATTTTATTGAATATAATCCTTTTTTGTAACCATATAATTTAAAAAAGAAAACTATCAAAATACCTAAAAGGGCAATAATCCAAAAATTAAAACTAATTATTAGACTGAAAAAAAATGTGATTATTGCCGATATGATCATTAAGGCAAAAAATAATAAACTGGAGTTTTTGCTAGTATGCTTTTCATCCTTACTTTTCAGGAGACCCTTTACTTTTTTGCGGTCATCTTTGTCTACGAGATCGGTTTTTTTATTATAGACATTATCAAACATCAATTCATCCGGCATGTCCTTGTAACTTTTGTATGTCCCACCCTTTGAGCCAAAACGTAATATCCCAAGTTTATGCAAAACGTCTAATATTTTCATGATTTAAAAAATTTAATATTTATTTCAAATACATTCTATCAGATATTAATAAATACACAAAGATATTTGGCAATTAGATTTTTTGGTTTCTCAGCGCATTGACTTAAATTATCCAAAATGCTATGCTTTTTTATCAAACAAGTTATTTAAAAATCAAATAAACTTAAAACATTGAAAATAATAAGGGGGGCGCCATGTTTTGTGATTTTTGCAGAGAAGTGAAAGAAAGTTCTGAAAAGCGGCCATTTGTTTCCAGGGATATTCGAATTATTGGAGACAGGGCTATTTACCAATGCATCTACTGTAAACAACGCTGGTTTCGGCATGATAATGAGAATCAGCTTTGGGCAGAAATCAATGACGATTTGGCCTGGAAAGTTTTAAAGGATATGCCAATGGAATATTTTAATGGTTATGTTAATCCTGTGGAAACTTGTGCAATTAAAGTAGTCTATCCGAAATTGTGCATTAGTTTGGATGGCAAGAAACGAGAAAAAACGGTTGCCTTGCAGTGGTTTGGGGAATATAAAAAGAGTGTCATATTCAATCATCAATTTTTATTCCCAATCATGCTTTCCCCGGACGAGTTTGGTGGCGATTTTTCATCCTTCGGGATTCCTTTGATTTGCCAATTGAAAGACTGGCCACATAAAAAGCAACGAGATGAAATGATTCGACTTTTCAATGATCCTGGTGGCAAAAATTTTATTGCTAATTTAGTGTCTTCCGCTTATGCTCACGACAGTGAAGATGGGGAAATCATTCCATTTAGCTTCATGGTTTTGATTGCGTCAATCAAGGACAGAAATGTCGGCCTAATCAAGCCGCGAAAGTTTAGGGATTTAGATATGGCGGAAAGGATTTTGAATGAATTTAATAAAAGAAAGAGGTGATCGAATGATAAATATTAGTACCAATGCAATCCAAAGGTTTATGAAAAACTGGTTGTCATGGTTAATGATTTTTTTATCCGATTTAACTGGATATCCAATCGAACGGGTTAATCGGGTCGGTGCCTTGTTCTTTTTCGGGATTATCATCCCGATTGCCTGCTTTTTTCTTTGTTGGCTGGTGCTGGACTTGTCTTTTATCGCAAGCTTGTTGCTGGCATTTTCGATTTATTTTGCGGTGGTTTTCTTGCCTATGTTGCTGTAGGCAATTAACTTTAAAATTAAGGGTCAAGGGAGGCAACTGCGATGGCTGAAAATATTTTCAAGAAGGGCGATAAAGTTCGCTTCGATCCAAAAAAATGTGAAGAGGCGAAACAAAAAAACTTGCCCATCTGGCAGTATATCAAAAAGATGAGCAGGAATAAGACGCACAGCATTTTTAAAGTTTTAGTTGATGGCAACATTTATCTCGAAGATTATCCGGGAGTCCTTATTCATAGCAGTCTTTTTTACCACTACATATGCATAGCATGTAGGAAAAAGAAAGTGTACATGGAGAATAAACGATTTAACATGTGCTATGGCTGTGCGGTTATTCATAAAGATCAGATGCGCGATGCGTTTTCCAAAACCCTATCCGATGAGCAGCTCATGCTTTTTCAGAACTACGAAAGGGCGGCATATGTCGTCACGGCTATGTTGATTTTGAATGATGACATGGAATCGCTCGAGCTCGATAATGCAGACTAAAAATTAAAAACAATCCTAGTCCGAAAGGAGAAAAAATATAACCGTCCGAATTTGTAGTTACAAAATCGGACGGTTTTTCATTAGTAAAATTTTGATTTATTAACATAAAAGTATTATAATATATTTATAATAAATATTAATTATAAAAATATGGAACAAGAAGATCAAGAGCTAGAAATACATCCTGAGCCAGAAAAAGATCCTGGTTCAAAAAAATTTCTGATCATCATCATAGCGATGTTGTCCGTTGCGCTTGTAGTATTGGGTGCTTTTTATTTTTATGATCTTTCAAAAAAATCACAAGTTGAAGATGATAATACGAAGAATCTGCCCACTCCAAGTGTAAGCGCTAGTCCTTTAGTTAGTCCTTCGCCTGCTACGATAACTCCAACACCCATCACAACTCCTAGTCCGACAGCTCCAGCGGTGGTTAAGAAATCCGATCTCTATGTCAAGAGCTACACCTTAAGTGAAGATCCTAAGGTAGGTTCTGAGTTTACAGCTACAATAGTAATTGGCAATAAAGGACAAGCTGCTTCAACTGAAACTTACTGGGAATGGTGGGCAACTGCTTCAAAGCAAATCTGCAAGAAAAAGGTAGCCGCTATTGCGGCCGGTGGGATTAGCACAGTTCAATGCCCTTATACTTATTCAGATTGGTCAGATTACACTACTAAGGCTATTGTCGATTCACAAAATGACTTGGATGAAAGTGATGAAAATAATAATATTATCACAAAACAAGTAAAGCCTATTCACGGAAAACCAGATTTAACTGTTACTGATTATGATTTCAATCATGATCCGGCAATGGGAGAAGAATTTAAGGTTGAAATTACGATTAAAAATAAAGGAGAAATAGATGCTAAATCATTCAAATGGGAATGGTGGTCAACTGCTTATTCAGCATCTTGTGATGGAGAGGTTGACGAACTTGAAGCTGGAGCTAGCACGACTGTTTCTTGCAAATATACTTATGCTGGCTGGTCGACATATGCAACGAAAGCAGTCGTTGATGTTAAGGATGATATTAATGAAGGTAATGAAGGAAATAATACTTCAACCAAAACTGTAATTCCAACCCATTAGTTTTTACAAGAAGCATATTAAAGGCCGGTGATTAAACCGGTCTTTTGTTTATAAAATCTTTGCGTTGATAAAAAGAATTAATCAAGAACAATTTTTCTTAGAGATTGTGAGATAGTATTTTTTGAAAAATAATTTGACCAGTTTTTTTAAGCACATTTGCTTTTTTAGCGCTTTTGCGTTATTTTTTAGTATTAATAGGTTTGATAAGAGGAGAGAACTGAACTTTAACAGTAAAATAGAGGTGGAGGAAAGGACTATGATTAAACCAGAAATACTTGTTATTGATTTAAGCTCACAGGTGGCCGACCTTATTAGTCGAACGCTTCGCGAGCTCGGCTATCGCTCAGTTATTTATGGTCCGGATGGATCAAGAAAATGGCTGGAAAAAAATAAACCCAAATGCATCATTCTTTCAGGTGGAGAGCAGAGCGTTCATGATGTGGATGCACAAGTGCCACCAAAAGAAATCTTGGATCTCGGCGTTCCCATTTTTGGAATTTGTTATGGCATGCAATGGTTGGCGCATGTGTTGGGCGGTCAGGTTGTTACCAACCGTGATGTTAACGATTTTGGTAACAAAAACTATGGCGAAGCACAGGTTGCTTTTAATCCAGTGCATGTGTTTTCTGGTGATTTTGGTGACCATGAACACACAGTTTGGGCCAGTCATGGGGACAGTGTGAAAGTTGTTCCGCCTGGTTTTCATAAAATAGCCCAGTTCAAACCATCCGGAGTTATCGCTTCAATGTATAACGCGGAGAAAAAAATTTTGGCAGTGCAGTTCCATCCGGAGGTGAAACAAACTTTAATCGGTCCAGCGATTCTGGAAAAATTTGTTGATCTTTGTGGTTGTGAAAAAAACTGGTCCAGCGAAAATCTGATTGAAAAAAAGCGATCAGAAATGGTCGATGTTATCGGAGACAAAAAAGCCATCTTGGGTTATAGTGGGGGCGTTGATTCCTCGGTGACTTGTATGCTGGCTGCTCCAATTCTCAAAGATCGTATGCTTGCAGTTGTTATTGATACTGGGGCTTTGCGGCAAAATGAGTTGGAGGAGATACTGTCCAATGGTCTGGCATCAAGGGCAAATATTAAATGTGTTGATGATAGTGTCCGATTTTTTGACGCCATCGGGCACACAATTGATGCAGAAGAGAAAAGATTGGCTTTTCGGGGAGTCTACTTTTCTCGTCTGGATTCCGAAGGGGATGCTTTCGGAGCAAGTTTTTTGCTCCAAGGAACAAACAAGGCGGACAAGGTTGAATCCGGCGATGGAGGCTCATCGCATATTAAAAGTCATCACAATACCGGAGAATCAAAACTGCCGAAATATAATCCCCTGGGAGATCTTTACAAATATGAGATCCGTGACCTTGCTTTGAAACTGGGACTTCCAGAAAGCATTGCTTTTCGGGAACCTTTTCCTGGGCCAGGATTATTTCTGCGAGTTAACGGTATTCTGGTGACAAGAAAAAATACTGCTACGGTTCGTTGGGCGGATTATATTGCACGGGGTATTTTGAGAAAGCATAACATTCATAAAGAAATTTCACAATGTCCCGTGAGTCTCAATGGTGTTCCGACGGTTGGTATTAAGGGTGATGGACGCGTCTACAAATACTCAATTGTTTTGCATCCCGTTGTTACGTCTGATTTCATGACATCTGTCGGGTATCAAATAAACCCAAAAGTCAGAAAAGAAATCACACGGGAATTACAGAAGCACCCGGAGATCGTTCGTGTTCTCTATGACGAAGGCGATAAACCCCCGGCATCAACCGAATGGGAATAGCCTGAACCTTCCAAAAACAACAACAACTTTAAGAGAGAGGGGTTAATCGTTAATATGATTAGCTCCTTTTATTTTTGCTAAAGAAAGGTTTTTGGGGTAAGATGAGAATGAGATGGAAAAGATAATTAACTTAATAAATATATGAAAAAAGAAAATAATAAAGAGGAATTTAGAGTTTCCGGTGACAGGCTTATTGAAAAGATTAAAAAGATAATAAAAGGGGGGAATGCGCGTCGCGTCATAATCCAAAATGAAAAAGGAAAAACTTTAATTGAAATTCCTTTGACAATAACTGTTATCGGAGCTGCTCTTGCTCCAGTTTTAGCAGCGGTTGGAGCGATTGCTGCTCTTGTTACAAAATGCACAATTATTGTCGAGCGAAAGTAATATCAGCTAATAATTTTTAATTTAAAAAATATGGAAAAAATTAAAATTGAACAACATGGTTTTACGGCTTTTTCGTGGTTTGCTGGCTGGCTTTTTACGATTGGATTTCTAAATCTAACATTTATGAAAGCTATAATAGCCATTCTTCTTTGGCCATATTTTATTGGTCAAACAGTCGCTACTTTCGCTAAATAAAAAATTATGAAAGAACTTGAATTGACTTATCTTGCAAAATATATTCCCAAAGGACTTTTCGATTGTTCTTCAAAGAGGATTGTTGATCGCTATATTCCTGCTGAAATTTCTCATCCAGTCATTCGACTTAGAAAAGCAGGGAAGAAAATAGAACTCACTAAAAAAGAGCCAATCAAAGGCACTAATTCGTCATATCAATTAGAACAAACAATTATTCTCACAGAGAAAGAATGCGCTGTGTTTGAAAAAATTCCTGCCAAAGTTGTTGCCAAGACTCGCTATGATTATCCCTATCAAAACAGGATAGTCGAAATTGACGTTTTTGAAGAAGATTTATCAGGCTTGGTTTTGGTTGATGTGGAATTTGAGAGTTGCGAAGAAAAAGATAAATTTTTGATGCCGGAGTTTTGTTTAGTTGAAGTGACGCAAGAGAAATTTACTGCCGGCGGAATGTTAGCTGGAAAAAAGTTTGATGATATTCGGGAAGAACTTTCTAGTTTTGGATACGCAGGGCTTAAATAAACAAAAAAGCCCTCAATTCAGGCATGAGCGTGTGGGTCCCTTGAAAAAATTATCGGAAAAAAATATTTTTCCCATGAATCCAGGTGGGTCCCAATTTTTCACTCTACTTTCATGAAGGCTTCTTTCTCAAGTATAATATAGTTTAAGAAATAGTTCAAAATTAATTTATTTATTTTTGTAATATGAGAAAAGTACGAATTGTGATTTCTGTTTTGTTGGTAGTATTGGTTATTTTTGGAGTTATAGTTTATAGCTCAAGAAAAAAAGAAAATTCACAATCAAATGAAAAGATAATAAAATTAACAGAGACTCAGGCACGAGTGATTGCTGAAAAGGCCTGCATTAAAGGAGGAGAGGCGCTTGGTGCGGGAACATATAATGAAAATGCAAAAGTATGGTTATTTAGCGCTAATTTAAATGCTACTCGCGAAGGCTGTAAATCTGTATGTGCGGTAAGCGAAAAAACGGAAACCGCTATAATTAATTGGCAGTGTGCTGGTTCAAAATAATAATAAAAATGAACTTATCCAATCAATTAATTGGCGTTATAATTTTTTTCTTAGCAATGAATTTGCTAGCTTTTTTTGTAATGATGTTTGATAAAATTAAATCACGAAAAAATAATACGGAGAGGATTTCGGAAGGGATATTGTTTTTTATGGCCGCAGCTTTTGGCAGTCTTGGTGTTTATGCTGGAATGTTTACTTTCAGACATAAAACTAGAAAGTGGTATTTTTTTATTGGAATTCCACTGCTTATCATTCAAAATTGTGCCTTTTTGTATCTGGTATATATTTTTTTAAATAAGGAATAATTTAGCTAAAAATCTATCGCGATTATCTTTTTTACTAGAATTTGAATAAAAATTAAGTTATGACTTATTATCTTTATATCCTAAGATGCGTCGACAAAACTCTCTACACGGGAATCACTACTGATTTGGAGCGTCGGATTTTAGAGCATAATGAAAAAAAGCTTGGAGCGAAATATACCGCCTCGCGCCGCCCGGTGAGGTTGGTATATTCCAAGGAATTTAAAAGTCGTTCAGCGGCTTCCAAGGAAGAAATGCGTATTAAAAAGTTAAAAAGAGTGCAAAAATTAGATTTGATTAAAAAATTTAAATAAAAAATTATGAACAATTACAACTGGTATTCACAATTAATCAAGCCGTCCTGGTCTCCGCCAGCTTGGGTTTTTGGTCCTGTTTGGACATTTCTCTATGTTTTGATTGCTATTTCATTCAGCAAGGTTTTCTGGATGTTTTTTAAAAAACAGATTCCATTTTTAGTTGTTTTGCCATTTATCCTAAATCTCATTTTCAATTTTTCTTTTACCCCAATTCAGTTTGGGCTTAAGAGTAATATTTTGGCAGCAGTTGATATTCTGCTGGTTCTCGGTACGCTTATTTGGTTAATGATAGCGATTTATCCGCATTCACGCTGGATAACTTATATTCAAATCCCATATCTTATCTGGGTAACATTTGCAACAGTTTTGCAACTCATAATTACATATTTAAATAGATAATTAAATAAAAATATATTTATTTAAGGTATGATTAGTTGCTCTTCCAGTATGTTTTATTAGAGAAAAATAAGTCTTTAATGCAGACCATTCTTTTTGAAACAGTCTATATATTTTCTGTCTTGATTTGCGAGATGATCTACTAACCAATTTTCCAAAAAATCAAAAAGCTCTGCAAGGATATCATAAATTTTTTCTGGATGGTTTTGGTAGTGTTTTTTAAATTCCCTTGCTTTTTTAAGTAATTTTTTATGTTCTTTTTTGTGCTCATCAGCTAGCTCATAATGAAACAAATCAAAGTATTCTTCTTCAGTTTTGAAATGTAAAACAGCATAATCATCAAGTTTTACAAATAGCTCCTGAATTTCACTTGCTGATTTTTTATGAAGTATTGTATCATAAAGCTCATTCAAGAGTTCAATGAAATATTTATGTTGATTATCAATTTCTTCTACTTGAACACCGTATTCTTCATTCCATGGAATTGGCATATATTTTTTTTACTTTTTAATTATTACTAACTTATTCTAGCATAAATTTATAATTAAAGATAAAATTTTTTGACTGTAGTCTAAAATTAACATAGAATAAAATTTGATTGGAATGAAGTAAAATTGATTAGAACTATGTATAATTTAAAATCGAACAAGCTATTTAAGATTAGCAAAGAAGAATTTGAAAGAATTGTAGCAGAAGGCATTGATGCTATTCCGGAAATATTTTTAAAAAAGTTGGATAATGTGGCGGTTTTTATTGAGAGTGAACCTAATTTAGCACAAAGAAAAAAACTAAAACTACGAAAAAATTGGACACTCCTAGGGTTATATGAAGGTGTGCCACAGACAGCTCGCGGAGCTCATTATACAAATATAGTACCGGATAAAATAACAATTTTTCAAAAACCAATTGAAGAAAGTGCGCATGATATTGATGATGTTAGGGAAATTGTAAAAAACACAGTTTGGCATGAAATTGCACATCATTTTGGCATGGATGAAGGTCAAGTTCGAAGTGCTGAGGCAAGAAGGAAGTCAAAGAAATTTTAGTAGATTTTTTATAATTGAATGTATGAGCAAAATTATTTTATTAGCGGTACTTACGGGGTAGGGAAATCTATTAAAAAAATGTTTCAAGAAAAAAATAGTGCTATAATAGATATATCAAACTTGATACCGGAGGAGGTGGCTGACAAGTTGGCTGATTAATTACTAAATAGTGAATTATTGATTTTTATGAGAGCATACAAAGAAATTCCATTTTTTTCAAATACTGCTGATGATAAACATTGTTTTCAAGCATCTTTGAAGATGATTATGAAATATTTTTGGCCGAGCGAGGATTATTCTTGGAAAGAGCTTGAAAAAATAACTGCAAAAATTCCCAGACTTTGGACTTGGCAAATGGCGGGATTGATTTGGCTTCAAGAAAAAGGCGTAGAAGTGAAAAACATTGAAATGTTTGATTATGAAAAGTTTATTCAATTGGGCGGAAAATATTTAATAGAAGAATATGGGGAAGAAGTTGGCAAAAGGCAAATAGAAAATAGCGACATTGAGCAAGAAAAGAAGTTGTCGAAAAAATTTATTGAAATAATTAATACTGAGAGAAGAATTCCAAATATAGATGATATAAAGCAATTGTTGTTGGATGATTACTTGATTATTACAAATATAAATTCCAGGATATTAAATAATAGGTATGGATATACTGGGCATTCTGTGGTTCTGAAAGGTTTTAGTGGGGAAGAATTTATTATAAATGATCCAGGTGGAGCTCCTGGGATAGAAAATCGCAAAGTTGATTTTGAATTATTTGAAAAGGCCTGGGGTTATCCGAATGAAAAGGCAAAAAATATAATGGCGTTTAAATTAAAAAAATAGCTTAACTATGTAATAATATGAACATCCAAGAATTTAAAAATTATTTAAATGAAAAAGACAAAAAATATGTCATTTTTGATTTTGACCAAACACTGGCTACTTTGCTTATTGATTGGTCCACTTGGGGAGAAAAAATGAAAGAAATTTTTTCGTCTTATGGTATTGATTTCGATTCTAGGAAAAGTGAATACAGCAAATACGCCGAAATTCAAAATTATTGCATTGAAAAATATGGAGATGAAGCGGAAAAAATATTTTTAGAAATGAATCATAGACATGAGAAAGAATATTATCGTGGATATGATTTATTGCCGGCTACTCTGCCTATTTTGGATTCAATTAAAAATAATGCGAAGCTTTATCTCTGGACATCTAATAGCGCAAGAACGATTGCGCCAATACTTGAAGAATTAAAAATCGATAAGTTATTTAGCGGAATTATCACTCGCAATGATGTGAGATATATCAAACCCAATCCAGAAGGTTTTTTTTTGATCTATGATAAAAATATTCCAAAATCACAGTATCTTTTTATTGGAGACAGCCTTGCGGATATTGGTGCCGGAATAAATTCCGGGATTGATTTTATAAATATAGCGGAATTTAAATTATGAAAAATTAAATGAACAAAAAAGATCAAACAATTGATACTTACAATAAAAGCGCCTCATCTTTAGCTGATAGATTTAATAAATTTGGCGTAAGAATCAATGATGTTAAAGAGGGTTTTTCGTATATTTCGAAGAAAAATCCATTTGTTTTAGAAATTGGTTGCGCCAATGGAAGGGATGCGAAAGAAATATTAAAATATACCAATAATTATTTAGGGATTGATATTTCAGAAGAGTTGATTAAAATTGCCAAACAAAATATATCAAAAGGAAAATTCAAAGTAGCTGATGTTGAAGATTATATTTTTCCTAAGAATATCGACATGATATTTTCTTTTGCTTCACTCATACATTCAAATAGAAATAATCTCCAAAAAATATTAAACGAAGCGCATGAATCCTTGAATGTGGGAGGGATTTTTTATATTTCAATGAAGTATGGCGAATATCAAGAATCAACCAAGGAAGACGAATTTGGAATAAGAACTTATTATTTTTATACTTCAGAAGATATTAGGAAAATTATTGGCAGTAGTTATGAAATTATTAGGGAAAATGTTTATGATTTACGAGGGCAAGACTTGATATCAATAATATTAAGAAAAAAATAGTGCTATAATAGATACATCGCACTTGACGCCGGAGGAGGTGGCGGGGGAAGTTGTTAATTTAATTATTAAGTAAAAATAAGCTCATGCATAAATTTCATGAAGATCCGTATTTAAAAGAAATTAAAACTACTATCACTGGAATATTTAACGAAAATGAAAAAAATTGTGTTCAGGTCGCAGAGAATATTTTCTATCCTCAGGGTGGTGGGCAAAAAGGTGATAGAGGTAAATTGATTATTGACGGTATGAGTTATGATGTTGTGGATACTATAAAAGACGCATATAATGAAGATGGAATTTTGCTTATAACGGCTGAAAAAATTCCAGATGATGCGAAAGGAAAAACAATTGATTGTAAGCTTGATTGGGAATTTCGCAATAAACAAATGAAATTGCATACAGCAGTTCATTTACATCATTGTTTATTGGAAAAAACTACTGGCAAATCATTGCCATTTCCTAAAGTTTCTGCTATTCAGGATGGTTTTGCCTTTAATCGATATGAAAGCGATGAAATTACGCCTGAGCTTGTTGAAAAAACTAATCAAGTTTTTTGTGAGATGATTGCCTCAGGAGCGGAGGTAAAAACCTATCCAGATACTAAAAAGAAAGAGTTTCGCTTTTGGGAATGTTTAGGATATAAAATTCCTTGCGGTGGAACACATGTCAAAAATATTTCTGAAATAGGTAATGTTGAAATCGCATATAATAAAAAGAAAGGTATGCCGACTGTGAATATTAAATTAAAATAAAAAATAACCTAATTATGAAAATAGGATTTTCGACTGGGGATTTATTTGAAACTGATTTTCCCTTACAAAAAGCATTAGATAATCTGCGGTCTATTGGAGCTAACGCAATAGAGCTTAAGGTTGGTTTTGAATATGAAAAATTTTTAAGAGAAATAGACAATTTAGATTTTTCTGGTTTTGAGATCATTTCTATTCATGGCCCGAAATTTTCAAGAGATAGAAACGTTATTCCGAAAGATGTAATTGATGCAATTAGTAGGATTAATGAAAAAATTTCTTTGGATTGGGTGGTTTTCCATCCGGATGAAATTTCAGACTGGGAAATGTTGAAAGATTGCAATTTTAATGTAGCAATTGAAAATAACGATTGGCGAAAAAAAATTGGGAAAAATGTTGAAGATTTGGAGGAAATTTTTTCAAAAAATGATATTAAATTTATTTTAGACGTAAATCATTGTTTTACCAATGACAAATCAATGCAATTGGCAGAAAAAATGGCAACAAGTTTCCATAGTAGATTGTGCGGAGTTCACTTGAGCGGTTTTGAAACGGAAGCTCGTGATCATGAGCCAATGTATCTAACTAAGCAAAAAGAAATACTAGCCGCTGTTCCAAAAAATTTGCCAATCATAATCGAAAGTTTCAGGAGCGCCTATAAAGATTTAAATGAGGCAAAAAAAGAATTGCAATATATATTAGAAAATTTAAATAAATAATAATTAAAAAAATATTTTATGGATTGGATATCAATCATCCTCGCGATTGGTGGTTTAAGTTTATTTGAAATTATTTGCAGTATTGATAATGCGATTATCAATGCGGAAGTTTTGTCCACGATGGGTAAGAAGGCGCGTCGGTGGTTTTTGCTTTGGGGATTATTTTTTGCAGTTTTTGTGGTGCGGGGACTTCTGCCATGGATGATTGTTTGGGGCGCCACGCCGAAATTAGGATTTTTTGGATCACTCACAGCAACATTTAGCAATGATCCGAAAGTTATTGAGGCGATTGAAATGTCTGCCCCAATTCTTTTGGCAGGTGGCGGAACTTTTCTCGTTTTCCTATTTTTCCATTGGCTTTTTATTGAACCGAAAAACTATGGCCTGAAAGGTGAGAGATTTTTCCATTCGCAGGGAATTTGGTTTTATGCGGTTGTGTCAATTCTGCTTACGACAATAGTTTGGTTTTCGATGAAAGTTAATCCGATGATGGCTTTTGGTGCAGTGGTTGGTTCGACAGCTTTTTTCATCACTCATGGTTTCAAGCAAAATGCTGAACAGCGAGAGAAGCAGTTAATGGATAATAAGCAAAATTTGTCTGATATAAGCAAGATTTTATATCTGGAAGTGATTGATGCGACTTTTTCCATCGATGGCGTGTTAGGGGCTTTTGCTTTCACATTATCTGTACCGCTTATTATCATAGGAAACGGATTGGGCGCCTTAGTGCTTCGCCAACTTACAGTCGGAAATATTGATCGAATCAAAAAATACGCCTACCTTAAAAATGGAGCGATGTATTCAATTTTATTTCTAGGCACGATTATGCTTATGGATAGTTTTGGAGCGCATATTCCTAGCTGGGTTTCTCCTTTGATGACTTTTACGGTAGTGGGATATTTTTTTTGGAAATCGAAATTAGAATTAAGCAAGGTGTAAAATAAAAAAACACTCGCAGACGCGAGTGTTTTTTTATTAGTTTGTTATTCGTTCGTAGTAGTAGGAAATGCAGCATGGAGTTCAGCTTTGGCATCTTCGACGGTTTTTTTGAAGGTTTCAATGATAGCTTTTACTTCATTTTTCTTAGCATTTCTTAGCGCTTCTATTTCGTTGCGAAATTCTTCGGTTTTTCTTTCTCTATTTTGAAACGTATCACGTGCTTGTTTAATTTGGGTTTTGTAATATTCACGGATTTCTTTGACATCTTTGCCAGCAGCGCAATCAGATTTAACTTGATTTGCGATAGAAGTAATAGCATTTTTGTATTCAGCTATTTGTGCATCAATTTCTGATTTTCTTTCGTTATTTTTACTTTGAATGGTGGCATGAAGTTCAGTTATGATTTTATCAATTGCATCATTTTTTGTTTTCACCGCTGTTTGTACTATTTCGATAAATTTAGCCACGGCAGCTTTTTGTTCATCAGTTTGAGCTTTATTTTGGAGTTTTTCCCAATTAGTTGCTCTTTTTTCTTCCCAAGTAGATCTTCTTTCCGTTCTTTTTGTAGTTCTTTCTTGAAGACGTTGTTCAATATTGGCTTGAGTCTCAGTTCTTTTTTGGGTTAGTTTTTCAATTCTTTCGGTTAATCTACTTTGAATTTGTTCAATTTGATTTGTAATCATCGTACATGTTTTCTCTGTTTTTTGAGTTTGGATATCCTCTTTTTTAGCATCTCTTTGCGCCTCAATGTCTGCTCTTTTAGCATCACGATCAGCTTGAACTGAATCATCTCCGATTGCTGCTAGTGAAAAAGAAGGAAAAGCAAATGTCAAAACAAGAAATGTAGCGAGTGATATTTTTGAAATTTTTTTATAATTCATTGTCGTTAAATAAATTGTTAATTTGATTAATATCGGTCTCATCCGAAAGTGCCAAATCGATGTCGGAAAATTCTGCGTTTAAATCGTCATCAGACATAATATCATTCAGTGTCGCATTTATAGCTGCATCTGTTTCTTTATCTCCAGTTGCAGTGGTAGTTGTGACAATTGCAGTTTCAGGTATTTTTTTGTCTTTAGTTGCTATTTTTTTGATTGAATTATCCGCGAGCTTTTCGTTTGTGTTTTTGGAAGAGTTGAAGATGGCAACTCCAATAACTAAAAACACGAAAATTGCAACAGCTGGTATTATTAGGTTTGTTTTTTTATTCATTATGATTAAATTATTAATTAAATTATTTAGAGTTTCAAACATAGATAATCGACCGGTTTTCTTGTTTGACAACTCATTTTTCTCAAATATTTTTTCTAAAATTTTCTTTGGCGCACAAATTTTTTCTTTTTTTTCATGCAGTAAATTCATTAACTCTGCAATCTCTTGAATTTCCTCCTTCTCGCTAGGAAACATTGCAAAAACTTTTTCTAGTTTAACTCTGGATTCTAATAGCTCAAAAGCTTTTTCTGTATTGGATTGTTTTTGATTAGTCATAGTTTTTGATTATTTCTCGTAATTTTTTAATGGCTCGGTATTGAATCTGTCTGATCGCTTCTTCTGTTTTATTGAGTATGATAGAAATTTCTTTATTAGAGGCATCACTTATAAAACGAAGAGTTAATACTTCTTTTTGCTCATAAGTTAGATTTTCTAATGCTCTTTGTATTTTTTCCGAATCAGAGTTTTTTTCTAGTCTTTCTTGTGGGGTTTCTCGTTCGTCAATCAGAGAAGAAAAGGTTATTCCGGAAATATCCATCACAATTTCTTTTTTCTTTTTCCAATGATCAATAATGGTATTTCTGGCTATGGTAAAAAAATAATAAATCGGAGGAAAATTTTCAGAACCAGACTTTTCTTTTTGCTTAAGAGCTTTTAAGAAAACTGTTTGTGCGATATCTTCGGCCATTTCTTTATTTTTTGTTTGACAGATAATATAGCGAAAAAGGGGAGTGAAGTATTGATTATAAACATAATCAAACTCAGACTGATTGATTTTTTGCCCATTTGTGTTCATTTTTAACTTTGCTTTATATTTCCCTGTCATAAATAAAACGATTTAAAGTTGGTTTCATAACGCTTATTTTATTATACACCAAAAATCAATCAATAAATAATTAGATACTTTGAGAGATTAAGATATTTTGTCAAAAAAATAAAATAGCTTGTAAAATCTATATCTACCATACGGAGGTAGTGATTTTTATTAGGGCTAGCAGTACTTATAAATTAGCTTGACAAAGCTATTATTCTAGTATATACTCAATAAACGTGACTGTAATCTCTTTGGTTTTACTTTTTTAAATACTTAATTTAAAAAACTTCAAAGTCTTCTGGCTTTATCTAAAACTTTCGAGACAATTCGCCATATTTTTTTTATTTCTAACGGCGAGAAAGTTATGTAGATAAACATATGCAAAAAAGACAATCAAGCAGGGGTGGTCAACAAAGACCAGCTAGTAGGACTTCGAATTCTCGTGGAGGTGGTGGAAGGCGTTTTGCGCCAAGAAAAAAACATGGTGAGCAAATCAGCATGGCTCGTTTTATTAATAAGGCAGTCATAACTGAAGAAGTGGAGCATTTTATTCCGGAGCATGCATTTTCGGATTTTGCGATTGATGCTCAATTGAAAAAGGCTGTTATTGAGCATGGATACGTTGATCCAACTCCAATTCAAGATCGTTCAATCCCACATATACTCAAAGGAGTTGATTTGGTTGGTGTTGCCAACACCGGAACAGGAAAAACGGCTGCTTTTCTTATCCCACTTATCCATAAGGTAAAGTTGAATAAAAACGAGCTAGTTTTAATTATTGTGCCAACACGAGAACTTGCGATTCAAATTGATCAAGAATTAAAAGCTTTTGTCAGAGGCATGCGTATATTTTCAGTTTGTTGCGTAGGCGGAATGAACATTGGACCACAAATCAATGGTCTTCGTCTTGAGCATAATTTTATTATTGGGACTCCAGGTAGATTGAAGGATTTAATCGAACGTCGAAGAATTAGCTTAGGACAAATCAACACCGTTGTTTTAGACGAAGCTGATCGAATGTTAGACATGGGCTTTATTAATGATATGCGTTATGTTATGTCGGGTATGCCAAAAACCAGGCAAACACTTTTCTTTTCAGCTACGATTTCACCGGATATCGAAAGAATTATTAAGGAGTTTCTCAAAGATCCAGTTAAAATTTCTGTTAAAACGCGAGATACTGCTAAAAATGTTGATCAAGATGTTGTAAAGGTTGAAAGAGGAAAAGATAAACTTGATGTTCTACATGATCTTTTAAATCAAAAAGAATTGAGTAAAGTTTTGATTTTTGGACGCACTAAACATGGAGTGGAAAAGCTTTCAAGGTTACTTCTTGAAAGAGGCTTTAAGGCTGAATCTATCCATGGCAATAAAAACCATGCACAAAGACAAAGAGCGCTGGGATTGTTTAAAGATGATCGTGTTCAGATTCTCGTAGCAACCGATGTGGCAGCGCGTGGACTTGATATTGCTGACGTGTCTCATGTTATCAACTATGACCTTCCTGAAACCTATGACGACTATGTACATCGTATTGGACGAACAGGAAGAGGCAGTAAGAAGGGGAAAGCGTTGACATTTGTAGAATAAACATATAAATAAAGAAGACTGCTGTAAGGCAGTCTTTTTTTTGTGATAAGTTCTGTGCTATATTTAAAACAATAAGAATTAAAATAAATAAAATTAAGTTATATGAAAAAGACATCGAATTTTTTGTACTGGCTATTAGGTATATATGGAGTCGAATTTTTAATATTTTCGTTTAATCCAATTGATCGTGCGACTTGGTTTGTTGAGAATCTTACAGTTTGGATTATTCTAGTGTTTATTATTGGACTTTATGTTAGGGGAGTTCGTTTTTCAAAGGTAGCTTATGTTTTTGCCTTTGTGTTGATATATCTACACACCATTGGAGGGCATTATACTTTTGCTTTAGTTCCATTTGATTGGGTGACAGATCTTTTTGGTTTTCACCGAAATCATTTTGACCGACTGGCGCATTTTTCAGTTGGCTTCTATGCATTTGCAATTACAGAATGGCTCTGGAGTAAAAAAATGATTACTAATAAATTCCTTCTTTTTACTTATCCAGTTTTTGCTATTGCAACAATCGCCATGAGTTACGAGTTAATCGAGTGGATTTATGCGGCGCTGGCTAATCCTGAAGCGGGGATTGCTTATCTTGGAAGTCAGGGTGATATTTGGGATGCTCAAAAAGATATGCTAGCTGACACATTAGGAGCAGTTTTTGCAACAATGACTTTTTTCTTTATATATAGGAATAAAAATAAGGCCTCTTCTGGCAATGGAATCGAGAAATAAATATTATTAAAATCTATGGAAATAAAGAATAAACCAATATTTAAACTTGAGTTAAAGAAAAAAGTTTAAAATCATACTAAACCCTTTCTGATTTATTTTTATGGAAGTATTATTTTTTAGTAATATTTTTTTTATTTAATCTAGTTTTAATAAAGCGTATCTTTTTTTAATTTTTTTAATAAATATTTTTAAAAAATAAAACGAATTATTTTATTCTAATAGCTAATATTTAAAATTATTTTTTTATTTTCAAAAAAAATTTTAAAAAAAACAACTGTGGATAACTTTTTCTCTTGCATAAAAAAATAGATGTTGTATAATTTAAGTGCAAGAATTATTTTATAAAATTTTATGAAATATTTTTTGAAAACAAAAGGTCGAAATAAAAATATTAAAAAATATAAAAAGGAGAGTTTCAAATAAGAAACTCTAAAAATAAAATAGAAAGGATGGTGAAGTAAAATGGCAACAAAGAAAAAAGTTGTAAAAAAAGCTGTTAAGAAGACTGTAAAAAAAGCTGCTCCAAAAAAGAAAGCTGCTGCAAAGAAAAAGAAAAAATAGTCTTTTAACGAGACGAATTTTACTTGAGTATTTCATTCAAGTAGTTGGTATATACAAACGTCGTTATGTATAAAACAAAAAACCGCTAACATGCGGTTTTTTGTTTTGTCTGTAGCTTAGTATTGGCTCATTTTTCCAGATTAATCGCGCAAATACGCCATTTTTTGGCTAAATCTTTTTTGAAACGTATCTGTGCCAAGGGTAATATTTTTTTAATTAAAATTTCAAGTGCATTTTTTTGTTCCGGACTAAACTCAATAAAAATAAATTTTATTTTATTGCGCAGGGGCGGTAGTTTTATTTGTTCAAATAATTTTTTATAGTGTGCTAATCCATTTTGTGAGCTGTAGAGTGCTGATTTTGGTTCATAGCTTTTTACATCCGGTTTTGTTGCTTGGTAAATTTCTTTTGAGAGATAAGGCAGGTTTGCAATAATAATGGCATTTGAAAATTTAGAGGAAGTTTTCTTTATAAGAGGCGATAGTAAATCTCCTTTGATAAATTTTATTTTTTTGTCTAGATTATATTTTTTAGCATTGTGTCTTGCAATATTCAATGCTTCTTTTGAAATATCAATTCCAAAATAATTTATTTTTTCATTTCTTAATTTATGGGCTATTGAAATAATAATATTTCCACTACCAGTTCCAATATCAATTATAGCGTTTATATTTTTTTGATTCACTGTATAATTCAAAGCTTCATCTATTAGTAGTTCTGTCTCTGGGCGAGGAATCAGTGTGTGCTTGTTAACTTTAAAAGTTAAATAATAGAAATCTTTTTCTCCTACGATATGCGCAATTGATTCATGTTTTTGTCTCCTATGAATCATTTTCAGAGTGTTTATTTTTTGGTTGTGAGAAAAAGGAGTTTCTGGATATGTTAAAATATACTCCCTTGATTTTTTTAGAGCATGAGAAAGGATTAATTCCAGATCAACTCGATCTATAAGGGATGAATAGCTGGTTAATAAGTCTTTAACGGAGGACATTTTTAGAGATTAGCTAGTTTTATTTTAATATCCTCTTCTTCCAAGGCGTTGATTATTGGTTCAAGATTTCCATCCAGAATACCTGGTAAATTGCTCCAATTTAATTTTACGCGGTGATCTGTGATGCGATCTTGGGGGAAATTGTAAGTTCTGATTTTTTCGCTGCGATCGCCAGTTCCGATTTGAGATTTTCTTTGACTATCTAATGCTTTAGTTCTTTTCTCTTCCTCTTCTTGCAAGAGTCGTGAACGCAAAACAGTCATAGCCTTCTCTTTGTTTTTAATTTGCGATTTCTCATCTTGGCAGGAAACAATCATTCCAGTTGGTAGATATGTGATGCGGATGGCTGATTTTGTAGTGTTAACTGATTGACCGCCAGGCCCAGATGAACAAAAAGTATCTATACGAATATCCTTTTCTTCAATTTTAAAATCAAATTCTTCCGCTTCAGGAAGTACGGCAACAGTTGCTGTTGATGTATGAACACGGCCGTTTTTTTCTGTTTCCGGAATGCGTTGAACACGATGGACTCCCGATTCGTATTTCATTTTAGCATAAACATTAGAACCATTAATTTCAAAAACAGCTTCCTTGAAGCCACCAATGCCATTTTGGTTAGAGTTAAGAAGAGCTATGTGCCAGTGATTTTTTTCAGCGTAGCGGGAATACATGCGAAAAAGGTTGGCAGCAAATAATGCTGATTCGTCACCACCTGCTCCAGCGCGAATTTCAACAATAACATTTTTTTTGTCATTAGGATTTTTAGGTAGCAGCATAGCTTCCAATTGCTTCTCTAGCTCAGCTTTTCTTTGAGATAGGGAAATATTTTCTTCCATAGCCATTTGTTTCATTTCCTCGTCTATATCGGTATTGATTATCTCAGCATTTTCTTCCATGCTTTGCTCTGTTTTTTCCAGTTCTTCGATTTTATTCATTATTTCGGTTAATTCTGCTTGTTTTTTTGATAAACTGGTCATTTTTTGCATGTCACGAACCACCTCAGGAGAACTTAGTTCCTGGGCGATACTTGCATATTCAGCTTTAATCTGTTCAATTTGATCTTTCATAATTGTTTTATTACTCTTTGTATTGTATAATCAAATTATAGAATAAGCAATAAGCGAGAAGTGGAAAATAAAAATCGTGTATAATGTTAAATTAGAAAAATTCGAAGGACCATTGGATTTGCTATTAGAATTGATTGAGAAGGAAAAATTGAGTATTACTGAGCTAAATCTGGCTAAAGTTACAGATCAATATCTAGAGCATATTCGAGATAATAAAAATATCCACTTAGAGAATCTGGCTGATTTTTTGTCTGTTGCCGCTAAATTAATTTTGATCAAATCGCGTGCACTTCTGCCAGTAATAAAGTTTAGCGACGATGAAGAAGAAGAAATAAGGGATTTATCAAGACAATTAGAGGAATATAAGAAGTTCAAAGAAATATCAATCAGAATTGGCAAGTTGGCAAGCGTGGGTCATATTTGCTACTCGAGACCATCTTTTTTTGGGATAAAATCAGTTTTTTATCCACCAGAAAATATCAATGCAATGGATTTGAAGAAGTATTTTCAAAAAGTTTTAGTAGAAATACCATCGGCAGAAAAATTACAGGAAGAGATTGTGACTGAGGTGGTTACGCTAGAGGAAAGAATTAGTGATCTGGAAATTACTTTGAGAAACAAGATTGAAACTTGTTTTTCCGAAGTTATAAATAAAGCTAAAGACAAAATTGATGTAATTATTTCTTTTTTGGCAATGCTAGAAATGGTTAAGCAGAGAATGATTCACGTTGAGCAAGCGGAATTGTTTCAGGAAATT
Organism: Candidatus Moraniibacteriota bacterium; assembly: GCA_049303795.1. Taxonomy (GTDB): domain Bacteria; phylum Patescibacteriota; class Minisyncoccia; order Moranbacterales; family UBA2206; genus UBA9630. The sequence continues at coordinate 65,072 of JBAQNM010000013.1, forward strand.
AAATTGAGCATGCGTAGTAATAATGAATAAACAAAAATATGGAATTGGAAAAAATAAAATCAATCATTGAAAGTCTGTTGTTTGCTAGCGGGGAGTCAATAAAAATCTCCAAATTAGCTAAGATTTGTGGTGTGAATGAAGAGGACGTCGAAAACGCACTGGAGGCACTTATGGGTGATTATGCTAATGGTCGTGGATTATCTATGATTAGAATTGGAGATTCTGTTCAATTAGTGACCAACTCTGTTAATGCTGGATTTGTTGCTGAGATGATGAAAAGTGAAATTCAAGAAAATTTAAGCCAAGCTTCGCTGGAGGTTTTATCTATTGTTGCTTATCGTGGTCCGATTTCTCGTGCTGAAATAGAAGCAATTAGGGGGGTAAATTGCAGTTTTACTTTGCGGGCATTGTCTATTCGCGGTTTAGTTGATAAGATTGAAAATGTAAAAGATAATCGACGCTATCTGTATAATATTTCTTTTGATTTCCTGAAAAAAATAGGTATGGAAAAGGTAGAAAAGCTTCCTGATTGGGAAACTTTAAGTAAAAGGCCTGAGAGTGAGGAAGTTATTGAAATTAAAAAAGCAGAACCAGTAGATACTCCAGTTTAATTTTTTATTGTTTTATGTTTAGTATAATTTTAACTTTTATTTTTTTTCTGCTACTTCCAGGTTTTAACAAGGAAGATTTTAAACTTGCATTCGATAATTTAAAAAATGAAATAACCATTTCAGGTGAGCAGAAAGTATTAGGAGAGCAAGATGAGAAAAAACAAGTGGGAGAAAATGGAACAGAAAAAGAATACTCGCAAGATATCGCAGTTAGTAATATCGGTTTGGTTCCAATAAGGAAAAAGGATTGTTCTGATCTTAAGGTCTGGGCTGGGGCATCTGTCTCAATTGATGTTTCCAGTGGAACGATTTTGCATTATGAAAATGGAAGAAAGCAAACTCAAATTGCATCACTTACTAAAATTATGACGGCGATTTTAGCAATGGAAAATATAAAGGACTTCAATGAAGAAGTTACCATCCCTAAAGAAGCACTTCAAGTTTATGGTACCGTAGTTGGCTGCCCAACAAGTGTTTTTTGCAATGGTAATAGGTTGTTTGCTGGAGAGAAAGTTAGGGCAATTGATCTTTTAAAGGCAATGCTACTTAACAGTGCTAATGATGCGGCAACAGCATTGAGCATTCATATCGCCGGATCAGCTGATAATTTTGTTACAATGATGAATCAAAGAGCTAAAGATTTGGGTTTAATTGATACGCATTTTTGCACGCCTTCTGGCCTGGAGATTGATGGAAAAGAAAATGAATGCTACTCATCTGCCTATGATATTGCGAGAATTGGCGCTGAATCAATGAAATATGAATTAATTTGGGAAACAATGAAGATATCAGAGGGACAATTTTTTTCCACTGATGGAAAAAGAATGCATCTCCTAAAAAATACAGATTTACTTTTAGGCAATATTTCAAATTGTTTGGGTGGAAAAACTGGATTTACACCTTTGGCGGGGAAGTCACTCCTTCTAGGTTCGACAGATTCAACAGGAAAGCATAAAATAATTTCTGTTCTATTGAATGATGAACAACGTTGGGATGATATGAAAACTTTGGTAAACTGGGTAAATTCCAGTTATGAGTGGAAATAATTAAAAATAATTATGGATATTTCTCAAATTCAAACTATTCCGGAAGTTATAAATATTATGAAAATATTATTTACTGGATTTTTGGCGTTTATTTTTGCTTTTATGCTAACCCCATTAATGACGCATTTTTTATATAAATACAAAATTGGAATTAAAATAAAAACAAATGCGGTGGATGGGGAAAAGCTGACTTTCGTAAGCGAGTTGCATAAACACAAAAGTGGCACGCCAATTATGGGCGGGATTTTAGTTTGGTTTACAGTGCTCATTTTGGCTTATATTTCGCATTATTTTTTACCCCTAGTTGCCAAATGGACGGAGATTAATTTTTTTGCACGGCTAGACTTTTTTAGTCGAAAGGAAGTTTGGTCACCTTTATTCGCACTTGTTGCGGCTGGCATCCTAGGTTTTTGCGACGACTGGGCTAGTGTTAGGGGCTTTGGTAAAAATAAAGGAGGAGGTATCCGGTTTATTTATCGCTTTGGCTGGCTGATTATTATTTCTGCCTTAGGTGCTTGGTGGTTTTATTATAAGTTGGGTTGGGATCAAATTCATATTCCTGCAGTGGGAGATTTTAGTATTGGCTTGTGGTATATTCCACTTTTTATGTTTATAATTTTATTTGCTGCTATTTCGTCTAATGAAACGGATGGTCTAGATGGACTTAATGGCGGAATTTTATTGATTGCCTTCAGTTCATTTACATTAATTTCTTTTTTTCAAAATAAAATTGATTTAGCTGCATTTTGTTGTGCTATATCGGGAGCACTTTTGGCATTTCTTTGGTTTAATATTTATCCAGCTAGATTTTTTATGGGTGATACTGGCGCAGTTTCCTTGGGAGCAACACTGGGAGTTGTTGCTATGCTTACAAATTCGACCTTAGTTTTATTTTTGATTGTTTTTATATATATTCTTGAATCTGGTTCTGTGATTATTCAATTAACCTCTAAAAAGATTTTTAAGAAAAAAGTTTTTCTAGCAGCGCCTTTGCATCATCATTTTGAGGCAATGGGTTGGCCAGAAACAAAAATAACTATGCGTGCTTGGATTTTCACCATAGTGACAGCTATCCTTGGAACGATTATTGGAATTTTGGGCATGGGAAAATATCATTAATAATATTTTAAAGGATCAATATATATAATGAAGATCGCAATTCAAGCAGCAGATTTGGACGCAAAAAGGATTGATGGCACTCGCGTTTATATTCTCAATATGCTTAAATATTTTGGTCAACTGGATGGAAGTAGTGATTTCTTGTTGTATCATAGAAATAATTTTAATCCTAATCTTTCGCCACCAGATTTTCCAAATTATAAGATAAAGAAAAAGCCCTTTCCTTTTGTTTGGACGCAAACACGATTTGCTTTTGAACTTCAAAAAGACAAGCCAGACATTCTTTGGATGCCGATGCAAGCTTTACCAATTTTGCGTTCTAGGAGATTAAAAACGGTTATCACCGTTCATGATTTGGCTTTTAAAGTTTTTCCTAAAATGTTTCTTAAAAAAGATTTATGGCAACTGAATTTTTATGCCAACTATGCTATTGAGAAAGCTGATAAAATAATTGCTGTTTCTGCTTCTACTAAAAAAGATATTCTGCATTTTTATCCTAAAATAAATTCTAAAAAAGTCCAGGTGATTCATCATGGTTTTGATGGAGATTTGTTTTCAACAAAAATTAGCGACCAAAAAAAGTTAGCTTTTCTGGCGAATTATGGTCTCGGTAATTCTCAGTTCTTACTTTATGTCGGAGCAATTCAACCACGAAAAAATCTTAACACTCTAGTTGAAGCATTTGTTAGTTTAAAAAAAAGTGGCAAGTATCCAGAATTAAAATTAGTTTTAGCTGGTGCACCAGCCTGGAAAGCGGAAGAAACTTTTGCAGTTATTGAAAATTCAGCTTACTCTAAAGATATTATTCTGACCGGTGGAGTGAGCTTTTCTGATTTGGTAAAATTTTATCAATACGCTGAAACATTTATCTTTCCCTCGCTTTATGAAGGGTTTGGAATTCCGATTCTTGAAGCTTTTGCTTGCGGCACTCCAGTTATATGTGCTAATAATTCAAGTCTGCCAGAGGTTGCTGGTGAGGCCGCGCTGTATTTTGAAAGTGGAAACTCCATGGAATTATCTGAGAAAATCGTGAGAATCTTGGGGAATGAAAAAGAAAAAGAACAACTCATTGAGAGAGGTTTCATTCAACTTGGTAAATTTTCTTGGGAAAAATGTGCTCGTGAAACTTTAAATTTTATTAAAAGCTAGTTATTCAAAAGATAAATCTTTCCTTCGGTTATGGTTTCCGTTTTTTGAGGAAGTTTAAGAGAGATATTTTTCACTTTTTCAGGATCAAATGTATCGAGGTAGCTTCTTTTAATTGTGTAGTCTTTTTGCGCCGTAAACATTTTCAAAAAGTCATCCTTTTCATAGAAAGGTAGATTTTTATTTGGAATAATTAAAAAAACGTTGGAGAATTTGCTTGTATCAATTTTTGCTAAATCTTTTGGATTGAAAAAATAGACTGCTTGTTTTCCATAGAGAAAACTGAGTGGCCCACTAATCATTGACCAACCGTCTCCTGATGCGAGACGATCAACCAAGACTAAATCCGTAGAAGAAAAATTTTCACTTAGTGGTTTTATTTGTGTGAGTAGATTTTTATTCTCTTTGAAGTCAAAATAAGGCAGGGCGACCACTAAATTAGTGCCGATTAGTATCAGGGAAAAAAGATAAAATGAAAATTTTCTTGTAAATATATGATTGATAATCAGGGCTGAATAAAAAATTGCACCAGGAATGAGTGTGAAAGCAAAGCGACGAAGCATCCATGGATGATCCAAGGAGATGCCTGGGTGGCTCAGATAAATGAAAGTCGGCAGGATGATGAAGCAAGGCATTAGCAGCAGGTAGCGCTTTTTTATTAAAAAATAGACTATTCCAATTACTCCGATGAAGAAAAAAGGAATAATATTGTAAATGGAGAATATTTTTATAAGATAATTTGTTGTGGAAAATAAAACAGAACTGCTTCCTGTTGATGAGAATGAACGGATTAACCCCTTAAGAGATGCAAGATAGAATTGATTATTGACATAGATATTTGCAATAAAGATGATTGCGAATCCGCCGATAAGCCAAATGATTTTTTTTAACAAAGCTTTGCTTGCAACAGTTTTATTAGTCTTTTTAAGGATGAAAAAGACAAGCAGAAGCATCAGAAGCATTCCCCAGGCCTCTATTCTTGTGAAGGCGAGAATAAGAAAGGAAGTCATGGCGCCTAAGAAATAAATTTCCTTTTTTAATTTTAAGAATAAATTCAATTCTAATATACCAAACCAGATTATTCCTAGTGCAAGATTCTCACTTAGAGTGAATTTAAATAGCCAAGAAAAAACAAAAGAGCTGAGTAGTATGAAAATAGCTAAAAATCCAGTCTTAGAATTTGAGTTAATTTTGGTTAATAGAAATAAAGAAAATAAAAACAAAAAAAGTGTAATGCTATTTGCAATTACAAAACCAGTCAAACCAAAAAGACTGTAAAAAGTTGCTAGCCAAGCTGTATAGCCAAGAGAGAATTGTGTGGTTAGTTGTCCATTTTGAGTGTAATTGAAGCCAGGAAAGTTAAGGGCGGTTCCGGGACCATAAATTTTAAAAAATTCCTGCGACGCAGTTGTTTCAAAAGAGAGTTTATGATTTTGAGAAAGTCTAATTGCTGCTTCACTGAATGATCCCTGGTCGCGTCCGGAAAAAACGGTTGGTTCTGTAGTTTGAGAAAGAATACTGATCGCTAATAATATAATAAATGCGGCGATTAGTATCGAGGGAGATTTTAAATTTTTGTAGTTATGAAAAACAAGAAAGATAAAAAAGACTGTTCCTAGAAAAATGTAGCAAGCTAAAATTGGCCAATAAAATAAATTAACAATGGCTAAAATAATCGCCAAAAATTCCAAGCCAAGGATAAGAAATCCCAGGATGGAAAACAGTTGATGTTTGCTGATATTATTGAGCGTTTTCATTATTTTAATTATAAAACTAAAAATCCTTTTTGCCAAACTGATTTTTTTCAGATAGAATAATAGTGTTTTTCAAGTGAGGAATAAATTAAAAAGCTAAGACAAAACAGAAGCATTGTATATGATAAAATTTAAATCAAATAAGTTTAATCGGTTTAAGATTAAGTCTTATTTATTACTAAGGAAGTTTTTACAGAAAAAAAGCCTAGTCAGGCTGGTTTTTTTTCTGGTGTTTATTGTTGCGAGTTTTTTTCTTTTTTCTTTTCTTAAAACTAATAAACAGATGATTGGTGTTAAAACTCTTTCTGCTTTAAATAAAATTTCTGGTTTATTGCCAATTAGCAAAGATGAACAAAAAGAACTAAACGTTTTGGATAAATTAGTAGAGAGTTTTACTCAAAAAGATGGGAAAGTAAAAACTTTTATGTTGTTATTGCAGAACAATATGGAATTGCGTCCCGGTGGGGGTTTTCTTGGACAGTATGCCATTATTAAAATAAAAGATGGCGAGGTGACCTCTTCTTATTTTGAAGATGCTAATTTGCTAGATCAAAGAATCAGTGCAAAAATTCCAACTCCTTATCCTTTTGAGCGAATGATGCAGCTTAAAAATTGGAAGTTTCGCGATTCTAATTTTTCACCTGATTTTCCAACTAATGTTGAAAAGGCGAAGTATTTTTATCGTTTAAGTGGTATGGGTGCTGATAATTTTGAAGGAGTTATAGCGATTAATTCTCAGGTTTTGAATGATATTTTAAAAATTACCGGTCCGATTACTGTGCCAGGCTATAGCGTCGAATTTAATTCTGACAATGCATTCCTTAAGCTGGAAGAAATTGTTGAGAAGCAATATATTCTAAATCCGGATATTGATACGCAAAACAGAAAAACAATTATGAAAAAAATACTTCCAATCCTGATTGATAAATTGTTTAGTCTTAATAATATACCGAAACTTGTTGAGTTGGCGCATGAGGAGTTTCGAGAAAAAAATGTCATGATCAATTTTAAAGATGAGAATCTGCAGGCACTAGCCAGCAGTGTTTTTTGGACTGGAGAGATGGATCGAAATTGGAGCGGAGACTATTTGATGATGGTAGATTCCAATATGGGTGCTCTTAAGACTGATTATTATATAAAAAGGGAAATTAATTACGACATTGATTTAACAGCAGAAAAACCTATTGTTAATCTGGAAATTCTTTATAGAAATACAGCGCCGTACGGTGATTGGCGCACTAGTGATTATCATTCTTATATGCGGTTATATTTACCAAGAGGAGCCCATTTATTAGAAAGAACGATGGTAAATGATATTAATTCCGGAGAAGATTTCAATAAAACATACATTGGCTTTATGGCACATGTTTTGATTGGAGGAAAAACCGAGGCTAAGATTAAATATGAACTGCCTGCTGATTTTCCGCGAGATAATTATAAATTATTAATTCAAAAACAATCTGGCGTGACAGATATTCCTGTAAAAGTTCACGTGAGAACCAAAAATGGCGATTTCAATCAGGAGCAAATAATGACAGAGGATTTAAAATTTGAAGTAAAAGACATTCTTGAATAAAGTTTTTTAAAGGAGTATTGTTATAGATGGAAAAGTAAGTGATGAGTTAATCAATAATAAATTTTATATTATGAAAATATTAATCACGGGAGGAGCGGGATTTATTGGTTCTAATTTGGCAAAAAAATTAATTGAGAGAGGGGACGATGTTTGTATAGTTGATAATTTTAATGATTATTACGATCCCAAGTTAAAAGAAGCTCGCATTAAAATTCTGCTTAAAGGTTGCAAATTTAAGTTGTATCGTGGAGATATTCGTGATGTGAAATTGATTGATAGAATTTTTAAAAAAGAAAAAATAGATAAAGTAGTCCATTTAGCTGGAATGGCTGGCGTGCGCAATTCTCTACTTAATCCGCTTTTATATGAAGAAGTTAATGTACGAGGCACAATGAATCTCCTAGAAGCCGCTGTGAAATATGATATAAAAAATTTTATATTTGCTTCATCTTCTTCTGTCTATGGCAATAATAAGAAGGTGCCTTTTTCTGAAACAGATCCGGTAGATACACCAATATCTCCCTATGCTGCAACAAAAAAATGCATGGAGTTAATCGCTCACGTATATAGTCATGTTCACGGCTTAAAAGTTACTGGCTTACGTTTCTTTACTGTTTATGGTCCATGGGGACGTCCGGATATGGCGCTTTTTAAATTTACTAAAAATATTCTTGAGAATAAGCCAATCGATGTTTATAACAAAGGTAAAATGAGTCGTAATTTTACTTATGTTGACGATATCGTTTCGGGTGTAATTACAATATTAGACTCTGACTTAAAATATGGCGTGATGAATATTGGCGGTGATCGTGAAGAAGCGCTCATGCGTTTTATAGAGGTAATTGAGAAAAATCTTGGTAAAGTTGCTAAGAAAAATATGATGCCAATGCAGACAGGTGATGTTCCCTCAACCGTGGCCGATATAAGGAAGCTCAGAAAGATGGGTTGGAAGCCTACAACAAGAATCGACAAAGGAATTAAGAATTTTATTGATTGGTACTTAGAATATTACAAGATAAAATTATGAATTTGTCATTAGCATCACACATTTCAATTCATATTTTCGTAAGTCTTTGCGTGGGATTGATTGTTTGGAGAATTTGGAGGAAATTTTTTTGTGCATTATCCTTTGCTCTTGTGGGAGGATTTCTTATTGATTTTGATCATTTTATTGATTATTATTTAGCTTTTGGTTGGGATTGGAAATGGCTTTATTTTAGAAATGGTTATGAATTTCTGAAGTCGGGAAAGGTATATGTGTTATTTCATGGTTGGGAATATGTGGTTATCTTAATTTTACTTGCCTGTTTATTTAAAAATAAATATTTAAAAACGGTATTTTTCAGTTTAGCGCTTGGGCTTTTTTTTCATCTTGTGACAGATGTCATTGTTGATAAAACTCCAATAAAATCCTACTTTTTAACATATCGCATAAAAAATAATTTTGAAAATAAACAAATCATCAATGATATGAATTATGAATTATATCTCAAAAAGAAAGCATGGGTTAAGTTTGAATAAATCGCATTGTTGTAATAAATATCTTTTTGTTTTATAATAAAATCATTAAGAGCTTGTGTGTATAATTTATTTCTAAAATGGGAATTTTTTCTAAAATTTTAGGAGGAGGAAAAACAGATTCACAATACTATCTTTCACTTGATATCGGAACGGAAGTTGTTAAAGCTTTAGTTTTTAAGGTTGACTCGGAAAATAGCACAGGAATTGTAAAGGGTGTTGGCAGAGCAAGACAGGGGATTAAAGACATGCATAGCGGTGCTGTTTCCGATATTACTGGAGTGATTGAAAATTGTGCACGTGCTATTGAAGCTGCTAAAGCCATGGCGGGTATAAAAAAAGTAGAAAAGGCGATTGTGGGGATTGCTGGAGAATTAGTTAAGGGAACAACAACAACTGTTCATTATGAAAGAGTGAAGCCGGAAATGAGAATTGATTTTCCTGAATTGAAAAATATAATTCAAAAAGTACAATGGAAGGCTTTTGATCGAATTAGACAGCAATTGGCTTGGGAAACCGGACATAGTGAAATAGAAGTTAAATTGATTAATGCGGCAATTGTTGATGTGCGTATTGATGGATATAAAATCACTAATCCGCTTGGATTTCAAGGAAAAGACGTTTCGATTGCAGTTTTTAATGCTTATGCACCAATGGTTCATTTAGGAGCCTTGCAAACAATTGCTGATGAGTTGAATTTGGAATTGCTTTGTATTGCAGCCGAGCCGTATGCAGTAGCAAAATCAATGGGCGTAGATGATGTAATTGATTTTAGTGCGATTTTTATTGATATCGGTGGCGGAACAACAGATATTGCTCTTGTGCGTAATGGAGGATTGGAAGGTACTAAAATGTTTGCCTTGGGCGGAAGGGCCTTCACTAAAAGATTGGCTATGGAATTAAGTGTTGGGTTTGAAGAAGCGGAAAGTTTTAAGATTAGATATGCTGAAGGAAAGTTGGGCAAAGATGTTTCAAATAAATTGGAAAAAACATTTTATGATGATTGCAACGTTTGGCTTAGTGGAGTCGAACTGTCGCTATCAGAATTTTCCGATAGTGATCTTTTGCCGCATCGCATTTTTCTTTGTGGAGGCGGATCGGGGTTGCCGGGAATAAAAAAAGCGCTACTTTCATCTCAGTGGACAAAAAACTTGCCTTTTGCTAAAGAAGTAGAAGTTAATTTTTTACAACCTAAAGATGTTGTTAATATTTTTGACGAAACAAAAGAACTTAAGGATCCTCAGGACATTACACCAATGGGCTTGGCAAACTTAGCCATAGAGGCTGTTGGTGAAGAGAAGGTTTTAGCCGGAATTTTAAGGAGAGCAGTAAAAATGATTCAAAAATAAAAATTTAAATATACATTTAGTATGCACCAAACATTTTATATAGACATTGATGAAGAAATAACTTCAATTGTTGAAAAACTGAGAAAAACTAAGGCGCCGGAAGCCATTATGGTTGTGCCAAAAAGGTCACTGCTAATTCAAAGTATTGTTAATTTGAAGCTTTTACGTAAAGAAGCTGATAATTTAGGTGTTAAAATTAGTATTATTACTCAAGATAAGCTCGGAAAGCTTTTAGTCGGCAAGGCGGGAATTTCATTGCAACAAAAAATAGATGATGATTTTGAAGAGATGGAGATTGCTTCATCGGAAAGTGATAATAAAAGGAAGGATGGGGGATCTGCTATGTTTAACACAAATACACAGGAAGTAAATCAGAATAAAAGAAGACTGGATAGAATAGGTTCTTCTGAATATTTTTCTGGAAGCAATGAGGATGTTTCTAACATTAATGATGAGGTGGAAAATTTTGAAAAAAATAAGCCGATAGCCGTAAAAAATATTCCCGTTTATTCTAGTAAGATTGAAAGAAGTGATTTTAATCCTCTTTCAGATATAAACATCGATAATGAAATAGTTGAACGTAAAAAGACTGTTTCTAGCAGCATGGATGTTGCCAGACCTAGTCGACCAAAAATCCAAAAAACAATTACAAAAACCAGCCCAACTCCAATTGAAAAAGACAATCAGTATTTTCAGGAGCATTCATTGCAACAAAATGCTGAGAATAAAGACAAGCAATTGGAGCATTTTTTTTATGCTAATAGTTTCTCTGGAAGAAAAGATGAGGATTTAGAAGATATAGAAAATAATGAAAAAGGTTTTGGATTTTTTGCCAAGGCAATGACGTTTTTCTTGATTGTTGGCTTATTTGGTGGATCTGTTTATGCTGCTTTTGTTTATATTCCTAAAGCAAAAATTACAATTTTTGCTAAAAAAGAGATCAAATCTTCCACTATAAACATGACAGTTGATATTGCTCAAAGTAATATTGACTATGAAAAAAAATTGATTCCGGCAAAAATGTTAGATTTCAATGAAACTGTTTCTGAAACATTCGAGACTACTGAATTAAAAAATGTTTCTGAGCAAAAAGCTAAAGGAAAAATTACTATTTATAATGAATTTAGTTCAGCGTCTCAACCACTCGTTGCTACAACAAGATTTCTAAGTGAAGATCAAAAAATATTTCGCTTAGTTCAAAATGTGACTGTTCCTGGAACAACAAAGGTTGGCGATGAAACTAAACCTGGAGTCGTGGAGGTGGAAGTTATTGCTGATGAGGCTGGCGATTCATATAATATTGGACCAGCTAATTTTTCCATTCCTGGCTTTAAGGATAGTGGTAATGAAAAATATAAAAAGATTTATGCCAAATCAACACAGGCAATGACGGGTGGCGGAAAGGGAAATAATACTGTGAAGGTTATTTCTGAAAAAGATATTAGTGCTGCCAAAGATAAGCTTTCCCTGAAAATTACTGATACTATCAAGAAAAAAATTAAAGATTCTGCAGAGAGCGGTACGGTAATTTTAGATAATGCGATTTCATTGGAAGAGCCAATATATGAGGTGTCAGGTTCGGCTGGGGAAATAGCGAATACTTTTGAGATAAAAGTTCAATCCAAAGCTAAAGCTATCGTGTTTTTGGAAAGTGATGTCAAAACACTTGCCAATTCAATTGTTTCTAAATCAGGAAATGGAAAGGTGAATATTGATAGTAGCGCACTGGTTGTTGATTATGGAAAAGTCAACACAGATTTCAAATTAGGCACGCTTAATGTTGAAGTGCTAGCTTCAAATATTATTCAGCCGAGTTTTGATCTAGAAGACTTGCGACAAGGTTTTTTAGGAAAAAATAATGATGAGCTTGCGACATATTTGAGAAACTATTCAGAAATAGAAAAAGCAGAGGTTGAATATTGGCCACCAGTTTTTGTCAGTAAAATTCCTAAAAATAAAAAAAGAGTCGAGATAAAACTAGATTATATGACCCCATAGCTAATAAATATACAACGATTAATTTTTATGCTATATTAAAATTATGGAAAACACAGAAGAACAATCATTGCCAAGAACTGAAAAGTCTTGGGCAGAGATACTATTTTTTATACTGCTAATTGGATCGGTATTTGTTACTTATTATAAAATTGTAGCGAAAAACAATTATTTAATTGAAGCACAAACAGATTGCGATCCGACCGTGAAAAATTGTTTTATTTGGAATTGTGATCCCGAATCAACTGAAGATGGTGAAGCCTGCACTGGTGATGCCGAGGTAGATACTTGGTATTATAAATTAGTTACTAAAAATGCTGCTAATGTTCCGCTTTGTGATCCTGAAGTAGACGAAAATTGCACCCCATTAGTTTGCGAGCTAGATGAAAAGGATTGTATGGAAACTTTTTGTGATGATGAAAGTAAATTAGAGCAAGGAGTTGAATGCAGTAATCCAGAAGAATATTTATTAAATAATCCGCCAGAAGAAGATGAGGCTGTTGAGGATGGAGACGCTGGCGAAGCTGATATTGAGGAATCGGAAGCGGCTGTCGATGCTGAAGAAATGGATGCTATTATTGATGACGCTGCTAACGAAACAGAAGGTGGTAGTGAAATTGGAGATTTGACTGATAGTGAGGCAAGTGCTGATACTGTAAATAAAAATTAGAATTCCTTTAGTTACTAAAAAAGATATTTAAAAAAACCTGACATCATGTCAGGTTTTTTTTATGCAAAGTTTTAAGTATGATCGATTTATCTTCTTCCAATTCCTCGATATTTAATGCCTAGTTTTTTAATTTTTTCTTTATCTAAGCAATTTACTCCATCTACAATAGCTTTGATATTAAATTTTTTGAAAGTTTTTGGGTCAACCTCAAGAAATACTTGGTGATTGGTAACAAAAATTATTACGTCGGATTTTTTGAGAAAATCATTTAAATCAGTTGCGTCTGACATAGACTGAATGAAAGGATCAAAGCGCACAATTTTCGCCTTTTTCTTTTTTAATTCCTCAATGATTTTTATTGCTGGCGATTCACGAAGGTCGTCAACGTTGGCCTTATAGGAAAGTCCCATTAACCCAACTGTTATTTTATCCATTGATATTTCTAATTCACTAAGAAGATCCTGCAGTAACTCTACTGTGTAGGCTGGCATGGAATTATTAATTTCACGAGCAACTTTAAGAAATTTATGATTAAAACCATTTTTCTTTGCTCGTTCAATTAAATAGTATGGATCAACAGGAATACAATGTCCGCCGACACCTCGGCTTGGAAAATGAGCCATAAAAGCAAAAGGTTTTGTGGCGGCGCCTTCAATCACATTTTTCACATTAATATCCATCTTGTCAAAACTCTTAGCTAGCTCATTGACAAAGGCAATATTGATATCGCGAAAAGAATTTTCCACTACTTTACAAGCCTCAGCCTCTTTAATCGATCCCATTGGTTTTATCGGTGCGTCAATAATGGATTCATAGAAAGCTTGGGTGAGAGCCAATCCTTTTTTAGTTGTCGAACCAACTACACGAGCAATGTTGGATACATTAAAGCCTTTACTAATTGCATCTTTCCCGGGATTAATTCTTTCCGGACAATGAGCAATAAAATAATCTTTACCGTCAACTAATTTAGCTTTTTCAAATAAAGGCATAAGCACTTCTTCACAAACACCAGGATTGATAGTGGACTCAACAACGATTAATTGTTTGGCTTTTCTATTTTTTATAATCATTTCAATAGCCGAAACGAGTGGTTCAAAAATTGGATAGAATTTTTCATCAACTGGAGTAGGCACGCAAACAATTACAATATCAGCTTTCTTGATTACAGAAGGATCAGTCGATGCATTAATTTTTGAAAGCATCTTTTTTCTCTTTTCAATAAATTCTTCTTTGAAAGGACTTTTTCCGCTCTTTATTGTTTCAACTTTTTTTTCGTCCAAATCGAGCCCATAAACTTCGTAACCTTTTTCAGCGGTTCTTAACGCCAAAGGGAGACCAACATAGCCCAAGCCTATGACAGCAACTTTTTTAGTCTTTTTTTCGTTTTTCATATAAATAGTGTTTTTTTAATGTTTATTCCTAACTACTTAATAAAGCATACTGCAAAAAGAGGTTTTTGCAAATAGGCGGATAGGGTAGCGCGGGGATTTGAATAATTCGGTTAAATCAGGTAATATTAAAATAATTAAGCATAATTTAATAAAATACTACTATGTCGAATAAAGATAACACTGACAACAAAGAAGAAAAAAAAGTTATTAATGACAAAATCACTCCCCGTAGCGTTGATTATTCAAAATGGTACCTCGATGTTATCGCTGCCGCAGAGTTATCAGATAATTCACCGGTGAGAGGTTGTATGGTAATTCGTCCTAATGGTTATGCTATCTGGGAAAATATTCAAAAAGTTTTGGATGCCATGATCAAAGAAACCGGAGTGGTTAATGCTTATTTTCCTTTATTTATTCCCAAAAGTTTTTTTGAAGCGGAAGCTGCACATGTAGAAGGTTTTGCAAAGGAATGTGCCATTGTAACTCATCACCGTCTCAAGAATGATGGAAACGGCAAACTGTTGCCTGATGGAGAATTAGACGAGCCGCTTATTGTGAGGCCAACTTCAGAAACAATTATCTATCATATGTATGCAAAATGGATTAATTCCCATCGAGATTTACCACTTCTGCTTAATCAATGGTGTAATGTGGTTCGTTGGGAATTACGCACGCGTCCTTTTCTTAGAACTACAGAATTTTTATGGCAAGAGGGACACACTGCTCATGCAACAAAAGCAGAAGCTGATGAGGAAACACTTAAAATGATTGATATTTATCGAAAATTCTCCGAAGAATATTTGGCAATGCCTGTAATTGCTGGAATGAAATCCGAATCGGAGAAATTTGCCGGTGCTGAATATACGACAACTATTGAAGCGATGATGCAAGATGGAAAAGCACTTCAATCAGGAACTTCTCATATGTTAGGTCAAAATTTTGCTAAAGCTTTTAAAGTTAAATTTTCAGATGAGAATGGTCAGGAGCAGTTAGTTTGGCAAACAAGTTGGGGAGTGAGTACGCGCATCTTGGGCGGACTCATTATGATACATAGTGATGATAAGGGCCTTGTTCTTCCTCCAAAAATCGCTCCGACACAAGTCGTGATTATTCCAATTCGTGGTTCGGATAATAATAGTGAATTGACAACAGCCAAAGCTAACGAGTTCGCTTCAGAGCTTCGTTTGGCTGGGCACACTGTCGTTGTTGATGCTCGCGATGAAAGACCAGGAGCAAAATATTTTGAATGGGAGAGAAAAGGCATTCCGGTTCGCATTGAGGTTGGACCAAAAGATATGGCAAATAAATCAGCCATGCTTGTTCGTCGCGACACTGGTGAAAAAATGGTTGTTAATGAAGATGTTTTAGTCCAAAGTGTAAAAGACCTGTTCGAAGCAATTCAAAATAATCTTTTTGCAAAAGCGTTGGCTTTTCGTAATGAAAACACTCGCGATGTTAATTCCTATGAAGAATTTAAAGAAATTCTGGAGGCTAAAGGGGGATTTCTTAAAGCGCATTGGTGTGGTGACGCAAATTGTGAAGCTAAAATCAAAGAAGAAACTAAGGCGACGACAAGATGTATTCCTTTCGATCAAAAGGAAGAAGATGGTCAATGTGTTTATTGTGGAAAAAAATCTTCGAAGCGAATAATTTTTGCAAAAGCGTATTAAATTTATAGTTGTATCGAAAAAATAAAATATTTTTTCTTGCTACTTTTTAACTTAGTATGCTATAATGTTGGCGTAAGGAAAGGGGGGGACAGATATATGTTGAAATTTTCCAGAAACAATTTAACGATACTCGAAATGTGTTATCAGATAGATAGCACAGTAGTTGGTTTTTTAAATTGAATAGTTTTCCAAAAAACGCTGTGTGGCGTTTTTTTTTGTAGTTAAAGTGGCAATAGAAAGCCATTTAAAGCGTTTTGTCTTGACAAAATTGATTTTATCTGCTATTATTCCAAGTCAATTTTAATAGGCAAGCAGTGGGGGGGGTAAGATTATGAAAATGCTTAAAGTAAAATTAATAGGTTCCAAATCAACAAAACCAATCGTTTCTGTTATTGAGGTTTTGATTTAAATATTTACTAAACCGCTTTTTTGCGGTTTTTTTATTGAAATAGTATTAATTAGTTTAGGTAAATAAAATTATATGGGTTTAAAAAAATCTGATCTACTAAAAAGTGAAGTAAAGCACATTGATATCAAAAAAATTGATGCAACTAATATTGTTGAATCAATGAAGAATATGTCGTTTACTGCGAGAGATTTAGCTAGAGGTGCTGAAATTTTCAATCAAATGTTAGAGGATAAGGACTGTGTAACAATCTTAACTTTAGCTGGAAGTTCAAGTGCAGCAGGATGTATGCAGGTCTATGTTGATATGATAAAAAATAACATGATTGATGTTGTTGTTTCAACAGGTGCCAGTATTGTAGATATGGATTTTTTTGAAGCCTTGGGTTTTAAGCATTATAAAGGAACATCAACAATTGACGATACTCTCCTGCGAGGATTGTATATTGATAGAATTTATGACACATTTATTGACGAAGATGAATTGCAAAAATGTGATTTAGTTATTGAAGAAATTGCCAATAGTCTTGATCCAAAAGCCTATTCTTCTCGAGAATTTATTTGGGAAATGGGAAAATATCTTTCAAAGCATGCTAAAAAGAAAGATTCTTTAGTTCAGGCTGCCTATGAAAACAACGTTCCAATTTTCTGTCCAGCTTTTTCTGACTCTAGCGCTGGCTTTGGCTTAGTAGTACATCAAGTTAAAAATCCTGATAATCATATTTCTATCGATTCAGTGAAAGATTTTAGAGAGTTGACTGAAATAAAGATAAAATCAGGAAACACCGGAATGTTTATTATTGGCGGTGGTGTTCCAAAAAATTTCACACAGGATACAATTATTTGCGCAGAAACATTAGGACATACAGTTCCTATGCATAGATATGCAGTGCAGATTACCGTAGCTGATGTTCGTGATGGAGCTTGCTCCAGTTCAACCTTGAAGGAAGCTAGTTCATGGGGCAAGGTGGGAACCGCTTTTGAGCAAATGGTTTTTGCTGAAGCGACTTCCGTTCTGCCTTTAATGGCCAGCTATGTTTACCATAAAGGAGCTTGGAAAAACAGAAAGAAGCACGAATTAGCTAAAATGTTTGAGAAAAAATAAAGATACTTCAAATCAAGAAAAAGCTTAAAAGAAAGTCATTTTCCTTGATTTCCTAAATAGGCCAGTTTTAAGGCCTGTTTTTGTGTACTTAAAAATATCACGACTTATCTCTTGCTTTATATAAGCCAACAATATCTTACTGTGTTTGACAAAAAGGCATTTTAGGTGTATAATTAAAAATCACTTAGCATAGGGCTTTGTGGTGAGTTACTTAAAAATAAAATATTTCCATAGGAGGGTGAAATGCATATTCCAATGTGGTTGCTGTTTGCATTAATTTCGCCCTTCGCCAACGCCCTGGTGAATGTCGTAGATGTGTATTTTGCAAAGGGCGTATATGAAAATGAGTGGGACGGTGCTGCGGTCAGTTGTATGTTTAAGGTTTTTGTATTGCCCGCTCTGCTCATCTGGGTAGTTTGGCAAGGGGAATCCCAAATCGTTTTGAGTCAATTTTCCGAAATTGACAAAAATCTTTTTGGACTGGCATTTATCGGAGGGATATTTTATTCTCTCTCCAGTTACTTCTATTTCCGGGCAGTGATGTCTGGAAAAGCTGATGTAGTTTTCATTGAAGCCCTGTTCAACTTAACGGCTGTGTTTGTTCCAGTGCTAGCAGTTCTTGTACTGGGCAAAGTTTTAACGGTCAATCAATGGATTGGGGTAGTCCTGGCATGCCTAGGAGCATTCGTGCTCTATGTCAGAGCTCAGGACTTGTCGGTGGAAAATCTCATTGGAAAGAAAACAGCATCGATGATTATGGCTTCAATTTGTCTTTCAATTTGTATTGTAATTGAAAACAAAGTTTATGAAGCTGCTCCGTTCATTCCCATTTTCTGCGTATTCTCTTGTGGATGTTTTATGACCGGATGCTCGTATGCTGTTGTGCGGAAAATGAAAAAAATGCAAAGTCTGAGCGGACTTTGCCGAAGATTTTTTCTCATTTTCATTATTATGGAAACTCTAGAGCTGATTGGTGTGCTCAACCAAGAACTCGCGCTGTCGATGACGGAATCGTATCACGTCTCTACGGTGTATTGTTTCCAGCCAGTATTCGCGCTAGTAATATCCGGTATGATGCTGGTCATATTCTCAACCATCGCCTTGTTTCCGAAAAGATTTCGGAAGCTTCAGGTGAAACTGAATGGACTTGCCAAAGAAGTTCATGCAGATCAGGCAGGCAACCTTTGGGCGAAAGCTTTCGGTATCGTGGCTATAACTATAGCTGTGATATTGGTTAGCTGTTAGTCAGCGGTGAAATTAACTTTTCACCGCTTTTTTTATCTAAAAATAGTTAGGTTATTTTTATTCTTGACGCTACGCTATAATTCATGCGATACTAAGCTTAGCGATATGCAAAATAATCACATAACAAAAAGAAGTTGTTGTTGTCTCGATATTAATATCTCGAGAAATTTTTGTTTTTGATTAAATAAGTTTAAAGATAGCTAAGCAAAAAATATTTCTCGAGACAATCGAGATTTTTTAATTTAATAAATAATAATTTAATTTTATGATTTACAATAACATATTAGGACTAATTGGAAATACGCCGATGGTAAAAATTAATAAGTTTAAACTAAAAAAAGGAGTTGAAATTTTTGCTAAATTGGAAGGTGCCAATCCCGGAGGAAGTATTAAAGACAGGATTGCTTTGAAGATGATCCAAGAAGCAATTAAAAAAGGAAAACTGACCAAGAAAAAAATTATCATTGAGCCGACTTCTGGCAATACTGGAATTGGTCTAGCTATGATCGGAACTATTTTGGGCTATTCAGTGGAAATCGTGATGAGTGAATCCGTTTCAGTTGAAAGGCGAAAAATGATTGAAGCGTTTGGCGCTAAAATAATCCTAACTGATCCTGAGAAAGGGACGGACGGGGCAATCCTAAAAGCGCGGGAATTGGTCAGAAAAAATCCAAGGATATATTTCATGCCCGATCAATTTTCCAATAAGAATAATAAGTTGGCACATTATGAAGCGACGGCTAAAGAAATTTGGGCAGATATGAACGGAAAAATAGATTATTTAGTTTCTTCGATTGGAACTTCTGGCACGATAATGGGAGTGCGTGAATATCTGAAAAAACTAAATCCAAAAATAAAAATAGTTTGTGCTTATCCGGAAAAAGGCCACTACATTCAAGGACTTAAAAACATGGAAGAGGCGATTGTGCCAAAATTATATGATAAAAATAAGATTGATGAGTTTATTACCATTCCAACCGAAAAAGCTTTTGAAATAGCAAGAGCCTTAGCTAGAAAGGAAGGTCTTTTTGTTGGCATGTCGAGTGGAGCGGCAATGCTGGGGGCACTAGAGATTGCCAAGAAAATTCGTTCTGGAAGAATCGTAGTCATTTTTCCAGATAGGGGGGAAAAATATTTGAGTACGGAGTTGTTTGATAGGGCCGATTAAGGTTTGGGCTATTTAATGCTATACTTTAGTAAAGAAGTTTTTTTAATCCCCAATCAATTTTATTAAATAAATGCTTATATTTTTATGGATTTTTTGGTTGCTATTGATTTCGACAGCCTACGTTTATAAAACAACGAATGCTCCATTAATTCTCAGTCCTGAAAAAGGAACAATATTGGCGCTTGAATTTATTAATCCTCAAAAAGGCGCTATTTTTTATGATTTAGGATGTGGAACAGGGAGGACTCTTATTTTAGCAGAAAAAAAATTCGGATTGCGTTCGACTGGCTTTGAATTGGCTATCACTTCCTATGTGGTTGGTAAAATTAATCTTTTTTTGCGCAAATCAAAAAATTCGAAAATTATTTTTAAAAATCTTTATAGGGTGCCACTCAATAAGGTGGATATCGTTTTTTGTTTTTTAAATATCAAAGCAATGGAAAAATTAGAGGAAAAACTTGAAAAAGAAATGAAGCAGGGAGGTTGGTTGATTTCCTATTGCTTTTCCTTAAAAAAAAGAAAACCCACAAAAATTATTATTTCAAAAAATAAACATACTTTCTATCTTTATAAATATTTATGATGCAATTGGTTTGATATAAACCTTATATTACATCCTGCTTTCCAATTTTAAACAACATGCTATATTGAAGGTATCTCAAGTAGTGCCATATAATGTCAATTAATATGTGCCAAATAGAAACACCTCCATTTATATTCTATTCTTATATCTCAACAATAATCCTGAGTCTTATTACCGCTTTCAGCGTTATATACAAAAAAATGAAGTATTCCTTAAATCGGAATGCTTTTTATTTTATTCTGATTATAGCGCTATGGACGGTTGGAGACTTGATTTTGTGGATAGCACGTTATTCATCAATAAATCAAGTTCTTTATAGGTCATCCTATCTTATCGATTCTTTTTTTATATTTTTTCTCTATTTTGCATATGATTTCGCCGGTGAAAAATTAAGCCAGAAAAGAAAACTGATTTTTGCCTTGCCACTTTTCGTTACGATTTTTTCAGTAATTAGTGGTTATGGAATTGGGCATATGGAAAATGACACTTGTATTTATAAACCGGGTTGGCTAATTTATTATAGTCTCCCATTTAATCTTATATATTCCATTTGGGCATCAGTCGTGCTTATAAGAAAATATAAAGATCCTATATTGCTTTACAGAACAAAATCACAGATTAAACCTCTAGTTTTGGCGATTATGTTTTTTGTTTTGTGGACTATCGTCTATGAAGTGATGAATATTCTCAGTGAAATGAAAAAATTAAACATAGAAATCTCATCTTACTTTGTGTTGGGCAATTTATTTTTTATTACGCTTATAATTTTTAATATCGCTGAATGTGATCTTTTCGAATTTAAACTTATTGCCAGAAAATGGTTTATATTAGTTGTTTTTTCAATTATTTTTTTTGGCATGTTTTTTCTTTCTCTTGTTCCAATGTTTTATTTGATACTACTAATATTTTATATTGTAACCGTTTGGGTTTTTTTAAAGATGTAATGTTATGAATTGGTATCGATGGTTGTCCTTTTTTGTTTTTAAGCAAAACTGATATTTAAATTTGAACAACAACAAATAGTATGTTATAATAAAAAAAATGAATCAACATTTTAACTAAATTAAATTAAATTTTTTATGTCTGAAGGAAAACAATATTGGTCAATGACAGAGGGCGCTTTTTATTGTCTGTATGATAAAAAAAGGACTTTGGCTTTTAGAAAAGCTATAAAAAATACGGTCAAAAAAGGAGATGTGGTTGTTGATATGGGAACTGGTACTGGAGTTTTGGCTATGTTTGCAGTAGATGCTGGAGCGAAAATTGTTTATGCTGTAGAGTATGACGAAGGTAATATTAGAACACTTGAGCAAATTTTTAAAACAAACGGATATGGCGAAAAGATAGTTTTGATTAAAGGCGATGTCACAAAAATTAATCTTTCACAAGAGGCAGATGTGATAATTGGAGAGATGATTGCTACTGGATTAGTTGAAGAGCTTCAGATACCTGCCATGAATAATATGCTGAGGTTTTTAAAAAAAGGTGGAAAAGTTTTACTAGATAGGTATGAAATATATATCGATTTAGTTTCAAATAAGGATAAATTTTATAATCGAAAATTTAAAATAATTCGCTATGAATTCCCAGATAAACCTTCAATGAAGTCAGTTGGCTTATCTGAAAAAATTAATATCAGAAGTGTTGATTTTAATAGAAAAAATGAAGATAATAGGATTGATAAAAGAATATCTATTGTCATTATGAAAGGCGGCATTATAAATGGAATAAGGATAAGTGGAGTTACTAGATTTTATGATGGCTCATCTTTTGGGGAATCTATCGCGTATAGTTTTCCGGTAATACTTCCTACTGATGATTTTGTAGTTAAAAAAGGAGATGTTTTTGTAGTAAACATTTCTTATGAAATGTGTAAGGGTTTTGAGGGTTTAGATTATTCAATTTGTAAAAAATAAAAAAATGGAAAACTTATTTTGTGTTAAGGATGGACCACTTTTTTGGGTATATGCTAAGGATGTGCCAAATATTCTTTATTATTCTCATGTGCCAGCCGCTATCATTTCGTTAATGATGGGAATATTTATTTTCCTTAGCAATAGGAAACTATTAGGGAAAATTTTATTTTCCCTAACTTTCGCTTTTTCATTATGGTCTTTCCTGGATTTAATTTTATGGGCTCAAAATGATAGTAGCATGGTGATGTTTTTTTGGGCTATGATTATCTTAGTTGAAGAGTTTATTTTTATCATGGGCCTTTATTTAACATATGTCTTTATTAGCAATAAAGATGCATCTTCGATTAAGAAAATTATTATTGGAATATTATTTTTACCAGCTATTATTTTAACTTCTACAAAATTTAATTTGCTCGGGTTTAATCTGAGTGAGTGTGTAAGTATCGAAGGATTTATGGCTTTAAATTACGGGTATATCTTAGAAATGGTTTTAATATTTTTAATAGTAATAGTTTCCTTTGTTGGTTATTTTAAACAAAAGGACATTGTAATTAAAAAACAAATAGCTTATTTCTCATTAGGTATGATTTTATTTCTATTTTCATTTGCTGGTGCGAATTTAATAAGTAGTTTAACTGGAACGGATCTTGGTTGGGAGTATGGAAATTATGGACTTTTTGGCATGCCAATATTTATCGGCTTTCTTGCATATCTCATTGTTCGTTATAAAGCCTTTGATATCAAATTAATGGCTGTTCAGGCGCTGGTGATTGCGATGATTATTCTGATTGGATCGCAATTCTTTTTTATTAGAAATTTCACTAATAAAGTTCTTACTGGGATTACGATAGTTCTTTCTGGTGTTGGTGGGTATATGCTTATAAGATCAGTAAAAAAAGAAGTGCAAAAAAATGAGGAACTGGCGCTTGCTAATGCTGAAATTAATGAACGCAAAGAGCAATTACAAAAAATTTCCGATAGCTTGGCGGTTTCCAATGATAGATTGAAACAACTCGATACCGCTAAAACCGAATTTATTTCCATGGCTTCTCATCAATTGCGCACGCCAGTAACTGGAATCAAGGGCTATCTCTCGATGCTCCTAGAAGGTTCATATGGCGAAGTGACTTCCGAACAAAAAGTGGCCATGCAAAAAGCCTATGATAGCAATGAGCGAATGGTGACGCTTATTGAAGACTTGCTGAATGTTTCGCGCATTGAATCCGGTCGCTTGGAATATGTTTTTGCTAAAACTAAAATCGAAGATCTTTGTCAAGAGGTTGTAAATACTCTTTTCCCTAAAGCAGTCGATAGGGGTCTTTATTTGGAATATACCAAGCCGGAAATTGATTTACCGGAAATCTGGATTGATGGAATCAAAGTGCGCGAGGTGATTTCCAATTTAGTTGATAATGCTTTGAAATATACGCCTAGAGGCGGGGTGCGACTTAAGGTTGACTTGTGTGATAGAAAAGAGGCTGAGTGTCTTTTGACGCCACACATACGCATCACTGTTTCTGACACAGGCATTGGTGTTCCCAAAGAAGAAATACCATATCTTTTCAATAAGTTTTCTCGTGGTAAAGATATTAGTCGCCTCAATGCTGGAGGAACTGGCCTGGGACTTTTTGTCGGTCGAAAAATGATCGAAGGTAATTCCGGAAAAGTTTGGCTTGAATCTGAAGGCAAAGATAAAGGCTCGAGATTTATTATCGAGTTGCCGATTGAGAAAGGGGAATAAAACTTCGATTTGAAAATGAAAAAACTAACCTAAATGAAGAATAAAAATTTTATTATACTAATAATAACATTAGCCATTCTCGCTGTTGGATTGGGAATTTTGAGGTGGGAGAGTGTGAAAAAAGCTAAAGAATTAAAGAAAATTGAAGAGCAAAGGAATGTTAAAGAGCAAGCTACTAGCTGAGAAAAAAGAGTGTGGGTAATAAAAAAAACGATTTTGATTTATATCTATTTTTATGATAGGTTGAAAATGAAGTTAGTTAAAAATTAAATTTTTTCAAAAACAAGTAAGAAATATGCACGATATAATGGCGATTTTAGCTATAATAGGTATTTTAGTTCTTGCAATACTACCTCTTATATTAGGGACGCTGAGTCTTTTAGTTGGGATTTTGCTTATATTAAAATGTATAAAGGAAAAAAAGAATAATTCAAAAAAAGCTATTTTATATTTAGTAGCTTTTTTCGTATGCATTTTAGTTAGTATTTATTTATTGTATTTTTTTGTTACTTTTCGTTCAAGATGGAATAGTTCAGTCGATCACAATTATGACGTAGAATCTTTCGCAGGATGTTATGGCCAAGGAAAAACGACTTGGGATTCATACGAAACCTTAACGGAAGATGAGATAGCTGAATCGATAAAGCAGTTGCATATTTCGAGGAAAAAATTTGAGGAAGTAAGGGATGAGTGTATAAAGTCTCAACAAATTTCATCATTTGCTGGATGTAGTGGAAGAAAACATAATTGGAGGCGCTGGGATGAAATGAATGAGAAAGAATTCGAAGACACTTTAAAATATTTTAATATAAGTAGAGAAAAATTTGAAAAAAGAAGAGAGAGCTGCTCAAATTAACTAGAAATTATTTCTTTTTCAGAAAGTACAAATAGTTGTGCTTTTCGTATAAGGAAAGAATTTTAGTTCCTTAAAAAATTAATATCAGACTATGGAAGGAGAAAGAACATGCATTATTTTCGAATGGTTTCTTTGGTAATCGGTGTCGTATTGGCAATGGCGAGTAACTCTTTTGCTATTAATGATGACCTAAGTTGGGCGGCAAAGTGGCTTTTACCAGGTGATCAGTTTGATTCAAAAGATGAGAGAGAATGGACATCTGAAAAAGGCTATATCTATGGACACGGCAATCTCATCACTGCAAAGCTTAGATTTGATGATGAAGCAATAAACACTTTCAGGCATCAAATTGGAGGTTCGTATCATTTTGGACTCGAGCTTGACATCGTTGAATGTAGTTGCGATGGAAATAGTCCGCAACTTGTAACTGCCAGCATTCAGCATTCTCTTCCTTTATCGACCAGGCCGGTTATGGACACAGATTTTGGTGACAGTATAACTAACAGTGGAAATTGTAAATCGAACGGAGGCGACCCATATGTTGTTGGAGCGTTAATGATTAGAGAACCTCAATATTTGGAATCCGGTGTCGATTATTACGTCTTCTACTATCTTGAAGATTGTATTCCTGCATCAGGGGTTAATTTGCATTTAACCTTAAAACTCACTCAGTATGTGCCAGTTATCAAAGCATTGTCTTATGATTTCGTATACGGCAGTATTATTAATGGGATACGTATCTATTTTGGCAATGATGATGTCTTGGATATTTTTAATTATTTTGTTGTTGAAAGCGATTCCTATGAAAGTTTTATCGCTAAGCCTACAGGATATAATGGAACGCGCTGGTCAGATAAAGTATTAAGTACTCCATGTGTCATTGAAGATCATGATATGTGTGTTGGGCTCGAACAAAGTCAAGTAAAAAGAACATTTTTATCCCTCATTCCATCGTTTGTTTCAATAGCATATGCAAGCGATTGCGTACCAACTAGTACTGCTTCCAAGCAAGCTATGTATGTTGGTGATCTTGGGATTCCTGTTGACTATGATGGGACATCTCCTCCAGGCGATCCTATAATCCCAACTCTCCCCGGCCCATTTCCCAATCTCCACATCGAAGAGCTTAATCTCCACGATTCCGCCTACAATAAACTGCCCGACGACGGTACTGCCTATCTCAAACCCGGCGAAACATATGAAATTCATGTCTGGCCAGAATCAACTGAAGAACATTGTCTGTGCGGAACAAATAATGAAGAAATCGAAGTCATCACCGACACTTATGTTAAAATCGGAATTTCTCAAGAAGATGGAAATTGGATGCGCATCAAACGTTCCTATACGCACTGTAAATATATGGACGAAGATGATTCCAAAAAAGAAGTTTTCTTCTGGACGGTTCCTTTTGACGCTGCCGGAAAACTAATTGCCTTCAAAGCCAAAGTCGATTCAACTAACATCATCAGAGAATCTAACGAAGATGATAATGGTTGCGATATTGAATATTATCCGGTTGAAGGCTATTGTCCTAGTTGTCCTGATTTTGTTTCCAAAAATGTCAAACTTACTTGCGGAAAAACCGAACTAAATCTTGGTGATAAATTCGGCTTAGAGGCTGATATTTTAAATCAAGGCAGTTCCGATTGTCCTATTGATATTCACGGCGCTTATTATCTCAAAACTCCCAATGCAACCAGCTGGGTAAATATCGCTGATGATACCAGTGGAGCTTCAGGACTTAGCGTTGGAGAAATTGAACACGAATACACAACGGACTCTCCCTTCACCGCTAATGTTATTGGCACCTGGCAAGGCATGTTCTGCGCTGACTATCAAAATCAAGTTCGCGAACAAAACGAAGACAATAATTGTCAAACTTTCAGCTTTAAAGTTAATCCGGTCGGACCGGATTTTATTGTCTCCAGCTTAGGCTTTAAGGAAGGATTATCCTTCAAACGTAAAATCTCATCCCACCCCTGGGCCATCATTAGAAACATTGGCAATCAAACTCCCAAATCCAGTATCCGCATTGCTTATTACATCGATGGAGTCTTTCGTGATGATGACACAATCGAAGCCAGCGAACTCACTCCCGGACGCGATCAATTCGAAAGCGTTCTTAACAACAGTATCAATCTTGGTGACTGGGGCACTAGAACCCTCACTGTCAAAGTGGACATTGATGGCAAAGTCGTTGAACTCAATGAGAGCAACAACTCCTCATCAGTTAAATTCACTGTAATTCGATAAAAAGAATCATTATGAAAAAGCAAAAAATGCTCTAACCACGCTCAATCCTCAAAGGGGGTTGGGCGTGTTATTTTTTATTGAAAGCAATAATCCAGTAGACTCTTTTAATTTATCTTGATTTATGCTATATTTTAATCATCAAAATAACTCACTGCTAAAGCTTGGCTTATATTTAAGGAAATTTGGAGACTAGTAAATTAATACGCTGTAAAATTATATGTCTAATTTGAGGGAAAAAAATAACGGAAATTCAAAGGATCTCGTTTTCAATTACTATTTAAGTCGAATTAAAAAACGAGACGTTCATTTTCTTTTCATTATCCATCTCACTAGAACAATAGAAGTTTTTATTGAAAGTTGGCTGAAGAATTTTCCCAATGTAGGTGTTATATCAATCAATTATTCTGAGATTCCAGAAGTCAAAGAAAATATAAGCAAATATGCTCAAGTATATAGTCCTAGTGATGTCTCAGAAATACCAGAATTAATAACTAAAATTTGCAATCAAAATTTAAGCAAAAAAATTTGTACGATTGAAATTGGAGGATACTCTAGTCTAATAAAGAGAATCCCTGATAATATTATTGGAGCAGTTGAAGATACGAATCAAGGGCATTGGAGTTTCAAGCAAAATGAATCCCGGCTCACATATCCGGTCATAAGCATTGCCCAAACTAATCTTAAGAAAATTGAAAATAAATTTGTCGGATCTTCTATTAGTTATTCTTTGGAGAAATTCTTGCGAGATCATTTTCAAAGAGATCTGATAACGATCAAAAATATTTTAGTCATTGGTTATGGAGAAGTTGGCCGTGGAACAGCGAGAAAGCTTAAAAGCACACTAGCTAATGTTTTTGTTTATGACAGCGATCCAGTAAACACTATGCTGGCAAGATTGGATGGTTTTAATATCACTGATAGGATATCAGCCATATCACAAGCAGACATAATTATTGGAGCATCAGGGCAGCAATCATTGCAAATGAGTGATTTTGTTTATTTAAAAAATAATTGCTTATTGATCAGTGCTTCATCTAGGCAAGTTGAATTTCCAATTGATGAAATAGAAAAAAATGTTATTAAAAAAAGTAGTTATATAAATTCCTATAGATCAGAAAACGGGCTTTTCTATGTCGCTTATAACGGATTTCCTATAAATTTTATCGATGATTCAGCTTTTGGAGAAATTTTTGATATCATTATGTCTAGCCTTCTTGTTGCTTCTGACTATATTTTAGATTCAAATTTATTGCCAAAAGTTTATGACCTTGATTTGAGGTTGCAGCAAGATATAGTGAGAAAATATTTCGAATTATATGAAATGGATAATCATGAAGTAATTTTTCAAACTGAGTTAATAAAAAATAAGCGTCATGATGCTGCTAGTGCTTTGATTGTTTCCAAAAATGCTTTTGGTAAATTATCTGTTCTACTATTAAATCATCCAAGAATTGGAAAGTGGATACCTATTGGAGGGCATGTGGAAAGATTTGAATCACCTGAAAGTGCTGTTCTGCGAGAATTGGAAGATGAAATAGGCATTTCTCCTATTTATTGGTTTGACAAAAAACTCAATCAACTAGTAACAGTGCCTGTTCTTTTTTGTGAAATGTTGGAAAAAATTGATGCTCATAAAGATAGCCCTGTTCATTACCACAGAGATTATATTTATGTCGCCATGATTGATTATCAAATGGAGGATAAATTCACCGGGACAATTCCAACGGGAAGTTTAAAGTGGCTTGAAATTGATGATATTCTCAAGTTAGATATTGAAAAGACTACCCCTGAAACATTACAAATGATCAAGGATTTGAAGGTGCATGAAAAAGAATTGCTCGGGTAACAAAAAGTACTAGTGATTTTTTTTCTTAATAATAAGACTTTTAAAGAAGATTAAATCTTCTTTTTTTATTTCTCTTAGGGCAAAAAGTAAAACAAAATAAAATGATAATAAGATTAATGACCAAAAAATGAAGTAGTAGCTTTCATTGGAAAGTATAGTAGCAGCAAAATAAAGAGCTCCAGAGGCTAAAATGACCTTCAGAAGACTCTTGCCGCTAATTAACACATTAAACTCTCTGTAGAGAAAATAGACCATCAGGAGCATCGCTAGAAACGATGAAATAGTTGTGGCCCAAGCTGAGCCCATAAGTCCGAATTTTAGGATAAAAAAATAATTCAAAACAGAATTCAAAATCAGGCCAATAATAGAGATAACCATTGGTATTTTGGTTTTTCCAGCGCCGTTCATAACAAAACTCATCACATAAAAAATAGTGAGAAATCCGACGCCATAAACCAAGACCGCCATCGGTTCAGCGGCGGCTAAATATTTCGCACTATAAAAAATTTTAATTATTGGCTTGGAAAAATAGGCCATCAGAATAATAGAAGGTGCTAAAAGAATTAACATTAAACGTAAAGAATTTCCAATAATCTGACTGGTTTTTTTATGATTATTTTCAGAAACACTTTTGGAAATTGTCGGAAGAAGAACTACAGTTAGGGCGTAGAAAATATAATAGGGGATTCGTCCAACTGTAAGGGCGCCGTTATAAATTCCAGTTAAATAATCATCTCTCAAAATGCCTTTGACTAAATATAAATCAATACTGATGAAAAGCTCATAGGCCAAAAAGAAAAGGATAATTTGCCAAGCATAACGCATAAGTTTTTTATATTCAAAGACCACTTCCGCTTTATCAGGATTGAGTTTTATTTGATTTTCAATTTCTGTTTTAATTTTAAACTTATCAATACACCAACCGATAATAAAAGTTAGAAACGGAGCAATAACATAACCCAAGATTGCCCCGGGCACTTTATAGAAATAGGCGAGAGCGACAATAATTGTCACTCTGAAAAGTGAACGCAAAGTTTTCAATAAGGATTGAATATTAAACTTATGCAAACCGGTATAGTAGGAAAAATAAAAAGAGGACATGGCAAAAGCGGGAATAATCAAACTGGAAAGACGAAAAAGATTAGTGAGTGTTGGATCTTTCAGTGCCCAAGCTAGGACTGGCGCTAGGAGAAAAAATATCACAGTCAGAAGTCCGATAATGACAGATTGCAAAATGATAGCTTTCTTTTTGATAACACCAATCATTTTTGGGTTAGCTTCAAAAACTTCACTCAGATATTTGGCCATGGCGGTCGGTACACCATTGCCAATAAGAATTATAATCATTGTGGTTAGCGTTATCACTATTCCATAACGACCGTAATCATTCGGACCAAGGATTCTTCCGGCAACAGAATGGATTACATAACCGGAAAGATTAAATAAGATCTCTGAAATCGTTACCCAAAAAACTGATTTTGCTAAACTGTTTTTCATAGAAATGATTTTATTTTTTCAAAAATTGCTTCTTTCTCTTGATTGCCGTTAATTATTTTCAAATTCCAATCAAGCGTTTTTTTATCATATAACGCTTTTTTATTTTTCAGATAATCTATTCCCTGATCGGGTTTTCGATCACGTGACATAATAATTTGCGGATCAGCCTGAAGATAGATTGCCGTGTCAGGAGCTTTGATAAATTTTTCGCAAGGAATGGTTTTTTGCGAATCACTTAGAAAATAAATATTAATTATGCTGTCGTAGAAATAGCGGTCGCTTAAGATGTAATCGAAGTTTTCTTTTTCTAATTTTTTATGTAATTTTTTAAAGCGCCAAATGTCAATCATTAGAAATATTCGGCGAAGGATTATTTGAAGCTCACTGGCGCGAGTGACACTTTTTTCTCTATATACATCACATCTCCCGGATAATCTACAAAACATGCAATATTTGTTTCGAAAATCAATAATTTTCTTAGCAAAACCCTGTTCAATGGCATGAAAATAAAAAACGCGCTTATTTTGCGATTCTAAATAATTTTTAAGCGTTTCTATTTGCGTTGATTTTCCCGATCCATCGAGACCGGAAATTGTAAGTAGTTTCATTTAATTTATTTTAATACATCAAAACCGCCACCGGTTCCATCTTGGCAATAACTTTGACAATGTTATTATCTTCCATTCCGGAGATTACTTCTTCCACATCTTTATAATACGAACTATCTTGCATGACGACGCCACTGGACGCAGCGTTATATAGTTTAACATTATTTTTTTGCATTTTTTGAAACAATTCTTCTTTGCTATGTGTGGCATCAGAAAGAGGATTTTTTCGCCGTCCCGTGCCATGGCTAGCGGAATAGAAACTAGATTCATTGCCATCTGTTCCGGCGCAAATATAAGCGGACGTACTCATTGATGAAGGAATGAAAACCGGCTCACCAGTCTTTGAAAAAAGCGGATGATCTTTCATTCTCTCAGGACTATTCGCTCTCACTGTGCCATTTCTGTGCACCCAAACATTACTGCCAAAATGATTTTCTTTATGGATATAGACATGAGGCATATCATAGAGCATATCCAACTCGGGATTTTTGCCTAATGTTTTTTCCAAGGCTAAATCCAATTGATGATTGAGAATTGAACGATTAGCATAGCCTTGATTGGCCGAAGCGTTATGAGCAGTAAGAAACAATTTTCCTTCCACGCTTTTTTCGTCATAAGAAAAATATTCTTTGTTATCTTTGGAGCTTTCAATTTTTTTCCACAAGCTCTTGAATTCTTTTTTATAATCAGTTTTGAAGAAAAATTTACCCAATTCCAATACTATTCTTTGACTCAAATGTTCTTTTCTTTTTGGTGTGTATAAATATGAAGCATATTGACCAAGGAGTCCTGATCCGGTGTGTAGCAAGAAAATATATTGGCCATTTTTAAGTCCAAATTTTTCGGCGATTTCCGGATTTTTAATCTCACTAATTTTCATTAAATCCAAAAAATGATTGCCAGCTGCGCCCAGAATTCCCAGACGATATTTTCCGATATGCAAAAATAATTTTGGAATAGCATTTAAAATTTCTTTTTCACTGGGAATTTCTGAGAAAAAATTTCCACCTTCAAAGGTATTTTCAATTTCATTTTTAGTGCGCGCTTTGAAAAATTCTCGCACTGGAGCAACACCTTTGCGACAAATATCCATAATCAGAGAATAGGGGACTTTTGTACCAATATAGGTTTTTGTTGGAATAGCGGTGATTAATTCTTGGAAAAGCTTGTCAATCTTTTCAGTAGTCAAATCAGCATCTGTGAGGTTGGTTTTCAAAAAACGCATACCGCAATTTGGAGCCGTGTCGTTGATCTGAGGTAAGAGATGATGTTCGGAAACGACGACTGTTCCAGTTGGATTTTTGCGTCCTTTTTTACTATGCACATCACTCATGGCAGCCACATGATGAAAAACCTTTTTTTCACTCGAAACCGCTTCGATTTCAGCTAGCGTGGAATCATTAGGCATTAAATCTTCCGAGACATGCAAAAACGCCGGCACTTGCATTTTGTCGGTTTTGAATTCGCGTTTATTTTTTTGGATATTAGAAAATGTATATTTTGACATTATTATTAGATTGATAAAAAAATTAACTTATCTATATCTTATCATAAAAATAAAGAGAGTGAAACTTAAGTTTTAGCCGTATAATCCTGAGAATAGAGATTTTTTTATTACCCCTTATAAATTAAATGAATCTTATTTATGCTTTCAAATGGATTTAGACGTTTTTTTAAATAATCCTGTCCTTTATTTTCCGATCCTTGCATTCCAAATAATCTGATAGTAGGATACTTACTTATAACAAATTCCATACTTTTGTATACTAAATATTTCATTATATTTCTTTCATGTCCACAAATTACCATATTGTAAAAACAGACGTCTTCTACTGGAGTTAAAAAAGATACACCAATTAGTTTATTATTTTCCATATGTTGGAGCATGATTTTTGTAGTAATAGAATCATCAAAAAAGAATTTGTGGGCGTTGACGACTTCTGAAGCGTAATCATTTCCTTTGTTTTCAGAATATTTAGAAAAATCGATTAGCATTTTCATAACTTCAGAATTATATATATTTTCATAAGGAACTGTAGTGATATTTCTATTTTTTTCAAAATATCTTATTTGTCTTTTTATATCTTCTTTAAAGTCTCTTGTTTCTACTGTGTTTTTATGTATATTGTACTGAGCAAAAGAATTATCATCCATTGAGGAATATTTGCTCCACGGAGTATTTTTCTTTGAAAATCCATTTTCAATCCACCAATCAAGTTCCATTAAATCAACGTTTTTTATAATTATACACTTAATTTCTTTTTGTAATTTTTTGCATAAATTTAAGACCACTAGCTTTCTTTTGGGACCTAATGAATTGACAATAATAGCAGAGTCGTTATCTTTATAAGTATAATACACGATTGAATCAAGGCTTCTTTCAATGAAAAGGTTATCTCTCGTACTTTGTACTATATAGGTCCAATTATTCTCAAAAGCACCTAAGTTAATACCAGGGCTCGCCTTTAATAATTTATAGAATTCGCTTTCATTATTCATTAAGATATTTTATTTTTTTAATGAAAGATTTCAAATCTTTTTCAGTTTTTTCGGTTAGGTTATACTTATCAATCCGATTAAGATTTATCCAGTCAAAATTTTCACCTTCATTCAAAACAAATTCGGACTTGGTTTTTTCACTCAACGCATAAAAAACAAATCGATGGGTTTGAAATTCTTCATTGAAATAATCGTAAAGTGTGATGACATCTTCTATTTTAAATTTAATTCCAATTTCTTCATTAATTTCTCTGACAAAACAATCAACTGGCGTTTCTGCACCTTCATTTAATCCTCCAAAAAATGCCCAATAATTGGGATTAAATTTAGTAGTTGAATCACGTTTATGTAATAAAACTGAATTATTTTTGGGATTATATAAAAATCCACCAGCCCAGAATTTTTCCATAAAAATAGGGGCTTATTATTAGTTTATCTCAAGCCATTTTCCTTCACTAACGACTTCAATTTTACTATCAACAATTTTTAGGGCGGACTCATCATCCAAAGCAAATATTTTTTCATTCATATCTTTGACTGCATTTCTGATAAAATCTTCTTGCAAATTTACGAAATATTCTGAATTCAAATGAGGCAGAAAATAGAAATCGACATAATTTAGACCAGTCATTTCGTAATCCTTATCTAAATCTTCACCATAAACAATTTGCGAAATTTTGAGAGCTAAATCTTTGTTTGTTACCATGCTACCAGCACTTGCGCCGACATAAACCTTATCTTTCAATAATTCTGGCAACATTTTTGTTAATCCAGATTTGTTCAACCAATCCATCAGATGATAAGTATTACCTCCCTCAAAATATAATACATCAGCGCATTCAATGCTGGGTTTCCATATTTTTTCGTCTACTGCTGAAATGTCGGTAATTTCGATTGACTTGAAATTCAATTTTTTCAAATTCAATAAATCATTAATAAACCAATCCTTGTCACCGATTTCGACATTTGAAGCAGTGGGGATAAAAACCACTGTTGTGTCCTCTGGTTTTTTTGCAGTTAAGCTGAATAGCGCATCGGCAATTGAGTTATTGGTGATGCCACCTGATGTTAAAAGTAGTTTCATATATTTTTAAATTTTATAATATTTCGTAAATTTTTTGATAAATCGCAGAGATGTTTTTCAAATCAAAATTTTGCTTCACGAATTTTCTAGCTTCAATGCCAAGCGCTTTTCTTTTTTCCGAATTATTGTATAAATCTAAAATTGCTTCTGCGAGTTGCTTTGTATTACCTTTTTCTATTATAACAGAACTGTTTTTATTTCCCAATTCTGAAAGTATTGGAAGATCAGATAATATCACTGGTTTTTCGCAGGCCATTGGTTCGATGACTGCCAACGGAATATCGAATTTTCCATACATATTTTGAACAGGAAAAATAATAATATCTGAAAGATTATATAATTTTGCCATATCCGGAAAAATATCAATAAAAATAACTAAATCGCCAGCTTTATTTTCTTGAAGTTTTTGAACGACTTCCTTATTTTTTTCAATCGCCTGACGATCATTTTTTAATCGACAGGCAAAAATAATTTTTATTTTCTTTTCTCGCAGCGTTTTGGCATTTTCAATAATCATATTCACAATATCATCAGTTGCTCCAAGTCTGATATATTCACCAGGGAAAGTGACAATAAATTCATCTTCTTTTAAACCAAGCTCTTTCAGGACTGTTTGATTTTTTGTTTTTGGAGAATAAATTTCTAAATCTATTCCCGGATAAACTCGCTTAACGTTTTTAAATCCCAGGGAGTTTAATTTATTTTTAGCATAATCGGAATAGGTAATAATAAGATCAGCAAAAAGTATTTCTTTGAAATCGTCATCGGAAAATAGATCTTCTCTAAGCGTGGCGATGGTTTGGATGGTTTTTGCTTTTCTGCTTTTTATGAAAGTTTTAAAGGAGAAAGAATTGAGTTTATTGGGCGTGAGCATATAGTGCAAAATATCAAAATCAGTCCTGAGTATTTTTCGTAGTTTTAATAACCTAATTTTTTGCAAGTAGCTCAAATGATTTGATGTATAAATTGATTTTTGATGAATATGTGGTGGTAGATTGGGAATTGTGCCATTTGTCAGTAGATACATTTCAAACATATCTAAACTCTTTGCTAGATAATATGCAAAGTTTTTAGAAGCTTCGTCCCAAGGTGGAGCAATTGGACGAGTAATCAGTAATATTTTTTTTCCGCCCAAGGCGGATCCGCCTTGGGCGGACATAAATTTGTTCATAACTATAAATTCTTATAGATTTCTTTTATCTGATTATCACCTAAAACTCGAATGGTGATTTTTTTATTTGCAAAACTATTCTCGAAATTTATTTTTATTAACTTGGATTCTCCCTTATTTACCTTAACATCACCCTCTCTAATCTTTTCTTTATCAGCCAGGACTATCCAATGAAAATCATTATTATCGCGGTGGTTTTCGATATTGGAGTCAATTGATTGACTTCGAACATCATTAAAATATAAAAACCATAAATTTTGTGAATCGATATCCTTGCTTTTTATTCCGGCGTATGTAAGAAAGGAAAAGCTGATGAATAGGAATCCGATAAAAGTGTAGATTATTATTTTATTTTGCATAATAGCTTGATTAGTTAGTTTTATAAAATATGGAAATATCTTCACCGGAATAAACTTTCCAGAAATTTTTTATTTTAATGAATTGCGTTGAATCATATTTTGGATTTACCACTAAAAAATTTGTTTTTGTCTCGGTAAAACATTTTTTTGCTTCTGGTCCGCTAGGAATGGAAATCATTAAATTTGTGCATTGTTCGCGTACTTTTGTTTCATCTTCATAACGCTTAAAGTAGCCGCGAGAAAGGGGATAGGTATAGCCACGCATAAAATATAGTTTCATCCAGGAGTCAGCTGTTACGTAGTTGTGGTCTTTTAATATCATGTCTTTATCAGAGGTTCTTTTTGCTAGAAATTCTGAAGCATTGTATGTTTCAAGTGCTGCATTGATGTTGAGCTTAGTATTGAGAGTTGCTGTGTTTTCGCGTAATCCATTTATACCAGAAAATGTAAAGATAAGAAGGAAGGCAGTTAATATAAAGTTTGGGTTAAGATATTGCTTCTTTTCTTTGGAATTTTTGAGTAGTTCGAAAAAATAAACAAAAGCAAAACCGCTTATTATTGAAAAGGGGAATACGCTATAATCAGCAATGCGGTCAGAAGGGATGTCTATATAAAACCAGCCTGGCTTAAGTGATATAGCCATTATTGAAATGGCCCAGCCTAGCAGAAAAGCGCTGGCATAACTTTTGCGTTTTTTGCTTAACATTAGAAGTGCAATTCCAAAAACACCTAAAGCCATACGAATTTTTCCTGCTGATTCAGAGAGTTGGCTAAAAGTAACTCCTTCTCGGGTTGCTTTGGAGGGTGTGCCAACGGCAGTATCAATTGCTTTTACATTGAAATATGTTGGCATATAGACAGAAAAAATAAAGATTAAACTAAGTAATATTATAATTAATGGGGCAGGTTTAAAAATAAGTTTAACCCATTCAAATAGCATTTTCAGACTACTCTTGAAATTAAAAATAATAAAAAATAAACAAGCAAAAATAAAAATAAATATAAAAACAAAAGTACTTAAGTGGTGAGTATAGGCCATTCCTAGCGATATGAAGATTCCCAAAGATAATAATAGCGAATTTTTTTCAACTAGTGCTCGTAGAAATAAATAAATGATGAGTGGTATGAAAAAATCACCAAGCATGTTTCCAATTACGCCACCACTAACAAATTTTACTTGTGGGGAAGCAAGTGCATAAAGCGGTCCGATAAAAAGTAATGCGATAACTGAGATAGCATTTGCGTTTTTATAATCTTTGAATAATAATCGCGTAAGCATAAACATTGTCAGAATTCCCATCAAGTGAATCAAAAAAAGAATAAGTGATGGAAAATAGGAAACAAAATCAATTCCTGAAATAAGATTGATAGCAGCAAAAATCAAATGTTCTCCGACGATAAAATCATCAATTGGCTCAGGCTCAGTTAGCGAGCTTGTTTCAATGTTGATGTCTACTTTCTCATATTTAGGCACTTCTCCTGTAGTTGAAATTGTTTTAGCCCAATACATATGATGACCAAGATCTGTTGAAGTTGGCATGATTGTTTTTTGCAGATAAACTGTTTTAATGAAAAAAGTCAAAAAAATTAACACAATAACAGCAGCGAATTGAGCTTTGGAAAAGTCAGGAAATTTGTTTTCAAGTTCAACTGCTAGTTCTTTTTTTCTATGCCATAAGAAAAAAATACTTCCAGAGATAGTGGAAAATAGGGCAATAGAAAGAACAATATTAGTTACATTTAAGTAAGGGCCAAATCTTCCGAGTATAAGCATGACAAAGTCAGTAATTACGATGCTTAGCCCAAAAGAAATGAAGAAAGCTTCTAGCTTTGAAAAAGGCCATTTTTTTCCAAAAAGAGCAAAAAACAAAGAATAACCGGGAATAAAAAATATCAGGATAATAGCAAAATAAAATAAAAATTGTGATTGAATAAAAGCAAACATATAGTTATAATTTTATTTTGTCATTTCTAAGGCTTTTTTGCAATAGAATTTAACGTTTTCCACTAGATTAAATTTAGCATCATCCAAGTCTTCACTTTTAAACCAGCGAATAGCATCATGCTCTTCTTCGTTGAGGATGATAGTATTGGTTTTTGCTTTTGCAAAATACTCAAATGCAATATGCTTATGAGTATCACTAATCTTATGAATATCAAGAAATGCGGGCAAAGGAAGAGGTTTAAAATCTTTAAATTTCATATTAGGCTGTTGACTGATAATTTCCACTTCTAATCCGCATTCTTCTTTTATCTCTCTGAAAAGTGCTTCTTCCGGATCTTCGGATAGTTCAATGTGACCTCCAATGGGAAGCCAAATTCCAAGCTGTTTGTGCTTGATCAATAGAACTTTATTGTCATATGTAATGTAGGCATTTATTACAAAATCTATTAAATTATGAATATGTCCCATAAGCTATTAATTATTAGTAACTTTTCTTATTACCTCGAGGTATTTTCTGGAAATTTCTTTCCATGTGAAATTTGCTATCACAAATTCTTGGGCTTTTTGTCCAAATTCTTTTCTGAAGTTATCATCTTCCAAAACTTCTTTTATTTTTTTTGACCATGCATCGGCATTCCCTGGATCAACCAGAAAGCCATTTTTGCCATTAATAATAGCATCTTTCAATCCTTCAAGATTAGATGCGAGCACTACACGACCACAACCACTACCTTCAATTGCTGTTATACCAAAACCTTCCATTGATCCAGGAACTTTAATATTGGGAGAAATATAAAGGTCAACTGTATTAAACAATATTCTCATCTTGCTTTCTAAGAGATTTGGAAACAGTTTGACGCGATTTTCTAAACCTAATCCTTTGATTGCTTGAAGACACTTTGGATAATAATTTTCATCTCCAACAGTTTTTCTAGCCACTACACCACCAGCAGCAACTAAGATATAATTTTCGGGAAGTTTCGGCATTACAGTACGAATAAACCATTCCACTCCTTTATGTTTCACAAATCTTCCTCCGCGAAAAATAACCCTTTTATTATCTAGGGGCATATTCAAAAGAGCTTCTAACTCTTTCCTTTCGTGTGGCTCTGCTTTT
This sequence comes from Candidatus Moraniibacteriota bacterium, assembly GCA_049303795.1. GTDB lineage: Bacteria > Patescibacteriota > Minisyncoccia > Moranbacterales > UBA2206 > UBA9630. Next base: position 104,315 of record JBAQNM010000013.1, read on the forward strand.
TCTGATACGTCCATGCCGTTGGGAATAAAAACGCATTTTTCTCTTTGAATTCCAATTTTAACCGCTTGATTAATTGTTTCATTGCCAACCATAATTAGTTTATCCATTCTTTTTTGAGCGGGAATATTAATTGATCGAAATATTTTCCCTAGAATAGATTTTTTATAAGCAAAAGTTATATCAAGACCATGAATAATTGAAATAAATTTCTTTTTTGGATAAAAAAATCTTAAAAATACTCCAAGCGGAGTAAGCACGCCATCTCCAAACAAAACCACGTCATAGTTTGATAAAATAAATAGACTTTTAAGAACAACCCAAGGCAAAAAAAGCGGCAAAAACTTCTTACCATGTTTATTGGCGATTATTTTTGTTTCTGTTAATTCGGAAAGAGATTTGGCAATTCCATAGTTTTGCATTTCAATTCCGCCTAGAACTGGTGGATATGCACGTGAAATAAAAAGCAGCTTAATTTTTTTTTCAGTATTCATGAATTAAAACAGTTAGCTATTTTTTATAACGTTCTTTTTTTAGAAGATACATCTGCTCCTCGGTTAAGTTACGACTGGTTTTTATCATATCAGCGATTAAGGCAAAAATTAGCAATTGAGAACCGACAAAAAGTAATGCAGCCGAAAGAAAAAGATAGTTACGATAGGTTGTAATTTGGAAAGTTTGAAAATATTGAATAAGAAAAAGACAAAAAACCAAAAAAGAGGCAAGTGCAATAGCTAATCCTGGTAAGCCAAAAAATTTCATAGGTCTTACGTCACGAACTGCTTTAAGGATTATTTTAGCCGAATCAGATACAAATTTCCAGACTGATTTTACAATTCTAGACTTACGATCATCAAAATAGGAAACCTCGACTGATACCCAGCGTAATTTTAAATTTTTTCCGATTGCGTCAATGATTGTTTCTTGGGTGTATGTGAAATTAACGTTAGTTACGTTTAGGCGTAACATCGTTTCGCGACTATGAGCCCGAAATCCGCAAGTTAAATCATCAATCGGATAATTTAAAAAATAGCCAATCAACCTTGCTGCAAAACGATTGATATGGTATTTTATTTTTGGCATATTTTTGGCTACATGTTCTCCAAATCGGTTGGCAATCACCATATCACATTGACCAAGTAGGATTGGAGAAAGTAGCTTAGGAATATCATTAGGATTGAATTGTCCATCAGCATCAATATTTACCATGAAATCAGCCCCGTTTTCTAGGGAGTTTTCCACGGCGCGCTTGAAGGAATAAGCGAGGCGGCGGTTTGGTTTATAGGATACAATCAAATCTGCGCCAGCTTCTTTAGCGATTTTGACAGTGTTATCAGTTGAGCCATCATCAACAATTTGGATTAATTTTTCTGTAATGCTCGCTCCATCACCATTATTATAGAAATCAGCAGAAAAACTGGATTTGATATGTTTGATTGTTTCTCCAATTTTAGCTTCTTCATTGTAGGCAGGAATATTAACAATAAGTTTCATAGCTTTGTAAATTTATAATTATTTCTTTTTATTGATTATTAATTTTGGATCAGCACAATTAAAATTACATTTAGCATTATCAATGCCATTATGAATAACATCATTCTTGCATTCATCCAATCTTTTTTGACACTCTTCCTTGCTCACGTTGAAATAATCTTTATTTACTTCATAACCAAAATAACCTAAAACAAAATAACTAACAACTGCTACACCACAAACCCAAATAACTAACTTTAGAAGTGAAAACATAAGTATATTATTAACTCTTAAGGCTTATTTAAAACTATCTATATCATAACTTGAATTTTGTTTTTCGTAAAGCGATTAATAAAAAAATAAATTATACAAAATTTATAAATAATGCTAGAATGATTTTATGAAAATAGGAATCAATGCTTCTTTTTCGCGAAAACCTTATTCGGGAATTGGACAAGTGACAATAAGCTTCCTTAGAAAGCTTATTAGCGAAGAGGCGAAAAATAAGAAGCAGAAAACTAAACACGAATTTATTCTTTATTTGGAAGAGGACTTGCCGAGGGGTTTTAAGTTGCCTAAGAATTTTCAGAAAAAAATCTTTTTGCCAATCTATAAACGGGATGATTTAATTCGTAAAATTTGGTGGGAAAAATATCTTCTTCCCAAAAAAATCAAACGTGATAGGTGTGACATTTTTTTTAGTCTTTATCAATGTCCAACCATTCTCAATAATGACATAAAACATTTGATGTTGGTGCATGATATAATCCCTAGTCTTTTTCGTGAATATCTTAATAATTCAAGAAAAAAACAATATCAAAAACTAACCGAGGAAGCCATTAAAAAGGCAGATAAGATTCTGACTGTTTCCAATAGAACAGAAAAAGATCTTATTCAACAATTGGGAATTTCAGCGGATAAAATTTCACTTAATTATATTAGTATTGATGAAGTTTATCAAAAAAAGATTTCAGCGGAAAAGAACAAAAAGGTTCTTAAAAAATATAAATTAAATCCTGGCTATATTTTTGCCGGTGGGGGAATGGAGGTTAGAAAAAATATTGAAGGCGTGATTCGCGCTTACCAAATACTTTTAGAAAAAAATAAAAAGGCTTTATTTGTTGAAGCTATGCCAAAATTAGTGATCTACGGCAAAGAACTTCCAGGCTTATCACTTGCAACTGATGCTAGAAAGATAATTAAAGAATTAAAGTTGACTAAATTTGTGAAACTTTTAGGCGCTGTGCCTCAAGATGATATGCCTGTTCTTTTTAAAAACGCCTTGTTTTTTGTTTATCCGTCACATTATGAAGGTTTTGGTATGCAGATATTGGAAAGTATGAGTCAGGGCACTCCAGTTATTAGTTCTAAAAATTCATCCCTTCCTGAGGTTGGCATGGACAGTGTGCTTTATTGTCACGCTTATGATGTTGAAGAAATTGCGTATGTCATGAGAAAAGTCTTAACAGAACCTGCTTTACGCAAAGTTCTTTCTGAGAGAGGATATAATAGATCTAAGCTTTTTTCATGGGAAAAATTCACAAAGAAGTTTTATCATATTATTGAAAATGGTTTATGAAAAAATGGTTTTTAGCGTTTTTAAATACTAAAAATAAGAATAGTTATTATTTGGCCTTTGCTAATGTTTTTTTAGTTTTATTTCTAATTATATTTAGCAATTTAAAACTAATTCCCTTAAGTTTGGGAAATTTTATTTTTTTTACCTTGCTAGTCTTAGCTTTTACCCTCTATCGTCCTGGCTGGGTGTTTTTATTTTTTATCGGCTCTATTGCTTTGGAAAATATCAATCTTGCCCCAGTAAATCTGAACTTACTTATTAGACCATATCAATTTTTTGGGGGATTACTTTTTTTGGCATTGTTTATTCGCTATATTTCCCGGAGGATAAATTTAAAATTACCAAAATTTTCTTGGCAGGATTTTTTGATTTTCATCATTCCGCTGGCAGCTTTTTTACAACTGACTATTTCACCAAATAAGGCGGCTGGATTGAAATTAATCATTGTTTTGTTTTCTTTTTGTATTTTATATTTATTGACAAAAGTATATATTCAGGACATATATGACCTTAAAAAAATTCTACCTTATATTTTTGGGTCTTCAATCGTCATTATTTTCTATGGTTTTTGGCAAAATTTACGTTTTGCTAATGGACTCGCTTCTTTTGAGGTGATGCCTGGAAGACCTAATAGCACACTAATGGAAGCGGATTGGTTTGGACTTTATCTATTATTATTACTCAGTGCCAGCTATGCTTTAATTTTTTATTTAACAAAAAAATCGAGCAGTATTAAAAAACTGATTCTGACTTATGTTTATTTGTTTTTTGTTTTTATTGCACTGATTATTTCTGTTTCTCGTAGTGCTTGGCTGGGAGCTATCGCGACAACCATTCTATTCCTGTTTTATGTTTTTACTGGTTTTAAAATAAATATTAAAAATTGGCAATGGAAACTTATAACCAAAATTAAACCGAGCATTCTTTTTGTTTTCATTCTTAGTCTTGGCGCAGTTTATTTTTTCAATCTAACGAGCTTCCAATTATTTAATCGAGCAAAAAGCACTGCAACCGGATTGCAAAAAATAACAATTAGTTGCGAGAAAGAAGTTGAATTGCCTGATAAAATAAACAAAATTGAAGAGTTGGCAATAATTAATTGTCGTCATATTAATTTAGAAGAGATCGATTCGGAAAAAGCGAGTAATAAATTTATCGCGGAAATTTATCGTACAGATCCCAATGTTAATGTTCGCAGTGAAATATATAAAAAAGCTTGGTCTGAAATAAAAATACATCCGCTCATTGGCGTTGGTTTTGAAAACGTTGCTATAATTTTGGGACAAGACGGAAGAGGCGCTTCTTTGAATTCCAGTAATATCTTTCTGGAAATTTGGCTTGGAAGTGGAATACTCGGCTTCTTAGCTTTTGTTTATTTTTTAATCTATTTATTTTTAAAGGCTGTTAGAAATATTTGGTTAAGAGATGAATTGGAAGAAAGAGTTTTAGGTTTATTTGTTTTGATTTCCGGATTTGGAATAATAGTTTTCAACTTATTTAATGCTGGAATCATGTTGGGAATTTTTTGGGTTTGGCTTGGTATTGCTAATTCGATTAAGACTGAAAAATATGAAAATCGGAATTGATATAAGATTGATTGGGAAAAAACAAACTGGCAGCGAGGCAGTGTTTTTTAATTTAACAAAAAATCTAGCGGCGCTTGATGAAAAAAATGAATATTTGTTATTTACTGATAATACAGATCAAAGCAGCTTAATAAAAATAAAACAAGATTTGAAAATAGAAAATAAAAATAATTTTAAAATTATTTCACTAAAATGTAGGAATAAGTTTATTTGGAATTTTTGGACGCTACCTAATTATTTGCGTAAAAATCCTTTAGATATATATCTGACCCAATATGTTACACCTTTTTTTGTCTCGCGAAAAATAAAAATAATCACAATTATTCATGACGTGTCTTTTTGTGTTTTTCCAAAGTTAATCAAATTTAGCGATTTATTTTTTCTTCGCATGCTAATTCCATTAGCAATTAAAAGAGCGGATAAGGTGATAGGTGTTTCGAGGTTCACGCATGATGAAATTATCAAATACTACAATGTGAATTCTGAAAAGGTTGAATATATCTACAATGCTGTGGCGGATAATTTTTTATTACAAAAATATTCACAAAAAGAGTTTCAGAATATTAGGGAAAAATATAGCTTACCTCAGAAATTTATCCTTTATCTTGGCACATTGCAGCCTAGAAAAAATATTCCAACGCTCATAGAGGCTTATGCTAAAATTAAAGAACAAATTTCTGGAGTAAGTTTAGTTTTGGCTGGAGGAAGAAATCATAACTACGATTTAAATATTGACAATACAATTCGGAAATTTTCCCTTAAAAAAACAGATGTGTTACTGCCTGGTTTTGTAGCAGAAGAAGACAAGAAAGCCTTGATGATGCTCTCGGATTGTTTTTGCTTTCCTTCATTATATGAAGGTTTTGGTATTCCGATTTTGGAAGCTTTTAGTTGTAATGTTCCTTGTGTTATTTCGCAAATTCCGCCACATCTTGAAGTGGCTAAAGATGCAGCTTTGTTTTTTGAGCCAAAAGATAGTGATGAATTATCTAAAAAATTACTCCAGGTATTTACTCAGGAAAATTTAAGAAGCAATATTTTGAAGAAAGAGGAGGAGCAGTTTTTAGAGTTTTCCTGGCTAAAAACAGCCAAAAAAATGCTTCGAATTTTTGAAGAAATATAGAGTTGAAAGTTGATTGACAAATTCCAAATAAAACGTAGAATATATAAGTTGTATAAAATGAGCTAAAACCAGCTTATTTTTAAATAAAAAATAATATTTAATTTGAAAAAAATGATCGATACAAAAATAGGTCGCGAAAATAATATAAAAGCAAGAAAACACTTCTATTCAAAAGTGTGGTTTAAAGTGGTGACTGTTATTTTTGTCGTACTGATAATTATTGGTGGAATTTTCTTGTGGAAAGCGGATAGTGTAATTAAAAAAATTTCCCAAGGTGGGATTATCGGTTCTCTGGTGCATTCCATTCCTGGAGTCAAAGATGAGCTAAAAGGAGAGAAGGACGGGAGGATTAACATCGCCCTACTAGGCATGCGAGGAGAAGGCGTTACTGGTGGAGGTTTATTGGCAGATACAATAATGGTTGCTAGTATGGCACCAAAAGAAAATAAAATTTCCATGATTTCAATTCCACGCGATCTCTACGTGACCGTTCCTGGAACACAAGATAAGCAAAAAATTAATGCCGTTCATTTTTACGGAGAAGAAAAAGGCAAAGGCAAAGGATTAGAAGATATGAAAACTGTTTTATCAGAAGTTACCGGACTACCTATTCACTATGCTGTCAGTATAAATTTTGCCGGATTTAAACAGCTAGTTGATGCTGTTGGTGGCATAGATATAACACTCGAACAACCTTTTAACGAAGCAATGCAATTCAATGAAGAACACATTTGCAATTCATTTTTCACTATTCCCACCGGAAAATATGAAAATAAAACTGTTAAATATTTCAGCAAATCCACACAGGTTTATAAAACTAGAATTGTAGCTAGTTATCCTTTATGCACTGCACCTGCAGACACATTGGAATGTGGAGGAAATTTTAAACTTCCTGCCGGAAAACAAACGCTTGATGGAGAGAAAGCTCTTTGTTACGCTCGCTCCAGAAAAACATCTAATGATTTTGAACGAGCTAAAAGACAACAACTACTACTACAACTTTTAAAAGACAAGATGTTTAGCGCAGGCACACTGGTTGATTTTTCTAAAGTCAATGATATTCTCAATAGTCTTAGTGATAATGTAAGAAGTGATTTACAAGCTTGGGAGATACAAGAATTTTATAACCTTTATAAAAAAATGATCAACCCCCAAGTTTATCAAAGAGTATTGGAAAATTCCGAAGAGGGTTTTCTGTATAATCCAACTGATATGCCAAAAGAGGTTGGCTATATCCTTTTACCTATTGGAAATAATTACGATCGTATTCATGAAATGGCAGCTAACATTTTCACTATTGCCCCTCAATCAGATATAAAACCTAAATAAAGAACAATCATGGAACTTTCCATTATAGTTACTAATTTCAAAAACCCCGAGTTGCTAAGGCTTTGTTTGAATTCAATCAAAAAAAACTATACTGGATCGGACTATGAATTGATTGTGGCTGACAGTGCGACAGAAGAAAATATGGAAATGATGATGCGTGAAGATTTTCCAGAAGTTATATTTGTTCCATCTAAGAAAAATGTTGGTTTTGGTGGGGCAGCAAATAATGGTTATAAAAAAAGTAGTGGAGAATATGTTTTGATTTTGAATGGCGATACGATAATAAAAAAAGATTCCATAGAGATTCTTTTGAGTTATATTAAAAATAATCCATCAGTAGGTATTGTTGGCCCTCAACTCCTGGGTTTTAATGAAAAATTCCAACCATCTTGTTTTCGATTTTATACCCCAATGACCATTTTGTACCGTAGAACTTTTTTAGGAAAATTGCCTTTTGCCAAAAAACATCTCGCCTGGTTTTCAATGCAAGATTTTGATCATAAGAGTATTCGCAAAGTCGGTTGGCTTATGGGATCGGCATTAATGACAAAAAGAACGGCCATAGAGGAAGTTGGTCTGATTGATTCAAATTTCTGGATGTATTTTGAGGATACTGATTGGTGTCGGAGATTCTGGGAAAAAAAATACAGTGTAGTTTATAATCCAAATGCCCAAATCTATCATTATCATGGAAAGGGTTCGGCTGGAAAAAATATTCTAAGGACATTAATTTCAAATAGGTTGACTTGGGCACATATTGCTAGTGCCATTTATTACTTTAAGAAATATTTTAAAAAACCAATACCCAAAATTGATTAAAAGAAGAACTATGGAAGAATTTGAAATATCTCCTAATGAGGAGTTAGCAGAAAATAGAATAATATTCAAAAAAGCCCTTTTGTTTTTTTTCGTTCTCTTGCTTATGTTTGGAAGCTATCTTCTCGGATTAAAGAGAGGTGAAAATAACGAAACTATTTCTAGTAAGGGGGTTTCGCTTGAACTTGCAACTCTAGAAAATACATCACCTCCTGAAGGTGTGAGTGTGGATTTTGGTCTTTTTTGGAAAACTTGGAATATTCTAAAGGAAAGACATATCGATCGAGATAAGTTGGATGCCCAAAAGATGGTTTACGGAGCGATTAGCGGGATGTTAAAAGCTACTGGTGATCCGTATACTTCTTTTTTTGATCCTGAAGAAAAGAAGGCTTTTTCCGAAGATTTGGGTGGCAGTTTTGAAGGGATTGGTGCTGAACTTAGCATTAAAGATAATCTCTTAACTGTCATTGCACCACTTGATGAATCACCGGCGCAAAAAGCGGGACTAAGAGCTGGAGACAGAATATTAAAAATTGATGATAAGATTATTTCTGATATGACGATTGATGAATCTGTAAGTTTGATTCGAGGAAAAAAAGGTACAGAGGTAAGACTTACTATTCTGCCAAAAGAAGATCAGAATACTAAGGAAATTACTATTGTTCGTAACACTATTGAGGTAAAAAGCGTTAAGCTTGAATTTAAGGATGGTGGTATCGCTGTGATTGAAATCACTAAATTTGGAGAAAATACTGATAAGGAGTTTAATGATATAGTTTCAAAAGTGCTTTCTACTAATGTAAAAGGAATAATTCTTGATTTGCGTAATAATCCTGGTGGACTTCTTGATAAATCAATTAAGATTGCTAGCAAGATGATACCAAAAGGAAAAGTTGTTGTAATAGAGGAAGATAGTTTCGGAAAAAAATCAGATTTTAAAACGCTAGGTGGTGATGTACTTAGTCAGATTCCGACTGTAGTCTTGATTGATGAGGGTAGCGCTAGTGCTTCAGAAATTCTGGCTGGTGCGCTTCGTGATGATCAAAAAATAACACTTGTAGGCATGAAATCATTTGGAAAGGGAAGCGTTCAGGAATTAATTAGTCTCGGAGACTCTAGTGTGAAAATTACTGTTGCTAAATGGTTGACTCCGAATGGTGATTATATAATGGAAAAAGGAATTAATCCTGATATTGAAGTTAAAATGACAGCCGAAGATTATAAAGATAACAAAGACCCACAATTGGATAAAGCCATAGAAACATTAAAAGAAAAAATAAAATAAACCAGCTCTATTTTCAAAATTAATTTTTTTAGTTATAATAAAACTATGCAAATAATATTACTCCAAGATGTCAACGACCTAGGCAAAAAAGGTGATCTGAAAAATGTTTCTGATGGCTATGCTCGCAATTTTCTGTTTGCTAAGAAATTGGCGGAAAAAGGGACTAAGGAGGCGATTGAAAAAATGAATTTAATTAGAAAAAAAGAGAAAAGTGAAGAACTGGCAAAGATGGAAAATTTAAGAAAAATAGCCGAATCACTAAAAAATAAAAACATTCAAATTAAAGCTCCTGGAAAAAACGGAAAATTATTTGGGTCAATTACGGCTAAGGATATTGTGCAGGAATTGAAAAAAGAAAATATTGAAGTTGATGATAAATCGATTGAATTGGAAGGAAAGCATATTAAGAAAATCGGTGAACATGAAGTGCGAATTGTTTTAACGCCAGGAATCGAGTCGAAAATAAAGGTAATTATTTCAGAGGTTTAAATTTGATCTTATACATAAAAACAAAAAAAGTCGCGGGGAGGGCGACTTTTTGTCTGGAGAAAAGATTAAATAAAGAATTTTTATTAGTTTAATAAGTTAATTTTTTTTAAATTAAGAATAATATCAAGGAATAGAAAATAAAAAAAGCTTAGTTTATTGTTTTTTATTCATTGCACATTGTTCAGAGAAAATATGAAACAAAACAGAAAGTTCATCTTTATCGTCGGGGGAGTAATGAGTGGAGTGGGGAAAGGGATTGCTACATCATCAATTGGAATTATTCTTAAGGCACGAGGTCTTTCTGTTACTGCTATAAAAATCGATCCATATATCAATGTTGATGCTGGAACGATGAATCCAACAGAGCATGGTGAGGTTTTTGTTTTAGATGATGGCTATGAAACTGATCAAGACATGGGGAATTATGAGCGTTTTCTTGATATTGTATTGCCGAATGACAACTACATGACAACCGGACGTGTTTACGAGTCAGTTATTCATCGTGAACGAAATTTGGGCTATAACGGGCGTTGTGTGGAAGTTGTTCCGCATATTCCATTGGAAGTGATTGAGCGCATTGAAAATGCTTCTGAGAAAGCTAAATCAGATGTGACATTAATTGAAATAGGTGGAACGATTGGCGAATATCAAAATATCTTATTTCTAGAAGCTGCTAGAATGCTTAAAATCAAATACCCTGATGATGTTATGTTTGTTATGGTGAGTTATTTACCAATTCCTTCCAAGGTTGGAGAAATGAAGACTAAGCCAACACAATATGCCGTTCGAACTTTAAATGGAGCTGGCATTCAACCGGATGTGATTATTGCCCGTAGCGAAACATTTCTTGATCAAAAAAGAAAAGAAAAACTAGGAATGTTTTGTAATATTTCAGAGCGCTATGTTATCTCTGCTCCAGATGCTGATAATATTTATGAAATCCCTATTAACTTTGAACGTGATGATTTAAGTCGTTTGATTTTGAAAAAACTAAATTTACCGGAAAACAAAAAATCAAACATGAAAGAATGGTATGATTTTGTTGAGAATATTAAAGCATCCAAAGAAAAAATCAAGATTGGTCTTGTAGGAAAATATTTTGGTACAGGGGATTTTGTTCTTTCTGATGCCTATATCAGTGTAATTGAGGCGATTAAGCATGCTGCTTTTAAAAATAATTTAATTCCGGAAATTCAGTGGATTAATAGTGAACTTTTTGAAAAAGAACCAAATAGATTGGAAGATCTAAAAAATTATGACGGAATAATAGTACCAGGTGGTTTTGGATCGCGTGGTATTGAAGGAAAAATCAGTACTATAAAATTCTTACGAGAAAATAAGATTCCTTTTTTTGGATTGTGCTATGGTATGCAACTTGCGGTGATTGAATATGCTAGAAATGTTTTAAAGCTGAAAGATGCTAACACAACTGAGATTGATCGCAAAACTAAGAATCCTGTAATTGATATTATGCCAGAGCAGAAAAAGAACTTGAAAGATAAGAATTATGGAGCAACTATGCGACTCGGAGCCTATCCAGCAATTATTAAAAAAGGTACCGTTGCTTATGGTGCATATAAAAAAGTCAAAATTTCTGAACGCCATCGCCATCGCTGGGAGGTTAATCCAGAATATGTTTCAAGAATTGAAAAGGCCGGTTTGATTTTTTCGGGCAAATCGCCAAATGGAAATTTGATGGAAATCGCCGAGCTTCCAGTTTCAGTTCATCCATTTTTTGTTGGGGTACAATTCCATCCAGAATTAATTTCCAGACCACTTTCTTCGCATCCATTATTTTTTGAATTTATAAAAACGTGTGCAAAAAATAAGAAAAAATAAGGTTACAAAAAAAATCCCGAATAAAATCGGGATTTTTTTATCGCATAGTTTTTCTAATTAGGCTTTGACTTTCTTCGCTGTTGGTCTTGCCTTGGCTTTACCTTCAAGTTCTTTTTTAACTTCAATCACAGAAACAATTCTTCTTTCAACGAGTTTTCCTGTGAAAGCGCGAACTTTTTTTGTTGTGAATTTCACAAGGCCATTTTTTAGTGAAAATAATGTATCATCTTCACCTCGTTTCACATTTTTACCAGGAAAAAACTTTGTTCCGCGTTGACGGATGATAATTTGTCCGGTTTCTACTTTTTGATCACCAAAGATTTTCACACCTAATCTTTTAGATATCGAATCTCGTCCAAGTTGGGTAGAACCACCTGCTTTTCTATGTGCCATAGTTGTATTAAAAGGTTATTTTTATTACTCTCAGCATTGTATCAATTTTATGGTATAATGTCAACTAATGGGCAAACTTAAAGAATTTTTAATTAAACATGAAATAAAACTGGTACTAACTATCGGATTTGTTTTAGTTGCTTTAATTTCTTTTCAGACTGGCTATTTGGAAGGCAGGAAAGTCCAAGGAAAATCAATTATCATTGAAAATCCGACTGAAGTTAATATTAATCAGAAACCACCAGAAGGTCAAAATTTGCCCTCAGAAGAAAAAAATAGCACAACTAGCTCTACTGATCAATCAAAAAACTGTGCTTTTGTAGGGTCAAAAAATTCAAACAAATATCACTTGCCAAATTGCCGTTGGGCAAAAAGTATCAAGCCAGAAAATTTAGTTTGCTTTTCTGATGAAAATGATGCAAAATCAAAAGGGTATTTACCAGATAAAAATTGTATAAAATAAAAAAACTATGAAAAATAACATCATTGTAGTTTCTCTTGGTGGATCATTGATTGTTCCAAAAGAAATTGATTGGCAGTTTTTGAAGAAATTTCGCGAGCTGATTATTTCTGAAATTAAAAAAGGCAAACGATTTGCGATTATCACTGGCGGAGGATATACTTGTCGCGAATATCAACAAGCAGCTATGAAAGTGATCAAACTTGCAAAAGACGATAGGGATTGGCTAGGGATACATACAAGTCGATTAAATGCACATCTTATCAAAACTATTTTTCGAGCTTATGCCAATCAGAGAATTAACAAAAATCCACGCACTAAGGAAGATTTAACGACTCATTTTGCCAATGGAGAGGGGATTATGGTTGCTGCTGGCTGGCGACCAGGTTGGTCTACGGATTATGTTGCCACAATTATTGCGGAAAGGCTGGGCGCTAAAAAACTTATCAATCTTTCCAATATAAAATATGCTTGCGACAAAGATCCGAAAAAATATCCAGATGCTAAAATAATTAAAGAAATTAATTGGAAAAATTTTCGTAAAATTGTTGGAAACCGCTGGGATCCAGGACTCAATATGCCCTTCGATCCAGTCGCTTCAAAATTGGCCCAAGAAAACAACCTTGAGGTCATCATTGCTGAAGGAAAAAATCTTAAAAATTTGAAAAATATTTTAGAGGAGAAGATGTTTCAAGGGACCGTGATAAAAAATGATATCCAATAAATAAATCAGCGTTAAATAACATCTTGACAAATAGCACGTTTAGTGCTATTTTTATTTGTTGTTCTTTTTTCATGAAAATAGAAACATAGCAAAAGGAATATTTTAATTATTTCAATATAATACTAAAAAACGGAGGACTTATGAAATTACAAGAAGTATTAAATCTGTACCAAAAATTTTATTCCGAAGAAGCTAAGCGTTTTTATTTATCAGAGGAATTGCAAGAAGTTTATGCAAAATTCCTAAATGGCGATGCTGAAATCGACAATCTTGGATTTCTCCATGTCCGAATGTTTGGGAGTTTTATAAAAACAAACTTCCGCATTGAAAAATAAGCCTTTTCGGCACTTATAACGGTTACGATTTATACCTTAGTATGAATCGTAGCCGTTTTTTTATTTAGAGACTGCTAGTATTTTTATTTTTATACTTCAACAAAAAATAAATCAAGAAATAAAAAACTAAAGCGATAATTCCGGCGGTGATGAGAAAACCGACGATAAGAGGTAGAACTAATTCGAAAAAAATAATCTTACTCAAGAAAAATTTTAGTCCTAATTTGTAGGTCGAATTAAAATTAGCAATCAATTCTTGCGGATTGGTTTGGAAGATAAAGGCCCCGACTCCGGCTGAAATTGGCAAAATTACAACTGTAGCCCACATATTAAAAGCTAAAACTCCGGCGGTAGCTGACAAGCGATTAAAATGAAAGAGTGAGGCCAAAACCAGAGTGGCTAAAACGCCTTCTCCTGGAATAATGCCTAGAAAAATTCCAAGAGCCGCTCCAGCCGCAATTTTATGCGGAGTGTCGTCAATGAGAAAGAATTTTTTGAGAAAAGCGCTTATTCTTTTCATAATATTTTCATTATAAACAAAATCCTAGCCCTTCTTGATGATCAAACTCTTTGTTTCTTTATCAACCATCTTAGCTTTCTCAATTTCTTTTTTTATTTCACCAGGAAGTGATTCTGAAATATTTTTCAAAGCAGTTTTATCTAATTTCAAAACTGCTTGCCACTTTTCTAGTGGTTGAAGTATGCTTTGAATTTTTTCTTCGTCATATTTATAGGTTGTGCGAATACTTCTAGCAATAATTCCACCTTTGCCAAAAACACGCTCCACGCCTTCTTGTTCCATATAGGTCGTGACGTCTTCTTGAAGTTTAGCCAAGCGATCCTTGGTTAGAGACATAGCTGATTTCAAATCAATATATTCTTCGATTATGCTATTAATTTCTTCGTTATCAATCTTGCGTGTTTCCTTGAATTTATGTTTCCACATGGGACAAATATTTTGATAACCACACCAATCGCAAAGCGGTGAGATATTTGGTTCGAACTTTTTTTCTTCAATCAAGGCTATCGTTTCGAGAAAAGCTGCTTCGTTTTCCTTTAATTGTTCTTCGTTTCTTTTGGCGGAAAGTTTCACGCCATGTTTTAGATAATATAAACTTACTTTAATATTTTCCAAATTGTTTTTTTCTTCCGGATAGTGAGAAAGAAAAGCTTGAAGATAGACTGTCAACTGCATGCTATTTTCAACACTTTCTTGGGTTGGCATTTTTTTAGTTGTCTTGTAGTCAATTATTTCAAAGCCATTTTCCGTCCGATCAATACGATCAATTATTCCAGAAACAATATGCTTATTATCAACTTCTCCGATTTCAATTTGAAAACGTGATTCCAAATTGACAATATTATAGTCGGCTGGATTGTGTTTTTGATAGTAATCTTGAATAATTTTCACTCCCTGAACGAAAGCAGCCCGTTCTTCCTCAGGAGAAGCAAAAACAGAAGGATTCCAAGTGTTTGAAAAATATTCCATCGCTTGCTCTAAAGTAGGCGAGAGTATGCCTGGAGTGTGAATAAATTTTAATGTGGAATGTAGGATAGTACCAAAAACAGCCTCCTTGGATTTCGGAGTTCTAATTTTATCAATTTCTTGAAACTTATACTTCAAAGGGCAGTTTTTGTAAGTTTCAAGGGATGAATATGAAACACGCATAAAATAGATTTTAAAAGCTAGTTAACTTTAATATTATAGCATTTTTATTTAAAATTTGACAGAAATCACAAAAACGTTATAATTAAAGCATACTAAAGTAGTAGGATATTAAACGCTATGAAGTTTTCTACAAAAGCAGAGTATGGTCTTCGAGCAATGGTCAATCTGGCCGGCTGTTTTCCTGAGCTAAAAAATATTAAAAATATCTCACAAGAAGAAAAAATTTCAGCTAAATATCTGGAAAGATTAATCGGAGAATTGCGAGAAAAAAATTTATTAAAAAGTTTGAAAGGGAAAAATGGGGGATACGTTCTAGCGCGAAAACCTCAAGAGATAACCGCTGGAGAAATTATCGAAACTATGGAAGGTCCGATGGTACCAAAATGTTATGGTAATCAATGCACTCACATGAAAGATTGCGCCTCGAGTTTTGTTTGGATAAAACTAGGCGAACAAATTAAAAAAACTTTATATGGAATTAAACTAAGTGATTTAATTAAAAAATAATATTATGAAAAAATCAATCTATTTAGACTATGCGGCAACCACCCCAGTGGACAAAAAAGTATTAAAAGAAATGTTGCCCTACTTCAATGAAAATTATGGCAACGCGTCTTCGCTTCATTTTTTTGGCCAAGAAGCATCGCAGGCTGTGGAAAAAGCCAGACTGCAAGTCGCTGATTTTTTTGGCGCCCAACCTCAGGAAATTATTTTTACCAGCGGAGCAACAGAGTCAAATAACTTGGCTATAAAAGGAGTGGATAAAGCTTATTTTAAAAAAGAGAAAAAGAAACCGCATGTAATCACAACTTCATTTGAACATCATTGCGTTCTAGATACCATTAAAAAATTAGAAAAAGAAAATTTAATTGAGGCCACTTTTATAAATCCAGAAAGGGATGGGATTATAGATATCAATGATATAAAAAACGCACTCAAATCAAATACTCTTTTGGTTTCTGTGATGTATGTAAATAATGAAATTGGCACAGTGCAACCAATCGCGGAAATCGGAAAGATGTTGAAAGAATATAATTCAAAAATAATTTTTCATACTGATGCGACGCAAGCAGTTAATTATTTTGATTGCAACGTCGAAAAATTAGGTGTGGATTTACTTTCGATGTCAGCCCATAAAATCTATGGACCAAAAGGCGTTGGGGTTCTTTATGTCAAAAAAGGGCTTAATATAGCCAAAATTCAAGATGGTGGAGCGCAAGAATTTGGATTACGCGCAGGTACGCTAAATGTTCCAGGAATAGTTGGACTTGGAAAAGCAATTGAACTAGTCGAAAAAGGAAAATCAAAAAATAAAAACATAGAGGAGCTAAGAGATTATTTTATAAATAAAATATTAAAAGAAATTCCAGATTCAGTTTTGAATGGATCGAAAATAAAAAGGTCACCCAATAATATTAATGTAAATTTTTTGCGAGTTGAAGGGGAGAGTCTGCTTATGATGCTTTCGGCAAACGGGATTTTTGTTTCAACTGGTTCAGCTTGCTCGTCTGGTTCACTTTCACCATCTCATGTTCTTCTTGCTCTCGGATTGAAGCCGGAAGAAACACATGGATCACTTCGACTAACACTAGGAAAAAATACTACTAAAAAAGAAATTGATTCTGCCGTAAAGATAATAAAAAAATCAGTTGAACAATTAAGAAATATTTCCGGCAATGTTTTAAGTGATTATTATTTAAATAATAAAAAATAAATTTATGTATAGCAAAAAAGTATTAGAACACTTTACCAAACCCCATAATCAAGGAGCAATAAAAAATCCAAGTGGCGTTGGTATGGTTGGTAATCCAACTTGCGGAGATTTGATGAAAATTTATATCAAAGTAAAAAAAGATTCCAAAAAGAGGGAAGTGATAAGCGACATTAAATTTGAGACGCTAGGATGCGCTAGCGCAATTGCGACCTCATCTATGATCACTGATTTAGCAAAAAACAAGACTTTGGAAGACGCATTGAAAATTACACGAAATGATGTGGCCGAAGCGCTTGAAGGTTTGCCACCACTAAAGATGCATTGTTCAAATCTAGCCAGCGAGGCATTAAGTGAGGCGATACAAGACTATCAAAAGAAAAAATAAGAATTTATTTTATTTTTATTTAGTTATATTAAAAATAACAAAATATTTTTTCTTCTTCAAAAATAATAAATTTAGATAGGGAAGGGTGGTTTTTGAAATACTGAGCGTGTCGCACAAGGTAACTTTTGCGACATTGCTAGGCTTTTGAAGTGCCCGCCTGTTGCGAGCTTTGATGTTCTTGCCTACATCGCGGACTATCTGAAAGGATTAAATCGCTTTGATTATAAACTTAAAGCTTATTCTTGGGAACGCTACTTTATGCTTATCAATATTACTCCGTTAAAAGCTCTTGAGATTTATTGCTTTAGTTTAATTTATTAATATTTTAAATTACTAATACATCTACCCCTTAATATTAATCAAATCTTCTCCTAGCTTAAATTTGAGGCTAGTTTTTTTTATGATTATAAAAAATATAAAAACATATTCTAATTATTATATATAATCATTTGATCAACTGACGTCCCACTATCAACTCCTAGTTTTCCCACCAGGGCTCGAGAGGTTCCCAGGTAAAGATTAGCACCAAAATATGGATCATGCACAATATAATCTTTATTATCTTTGCCAGTAATTACAACATAATGACCACCTCTCCCGTTACTTTTTTTAATATGAACGATCACTGGATTTCCCTTGGAAATCTGAGTGTCAATGGTCGACTTACTATAATTACCATGGGAAGTAGAAGACACTAATTTAATTCCAGGATCCCAAGCAGTTGGCCACTTAATTAAGTCGCCGGAAAATATTTTTTGTTTCGCCATTTTACCAGGATCGATATTCGATCCATTTTTTCTAAATATCATTGATACGGACGTAACTGCGCATCCCCAATCTTTCATTGATGACCTTGAATTACCAATTGTTGTATTGCCCCAGCGTGAATCTTTTTGTGAAAAATACCAGCTAGTAGAAGCTAGGTTTTTAGAAGGTTTCGGATAACTATTAACACTCGAACTAACCTCATCGATATTACTAGCGGAGCTAAAATTAAACAGTTCTGATTTTTGAGTTTCAATATGAGCAAGCATTTGTTGATACTTCGCTTCCTCTCCTTGTGTTTGAATAAGCAAGTTTGTTTTTTGATTCTCAGTTGCTTGCAGACTATTTTTTTTATCTAATAAATCTAATTTTATTTCATCACTCGCTTCCTTTTTCTGATTCAATTCGTTTTGATCATTTATGAGTTCTTGTTTTGTATTTGTAATTTCGATCAGTACGTCAGATACTTTTGTGCCAGATTGTCCAATATAATCAGATTGACTTAAAATATCAGAAAAGTTACCGTCCGTTAGCATTATTGATAAAACTCCTTGCTGATCATAATCATAATAAGCTTGCATTAAATTTGCTAAAATTATTTTTTGATAACTCAACATGGCTTCTTTATTTTTAATGTCCTTGGATATACTTTCGATTTGCTGTTCTAATGTTTGAACTTGTTTTTGAGTTTCTTGCAGTTGTGCCAGCGTCTTTATTTGCTCATTATTAATATTATTTAATTGATCTGCTAGCACGCCTTGCTGTTTATTTTTTAACTGTATCATTTTTTCATAAATCGCTGCTTTTTTTTCTAAATCTTCACAATTTTTTTCACAGGTACTTTCATTTTTTGCATCATTGGGATATTTGCCATAACTTAGAAAATAATTTTTACAATCATCTTCACAATCGCTGGCTTGTATTTTTCCAAAATTTAAAAAAGTAAAAATAAAAATTACTATAATAAAGAATATTGATTTTATAATATTTTTTAGCCTTTTATTTATCATTGATTTTAACCTCGTATTATTAAATTTATGGCATTTTTAATTCTTTCTAAACTTTCACTTTTTCCCAAAACCCAAGCGCATTCAAAAGGTGATGGTGATTTTTGTGCACCTGTTAATGCTGCGCGTAAAGGCCAAAGTAGCTCTCCCCTATTTTCTCCAGCCGTTTCTATTAGGATTTTTTCCAGATTTTCTCGCGTCCAATTTTCTTGTGAAATATTTTCAAAAACGCTTGAGGATTTTTCCAATGATTTTTTCAAATCTTCATCATTCATATTTTTCCAGCGCAAAAGTTCTTTGTTGAGATTTGCGTCGTGAAAAAAGAACTGGTTACTCTCCCCCACTTCAGATAAATTTACAAGACGATCCTGTTCGATTGATAAAAATTTTTTGACATATTCTTCGGATTTTTTTTCTTCGCTAGCATTTTTATAAAATTCTTTTTCCACTAAAAATTCCAAAGATTTTTCATATAATTCTTCAAGGGAAAGTTTTTTGATCCATTGTGAGTTTATCCAATCTAATTTTTTAATATCAAAAACTGCGCCCGCCTTGTGAACATGCAACAAGTCAAATTTTTCCACTAATTCGTCGAGCGTGAAAATTTCTTGTGTTTCTCCTGATCCAGGATTCCAACCCAACATTGCCACAAAATTAATTATTGCTTCTTTGAGATAGCCTTTCTTAATATAATCTTCCACCGCAACATCGCCTTGACGCTTGGAAAGTTTGGATTTGTCGGGATTAAGAAGAAGTGGTAAATGAGCAACTTCCGGAATTTTCCAGCCAAAATTTTCATAGAGTTGAATATATTTAGGTGTACTGGAGACATATTCTTCTCCACGAAAAACATGAGAAATTTCCATCAAATGATCGTCAACTACATTAGCGAAATTATAGGTTGGATAGCCGTCAGATTTCAAGAGGATCTGATCATCCAAAAGATCATTTTTTATCTCGACTTTTCCACGAATTAAATCATTAAATATGGTTGATCCCTCGATATTTATTTTTTGTCGAATGACATATTTTTCTCCGGCGCTTATTCTTTTATTAATTTCATCTTGAGATAATTCAAAACAATGTCGATCATAAATCGGCGCTTTTTTTTGTGACAACTGAACCTGACGCATTTCCTCAAGCCTTTCTGTTGTGCAAAAACAATAATAAGCATGTCCGCTTTTTACTAATTCTTCGACATATTTTTTATAAATTTCTAGTCTTTGTGATTGCGTGTATGGTCCAAAATCTCCTTTTTCTATGATCTTGCCATCTTCAAAATAGACTCCTTCTGTGTATTCAAACCCAGCCCATCTTATGATGGCTACTAATTTTTCCAGAGCATCCTCGACTTGTCTTTTTCGATCCGTATCCTCAATGCGCAAGATAAAATCACCGCCGTTTTTTTTGGCAAAAAGATATCCATACAGAGCTGTTCGAAAGTTTCCGATGTGCATATAGCCTGTTGGTGATGGCGCAAATCTAGTTCTGATTTTGTTCATAAATTTAAACAATTTCTTTTTCCTCTTTATCTTTTTTAATTATTATCCAGTGAAGAAGACAAATTGGTAGGGCGACAAGAAGCATTGTGAATGAGTCGACATAGTTTGTTTGTCTTTCTCTTTTATAACAAATATCACCGGAATTATTTTCTTTCCAGTTTTTATAATCAACCAGAAGAGATGCTAGCTGATCTTTTTGTTCTTGAGTTGTTATTTCACTATCTTTTTCATTTTATATGTACTTGGAAGCTGTAAGCTCATACATCGGAGGCTCATTTCTGCACATTCCATACCCTCCTTTTTCCGCTTCTGGAAAAACATATGCCTTTAGGGTCGTGTTTATAATTCTTCCTGCTCCAACAGCTACGAAAATAAGGCTGATAAGTGCTGCCAGATACAAATAAATTGATCGAACTAATCTTGTTGTTTTTGTTGTCATAAATTTATTTTTTAATAATTATTTTAATTGGAAAAATTATCACTGCGTGAAAAATTCTGTGAAGTCTTTCTTTTTTGAATTTCCATTCTTGCAATTGAAATGTTCGCCATAGCCATTCTAAACCTAAGAAGCTCAAAAATTTTGGAGCGCGACGGACTTTTTCAGTGAGAAAATCAAAACTTCCGCCAACTCCCATTGCTAGCCGTATTGTATCACATTTTTGCGAATTGATAAAGATTTCTTGATAAGGAGCGCCAAAATTGCAAAATAGAATAGTGTCATTCCCGCATATGCGGGAATCTAGTGTGAAAACTGAATGATTTGAGACTGGATTCCCGTTTTCACTGGAATGACAATCAAAATCTCTCCCGTTAATTTTCAACTCAGGATAAATTTTCAATATAGCGTTTTTAATTTCTTCAAAAGTGCTTAGGCCATCCTTATTTATTGCCAAAAAAATAGAGAGCTTTTTTTTATCGGCTATCTTCAAAACTTTCGACATCAAATCGGCTCCAGCAATCCTCGCTTTTAGATGCTTGCCAAATCGCCAAAAGGCCAATTTTATCCCAAATCCATCAGCCACATTCAATGCGCAATTATTTAGGATATTTTTAAATCCTAGATTTTTTTGTGCTTCCAAAATAAATTCAGGATTGATCGTAGCGATTTGATGAAATTTTTCTTCAAGAAAAAAACCTTCGATTTTTTCGAATAATTCTTTTTTATTAAAATTATCAATGCGCACACCGAGAATAAAATTCTGCTCCATAATTTTTATTTCAATGGGCAACTTTCAATCAAAACAAAGCTATTTTTCCCTTCTCCAAAATGACTAGCCATAATATCCACAGATTCAACGTTAACAGCAAAGGATATTTTTTCATTAATTATTGGTTTTTCTAAAAGTGCATCCCATTGAATTTTTCTAATTTTTCCTAATGTTATATGAGGTGCAAAAGCTTTTTTTTCTGCAACAAAAATACCTAATTCTTTCTCTATGGCTGTATGTAGATTTTTTATTAGATTACTGGCTTTTCCTGAAATTTGAATACTTTGAGCTTTATCTTGGTTTGGCGCGAGAATTAATCTTTCAAATTCTAAGTCAAAAATATCAAAATCTTTAACAGCTTTCCGTACTTTTTCGCAAATATCAATAACGACTTCATTATCAACGTAACCAATAAAAAATAAGGTAATACATAGATTGGCCTCCTTTGCCCATTTAACTGGTAATTTTTGCCATTTTTCAACGCTAGCTATCAATCTACGCTTAGTTTTATCTGGAATATTGATATTAATATAGATTTTTCTTTTCATAGGTATTTTTTTAGTATAATGTCATTTTACCATAAAATAAGACAGATGCCTATTTCTTAGCCAAACAAAAAGCCGCCCCATAAAGAGCAGCTATTTGTTGATTTTTGATTATTTTTTTAATTCTTCTTCAACAATCTTTCGCACCAAATCTCCATCAACTTGACCTTTTAATTTTGCCATAGCAGTTCCCATGACTTTTCCTATGGCGGAAATATCAGTTACTCCTAGTTGGGAAATTACTTCCTTAACAGAATTTCGAACGACATTTTCGTCTAATTGAGCTGGAAGATAGTTTGCCAGAATTTTAATTTCTTCTTGTTCTTTTTCTGCTAAATCAGCTCTTCCCCCTGACTCAAATTGTGCCGCGGCGTCCTTTCTTTGCTTAACAGCTCTAGTAATGACGTCTTGCACTTCTTCTTCTGAAAGACCAACTTCTCTTTTCTTTTTTTCAATTTCAACGTTTTTAATCATTGAATCAAGCATGCGAAGCACGTCTCGCTTCCCAGTATCCCCTGCCTTCATCGCAGCCTTGAGATCATCAAGTATTTGTTGTTTTAACATATTTTTATTTCTTACTTGATTAGTTTCTTTTTTACATTTTTAAAGTTTTGTTCATCAAACTTACCCATTTTTTTGAGTCGGTTAACTACTTTGCGCACTTTAACTTTATACATAGCGCCTTGTCTGAGTTCCGTTTTACTTTTTTCTTCAACTCGAAAACGCACTTTTCTGGCACGCATTAAAACACCGCTTTGTTGAATTCTACGGCTAAAACGTCTAATTAAGCTTTCTGGTGACTCGCGATCTTTTCTTTTAACCTCAATCATAAAAACCCTCCCTTCTAATATTATTCATTAATATCTGTCCATGGACGAATATTTTCATATAATTTGGCTCCACCAATCAAATGTAGATGGATATGCGGCACTTCTTGACCTCCCCATTCGCCAACCCGAAATAATAGTTTATACCCTTTTTCCGAAATGTCAAAATCAGTGGCAATTTTCTTGGCAATCAAAATCAATTTTCCTGCTAATTCAATATCCGCATCAGCTAGATCGTTAATACTTTCAATGTGTTTTTTTGGGATGATTAGGATGTGATTCGGAGCGATGGGATGGACATCTTTAAATGCTAAAACGGTATCGTCTTCATAAACTATCTCGCTGGGAATTTCCTTATTGATAATTTTACAAAAAATACACATAATTTTATTTTTTGTTAACAATGCTCCCCTTCTCCATTATGATAAATAACAACATTATCTGTTTTTAGTTTTTTCTTAATAAGGTCAACTAATTTTTCCATACTAACCGTTTCTTGCGCTCCTGTTGCCATGTTTTTAACAATCACTGTTCCATCAAGGGCCTCTTTTTGGCCTAGCATTAATGTAATTTCTGCACCTAGTCGGTTGGCAATTTTTAGCTGTGATTTTAAGCTACCTCTGCCAAAACTTTCAGCCACTAAAATTCCATTTTTTTCTAATTCAGCAAATAATTTTAAACTTTTCTTTTTTGCTAAAGTACCAAGTTGTGCTAAAAATACACGTGGCCTCAATGGTTTATAGGCTTTCGCTTGTACTCTTTTCATTTCTATTATAATTCGCTCTATGCCCATTCCAAAACCAATAGCCGGAGTTTCTTCTCCGCCCATTGTTTTTATTAGTCGATCATAGCGGCCACCACCAAATAAAGCGCTTTGCTTGCCCTCTTCTTGTCCGGACCAAACCTCAAAAACAGTTTTTGTATAATAATCTAAACCTCTGACTAGATGCGGGTTAATAGTATATGGCAAATCTAATTCATCTAAATATTCAAGCAGTGTCTTGAAATGTACTCGACATTCATCACATAAATGATCAACTGTTTGTGGGGCAATGGTAGTTACTTGAATGCATTTATCTTCTTTACAGTCTAAAACACGAAGAGGATTAATTTCTAATCTTCTCTTGCAATCCTGACATAGTTTTGTTTTTTTAGATTCTAGATAGTTTATGAGCAGGTCGCGATAATTTTTTCGACATGTTGGACAACCAATTGAATTAACTTGAATCTGAACAGCTTTAATACCAAGGCATTGAACTAGTCGATGAGCGACTTGAATTATTTGGGCATCCAAAATTGGATCCTGCTCTCCAAAAGCGTCAAAATTAACTTGATGATGCTCTCGATAACGTCCTTCTTGTGGACGTTCATAGCGATAAACTGGACCAGTCGAAAAAATCTTAACCGGCTTTGTCATAACATTCATACCGTGTTGAATATAGGCTCGACAATTACCAGCAGTTAATTCAGGACGAAGAGCTACTTGATCTCCACCGCGAGTCGTGAAAGAATACATTTCTTTTTCAACGATGTCGGTGCCTTCTCCAATACTACGAATAAAAAGATTGGCATATTCAGCAATTGGAGTATCTAAGCGCAAAAAACCATAATCACGAGCCAGTCTTTCGCTGACTCTTCTAACTTGCTCCCAATAGAGTTGCTCTTGAGGTATAACATCTTTCATTCCGCGTAGGGTTTGGAGCACTAGTGGCTCTTTTATTTTTTCTGCTTTTGACTTGCCAGTAGACTTTTTTGCTGTAGTTTTTACAGACTTTTCTTTGGCATTTTTCTTTTTAAGTTTAACCATAAAAATACATAAATAAATTAAAAAATAAAAAAGACTAGAATATTTTAATTTCGTTTAGTGGCCAAGCTCGAATTAAAACCTCTCCGATTATTAAATTATCAGCTATTGGACCCCAATAGCGCGAATCAGAACTGAACATTCTATTATCACCCATCATAAAATACTCAGTATCTTTTAATGTCATAGTCATATCTCCGACTGTTCTCACATCTTTAGAAAGATAGCTTCCCTCATCAAGCACAAAACCATTTGGATTTTCAGTATTGAAAATTTTAACAGCTCCATTTTTTATTTCTATTTTTTCACCAGGAAGTCCAATTACTCTTTTTATAAAATACTGTTTTGGATTTTTAGGATAGCGAAAAACTAGCACTTTTTGTCTTTCAATCTTACGAAAAGGATTTACTGAAAAAAGATTGATATCCTTAATGCCGATCGTAGTTTTCTTGAAGCCAAACTCATTTATTATGAGGTATTGTTCATTTTCAAAGGTTGGTTCCATGGAAGCACCTTGAACAAAAAATGGTTGAAACAAAAAAACTCTAATCGGAACGATTATGATAAAAGCTAATAGGATTATTTTTATTATCTCCAAAACAAACCCTCCCACACCAATATATTCCTTTTCATTAAGCCTCTTTTTCTTATTATCTTTCAAATCCTCATTGTTCATTTAATTGCACTTTTAGAGAAATTATCGCTTAAGCGGTGTTTTAATCATAGCAGAAATTTATTTTTTTGGCAAGGCCTATATTTGTCTTTATAAAGCCATAATTTGACGATAGTAGCCTTTTTAAGTTATTATTATAATGCTTTATTCATATGAGACAATTGGCATTTTTTGAATTAAAAATTCTCGTCTAAAAAATTTACAAGATATACGTTTAAATTATAGTTTAATTAAGGATGTTAAAAAAAATACTTATAAAAATAATTCTTTGGCTAATCTTTTTAGTCATGCTTAGCGCTGTTATTTTTGGTGGGTTTTTTTTGTATAAAATAAATTCTATTAGCAATAAGATAAGTATTGATAACGAGCCAATAAGCCTTATCAGTACACTTGGCTCTATAATCAAATCTGTTGATAATAATACGGATCTAAAAAAATCTCCAGAAGGAAGAATAAATATATTGCTTCTGGGAATTGCTGGAAAAGGTAAGCCTGGGCAAAATTTGACTGATACAATAATGATTGCCAGTATTAATCTTAAAACTAATCAAGTGGCGCTACTTTCATTGCCTCGTGATTTTTATGTTTCATCAGCTGAAATCGGAATTCAAACTAAAATAAATTCGATCTATCAAATAGGTTTAAATAGTTTTAAAAATGATAGTGAGGCAATCAAGCCACTTCTTTCCAGTATTAAAGAAATTACTTCTCTAGATATTAATTACTACGTCGTGCTTAACTTCGATGGTTTTAAAAAGATTATAGATGCTATTGATGGTGTGAATATTTCTAATGAGCGTGATATTTATGATCCTCGTTATCCAGGACCAAATTATAGTTATGAGGTCTTTGAATTAAAAAAGGGTTTTCAGCATCTGGACGGAGAGGCGGCTCTAAAATATGCTCGCGAACGCCATGATGACCCCGATGGTGATTTTGGTCGCTCTAGACGTCAACAACAGATCATTCAAGCAGTAAAAAATAAAGTATTTTCGACCAAAACATTATTTGACGTAGGATCATTAAATAATTTATTTAATACGCTTGGGGATAATATTAAAACTGATATTTCTCCTGAAGAGTTGGCTAGTTTTTTTGAATTGACGAAAAAATTAGATACAGTTAACATTACCAATGCTGCTGTTGATGCTTGGAATAAGGATAGCCTTTTGAAAGTCTCCCATATTTTTTATGGGGAGAAAGCTGCCTTTGTTCTCATTCCTCGTGTTGGAAATTATAGTGAAATTCAAGACTTAGCTCAAAATATTTTTGATCTCAATAAGATTAAAAGACGAAGAGAGGAAATTTCCAAAGAAGACGCGTCTATTATCCTTATCAATAAAAGCCAAAATAGCATCATTATAAATAAAATTAAGAAACTACTAAGCGAGAATTTGGTTTATAAGAATGTTTCGATTATCGATGATTATTTTCCTAGCTTTGAAGAAAAAACTTTCGTCTACGATCTGACTAATGGAACAAAGCCATTTACTCTTGATGAGTTAGCTACAAGACTTCCGGCAACTGTTTCTTATTCTTTTCAGGAAAAGTATAAAAAAATCATTGAAAAAAGTCAACCGGATTTAGTGCTTATTGTTGGCAAAGATTTAATTTCACGTTACAATATGGTAGAGGATTCTATTGAAGACTTTAAAAAAGCTCAAGATAGTCAGGATTATTTTATTAACCCAATTGATTAAAAATATGAAGCTAATTATTGGCCTAGGCAATCCAGGAGAGAAATATAAAAGTACTCGTCATAACGTAGGCTTTATTTTTCTAGATAGATTGCAAACGATTTGGAAATCACCACCTTTCGCATTAAATAAAAAATTTGAAGCAGAAATTTCACAGGTCAATCTTGGTGATGAAAAAATTATTCTTGCTAAGCCTCAAACCTTTATGAATCTTTCGGGTATGGCTGTACAAAAGATTCTGGCATTCTATAAGTTAACTCCTAGTGAAATGTTAGTTTTACATGATGATAAGGATATTGTTTGTGGAAAATATAAACTAGCAACTAACTCCTCTTCTGCCGGACACAATGGCGTGCAAAATATTATTAACGTTCTTGGTACAAAAAAATTTAAGCGTTTACGTATCGGAATTAAAAATAAAAACGAGGACACTAATGCGTCCTCACAAATGGAAACTAGTGATTTTGTTTTGAGTAAATTAACAGACGAAGATTCGAAAAATATCGAAGCTATGGAAGTTGATATTTTTAAGGAGATTAATAATAATTTATAATTAGCTTAAGATTTTTTTCATCATTTTATCGACTTGCTTTTTTAGATCTTCAGCTGTTCCATTGTTATTCATCTTAAAATTAGCACTTCTTCCAATCTCGTGAATAGAAATTTCTGTCAACTTGCCTTCTTCTTCTAAGAATTGCTCGAGGGTTGCATCCGCTTCACCAGCCTTGTCTTTGCGTAATCTAGTTCTCGCATAGCGCAATTCTAGATCAGCTGTGACATAAGCTAAATAGAAATTTTTTTTATACTTTTTGCGGAAAGGCTCAACATCTCCATGCATACGAATACCATCAGCAATAATTACATCAGCACCATTTCTCTCCATATCATGAATCAATGAATCAATAATCACGGATGGACCATAACCTTCCTTAAGCACTAATGCTAGCTTTATAAGATTGTCTCTTGTGACGGGCAAATGCAAATCTTCTAGCGTCCTTCTGAGGATTTTAGATGTTCCATAATGTACTGCTGAATATTTTTCAATTAAATGTTCAGATACAGTCCCCTTTCCGGCTCCTTTTTCTCCAATTAAGCCAATGATAATTTTCTTTTTCATTTTATTTTTTTAAAATCTAAAAGTTATTTAGCAAAAGAAAAATTCCCGAGAACTGGCTCGGGAATTTTTAGTTTAATTATAGTGTAATTTTCAATCCTACTCCCATAGTTGAACAGATCGAAATATTTTTTATAAGTTTTCCTTTTAGTGATGCTGGTTTAGTTTTTTCTACGCTTTCCAAGAAAGCTTTAACATTTTCAATTATCTTATCATCTGTGAAAGAAAGCTTTCCTACGGCTTGATGGACGTTTCCTGAATTATCAGTTTTATATGCCGCACGCCCCTTTTTTAGAGCTAAAACTGTTTCTTTGACTTTCGTTGTAACAGTTTCAGTTTTGGGATTAGGCATCAAACCTTTTGGCCCTAATATTTTAGCCACAACAGCTAATTTTGGCATCATCTCTGGGGTTGCTACAAGAACATCAAAACCTCCCATTTCTGAAAATATTTTTCCACTTTTTATTTCAGCAATTAATTCTTCACCACCAATCAGTTCAGCGCCAGCTTCTTTAGCTTCAGCAGCTCCTGTTGACGTAATTACGGCTACCCGCTTAGTTTTTCCAGTTCCATGTGGCAGAGAAACGGCAGAGCGAATTTGTTGATCAGTTTTCTTCAAATCAATGCCGGTTTTTATATGAACCTCAATCGATTCATCAAATTTAGCAGTTTTGTTTTCTCTTATGATTGTCAGTGCTTCATTTAGCGGATAAATTTTTTCTCGATCGATTTTTTCCGCTACCGCGCGATACTTTTTTCCATGCTTCATATATTTTCGTGGTAATATCGTCCCGAATAATCGGGACTCCCACAATTTAATAATAAATAAATTTAAAAAACTAACCTTCGATTTTCACACCCATTGATCTTGCTGTGCCGGCAATGATTTTCATTGCTCCATCAACATCATTAGCATTAAGATCCGTCATTTTCTTTTCAGCAATTTCCTTTAATTTAGTTTGAGTAATTGTTCCAACTTTATCTTTCAATGGATTTCCAGCGCCTTTCTCAACTCCTGCTGCTTTCCTCAATAAGTCAGAAGCCGGAGGAGTTTTTAAGATAAAAGTAAAACTTCTATCTTCAAAAATTGTAATTTCGGCTGGGATAATATCACCCATTTTATCTTTGGTTGCGTCATTAAATTTGGCACAAAAATCGCCAATATTAATTCCGTGTTGTCCCAGGGCTGGTCCGACTGGAGGTGCTGGGTTTGCTTTTCCTGCTTGAATTTGTAATTTAATTACTACTTTAATTTTCTTAGCCATATATTGTCTATCTAAAAATTTAATTATAATTTATTAATCTGCAAAAAGTCTAATTCTACTGGTGTTTCTCTGCCGAAAATTGAAACTAGTACTTTTACGCGACCTTTTTCTTCATCAACTTCACTCACTTTTCCATCAAATTCCTTAAATGGACCATCAATAATTCTAACTGTCTCACCTTCCTTAACATCCATCTTATATTTAGGTTCGGCGACGCCCATACGTTTTTTAAGCATTTCAATTTCTTTTGGATCAACTGGCGTTGGTGTTGTTCCGAGTCCAATAAATCCTGTAACATTTGGTGTGTTTCGAACGACATACCAAGATGCATCAGTAACAATCATATCAACTAAAACATATCCGGGATAAATTCGCTCCTCAATGACAGTTCTTTTTCCCGCTTTAATTTTTATTTTCTTTTCCACGGGAACCATTACGTCAAAAATATAATCCTGCATGTCCATTGATTCAATTCTCTGTTTTAGATTGCGAGATACATTATCTTCATAGCCAGAATAGGTATGTAGCACATACCAAGATCTTCCGTGATGTTGTGATTGTTTTGCCATTGTTTTCTCAAAAACTTATTAAATTAATTATTTTAAAATAAATGTTTTTAACATATATTCAAATATAAGATCCAAGCCTCCTAAAAATAGAGATACTGCTAAACTAATACCAATTACAGTTAGAGTATAATTGATGGTTTGTTGCTTTGTCGGCCAATTAACTTTGGAAAGCTCCACTTTGGCTTCTATTAAAAATTGAACAATTCTATTTTTACGCATAAGACTTTTTTTAAGCTTTTTTAAAAGCCCCTTTGGGCTTTTTATGATATTTTTAGGATATAGTATTTTTATTTTTTTGTCAAATCGTCAAATCTATCTAATTGCATTTTGACTGACAATAATTCGGCGACCCTTTTAGATAGGTCTGTTGGTG
Source organism: Candidatus Moraniibacteriota bacterium (assembly GCA_049303795.1). Taxonomy (GTDB): domain Bacteria; phylum Patescibacteriota; class Minisyncoccia; order Moranbacterales; family UBA2206; genus UBA9630. The sequence continues at coordinate 134,860 of JBAQNM010000013.1, forward strand.
TGATTTGGGTTTTTACAAAAAAAGATTCAACACCCATTTTTTCTACTTTTTTCTGTGTTTCAATATCAACTGAGGCTGAAATTATGATAACCGGCGTATCTTTAGTTTTTTCATCTTCTTTTAATTTTACCACAACTTCATCTCCACTCATTGCTGGCATCATCATGTCAATAATAAATAAATCAAACTCGCCACTTAAAGCTTCTTTGATTCCCCAAGCACCATTTTTTGCCGACAAAACCTCAAAGCCAGCCTTTCTGAGGCTCTCACTAAACATATCCACAAAAATCTCTTCGTCTTCAATTAATAAAATCTTAGGCATAAGTTTCTTGTAATCCAACTTAATCCCTACGTATTTAATTATAGTATAGGCTACTAAACAAAGAAGCGCAACTATATTAATAAATCAAATTAAAGCACCACCTATTTTTAGTTGTTGAATTTTTTTTCATATTCTGCTTGAGCAACTTTAATAATTGCATAAGCATCTTCTGGTCCGAGAAATCTTCCAACTTTCACACTATCCTTTCCTGTTTGAGGAATTTTATAAGTTTCCATAAAAGTTTTTAAATCCTTTCTTTCGTATGGAGTTAGATTATCAACATGTGTAACATGCTCGTAGCGTGGATCCTTGGCATTTACACAAATAATTTTATGATCCACTTCTCCATTATCTTCCATTTCCATTATTCCGACGACACGTCCTTTTACGAGGACTCCTGGAATAATTGGTGCGGAACTAAAAACCACAGCATCAAGAGGGTCTTCATCGCCTGTATTCCAAGTGCTAGGTACATCACAATAATTTACAGGATAAAAAGTTGGACCATAAAGAACTCTGTCGAGTTCTAATATCCCAAGCTCTTTATTATATTCATATTTATTCATGTCTCCTTTTGTTATTTCCACAATCAGATTTAATACCTCAGGAGCTTTATCTTGAGAGATGTTGTGAAAATGGGACGAGATGTTTTTTTCTGGCATAATAATTTTGTTAATATTTATTTAAATTAAAAATAAGACGTAATATCATACTTAAGTTATAATATCATTATCGACTTATTAAATCAACCCCTGATTTCTTAATTATTTTCCACCCACGACAAGTCCTTTGTCATATTTGATAAATTCGGCAAAGTATTTTTGAACAAAATAAATATTAGAAGTAATAGGCGTTAAGAATGATGCAATGATTTTACTGGTTTTTTTATCTCGTTTTTCTTTATATCTTAGGGGAAATAAAAAAAGACGATATTCTTTATTTCAAAAATATCGTCCGAAAGAATAAAGCTATCGCTTAAGTCATTATTTCCTATCTCTCACTTCATATATCGCTATTCTTCTAAATCTTTCTGAACTCAAGATTTCATATTTTTCTTCGAAACTTTTTGACACCTTTTGACCTTCCTCGGGGTTGTTTATAATATTAACAAAAAATAGTTGATCATTTTCATGCAATGTTTGCTCTTTACTGCGTTCCATTATTTTAAATCCATAGGGATCGGTAAAATATTTTATTGGTTTTGTGATTTTGAAAAGTTCGGCAGTCTTGCCTTCGAGATAATTATTTTTTGTTTCATTGCTATGTAAGCGGATAAACTCCGCCATGAATTTCACCTCACCCAAAGTTATTTCATCAAAATCTTCATCCTGGTTATTTTTTCCAGCCAAATAATCCGCTTTATTTTTAATCGAATAGATATTGAGTGTCGATAGTAATACGAGAAAGATACTCAAAATTATGATGGATTTTTTTCCAAGATGTTCACGAAGAAACTTAATCCATAGACCAACGAAAACAAAAGGGATGAAAATCAACGGCAAAAAGAAACGCATAGAAGTTTCAAGAGCGAGCGGTATTAAGATAATAAATAAAACAGACGCATATAAAAGCAAAATTCCTAAGAAGTTTTTCTTCTCAAAGCTTTTTTCTTTTTTCCAATAGTAAATTAATAAGGCTAATCCACCCAGAGAAAATAAAATACTCAAAATGACATTACTTATTACACCGGTATTTTTTAGTATCTTGGCTGGATCTTTTTTATTTTGTTTAATTTTTTTATTAAATTTCATCAAATCACATTCATTGTCATTTCCAACGGACGATAAGATGAAACCACTCGCTTGCATATGACAAACAACATTCAGGCCTAATTTCTCTCCAAGAGATGCGCTCCTGGATGATTTATTATCAAAAGCGACAATAAAAGCGCGTGAATTCTTCTCAAGACTTGTGAATTCATTGATTATTTGCGGGATGTTTAAAAAGATAACGACCATAATAACTATCCAAGCCTTTTTCCAAGCAGGATTTTTTTTAAAAAAAAGAAAAGCAAAATAAATCATCGTGACTATTGGAAAGGAAAAAAGCACAAGTGAATGAAGCTGAATGCCGATTCCCAAGGCTACGCCTAAGATTATAAACCAGAAGACTTTTCTTTTTTGCTCATAGTTCCCTATCTCATTCAAGCTAAAAAGAAAAAGCAAAGCAAAGAATGGTGTGGAATTTGGATTCCAGGCGAAACGAGCATATTTTATGGCATAAAAAGAAACTGCGAATAGTGCGACAGAAAGAAGTGCTGCTTTTGAATTGAAATATTTTCTCAAAAATAAATACAAAAGAGGAATGGAGAGAACGGAAAAAAACAAATCCGGATAGGCTACTTTTTCCGGTGCGCTTCCAAATATTTTCGCTGATATAAGTTGAAAATAATAGAAAACCGGACCTAATCTGAAATCAGTTCCTCCGGCTTGCGGTCCCATGAGTGGCAAGTCTGCTTTTTCATTTATAATATCTCGAATTATTCCAGCGTCACGTGCCTGATCTGGGTTGAATCTGAGATAATCAGAAAAATGATAGGTACGAAAAAATATTCCGATTAGAATAATTAAAAATAATATTGCGAGGTTTTTTTTGTTTTCAATTTTCATAAGTTATTTTATCTTATCTAACTTAAAATTTTTCACTTCGTATTTTCCATTGTTCGCTTCGATTACATAATAACTCCCCTCATGATCCTTGAGGGTAAATGGAAAAACTGTTTTATATTGAATTCCATTGAGAAAGAAATCTTTTTCTTTATGTAATGATCCGGAAATAACAATTTTTACTTTTCCACTTTCACGCAGGATAATTTCCAATTCTTCAAATTTTGAAAGCAGAATTTCTTTGTCATAGTCTATTATGGGAATATGCATAGCTATGATAATATTCAAATTTGTCTCTGTTAATCTTTCTTTGAGCCAAAGCAATTGTTTTTCATCGGGTTTATTTTCTTCATCAGTTAAATTTAAGATGATTATTCTTGTTTTTTTTGTATCGAAAAAATAATAGTACGGAGATTCAATGTTAAAATGTTCCATGGTTCTAGTGTTTTCTCTGTCATGATTTCCACGCACCCAAAGAACTTTTAAATCATAATTATCTGCAATTTTTTTTAAATTTTCAGCCTGTTCACTTTCACCATCATTAGTCATATCTCCGGTAACAACTATCGTTTTGATATTTTTCGATTGCATTTTTTCAAAGAAAGTCGGCAAGTATTCTTTATATACACTGGAATAAATAATGTCACTATCATTGATTTCAACAATTTCGTTTTTATCTGCATGTAAATCCGTTATCCAGCCAATTCTTTCCGTTTCTTCCTTATCATTTGTTTCCATTTTAATTATTGCTTCATCTTGCTTATCGGCAGAATAAAAAACAACAAACAATAAGATAAAAAACATCAAGAGTAAAATCCAGACGAGTTTATTTTTTAAGTTTATTTCCTCCATACTAATTCTTTCCAATCAAGCTCTCCTACTTTTTTCTTTATTTCAAATTTCTCTGCACGCTCACCATGTTTTTCAATGGCTATTTTCGCCTCTTTGGTATATTTATTATATTTAGCCTCCATTGAAGTGAAATTTCCTAAAACTTCAAATGAAGCCAAATTTCCATTAATAATATAATTTATTCCATCAACATTCTGAAATTTATAGCCCGGCTCATGCCCGGAGGCAACAAGAACAAGATTGTTATATTGTTTTAAAAAATTGTGCAATTCAAGTCCTTGTGAAAGATTTTTGTCATTAGAAATTAAATTTCCATCTAGTTCATCCGGTCTTGATGTGTGATGAGAGAAAAGAATAGTGGGCCTTTCTGTGTCTAACGCAATTTTGAGCCAATTAAATTCAGCTTCACTCACAAAACCCTCAATGTAATAATTTGGTCCCAAGTCAGATCCATCTTTTTTGAAATTAGTATCCATCAGGACGAATCTCCAATCACCCAAATCAAAATAGCTATGATTATCTGCCATTCCAAGGATAGCTCTTAGTTCTTCCTTTGTAAGATCTCGCAAATCATGATTTCCAAAAACATATCCCCTTTTCGCTTGTAATTTTGAAAAAATTGCATTTATTTTTCCAAATTGTTCAATGGTGGTATTTTTTTTAGAGATAGAGCTTTCCACTAAATCTCCTCCGGCAATCACAATTTCCGGATGGAATTCATTATTAAAGTATGCTACAGCCTTTTCCAGCGCCTCAGGCGCTTTATTGGTTGGTTTATTTCCGACGTTATTTTTATATCCATATTCCCAATCAGCTGTAAATCCAATTTTCAAGCTAGTTTCTGACTTTAGAATTACATTATTCCAATAAAAATAACTAGCTAATCCTAGACCGGCTATGATGAAAAATAATACAGCAATTACTATGTAAAGCCAATTATGTTTTCGTGGCTTTCTAGTCACTTTTTTATTTATTAGAATTTCTTCTGAAGGTTTTTCTTCACTTTTTTTTTCTGTGATATTATCTTCTGCGACCGTTTCTTTGTCTTTCTTTTTTGTTATTATTTTTGTTTCTTTTTTAAAAAAACGCTTGAAATATTTTTTCATTTTTTTGATTAGTTATTTTTTAAAATATAAATATCGACTGGCGAAAAATGTTTTCCGTTTATTACCTCATAATCTCCTATAAACCCTTTTATTTTTTCATCATTGAAATTTTTAATGTAAAAAAAGTTTTCACCATTTGGAATCATATCATCAATATTGCTGGCGTCAATTTCAACCATTCTTATATTTTCCCGAGAAACCATATGATTCAACGGCCCCTCAAAACGATTAAGGTATTTTCGTTCCCCACTTAGGTATATAACTTCTTTTTCATTGGAATTTTTAACGATAAACTTTCCAACATTCTCCGCCCAACCAAGATTGGAATTTTCTAAATTATTATCTAAACCATTTTTGAAATAAAAATAATTTTTTGTATTAAAAAAGATAATACTGGAAAATATGCCAATAAATATGAGCAGAGAAATTATTTTTCCAACTAGCTTACCTCTTTTTGAGAGAAATTCTTGAATCATTCCAATAAAGACAAATGGAATGAAAAATAAAATATTAAAATAACTAATCGATATGGACGATATAATCGGAATTAAAAATAAAAGCGCGCAAAAATTATAAACAAAAACTAAGATTAAAAAGTTTTTGCGATCTTTTGATTTTTCCTTGATTAAATTGTAGAACATTAGAGAATATCCAAAAACAAAAAACACAAAAATGATTATAATGCTAGCTATATATACACCTTTTCTTAATGATTTATCTTTTATTTCTCCAAAAAGTTCCTTGGCTCCCTTTTTTATATCAAGATCAATTGATTTAGAACATTCATTTTCCGCCGGAAAACTAGAAATCATATTTACATTAGCTTTTGCTTGACATATAAAAGCTTCCCGACTCTTTTTAAGAAAAGAGCTATCCGAATCTTCATTGCTGACAATAGCAGCAAAGAAGTTTTCTTTATTTTGACCTCTTGTATTATATTCGCTTATAAATTGGGGAATATTTAAAAATAAAGCGATAATAAAAACCAACAGTAGTTGTTTAAAATTTAGCAATCCCCAATGATCGTAAATAATAAAAATCAGAAAAATAAAAACGGGCGTAAGAACTAGCAATGTTGTATGAAGCTGAACAGCAATTCCAAATGAAATCCCTAAAACTGAAATCCAGATCCATTTTTTCACCGAACTTCCGTTTATTAATTTTAGAAATGCATAAAGAATAAGTAAAACAAAAAATGGAATTAAATGAGGATTGGAAGAAAAACGAGAATCCTCAATGAAGAAGTAGGAAAAGCTGATAATAGCTGTTAAAAATAAGGAAGTGTTCTTACTAAAATATTCCTTGAGAAATAAAAAAAGCAGTGGAATCGTTAGGATTGCGAAAAATAAACTTGGATAAGCTATTTTATCGGGATAATTTCCAAATAGCTTAGCTGAGATAATGGAGAAATAATAATAAACAGGACCTAGGTGAAAATATGTTCCACCTGCTAATGGACCAAGCAACGGAAAGTTGATTTTCCCCTCAACTACATCACTGATGATTTGTGCGTCGCGCGACTGATCCATGCTAAATCGCAACCAGTCATGAAAATTATAGGTGCGTAGAAAAATTCCAATCATAATTATCGCCAAAAGAATCCAAATATGCCTTGGGATTTTAGCTAGTTTGTCTTTTAAATATTTAAACATAAATTAAATAGCTACCTTATAAATTATAATTTTCCCGAATTTTTTATAATCCTTAATTGTATAATTCCCAATTAATCCACTTTCACAATACTTCAGATCATCTGTTATGTAAAATAGCGCCTTACCAGAAAGCATCTTTTCATTTTCATTTTTATAGATATTGAAATTTTCTTTTTTAGCGATATATGAAAAAGGTGGAAAGAAAAGGGCTCTATAATCCTTACTGCCAACAAAATAGGCTTCATTGAGGTTATCAGAATTTTCAATTATATATTCCATCATCAATTTTGTTTCTCCTAAAATAGTAACATGAGCGTCACTTCTAGATTTGGAGAATAACTGTTTGGCTATTGATTTTGTAGAATTAAAATTAGTTATTATGAAAAATAAAAATAACAAAAAAATAACTGGTAGTAAGAATTTAGAAGATTTCTTATTCAAATAATTTGCAATCAACCCTAAGAAAATAAATGGCATGAAAAAGATATGATTAAAATATCTAAAAGAAGCAAAGGTTTCGTCCGAGACCGGTAACATAATAATAAAAGACAAAACTAAATAACTCAATATGAGTGCCAAGAAATATCTCTTTGGATTTTTTTCTTCTTTGTGAAAATTATAAATTAAAAGCCAAATTCCAAAAATAAAAAATAGCGCATTTAAAAAAATCCGCACTATAAAAATAGGATTTTTAATTTCTTTTATGAATTTTTTTGAGTTGCTTCCATTAATCAATTTGGCGTATGTGAAAGAGCAATCACTAGATCCGACAGAAGAGATTATATAAGCATTTGCCTCAATGTGGCAACTCATATTTTCAACCAAATTTTCTAGAAATTTTTTCTTTTCTGTCGAATTTTCCACTATTGCAGAATTTAATAGAATTTTTGAGTTGGAAAAGTCGGTCTTTATCTCAGATATTAATTGCCCAAGATTTAAAATAGCCACAATCCCAATTACAAATATAATTTTTTTCCATAATCTCCAGTTACTCTTTATTAGATATAGAGAAATTAAAAAAGCTAAAAATAGAAATAGAATAAGAATTATTATGTGCAATTGTATACCAATTCCAATAGCTATTCCAAGGAGAAGGAGCCAACTCCAGTGTGTATTTTCTCTTTTTTCTAGCAGCTTATAGGAAGACAATAAAAATAGAATAACAAAAAAAGGAATTGCATTTGGATTCCAAGCAAAGCGAGAATGTTGAATGGCAAAAAAGGATACGGAATAAAGACCAGTCAAGCCTAGCGATAAATTAATGCTAAAGTAGTTTTTTAGGAAAAAATAAAAAAGAGGAATTGATAAAATGGAGAATAGAAGATCTGGATAGGCTAATTTATCTGGTTCGCTACCGAAAATTTTAGCCGAAATGATTTGAAAATAATAATATGCCGGACCTAAATGAAAAAGGTTTCCATTGCTATCTTGAGATTTTCTCATTGTCGGTCCGAAAGTGGGCCAGTCAGTTTCTTTATTTAGAACTTTTTCTACTAGAGCGATGTCTCGCGATTGATCAACGTCGAACTTCAACCAATCATGAAAATTATAGGTACGCAAAAAAATCCCGATTGCTGTGATTGCAATGAGAATCCAGATATGTTTTGGAATTTTTTTAAATATATTTTTTAAATTCAAAAGAATATTAAAAATAAAATTATTTTTCATTATAATAATTTTCAAAATGATCAATTTTATTACTATTAATATCTATGGCGTAGTAGCTCCCCATATGACCTTTTTGAGTTAATGGCCAAGCTGTTTGATAGGTAATTCCATCTTTTGTTATTTTTTTATCCTCGTGTGTGTGGCCAGAAATAACAAATTTGACCTTATCATTAGACGTTATTATATCTCCTAATTTAACATAAGCTTCTTGAAAATTTCCCGAATCGTAATCTATAATCGGTGTGTGCATGGCAAGTATAACTGGAAGATTTGTTTCTTGAAGTTTTTGTTTAAGCCATTCTAGGTTTTCCTCTGAAAGTAGTGGGCCATTGAAATTAATATCCAAAACGATTATTCTTGCTATCTTGGTATCATAAGAATAAAAATACTCAGTAACTCCTAATTCTGACATAGTATCCTTCCCTCTTCCGGGAAGAAAATCATGATTACCTCTCACCCAGATAATCTTAATACCGCTCTCATCTCCCATTTTTTTTAACTCCTTGGCATGATGAAATTCGGTTAGGTTAGTGCTATCTCCAGTCACAATAAGTGTTTTAATTCCTTCTCTTTTTATCCTCTTTAGAACCATTGGGAAATATTCTTTGTATTTTTTAGGGTAAAGTGTATTTTCCGATCCATCTTTTTCCCGGATAAAAGCCCTTTTTTTGTTGGTTCCTGCGTGAATATCAGTTATCCATCCGATCTTTCCAGTATCCTTTTTTGAAAAAATAACCACATCCCCAAGATAAACAAAAATTAACGCAATAAAAAGCAAGAGTATTATAGAAAAAATTAGCTTCTTTTTAAAGGAAACATTTCTAATGTATTTGCCGGTTTTTAATATTTTATTTTTAAATTTGTTCATAGCTAGTTATTGTTAATTATTCAACATCATCTATCTCCATCCCCGGTTTAATTTGTTTTTTTATTCCGAGAGCATCCTTCCAAAATAAGCGATCTGTTTTTCCGCTTTCCTTATTGAACCTAAAATCGTTAGAAATCGTCCTATCCTTAAAAGATATTTCAAAAACCTTTAATTGTCCAAAATCTTTTTCTGTCAAAACATTAAAGGAATCGCCAAATTTGTCAGAAATATTAGAAATCCCATTTCCTGATGGAACAATCGCAAAATATTGAGCATTGGGATCTTCGTTGATCTTTAATGTGTAATATTTAAAGTCGGCATCCTTTTTTTGATAAAATAAATAATTAAAAGGTCGCACATGCTCAGGTTTCACATAAAAATAAACATTCGCGCCTGTTCTTTTGTTTGCATAAATGTAATCTACAGCGCCTTGAAGCTGTCCTAGTGTTACCCCGTCCTTAGTTTTCAAGATCAGTGTCCTTTTTATTGGGACGTCTTTATTTTGAGAATCTGCTTGTTCTTTAAACCAGGCAACCGTGCCTGAAATATTGGAAAGCAAAACAATCAAAGTTAGTAGTGCGATGATATGTTTATAATATTTAATCTTTTGTTCTTGTAGAAACTCAAAAATCAAACCCAGAAAAAGAAAGGGAATGGCAAAGGTAAATAGGAAAAAGCGTGGCCTAATTTGAAAAGCGAGTGGGATACAAAGAATAAAAAATACTCCAAACCAAAACAAGAGCAACATTAGAAAATCTTTTTTTAGCAAATCTAAATTTTTTCTTGTATTTCTTATAATCAAATATATTCCAAAAATAAAAATAGCTATTGAAAAAATAATCGGCAAAGCTTCTTTTAGGTCTATTTTTTTAGGATAGATATAGGCGGTTGTTATTAATGTATAATATTCAATCTGCTGGCTGAAATTTTCAATGACTTTCTGAGAAAATGTCTGGCTGGTTGGCTTGGAGCCAAGTGCCATAATAAAATTCTTGGCATTCTCCCCGCCTCTCATAACATCACTGATTATGACTGGTGTATAAAAAAATAAAAAAACAGCTAAGAAAATTCCGCAGTAAAAAGCCAATCTTTTGAAATTATGCTTTTCGAATATGCTTTTTATTTCCGCTTTTTTCCATAGCCTGTAATGATATAAAATGAGTAATCCAGAAACGCCGACAAGAGAGAAGAATCCAACAAAATGCAATTGTGAACCGACGGCGAGTCCGCTCGCCAAAATAATCACCCACCATTTTTTTGTTTTTTCATCTTTCGAGTTTAATGTTCTCAGAAGAGCCAGGAAAGTTAGGATGGTGAAAAATGGCAATGCATTAGGATTCCAGGAAAAACGAGAATATTGAATGACCAAAAAAGAAAAAGCATACATTAAAACCACGAGCAGCGAAATATTTCTTTTGAAATAAGTCCGACAAAATAGATAAAGCAAGGGCAAAACAAGAATGGAGAAAAATAAATCCGGATAGGCAAAGACATCAGGCGAAGTGGAATTGAAAATTACACCTGAAATATATTGGAAGTAATAGAAAATTGGCCCTAGTCTTAGGAAGCCTTCTTCCAGTTCAGTTGCGCCAGCTCTCGGTCCAAGAAGCGGAAGTTCTTGTGGCCCATTTTCGATTGCGTTGGCAATGAGAAAAGAATCACGCGCTTGATCCATTTTAAAATAAAGCCAATCATGAAAATGATAGGTTCTGACAAAAATCACGGCAATAATAATCGGTATTAAAAAGGCTATGAATATGGCTATGGTTCTCTTGTTTTTTTGCATGAAATAAAGCATTGTAACAATTACTTTTTCATAATAGCAGAAAGGTCTTTTTTTTGCCAATTCTAGTCAGAAGTTCATGCATTTTTCTTTATTTTTTAACGATTTTGTTATATAATTAATAACAGACTAAGCATTTATTTTAATTCCAGCTTTTTATGCGCAATATATTGAAAAAAAAATGGGCTATCGTTTTTTTGATCATAGTGATAATTATAATAATCAAAATACTCCTTTTGTTTATAGGTAAAACGTTTTTTGAGGAAAACACCAGGCCGGCAACAATTTTTCTAAAAACACCCTTTGCGGATAAATTGGAAATTAAGCAACCATTTTTTAATTCTAAAAATTGCAATATTGTCGACTATGGGGCACGCGTTAATGATAAAGATGCTAATACGCAAGCTATTGCTCGTGCTATTGATGATTGCTCAAATGCCGGAGGCGGAAAAATAATTATTCCCAAAGGACAATGGCTAACCGGGCCAATCAAACTTAAGAGTAATATAAACTTGCATGTTCAAAAAAATGCCGAGATTCTTTTCAGTACCGAGCTTAATGATTACTTGCCGGTAGTCTTTTCTCGATTTGAAGGCATAGAATATTACAATTATTCTGCCCCTATTTATGCTAACGACTGCACTAATCTGGCAATAACCGGTGAGGGCAAGATAAATGGTCAAGCGGAAAAATTATGGTGGGAACTGGAAGAATCCGTTTCTATTAAAGAGTTATACTATATGGGTAGAGATAACGTTCCTGTTTCAGAGCGAATCTTTGGAACACCAAAGGCTAGAATAAGACCTTCATTTGTTGAATTTGTAAATTGTGATACTATATTAGTTAAAGATGTTACTCTGGTTAATGGGCCACTTTGGACAGCTCATTTTATTTACAGTAAAAATATTACGGTTAAAGCCATAACGATAGATACTGGAAAAGAGCAAGACACTGACGGAATTGTCCTTGACTCCTCCAGTAATGCTTTAGTGGAAAAAGCAAATTTGACAACTGGCGATGATGCTATCGTGATAAAATCAGGACGTGATCAAGATGGAAAAAGGGTTAATCGCCCTTCAGAAAATATTGTAATAAAAAACTGCAAAGTCCAAAAAGCTAACGCCGGCGTGGCTATTGGTAGTGAAATTTCCGGTGGTGCTAGAAATATATTTGTGCAGGACCTATCAATTAAAAAAAGCGATTTCGCATTTCGTTTAAAATCGGCCCCAGGCAGAGGTGGTATAGTCGAGAATATTTGGGTTGATGGTATATCTGCTGATAGAATAAATATTGATGCCATTCAAATAGATAATTTTTATGAAGACCCTTTTAAAGATGACTACAGGGAAACAACCGCCTTTAAAAATATAAACCTTGAGCGAATTTCCATAAAGAAAACGGAAGGGTCAATTTTTATTCAAGGTGCGGATGAAAAATTTGTTGAAAATGTTTCCTTGAAAAATATCCAGATAAATTCTGATATTGAACCAAAAATAACCAATGTCAATAATATAACAATTGACGATCTGAGCATAACAACAACAAAAAATCCGACTTTTCGACTAGGCAATGTGATTAATGCTAAAATAACAAACTATACCTGTCCAGACATAAATAAAGAGTGCTTTCGGATTAGCGGAGAAAAATCACAAGCGATAGAAATAAAGGACACTAAATTATTAGAAAACAGCATTGTTTTTGACGGCGTTGATGAAAAAATTCTTTCAAGATAAAAAAATATTTTAAATTCTAATAAACTAACATTAACTATGAATAAAACTAAAGTAACTATATATTCCTTAATTTTCCTTGTTTTTGCTATAAATATTTTCTTTGGCTTTCCTCGTCTTACTGATTATTCTTCGGTAGATGAGCCCTATTGGACTTATGATCGCACACCTGATTTTTGGAATGCTATTCGTGAACAAAAATGGAAAAATACCAAAATTAATGATAAGCCTGGCATAACTGTTGCGGAAATTTCCGGTATTGGACTTTTATCGGGTATAAAGCCATTGGAATACAAATCTATTCGTCAAGAAGCAAAAACTCCGGAAATATCCCAATCAATAAAAAAAATAAACTTTTTCTTGCGGCTGCCAATCTACTTAGCTAGCCTCTTGATTCTTGGTTTTTATTATTTCTTTATTAAAAAGCTACTCAATCGTCCTATTGCAATGATAGCACTGATTTTTATCGCCTTCTCACCAATTATTCTAGGTATATCACTTATTATCAATCCGGATTCTTTGCTTTGGGGATTTCTGCCTCTTTCAATTTTAAGTTATCTGGTCTATCAAAAAGAATCCACATTGCCGGAAAATAAACATCATAAAAAATATCTAGTTATTGCTGGAATTTTTTTAGGCCTCTCGCTTCTTACTAAATACGTGGCTAACATTCTTTATGTCTATATCTTTGGCCTTCTTTTTTTGGATTATATCTATTTAAACACCGATAGAAAGAAATTTGCCGTATACATCAAGAAAAGTTTGTTAGATTATGGAATTTTGGTTTTAGTTTCGCTTATTGTTTTTTTCGTTCTTTTTCCTGCTTGTTGGGTTGAGCCAAAAATTCTTCTTGACGGCACTATTTTTAGCGTAGCTTTCAAGTCCACTTGGCCAATTTTCGTTGGTTTTATCGGTCTGATATTAGCTGATTCGTTTTTTTTAAAAGCCCGGATTTTTTCTTGGGCTATGAATTTTATCTCTGCCTATCGTCAATATTTCAAAGTGCTTATCGGAAGTATTTTTATTGTGGGAATTATTTTTGTTTTCATTAATACCTATACCGGAATGAAAGTTTTTAATTTTGAAGGTGAAATGGCTTCTCCGAAAGGAGAAAATGCACTGACTCTTCTTAACCTTGCAACTGTAACTACTTCAGACTTATATGCGCTCCTATTCGCCATAGCTCCTCTTGTTCTTTTCTGTTTTCTTTGGGCTGTTATTAAGAATACTTTTCAAAGAGGAGTTATATCTAATGAATCAGCGATTGTTTCTTATTTTTTAATTTTTATCATTCTTTATTATGTTGCTTCCACTGCCAATAATGTCACAGCTACAGTGCGTTATCAGATTGTGCTCTATCCCCTTGCTCTAATTATTGCCAGTATTGGACTCTATCAAATTAGTCAAGTAGAAAAAATAAAAAAATATCTAAACGCCAATACTTTTTATGTTGTTGCTATTTTAATATCCATTCCTAGTTTTTATTTTTCCTCGCCGTTCTTTTTTAATTACTCCTCTATTCTTTTGCCAGAAAAGTATATCCTCAATTTTAAGGATATGGGCGATGGAAGTTTTGAAGCGGCTAGATATCTTAATAGCTTGCCAAATGCTCAAAATCTCATTATTTGGTCGGACAAAGGTGCTGTTTGCGAGACATTCCTGGGAACATGCAAAGTTAGCTTTAACAAGAATGATACAGTAGGTTTTGATTTTGATTATTTTGTAGTTTCCACTGGTAGAAAATCACGTTCTCTAAAATTAGAAGGCTCAACTGATTTTAAAAATAAAGTAGATTTCCAAAAACTATATATGTCCGGTTTTGAAAACGCCGATTTTGAAATAATTTTTGGCGAAAACCCAAATAATTTTGTGCGCGTAGTGAAAACAGAGAAAATAATAAAAGTGAAAAAATAATATGCGTTATCTGAAAATAGGTGCTTTATTTTTAATTACGTTCGTTATCTATTTTTCTTTTGGGTTTCATCATATTGGGAAATTTATAACTGCCGATGAACATCTTTGGATTTATGATCGAATCCCCCGCTATTGGAGTGCGATTTCCACTCAAAATTGGAAAAAAACTTATGTCCATGAAAAACCGGGAATAACATTAGCTATAATTTCCGGAACTGGGCTTTTGAAATATCCTGGTCCTACAAACTATCTAAGAGAAAATCAAGCAAATAAAACCGGTACGACTCAGCCTTTGGAAAATATGCTAACTGCTTTTCGTCTGCCAGTTCTGATCTTTAATGGCCTTTTCTCGTTATTCTTTTTTTGGATTTTATTTAGAATCACTAAAAATAAATGGATTGCTCTATGGTCATCCATACTAAATATTCTTTCTCCCTCACTGCTCGGAATGTCACAAATAGTAAATTCAGATTCGCTACTATGGACATTTGCCACAGCCACAATCCTCTCTTTTATTGCTTATTTGGAGACAAGTAAAAAGAAATTCGCAGTTCTTACATCGTTATTTCTCGGGCTTTCAATGCTCACGAAATTCACAGCCACTATCTTATTGCCATTTCTATTTATCATCTCGATAATCTTTTTCTTGGAAAAAAATAAAGACTATCTAGACAAAAAAGCTGAGCTTGCAAAAAAAATACTGCAATCAGCTATCGCCTTTTTTCTAATTATTGTTGGGTCATTGGCAACTTTTGCTATCCTGCTCCCAGCTAGCTTTTTCAAATTAAAAGAATGTTTGTACGACGGAACGATAGGCTATTCCAATATGGCTTTTATCCTCTTGCCCATTAGTGTTATTCAGCTACTTTTGATTGCTGAATATTTTTGGATGAAAAATAAACTAACCATTACTATCCTTGAAAAAACGCAGAAAGTTTGGTCTTTATGTTCAAAAGCAATATACGCTTTTCTCGCCCTAATTTTCCTAATCTCGATTTTTAATTATTTTTTTGGCCATGATTTTTTAAACCTAGAAAAAGTACCGTTTGATGCTCGTCAAGGTGCTATCTTCAAAGATACTTCTCTTCTAAAAAAAATCTTTCTAGAGGCGCGTCCTACAGTTTTCTCGCTAACTCCACTCGTCATCTTTTTTTGTCTTTTTCTGTGGATAAAATCTTTATTTTCAAATACCAAAGAACGATTTATTGTCTTTACTTTTTCTACTTTTATTATCATCTACACTGCCGCTATAATTCAACAAGATTTATTAAATATAATTCGCTACAATGTTATTATTTATCCGGCTTTTTCCATCCTAGCAGCTATTGGAATCTACTATTTTATTCCTAAAAATAAAAAAAGTGAGTGGATTTACTTGTTTGCTACTATTCTGATTTTATTTTTTAGCCTTATTAGTCTTTGGAAAATCAAGCCTTTCTATTTCAATTATTCCAATTTTTTCTTGCCTAAAAAGTATGTCACTGTTGATTCTTGGGGTTATGGTGGATATGAAGCAGCTAAATATCTTAATTCTCTTCCTGACGCTGAAAAAAAGACAATCTGGACGGATTATTATGGCGTCTGTGAATTTTTCAAGGGAAATTGCTTAATACGTTATTCAATCAATCAAGCCATATCCCCGATTGATTATTTCGTATTTACTCGTCGTGGAAAAATTCGCTATGATCAAAAAATGAAAGATAAATCTTTCGTTAAAAAAAGCAAGAACCTGCTTAAACTTAAACCTTACTACGAAGAAGCGCTTCCTCTCTGGGAAATACAAATAGATAATCGACCGGAAAATTATATAAAAATTCTTCCTAATCAACTTTAATTTCTTTCTTAGATTGAAGATAGAAAGGAATAGCTGAAAAAGAAACTAACATTTGAAGAAACCTTCCAAAAATAGCGATGGAAATAGCCGCCTCCCCATCAACTCCAAAGATCCCAAAAAAGGTCAAAAATGCCCACTCTTTAATACCAATATTGCCAATACTAACAGGAATGGAGGAGATGATGCTAATAATTGAAATAGCAATCATAAAATTGGAAAAACTTATTGGGATATGCAAATCAGTAAATAGCATCCAAGTGGACATTCCCACCCCAATAAAATTAAAAAGCATTCCTAATAGCAAGGATTTTAAAAGAATTTCATGTTGGTGATAAGAAAAGATATCTCTTATTAATTTGATAATTTTTTCGGGAATAAAACGTTTTGCATAAATCCAAATTTTCATTTTGCGAATAATGGCCAACATTGCATTTGCTAAAAAAAATGCAATGATTAAAAAATTCACAATAATTAAAACTGAATTTTTTAAAACAACTTCTAAATTAAACAAACTGAAAACTAGAATTAAAATCATCACTCCCGCAAAACCAGTAATTCGATCAACTAAGACAGTTGAGGTTGATTCGATATATCGTTCATCACTTTTTTTTCCAAGGGAGTAGGCGCGATAAGTGTCCCCGCCAACAATAGAAGGAAGAAAGTTGTTGATAAAAGCACCTGTTAGATAAATCTTAAAAAATTCACCATATTTAACATTGAAACCTTTAAAATTAGCTATAATTTTCCATTTGTATGAAGAAATTCCAATTCCAATAGTATAGATAACCATAAAAGCCAACATCCACCAAATATCCATCTGTTTAAAGTAGATTAGGACCTCATTCCAATTAATCCGGTAAAGAAGCCATGCAATAAAACCAATAGACACTAAAATCTTGAAAAATAGATTTTTCTTTTTAGTTTTTTTTTCTTTATTCTCACAAACTGAAACATAAACTTTTTTATATTTTTCAGTTATACTTTCCCAGCTCATTCCTAGGGCTTTTCTTCGGCTACTTTCTCCCATATTTTCCCTCAATTCGGAATTGTTAATTAGTTTTTCTATTTTTTCCGCGATATCTTGCGAGTCTTTCATTTTTAATATATATCCATTTTCCCCTTCTTCAATTAACTCTTTTGATCCACCTGTGTCAGTTGCAATAATTGGAAGGCCGGTTGACAGCGCTTCTAGCATTGCATTACTCATTCCCTCATTAAGTGATGGCAAAACAAAAACATCCGCTTCTTGATAATAAGAAAAAGTTTTTTCTCGCGGAATGCGTCCTAAGAAATCCACCTTATCTTGAATGTCAAAATCTTTGACCATCTTTTCCAATTTTATTTTCTCTCCCTCTCCATCACCCATTATTTTTAGGCGTATTTGTGGATATTTCATGGATAGTTTGTGTACTGCTTCAATTAAATATCCCAAGCCTTTTCTAGAGGTTATTCTTGAGGCTCCGGGAGTAATAACAAAATAGTTGCTATTTTTCAAAGAAGCATCTGGCTTGAATTTTTCAATATCAATTCCATTGTAAATAATACCAATTGGTTGTTTTGGATTTGATTCCAGCGCCAATTCTTTTAACCCCTGACTATTGGAAATTACCTCTTGACTGTCTTTCCAGATTTTTTTAATCAGCGGAGTAAGAATTTTATAAATAAAAGCAAATCTTTCCGCATATTTTGGCACGTCCGCTCCACGAAGAGAAATGATGTAAGGAATATCATATTTTTTAAAAAGTCGCCAAGAAATAAATCCGCAGGGCACAGTAAAAAAAGAATGAGTTAGATCATAGGAATTTTTTCTGATTAATTTTTTGGCGTAAAAATAAGCTTTCCAGGAATAAATCAATAAATCTTTTTCCGATTGAGAATGCAAATTTCCCTGCTTATCTCCAATTGGAAGCTTATGGATTCTTATATTATCCCCTATTTTTTCTAAAGAATATTTTTTATCAGCCGATGACGTGATAAGATCCACCTGCAAATCAGGAATTTTTGAAAATTCTTTCATGATATAAAAAGTGGCGTTACCGGCGCCTCCTCCTATGGGTGGATATTCGTAATTGAAAAATAAGATTCGCATATAAATATATTCTAGCAGAATAAAATTAAAAAAACAAAGCCGTGAGGATTTCCCCACGGCTGTAAAGCTGTTAAAAGCTTGTAATCATTAAACAGTTGGCCGGCCGATTGAATGATACTTAAAGCCGAGTTCCTGCATTCTTTTGGGATCATACAGGAGGCGACCATCGAAAATAAACGGGTCTTTCATTTTGCTTTTCATTTCTGAAAAATCAGGAGTGCGAAATTCCTTCCATTCAGTGATAATGAGTAGTGCGTCGGATCCGGAAAGCACATCATATTTATTTTCAAAATAACTGATTGCCGGATTGTCACCAAAATATTCCGGGGTCTTTGCCATTTTCATTGCTTCCGGATCGTGTGCTTGAATTTTAGCACCTTTGGAAATTAGTCTTTTTATTATGGTGATTGCCGAAGATTCTCGCATATCATCCGTTCCGGCCTTGAAAGCTAAGCCCCAAACGGAAAAAATCTTGCCTTCTAAGTTTTCTCCTAAATTTTCCAAGACCATATTCGCCAAAACATCCTTTTGCTTTTCATTAGTTTCCAGAGTTTGCAAAAGCATTTCTGCTTTATAGCCGTGATCACTGGCAATTTTTATCAAAGCTTTAACGTCTTTTGGGAAACAGCTTCCGCCAAAACCGCAACTGGCATACATAAACGGCTCTCCAATCCGCGGATCGGCACCGATGGCTTTTCTGACTAGGTCGTAGTCAGCTCCCACACGAGCGCAAATATTGGCCAACTCATTGTTAATAGAGATTTTAGCCGCTAAAAAACTGTTAGCCGCATATTTTACAGTTTCTGCAGTTATTGGATCCATCGCATAAAAACGGCCCTCCCTGCGCATAAAAGGAGCGTATAGCTCTTCTATTGTTTTTAAGGTCTTCTCATTATCTGTACCCACTACAATGCGACTAGGCTCCAAGAAGTCTTTTACAGCCGTTCCTTGCGCCAAAAATTCCGGATTACTCACAACGTGAAAAGGAATTTTTATACCTCGTTTTTCTTGTTCCTCAGTGATAGTTTTCTTGACCAATTCTGCTGTTCCAACCGGCACAGTTGATTTATCGACAATAATGAGCTCGTGCTCTATCAATTGTCCAATAGACTGTGCCACTGAGATTACATGGCTGAGATCAGCACCTCCATCTTCATTAGGTGGAGTGCCAACGGCGATAAAAACAATTTCACTTTCATCCAGGGCTTCTTTAAGATTAGTGGTAAACCTTAAAGTTTCATTTCTTAAATTTCGCTCCACCAAATAGTCCAGACCTTTTTCATGCAGTGGAACTTTTCCACTTTTGAACTGCTCAACTTTTTCCGGATTATTGTCCACACAAATAACCGTATTACCCATTTCTGCGAAACAGGCGCCTGTTACTGATCCAACATAGCCTGTTCCAATTATTGCAATTTTCATGGTTTTTTCTCCTTTTTTGAAAAATAAAATTGATTGACAGTTTTATATAAAGAGGCTAAAATTTTAGCTTTTTTTCTTAAGAACTGTTCCGATTTTACCTTAAAAAGGCTCTTTTGTCAATTATTATAATTTACGCTTCCCTAATTTCTTTTATTGAATAATTCATTTTATTTTGACTTTTGTAATAATTCTTAATAATAATATCAGCTAAAAGTCCAAAAATGAAAAGCTGTACGCCAATCATAATAAAAAAAACACCAATTAGTGGCCATATTTTTTCGGAAATAGATAGGCCCATTATTTTTTCGATAATCATCCAGATTAGAATCCCAAATCCAACCGTTGATAAAACAATTCCGGATCCACCAAAAAGATGAAGTGGTCGATTGGCATACTTACCCCAAAACCAAATAGAAATCATATCAACAAAACCTTTCATTCCACGCTTCCAGTTATATTTTGTCACTCCACTCACTCGCGGATGATGTGAAACCTTAACTTCTCCTACTTTATACCCCTGAAGCTCTAGAAGAGCTGGAATAAAACGATGCATTTCACCGAATAAATCAACATCCTTGAAACATTCTTTTTTATAGGATTTTAGACTGCAACCACTGTCATGGATTTTATCATGAATCAAAATCTTGCGAAGCAAATTAGCTCCACGAGAAAAGAATTTTTTGGAAAAATTATCTTTTCGATTAAATCTCCAACCAGAAACAATGTCAAAACCTTTTTCCAGTTCTTCTAAAAGCAATTTAATATCCGCCGGATCATTTTGCAGATCACCATCCATAGTAATAATAATATCACCGGTAGAATTTTTTATGCCGGCATCAAAAGCAGCGGTTTGGCCAAAGTTTCTTCTAAATTCAATTAGTTTTAATGGTGTGAGTCCTTGACAATTCTCTACTGTTTTATCTTTTGAACCATCATCAATAAAAATTATTTCAAACTCCCGCCCGAGTTTCTGACAAGCGCTTAATATTTTAGCGTGCAAATTTTCTACATTCCCCTCTTCATTGTAAAGTGGAACTACCACGGAAATTTTTTTGTTTTCTTGCATAAAAATAAATTAAAAGATATTAGTTATCCCCTATATTTAATATTACTATGATTTCAAAAAAACGGCAATTAACTGTTTTATTTTCGTTTTCTTGAATCCCAGCTGATTTTTACTAAACTCAAGATGACAAAAAGTGAACCGGTCCAAATAGATACATCTTCTTTGCTGGGACCACCAAAGGCAAATATTCCTCCGGAATGACTTGGAGTTATGGCGACAAGGAAAGCAGAAAAAACAATCCAGACTCCGGCAAAGCGAAGCCATTTAAGAAAAATATTGTCATTGATGAAGAATAGGAAGATTGAGGTTATAAAAGAAGATATAGAAAAAAGAAAAAGAGGTTCAGCGATAGTCTTTTTAACGGCACTAAAAATACAACCTCTATCTGAGGAAGTGCAAATCCCGAACTTATATGGATAAAAAAGTGCATACCCAATAAAAATTCCACTTAAAAATAATACTAAAATTACAACTCTCCACCAATACGTTTTTTTGTTCATACTTGCTAATATCACATTATACCAATTGATGACATATCTATGATAATTATTGCCACAATGCTAATTATTAACACTACTATTATTCCTATAATCCATTTTTTATTCATAAATTTTTTATAAATTATTTTTAATCCAATTCAAATCTTCAGTGATAATCACTTTTATTACTAAAGCATAATTCTCCTTATCCTGTTTGATTTTTTTAAGCATAGTATTGATTTGTTTTTCTATCTCTTGCTTGATAACAGGCAAAAGTATTTTCTTCACTTTTTTATTTATAAATGGACTGGCTTTGATCATTTCCATGAGCTGTAATTCCTTTTGAATCAAATGAATTCCTGTCATTAGTTTATTCTTCTCTGCTTTGTTTTTAATCAAGCCTTCCTGATAATATTTTTCAATATTATTTTCTAAAATAAAAATATTCATTCCGATTGAAAATTCCACTTCACTTTCGGATTTATTATTCGCTTCATCCATGGCAATTATTTTGAGTATATGTTTTCCGGGAACAAATCTTGAAAGATCAATTCTATTTTCAGATTTTTTTTCACCGTCCAGATATATTTCCGTTTGAATGTTTTCCGGCTTGGAAAGATTATCCCTGACAGAATAAGAAATTTCCAAATTCAAATCTCCTGGATAAGTTTTATTCTCCGGGCTCACAATAATAATTTCCGGCAAAATCTCATCAACATTCAAAGTTGCTTCGCCGTCAAGAATAGGCGTCACAACATAATCAGCCTCCTCATCTCCATCAAAATCAGCCGTGAGTTTTGGCAAATTAGCCAATCCGTTTTTAGGAATTTCCAAAATTACATCCGTATCTTTTGAAACTGGCAGGTTGGAAAAAGTGATGGTGTGCAAAATAATTTCCTCTTCGTTTTGGGCAAAAGCAACTTCTTCCAATTTAAGTGTGTAGACTCCATCATTGTAACCTTCCATTTCAACTCGAATTTTTTCCCCTCCCGGAAAACCAACATATTTTTGTTCTCCAAATTGCTGGTAATAGCTATTAGGAATACCTTCTTCAAAAATAATACCCTTAGTATTATTCTCATCAATTATTTCGTTTGGTCCAGTGTGTTTTTCATTTTCATCATAAAGATGAATATCTAGCGGTGAATAAAGTGACATACGAATACGCGGTTTAGCATTATCGTAATCTTCTGGGCGAGAATCATCTATATATTCAGGAAGTAAGGATGAATAATTTTTATTTTCAATTATACTCAAAACAAACTGCTGAACATCACTTACTTCAAAGATGTTTCCATGACCTTGATTTTTATTAAATATAGGATCTTCATTGTATCTATGTAAATCCACCCAATATTTTTCCACACTATTATTCTTTCTGGGTATCATTAAAGCACTAGGTGTTGTTACTACCTTATCTCCGTCCAGTGTCCAGACTGGCTCATAAATTGGTTCATATTCGCCTGATGCTGTGCAAGATGGCAATTTTCCATTCACGGGATAGCAATTTATTTTTTCTTTTTGGGTGTATTTAACGCCACTGATCGTATCCAATCCCCATCCGGCGATTTGAATTACTTTTATATTTTCCGGTGGCGCCCATGAATCTAGGTTTTCATGAGTATCGAATGCTTGCCCCAAAAGATTTTCACGAAGCACGTTTTCCAATTCTATCTTGTCTTCAGTAGGCTTTTCTCGGCCATCAATTTTTCCTGCTAAAAAATCTTGAAACTTTTCAAATTCTCCATTTCCAATGCCTTCCCCATAAACATCTTTGAAAGTTCTATATCGCGTTTCGTGTGACATATCAATCGAAGAAAAATCAACCAACGGTTCTTCAAGACGATTAATATATTCTTTTGAAGGTAATAATCCATAAGCTCCAGGCATGTTCTCCGCAAGAGTCCTAGCTTTTTTTTGAGAAATAAGAATTCCAAGTGGAGAGGCCTCGTCATAGCCATATAGCATGGAGAGTATGGAAATAGGCGTGCCCATTTGTGGCGTGCCAACAAAAACAAGCTTGTCGATAATATTTTCATTTCCCATTTCTTCCAATCTTTGTGTGATAGCTTTTGCCAAAAGCCCACCATTTGAATGAGCAACAATCGTCACTTTATTATTTTGAGAGTTGATTGCTAATCTTTCGATCTCTGCTGTAAGTGATTCATCTGAGGCGATATCCTCAACATTTCTTCGCCAGTCATAAGCATAAAGATTATAATCATTAATATTTCTAGTCTCCTTAAGATCTTCGAGTTTTTGCGCAAAAGATTCATAAATATTTTTACCCGTAACTGGTAACTCTCTGATGATACCTTGCGCATAAACACTTTCAAGACTTTCTCCATTCTCATCCAAGGCTAGCTCTGTTATATCATCCCCAAAATAAGTTGGTGGCCATAGCTGATCCTCATCATCAGATTCATTTTTATATAAATAGCTGGCTTTTATTCCGGGTAGAAATAAAACATTAGCAGTTTCATCAGGAAATAGCGCCCATCTAGTTGAGCTGAAGCCTCTAATAGAAACAGCTCCGATCAACTGCTCTCCTGATTCTTCAGAATCGGGACTGAATTTCGGACCACCAGGAGCGTCATACCAATTATTTTCCAAGACAAGCATATTTTGAAGATTGGGATTGGAAGTTATTTTCGAACCATAAATATTAGAAACAACAGCTATGTCACTTATATTGTTTTCAAAATTAGAATTTTTAATTTTCAAATAATCATCCTGATTTTCGCGGTCCACTCTCAAATCAACCTCAACATCCATTCCTGCGTTATTAGAAAATTGACAATTTTCCATTTGCAATTTTCCACCCTTAAATGTTAGTGCGGGATAGCCATAATTAGTGGCATAGGCAGTATTTATAAAAGACTGGAAAATATTTTGAAAAACTTGGCAATTACCATCAGAACATCCACCGACATATGGAACCACTCCTCCTTTTGATATCCTCACATAATTCAAAACTGATTCGGGCGCAGAAACTTTATCTTCTGCATCATAGAAATTATTTTCAAAATAAATCAAATTGCCATAGTAGTCTCCTTGGCGTGAGATATAAATAGGATCTTCTTTTGTTCCATTGGCGATAATGCGACCATCTGAAATTGAAAGATATGTACCTTCACCTCTACAATCAGGTGCAAATTCAATTTTAGCGCCCGGTTCAATGGTTAATGTCGCCCCTTCATATATAAATACCGCCTTATTAATAACATGAACACCTTTTTCCCATGTAGTATTATCTTCAATATCCCAAAAAGAATCTTCATAATTACATTCTGTGTCACTCTCCTCATTGATATCTTCAGTTTCCTCCGCTGATATAGGGTAAAAATGTCCGGAAAATAAAAATATTAAAGTTAAAACAAAAACAAATAAGCCCCTAAACAATTTTCTTTTTGACATGTTTATTTTTTTATTTTTTTATAATTTTATAGTAGCATAGCTTTTGAAAATTAAAAAATAAACCAAAAAAACAGCAATTATCAAAAAATAACCTTTATGCTATACTGGATAAATGAAAATATATATCGTTATTCCAGCTTTAAATGAAGAAAAAGTTATTCAAGAAGTAATAATGGACATAAAAAAGACTGGTTATGAAAACATAATCCTAGTTGATGATGGAAGCGCTGATAATACTTTCCCTAAAGCTCAGGAAATTTTGCCAAACACAACCTTCCGTCATCGCATTAATCGTGGAAAAGGCGCTGCTACCAAAACTGGCATTGAAGCTGCAAAAATGCTCGGAGCCGATATTATTGTCACGCTTGATGGCGATGGTCAACATGATTCGGAGGATATTTCAAAATTAACTAAACCGATTGAATTTGATAAATTTGATGTAGTGCTTGGCACAAGATTGTTAAACCCAAAAGGCATGCCTTGGCATAAAATATTAGCCAATAAGATTGGAAATTTTTTCACCTGGTATTTATATGGTTTATGGGTCACTGATTCTCAATCCGGTTTTCGCGCTTATTCCAGGCATGCTGCTGAAGTGATAAATACCTATTCTGATCGTTACGAATATGATAGTGAGGTTATTCGCGAAATCAGAAAATATAGATTAAAATATAAAGAAATTCCAATTACCGTGCGTTATACGGAATATTCAATGGGAAAAGTTCAAAAACAAAGCTTTCTAAATGGTCTCAAAACATTATATAAAATGGTTTGGAATATAATTTCTTAAAATTAAAAAAATGACTATCCATCTATATCAAGTCGCTGTTATCTTAATTTCTGCGTTGATGATCTATCAAGGATTGGAACGATTTTTCAAAAAACAAAAACACCAAACATTTCTGAAGTTATTAGTAAGATTGATTGTTTGGGGTGGAATGATTATAATTGTCATCTACCCAAAGGCCAGTATGGGTCTAGCTGAATTCATTGGAATTGAAGGTAATATTAATGCTGTTATGCTAGTTGGATTTATTTTGATTTTTCTAATTATTTTTAAACTACTTTCTGCGATTGAAAGACTAGAGCAGAGCCTTTCTATTATCACTAGAAATGACGCCTTAAAAGAGCTTGATAAATAAATTAATGAAAATCTCTATAATTACCCCCAGTTTTAATCAGGCTCAATTTATTGAAAGAACTATTTCGAGTGTTCTTAATCAGGGTTATCCCAATTTGGAGTATATTATTATGGATGGTGGATCAACCGACGGCACAGTGGAAATTCTCAAAAAATATGGCGACCGAATCATTTGGAAATCAGAAAAAGACAATGGACAATCTGACGCGATAAATAAGGGTCTTAAAATTGCCACTGGTGATATTGTGGCATTTCTAAACTCCGATGACATTTATGAACCAGAAACCTTCAAAAAAGTCGCGACTTTTTTTGAAAAAAATCCAAATAAAAAATGGGCATATGGAAAATGTAAAATAATCAACGAAAAAGATCGAGAGATTAGACGTCTCATTACGGCCTATAAGAACTGGCTATTAAAAAAATATTCCTATCCAAAATTACTCTCTGAGAACTTCATATCTCAACCTGCTACCTTTTGGAAGCGCGAAATTCACTACGAGCTGGGTTTTTTGAGCGAAAACGAGTATTATTGTATGGACTATGAATTCTGGCTCAGAATCGGGCAGTTTTATCCAGCTGGAGTCATTAGTGATTATCTGGCAAATTTCAGATACTATTCAAATAGTAAAAGTGGCGGTGTCAATAAGAAACAATTTCAAGATGAGCTTCGCCTGGCTAAAAAATTTGGAGTTGGTTATCCCCTCTCAATTTTTTTACATAAAGTGAATTATTATAAAATTACTTGGATATATCAAATTTTAAGTTTACTCAAATAAATGAAAATCTTGCAAGTTATACCTTATTTTATTCCAGCTTATAGTTATGGCGGACCAATTAAAGTTTGTTTTAATATATCTGAAGAATTAGCAAGAAACGGTCATGAAGTGACTGTAGTCACAACAGATACATTAGATGAAAAAAATAGAATAAAAAATCTTCAAGAAAAAATTAATGAAATACAAATAATACGTTTCAGGAATATTAGTAATTGGTTGGCAAAAAATTATAATGGATATTTACCAACCGAATTTTATTTTTGGGCTAAGAAAAATATTCTAAATTTTGATATAGTATATTGCCATGATTTTTTTACCCTACAAAACATAATTACCGCCCATTTTTGCAAAAAATACAAAGTACCTTTTATTGTCCAACCTCATGGCACTTTATCGCCTATTCGCCAAGAAGTAAAATCTTATATTTTTAAAAAAGCATTTCTTCGATTATTTAGTGGCGTTTTGAAAAATTCAAAAAATATTATCGCACTCACAGAAAATGAAAAAAAAGAAATTATCTCTATTGATAGCACCTTGGAGAATAAGATAGTAATAATTCCCAATGGACTTCAATTGAAAGAATTTGAAAATATTAGAAAAATAGATTTATATGAAAAATATAACATTCCAAGAGAAAATAAAATTATTGGCTATATCGGCCGGGTTCAATATATAAAAGGAATTGATATTTCTTTGGAAATTCTATCCGGACTAAAAAATAAGCTAGATTTTACTTATTTGGTAATTGGTCCGGATGAAGGAGAAAAAGAAAAACTGCTTAAAAAAATAAACTTATTAGATTTGAAAAAAAATGTAATTTTTGCTGGAATACTTAAAGGAAAAGAGAAGCTTGAAGTAATAAAATCATGTGATTTATTTCTTTTTACTTCTAGAAGCGAAGGTCTGCCTATGACAGTCTTAGAAATTGCCACGCTTGGAGTCCCACAAATTATTTCCAAGAATTGCCATGTGCCGGAAATTGAAAAATCTAAAGCGGGTTACGAGCTAGACTTAAAAAATAAGGCTGATTTTTCGGATAGAATTTTGTTGTTATTAAATAATAAAACCTTACATCAAGATTTTTCTGAAAATTCGAAAAAAATGGTTAGCGAGTTTTTTGATATAAAAGAAACATTAAAAAAAATTGAAACAATTCTATCAATTTAGTATTTGCCTTATAAGCCTTACCGCTCTTCTTATAATATTCATTTGTTTCTTTAAAAAAGCGTAGACACCTTTTTTTATTTCAGGACGAACAATTACGTCATCAAAATCATTTACAGAAAAGTTCTCAATAAGATCATCTTGCTCGATTGCAATCTTGCAATGCACCCCGCTTCCATCCATTCCAATATTATTTACCAATGTTCTTTTCGGAAATAATATCAAGCCATTTCGCATAAAAACAGTTAGATAGAATCTTATGGCCCAAGAATCAATGTTTTTTTCTACCTGATTTTTAAGCATCTTATAATATGGATATGAACCATTTAAATTAAATTTATATCTTAGATTTTTATCATTTTTCAGTTTTTCCAATCCTTCACTATTTTTATCAAAATCATCCCAAACTCTTTTCCAAGTCCCCCAGCCCCAAGAGCTTATAAAAGGAAGAAAAAATGCATCTTTTTCTGTTTTTATTTCAACTGGATACATATATCCAGCAATTTGCATGACTTTTTCTTCTTTTTCATATTTTTCCAAAGAGTCATTCATGTATTTCAAAAAATTCTTTGAAAGTAATAAATCATCTTCCAAAACTATCACTTTGCCATATTTATTTATTATTTCAGTCACTCCAACTATCACAGAATTTGCCAATCCCGAGTTTCTTTCTTTTTCAATAATATTTATTTTACCACACCATTTCTTTTCTCGAATTATTTTTCTAGTCTCGGTTATTTTTTCTAAATGCTCCTTGGAAGCATTTTCTTTTGGTCCATCTGCAAAAATAAAAAGCTCAGATTCTTTGGATAAAAAATTAAGCTCAAGACTTTCTAGAGTTTTTCTAGTATGGAACGGACGATTATAAACAAATAAGATGATTGGGGCGATCATAGAATTATTTAATATTATTATGATTCATCCACCAAACCAAATGAACTGGTGGCCAAAATTTCCAAGCTTCACTCCATTGTGGATTTGTACTTTTTAAAAATTTTTCAAAATCTGTTTTTAGCTTTTCTCCGTTAAAATATTTTGATGTTATAAATTCCTCGCTATTCATTTGTTCAAGCATGAATTTTTTAAGTGGTCCACGAAACCAATCAACAATCGGGGCATTAAATCCCAATTTTAATTTGTTGAGTCTTGTTTTATTTGGCAATATTCCCACAAGCGCTTCTCTTAAAATTCTTTTTGTGTATCCCTTGCCAACTTTTGATTCTGATGGAAGTGAGAAAGCAAATTCCACAATCCTATAATCCATATAAGGCATACGACACTCAACCCCATGTGCCATCGAACAGCGATCGTATTGATTTAATATTCCGGGAAGTGGAGATTGGAAGAATTGTATGAAAAGACTTTTTTCCAAAGAATTTTCAAAATTTTTAGGCCTTCTGATGAATGTAAAGATTTTTTCATATTTTTTTTCCAATCTATTAAAGTTATTTTCAAAAGTCGCTAAACCACACAAGGATAAAAATTTTAAAACCGGCTTTATTATAAAACTAAAAATGACTATAAAAAGAATTTTTCTTGAATATTTTCTAGCGCTAAATTGAGTTGTTTCACCTTGAGCAGAGTATGTCCTATATACATCCCAAAACCATCTTGGCTTTTTTAATTCAATTGCTGCCATTAAAGATTCATAAATTGGATTATATCCACCCAACATCTCATCCGGCCCTTGACCATCCAATGTGACTGATATTTTTTGCTGCTTAATATATTTATATAAACTCCAGATTGGAAAAAATGCCAGTGCATGCATTGGCCCATCACATTGCTTCAAAGCTAGCTCTAACGCATCTTCACTTGGCGGTAGTATCTCCACAATATCTAATTTTGAACCTAGCTTTTCTGCTAAGATTTTCGCGATGTTACTTTCGTCAATTGGAGTGTTTGGAAAAGAAGCGCAGAATCCACGATGAGTATATTTTGAGAAACGACTTTCATTTTTTGGTTTAAATGAATTTATTAAGGCTGTTATTCCCCCACTATCTATTCCGCCAGAAAGGCAAGTTCCAATAGAAACATCACTCCGGAGTCTTAAGATGCAGGCATCATACAGTAGTTCTCTTAATTTTTTAGCTTGATCTTCGAATTTTTCTGGAACATCAATCTTATTTAAAACATACCATTCCTTGGTATTTATTTTTCCATCTTGTTCTAATGATAGATTATATCCTCCCGGTAAAGAAAAAACGTTTTCTAAATATGTCTCATTTGTTCCGTGATTTAGAAAGCTTCCTAATGATATGTCCTTTATAACCTTTTCATTTAAAGGATGTTTATTACCTAAAATTTTGTGAATTGCCTGAACTTCGGAAGAAAAAATGAATCTTTCCTTGTTTTGGTAATAATAAAGCGGCTTTATTCCAAAACGATCCCTGGATAAAAATAATCTTTTCTCAGCACAATCATAAATAGCAAAAGCCCACATGCCATTAAATTTTTGGAGCATTTTTTCTCCCCATTCCTGATAACTCGCCAAAATAACTTCCGTATCTGAATCGGAAATAAATTTATAACCCTTAGCTTCTAATTCTTTCTTGATTTCCAAAAAATTATATATCTCTCCATTGTAGGTAATCCAATATCTGCTTTGATTATATGACATTGGTTGTTTTCCACTTTCACTAAGATCGAGAATTGAAAGTCTTCTGTGGCCGAATGCCAAAGTCTTATCCCTATTAAACCAAACGCCATGTCCATCAGGCCCTCTGTGAGAAACAGCGTCAGTTAAAACATTAATCTCCTCATTAGGAACAGCTTTTTTATTTAAATTGTATATCCCAGCAATTCCGCACATTTAATTGGATTTATGATAATATTAGTAGTATACTATATATATTAAATTTAAAAAACCTCATGCTATTTTCAATTATAACTTGTACTTATAATAGTGAAAACTATTTGCAAAAAAACATAGATTCCCTTAAAAATCAAACTTTCAAAGATTTTGAACATATTTTTATTGATGGCTTTTCAACAGACAAAACAATGGATATTATCGAAAAATATCGAAAAGATTTTCCAGAGAAGGTTAGAGTATTTCAATTTCCCGCTAAAGGCATTGCAAACGCGATGAATATTGGAATTGAAAAATCAAAAGGAAAATATATTAATCATATGCATTCCGATGATAGTTTTTATTCCAATAATACGCTAGATAAAATTTCTAATTTTATAAATAAAAATAATCATCCTGATTGGATATATGGAAAAGCGCTATTTACAGACATTGAAAATGGCAATAAAAGAATAATACCACACAGGATGATTTATAAAAAAATAAGGTATTGGCTTTTTTTCCTTACTAATTACATTCCTCATCAGTCAGTTTTTCTAAAAAGAGAAATGTTTGAAAAATACGGCATGTTTGATGAGCAATATAAAAACTTTATGGATTATGAATTATGGATAAGACTGGCAAAGATTAAAGTTAGATCAAAATTTTATGACGAAATAGTTTGTAATTTCACTGTTAGAAAAGATTCTCAAAGTGAAATTGGAAAACATACTAATGAATATTTTACAGTTCTTACTAAATATTTTAAAAGTAAACTTTTAGTAAAAGTTTTGTTTTTTTTACACAAAATAAATCAAAGAAGACGTTTTTTTTAATTTAATCAATCCTGCAAATTTTTATCTGATC
The DNA here is from genome assembly GCA_049303795.1 of Candidatus Moraniibacteriota bacterium. Lineage (GTDB taxonomy): Bacteria > Patescibacteriota > Minisyncoccia > Moranbacterales > UBA2206 > UBA9630. Next base: position 166,407 of record JBAQNM010000013.1, read on the forward strand.
AAAGCTATTAATTATATGCCATCCAGAATTGCAATTATTGCTTATTTTATATAACATTTTTTCTCTTTTCGCATACTTTTGATCACCCTCTAATAAAATAAAATGATTGTCATTAACATATATTTCATTAAAATCTGTTCCTAATAATGTTTTTCTAGGTAAGATATCTTCTAAATAAAAATAAGCCTTGAATGTATTTTCCTTGTTTATAATATTTTCCAATTGAAACTTTCTATCACTATTAATATAACTCATAGTTCTAGTTAGTGGGTATTTTCCCACATTAGTAATTGCAAAAGGCGTAAATATAAAAACAAAAAAAACCACCAACCTCATAAATATCTTACCATTTTCTCTTTTATTTATAATTATCATACCCACTAGTAATAATAATATTGATAATAGGCTCCATATATATAAATTATTTATTTTTTCAAAATAAAATGATTCTTCCTTGTATACTTGAATAGATGAAAGTAATATGCTTGTTGCAAATAAAGTTAATTTTTCCTTAAAGTAAATCAGAATAAGCATTATACATAAAAGGAGGACAAGTATTGTTTTTTTATATTTCATAATCCTATCATTCAAAGAGGAAATTAATTTTTCTGAATATGCGCTCAATATTATCATGCAAAACAAAAGTAAAAGCATTGAATACTTAGAGCTGCCCCATAAAACTATAGCGAATGGATTACCATTTATATTAAAAGGATCAATAAGAATAATGTAGTAAATAAGAATAAAGAAAAGTATTATTTTAGCGAGGTTGTTTCTGAAAATTTCTCTAAAATTAGACGCAAAAGCAACAAGAAAAAACCAAAAATAAAAACCAAAGTAGCCTATATTAGTAATTAATTGTAGCTTTCCTTTAATATAGATGCTGATCCAGCTGTTCATTTGGTAAAGCTCCTTGTGTTCTGGATCAAGGCTCGTGACAATTACCTTATTGATATTGACAACCGATTTACCCTTGACTGATTTTGCAATCGGATTAATATCGGCTTTAATTTCTCTCAATTCGGTTAATAATAAATCTTTTTTAGAATTAAAAAAATTAATTATCTTGCTAAATGTTTTATGAAAAAGAAAATTTAGAGACAAAAATAATTCAAAAAAACCAAACGGGATAGATATCATTAGTATAAATATTACTTGATAAATCCTTGAAAGAATTTTATTTTTTGATAATAATAAAAGCATTATCAATATTATTATTTCAACAATCACTCCATGTAAATTAATAAAACTGTTCAGACCAAGAATTATTCCTAATAATATTTGAATGGAGAAATCATTTTTTCCTGATTTCATAAGTTTATAGCTTAAGTATACCGATGAAAGAATTAGAAAGTAAATAATGCCCTCTTTAGCATTAAATATTAGTATTCTTGTTAAATACCAAGAAAACAAAAAGAAAATAATTCCGTAAATATATGGCCATAAATCTTTCTTGCGCCCTCCTTCATCCCTAATGCATTTTATTAAAAATAAAAAAACGCCCAACAATAAGCAATAATAATATAAAGAAAAGAATTGATACACAAAATAATCATTGGGTTCTTTTTCAACTAGATAAGTAAGTGCTATAAAGAGAGGCAATGCTGGTTTTATAGTTTGATTATATTTATAAAAATCGTCTCCATTTATAACCACTCTTTCTTCTTTTTGCCAATCAAAATTTCTGTACTTGTAAAAAGCTTCTGATTGATTCAAATAAAGAGCGCTATCATTATCAACAATTGGATAAAAAATTGCCTGGATTGAATATATTAAAAGTAGAAAAAAAACCATTCCTCCCAATAAGAAAAATTTAATACTTAAAAAAAATTTTAATTTTAAAATTATCTTCTTATATAATAATAAAGCTTCATCGAATTGTTTAAATAGAATAATTAATAATATTATCCAAAAAAACAAAATAATAAAAATATAGAACTGTCCATCTTTGTCTGGAAAAAATAACAATAGATAAAAAAATATCAAACTGTTTAACAATGGTCCGATGCCATAGGCCAAAAGCAAGGAAAAAAATGACCCGATCTTTTTATTTAGTTCATACTTAAGCAAAGATAATAAAATTATATTTGCTGGTAATAAAAAAAATAGAAGTATTTTTATCGTATTCATAATTATTTAACTATTTTATCATCTCGCAACTGAATCGAGAAATAAACAAGAAGCTTAAGGAGTATAAGCTATACAGGACAACAGCGTAAAAAAAACCATTTAAATCTTTCATGGAAAATGCGACGCAATAAAGAATGGCCAATATAAAGGGAATGTAAATAAACATTTTTTTCATAAGAATATAGGACTTATTTTCTGAAGATGCTATATTCTTGTAGAAATCACTAGGTATTTGCAAAAATGCAAGTACGGAAAACAATAAAACATACCAGTGATTAAATTGAAATTCTTTTCCATAAAACCTCAAAACCAATGATGAAAATACGAATATTGCTAATGTTGCAGGAACAAAAAAAATAATTGCCAGCTTATCAATTTTTTTAATAATCTCTTTTTTATTCCCCACCTTATTTATTGCAGGTAAGAATACATTACCCAACATCAGGACTCCCTGGCTTATAAAAACCATGCTTACAGTAAGATAGGCACTATAAACTCCAAACGAACGCGCACCTAAAAACTTACCAACAAAAATCTTGTCCATATAATTCATAGTAGTATAAATAAATACCATAACTATCGTCGCCTTTGAATAACTTATTATATCCTTAAATTTTTCCTTGTCGTATCTGACTATATTTTTTTTAATTTTAAAAAAATAAATTAAACACAGGGCTAATGCTCCAATCAACAATGAATAAATATAATACTGATAATCAACCCTATTGAAAACATAGAAAAAAATCATAAAAAAAGTTATTATGAAAATACTCTCAATTATTTTAGTAATCGATTGAAATTTAAAAAAATCAAAACTTTTTATAAAACTATCTAGTAAACTCTTAAAACTAAGTACTATTGAAAATATAATAGCAATAAACATAATTGATGGAGCTATGTTTAGAAATATTGAGACCTTAGAATAAAAAAATACTCCCAAGATAAAAACTACCAAGCTAGAGGATAAAACGAGCCAGAAAGAATTGGAAAGATATTTTCTTTTTTCTATTCGATTTTTAGCATTAGAAATATATTTAATAGAGGTCAAGTCCATCCCTAATAATATAGGCATACTAACTATATTGGCAATAACCAAAACTAAATTATACCTTCCATAGCCTTCCGGCCCAAGAATTCTTCCTGCTAAAACATTAATAATAAAAAGAATTAAAGAGCCAAAAAAAATACCGGCAAAAGACCAAGATAAGTTTCCGATAAAATCTTTCATAGCAATACTCACCTCATGACCAAATATTTTTCTATGTACATCTTCAATTATTGAATTCAAAATTTTCATAATTATTTATCAGCGCTTAAAATTTCTTCATACAGCTTTTTATATTTTCCAGCAATTATGTTTATATCGAAATTTTCAACCACTTTTTTCCTAGCATTCTTGCAAAGTTCTTCATAGTTTTCGTTGTTCGAAATCCACTCTATGCCCTCAACTAAATCTTTACCTTCAAAAGGCTTAGCCTTATATCCATCAACTTTGTGCGTAACAATATCCCTTGGACCGGTCGCGTCAAAACAAACAACGGGCGTACCGCAAGCCATTGACTCGGCTAATGTTTTTCCAAAAGCGTCCATAATGCTCGGTGCAATAAAAATATCCGCCACCGAATAAAGTAGCCTCAAAGATATTATATCATATAAAAAACCAAAGCTTCTATGTTCAAATTCTATATTTTTAATTTCATTCTTATCCAACTCACCAAAAAAACATAGAAAATATTTGTCTCTATCTAATTTTTCAATTGCTTCTAAAAATTTATCAAAACCTTTCCAAATATCTTTTACGCTAGTAGATCCAACTAATAATATTTTTTTATCCGTACTTATTCCTAATATTTTTCTAGCACTTTGTTTATCAATTGGGAAAAATTCTTTCGTATTAATATTATTACTGATTGTCCTAATGTCAAAATTTTTAAACAATTGACTTTCTTTTGCCTTTTCACTTAGCCAATTACTAATTCCAACTAACTTCATTTTTTTTGGCAAATATTTATGCTTTCTTTTTAAAATCCAGTATGATAAGTCGAGATTATTTTTTGAGTTAAGTTGCCTGCAATTTCCACAGCTGTTTTTGTAATTTTCACATTGCAATGCTTCTGCCACGTGGCACCCTCCTGTCATAGGCCACATATCTCGCATTGTCCAAACAACAGGTTTTTTTATTTTTGCAAGATGCTTTATGTCAACAAATCCCCCATTTATCCAATGTAGATGAATTATATCCGCCTCTTTAAATTCTTTGGATTTTGTAAAATCGAAACCCACAAAACCAGTGCTAAATATAATTTTTTTTCTATTTCTATAAAGAAATTGGAATGCAAAATCAATATTTTTTCTTATGATATTTTTGAATCTTAATTTTCTATTTGAATTAGTTGAAATTATATTTTTGTCGCCAAAGGTTATTGCACTATTTGTAAGTATCCTTGAATCAACTCCTAATTCTTTGAGTCCTAAGTGCAACCAATAAGCTCCGCGTGCCGCGCCTCCTGTTAATTCACCTGCCACTATATGTAAAATTTTCATAATATTTTCAAATAATTCTCTTTTATTTTATCTAATTTTATTTCAATAGTTTCTTTGTCCTGTTTATATTTTTGTGAAATAATATCAATTTTTTTAATATTTTTATCTAACTCAAATTTCTCACGGCAATCAATAAAATACTCCAATTGGTTGAATTCTTCCAATAATTCTTTATACTTTATCGCCCAGCCGATAGCCACAGCAGGAATTTTATTTTTATAAGCATGAATAATCGAATGGTAGCGTGAGGCTATTATAAAATCGAATTGTTTTATTATATCCTCCAGCTCAATAGCGCACAAATCATTCTTAATTAAAATAACTTGCTCATTATTTTGGAATATTTCTTTTATTTCTTGGCAAATTTTTAAATCTTCCACTGAATGCCTGATGATATAAACATTCCTGTTATATTTTAAAACTTCGGATATAGCTTTTATATAAAATTGAAAAAGATCCTTCTTTGAATTTTTCATGTTTTCAATAACTCTTTGATTTGGGATTATTCCGATTGAATTAGGTTTAATATTGATTTGAGAAAATTCAATTTTATTATTATAAATACTTTTTAGATTATAGCTTGCATCATTAAGCACTATATCAAATGATTTTTCTAAGTTATTTTTTGTATATTTTTTTAATGCATTATACCCTTCCATCTCTCTGGCATAAATATTGTTTGGATATTTTAAATAAAGCATAATCAAGGGAGGAAGAATTATTCTACCCCAAAAATGATAATGGAAAGGACCAAATGATTGAGGACAAATTACAAAAGGAGTTAGATATTTTTTTGCTATGATTATATTCAAAATATACCTCAATGAAGAAAAAAATCCCCATTGAGAAGAAAGCGCGTATCCGCTTACATCAAAGATGCAATCTGCCGAATAAAAAACACTCCTCAAATCATCCTTGTGTTTATTATTAATATTATATTTTTCAAATAAATTTATTTTTTTAAAAAATATCCCTAACTGATCATAAAAACTCCAGGGCAATATTTTGAAGTTATATTTATTTTTTTCCTCCTCAGATAAGTCAAAACTTTCATTTGAAAAAAGAAAAATTTCACAATTAGGATTTTTTATTCTTATTTGGTCAACAACAGTAAATGTCATAGCTTGCGCACCCTTGTTTTCCATTCCACCCCCTAATATTATCACTTTATCCAGTTTTTTATTTTTTTCTGGCTGAAACTTTCCAAACAAATAGCTGAGGAAATGTTTTATAATTTCCAAGCTTATGGAAAATCCGACTATAACTAATCTTGTTAATAAATCAAGTCTTTTTAAATTTTTTTCAAAAAATATCCAGAGTTTCATAAAAATCTTAGTTTTAGGATAATAAGCTCCTATGAAAATTTTTATTTTTTTGAAATTAAACTTATTGAAATTTTTTATTCTTTCTTCGATTTTTTGAGAATCCATTATTTCACCAAGATTAGTTTTTTCAACATCGAATCTATCTTTTACTTTTTCAAAAAAATACTTTCCCTTTTCTGTTCTTATTATAATATTTGTTTCTCCATCTTTTGTGCTTTTATTTTTAATATAACAATCTCCAAAAGATATATCAGCATCTATATTAAGCTTATCCAAACAAAAAACACATCTATTTAGTTGAAAATAGTCTTTAACTTCCATTCTTTTTTTCCTATCAATAAAAAATTCTTTTTTATTTTCATAATATAATTTTACATCTCCCGGCCAACCATTTCTTTCTTTATTTCTAAAATCTACTTTTAAAATCCTGTTTTTACTTCTGCTTATGTCTCTAAAGTATTGCAACACATTATAATTCAATGTTCTATCACAAAAAAGACCTAGTAATAATATATTCTCCTGAGATATTTTGAAAATTTCTAGGAATTTTCTTAGTGCTTGAAACTGACAGGAAGTTCCAACTACTGCATATTTTCTTAATGGATCACTTTTTATTTTTTTTATAATATCATAAATAGAAGCTGGGATATATTTTGATTTTGCGGAATTAATTATATCTTCTTCTTTTTCAACATAAGAAATCCTAGCAATTTTCCCATTAATTCCGTCAGAATTTAAAACAAAAGCGCCGTCAACATACCCCCCTCTTAAAATTTCTATTAGCAAACCGGAAACAACTCCTCCGCTGGCGCCTTTTTTTCTAACTTCCTTATTTTTATAACTTACAATATAGGCCAATTCGCAACAACCAGCGATATCAAATACATTAAATTTTTTATTTGAAATATTATCTTTGTCTATATTTATTCCTGGACAAATTTTATAGCATTGTTCACAATTTATGCATTTTTTTTCATTAACCATTGGTAAATACTGACCTTTCGAAAATTCCATTTCAATAGCGCCAACAGGACAAACAGCCTTGCAAGCTTCACAAGAAACGCACAGATTTAATTTTCTTGTCTTTGAAACATTCATAACTTGTATCCTAATGAAAAAATAAATACGCTTTTCTAAATATTCTAAAAACATTAAAGCTGCTTGCTAACAAACAAATGTTTACTCTAGCTTTTTTTGGAAGTATCGATGATAATGTCGCCAATCCATATGAAATTAGCGTAGACATTGCCGCGCCAGATATTCCAAAGCGAGGAATTAATATTATATTAAGTCCAATATTTGCTATAGCTCCAACAAAAGATCTTGTGAAGGCAACTTTTGTCATATTCTCAGCAATGAGATATCTGCCCAATCCAGCATTCAAAAAAACAAAAACTCCCGACCAAATATATAAAGACAAAACTATATCCGCTTGTTTATAACTAGATCCATACAATAATTCAATTATTTGCGAAGAAAAAACAGAAACGGGAATCGCAATTATAATCGCCGTCCAAATAAGCACATCATAAAGATTTTGAAATCTTTGTAAAAACAATTCTTTTCCATATTTTCTGGAATAAATTATCGCGGGAAAAACCGAGCCCACTATTATGGTTGGAATAAAATACCAAGCCTCACAAAGAACCACAGCGGCAGAGTAATTTCCTAATGGGATATTGCCAAGCATATTGCCAATCATAATTTGATCTATCTTCATATATACAACGATAGAAATACTGGAAAATATCAACGGCCAGCTTTCTGATAATAATTTTTTCACAACATCAAATTTAAACCTCCAAAACTTAATCAATTGACTATGATAATAATAAGCAATCAATGAGCCAATAGCTACCAAGCATGATTCCAATAAGAAAACCCATGCAAAACTTACAAGCCCCGCTCCTGAAAATATAAGTACGATTTTAACAACAGAACCAACTAGATAAGTAGCGCTTCTGGCAAAAACTGTAAATTTTGAAATAACTTGTGACTGAAACCAATAGTCAATAACATCAAAAGATTGGAAAATTAATCCGAATCCTATAATTAAAACTAATTTTATAATCAAATGATCACTAGGTTTAAAAAAATATATAAACAAAATAGAAAAGAAAAAAGCCAGAAATCCTCCAATTAATTTCAGAAAAAAAGCACTTCCGAGTATATTTTCTTTTGAGAATTCTGATTTAACAAGTTCTCTCACTACAATACTATCAAGACCAAGTCTTGCGAATGATCCAAAAAACGCAACGAATGCAACAGCATAACTTAAAATCCCGTATCTTTCCGGACCAAGATATCTCACTATCCATACGCCCACAAAAAGAGAGATTGACATTTGCACTATTCTATCAAAAAACAACCAATTTATATTGGCCAAAATTTTCTTTAACTCTGGATTTTCTTCAATTTTTTCCCAAATAGAATTCGGGATAAAAAACTTTAATATTTTTTCAAACATTTTTTAAATAAAAATCTCAATTATAGATTTCTAATAATTAGGATTGTTTTTTTATACCTCTATAGTATACTAGACTTATGTTTAAAGCTCAAACTCTAAATTTAATCAAAAACCCCAGATTCATATTAGTCATAATTCTTACGATCTTTTTTTTGAAAGGCATTTTCATTTCGACCATTTTCCCTATCTTTACTGGTCAAGATGAGGCTAGGCACTACAGTTCTTTGCAATATCGCACAGAGCCAAAAGACAAGTCTTGGGAAAAAATTGACCGACCATTGGGAAGTATAAAAAAGGAAAATATTGCGGATTATAATTTTTCCGAAGAGATGATTCACGCCGGACAAGCGGCGGATTTTGATGTTTTTCGACATCAATTCTATAATACTGTCAATTTTTCTAATGGATATGATGGAGTTAATGAAGCAGAGATAAACCATCAATCACGGAAGCCTTATAATTACTATGAACAACCCGACATTGTTTCTAAGGATAATCTATATTATTCAATGGCAGTATATATAGAAAAAGCTTTGGGCAAGAGTGATATCCTAGTTAGATTCTTTGCCAATAGAATTTTCTCAACCTTCCTAGGGTTAATTGGGATTTTTCTGGCCTATTTGATTTTTAAAAATATTGGTTTAAAAGAAAAAGAAAGTTTAATTCTAACTGCTATCGTCGCTTTCCAGCCAAAATATGCCATGTATTTTGGCAATATTAACTATGATGTCCTCTTGATACCACTTTTCTTTCTTTTCACATTGGGCGCAATTTTAAGCCTCAAGGATGGTTTTAATTGGAAAAACGGCCTAATTATGCTTTTCGCCATTGGAGCTGGTTTTCTTACTAAGGCGACTGCGCTTATTCTTTTATTGCCTTTTCTAGGGATAATCTCTTATTTTTTCTATAAAAATTATAAAAAGAAAATTGATTTAAAAATAATTTCATTGGCAACTCTTGGACTTTTGGTTTTAATATTGATTAATCCTCATAATCTCACTTCTATTTTACCGTTCAAAAATAATTTAGCCCAAACTATGCAATCACTTAGTGATTATCTCTCTAAGAGTTTAACATTAGGAAGATTTGCACTATCCTCTCGAACTTACTGGGGATCACTTGGCTGGTTTAGCAATATTATTGACCAAAACTTCACAGATATGATTTGGTTTATTGAGTTTTTTTCTGCGATAGGTGTGATATTACTCTTATTTACAAAGAAAAAAATCTCTTTTCTGCCAGAAAAGAAATATGTTATTTTTCTTTTAGGAATGGTTTTTGCTTTGCAATTTGGCATAAGAATGGCGGATTGGAAAATTTTTATGGAATATGGCAACCTAGAGCTAGGCACACCGGGAAGATATTTTTTACCCAACCTAGTTTCGCATCTCGCACTGGTTTTCATCGGACTCGGCGCACTTCTTAGAAAAGAAAATTATTTTAAAAATACACTATTAGTTGGCTTGATTTTAATGCTTTCTTTCTCAATGTATTTGATTTTTAATATGATTGTCCCGCGTTATTATTTATAAATATACCATTATGTCAAATAGAAATAAACTCATTCTTATTATATTTTTCTTCTTATTGCTTCTTGTAATCTTTTTTCGATTAAATAAAGCGCTTTCATTTCCTGATCAAGCATGGAAACTGGAAAAAGGAGAAAAAATAAAGATGAGTTCAGAAGTTATTCAAAAATTCGAAGCGGACCGTGATGGACTGACGCGAGTCAAGATTCTTTTTGGTAGCTCGGATGTGAAGCCAGGAGGAATATTTAATTTCAAGCTCTATGATGAAAATTGTCAAGATATCTTGCGAGAAGTCGAACTCGAAATAACCTCTCTGGATTCCGGCAATACTGTTGATTTTATTTTTCCAAAAGTAAAAGATTCAAAAAACAAAACATTTTACTTGAGATTGAAATATGTTCAAAAAGAAGGCGGGAAAAAAGCCAATATTTTTGTGATTGAAAATTTAATGCCACAAAATAAATTCTTGTCGGTAAATAATGAAGAATTCCATGGCAAATCTTTGGCGATGCGCCCAGCTTACAGAAGTTCAAATTTATTAAAAGATTTTTCCGAACTCAATCAAAGAATGTCACAATATAAACCCTGGTTTCTAAAGCATTATTTTTTACATCTGATAATGTTTGGATTTATTATTCTTTCTATTTTTCTTGTTCTATTATTAGTTTTATTATAAAAAAATACCATAAACCGTGTCATTCCCGCCTACGCGGGAATGACAGATTTTTCTTAGATAGTCATAATATTCTTCATTATGACTATTTTTAGTGGTAGAATCTTTGATTATTTTTGCCTGAGCTTGCAAGCCTATTTTTTGACGAAGCTCCGGACTTTCAATTAACTGTTCTAATTTCCTTTGCCACTCCTCTTTGTTCCCAGCCAGAAATCCATCCGTTCCGTCAACTATACTTTCTGAAAAAGTTTGATTTTTTATTGCGACTGTGGGAATTCCCAAGATCCCCGCTTCTAGAAATTTTATTTCTGATTTGGCTTCACAAAAAGGATCGCTTAAAACTAAAGGCGCAAGATTGATGTCTGCTAAATAAAGATTGTCGTAATATTTTTCTCGCAAAGCCAATGGTAAACGTAAAGTTTGCGCGGTATATTTTTCAAAACGTGCGTCAATTTTCAATGGTCCGCCTAAAACTAATCTTACTTGCGGATATTTTTCCAAAATATTTAGCATAGCCTCTGCAATTTCCGCAAAGTCTAAATCATGGCTACTAGTTCCGCTATAATAGCCAACTCGAACCTCATCTAACGCTGTTTTTGGATTATCTTTTACTAATTTTTGCGCAATCTCAACTTCTTTATTACAGATTTTATTTTTTGAGATAAAAACTTTTTTTCCATAGCCTTCCAGGATTTTTGCCAAATAACTCGTACTGGTCACGCAAGTTTTAGTATATGGGTCAGTTAGAATTTCAATTCCTAATCCTTTTTTATATTCTAATTTTTCCAAAGCAGTCATCTTGTTTTTATATAAATCGGTATTTTGAATAAAATGCGGATCAAAAACTAGGTCGTCCGTTTCAAAAACTACCGTTTTATTTTGAGTTTTGATTTTTTGAAGCACTTTTTTTAGTTTATCAGTTTCTATTGTGCGACGAAAAATAAAAACTTGAAAAGTATCAATTAATTTTAAAAGTCTGGGATTTTCTTGTAGAGTAATCGCCGTTTTTATTCCATGTGCGTTTAATTCTTCTGCTTGATTGAAAGCACGATAGTGTGCGCTATCCCCTATGCCTCCGGTAATAATCAAAACATCACCCCTTCCAATCTTAAAAAGCAATTTGCTAGTTAATTTAACATAATGCCAGCCTTTTTTTCCTCCACCAATAAGTCCGCTTCTTTTTAGAGTAGAAAAGGCCTTACCTATTTTAGTTAAAATTGATTTCATAACCTAAATTTTACCCTATTCAAGCTTCCTTTGCAAATGCTAAAAATATAGGTATAATTGAGCTATGCTTGATTTTACAAAAAAAATAATCCTCGAACCAAAATGGCAAAAATGCTATCGTTTTTTACGCGCACTGCTATATATTTTGTCAATAATTATTGCAATTGCTTTTATATATAACATCATTTTTCCATCCATTTACTTTGTTTATTCCCCAAATTTGACCCCTAATAAAATCACAATTCCTGTTCCATATAACGAATCAAACATTCCGATTGAAAAAGGAGTTTTAGATAAAAACGAAAAAATGTTTATGGATGCCACTCTTATTGGAAACTTTTCTGATGTTACTGTTGATATTGAATTAAAAGATAAAACGTCTCTCATGACCAACGACTTACTTTCGGTACGCAAGTCCTATCAGTCTTTTTTATATCCAGTAGGCGATCCCGTTGGCTTTAGAGATGGTAATTTACTTTTCTCTAATGGTAAATTTTATATTATTTCCGAAGGCAAGAAACGCCAATTTTCCTCCCAGCAAATTATTCAAGATATTGGAATTAGCTTAGGAATGTTTATTATAGTCGATGAAAAAGAATTAAATTACAATAAGGATGGAGAAATTATAGACAAACTTTTCTATCCTAATGGAATGCTTTTCGTAATCGATGGCAACTATTATCAATTAAATAATAATTCTTTAAATATTTTTGTCAGTGAAAAAGCATTTGTTTCACGCTACGAAGCAAAATTGGCTACAAAAAAAGATGCTTCATTTTTGAAAGAATTTGATTTGGCAGATGACCAAATTGGCTTAGCTGATGGAACGCTTGCCGCCATTGGAACCTCAGTTTCTATTCTAAGTAAGGAGAAGATTTATCCTATTTATAGTCCAAAAGTATTTGAAGAAATGGGCTTTGACTGGAGTGACGTTTATCCTGTTAATTCTGAGGAAATAGGAATTTATAAAAAACAAAAGCTTTTCTATCAAGGCTCTGCTCATCCTGATGGAACAATATTTAAAGACATTCGAACAGGGAATTATTTTATCATAGAAAATGGAATGAAGCATCCGATTATTGGTGAATATCTCGTACAATCCTACCTGAAAAATCATCCAATCATAGCAGATAGCGCAAGTCTTGATATATTTTCTTCATGCGCTTTCAAAAAAACTTCTTTTAGTTTGAGTAATAAATATACTTGCAGAACGTCATTAGATAAAATAATAAATGAGAAGGGTAATAATTATCAATTTAATACGAGCTTCAACTCAGCTGTTAGTATAGACCAGATTGATATAAAATTTAATACAGCCTTAAATATGAAAAATATGAAAAACTCCCTTTCGCATATAAAAAATTCGATATTATATTTGCCACTAACACTCCTCAAAAAACAATAAAACAAAACGTAATTTATGAAAAATTTAAATAAAAAACAAGCAGTTTTAATGCTTTATAAACTACTACATGATCTATCTTTTATTTTAATCCTATTTCTTACGGGATTATTATTGATTGAAGAAGTTGTGCCGGAGTTTTTAGCTTCTTATGTTAGTTTGCCCTGGCTTATTGTTGCAATACTCTCTCTTTTTAGCGCTATTAGTCAACTAAGTCGTAAATTAAACTTCAACTATGAGCCTGTTTCAATTCGTAAGAAAAAGTCGATCCCTTTTTTTGTAATTATTATAATTCTTCTATTAGGAGGCTCTATGTTGAGTTTTTCACTATGGCAAAACTTACTAATTTTACTTGGTATGCTTTTCTTGCTCTTTCTTTTCTATCGAATTATTTTTAGAGCTGAGTTTTGATTTTTATCTCTTGCGCATTTCGTAGAATAGTCAACTCAATTTCCTCACCCTTGTGATACTTATACAGTAAGTCTGGCAATGTATTTATTCCTTCTATTTTTTCACCAGAAATAGCTATTATAATGTCACCTATTTTCAATCCAGCATTAGCAGCGGGAGAATTTGCAATAATTGCCAGGCCTTGCTGCAAGGATGGAGAATGAATTATCGCACCACTTTGTACTGGCAGGTTATTCATTAGTGAATATGATTTCGTAATCGGTAAATAGTATATGCCTAATACCGGATTAGTATTTAGCTCCTTTTTAATTTCTCTTTCCAGTACTAATTTAATTTTATTTGCAGGAATTTGAAAGAAAAAAACCTTACCATCTTTTTCACTCATTCCAGTTAAACCGATTACTTGTCCAGAATAATCAATTACCGGTCCACCAACATACTTTTCTTGTCGATTAAGATCGGTCTCAAAAACACCCTCTAGTTTTTCCGAAGAAGCTAGGCTTTTGTCATTCAAATTGAACTCTTTATTAAAATTGCTCAAAACTCCCGAAGCAAAAGAAGGATTATAGGCTCCTGAACTATTACCAATAGCGATGACTTTTTCACCAGAAACAGTGTCATCTGAATTTCCAAAAGATGCTACTGGAAGATTACTAGCTGCTATCTTAAGAAATGCTAAATTACTATATGAATCAATATCAAGCAATGTTGCATCATAAATATTTTCGCCAGTTAAAATTTTGTAACGTGCATTTTCTGTTAAAATTGCTTCTGTATATGTCACGATCAATCCATCACTAGTCACGATTAGTCCCGTACCGTTTTTAATTATTGGCTGTAAAGAAATCTGATTTTTCTTATTTGAAGTTTGATCGATAGAAGAAATAATATTTACCACCGAAGAAGTAGCTTGGTTGGTAATTTTATTTATTGAAGTATCTTCTTTTACATAAATTTGCTCAGTTTTATTAATAATAGTCACATCTTCAGTTGTTTTTTTGAAAAAATCATATTTGGAAAAAATTTTCATTGTTGCTAAATGCGGAAATATATAGCGATTGGTAATAATGCCACTCAATCCACTAATGAAAATAACTGCTATTACTAATATTACTTTTTTAGTTTTACTCATATTTTATTTATATTGTATTAAAAAAAATTAAATCACAGGAGTCCATTTTGAAGTTAGAAGAATTAAAATAATTAAAAAGGAAAAAAATATCGCACTGATTATCGCTCTTTTTTTACTCAAAATGTTCAAAAAATGACTTTGAATGATATCCCAAAGCATATAATAGAGTATAAGAGCAATTACGCCAGTGGTCAAATAGCCAAAGGGCCAAGAAGTCATTACCCAAACCAGTTCAGTCATTAATAATCCAAGAATAAAACTATAAACCCAAGTTACTCTATTTTGATCATGTTTTATTATTGAGAAGTATTGATAGCTAACCAAAAAAGTAATCAAAAAATAAGCCAACATCAGAATATAAATTGGAACAAGAAAATTCAAATATAAGCCATATGCACTAGCATAGGCAAAAAAAATAGTAGCTGAAGTAGCTGCCATATTCATTCCTCTGGCAGTTTGATCTTTTTCATATTTTCCCAAGCGATAGGCACCGAATATTGCCAAATAATGCATTGCACTTGCCAAAAAAATAAAGATTTGTTGTTCATAAGGAACACCAATTAAATATAAAAGCGCGACAGATGATAATGTGAAAAAAATTGGCAAAACAGAGAATTTCCATTTTTTTCCGACTACCTTTCCTTCGCGCAAAGAAAACAATAAGAGCGCAATAGAAATTGCTATAACCCAATCAACATCACCACGAACATAAATAATAGCTTCTAGGCAAAATAAAAACATTAGACTGTAAAAAAATGGGCGTAGCTTTAGAAACATATTAGTTTTTTCTTTCTTCTAATTTTACCTCGACTTCTTTTGTATTTCCCTTATGCCAAACCTTTAGGGTAATTTTGTCTCCGACATTGGAATTGGAAATTAAATCAGTCAAGCTATTTTTATCATTTATTTTTGTTCCATTTATTTCTAGAATAACATCATTTTCCATTAATCCCGCTTTATCAGCTGGAGAACCAGGAACCACTGCAAAATCAGTCACTCTTTCTCCTCGCGCAATCAAAACACCATAATCAAAATCTAGGTTAATTTCTTTTTGCAAATCAACATCAATTGGAACATAACGCACACCTAGATAAGGTGTCGAGATCTTGCCGGTTGTTTTCACTTGATTAACGACTTTCGTTATTTGAGCAACTGGAATAGCAAATCCAACATTTTGCGCACCTTGAGCCATTGCAACATTGACTCCAATCACATTACCACTAATATCAAGAAGTGGTCCGCCTGAATTTCCTGGATTAATTGCTGCGTCAGTTTGAATAATATTATTCAATTTTTCCGAATCTCCAAGCCGTCCACCAGCCGTCAAATTCCTCTTTAGACCAGATACGATTCCTTTGCTGACAGTATTAGAAAATTCTCCAAGTGAATTACCAATCGCTATGACAGTTTGACCAATTTTCAAAGAGTTAGAATCACCGAAGTTTAAAACAGGAAAATCCGACCCCTCAATTTTAATTACTGCGATATCATTCACTGGATCACGAGCCAACACTTTTGCTTCATACTCCTTGTCATCATTAGTCATAACAGTATAATCAGCTGTAGTATCGGAGACCACGTGTTTATTAGTTACAATCATACCATCAGTTGTAACAAGAAAACCGGTTCCGCCACCAATTTTTTCTTTTTGAGTGATACCTGAATTATTTTGACCTGAAGAATTGTTACCATCGCCAAAAAAACCAAACGGATCAAAAAAATTATTCTGTAATTTTGTTATATCTTTACTAATGATAATACTCACAACAGCTGGTGATGCCTTATCTACAACATCAATCACAGCTGAATCCTCTTGAATAATTTTTTCTCGCGAAATAGTTGGGTCGATTATTGATTCATATTGGTTGGCATTTTTTTTGAAAATCCCAGGAAATTCCTGGGAAATTCTATCAACCAACTTATTACCAAAACCGCCAGCCATAAAACCAAAAATGGCCCCAAAAGTTGATGACAATAAGATAACGAATAATATTAATGAGATGAAATAAAAAACAGGATGTTTTGAGTATTTATTTTTTTTATGCGTATCCTTAGACTGAATTTTAGCTTCCTCTTGTTGCGGATTTATTTCTATATTTTCCATATAATTTTTTATTTTATTTGAATATATTTTGAAATTTTTAAACCTGTTCTTTTTTGAAAAAGAACAGAAGAAATATTCCAACTACTGATTATTCCATAGAAATCGCACTCACTGGACAACTATCAATCACACTTTGGCAATCACAACTTCCACAGTCGTCAGAAATCACCTTAGATTTGCCATCTTCTACTTTGAAAACTTCTGGGCAAAGAGATTCGCATGTTCCACAACCAATACAAAGATCTTCATTTACTTTTGCTTTTGACATAATTTTATTTAAAATTAAAATTTAGCTAACTTAAAAAAGAACAGACACATCCCCCGCTGAATTAGTACGTAGATTATCTTCAAAATCTTTCAAATCTTTATTTTCAAATTCAACTTGTCCGGTAGTTTTATCCCAATACATATCTTTTGAAAAAATACGAATGTTTATATTTTTTTGATATTCAAATAACCAATCAGAAAAATTTAGCGTTCTTACGAAAACTTGTCCCAGTTTAAATTTTTCCACACCTTCTTCTGTTTTCTTATCTTCCATTAAAATTATATGATAGCCCAATTGACTTTCAATAATATCGCTACGCTCGCCTATTTTTAGATTAGGAGCTGCAGTTGCTATTTCAGTAAGCAACTCTGCTGAAGTGAACCAGCCCAGATCGCCACCATTCTTCGCACTTTCTCCTTCAGAATATTTTTTAGCTACAACATCAAACTCATTTCTATTATTCAAATCCTCTAATGCTAAGGTTATCTTCTTTTTTGCTTCAACACTAATTGGATCATTTTCACGAAGATTGGAAGCTAATCTTTTTTGGTACATATCCGGTTTAACAATATTATTTTCAAAATCCTGAATATTCCAACCATACAATCTCGCCATATTATTTTTTAGATACTCCTCGCTATCATATTTTTGCATCTCCCTTGAGACCTCTTGAGAAATATCCTCAGGTTGCATTGCCAAGCCCCTTTTTATTACTTCATTCTCAATTAACTTATTCTCGATTAATTTTTGCAATACTTGTTTTTCCTTTATTTTTAACCTTTTTTTACCATCATTAGTCACAAAATCAACCCTGAGACCCAAATCAGAGAAATCCTGATTTTCATAAAACATCCTGACAGAATCCAAATTATCCTTAAGTTCAGCAAATGAAATAAAATTAGTTCCCCAATTTGCAACTGGATAAGGAATGTATTTTGCTGTTTTTCGCACTAATTTATTGTTACTATCAAAGGCGTAAATCATTATTGCGTTAATGCCAAAATAAATCAGTAAAAAAATAATTCCACCAAATATTGTCGTACGTAGTTGTATTTTTTTGTTTTTTTGCATAATAATATTAAATCAAAGGGCTTATATTATTTAAAAAAATAATTCCACCATTTTTCCGGATTAGAAGTTTTAACTACTAATTCTTGAGTTGGTGCTTCTGAATTTTTTCTCTCTTCTATTTTTTTAGTTGAATTGGGCTTGATAATCACAACGTTCTCATCGGGATTTTGAAGATTTAACTTATCACGAATCTCCTTTTCTTGATAATCCCGTCCCTGCAAATATGCTAATTTATCAGCTAGACGCGAATTAGCACCCTGAATTCTATCCGCTTCTTCTTTTAATGTATCAATTTCTTTTTGTACTTGTTTTTTGCGATAAGTTTCTTTATAGATTGCCAGTGAAATAAAAATCAGCGCTACAAAGCCCAGAAAAATTATCATTCTGATTAGCCAGGAATTTCCTCCCTTGTTCGAATCTTTTTTGCGCATATTTAATTACCTAACATTGAAAGCGCAGGTGCGATTGTAAAGACAATCATAGATAGTACTGCCAAGACAGAAATAACCACCCAAATTCGATACATTTTTTTGTTGCGTTTTTTAAAGCTCATATATTTATATTAACAAATTTTTTCTAAAAAAACAACTCCTACCTTCTTAGGACGGCTAGAAATGCTTCTGACGGAATAGATACCTTACCAATATTTTTCATTTTCTTTTTCCCCTTCTTCTGTTTTTCCAAAAGTTTTCTTTTTCTTGTTATATCGCCACCATAAAGTCCACTGGTCACATCTTTTCGAAAAGCCTTAACAGTCTCTCTAGCTAAAATTTTTCCGCCAATTGCTGCTTGGATGGCAATATTAAAATTTTGTCTTGGAAGCGAATCTTTTAACTTTTCCACCACACGCTTGCCTTCACTGAAAGCTTGGGTTTTTGGAACAATTCGAGCAAAAGCTTCCACTTTTTCTTCAGCAATAACAATATCCAGCTTAACCAAGTCATTTGGACGATAATCTAGAAGTTCATAATTCATTGATGCATAGCCAGAAGAAGCGCTTTTAAGGTCATCATGAAGATTCGTAATTACATCAGTTAATGGACAATTAAATTTTAAAATCATTCTTGTGCTATTGAGATATTCTGTATCGAGATACTCTGCTCTGGTATTTTTCATCACCTCCATAATCGCCCCTAGATAGCTCGAGGGGGAAACTAATTCTAAATGAACGTATGGCTCATAAATCGCTTCGATTGAGGACGGATCAGGCAATTCAGATGGAGAATAAATCTTCAATCTTTCAGTTGCCCCTTTTGTCTCAACTTCATATACAACACTTGGCGTAGTAATGGTTGGATTAATTTCAAATTCACTTTCGAGACGAGCCTGAATAATTTCCAAATGTAAAAGTCCCAAAAATCCACAACGGAAACCTCTTCCTAAGGCTAAATTAGATTCCGGCTCAAAAACAAAAGCGGCATCATTCAATTTAAGTTTATCCAACGCATCTCTCATTAAATTATAATCATCTCCCGATGTTGGATAGAAAGAAGCATATACCATTGGACTAACTTCGCGATATCCTTCCAGTTTTTGGACTTGCGTTTTGAATTTTGAAATTGTTACAGTATCCCCCACTTTACAATATTCCACACTCTTAAATCCGGTTGCAATATAACCAATTTCTCCTACTTTTAATTTAGTTGCTTTTTGCAAATCCGGCTTGAAATAACCAACCTCTAAAACATCACTCTCTGCTCCTGTTGCTAGCATAGATATTTCTTCATCAGGCATGATCCCACCATCAATTATCCGCACATACGCTAATACGCCTTTATAAGTATCATATTTAGAATCAAAAACCAATGCCCGAAGTGGTTTATTTTCATCGCCCTGCGGAGCTGGGATTTTTTCTATAATACTAGCCAGCAAAACTTCAACTCCTTGTCCTGTTTTTCCCGACACTTCCAAAATATCCTCTTTTTTACAACCAATAATTTGCATGACTTCTGCTTTTGTTTTTTCCACATCAGCATTAGGCAAATCGATTTTATTAACAACAGGAATAATTTCGAGATTATGATCAATCGCTTGATAGAGATTAGCCAGAGTTTGCGCTTGCACTCCCTTTGTCGCATCGACAAGAAGCACCGCGCCTTCCACTGCAGCGAGCGACCTTGAAACTTCATAACCAAAATCAACATGTCCAGGAGTATCAATCAGATTCAAAATGCACTCCTTATAATTCATACGAACGGGTTGCATTTTAATTGTTATCCCTCGTTCTCGTTCCAAATCCATCTGATCTAAAAGCTGTTCTTTCATTTTTCGCATTTCCACTGTTCCGGTCATTTCCAACATCCGATCAGATAAAGTTGATTTTCCATGGTCAATATGGGCAATTATGCAAAAATTTCGAATGTTATTCATAATATTTAGTCTAGCGGACTTTTAATCTTTTGTAAATTATTATTGGCTACTTTAGTATAAATTTGGGTTGTCTCTAGCTTAGCATGACCAAGAAGTTCCTGAATATAGCGTATATCAGTTCCGTTCTCAAGTAAATGCGTCGCAAAACTGTGTCGGAGTGAATGACAAGAAGCGCATTTTTTTATAGCTGACTTTTTTAGCGCATCAGTAAAGATTTTTTGCACACAGCGTTCAGTCAATTTCCCGCTTCTGTCGCTTTCAAAAACATATTCATTAGGAGCTTTCTTGCAAATATATTTCTCCAAAACTCTCGTCACTTTTTCTGACAAGATTGTCATTCGATCTTTGGCGCCTTTTGCATTTCTAACGAATAACAATTTATTTTGAAAATCAAAATCTTTCATTTTTACATTTGTCACTTCTGAAACTCGGAGACCCGAAGAATACATTAGCCCCAACATCAATTTATGTTTCACATTTTGAATAGTTCCCAAAATTTTTCTCACTTCTTCTTTCGTGAAAACCTCTGGAATTTTTTTAGGCATCTTAGCACGTGGAATATTCATGAAAAATCGACGACGGAGAATTTTTTCAAAATAAAATTTAAGCGCACTATAAGCAATATTCAGTGTTGAAGCAGATTTTTCATCATTAGCTAATTTTTCCAGATAAACACGCAAATCATTACTAGTAATACTTTTTGGATTTTTACTTGCATGATTCAGGGCGGATGTTATATAATACAAATAGGATTTGATTGTTTTCGGACTGAATTTTCTTAACTTCATTTCCTGCTTGAGTTTTAAAATTGGGTCTTGAGAAGGATAATAATTTTGGTTTTTATTTTGATTCATAACCTAGCTATGATTTAAAATTTATACCAAAATTTTAGCATAATTAAAATATAAATCAAGATAGTTCGTATATAAGAAGTTGTGACGAAATGTCGCGCGCTACGCTTACTCCATTTCGCCACAATGTGCAGCTATGCTCAATTCGGGCTCTCTCATTTCAAAATACAGTTTTTATTTGCATCAACCGCACGCAACACTTCGCACA
>JBAQNM010000014.1:0-14270 GCA_049303795.1 Candidatus Moraniibacteriota bacterium
ATTAAATAAAATTCTTGAATATATTTTAATCAACCCAAAAATGTGGGAACGAGATAGAAATAATGCAGAAAATATTTTGATGTAAGGACAGGTTTCAAACCTGTCCTTTTTTTCCAAAAAATAAAAATCGGCAGGCACCACGATGGATGCCTGCCAATTTGTTTAATGCTGATGCTAACAGATTTTTTGGATTTTCAGTTAATCTCTGGATCTTTCAATGATGGGCTCATATTCATTTTTTATGAACCTTTCATACTTTGCTATACCTTCAGGACTCCTGTCTCTTGCTAATCCAGCCGCTCTCTTACCGGCTTCTTCAGGATCAATATTCCTTCTTACATAATCTCTGCGAGCTTCTTCTTTGGGTGTCGACATAATTTTCTCCTTTATTTTTTCTGTTAGTTTAGACGCCTCCCTAAATTCAGTCGGCAGTTGTAGGGCTGTATAAGTTATCGGCTTGCATAATAATGTGCCACTCTTTTAATACCAGCGCTTTATGATCAGGAGCTTCTATGACGCCCTGACCAATCCTCCGGCCAGAACCACAAATGTTCATTTGAATCTCTATTCCCCTTATTCTATGCCTAGTACCAAAAAGTTGAATCTCTTTTCCTTCTTTGATACCTCCTTCTGATATTTTTCTTCCGGTTTGAAATAAATAATGACTATCTATTTCTCTTAGCGACCAAGGCAGTGGTAAAGCAAAAATATCACCCTGCCTTTTAAGCTTTGCACCGAATTGATTGGCAAGATCATTTAAGCTTTCCGGAATTAAAGATTGATAGAAAGAACTTATTCCGCCATTAATATAACTGCCCATACTATTTATTCTTACTAGAAAGGGTTTTTCATCTGTCCCACCAAAAAAGTATGATTGTCCATAATGAATCAAAAATTGCTCCCAATTCGGTAATAACTGGAAAAAATCGCATTCTCTTCTGAAAGGTATTATTATTACATCATCTTCTCTTTCTGGAAAGCTTATATTTTCCCCGTTTTTTTTGTGATAGCCTTCTAGAAACTCCATCCTTGCTAATCCAGCTTTCGCTGGAACCCCTCCAAAAGTATTCATTTCGAAGAATTTCATAATTCATCTCCTTTCCATTTTGATTAAATTTTTAAAGTACCTCCTTACTTCTGAATACTAAACATTACCAAAAATACCGCTATATGTCAACAATATTTTGACATTTTTATGTTACTTGACAAAGCCTTTATTCTAGCTTAATATTGTAGATGACGAAATAATACTGACAACATTAAATTACATTTATGCTTGAAAAAATACTAAAAAAAGCCGGATTGAGCGAAAAAGAAATCAAAATATATCTCGCCGGACTCAAAGAAGAAAGGGTTTTGGCTAATTTTTTAGCGAAAAAAACCGGCGTTAGCCGTCAAAACACTTATGATGTCTTGAAAAAACTTGAAAAAAAAGGGCTGGTCGCCAAAACCGGAGAAAAATATGGCGCTCGTTTCACTATGGAATCCCCCAAAAACATTGAAAGGCTTCTGGACAAAAAGAAAAAAGAGTTGGATAAAACAAAAAAAGAGTTGGAACTGGCGATGCCGGAACTCGATTCTATGACAAAATCAGATATTTTTTTCCCAAAAATTAAATTCTATGAAGGCAAGGAAAATATGGAAAATCTTTTTCTTGATTCACTTAATTGCCAAGACAAAATGATTCTGGCAATCACGCCATCTAATAAACTATTTGAAACCTTGGGAGTTGATTTCATAAAAGAATTTGTTCAAAAAAGAGCCAAGAATAATATAAAAACAAAAACAATCAGGTTAAGAACTCCGGAGAATGAAGAAATAGAATATTTCAATCAGCATGCTGAACAACTGCGCGATGTCCGTTATGCCCCTGAAAAATTAAATTTCAACTCAACTGTTTTTATCTACGACAATAAAAGTGTTTTCATATCCTCGAAAAAAGAAAATTTCGGTCTGATAATTGAAAGTATGGAATATAGAGAAATGATGGAAGGACTATTTGATAGTTTATGGAAACAGAGTAGAATAAATTAAAATAATCTCATGGCTAAAATCGTAATCATCTCCGACATTCACAACAACGAAATTAATCTAAAAAAAGTTTTGGATTATTGCGAGCGCGAAAAAATTGAGACAATTATTTGTTGCGGCGACATGGCTTCAAAAGAAGTCTTGGATTTCATGAATGATACTTATTCTGGAATTATTCTTTATACTTATGGCAACGCTGATTATGATGACCTGCGCGATTTAGAGGAAGCAAAAAAATACAGAAACACCTATATATTCAAAGATTTTGGCGAAGCTAATATCGAGAAAAAAGCTGTCGCTTTCACCCACTATCCGCAAAAAGCTAAAAGCTTGGCGCGAACAAAAAAATATAATTTTGTTTTTCATGGCCATACGCACAAACCATGGGAGGAGATTATTGATAATTGCAAAATATTAAACCCAGGAAATGTGGCTGGAGACATTTATCCGCCAACTTTTGCAATTTGGGAAACTGACACAGATAAATTTGAACTAATCAGAATTCATAATTTAAACTAATATGTCTAGCCAGCAATCTCTCGAAGAGTTAAATAAAAAAATGCTCGCTTGCCAAAATTGTGCTTTACGCGCAACTTGTCAACAAGTCGTGCCTGGCGAAGGTTCAACTAACGCTGAAATTTTGTTCATCGGCGAAGGACCTGGAAAAAAAGAAGATGAGCTCGGTCGGCCTTTTGTTGGTGCAGCCGGAAAATTCCTAGATGAAATGCTGGCAATTATAAATTTAAAACGTGAAGACGTATACATCGCCAATGTTGTGAAATGCCGTCCACCAGAAAATCGCGATCCACTACCTGAGGAAGCTCTCGCTTGCTGGCCATGGCTACTCAAGCAAATAAAAATAATTCGACCAAAACTCATTGTTACACTTGGTCGTCATTCTATGGAAAGATTTCTGCCAGGCCAAAAAATTTCCCAGATACACGGAACGCTTATCATCAAAACGATTCCAGAAATAGGCCGGCAAAATTTCTACACCCTTTATCATCCCGCTGCCGCACTCTATAATGGCTCTATGCGCGAAACTCTAATTGAAGATTTTAAAAAAATTCCAAAGGTTTTAGAAAAAATTGGGCAAGAAAAATAAAAATTATTTCTGGCTATATTTTTTTAATTCTTTCCGAAGAAGCCCCACATGCTTTTCTGTTTCTCTGTTGAGTTTTTCTAAAACATCTTTCAATTTTTTTTGCGCTGGAATGAAAATTTCAAAACATTTTTTTTCAAGCATAGATTGCTCGATACGCAAAGCAGTGTTGATTGCATTGAGATGAGATATTTTCTGTTTTTTAGCAATCTCAGTTTGTTCAACCACAAAGTCACTGACATATTTGACAATCCCCCGAGAAAAACTATTTTCCTCAATCAACCCAATTTTTTTATCCTGTCCTATTCGAGCAATCTCCAAAGAATGCCCAACTTCCTCCCTAGAAAGCTCCTCCCAAAATTTTTTGTGACCTTGAATTTTTTGAGAATAAATTCGATAAAGCCGACTAATATCTTTTTCATTTTCTTCGAAAATTTTCAAGATTGTTTTTTTATTTTGCTCCATAGCATTTGAACTCTATAAATTATCGCCCATATTATAACATTTTTTTCATATAAATAAAATCTCCCTTACTTATATCGCAAAAGAGATTTGTTTGTGCCCAGAGCGAGACTCGAACTCGCACGACCTTTCGATCGAGGGATTTTAAGTCCCTTGTGTCTACCAATTCCACCATCCGGGCAAATAAATTTTTTGAGGTCGCGTCCGGACTTGAACCGGAGTACAGGGTTTTGCAGACCCTTGCCTAACCGCTCGGCCACGCGACCAAAGTTTCAAACCTAAAATTTCTATCCTATTGACATTAACCTCCTTTTTAATAAATCTTGGTCATGCGTAACCAACTATATTAAATACTATCAAAACCTTCTCATCCAGTCAATGATAGCACAAAAAAACACCCCGATTACTCGAGGTGTTTTTTATTATTCTATAACCACTTCTGCTACTAAATTCCTTCTACCGAAAGCAAAAGCCTCAGCCTTTGTTTCCATATAAATATCAATTTTATTTCCCTTAATTGCCCCTCCACGATCTTGGCAAATATAAGTTCCATAACCTTCGATATTTATTTTTGTTCCAAAAGAAAAGTTTTTTGGACAGGCGATTGTTTCGTTTTCACGAACTTTCACGCCGGAAGCTGTGATTCCATCACTCTTACCACACTCATCCGCAGCGGCGGTGTAAGCAGAGGCATTTATCACAAACTTTCCTTTAGGAAGATTTTCAGTATTAATTGTCTTTTTCTTTTGAATAATTTCTTCTTTCTTTTCTTCGATGTCCTCTTTAGCATCTTCTTTGATTTCTGGTTTTTCTTCAGGAATTACCTGAAAAATTGGTTTTTCTATACTACAGGTAGGTTGTTGATTTAAATCATAAACATTTTCTGTAGAACTTATAGAGTTTATTTTTGTTTGATTAGACTCATCAGCTCTTGCTGTTCCCGTCATCACCATTAAACTTAAAGTGACAATAAAACCGCAAGTAAGCGCTAACTTCGTACTAATACGCATACATAAACCTTTAATTGTTAATCGTTAACACGGGCTAGTTCCCTTTTTAAGTTAACCAACTATGTTAGCAAAAAAACACCAAAAAGTCAAGCTCCATGGCGTTTATTTGGCTTATTTAAGCCTTATTGTTTTTAACTACCTCTAATATCACCCCAAGATAAGCCAAAATAGTAAAAAATTCTCCTTTCCATATTTTGGCTCTGATTAAGCCTTTTTTAAATCTATTTTTTATTGCGCTTTTTTTCTTTTTTTAATTCTCTTTTTGCTACTTCTTCGGCATATTCTCTTTCCTCATCTAGCTTTTTAAAATCATCTTCACTTAAAATGGTTTTTTCATTATATTTTTCATTTGCCTGATAATTAGTGAAAGTTTCATCAAAATATTGTAAAGGAATAGCCTCCATAAAACTTCGCCAGATTGGTGCTGCCACGAAAACACCATCAGAACCGGCTACCATGGGCCTAGAATCATTATTGCCTGCCCAAACACCCACTGAAATCTTTGGCGTATAACCAACCGTCCAGGCATCTTTGAATTCTTGAGTTGTGCCCGTTTTTGCTGCTACGGTTTTTCCTGGAATATGCAGTGGGTTATTAACTCCAAAAATAGCTGAACGAGCGTTATTATCAGATAAAATAGAACATATTTTCCTTGCTACATCATTAGAAATAACCTGCTTACCTTCCATCTTGTAATCATAGACCTCCCCCTTGCTATCTTTAATTTCTCGGATAACATGTTGGGAAAATTTCTTTCCGTCATTCGCAAAAACAGAAAAAGCGCTGGCCATATCAATTAATTTAACTTCCGCTCCACCAATTGCCAATGAAAGTCCATAACGCTTTCTTTCATTTAGCGTCGTGATACCTAATCGATGAGCCATATCAATTGCACTATCAATTCCTACGAGCGAAAGTGTTTTAATGGCTGGGATATTAAGTGACATAGCTAGTGTTTTTCTCATTGGAAGCACACCATGAAATTGTCCATCATAATTTTTTGGAATATAGCTAATCCCTCCACCATCTGGACCAAAATTAGTTGAGACATCGGCAATTAATGTTTCTGGCTGATAACCTTTTTCAAAAGCTGTTGCGTAAACGATTGGCTTGAAAGAAGATCCGGGCTGACGATCCGAAATAGCAACATTCACCTGACCATCAATTGTTTTATCAAAAAAATCTCGACTACCAACCATTGCCAAAACCTCTCCATTTTTTGGATTTATTGCCACGAGTGCAGCATTAGTCGCCCCACGATTTTTATTTCTTGCCACACCATCTACTACTACTTTTTCAGCAATTCTTTGCAAACCAAGGTCAAGGGTTGTTATTATACTCAACCCTCCTCTTTCCAAAAAATCCCTACCATATTTAGCTTCTAGTTGTTCTGTTACATAAAAAACGAAGTGTGGCGCTATTATTGGCTCTTTAAAAGGCATCACCTTCGCTAAGATGTTGGTTTTCTTTGCTTGCTCAATGGCATCAATAGATACTATACTTGATGGTTGTAGTTTATTTAATATGTTTTTATAACGTAGATTTAGTTTGCTTATATTATTGCCATAAGGCGAAAAATATGTTGGCGCCTTAGGAAGAGCAGCTAGAAATATAGCCTCATCCAATGTTAAATTTTTAGCTTCTTTATTAAAATAAATTTCCGCTGCCGCTGATATTCCATATGCATTAGAACCATAAGGAACTTCATTTAAATATCTATCAAGAATTTGTTCTTTGGAAAAATTCCTTTCTAGCTTGATAGCAATCAGGGTTTCCATAAACTTCCTCTTCAAAGTTTTTTCCCGAGTCAAATAAACATTGCGTGCTAATTGTTGAGTAATCGTTGATCCACCTTGAGAAATATTATTTTCCTCAATATTAGTTTTGAAGGCACGAAAAATAGCTAAAAAATCAATTCCAAAATGACTATAGAAGTTTTTATCTTCTGTAGCAATCGTGGCGATACGCATAATATCAGGAATCTCCCCATGTGCTAAAACCTTACGGTTTTCTTCTCCATGAATTTTATATAAAACTTGTGTTCCACTATTATCATAAATAATAGATGTTTGGGCTGGATGAAAATTAGTCAACTCTCGAACGGTTGGTGTTTGATATTTATAAATAAAAAAAACGGCTATAAGTGCGCCGAAAAGAAACATAAAAAAGGCGTTCAATAGACCCAAGGCAACTTCTTTAAAATAGTAAAATGGTGTATATTTTTTCATATATCTCCAAAAATTAGCCCACTTAACTTGGAGACAAAGCCCCTATTTCATTTTTACCTTAGCGCATAAAATAATTTAAAGCAAATTTTAAAAAAATACTCCTTTAAAGCTGATATCTACTATCAAAAAAGCACTTTATAATTCAAAATACTAAGCTGCTGATTTCAAATCTTTTTGCTGAGAATAAAACATGTCTAGTTTTTGATACCATTGTTTTTTAGCCAAAACAACTAACTGATTGAAGCTATTTGCATCACTTAACTTTTCTACTAATAATTTCCTAAGCTCAAACTTATAACTCATCTTTGCATTTTTACTCCTTTTTGATTCCAACACTATCCTTTTTGCCTCTTCAAAAAAATCTTGATAATCATAAATTTCTAATAATTTATCTTTATCATTCCTAACAGTTTTCGTAATAAAACTTCGCACCAATTCATCAGTAATAGCTCTTGGTTTAATTCCAATAGTCTTCCATCTATTCCAAAAAATTGTGCCTTCTGTCTTCAATTGAAACTTTTTAAGGATTTCGTCAAGATCCTTTTTTTTATCAAAAAAGCCATCCTTTAAATTTTCATACAACTTGTCTTTTAGCTCTGCTTTTTGCAAGCCAAAAATCTCTGGAGTAATAATTCCCATTGAGATTAAAGAATATTCACCGATTGTATTTATAAATGCAGTTTCAAATTGTTCTGGATTAGAATCCTTATTAATATTCGAAAAGGAAGCTGCGAACCTTTTTTGCATTCTTTCTGAGATAACCACATTTAGTTTCCCAAAAATCATTAATTCCCTAAAAAAATCCCTTAATTCCAATTCGCCTTCACCATTGCGTAGGCTCAATAAAAACATGACTCCCTTTTCTAACAATTCTCTTTGATCTTTTGATGCAGTGCTAGCTTTAAGAGCACTTCTAATTTGCTTAATCTGCCGGATAACTCCATCGGGATCTTGACCCTTACTTCCAAGAGATCTTGCTATTTCTTCTAATTTAATAATTTCTTCTTGCTGTTTTTGAGGATCTAGATTTGCATCAATAAAAAATCGCTTATCAAATTTCAAAACATCCTTTATAACCATCTTGCCTTTTTCATTTTCTTCTCCTACATTAAACTCTCCACGAAATACATCATGCAAGTAATCAACGATCATCATTTTCACACTATTTTCTGTTGGCGCTGCCATAATCATTTTATTTTTGACCATCTGCTGGCAAAACATCGGATCAAGAATAAAAGCTTTTAAGCCTTCTCTGAGTGATTCATTAGAAACGAGCTCTAAATTAGCACTTAATACACCTTGCAAAATTTCTTCTGGAGAACCAAAAATACCCGCTTGTGCATCCTCTAAATTCAATGCAAGCGCTTGTGCAAGCTCCATTTTTATTTTTATTTCCAAACTCTGATTCATTCTCAATTGTTGTTCCATTTTTTGTGTAAGTTGAGGTCTTAAAGATAGTTCTAGGTGCATATTAAATAAATGTTAAAAAATAAATTTCAATTACATCTTATCATACTTAGTCCAAACTGTCTTTATGAATATAAAAAATAACCCCGTAAATAGGAGTTATTTTTAGCTAAGCAGGCAAGCGCATACAGTTCAGACTGAGTTTATTTAAAAAACAAAAACCCTCTCTAATTTTTTGTTGTTAATGAAGATTGGGTTGAATATCGATGAACCCATTTATTTGTTTTTTCCTCTTTCCTAAAACCAAGTTTTTTCAAAACTTTTTCACTTAGCATGCCATGTGAGCTCTCTCGTATTAAATGCGTTTCTATCCCCTCGTGATTGGCTACCAAGTATTTTAGCATCTCTTCGCCATAACCTTTCTTTCTTTGATTGGTAGCTGTATGCAAATAATTCACATAGAGTATATAATTATCCATCTGATTTGCAATAGCAAAGCAAACAAGCTTTTTGTTTTTGTCTCTATAAGAAAACAGGTCTCCTTTTTTTATGTAATTTTCAAAGTTTACTCTATTTTTTTCTAGGTCTTCATCCATCAAGCAAATTTCCTTAGCTATCTCAACATTATCAGCCATTTCAATTGTTCCTCTTTCAGTTTCAAAGATTACACGGGGATCTTTTTTGTTTTTTAGTACTTCGACAGCTTTATCAAAAGTTTCCGGCTGATGCAAAAAAAGTCCCATCACCCAAGCTATTACTTTTTTCTCTGAAAAAGATTTGAATTTTTCTTGCTCACTCAATTCAAGTATTAAGTCAATCGTTTCCTTTCTTGGAAATCTATGTAAATAAAGAAGGGCTGCATGCTCCCAGCTAGACAATAAACTAAAAATTTCCCTAATCGGTAAAGTATCAAGATCAGCAATTTCTTTTTCACTAAGCGTTCCAACGGATTTTTTAAATTTATCCACTATTTCTTGCTTTCTCTCATTAGAAATTGTCTTTTTTTCTTGGGTAGACTGCACTTCAAAAAGTTGTTTCATAATAAATTTATTTTTATAACCAATAATTAACTGCCTATTGGAAAGTTATTATAATTTAGCATATGTATTTAATATTTCAATTGCTCCGCGAAAAGCTTTGCCTCGATGATTCATGTCTACCAAATCTTTAGGATCAAATTCAGCATTAGTTTTTTCATAATTGGATTCTTTTGATAGAAAAATAGGCGCATAGCCAAAAGATTTTACGCCACGCGGTTCATTCGCGACTCTTCCATGCCACTGCCCGGAAACCGTTTCAACAAATTTAGTAATCGGATCATAAATTGCTACCGTGCAATTATAATAACAGCTTCTTTTTTCTTCTGGTACACTTTCCATTTCAGCGAGCACTTTTAAATTATTGGCAACATCTGTTTTTTCATTTGAATATCTAGCTGAATAGACACCTGGTCTTCCACTGAGAGCATCGATGCAAATACCGCTATCATCAGCCAAAGTTAGCATGCCCAGTTTTTCACCAACAATAATTGCTTTTATTAAAGCATTGCCTTCAAACGTTTTACCATTTTCCAATATCTCAACCCCATTCATTTGCTCTTTAAAATCAGAAAGAAACCGAGGCGCAAAATCAGTGCCCTCAAAAATTTTCTGAAGCTCCTTTATTTTACCTTTATTTTCGGTAGCAATAAGAATGTCTTTTTTAAAATTAGTCATGTTATTTTTTATCTAGTCTAAGTTTATTATATCACATATTTCAATAGCGCTTTTTGAAACAAAAAATAACCCTACAAACAAGGATTATTTTTAGCTGAGCAGGCTAGTCAAGACAATTAGAATTAGCTTCATAGGCAAATTACTTGTTTGAGAAAAAATAAAAACGACCCGCTCTGTTTAAGAAACGGGCCGCTGTATCTTGCAATAAAATCTGAAAGTGCCTAAACAACCTCGCCTTTTTCATTCCGATCAAGAAACTGGCGCTTCTTGATGTAGTACGTGTCCGCATGACGAGCAACTGCCTCAATAATCCGATAATTGATCGAACTACAGATAACTGCCCCCAGAAAAGGAATAATTCCGACCAATAATTTAGTCCCTTGTCTCGCTGCCAATCGTATAAAAAGAGCTTTGGAAAGTCGGTTTAGCAATTGCCCCCCAACTGTTGCCAATAGCTTTGTCCCTGCTTTATCGACAACCATTATTTCCGGGGTTGTTTGTAAGGGGCACTCGAAAAATTCGTTTTTCGGGTTCACCTTCCTTCGGTCAGGAACATCGATTTTACCGGTTTCCATTTCGGTTTGAAAAATAGAGTCAAGCTCATCTTCGGTAACAGCTCCTGACCAAAGAGCTAAAATCACCGCCAAATCAACCTCGCTTGATTCCTTGTCGATCGGGCAATTACGTAGACCCGCTACCCCCTGCGTTACGTATGCGACCTTATGCATAAGCACACCGAAGTCAAACAAAGCCAATGGAATGCTGGCAAACGGAATTAGCACTGCCGCTCCCCCGATAGCCGCGGATTGACCGGATTGTGATATTATCCACTTATCAACATTGCCGTAATCATGGCGGGCGGTAATTACCGCATTGCTTGGATCCCCTACTGCGCTACTGATTATTCGAACAACTAAGCTAATATCGGATTCCTTTTTCATAATATCCTCTCTCCTTTTGTGAGTATTATTGTGCCATTTCAATAGAAACGGCGATAATAAGAACTAAAAACCTTTATTAAGTATATGTAGAAAATGACCCAAAAGTCAACCTCGATGCGCATTTCAT
Source organism: Candidatus Moraniibacteriota bacterium (assembly GCA_049303795.1). Lineage (GTDB taxonomy): Bacteria > Patescibacteriota > Minisyncoccia > Moranbacterales > UBA2206 > UBA9630. Next base: position 11,024 of record JBAQNM010000014.1, read on the forward strand.
TTATGGATAAAAGAAAACAAGCCTCGCTGCAAACTCGTTTTCATCTAAGCTGACAAGCAGATATGGTTCTGACTTTTGGATGAAAATAGAGCCAGCTACAAGACTTTAAATCATCTTGGTCATATCTTAATTATTTTTTCACAATAATAATCATATCGTCAGACTCTTCATCGTATTTTTTACCACTCCAATCAGAATAGACATTTACACTTCTAAATCCGACTTTTTTGCAAAGGGAAATGAATTCATTTTTACTATAAACCCTCACCGAATAATCTTTCATTCTAATGCTTCCGTTGTTATCTTCAATTATCCAAACTCCGTTATTTCTTTTTGTTTTTTTATTATAAAATTCTACCTGCCTTAAAATTCCCCTGCCCTTAAGTCTTCTTTTTTCATATTCTCTGAATTTTCCATTATGCATTTTTGGTAAATTAACATCTGTATGCATCAGAAACACACCGCCGTCTTTAAGAGCATCGTAGAAATTTTTTAATACTTTAATATTATCTCTTTCTAATTCAAAAAAACCGAAGGAATACCACATGTTTATGATGGCATTGAATTTATTCTTATATTTCAAGTTAAGCATATTTTCTTTCTTGAACTCAGCCTTCACTCTTTGTCTTTCAGCTTCTTTTTTGGCAATCAAAAGTTCATAAGAATTAATATCTGAACCAACTACGAGATAACCTCTTCTTGCTAAACCAATGCTGTGCCTGCCATACCCACAAGGACAGTCTAAAATAACATCTTTCTTTTTCAAAGAACAGAGATTTATAATGCCATTCACTTCTTCGTTAGTTCTTTGTTTTAAAGTAAGTTTCCTGCTTTCATGATATCCCTCAACCGAATCATCTCCTTGCATATAAAATTCACCAAAGAATCCATAATCTTCTTCCCACCAATTATTTTTAATCATAAGTTTTTAAATTAATCCTTACAAAAAAATAATAGCATTTTTCTTTTTATAATGAAAGATCTTATTTTAGTCCAAAATGTCCTTGCAATTATAAAAAACCCCATAAATAGGGTTTATTTTAGCTGATTTTTCTGATAAAATTAATTAGATCCATTCTTAATTGTTTTTAAAAAGATTGTCTTGCAATTTACTTTGCCCACCTCCTGGCTCGAGCTAGTATGAGATTAATAGTATTTATCTTTCCCTTATAATACTCCGCATAATTATTATAATAAGAAGAGTATAGATTGCGCTTAGTCGAAATATAAAGCTTGCGATCTTTGTCGTTTATTTTTAGATACTCTCTAAAAATTTTATAATCCTCAATCATCGGATTACCTTCTTGAAGTGTGTGTATACTTGTTAGTCGATTCCCATCTAACGAGTCTTCTGTAAAATACTCGTCATTCTCATTAGTATATCCTCGACCACGCGGCACGTAACCAGCTTCAATAAAAGCCCCGTAGCATTCTTTAATCGTATCGAGATTTTTCACCACCACCAAAACATCTATCTGTGGTTTCGCCACCATCCCTTCAATTGAAGTGCTTCCAATATGTTCAATCTCAATAAGATTAGCGCCAAAAATTGATTTCAGTATTTCTGCCACATCTAAAAATCGTTTTTTCCAATCAAAATCATATTCCTTGAGTTCATATAGACGATGCGAAACCATGTTAATTAATGATAACAAATTAAGAGAAAAAATATCTTCAACTACTTAACTTTAATAATATCAAAAAATATTTTTATTTGCCAGCAATAAAAAAGCTAGTGGAAATATTTGAAACTCCACTAGCTCTCAATCCCTAAATATGCCAGGTTTTTACATGCTCGATGACCAAAGTCCAATCTTTTAGAGGTTTATATGCCCAACCTTTTTGAATTCAGAAATATCAAAATCAATAATAGAGAAGCACTCACCCCTCTCGCGTGGCCGGAAATATCTAATAGCATCGTCTATTTCACTGTAAAAAGCAACCAACGGATCGGGTGAGCCAATAGGATGCATAAACCATCCCAATATAACGCCAAATTTTTCTGAAGATATAACAATGTCTCCAGGCTTAAGTTCATTAACACCTTGATAGATGCTACGAGAAATATCAATTTGAATTACATATTGTCTCTCCCCATTCATAAAATTGTAGAACCTCACATTTTCTGGAACTGGAGCAATTACACTCTTGGGAAGCCTAGTAAGCATAACGAACCCTCCTTAAATATATATCTATTGTTAATGTACGATGTCCTAGATTATTCTAGAACAGCTTATTCTACTGCCAATAAAAATATTGTCAATACCTACCCATATCTTTATTCTATTTATTTGGCTTTTTTAATGAATTTTTTAATGATAGATATAATTTTATCGGCTTGTCTTGACACTTTTTAAAAATATGCTATCCTCTACGCATATGGAAAACTCCATTCTAAAAGAATTATTAAATCTGGGGTTCACAGAAAATGAGGCTAAAGTTTATTTAGCTTGTTTGGAAATTGGAAAAGGTTCGGTTACGCAAATCAGTAAAAAAGCTGGTATAAACAGAACCACTGGCTATGATATCTTAGAGCGACTTAGTATAAAAGGACTTATTAACATGGCATTATCCAGGGGGAAAAAACGGCTGTTCTCTACAATGTCCCCTAATAGATTGAGCCAATATATTGAAGGAAAGAAAAATTTATACGAAAAAAGATTACACGAGTTAGAAAAAACTATCCCCAAATTGCAATTATTATACAAAGAAACTGAGCTAAAACCAGTAATCAAAATTGCTGAAGGCATAGAGGCAATGAAACAAATGGCATTCCAAGAGCTAGATTCTAAAAGCACGATCTATTCATTCGCAAATTTAAAAAACTATGCCGAAGCTTTTGATGACATGGGGAAACAAAGATCACTAGAAAGATACAGAAAAGGAATAAAAGAAAAATGTTTATCAATAGATGGAAAATATGCCCGCGAGTGGTACAATAAAGTTTATGGAGGAAAAAATAAACGACAAGAGAACACGGAATATCGCTGGCTTAAAACAGATAATGAATATTTTACTGCCGGTGAAATTGTGATATTTGAAGATAAAGTGATTGGTATTTTATCCAAAACAAGTGACAATGTTTCTTTCGAAATAAAATCAGAAAGTTTTGCAAACTTTTTAAAAATTTTATTTGAAATTGCTTGGGAAAGTAAGGGCAAAAGAAAAATTTAGCTCACATATACTAAAACGGTCTCTCATGGGCCGTTTTTTTGATTTTGAGCGGACTAGTTAATACGATTAGAGC
>JBAQNM010000015.1:0-123433 GCA_049303795.1 Candidatus Moraniibacteriota bacterium
CGTTAGCATATGGTTTCAGATACTATTTCATCTCCCTCATCGGGATACTTTTCACCTTTCCCTCACGGTACTCATTTCGCTATCGATCACTAAAAATATTTAGTCTTGGAGCTATAGTGGCCCCAGATTCAAACGGGATTTCTCCGGTCCCGCCCTACTTGAGAATAACTTCATTCAAAATAATTTATTTTCGCATACAAGGCTATCACTTTTTATAGCTGTTCTTTCCAGAACATTCTGCTAATAATTTATTTTAAACCACGATTAAACGAGTACAGCTATCTCGCAACCCCACAAGTCTTGCGACCTGTGGTTTAGACTTTTCCGCTTTCGCTCGCCACTACTTACGGAATCACATTTGTTTTCTCTTCCTCCTGGTACTAAGATGTTTCAGTTCCCAGGGTTCGCTCTATTATCCTATGTATTCAGATAATAGTAATCCCGATCGCTCGGGATTGGGTTTTCCCATTCGGAGATCTCCGGGTCAAAGGTTGCTCAGCACCTCACCGAAGCTTATCGCAGCTAGCTACGTCCTTCATCGCTTTTTAGTGTCAAGGCATCCACCACATGCATTAGTATTACCGCTCTTAAATCCTATCTTTACCTTACGGTAAAGATTTCATCGGTTAGCAGTTAGCAATTGCCAACTGCCTGTTTGCATTATTTACCTACTAACTAACTCTTAATATTTGATTGCTTGTCCAAATATTAAGACGAAATGATCTTCACATTTGACTTTCTTTCCGCTAGACGGAAAACCAAATATTTGATCAAGACCTTGTTTAGTTGTTAAAGTTCGCTAACGCGGAAATTTGTATATTCAGTAAGATAATCCTTACTAAACAAACTGATTTTCGCACTAATTTCTTTATATATATGATAACATCCGCCCAAGGCGGATTTATTTTTTATAGCTAAATCAAAGATTTAGATAAAAAATAAAAAAAACCCGCAAATAACACGGGTTTAAATAAAATCAAAAAACGCCTCTCACCCGTTTATTCTTTTAAAAACTTTATAATATTTCTCATTAATTACATTCTAAAGACGTTTACTTGTCTTTAGAATAAATAAATTTATTTTTTAAACGCTTAATCATCATAACAAACTGAAAGAATCTGTCAAGCTTTTTTCTAAATTAAACATTTTTATCAAAAAATGTTTATCAAAATCAGCGTAACGGCGGCCCAACATAAGCGTTTTTCTATTATATAATCATTTATACTTTTCTGTCAATTCTTCCCTTAGTTTACGCAAAATTAGCTGCGCCTCTTCTTTTCCCCCAAGGCCAAAGGCCAGACCACCAGCCAATGAAATCATAGCCACAACGCCAATGAACATACTGTTGACTAAAGATGGAGCAATGCCAAGTTGAATAAGAGCAGCAAAGATTCCAAAAATAATAATTGACCATTTAGCAATATTTGCCAAAAGTGTTGCAGATGTAACCCCAGCTGCTCGAGTACTACTTTTAATTATATGGTAAATAAAATTACCAAACAGAAAAACAAAAGTCAAAATAATTACTGCTACAAAAACATTAGGAATATAAGCTACAATTCCATCAAAAAAAACATTCACCTGATCAAGTTCTAAAATACTAGTCGCAGCAGTTAGAAAAACTAATACAAAAAACCATTTAAATAACTCACCAATAAAACCGGATGGCTTAATTGCAATTCCTGAATTTGGTAATTTTTTATTAAAACCTACTTTTTCTGCTGCGAGATCCAAACCTAATTTATTAATTATTCTAGCAATCAACTTACCCATCATAACCGAAATGAACCAACCAATCGTAATAATTAAAAAAGCGCCAAGAATTTTAGGAAAAAAATGAATAACTTTTTGTCCAATATCAATTAATGAAATTGTAATTGCCTCTCCCCAAGTTTTAGCGTTATCCATAAATTTTAATTTAATTTATTATTAAATTTTGCTATTTTTTCTTTTATCTCTGGAATCATTTTTAAAGCAGCTTTTATTCCTTCCTTTTTCAATACTTTCAAAACTCCAATATGAGCAATGCCTCTTGCTCCACCACCGCCTAATGCTATTCCGATTTTTGGTTCTTTTTGCATATTTTTTTAATTATCATATAAATATTAACATACAACCAGAATAACTCAAAAAATAAAAAATCTCCAAAAAAAATTAAAGATTTTTATCTAAATATAACCTGGGAGAGCGTTAATTTTTATTTTTTGCTAGTCCAATAATGTCTTATAATTTTTTGCCCAGTACATGATTCCATCAATATAGGGTTTATAGCAAGTACCCAGATAACTACAAGCGGCTGACCGCATAGCGGATTCCTTTCCGCTAGTAACTCCAGGGGTACGAGCCAGTTTCACAGCCATTGCCATCACGCCATCAGTTAAATTCCAAGGACTTGGCGGATTGTGACCAGTAATTCCTGAGACTTGACTCTTGTAGGCATTCCAAGTGTCAGGCATAAATTGAGCTACACCCATCGCGCCTCCGGTTCCTGTATAACCTTTTGGATTACAAGAAACTTTTTGTTTTTTGTAATCAAGATCCAATTCTTTACAAATAGCTTTAAAGGTATCTCGTCTTTTTTGAAATGTTGCCCAAGCTGTCTTTCCCAATTTCCCTGCTTTATATGAAGCCTGTGCTCCACTTTCAACTTGGCTATAAGTACAACCACCAACATTAGCACCAAGATTGGTTTCCATTTTCAAAACTCCAACTAAAAATCCCTTGGGCACATTAGTCTTATCATTGGCAAAATTAACTGCATCTTTAATATCCTTAGCATTATAATTTGTTCCTAAGAGTCTATTCAAATCACTTTGTAATTCAGCAAATTTCGCTTGTAACTCTGACAAGGTTGCTTTTGTCTCATTTATATCGGCAACTATTTCTCCTTGCTCTGCTTTTTGTTTTTGTAGCAGCTTTTGATGTTCCAATTTTTTATCACTCAGCTCATTCTTTACACCTTCAATTTCTTGTGAGTTTTGATCAATGTCATTCAAGATGAGAAGTATTTTATCATTAATACTTAGCATCTGATCAAAATTTTCAGAAATATCACCGATTCCCCTGTCTGCCACAGTTAGCTCAAGCAAAGGATCGAGATCGGAATAATAGGCTTGTTGCAAATAGTTTTCTAGAATACTTTTGTTCAGTTCCGCTCTCTTGTTTAAAGCATCAAGCTCTTTTTCTTTTCTTAAAATATCACTCTCCGTTTTTTGTAAGACAGTTTTTGTAGTGCTTACTTGAGCGACATTTTTATTAAGCAATCCCTGAGATGCTTCAAGTTTTTTTTGTTCTTGCACTATTTCACTTTCAAGATCCTCTTGTTTGTCCTTAATTTCAGAAACATCATCTGCGAAAACTCGATTAGTATTTAGAGCGACCAGGCCAAAGCTAAAGATCAAGGCAATACTCGCACTGATAAATATTTTTTTAGTTGTTTTTATGTATTTCATGTTATTTATTGTAGCATAAAAACCTATTAACACAAAGTTGTTATAGTAAAACAAAACACTTTCGAACATTCGAAAGTGTTTTGCTACTAAAAGAGTTTGATATGAGCCTATTTTCCTTTTCCATCAGCAGCCTTTTTTTCTTCAGCTACTGGCGCTTCTGCTTTTACAACTCCATCAACTTTAGTGACATCAGCTTCCACTTTTGCTTCCAATTCAGATAACTCATCCTCTGATCTTGGTGGAGCAACTAAGGCGACAACGGTTTCTGGATCAATTTCCACTTTCACTTTTGCAGAAATTTTCAAATCCTTCACGCAAATACGATCTTCGAAAGTTTTAAGCACAGAAATATCAACTTCGATACTTGATGGTAAATCAGCCGGCAAACATTTTACCTCAACCATATCTAGACTTTTCACCAAAACACCACCGGCAGCTTTCACTGCTTCAGATTCTCCAACATATTCCAATTCCACTTCGGTTTCAATTTCTTCCTTCATATTTACTTGGAAAAAGTCGATGTGTCTATATGTATCACGCAATGGATCTTTTTGTGTTTCATAAATCAAAACGTTGCGTTCATCTTTTTTATCAATCTCAAGATCAATCACAGTACTTTCTCCTGATTTTTTCACTAAACGTTTGAAATCAATCAGTTTCACCCAAATATTTTTTGAGGCTATTCCTCGACCATAAACAACAGCCGGCACTAATCCTTCGCGTCTGCCTTTGTTAGTTTTTCGTCCGAGAATATCTCTCGAAGTTGCTTCCAATAAAATCTTTTCCATTATATTTTCGCTCTACCTATCCCATCGAAATGAGACCTCTCAAGCGGATTAAAATTAATTATATAAAAAATTATCCCATTCTTCATTTTTATTTCTGGTTGTCAATCGATAAACTTCAATCACTTCATCTGCACTAATAGCTTTTTTATTGAAAACATCACTTGCTTCAATTCTATCCAGATCAGTTGCCATCCCAACACTCATCATGCCTTTTTCTGTTCGAGAAAGAAAAATCAATGATGCAGTCAAGCATTTTTGGCAAGTCGCATGAAAAATTGTTTTTGCCTCTTGTTCTTTTACTAAAACAACCTTCTGCTCTTCAAAAGCACTGGCACAAACTGAGCAATTTAGCATTAAATCTAAATTTTTCCCCTTTTCTTGCATATTTTTTATATTTTAAACACTGAACTAGTTTAGCACAAAAACAGACTTCGTCAAGCGAAGAATTTGAGCTCCTAATAATAGAAAATGATTAAATCATCGGTCCGGGGCCACGACCGTCCGAAAAACGCCTTCTCACTATTTCAAGCGATTCTGCTTTTGTTAGCTCCGGTTTTAATTTTTTCATTTCATGATCTAATAATTCTTCAAATATCATAAGATCCACAGCGTTAAGACTTTGAAAGAGTTTTTTTGTATCATTAATATCTCCTAATTTTGAGATAACCGATGCGATGCCATATTTAATAACATTTTCACTTATCTTGTGAGGCAAATTTAGTGTCTGAGAATCAACCTCCTTCATTATAGTATTCATGGCTTCACGAAATTCCAAACTAAGACATGCCTGATCATCCTCGTCAAAGCCATGTATTGCATCTGAAAGCACTTTACATTTACGCTCTATTCTTTGTAATAGATTTTTAGCCTCTGGATCTTTTTCTATCCCCTTTCCTACAACACTAAAAGAAATTTTCAAACCTTCTGGAAGCTCTGCTATCTTGTTTTTGCTTTCAAAAAGAAGTTTTCTTATCATATCCCATTCTTGCGAAGTGACACCTTCCAGCTTATAGCTTCCGACTTTATTTTTCAAAGCCAAGTATGCCTCACGTTTTTTGAGATCTTCATCAGGAACCGTGCGTTCAGCTTTATTTTTATAAACAGTTTTGTCAGGCGAGTAAGTCATATGTTTTTAATTATGCTAATCTTAAAATAATTCAAAATATTTTTTCATTAGCGGAAGAAATTCCTCAGGATGCATATCCATTTGTTCTATCAATTCTTTCCGGTCAAACCATTTTATTTCTTCAACCTCGTCCTCCTTTATCACAAATTCATCAATATTTTTATCAGTCTTTAAAACATACCACTGAGTGAAGTGATGATATTTATTATCTGTTTTCGTTTTTGGTCCTAACTCAAATTTCACGTCCTTAATCCCCAACTCCTCTTCTGCTTCTTTGGTTATGTTTTCATCGTAAGACTCCCCATCTTCAACCGTTCCGGAAACTCCCGGTCCCCATTTTCCTGGATAATGAGCTTTATTGCGATGACGTCTGGCCAAAAGAATTTCATTTCGAGAATTGGTAATCCATAAAGCAGAAACGCGATAAATATCATTTTCCCGTAAAGACTCCCTGTCTCTACTGCCAATTATTTCATCATTTTCATTTACAACAATTCTTTTTTGTCGCATAAGAGCTTCTTTAATTCCCGCTTCTAATTTTTACTATTTTATTTTCTCCAAAATATTCCCTAGTTCTTCTTCGGAATAAAACTCAATCACAATCTTTCCTCCGGTTCCGGATTTTTGCAATTTAACTTTTGTATTCAAAGCTTGAGACAAATCGTCTTCAACGGCTTTTGTTTCGGGATCAATGTTGACATTTCGATTGTGCGTGCGCACAGAAACTTCTTTAGTTTTATTTTCCGTTTGCCGAACAGTCAAACCACTTTTGAGAATCAACTCAAATAAGGCCTTTTGTTTTTCCGGCTCGGAAATTGCCAAAATTGCTTTAGCATGACCTTCAGTAATTTTTTCTTCCATCAGCGCTTTTTGAATTTCCACCGGCAAGCTCAGCATGCGTAATTTGTTTGTCACAGTGCTCCGACTCTTTCCCAGTTTCTTAGACGCTTCGTCTTGACTTAAATCAAATTCGTCAATCAATTTTTGATAGGATTTAGCCTCCTCGATCGGATTTAAATCGTGTCTTTGGATATTTTCAATAATCGCCAGTTCCAATTTTTGTTGTTCCGTTGCCTTACGAACAATCACGGGCACCTTCAAAAGCCCAGCCAATTTTGCTGCTTGAAAACGTCTTTCTCCAGCAATAATTTCATAACTTCCCGTCTCATTTTCACTAACCACAATTGGTTGAATAATCCCATGCTCTTTAATAGAATCGGAAAGTTCCTGCAGTTTAGTTTCATCAAAATGAAAACGTGGTTGATGCGGATTCGGCACGATGCGTGAAATTTCAATTTCACGATCATCCAATAATTTTGGAGCAGTGACCGGAGCAATCCTGTCATCAACAACAGCTCCTTGCGAGCCAAAATAATTAAAATCCGCTTCCGGCTCACTAATTTTTTTAGCTTTTTGCGGAATGAGCGAGGAAAGTCCCCTTCCTAATCCATAATTTTGTGCCATATTTTTTTATTTTAAATACTAAATTTTTTTGGCGTTTCCGTTTTTTCAAGACCAATTACTTCTTTGGCAAAATTTTTATATGATCTTGCTCCACGAGAAAACGCATCGAATCCCAAGATGGATTTTCCGAATCCCGGCGCTTCAGCCAAGCGCACACTACGTGGAATCACACTATCAAAAACATGCCCGGGAAAATGGTCCTGCACTTCTTTCACAACTTGCCTGGCTAAACGATTCCTTTTGTCGTACATCGTGAGGAGCGCTCCCATGATTTTCAACTTCGGTTGCAAATTTTCTTTCACCAGGCTAATCGTATTCAAAAGTTGACTCAAGCCTTCCAAAGCAAAATATTCAGTTTGAACAGGAATAATAATTTCATCACTAGCCACTAGCCCATTGATGGTTAAAAGTCCCAAGCTTGGCGGAGAGTCAATGATAATATAATCATAGTTTGTGCGAATTTCTCGCAAAACATTATACAAACGAAATTCCCGATTATCCATATGCACGAGTTCGATTCCCGCTCCAGCCAAATCTTGCGAAGAAGGAATGAGATCATGGCCAAATGTTTGTGTTCGCATAATAACATCCTTCGGATGCTCGCCCAGAATCATGGTGTGATAGAGACTTTTTTTGACTGAGCGAATATCAATTCCGAGACCAGAAGATGCGTTACCCTGCGGGTCAAGATCAACAAGCAATACAAACTTTCCCGCCTCTGCGAGGTAGGTTGCAAGGTTAATGGCTGAAGTAGTTTTGCCTACTCCACCCTTCTGATTGACTAATGAAATAATTTTTGCCATAATTAAATACAGTATACTATATTTTAAAGTTTAGTCCAAATTATACTATTTTAAATTTGCCGAAGTGGCGGAATTGGTAGACGCACACGACTCAAAATCGTGCGGGAGTAATCCCATGAGAGTTCGATTCTCTCCTTTGGCACAAATACATACTTTTTTATTAGCAACTCGCTATTTATTAAAAATGGCGTTTTTTAATTTTAAAATATAAAAAAGGGCCTTCCGGAGAAGACCCTTGTAAAAATGAACGGCCGATACGGCAGAGCTTATTCCTTGGTAGAAATAGTTACTCTCCCTTTTCTCGTCCGCCACTTTAAATTACCCTTGTTTTTTATCGAGCCCTCGAGGATTTTTTCTGAAAAAGGCCGCATAGACAGCTTACGGATTCGAGTGAACAGCTCGTCCCTTTCCATCATACCGCCAGCTTTGAAAACTTCTTTTTCCGCGGCAATGAGAATTCGCTCACCATTCCGCCTGTCGCTTTCTGATGCCCAGACAACATTCTCAGAAACAAGAATACCTGAGCCTTTGAAAACGACGGTGGCAAGAAGATTGTTTGTGGTTATTTTTATATCGGTCAATTCCCGGAGATCCCTGATTAGAGTGCAGACCGTGATGCATGGATTGACGTCCATGATCACATCCACTATAACTCTCCGTAAGAATTTATACCGACTTTCCCCCTCGCGTTGAATAATGATGCGTCCTGCGTATTTATCCCGCTTTTTCTTCACATCGCTATTTGGTGCTGCTGATTCTAACATTTTCATGCCCGCTAAGCTCCTTTCCTTCAATTGAAATTGATTTGGCTCTCCATCCATCACCCAGTCTATGCACATTTAGTGCAATGACCTCGTCCCCAACATTGAGGACATACTTTTTTCCAGGAAAACTTTTTAAACTCCAGGTTATACTACCTTCAACGACAGAATTGGCGCCTATCGGCAACATAACAAGATATTCTGCTTCAATGCTAATTATCTTGCATTCAAGCATCTCTATCTTATCTCCTGGTTTTCTCTTTTTTAATTCTTTCGATTTCTTTTTCAAAAAAACCACCACCTTCCTTTCGCCTCTTGGCTTTAAAAATTAAAGAACATTCCCATAAAACAGGAACAAGGTATCATACACTAATATTACAAAAAAGTCAAGCCAAATTTAGCACGTTAGCACATAGATCAATAATAATGCGTTTCGACAATCGGTTGCCAATATTTCCGAAATTCTTTATCTTTATTTCCCATACACACTCTTTCAAATATGCAATGTGTATGCTCGGTCATATCGACAGTTTCAAAAAAAGTACATGGATTTTTATTGCAAACACCATCCTGGCATAACACTTTTTCCTTGCAACAACTTCTACCAATAGACCATAATATAAAATTAAGATCGAAATAATTTTTATTAGCCGACTTGCTAATAATCTTGGTGGCTTCTATGGATGCCCGCCTAACTTCATCATCAGATTCAATCTGCTTTTTATTTTGAAGAGCTGTTTTTAATTCGTCATCAACCACTTCCACGCAACCAGTTCGCAATAAAAGTCTTTGCATATGATAATCCATAACTGGCAAAACAGAATCAAGATCTTTAAATTTATATAAATTAGCATCAACTACCATCTGAATAAAAACGGTGCTCTTTTTTCTTAATGGATCAGAATAGGCATCAAAATCTTCCAAGAGATTATACAATCCATCTTCACCTTTCAAAAGATACCCATCGCCTTTATTAATTAATTTTTCGACCTTCCCTTCGTATTTCTCATTAAGCACTTTAGCAATTTGAATAATGAAATCAGCTCTTTCGCCTAACCTATCTAGATTGCAACTCTTAGGATTACCATCATCAGAAAATGTTACTTCTAGCTTTTCGACTAACTCTTCGCTACTAAGTTTCGCTAAAAATTCAGGATCAAGCAAAGAAGAATTCGTTCTACCCAGTTCGGTGAAAACATCCTCCAAACAATCCCAGCCTTCTAAATTTTTCCTTTTATTAGCTAGGGTGTGCGTTTGGTGACAAATAGCCGTAGCAAACAAATATACTCTTAATTTAGTTTCACTGTCAGCTATGAAAGTCAAAAAAGGCCTCTCGAAATGTTTTTTTCTAAATTGAAGAGGTAACATTATTTTGCCAATAAGTTCACATTGTTTTTGATTAAGGATTACTTTTTTTGTCATATAATTTAAATCTATTTTTTTACTTGCCTAGTATTAATCAATTAATTTTGAAAGTAAGGGAACTTCTTTGTAGAACAGAAACCAAAAATCCATAGGCTTATCTGCCGTCCCGTGCAATATTATCGCGTTTTTATTTTTTGAATTCATAAAATTATTTATTACTATTTCAAATAACTCTCAAACCGAATAAAATGACAGGTGTATCCGTCGGGATTTTTTTGCAAATAATCTTGATGATAGTCTTCTGCCGGATAGAATTTTTGGAGCGGTTCCAATGTCGTCACCACAGAATTCTTCCATCTTTTTGATTTATTCACAATTTCGATAAAATCCTCTGCCTCTTTTTTTTCTTCCGCATTTCCATAAAAAATAGCGGAGCGATAGGAAGTGCCGGTGTCATTGCCCTGTTGATTCAAAGTTGTTGGATCATGAATTTGAAAGAAAAAATCCAGCAAGTTTCGGTATGATGTTTTTTCACTGTCATATTCAATCTCCACCGCTTCAGCGTGGCCTTCGTGACTTTCATAGGTGGGATTTTCCACTCTTCCGCCAGTATAACCAACAATGGTATTTTTCACGCCTGGTTGTTTTCTGATCAGCTCTTCCAATCCCCAAAAACAACCACCGGCTAAGACTATTTTTTTCAGCATATATTTTATTTAACAAAATTATGTCGCGCAATTGTCCGTTTAGCGACGGCCAGGAATAAATTTCATTGAAATGGAATTCACGCAGTGGCGGATATTTTTATCCGTCAGATATTCGCCGGTGAACACGTGTCCAAGATGCGCGCCACATCGTGCGCAAGTAATTTCTGTTCTAATTCCATCCGCATCTAATTTTTCATTAACCGCGCCAACTATCTTGTCATCAAAACTCGGCCAACCACAACTGGATTGGAATTTATCCTTGGAGTTATACAGTGGCGATTCACACTGACGGCATACATAAATTCCCTTTTCCGTCGTGTTCACATATTCACCAGAAAAGGGCGCTTCCGTGCCTTTATCAATTATCACTCTTTTTTCTTCTGCTGTTAGCTTGTTTATTTTCATACCTCTATCATATCACGATTTTAGTTTTTGTCTTTGCGCTTTGTAATACTTTAAGACGTGGTTTTTTCAAAAAATATTACTCAACAAATTACTAATTATTTTTCAAAAACTGCCATCTCACAATTTCGAAGAAAAATTGTTTCTAGCTCCTCATTCTTATCGACTTTCCTAAATTCTTCTTCAAAAAATTTTCGATCCTTTTCTTCAAAATGGCAAAAAATCTTAATTGGCAAAACACCGAATCTTTTTATTGCTTCAGTTTTCTCAGGATAATCAATAGAATACTCAGATAGAATATATGCTCCGGCCGAACTTCCCGCAACTAATTTTTTCTTTTTCATTTCCTCAATAAATTCCGGATAACTTTTTAAAGTTTCAAAAAGCTTGTCCGTGTCGCCTCCGTGAATATATAAACCATCCACCTTTCTTAGTTGCTCAATAAAATTATTTCTTTTTGCAAAAACATAATTAATATACTTATCGATACCGCTTTTAAATAAACCCAACCCCACATCAAATTTTTCCTCTTCGCTGCGATTGCTCTGAGTGGAAGGGGCAAAATAGCAAAGAAGCAAAGAATCCCCTTCATTAAGATTTTTTCCAATTTCAACAAAGAACTTTTTATTAAGTTCGTTTTTCTCTCTCAAATTTCCTCCGTGTAGAATATATTTTGTCATATTTATTTTTTCGCTGACAATAATGTTGTGACAAGCGCAATCATCTGATTCATCTTCTTTGGATTGCTTTCCGCAATTAGAAGTGTGAGAGCGGTAAGCGCGCTGGGGTTGATATTTTTTGCGCCTTGTATTTTTGTTTTTCGCAAAAACCATACAAAAGCAAAAGCGCCGGAACGTTTGTTTCCGTCGTCAAATGGATGATTTTTCACCATAAAATACAAAAGATGCGCCGCCTTTTCTTCAGCAGTGGCATATAAACTCTTACCACCAAATGATTGCATCACATTTCCCACGATTCCCTCCACGCTTCCCATTCTTTTTTCTCGCGCAAAAAGATCAGAGGCTTCACCCTTTTTCATGAGTTCGGCTCGAAGATCGCCAATTGCCTCCACCAACTCCCTGCCTGACAACTTGATTGCTTTTTTAGTTGAGCCAATCGCGCTCAGAGCATCTTTGTCATAAGCATCCAAAGCTACCCAGGTGCTGGCAAATTCTTTGATAAGTTCCAAAACTAATTTTGGATCAAGCGTGACATGCTGGGGCAAAAGATTTTGGATACTAGCCACCGTCTGCATAAAAGATTCGTAATTTTTAGCGATTTGTTTTTTGTTGATTGTGTAGCCTTTGACAATATGCTCGCGAAGGGTTTTAGTTGCCCACTTGCGAAATTTGGTTGCAGTTTTTGAATTAACTCTATAGCCAACCGAGATAATCATATCTAAATTATAATGATTCACTTCACGCTTCACCTGACGCCCTCCCTCGTTTTGAACTATCCGGAAATTCCGGATAGTTGCTTTTTCTTGCAACTCTTCGGTTTTGTAAATATTTTTAATATGTTCGTTTATTGTACGAACATCTACGCCAAAAGCTTGTGCGATTTGCACCTGCGTTGCCCAAATATTTTCATGCTCAAAATCGCCACGCAGTTCAATGGCGCCATCCTTAGCTTGATAGATAATTACCTCCTTTTGTTCTTTTTTATTTTTCATATTTTCTTATTTCCTAATTTTGGTAAATAATTTTCTTTTGATACAATTGGTCTGCCTAATTCTTTTTCTGTTTGTTTTCTAGCGTTTCCGGCGATATCTCCGCCTCTTTCTGCCACCTTTTTATTTTTTACAAATGTATCCGGTTTTTCTTGTTGAGAAATTTCCGTTGTCACTCGCTCACCAAGCATATTAAAAATCAATTCCAAGTCATTCATATGGTCGCGTAAATTTTGTCGTTTCAATCCTTTAAATTTTTTATATTCGCCCGGTGTCAAGCCGAAAGTGGCTTTGGAAATTTCGGCAGTCAAAATTTCATATTCCTTGTGCTCTTTCATACCTCGTTTTTTCCATTCATCTGTCAATTCTTCGCGAATTGCAATTCCACGCATTCTTTTTTCTATCCAACTTTCAGAATAACCCTTCAGTTTGTAAAGCATTCTCGTTCTTTTGGTCGCCAATTCTGGATCTTCAATTTCTTGTATTCGTTCATATCCAACCCGAGCTAACCAACGTTTCATCGGCTCTGCCTTAGGAGATGGAATCGATTGGATAATACGAAGCATTCCTTCCGTATTAGCGCAATCAGTTTCACGCATTTTTCCGTCCGATGCTTCTAATTTCAACTGTTCCCAAAATGGGAACGGTTGAGACATCTCCCTGTCCCTATCTTTCATTTTCGCCCAATAAGTTTTGGATTGAGGACTATCCGTCAACACAGTTATCACATCCAAAATCGAAAACCACCACTCCTTTTGAAAAATAGTTTTTCTAATTTCCTTGCCTTTGAAAATTGCAATTTGGTTGCCACTTTCAATATTATTTTGTTCTTTTTTATTTTTCATATCACTTAATTATGCTTATTATAGTGATATTATAATACATCACTAATCCCAAATTCCAAAACAAAAATCAGTATGGCTGAAAAAATAAAGAAAAGTTTTTTATTTTTTAATTTCATCAAGATTCTTTATTTATTCCACCTCAACCAACACTTCATTTCTGGTCACCCACGGCGGAGTCCAGGGCGCGTTATATCCGGCGTAGGCCACATTCCCTTTCGCGGTGATTCCATCACGAGCAAGGGCGGAAAGTAATTTTTCTTGCGTGCTTTTGACTCGGGCGTCTGAATGATACCAAGAAAAACTCATCACGGCATATTCCTTAGCAGGAACCGTCACAATCTTAACCCGAGGATCATTCGGTGTTGGCAATGTTTCAAGCGTATAGGAGCGAGGCATACCAAAAGAAATTATCTGCGATTCCCCATCAGTTGTCGCCACCACCGGCGCGGTCATAGCAATGTTCTCTCCTGTCTTAGCCGTCTCTTCTTTTTGCGCGATCACTGGCGCAGTCATGGCAATGTTTTCTTTTTTGGTGTTTCCGCCAAAAATATATCCCGCCACAATACTAAAACCGCTATTTAAGGATTCCCCAAAAGAACCTTTTACCGTCGTTTGGGCTGATATATGTTCAGGGTATTTGCGAATTTCATAGCCATTCATTTTTTTCACTACGGTATATTCCGCCTGCTCAACCCGAGAACCAAAAAATCCCCAGATAGACCAGAGCGCAATAATGGAAACGAAAGCGATAATTATATAGATCATATTTTTAGGCATTATATTTTTTATTAATAATTAAAAATTTATTTATTAAATTTCAATATATCCCCCTCACTTCTAATAAACTTTGCGTGTGAAATTTGGCGGAGCAGTTTTCAAAATTAAGTACTAACTCAGGATTTTCTTCTCGATTATAGGCATGCAAATCAAAATCGATGTTGCGATGTTTTTCTTGGAATTCTTGCAAAGATATTTTGATCACAAATTCAGCGTGTTCCAAGCCTTCTTTATGTGAATTATTTTCCTTTGGAGCTAATAGTTCAAAACCCTTAATTGTGAAGCTATTATACACTATTGGATTTTCTAGTAAACAAACCAAAACCAATCTCCCACCAAACATTTTTTCGTTGTAATTTTTTGAAAATTTAAGCAGTTCTTTTTTTACTTTTGCATAACTTTCCAGATTTTCTGCTCGATATGCGATATGATCAAGCTCCTTAAATTCCTCCAAATCAAAACCAGCCTCTCGCAAATTGCCAAAAACCTTATCTAAAAAATTTTTATAATCACCAATGATTGATTCTATTTGATTATTCATTTTTTTATTTTAAAAAAAGTATTATTTGTCCGCCCGCTTCGCCATGGCTCCAGCGAGGCGAGCCGATGAGGTGGGCTGAACATGTTAAGGAATAAAAAAATATTTTTTACAAATTTACTCTACTAAATTTTAAGATGTCAATCTTTAATTTAGCTCTATAAAATATTTTTTCTATCACTATCTATTATTAAAACCTGGTTGTCATTAAGTAAAAAAATTTCTTTGCCCTCCCTTTTATATTTATCTGCAATATCTTGCATAATATCTGCGTATTTTTTACTATCAACATGAGGTATAACAGCACCACTGATAATCCCAAGTCCAGGATAAACTCTTGGCGATTTACTCAAGTCATCTGCTGGAGCAAAATATTCTATATTTTCCATGAGTACCACAGCACCTGCGCTACTGCCAGAGTAGATTCCATCATCTGCAATATATTTCTTTATCTTTTTATCCATGCCAGTCTCGGCGAGTCTGTACGCTAAGTAAAAAGAATTTCCACCTGCAACAAAAATAAAATCATACTGCCCTAAGTCATCTGGTATAAAATCCTCCTTCTCAAGAGTCGTCTCGTCATAATTTTCCGTGAGAATGCTCATATCATCCAATGATTCAGTGAGCCATTGCGGTTTTGGTTCGTAACCATATGGCACAGAAGCTGTTGTTATGAAAAGTGCTTTTAGCGCCTTATGTTTACCCATAAGATCTCTAAATGCGTTAAAATGTTTATCATTTAAATAATGTGATGTGAGAAATAATTTCATATTTTTATATAATTAATTATCCCGTATTAATTCTACTATTTGTTATAATTATTTTTTATAAAGTGTTACTTAACATATTACTTAACAAAAAATTATTCTCAAAGTCTTTCTATCAGCAAACACTCCAATCCTCCGCCAACATTTCTGCTTGTTTCAAGACATTTTCCGTGGCGATTTTTTGCATATCTGGCGGATAGCCAAATTGATTCAAGGTTCTTTTCACTAGCACGCGAAGCTTGGCTTGAACACTCTCTTTGATTGTCCAGTCAATCGAGGTATTGCTTTTAACTTTCACTACCAAAATTCTCGCTAATTCGCGCAATTTATTATCCCCCAAAGTCATTTTAGCGCTGTCATTATCCGCCAAAGCGTCATAGAAAGCAATTTCATCTTCGGTGAGTCCCATTCCTTCAAAGCGCTGATCTTCTTTTCGAATATCTTTGGCTAATTTAATTAATTCTTCAATGACTTGCGCCGCCGTGATTAGATTGTTTTGATATTCCTTGACTGCGCGCTCCAACATTTCTGACAACTTGCGACCTTGAATCAAGTTCTTTTTCTGCCGTAATTTTATCTCATCATTCAAAATCTTTTTCAAAAGTTCCAAAGCCAAATTTTTTCTTTCCATTCCGCGCACTTCTTCCAAAAATTCATCCGACAAAATCGAAATGTCCGGCTTCTTGATTCCAGCCGCGTCAAAAATATCCACGATTCCATCAGATACCACCGCTTTGTCCACGATCTGCCTGATAGCTGTTTCGATTTCTTCATCTGATTTTCCACCACCACTCGGTTCAAATTTCACCAAACGCGCCTTCACTGCTTGAAAAAAGCCCACCTCATCTTTAAGATTCATCGCTTGCAAACTTGGCACTGACAAAGCAAAAGATTTGGAAAGCAAATCAACATTGCGCGTAAAACGATTTTTGCCGTCCTCCAAACTCAAAACATGCTCCTGCGCTTCTAAAATAATAGTCATCTTTTCTGAAGTGGAAGCCGTAAAATATTTTTTATAATCCATCTCAGAAAACATCTGCGCCACGATTTCATGTTTTTCAAGCATCGTCGCAATCGCCTCTCCCTGATCCAAAGTTGGCGCACCTTTCCCGCCACTAGCAGAATATACAGCCAAAGCATTTTTGAGTTCTGTCGCGATACCAATATAATCCACAATCAAACCGCCTGGCTTGTCTTTAAAAACTCGATTAACCCGCGCAATGGCCTGCATTAAATTGTGACCTTGCATTTGTTTGTCCACATACATCGTGTGAAGGCACGGCGCATCAAAACCAGTGAGCCACATATCCCTAACAATTACTAACTTCAAGGGACTGCTTGGATCCTTAAATTTTTCGGCGATTTCTTTTCTTTCTTGTTTGGTTGTACTGTGCGGTTGCCAACTTTCTGGATCAGAAGAACTGGAAGTCATAATAACTCTGATTGTATTTTTATTCTTATCTGTATTTTCCCAATCCGGACGTAGTTTGATTATTTCTTCATAAAGTTCCACCGCAATTCGGCGACTCATCGCTACAATCATTCCCTTGCCCTCAACCACTTCTTGTCTTTTGCCAAAATGATCCACGATATCAGATGCAATTGTTTTAATTCGCTCATTATGTCCCACAATCGCTTCAAGTTGTGTCCATCTGGCTTTAGATTTTTCCTTAGCAGTTGATTCTTCGCCTTCCGTGACGGCTTCTACTTCTGTATCCAACTTAGCCGCTTCTTCCGGCTTCAAATGAATTTTCGCCAAGCGCGATTCATAGAAAATTCGCACAGTCGCTCCATCCTCCACTGCTTGTGCAATATCATAGATATCTACATAATTTCCAAATACCGCAGGCGTGGAAGCATCTTCTTTTTCAATTGGCGTACCAGTAAAACCAATAAACGAAGCATTGGGTAAACCATCGCGCAAATATTTCGCAAAGCCATATTTAGTTTTCAAACCTATTTCATTCCCCTGTGCATCTTTTTGGTAAACATTTTTCGCACCAAAACCATATTGACTGCGATGTGCTTCGTCCGCAATCACGATAATATTTTTTCGATCAGACAATTGATCAAAAGTTTCACTGCCTTCTTCGGGAAAGAATTTTTGAATGGTGGTGAAAATAATTCCTCCGCCGGCCGTTTTCAATTTCTTTTTCAAATCATCACGATTTTCCACTTGCACCGGTTCTTGACGCAAAAGTTGTTTACTCGAAGCAAAAGTTTCAAAAAGTTGATCATCCAAATCATTGCGATCTGTAATAACAACAATGGTCGGATTGTCCAAATCCAAAACAATTTTGCCGGCATAGAAAACCATTGAGAGTGATTTCCCTGATCCCTGTGTATGCCAAACCACGCCAGCTTTACGGTTCCCATTTTCTCGAGAAGCAATCTTGCTCGACTCCACCGCTTTTTTGACGGCGTAATATTGATGATAGGCAGACAGAATTTTAATTGTCTCAATATAGGTCAGTCCAGTTTTGGCATCTTCTCGTTTCACTTTTTGAAAGACTGTGAAATTACGAATCAAATCCAGCAAAACTTCTTTTTTGAGCATTCCTTTGATCAAAGTTTCCAATTGTGGAATTGTTTTTTTGTCTTCATCTTTTCCGTTGGATGTTTTCCAAGAAGCAAAACGCGACCAATTCGCGGTGAGTGATCCAGCCTTGGCATCCAAGCCATCAGATGCCACCAAAATGGAATTATAATTGAAAAGTGAAGAAATGGCAGTTTTGTAATTTTGAAGTTGCGTAAAAGCTTTTTTGACAGTAGCATTTTCATCCGCCGGATTTTTGAGCTCTATTACCACCAAGGGCAATCCATTGACAAAACACACGACATCCGGGCGCTTGGTCGCCTCTTTTTCTTTGACTGTGAATTGATTGCATACCAAAAATTCATTATTCTCAATGTGATCAAAATCAATCAGCTGGATTTTGTTTCCTCGCACGCCATCGGCCGCCAAAAATTCCGCATCGATTCCATCAGTGAGCATTCGGTGAAATTCTTCATTGCTTTCTACTAGGTTTTGCGAAATCAAATTCAAAATCGCCTTGAAAGCTTGCTCGCGCACAATTTCCGGTTTATATGGATTGATGCGACTAATCGCATCTTTCAAACGCTTCTTGAAAACGACTTCGCTCAAATTTTCGCGTTCCGCTTCTTGGTCTTCCGGCGAAAGATATTGAAATCCCTCGGCCTCCAAAATCTCAATCGCTAATTCTTCAACATTTGATTCGGTTATTTTTGTCATAAAAATATTAGATTAATTTTTTTTGATTAGGATTATAATTTTCGTCTTCATTTATCCATTCAATTTTTATTTTGTCTATTTTATCATCATTGTTTTTCGTTGCTTTTCCAAAAATACAAACATTTTTTTCTTGCTTTTCTGGCTTAAGTAACTCAATTATTTCTGATATGTTTAAATTATCCGTTTTGCACAAAATTTTCTGCTTTCCTATTTCATCTTGATCCTTTCTTGCTTGAAATGAGAAATTATATTTATGAGCTAATCCGTAATAATCAACAAATTTACCGACTATTTTTATTTCTTCAGCTTTAGTTTCGTCAAATTCTTCATCTAATTTTTCTTCAAAATTTATATTACTTTCTGTAGATTTAAAAAATTCTTTTTCTGACAATTTAACTTCTCCAACATCTTTAGGTTTAGAATTATGATAATAACCTATCTTCATTTTTTCTTCCTTTTCTTTTTCTAATTGGACTAATTCGCTTAAACAAACATAATCTTTTTGCGTATCATACATTTCTTTCAAAAATATCTTCTCGTCCCCATCCATGTTTCTTGCTAATACAAATATATTTCCATCCTCAGCAAATTCTTTCTTTTTTTCTAAATTTTTACCTTTTGAAAAAATTTTTAATGCCAGCTGCTGACCAACAGTTCCAAAAAATTGCTTTCCAAATTCTGCAATCCCCGAACTTTTTGCAATCAGTGCCCATGTTGCAGTCTGAACAACCGGCTGTGCAATAGTCGCAATTTGTTGAAGATAAACATTTACCTCCGTACAATTCCTTTGAACTTTACCGAGCTTTAAGAAAAGATCATTCTGTTTTTGTTGCTTTGAATATTTTCTATAAATTTTATTTAGAGCAATAAGAGAATTTCCTATCTTTTCAATATCAATTTTCCCATCGTCTACAGAAGGACCAAAAAATTTCAAATATCCAACAAATTCATTTTCATCTACTTTAGTTATTTTTGTCATATTTTTAAAATAATTTTTTGGCGAAAGCTGTTTTTAAACCGACTATTTCTTGCGAAGTTAGAATCTCTTCTTTTTCTTCAAGAATCCATGTAAATAAATTTCTCGTGTACCCATGACCTAATATTCTATATATCTGCGGATTATCAATTCCTGCTCGAATAACTCTCTTAAGTTCAACTTCTGTAAAAAAATTCTGAAGGGGTATTAATTCTGAACAAATAGAACGTGTTGAAACAAAATTTTCAGATTTTTCAAGTCGTTCAATAAGATCTGTTTTTTCATTAATAAATGACAATAATTCTTCTTTGTACGCTTCAATGTCACTATATAAAGCACGGCTTGGAGAAAGTTGAATTCCTCTAACAACGACACCTTCTTCACAACTTTCATCAATATACCTATTAAATTCATCGTTTTCTTCGTAGTAAATTCTACTTCTATCTTTCAAATCTTCTGCATGGCAGATTACTAAAAAACTAGAAATAAGATCGGAAGAAGATATTACTAATTCAACCAAATATTGATCGAATTTCTCTGATTGAATATCTCTTCCGTGAGCAAAAAAACCATGTGAATTTCTAAATTCACCAATCACTCGAATTATATTTTCAAATGAACCAATGACTGATTTAGCGCTTTGTAATTCACTCTCGGTGATTTTTTTAAAGACTGGCAAGGATTCAAAAGCAGTTTTTACAACTTTTTGCACACTCCAGCTTTGATCGCAAACAATACCTTTGTCAGTTAAAATTGTTTTGGAAATATTTTCAACAACACTTTTTGCTCCATCTAACGCAACATTGGGATTTGTTTCTCTATTTTGTTCAACCAAAAAAATAAAAGATTCTAATCCATCCCATCTATTTTTTCCAGCAATTGCTTCTTTTAATTTTTTCATTATTTATATTCAACTTCCTTAACTTGCACTTCACTCTTCATCAACTTCGGCAACAGCGTGTCGCGCAAGCGAGAGAGGGTTTGAATTTGAGAATTATTTAAAAATATTTTTTCAAAAATAGACATTGAAATCTTACTGAAATTTTCATTAATTTTTTCATCAGGAATAACTATTGGGCTATTTTTTATTTCAAATGTTGACAAATTCACTTGAACACCACTGTTTGCTCTACCTCTTAAATTGCTTATAAATTTTTCACTATTCGTAAGTAAATATAAAAAGGGGTACCCGATATTTAACTTATTGCGAACCCGAATCAACCCAACTCTTTGATTGACTATATATTCATAATTACTAGCCATAAGAGCGGTGTGACCCAACAATGAAATACTGTCTTTCATATCAGTCATACTCATAAGCAAATCGCCTTTGAGAAGAACATATTTTTTATGATTTTTAAATTTTTCTTTTTGCACATAATCTCTTGTTTTAGACGAATCAAATCCACCACCCTTCATTATGTGACCCATTTTAAAAACTTTATAACATTCTCCAAATTCTTTACACATTAGGTCTTGACTCTTGAAAGCAAAACCATTAATAAATTCGACTATATCTTCTAGCTTTCCAACTCTCCATCCCTCCGGAATTCCATTTTTTAATTTCAATTTTTTACCATCAATCTTGAAATTCACAAACCACTCCTTGAAAATCCCCTGCGCGATTTTTTCCAACGTTTCATTTTGCCTGCGTAAAAGCTCAATCTTATCATCCAAACTCGACAACACCGATGCAATTTGTTTTTGTTCTGGAAGTGATGGCAATAAAATATCAATTTTTTCAAATGTATTTTTTGTTATTGTGTCAAAAACCGCTCCGTGTACATTTTTTTTAATATTTTTTATTTTCCACTTTATCAAATAAAACAAGAAATTTATATCTGAATTTTCATTTGCTTTTATTCCGTAGCAAGACTGATTGAACGCCATTGGATATTTTAGTTGTGCTAATTCTCCAACCGTACCGCGAGCAGAAATAATCAGATCTCCAGCGTCTAAAAGTTTAGTCGAACTGTTTTTCAAACCATTTTCTGTGATTGCTTTATCTGTTTTTTCAACCCATCTACTATCATTATTAAAATCAACAACAGAAAGCCATGGGATATCACCATTCCAATATTCAACAATTGAAGTTCTTGGCGTTCCGCCACCAACTAATTCAATTGCCTTATCTAAAGTTGTTTCTTTCCAATTATTTTTCATATTCAAATTTTATCTTCATGTTCTTTGGCTTTCATAAAAAAACCAACTATCAAATTTCTACTATGTGGACCTTTGAAGCAAAGATAATACGATCCAAAAATAGAAAAGAAAATTAAAATTATTTTATAAATCGACTGTATATCACTGATTGAAATCACGGCAATCAACAAAGTAGCCAAAACATTAAATGCAACAATAAAGAAATCAAAGCTTTCTTTTCCTCGTCTAATTTTAAAACTTGCTTCATTAAAAGTGGCTTTAATTTTAAGTGTTGGAACTCTCACGACACGATTATCTGGTGTTTCTTTTTTGCAATATTTACAAAATTTTTCATTTTTTTCTTTTTTACAAATTCCACAAAAAAGACCGCTCCTCACAGAATCTTTTTTAAATATTCTTAAAACTTTTTCTTTCCAATTATTCATTTATTTTATTACCATCCCGCTGACTAATTTGCTCTTTTTTGCTCTCGGGTATTTTATTATAAATTTCCTCAATCTCCCTTGGTTCGGTTATCATTTTTTCTGCAATAAAATTTACTAAACGAAAAAGCGATGACGCAATTTCAGTATCATCTCGTAAATCCATTTCCCCGGGATGCACAGCTTCATTTCCAATCACACGAAGTGCGTCCAATGACTCCTGAACCTTCGCCGGCAATCCTTTTTTAACTAGATTCCCAATATCAGTATTAATATCCTTGCCTTTTTCTCCCAATTGAATACATAATTTTTGAATTGAAAGCCTCAATAAGGCAGTGGCGCCTCTTGGAGATTTTTGTAAAATTTCAGCAGCCTCTTGATAATCCTTTTGTATATCTTCATCTAGATCTTGATTTGGCGATTCAATGCCAGCAAAATTTGGATAAATCATACTTCCGTTATACCAAATTGAATACATTCCACAATGCGAACAAAAACACACATTGCCATCGTCAATATTTCTGTATCCACTAAGAAGATAATATAAATCATACCAAGATTGCTTCGCAAAGGCATTGCAAAAAGGACAATTAAATGATGTATTTTTAAATTCTGGCGCTTTATATGGAACTTTTGTCATATTATTATAATTTTAACCCGATCTTACTCAGTTGTTTTTTTATTTCATCATTCAATTCTTTTTCCTTCTCCATTTGTCCTTTCAACTCTTCGGTCAATTTATTCATTTTTTCTTCAAACGGAATTCCGTCATCAATTTCATCTGGAATGCCGACATATCTACCAGGGGTCAAAACAAAGTTGTGTTTTTGAATTTCGGGAAGCTTGGCTGATTTGCAAAAACCTTTTATGTCAACGTATTTGCTTTCACGACTTCTCCACTGCCGATAAGTATCAGAAATTTTTTGCATATCTTCTTCTGCAAACATGCGATGAGTTCGATCAGCCAAATAGCCCATCTCACTGGCATCAATAAAAAGAATTTCACCGGTGCGCTTGCGATCTCCGTTGCCCGCGCGTTTTCTTGAGATAAACCAAATGCAGGCCGGGATGCCGGTATTATAGAAAAGCTGTTTCGGAAGTGCGACGATGCAATCCACCAAATCAGCTTCGATGATGTTCTTTCTTATTTCTCCTTCGTTTGATGTATTAGATGAGAGCGATCCATTAGCTAAAACCAAAGCCATAATGCCTTTGGGTGAAAGGTGATAAATCATATGTTGCATCCAGGCGAAATTGGCATTGCCAGTCGGTGGCACGCCATATTTCCAACGCGAATCATTTTTCAAAAGTTCACCTGACCAGTCGCTGTCATTGAAAGGAGGATTGGCTAAAATAAAATCGGCTTTCAAATCTTTATGCACATCATTCAGAAATGAGCCTTCGGTATTCCATTTCACCTGTTCTCCGTCAATTCCCTGAATGGCTAAATTCATCCGACAAAGTTTCCAGGTAGTTTGATTAGATTCTTGCCCATAAATGGAAATGTCATCAAGTCTGCCTTTGTGTTCTTTGACAAACTTTTCACTCATAATAAACATTCCGCCAGATCCACAAGCCGGATCATAAACTCGCCCTTTGTATGGCTCAATCATTTCTACCATCAATTTCACTATTGATTTTGGCGTGTAGAACTGACCGCCTTTTTTACCTTCCGCATTGGCAAATTCTCCCAAAAAATATTCATAAACTCGACCCAAAAGATCTTTGGTTTTAGCAGCTTCATCGCCCAAGGCAACATTACCAATTAAATCAATCAGACTACCCAATGCCGCTTTGTCGAGATTTGGTTTGGCATAAACTTTCGCTAGAATTCCTTTGAGCGATGAGTTGTCTTTTTCAATCGCGTCCATAGCCTCATCAATATCAGTACCAATCGAAGGAAGTTTTGCTCGAGAGTGCAAATATGACCAACGCGCAATTGGCGGAACATAGAAAACATTTTGAGCAACATATTCATCCACATCTTCCGGATCAGCTCCAGCATAATCACCCTTACCATCTTTCAATTTTGCATATAATTCTTCAAAAGAATCGGAAATATATTTAAGAAAAATCAAACCCAAAACCACGTGTTTATATTCCGCCGCATCAATATTTTTTCGCAGTTTATCCGCCACCTTAAAAAGGGTCTTCTCAAAAGCTTCTATTTTATTATTATTTGCCATAATTTTATAAAAATTTATTTTTTCTCGCCTCGATTCGACGAAATATCTTATCGAGTCGAAGCGGGCCAATCACTAATTACAAGATTTTTCCCAACTTTTTTCACCACCACCTTCTGACGCTCCCGCCAACCAAGCTCTTGGACGAGCTCTTTAGGAATGGTCATTCCAAGACTACTCCCCGCTCTCCCCATGCGGGTTAATTTTCGCACATTTTTTTCATCAGTTTTTCGCGTAGGCATATGCTTATATTTATATTACTGAACATGTTACTTAACGCTTCTAGTCTACCATCAATAATCATTCTCCGAAATAGCAACCATCCCAACTATCAATTATCTCTTTATACCCTCGCTCTATCGCAAATTTACAAATTTTT
The DNA here is from genome assembly GCA_049303795.1 of Candidatus Moraniibacteriota bacterium. Lineage (GTDB taxonomy): Bacteria > Patescibacteriota > Minisyncoccia > Moranbacterales > UBA2206 > UBA9630. The sequence goes on from JBAQNM010000015.1 coordinate 24,841, forward strand.
TGAAAAACTTCTTTTTGAAATTCCATATTATCTGTTTGTAATAATTTTTTCATTACTAACATAAATTCCTCTCCACTCCAAGGCAAAAATTCCAAAGGATGTTCTTTGAGAGCCCACTCTATGTATTTGCTAAAAGGTTTCACTCGCCCTTCAATCGAAAAAACAAAAGCGACCAACCACTGGACGGATTCGGTCGAATCCAGATATACCGCAAACGCATTTCCGTCTCGATGATTTTTCACCGAACGATAAAAACAATTTATATAGGAATCAAGATTATCCTTGGTTATTTCTCGCACCCTATCTTCAGGAATTTTTCCTTTTTCATCGATAATTTTTTGAAACTCTCCGTCCGTGTTGTCAAATATAGCCTTGATATATGCAAAATTATATCTATCCCATTCGTGTGAAGTACCAAAATTCGCATATTCTTTGAAAGAAGACATTGAATGCACAAAGATATCAAACTTAAATGGCTTTATAGTTGAAGGGTATTTTTTCTTAGCTTCATCCAGATAATTCTCGGAAGTAATAATATAGATATCGTAATCAGAATTTTCCGTCGCAAAACCTTTCCCTCTTCCTCCCACCAAAGCAAAGCCAAGAACCTCGCTATCATTTTTAGCTTGTTGAAAGATTTTCTCATATTGCTCGTCTTTTTTTGTATAATTCATTGTTACTCAATATATCATTTAATAATCATATTCTACTCCCAACTACTCGCTTTGAGCTTCGGGTTGATATATTCCGCTCTCGCTTCTGATTCGTTCCTAAAATTTTATCAAAAATTCTAATAGCTCAGAATATTAAGAAATTTTTGATTATAATAAATATACCCCTGCTTATGCTTAAACCTTTTAACAATTCCTGCTTTTTCTAATTCTTGAAAATATTTAGCGGCAGTATTTCTATGCACCTCTAGGCTTTCCGCCATATTTTTTTGTGAATAAAATGGATTTGAAAAAAGATAGTCCAACATATGTGATGTCATATGAATACCGTTTTTTAGAGAAATTACTTTATAGTCATCCATTAATTTTTTGATTTGCAAGATATTTTTTCTTGTTTCTTGAGCTTGCAGTTCAACACCCTGGAGAATATAAAAAACCCAATCTCTCCATTCTCCCTTTTCTGTAACTCCGCGTAATTTTTTGTAATATTCATCTCGATTCTCCAAAATATATTTACTCAAAAACAAAATCGGCAATTCCAATCGTTCAGTTAATACTAAATATAGAATCATAATAATCCTGCCGGATCTTCCATTACCATCTGAAAATGGATGAATGGATTCAAATTGATAATGCATCACAGCCATACGCACCAGTGGATCAATATCATCAAAGTTTTTTTGATCATTAAAATAATCCTCAAAATTTTTGAGTTTTTTTGATATAACATCATATCCTTCTGGCGGAGTATAAATAATTTCTCCGGTTTTTGAACTTCTAATTGCAACTCCGGGAATTTTTCTAACACCCTTTTTATTAGGCTCGAGTACTGATTGAATTTCAATAAAACTATTCGTGTTTAAAAATTCATTTTTCTTAAGCATTTTGTATCCTTCACGAAGAGCATCTCGGTATCTCAATATTTCTTTTTCAGCTCCGGATAGTTCTGATTTTTCATAAACGACATCTGCTTTAAGTGCTTCAGCCACGGTTGTATTAATATTTTCAATTCCACTACTGGCGACAGCTTCACGAATCGTTAATGGAGAAACCAAAATTCCACTATTTGGCAAAACATTAGCCATTCCTTTCAATTCAAACAAAGAATTATTAGCCTTGTTGACCAATTTCAAAAGAGCCACATCATCAAAATTAAAATCTGGTGGAAGAAGTGGTAATTGATTATATGGAATATTGCGATCAAACATATTTTTTACTTATTTTTATTATGCACAAATTTTACCATTTTTTGTGCATAGTTGTCAATGTTTGCACACTGTCTGTGCACACTGTCAAAATAATGCTAACATAAAGCGTTTCGCAGCTCCCCATTAAAAGCCTTTTTCAAAACCGATTTCTTCACCACCACCCCGAATTAATTATGCTACGCCATATTAAATGAATAATATTTAATTTGGTAAACAATTAACGGGGTAAACCTTCCGTTTTTCATCCCAGCCAAGCGTAATTATTTTTTCACTTTATACATTCCACTATGGCCAGGTACGATCCAATCAGCAATTTCCTTGATTTTTTTCCGGCTTTCAAGAAGTTTTTTCGGATCATCCGCATAAGGGTCATTCTCGGGAAAATCCTCTTTCCAAAATACATCCCCGCAAACCGCCACCAATCCTTCTTCAGTTTTTACTAATAAAGTTAGACTGGTTTTTTCATGACCGGGAGTTTTTATAATCTTAACGTCTTTTGAAACTTGTTCCGGCAAATCCTCAACCGAATTGTTTTCCCATAAGCCATAAAATTCTAGGATTTTGGCCTCTGGAAACATGCCGGCGTTTCGATAATGATCGATATGAGAATGAGTCAGAAAAACATAATCTATATCGCTTATTTCCAAACCTTCCTTTTTCAATGCCTCTTTTAGAATCTGCTGGCTTTCTAGAACGCCTGGATCTACAACTATATTAATGCCTTCATCTTGAACAAGCGTTATAGTCGCACAAGTTTTTTCATTACCGTCATCCGTATTTTTTCCGTCATCAGAAGTATAACCTTCTAATAATATTTTTACTTTTGCCATAGACTGGATAAAATTTAATTATTTACTTCGATAGTCCCCATTTACTAACCCACCACCATCCAAACTCAATATTATTCAACACTTCTATCCTAACCCAATCCCCCCCTTTCGTAAAGAAAAAGCCCGGGTGGACTTCTTCTTTTTTTGCTATATTTTTTTATAACTTAATAATTTCTGCTTGATTTTCTCCTAAGTCATAAATCGCAACCGTGAAATCATTCTCGATCTTCCCAGCTTTCAAACAATTAATTGTCCCTGGGTTAATATGCAAGACGCCATTCACAGATTCTATATTCGAAACATGATCATGACCGGAAATTACCACTTCCCACTTTCCAGAAAGCACCAATGCCTCCGTTATCTCGCCAACATTTCCATGATAAACCGCAATTTTTTTTCCTTCTAATTCTAAATTCGCAAATTCACCATGATATTCTAACTTGTCCCAATTATACTTTTCCTTATAGGTAAAAAAGCGATATAGATCTTTGTCATTATTCCCAAAAACCGAAATTGTTCTAATGTCACAATTATTCATGAAAAGCCAAGTTGCTCCAGGTGAGCCCCAATCGCCACAATGAATTATGATCTCCACTTCTTTTTTCTTGAAAACATCTATCGCTTTTAAAAGATTTGGTCCATTATCATGGACATCAGAAATAATTCCAATTTTCATATTTTTGTATGTTGCTGAGCTTATTATTTAACACTTCCATTCTACCCCCTTTCCCCCAATAAATCAAAAAATCCACAAAAAAAAGAGGCCCTTGCAAATATGCAGGTACCTCGTCGAAACTATTACTTCACTTACACAACTTACACATCCATTTTTTCGAAAGATTGATACACCATTTGCTTCAGATTTTCAAAAAAATCTCTTGTGAGAAAATCAGAAACACGCGAATCCCATCTTTCAAAACAGCGCTCCGGCAAAGCATCATCCTCTGCCGTAAAGCCTTGATTAACATCAATCCTCCTGGCTAAAAAGTATATTGCTTGAGCCGAATTCTTCAATTGATCCGGAGTCACTTTTTCGCCAGTTGCGTTTTCGTAGAGAGTAGCAATATCTTCAAATGACGCCTTGGCAAATTTACATAAGCCAATCATGTCATAAAGAAGAATTTTGGGCCCGCGCAAAATGTTCTCCAACCATTCCTCCAAAGCATTTGTTGCTTGAGGATACCAAGCTCGGTTATAAGTATCCATAGACATATGTGGACCGGCAATGGCAAAGGCATATCCTGGATTGAAATTGCCAGGATAAGCTGCCAATTCCATTCCTTTGACATGCATAGCAGCCACACTGTTTCTCTCTCCATATCTTGCCACACCTTGGCTAAGCAGATGCTCACCTTTTCCTATTTTTCGAATCAAATCTTTGGCGAATTCGAAATCACCAAATTTATTTTGAAGCTCCATTTCCATTCCGACAGCCACGCCAAGAGAAATGGTGTCCATGCCAAAGTCATCTCCAAGATTTATAAGCTCAAGAATTTCTCGTGCATCCGCTATCCCAAGATTTGTTCCAAGCAATGCCGAAGGTTCCCAATCCATTTTTCCTAAAATTGTTCCGTCTTTTTCTTGAATTTCTTTCCAACACTTAATGGCGCAACCGGCGCAACCTTTGTTTTTTATCATTAAACCTTTTTTTGCCAAACTTTCACGAGACAACTCAGAATATTCATTCAAAGTTTTTTCTTTTGGCTTTTGAAAATTATCAAATATTCCAATTCCCAATTTTCCGAGATTTTTGAGATTTCCCCAAAAAGTTCCATCTACATGATATTTGGAGGTTGAACTGGACTCAATTAATTTTCGATTGATTTCCTTTCCTCCAACTTCAACTTTACTGGAACCCCGAAGAATAACAATTCCCAAAACATTTTTTTTGCCCAATACAGCACCTAATCCACCCCTTCCCGCAAAACGCATGTGAGGGCTATTGTTGAAAAGTTGATCATGAGTACTGATAGCGATATTTGCAAAACGTACCTTGCCACCCTCACCGGAAGGACCAATGACAGCATAACCGGCTGTCTTACCATATTTTTCAGATAAGTATTTAATCTTTCCTTTAGTGGTTTTTCCGATCAACTCATCAGCCGGCATAACTTTGACTTCATTTTCTTTAATCACAAGATAAATCGGCTTTTTGCTTTGGCCAGTAATTTCCACGGCATTCAAATTGCAACTGGCTAAAGCAGGGCCGAAATTGCCACTGGAAGCGGAATAATATATTCCAGGGGTTCCAGCCTTGCTTGTTTTTAATGGACTGAGGCTGGTAAAATATGTCCGGCGAGCCGTCATTATTGAGCTTCCAGTGAGAAAACCCAAATCAATGCGAAACAAGTTACGAGATTCGAAAGCATCTCGAATAGGCAGTTGACCTTGCATATATTCAAAAAAACGATGCACGGCCCGACCGAAGCCACCGAGTTTTTCTTCCAAGCTACTCATGGCTTTGCTTTCTGTTATAAATTTTTTGGAATCTAAATCAATCCTTAGTATTCTCGTTTGCATGACTTTCTCTCCTTATTGTAAGTATATTTAGGTGTATTTTTTTATAAAAGAACGACCCTGAATTATATTTTATTTTAGATGAAATGTCAATGTTTTATGCTTAATCTATAAATGATAACCAACTTGTTAAAACTCACAAAGGATAAAGAAAAAAGCCTCATTAGGCTTCTTTCTTTTTTGTGAATTTTCGGACAAGAGATTTCTTAAAAAATTTTCTTAATTTCTTCTGCGATAGATAATTTTAACTATTCACCATGTGAGTATTTAATAAACTAAAAATTATTCAATATTTTTCTTCATTCGATCAAAGTCTTCTTTGGTTATTTCTCCTTTGGCATAACGTTCCTTCAAAATATCTATGGCATTGCTAGTTTTTGCGCCTATCTCTTTGTGATGAGTGCCACAACAACTACTACCACGCCCTAAAAATACGCGAACCAAAGCAAAAATTGCCCAGATGACTAATACCCAGAACACGAGCATGAAAATAAATCCCAATCCATAACCCGCGCCCATATGTCCATAATAATCCCACATCATATATTTATAGTTAATGTTATGCTATATATTACGCATAAATTAGCCAAAATATTTCAAATAGCCTGAATTAGTTGCTTTTCGTTTCATTCCGTATCTGGTCGAAAATCAATTTGATATTCTGGAATGCCTAGCGAAAGACCATGTGCTTTCGCTGCAGCATATTGCGTCGCGCTATTGCGATCAATGAAAAACACCTTGTCGCGAAAAATAATATAATGATTAGTGTCCTTTTTGAAGTCAGCATACCAATCATGTTCTTGATCAAGTGAATGACTAATTTCTTCGGCAATTGCCTGCGCAGTGTTTTCGGGAATATCAACTGTATGCAAGGTCCATTGAGAAATCCATGGCGTTTTATGTTCGTCTGTTACTGGCTCAATTTTTGTTGAAATAATTTTCACCTTATCTAGAACTTCTTTGTTTTCAAGTGATTCTTCGATAATAATGCCTTGATAATTATGCATAATATTTGATTGATTATTTTTATTCGCAATATATATTTTACTCTTCATATTTTAATAACCCATTTCTTCAAAAATTTTCTTGACTTTTTATTCGATAGATAATTCTCTCCAGTCACAATTGATTTTCCGATTTTTTCTTCCAGTGCCGTTCTGGCATCTTTGGCAATTTTTCCGCCTTTTTTCGCAGGAACCTTGTTAGCCTCCAAGCCTTTTGTTTCGTCGGTCTCTGCGATCCTGCGCGTAGAAAGCTCGCAAGAGCGGTGAAAATCAATTCTTCCTCACTCATGTGATCTCATAAATTTTGTGTCTTCAATCCCTTCAAGTTTTTATGCGCCTTCACTGACAAATCACTCCACTCTTTATGGATAATATTAGTCAAGATTGCAAACTCATCTCCCTTTTTCACATCATTATTAGACCAATAATCGGTTAACTTATTTCTAGTTTCTTGCCCTGTCATTCGTTGCTGAATCCATTTTTCACTTCGCCCTTGCTTTTGCCAATATTCACGACTGCGATTAAGTGCCTTTTCCGGATCACTCATTTCCTGAATTCGTTCATAGCCAACTCTAGCCAACCAAAGCTTAATTGGCTCGGCTTTTTTACTGGGCACGGATTGAATGAGACGCAAAATTGTTTCCGTGTTTGCCGCATCGGTATTATAAAATTTACCATCCGCAGATATTAATTTCAGTTGGTCACATTTTGTGACCAACTGACTTCCTTCATTCTTTAAGCGATTTTTGAGTGTTGTCCAATAACTTTTTGCTTTTTTAAAATCCAATTGATCTATTAAGGCAGCGACAATATCAATTACCGAAAAATACCAGGTTTCTGTTTTTTCGTCGTAGTGACGACGAATCTTAAAATCTTCAAAAATGACGAGTGAGTTATATTTGTTTTTCATAGTTTTATGAATTATTTAATCTAAATATTCGCTTTGCTGTTTTTTTATTCAAAAAAATGTCTTATTTTCACCCTTCAATTTTACCCCAAACCAGCCTCCTCGTAAAGAAAAAAGCCCGGATGGACTTTCTTCTTTTTGTGCTTTGATTTTTATTAAAAACCAAATACGTGTATAATTATAGATAAGATTCAAGTAAATTAAAACTTATTTTTAAATTAAACGTATGAATCAAGAAAAATTTTCAATACCATTTCCAGGTCAGAAAAAGAAAGAGGAAGATGCTCATAGAATTAACGAGGAAGTTGATGCTTATTACAAGCGACCACGAATCAACAAAAACCGCTCAGCTGATGATGTAGCGCATGAAATAATAAAAAAGGAAGAGCATGCCCAAATCAATTTGGCTCAACTTTCAAAAGAAGAAAAGATGTGGTATGAAAATATGAAAAGTGCCGGGGTCCGCATTCTAAGCGATGGTTTTTTAGAAATATCTCGCTGGGACAACACCGGAAAACATGTTGGAAATCCAGTTTTGATTCAACAAAAAGTTGATGGCATTAATTCTGCAATTAGAATGCAAGATCATATTTTGAAAAATTATCGCTTTGACAAAGAAGACAAGCTTAGTGTTTTTTCTCAAATCGAAAGCATTCAAGAAGTTATTGAACATGCTAATGAACTTCTCAATAAGTGGAGCAAAACAAAGCCCGAAGACAAAGAGGCAATGCAAATGCAATTGGCGCATGTTATCCTGCAACTCGAAAATTGCAGAAATGAATTCATGGTTGGAACAAAAGATCAAACGGAAGCAATCATTGAACTCAAAGATAGTCTTGGTCGTGAAAATCCAGGTGCCTTTGCGGCCAGAACCGTCGCCGCATTAAATAATTTGGCCAAACGAATAAATGAGATGCAATTAATCATGCCTTCAATAGCCATGCGAAAAGAATCTCTCGTTTTGGAAAAAAGACGTATTGATGGTGCTCGTCGCAAATCAGCTAGTCATCTCTTGACTGTTCTGAAGCATGCCGTATTTAGTGATAATCCTAAAAAATCTCCGGATTCAAGAATTAATCCTAATGAAGTTGTTGAAATGAATAAAAAGTTAGGCCAGGCTTTATATTTATTAGATCTCATTCATACCGCACCATATTTTCAACAAGCCGACCAAGCAAAATTTCAAATATTCAATAAGACTAAAGAATATTTCGCTTCAAAAAATAAGCTTATAGCCAATCTACCTCTTGCTAAGGAAGGGTTGGAAAAAGCCTTGGGAATTCTTGAATCCGATATGGAAAAATTTGGTTAGCTAGAAATCTAGCAACTCCTTGAAGTTAGTATTCAATATTTCTTCCTGATTATTCTCTTTGCTCTTAGCTAATTTTCTAAGTTTATTTTTCACTCCTACTCTCCAGAAAAACCAAAACCATACTTTTTTCCTTCGGGAACTAGATTAGCTAATCTCTTAATATTAAATATCAAAGTTAAGGCTAATTGCTCTTTAACCATACCTTTCGAAATTTCAAACTCGGCAGTAATTTCTCCGTCTATAAATAAAAAAAGCCCGTCATGGGCTTTTTCTTTTTTGTTTTGATTTTTAACAAAAACTAGAGAAGCAGGTCATTTGAAAATTTGTCATTCAAAACCGGAGATTGCTTTATTTTAACAAGCGGGTAGGCATAGCTGAAAGCTTCTTCCACGCTGACTTTTTGATCATATTTATTCAAGTCACCTTCTGAAAGTAAGTTGCTTCCATCCGGCACGCCTTCATAATTAAACATTCCTCTTTTCACAAAATAGTGAGAGAAAAATCCTTCGCTCTGTTGAAAAACATTTGTGTCTGTTTGTGCTCCGCCTAAATAGTATGTATTGGAACTTTCCGTTTCGCCACTTGACATCGCCAAGATTCGATTGTCACCAGCCAAATCATTCATTCCACCAGCCAAGCAAATGTCAAATGCAAAAACTGCTCGATAGACTGACAAACTATCTGCCCATTTTTTCAAATCATCATCCCAGATAAATTGATTGTCATAAGTGAAAACAGCTTCATCCACTTTTTCCTTGTCCACTATGCCCAAATATTTTCCCGAAACTCCGTGTCCACTAAAAAAGAAAGTTACTTCATCATCGCCTCCAACTAATTTAGCTTTAAGTTTTTCCATTTCAGCCAAAATATTCGCCTTTGTTGCACTTCCATCCCGAAGAATAGCTACCTCATCATATCCATATTCTTCAATCAATGCTTGTTGCATATGTAAACTATCTGAATCTTGGCAATAGGCACTCAATCCTTCATTTGATTCTGGAAATTGATCAGCTGTTTTGGCAGCTGCAACACAAAGGTCATTAACCGTTCCCGAATAATTTGCCAAACCGATCACAAGCGCATATTTTTGACCTCCTACCGGAAGACTACTTCCAATTTCACCAGTCGCCAAAGAAGTGAAAGTGCCGTCATCTATTGGACGAGTTGGTTTTCCCTTAGTACCTTCCAATGCCTTACGTTCTTCATCTGAAAGCACTTTCTTTTTGTGAATCTTTATATCTGTAGCATTACTTTTTTCCACCTCATCTTTGGCTAGGACATTTCCAGTACTAAAAAATAGTACCATGGCAAACACTACTGCTCCAATTTTTTTCATACTTTTTTATTATCTTCCGTCAAATATATTATTAAGATTAAAAAATCTTCAGATAAACATTTTTTCGGTTGAATTTTAATTTTTATTTAACCTTATTTATTTTGAGTTTTTACTATAAACAAACTATACCATAAAAAATAAAATAGTATAAGTTTATATCCAATTTATCCTTAATTCTTTAATAAATCAAAAACCGCCCCCTATCCCATATTTCCCATATCCTGCTATAATAGACCAAAGCCTATGACAGAAGAAAAATCTCAATTCATTTTAAGCATTGTTCCGTTAGTCAGAATCCCGCTTTCCCGCGAGCAATTTTTTTATTACCTCTCAGATGAAAAATTGCCAGCAGGCACACTAGTCAGCATTCCTTTTTCCAAAAAAACCATCGAGGGTATTGTGATTGAAAGTAAATCAGATTTTGAACGCTCCGGTGGAATGGTTTTGAAAAAAGTGGAAAAGATTTTGGAAGAAAATTTTCTAACCGAACAGCAACTCAAACTGGCAAGCCACATCTCTGATTATTATCTAGCCTCGCTGGGAATAGTCATGAAAAATTTCGCCGTAAAGCAAATGAAAAGGAATCCGAAAAAATCAGAAACGCAGATTGAAAAAAAATCAGAGAAAAAAATCACCCTGACATCGGAGCAACAAAAAGCAGTAATATCAATTTCCAAAAATACTTCAAAAGAAATCAAATTTGACAATCATCAGTTTCTGCTTTTTGGTCCGGCCGGCGCTGGCAAAACAGAAGTCTATATTCATTCAATGCTGGAACTCAAAAAACAAAACCCCCAAAGTCAATTTTTGATTTTAGTGCCAGAAAAAACTTTGACACCACAAGCACTGGAAAGATATGGCGTCTATTTTGAACCGGAAGAAATCGCCCTTCTTAGCAGTAACCTTTCCAAAGGCGCTTTTTTTGCCAATTGGTCGCGCATTAAATCCGGCGAAGCCAAAATTATCATCGGAACACGCATGGCAGTTTTTGCGCCATTTCAAAAATTAGCACTAATTGTGATTGATGAGGAGCAAGATATGTCTTTCAAGTCCTGGGATATGAGTCCACGCTATGACGCAAGGAATGTTGCCAAAAAACTGGCAGAGCTCAATCATTGCAAAATTGTTTTCGGCTCGGCCACGCCATCGATTGAATCTTTCTATCAAACACAAATCAAAAAGTATCAACTGCTCGAATTGCCACCACTCAAACTGGAAATATTAAGACAACCTCCATCAGAAACAATTCTAGTTGATATGCGAAAAGAGCGTTGGATTAAGAATTATTCTTGTATCTCGAAAAAACTAAAAGCAGAAATCGCTTATGCACTGAAAAATAGATTGCAAACAATTCTATTTATTAACCGGCAAGGCATGAGCGCTTTTTCGGTTTGTGATAATTGCAAAACAGTGCTCAGCTGTCCTGCGTGCGATCGCGCACTTGTTTATGGAAATTCCGGGAATTATAAATGCACGCATTGCTCGTTCATTTCGTCAGCTATTCCAGAGTGCAGTAAGTGCAAAAAAATTGTTTTTCGCAATGTCGGACTTGGCACACAAAAAGTGGAAAAGGAAGTGGCCAGTTTTTTTCCTAATGCAAAAATTCTGCGCATTGATACGGAAAAAATAAAAGAAAAAGATTTTCAAGCGGATATCTATCAAAAATTCTCTCAAGGCGAGTTTGATATTCTGATTGGCACCCAAATGATCACAAAAGGTTGGGACTTGCCGAGAGTGTCCCTGGTTGGCGTGATTGATACTGATAATATGTTTTCTTTTCCCACTTGGAACGCCCAAGAAAAAGCCTACCAAGATTTAGTCCAATTGTCTGGTCGCGTTGCTCGTCCCGGAGCGCGCTTTCCCGGAATGGTGATTATTCAAACCTATCATCCGGAAAATAAACTACTGCAAGCTATCGTCCAAAAAAATTATCCGCTTTTCTATCAAAAAGAATTATCTGACCGAGAAGCACTCTCCTATCCTCCATTTGGAAAGATTGCCAAATTAGTCTTTCAAGATTATAATAAGCCCAGAGTTGATGAAGAAACAAAAAAGGGTTATGACCGCTTAACTGAAGCAAAGAATGAACTAAAAATAACTGAACCACAAGATTGTTTTATTCCAAAAATCAGAGGAAAATTTCGCAAGCAAATAATAATAAAATTCGATTCCAGTCTACCAGAAAAAACCAAACAAATCTTGAAATCACTTCCCTCTGGCTGGATTATTGATATCGATCCAATCTCAACTACATAAAAATTAGACCTATGACAATTCTCCCAATTCAAGTTTACCCAGCGCCTTGTCTCAAAAAAAAGACGCAAGAAATTGAAAACCCCAAAGATCCTCAAATTCAGGAACTCATTTTGGACATGATCGAAACAATGAAGGAAAATAACGGCATGGGCTTGGCCGCTCCGCAAGTGGGAAAATCATTGCGTCTTTGCGTGATCAAATTCGAAAGAAAAACTTATGTACTAATCAATCCTAAGTTCAAATCAAAATCTTGGAGTAAGGAAATTTGCGAAGAAGGCTGTCTTTCATTTCCCGGTCAATTTTTGCCTATCAAGCGTTCAAAAAAAGTTAAAGTTATTGCCAAAAATAAAGCGGGAAAAGAAATAGAAATCAAAGCAGAAGGTCTTTTGGCCAGGGCATTGCAACATGAAATAGACCATTTAGATGGAATTTTATATATTGAGAGAAGTTAAGCATTTAATGGACAATTTTATGGACGAAAAATCAATCAAATTGAGAGTTATTTTCATGGGCACATCGGATTTTGCCGATAAAATTTTAAAATCGATTATTGCTGAAAAATATAATGTTATTAGTGTCTATACCCAACCAGATAAAAAAGTTGGGCGTGAACAAACATTGGAAAAAACAGCTGTAAAAATTACTGCGGAAACAAAAAAAATTCCAGTTTTCTCACCTACCAGATTCGGAGATACAGAAATTGCCCAACTAGAAGAGCAAAAACCAGATATATTGATTGTAGCCGCTTATGGTAAAATTCTTCCTAAAAAAGTTCTCGAAATGGCAGGTTTTGGGGCAATCAATATCCATGCCTCTCTGCTACCCGAATACCGCGGACCATCACCAATTCAAAATGCTATTTTGGATGGAGAAAAAGAAACTGGCGTGACAATAATGCTTATGGACACTGGAATTGATACAGGTAAAATTTTAAGTCAAAAGAAAATAACAATCGGACCGGATGAAAAAAGTGCCGAACTTTCAACAAGACTGGCAGAGTTATCGATAAAACTTCTCTTGGAAACAATCCCACTTTGGATTAGGAGAAAAATTGAACCGATTGAACAAGATGAATCAAAAGCAACTCTCTGCCAACTAATCGAGAGGAGTGATGGAAAAGTGATGTGGACGAATGCTGCTCAAGATATCTATAATCAATATCGTGCTTTTTTTACCTGGCCAGGCATTTTCACCTATTGGCAAAAAGATTCCTCACTTAGTAGAATTAAACTAAATAAAATTAATTTCAAAGATAAGAGTCCTTCAGAGACCCATCACATCGGAGAAGTTTTCATACTAGAAGAAAAAGTTGTTGTGCAAACTGGCAAAGGTATTATCTTACTAGAAGAATTGCAAAAAGAAGGTAAAACTAATATTAAAATAAATGATTTTGTTAATGGCAACCCGGAATTTATTGGTAGTATTTTAAAATAATTTTTTATGCAAGATAATATGCATCAACCAAAAAACGAAAATATAAAAATATTGACTATCGGCTTTGTTTTGATTTTATTTATTGCCATAATTACAATATTAAAACCCTACGTAGGAGGAAAAAACAATGAAGAAACTCCCAAGGAAGCTACTGCTGATTTGATAAAAAGAGAAAGCGTGGACACAACAAAAATTAATAAAATTACACCGAAAGAATTATCCGGAAGGATTAAAAGTCGTGATAAAATAATCCTTATTGATTTGCGTGATGCAGTTGATTTTGAAATGGAACACATCCCAAACTCTCAAAACATTCCAATTGACCAACTATCCTCAGCAATCAAGTCGCTAGATAAAAACAAAGAATACGTCCTATTTGACGATATCTGCGAAATAATAAACATAAATTCTATCGCTGATAGTTTGTCAGCTGAAGGTTATAAAAATATTTATTATCTAGAAGGCGGTTTTAATAATTGGAAAAATAGTTTCAATCAAACAATCACCGAGGGAAATCCAGATTCATTTTCCGATCAAGCAAAAATTAACTACCTCTCCAGTGATCAACTCAAAGAAATGATAGCAAGCAAAGAAGAAGGTTCATTTTTATTAATTGACGTACGTAAAAGTTCAGAGTTTGATGCAGGACATCTTAAAGGTGCAATTAATATTCCACTAGACGACTTGGAAAGAAGGAACGCCGAAATTCCTTTTAGAAAAGAAGTTGTCCTCTATGACACAACTGGCATTGACGCCTTTAAAGCCGGCGTTAGACTTTTTGATCTTGGTAATTTTAATGCCTTTACGCTTTCTGATGGACTGCTTACTTGGAAACAAAAGGGTTATGAAATAGTTAAATAAAATTATTCTATTATCGCTAAAATATCCTCCGATTTAAGGATTAGAAAATCACCCCCGTCAATCTTAATTTCTGAACCTGAATATTTAGCAAAAATTATCACTTGATTTTTTTTAACTTTAATTTTTTCACTATCACCAACAGCAACCACTTTTCCTTCTTGTGGACGGTCAACGCTGGCTGTATCAGGAAGCACAATACCTGATTTAGTTTTTTGATCGGCCTTAGATATTTTCACTAATACATTTTCTCCCAGTGGTTTAATATTTTCTTTTTTCATATAATTTAAAATTAATTTAATTAACAATCTTAACCTCATCACATTCACAATTTCTATCTTCACCTTTCTCCATGTAGGCGTGTAAAAAAACTGCCTGAGAAGCAAATAATTTTAAAATTTCAATATTCCTCGGTTTTTTCTCCTCTTGATCATCATAGTTATTAACCACCAAAAAACTCTTGATTTGATTAATTTTTTGCGGAGAGGAAATAATTAAATAATCTTCTTGTTTTTTAATATTAACATTTTCAGGCATACCTATCAATTCCTTGTTAGAAACTCGCATATTGGTATTTTCTGGTATTTTAAGCTCCCTTTCAGTTCTTTGCGTTTCTGTGTTTATGAACCGCAACGTTGTCGAATCGCCTTTCAAAAGAAAATTAGCGGCATTAATAATTGATTCATATACCTCCTTTTCTTTCTTTTTATCTAGAAGTGATCGGTCAGCCAGACCTAACGCAACTTCCATCAAAATATCCATTTTGCGATTTACTTCGCCGATATAACTATAGGAATCAACTAGATCTTTAACCGTTTGGTTCATCTTTTTTTGTGCTTTCTCTTTTTCTTTTCGTTGAGCTGCTATGCGACGCTCATTGCGCAAAAAAGTTAGAAAAGCGATTGTTCCCAAAGAAAAAATGATTATTTCCTCAGCACGTTCTTCTGGCAGAAAAGAAATATTACTTCTGATTATATCGGGAATCATCACTGCTATTATAAATAAAAATGAAAAAAACCAATACATAGGCCTTATGAATTATTTTTTAACATTAATAATAAATTTTGTTTTAAGTTGTCTATTTGCTCTTGGTTGTGGATAGAAGCAACATATACATTTGAATTTATTTTCTGCATTTGCTTAACTCTTTGATCGATAATCTTCTCGTCAGAAAGATCACTTTTTGTAAGTAGAATAATCTCTTTTTTCTTTATTAAATCCGGACTATAATTTCCCAACTCTTTTCTGATGACGTCGTAGTCTTTTTTAAGATCAGCTGACTCTAAACTAATACAATGAACTAGAATTTTTGTTCTCTGAATATGACGCAAAAATTTAATTCCCAATCCCTTTCCATTAGATGCACCTTCTATCAGCCCTGGTATATCAGCTAAAATAACACCGTCCATGACACCTAAATTAGGTTCCAGTGTTGTGAAATCATAATTACCCACTTTTGCATTCGCCATCGTTAACTCATTAAGTATGGAAGATTTTCCTGCGCTGGGAATACCAATCAATCCGATATCCGCAATAAAGCGAAGTTCGATTAGAAAATCAACTTCTTCTCCAGGACTGCCCAATTCTCTTTCCTCAGGGGAAGTGTTGATCGGTGAGCGAAAACTGAAATTTCCTCGACCACCCATTCCTCCTTTGGCCACAAGCACCTTCTGGCCAACTTCAGTGATGTCAATTTCTTTTTTCATATTCACAAAATGAAGAACACTGCCAATCGGAACTGTTAATATTAAGTCCTTTCCACTTTTTCCTTCTGAATTATCCTTCTTACCATTCATTCCATTTTCTGCATAATATTCTTTTTTGTGCTTATATTTATTTAATGCAGATAAATTAGAAACACCTTCAAAATAGACATTACCTCCCTTGCCACCCTTACCACCAGTCGGTCCGAGACTCATTTTAATTTTATTAAAAGCTACTACTCCGTCACCACCGTGACCGGCAATGACAGCTATTTTTACTTCATCTGTAAACACAATTTTTAGTTTAAATAATTATTTTTTTGGAACGGGATCATACCCTCCATCATTCCAAGGATGACAACGAACTATCCTACGAAATCCTAGCCAACTTCCTTTCAAAATACCAAAACGATCAATTGCTTCATAGGTATACTGACTGCAAAGTGGATGAAAACGGCAAATACGTTCAGAGAATAAATAAGAGAAAAACCCTTGATCCAGGGAAAGTGTCTTTTGATATAGCCTAATAAGACCTAATGCGATTTTTTTCATTTGATTCATCTTAGTCTTTAAAGCACTTTATGTCAAGCATTTTTTTGCTTCTGTTAGCCAATAAATACTCTTCTATATTACTCGACGTCACCCACCTCTTGCAATTTTATTAATTTGTGATACAAGCCGCCGTTTACGCGTGAAAGTTCCAAATGATTGCCTTGTTCAACAACCTTTCCTCGTTCAAGCACAATAATCTTATCTGCTTTTTTAATTGTGCTTAGGCGATGTGCAATCAGGATTACTGTTCTGTTTTTACTAATTTTATCCATAGCATCTTGAATCAAGCGCTCTGAATAGGAATCCAGACTGCTAGTGGCTTCATCAAAAATCAAAATACGTGGATTAGCTAAAATTGCGCGAGCAATTCCCAATCTCTGTCTTTGTCCACCAGAAAGTTTAATTCCGCGCTCACCAACCGTTGTGTTATATCCATCTTTTAGCTGTAAAATAAATTCTTCTGCATTAGCAATGCGAGCAGCGGCTTTTATTTCCGAAATTGTCGCGTTCGGTTTGGCATAAGAAATATTATCCCTAACACTTGTATCAAAAATTTCCACTTCCTGAGGGACAATCGCAATAAATCTGCGAAAAGCATATAAATCATAATCTTTTAAGTCTTTCCCATCTAGCAAAATTTGACCGCCACTTGGATCGTAATGACGATAGATCATACGTACAACTGTTGTTTTGCCTCCACCAGATGGACCAACCAAGGCTGTTACACAACCAGAGCCAATTTTAAAACTAACCTCGTCCAAAGCGCGATTATCACTTCCGCTATAACAAAAAGATAATTTTTTGAATTCAACCACTCCTTCTATATTTTTTGGCTTGATTCCACGTGAATTATTTTTAATATCAAACTCTTCCATCGACAAAATATATAGCCTTTCCACTGCCTCACTTGATTCCATGATTCTGTCATATAAACGTGAAATGCGGAAAAGTGAAAGCAAGCCTTTTTCCGAAATAGTATACACAAAAACTAAACTTCCCACGGTAATTTGCTTCTCCATTACTAGATAAATTCCAAAAAGCAACACACAGCCCCTTCCCAAATCAATTACAAAATTGCGCGCCACATTATATTTAAGAATTCTTTTAAATTCTTCAAGAATACTATTTTTAACTTTTTCTGTTGCTTTCACAAATTGATTATGCTCACGCAATTCCTGCACAAAGGATTTTACCGTGTTAATATTGATGATTGATTGGGTCATTAAACTTCCCATTACTTCCTGCTCATCAAAGCGTTTTTTGCGGAAAGGAAAAACCATCTTATTAACACGTAAAGTCAGGAAAATAAAAATAGGCACAAAAATTAAAATGATAAGACCAAAGCGCCAATTAACTACAAACAGTGTAATAGTTGTAAAAATAATTTGAAAAATAGTTGGTGCCACTTCCCAAAAGAAATTGCTACATAAATCATCAATCTTATCCACACCACGGTTTATTTTAATAATTTTACTGCCGGTATTTTCTTTTTCGTGATAACCAAGGCCCAAAAATACCATTTTTTTATGAGCATTGATAGAAAGATAGGAAATCACATCAACTAAAATGTCAAAAATTTTCCGATCAGCAAAATAATCAATAAGAGAAAAAATCTGATTAACCAAAAACATTCCGGCAATTAAAATTAAAATACTCCTAAGCTGTGCCACGTCAAAAGTAGTAATCTTATCAATTATTATCTTGAGCATATATGGACCAACCAGATGGACAACCTCCATAACCATAATCAAAAGCGACAGATATATAATCTGCTTGCGACTTGGTTTAAGAAGTTTCCAGATACGAACCCAAAAGCCCTTAAGATCAATCTTTATTTGTTTTTTTTCATCTTGCTTTTGCATATTCAATAAAACAAAAAAATAAAGGGAGCTATCCCTTCTTTTATAATAATATTATTTATTCTTTTGCGCAAATTTAGTTAAATAAAAAAGCAGGATTGAAATAAAATACACTCCCAATTCCACATTGTCAAGCTTTTTATTTGTGCAGATTTTTTTCCATAGAAACACTTGAAAAATTCATAGTATCACCCGCAATTGCCTTTAAAACATAGACCAATTGATCTTCATTTATAGCAATCCGTTCATCATTTAAAATTTCAAATTTAATTTTATTTTCTCCAGTTTCATTTTTTATTACTATACCTCCACTATTTATATCCCCTTCTTCAGGCACGACAGAAACTGTTGTGTAATTTGCAGTGTCTCTTTTGACTGCTCTTAGAACAAACAACAATTCCTTTTTACCGACCACTAACCTTCCGTCTTTCAAAATATCAAATCTAACTACATTTTCTCCAAATTCATTCTTTATTTTTATCATACCACTTTCAGTTTCTCTTTTTTCAGGTGATGCTGATGGCTCTTTAAATTCCATATTTTTTAAAATTAATTTTGATTAAAACACAAATCCTATTGCAATATTTTTCCTCCTTGCCCGACTTGATCAATTCTAACGGAAAGCAATTTTGACATTCCATCTTCACCCATTGTTACTCCATAAAGCAGTGCGGCTTGACGCATTGTTTCACGATTATGCGTGATAGTCACAAACTGTGTGCGAGAAGAAAGTTCTTGAATAATTCTTCCGAAACGCTTCGAATTAGCTTCGTCCAATGCTGCTTCCACTTCATCTAGAATTGAAAATGGTGGTGGATTATGAGCAATAATTGCAAAAAGAAGTGCCAGAGACGTTAGTGAACGCTCACCGCCAGAAAGCATAGAAAGATTGCTAATTCTTTTTCCAGCCGGACAAGCTGAAATGTCAATTCCTATTTCATTATTATCCTCTTTTTCCTTTTCAGAATTTTCCTCTGGAAGAGAATCTGATTCAGCCTCACCTTCTCCATTTTCCTCATCTGTCAAAATTTCTTTGCTCTTTCTGGGTTTAATATTTATTTTAGTCAAATGTGCGTCTCCGCCTCCAAAAATAATCCGGAAATATTTAGAAAATTCTTTATTGATTTCAGCAAAAGTTTCATGAAATTTTTCATTCACCTTCTTTTCCATTTCTCTAATCACCTCTCGCAGTGAAACAAGCGCATTTTCCAAATCTTGAGATTCTTTAGTCAAAAAATCAAAGCGCTTACTCGTCTCATCATATTCCGTCATCACTAAAGGATCGATTCCTCCAATTTGTTCCATTTGAAATTTCAACTTAGCGATTTCTCTTTCCAATAAAAATTGATCCTCGACTTCCTTAACTGTCTCACCTAAAACTGAAACTTCTATTTTAAGCTCTTCTAAGACACGTGCTTTTAAATCCTCCTCTCGCACTTCAATTTTTGCTAGAGATATCTTGAAATCATTAAATTTATCTCGAAAAGTATTTACCTCATTTTGTCTTTGACGCAGTTCATGCTCAATTTGAAAAAATTGTTGTCTCCTAGCACGATCACGCGCCACCTCTTCTTGAATATCTTTAGCAATTTTTTCCAACTCTTTTTGCAATTCACTAATTTCTTGACGAACTTTTTCAGCTTTCGCTTTAAGTTCGAGGATAATTGGCGTATCGACACGCGGAACTATTGCCAATTTTGGCTTCTCATCGGGCACTCGTTCTTCCTTTTTTCCTTTTTCAATATCTAGTTTTAAATCGCTCAATCTCTTTCCGATTTTTCCCGCTAGCACTTGTAAATCCTTTAGATCTTCAAGACTCTTTGCCTCACTCAGTTTCTTAATCAGCATTTCTTGATCATGCCTAATTTCGTCCAAATTATTTTTCACATAACTTAAATCAACCGGCTGACTTTTGATCTTTATTTCTTCAATTATTTGAATACTCTTTTGCTTTTCCCTTTCGATTTCAACACGACCAGACAGAATCATAACTTCGCGCTCCAAATCATTTAGCTTATTTCTTTTTTCTCTTTGGATTTTTTCCAATTCAGCCAAAGCTTCATTAGCCTTTTCTTCCTTAGACCTACTATTAATCTCGTCAGTCAATTTATCTGCTTCACGCTGAACATTCATCATGCGCCGACCTAATTCGTCTTTTTCTTCACTTAACCTTATTTTTTCCTCAGTAAATTTATTCCATAAGTAGGTATAGAGAATTGTTTGTTTTTCTTTTAAGTCTCTAGCAACAACTTCGCTCTGAGCGGCTTTTTCTGCCTGGCGCTTCAAAACCTTAAGATGTGGCCTAATTTCTTCAATAAGCTCACCAACACGCAATAAATTTTCCTTAGTCGTTTCTAATTTACGCAGAGATCTTTCTTTTTTTATTTGATATTGCTTAACGCCAGCTGCTTCTTCAATCACAAATCTTCGCTCCAAAGGAGTGGCATTCAAAACTGCGTCTGCCATTCCCTGATTGATAATGGCGTGACTCTCCTTGCCTATCCCAGTTTTTGCCAAAATATCAACGATATCTTGCAATCTTACTCGAGAACCATTTATAAGATATTCGCTTTCCCCACTACGAAAAATTTTTCGAGAAATTGAAACTTCAGAAAAATCTAAAGGAATTCTTTTTTCACTATTATCAAAATATAAGGTTACTTGAGCACTGCCCAACTTAGCTTTTTTTCCTGAGCCAGCAAAAATAATGTCTTCGGATTTCTTACTTCGCAAGTTTTTCATTGATTGCTCACCAATCACCCAGCGCATTGCATCGGCAATATTAGATTTTCCACTACCATTCGGTCCGACAATAGCTGCGATGCCACTAACACCATTTTCATTATTAGACAACGAAAAATCCAACACCGTTTTCGTTGCGAAAGATTTAAACCCATTAATTTCCAGTTTTTTGAGAAACATTTTTATTTTAAATAAGTGATGTTCAAAAACACTACCAACTTTTTGCTTCCAATGCTTTTTCTGCAGCATTCCTCTGGGCCTCTTGCTTGGAAAGCCCTTCACCCTTAGCTACCATATCATCACCCAAAAAAGCTCCCACAACAAATTTTTTATCATGATCTGGTCCGCTTTCTTCTAGGACACGATAAGATGGTGTTGTGCCGATTCGTTCTTGTGATTCTTCCTGAAAACGGCTTTTTGGATCGAGATATAATTTATTTTCTATGATATCCGGTAATTTTGTTACAACTTGTTTGAGAATAAACTCCCTGCAAACATTATAGCCTTCTTCTTTTTGATCCAAATAAATTGCCCCCACAATTGCTTCAAATGCATTGGCAAGTAGATATTGACGTGCCCTTCCCATATCCTTAGCTTCACCTCTGCTCATCATTAAATATTCTTCAACACCAAGTTCTTTGGAAATCTTAGCCAACATTTCCCCACAAACCAAAGCCGCTCGCCAATTTGTCATTTCACCTTCTGGATTGGAATAATTATTATATAAATGCTCGGTCACAACCAATTCCAAGACCGCATCACCTAAAAATTCCAGACGTTCATTATGCTCTAATTTATAGTCTCGATGTTCGTTTAAATAAGAACGATGCGTTACCGCCTGCTTCAATAGATCAAGATTATTAAATTTTACTTCAATTTTTTCCGCTAATTTTTCAACCACAAAAATGCACTATTTACAATTCGCAACTCCGACTGTTCGGAACTGGGAATTGGAAATTGAAAATTTAAAAATTATTCTTCTTCTGTTTTTGCCTTTTTCTCTTTAGGTTTAGTCTTATCATCTTTCATCGGTTCACCTAACTCTCGATAGATTGTGCCCAAAACTCCATTAACAAACCTTCCTGAAGATTCTCCCCCAAAAGACTTAGCCAACTCAATTGCTTCATTAATTGCCACTTTTGGTGGCACCTCCTCATAATTACCGAACAAAAGCTCACAAATTCCCAAACGCAAAATATTACGATCAACAATTGTTACTTGTTCCAACGGCCATTCCGGAGCACATTTTTCAATCAGAGGATCAATTTTATCCTGGTTAGCTATAGTCATCTCAACAAGTGTGTGCACAAAAGAAACATCATCCATACCTGGTGCAAATTCAGCAATATTTTTTTGCATAATATCAGCGACTAGTTCTTTTTTTTGACCTTTAAAATCCCACTCATAGAGGGATTGCATTGCAACTGATCGTGATAGGTGCCGATTGGCCATAGTTGAATTTTGTTTATTTTTTCTTGGCTTTTCTTGTCAATTTTTTAGTAGTATCAATAACTTCCTTGCCTTTGTATTTACCACAATTGCTACAAGCAACATGTGGTTCAATTTGAGCTTTACAAGTCGTACATTCCACTAGATTTTTAGGCTTTAGTTTATAGGGAACTCTGGCTCTGTCTCTTCGGGCCTTAGTATGGCGCTTTCTTGCTACTGGCATAGTTTAAAAATAAAATAGTTAATCTGCTATGTAATATATCATCAAGTTTGCCTTTTGGCAAATACTCACATTGTGATTGCTAAAAAAAGAGCGAGCTCTTTTTTTAACTGGTCGGGATTTTTAAACTGAATAGTGCTTAATCCAATCGATTTAGCGGTATTAATATTGTTTTCATTATCATCAATAAATAAGCAATCCTCAGCCCTTTCACCTAGTTTTCCCAATAAAATCTCAAAAGTCTTCTTATCTGTCTTACAACATTCAACTTCAAAAGAATACTGTGTAGAATGAAATAATTTATGATAATCAAATTTTTTATTACAATGGTCTATCCACTCTCTTGAATGATCAGATAATAAGCCCAGCTTATATCCATCAGCTTTAAGTTTTTCAATAATATCCCTTGTCCCTTCAATCTCTTCGAAGTTATTTCTAATCGCATTTTTAAATTCTCCAACTTCAACATTCCAATTATTTCTTTGAATATTTCTTTCCCAAAATTCATCCTCCGTTATCTTTCCCTCCATTAGCGGTCTAAATTCTGGGCCTTGAAGTTTATTTTTAATTTCACTTACTTCTAAATTTAATACATCTTTAAGATAATCCTCTATTCCATAAAAACCCTTAAGATAAACTTCTGCTAAATCAAAAATTATTGTCGTTATCATACAATTAGAATAAATAAATTATTTCGCCAAAAGTTCGATGGTTTTTATAGTCACGTTTTCCACTGGACGATCAGGTGTGGTCGTTTTAACATTTTCAATCTTAAGCGCAACGTCAATTCCTGACACCACTTCTCCGAAAACGGTATAACTAGCAGGAAGCGCTACCTGAGGACTTGCTGTTACGATAAAAAATTGACTGCCGTTAGTATTAGGTCCTGAGTTGGCCATAGCCACTGTTCCTTGAGGATATTTTTCTGTTCCTTTGAGCTCATCCTTGAATTTATAACCAGGATCACCAGTTCCCCATCTATTTTTCATTGCATCATCTTTAGAAAGAGGATCTCCGGTTTGAATCATAAAACCTTTAATCACACGATGAAAACGAACACCGTCATAAAACTTACTGTCTGCTAGCTGCAAAAAGTTAGTCACAGTCAATGGAGTTTCGACGCCAGCCAGTTTAACCTTAATATCACCGAGATTAGTTTTGATCACGGCGAAGGGATATTTTTTAATTAATTCCTGACTGATTGTTGGCGCTTTTAAGGTTGACATCATATTCTTTTGATTATTATTTAAATTATTAGAGCTAACGTTCTCTGTCTTCGCTGTTTTTTGTTCAGACTCTTCTTTGATTGTTTTATTGTCCCCCAAAGGATTGCTACAACCGGAAAAAATGACTATGAGCGCAAAAATACTCAAAAAATAAAACGTTCTTTTTATTTGCATATTTTTTATTATTGCCTATTGATTACTTTCTCATTCTATATTCAATTAAAAAAACTGTCTAGGATATTTAAGAGACAAATCAAACTTGCACAATAGTTTTAAAAATTGTATAATTCTATTGAAATAAAAAACATAAAAAATAAACAAACATAATGGACGAACAAAATAACAATTCAAGCGAAAAGAACGCGCAAAAAATTCAAGCGCTTCGCGATATGATTTCTAATGCAGAGATAACATTACAAGGCGCAAAATCGATGCTATTGCAACTGGAAGGCAAGAAAAAAACCGGCCGCCGACGCAAAGCCGAAGATGAGGATGATGAAAATAATCGAGTTATTGAAGGCACTTTCGATGGCCAAATCATGATTGGAACAGACGGAAAACAATATCCCGTTCCAGCTAACTACGCTTCCAAATCAAAACTAGTTAAGGGCGATATGCTCAAATTAACCATCACTTCGGATGGCTCATTTGTGTATAAGCAAATAGGACCAGTCGTGCGAAAGATGACAATCGGAACAGTCAATCAAGATGTTGACGGAAACTATTTCGTAGCAGCTGAAGGAAAAGCTTATCGCGTGCTCCTTGCCTCAATCACCTATTTCAAAGTTGAACCAGGAGATGAGGTCACATTAGTAACCCCACGTGATATGGAATCGGAATGGGGTGCAATTGAAAACGTCTTGCAAAAAGTAACAGAAAAAATGCTGCCCGAAAAAAGTCCTGAACCAAAAAATATTGATGATATTTTTCGAGAAAAACCTAGCTATACAAAACCTAGCTATTATACAGAACCAACTCCTACAGAAGAAAATAAACCTACCGAAGAATCCGCTTCGTCTATTATTGATGAGTGGGCACCGGATCTGGAAGAATTACGCAAAGAGCTGGCTGAATCTGATGATAAAGCTGAAACTAAAGAGGAAGAGTAATATCAATCCTCTACTTTATTAATAAAATAAAAATTAAGGAATGAAAACTGAAATAATTCAAGTGACAAAAAAAGATTTAATTTTTGCCACTTCTGCTGGTTTTTTAATTGGCCTGCTTCTCTTACCAGTTTTAAAAAGCTCCAATCAAAAACTCTACGATCAATTATTCTTTGCCACAGTACCATTTTTTTTAATAGCAACCCCTCTTGGTTTAATCATTGCTCATAAAATCAGCAAAAAGATTGCTATTTTTTGGCAACTGGGAAAATTCGGTATATCTGGCGTGCTTAATGTTTTAGTTGATCTAGGAATGCTCTCTCTTTTAACTTTCTTTTTCAAGAGCACATTTCAAATTGAAGCAAAAAATGTTATCGTTTCAGGAATCTCTATTTTAACTTTTTATTCCTTATACAAAGCTATATCTTTTATAATTGCTAATATCAATAGTTATTTCTGGAACAAGCACTGGACTTTTAATAAGATTGGGGATAAAAAATCTGAATTTTTTCAATTTTTTGTTGTTAGCGTTGTTGGTTTTATGATAAACAACCTTGTTGCTTCTTTTGTTTTTAAATACATTCCTCCAGTCGCAGGAATGGATGATAATCAGTGGGGATTAATTGGCGCAGCTTTTGGTTCAATTATTGGACTAGCTTGGAATTTTATCGGCTATAAATTTATTGTTTTTAAAAAGTAGCTATTTTTTCAACAAAAATCCTGTTAAAATCAGGATTTTTCTTTTTGGAAAAATAGTGTTAGACTGATAATAAAGTTACAAAAATATGTCTCAAACTCTATATCGAAAATACCGACCAAAAAACTTTTCCGAAATCATCGGACAGGCCCATATTGTGCGCACGCTTTCTAATGCCATCAAGCACAATCGCATTTCTCACGCCTATCTTTTCACCGGATCAAGAGGTACTGGGAAGACAACTTTTGCTAGAATTTTCGCCAAAACAATTAATTGTGAAGTTGTCGACAAAATCAGCACCGATGAAAAAATAAATTCTTGTGAAAATTGCCAGTCCTGCAAAACAATCCAAAATGGACAAACCCTCGATATCATCGAGATCGACGCCGCTTCAAACACGGGAGTGGATAACATTCGTGAATTAAAAGAAACCATTGGCTTGCCTCCTACCCTGCTAAAATATAAGGTGTATATAATCGACGAAGTGCACATGCTTTCTACTGGCGCTTTCAATGCACTTTTGAAAACACTCGAGGAACCACCAGCTCATGTCATTTTTATTCTTGCCACAACTGAAATTCATAAAGTGCCAGAGACAATCATTTCTCGTTGTCAAAGATTTGATTTTCCGCGCCTACCAATGCCAGACATCATCGAAAAATTAACCCTTATCGCCGAAAAGGAAAAAATCACGATTGAAAAAGAAGCCTTGGAAATGATCGCCCTTTCAGCTGAAGGCGGTTTTCGCGATGCCGAATCACTTTTGGGACAAATCTTTTCCATGGAAGATAAAAATATCACCGCCAAAGAAGTGGAAGAAATTCTAGGCACCGCTGATAAAAGTTTTGTCATTGATATTGCCGAAGACATCGCCACCAAAAATACTACCAATGCAATCAAAAAAATCAATGAGCTAATCGCTAAAGGGTATGACTTGCAAATTTTCACTAAATCCCTGATTAATCATTTTCGTCAATTAATGCTCCTCAAGGTTGATGAAAATTTCAAAGATTTTTTCACACGCGAAATGACCCAAGAAAAAATCAAAGCCCTTCAAAATCAAACAACCAAAATTGAGCTGCCAGAAATAATTTCCGCGATCAATCTTTTCCTGGAAGCGCAAAATAAAATCCATTCTTTTCTTTTGCCTCAATTAGCCCTGGAAATCGCCATCATCAAAGCCACCAGAAAATTTCCCGCACCAGAACAAATAATAGAGCAAGAGATTGCAGTGGAAAAAAATACTACTACGAGCACACCGGTAACAAACAAACCGGAATCACCTATCGCACAAAAACCAATAGCGCCAGTCTCGAAGCATACGGAAGTCATTGCAGATTCCCCTATTTCCCCCAAAAAAGAAATTGAAATAAATCCAAATATTTCGCTTGATGCGTCACTGCTAAAAAGTCGCTGGAACAAACTCTTGATTGAAATTCGCCCTCACAATCATTCTCTTTGTGCCTTTCTGTCTAATTGTCAAATTCTAAAAACCGAAGGCAACATTATCACGCTTGCCACACCTTATGATTTCTACAAAGAAAAGCTAGATGATCTTAAAAATAAATTGACAATTGAAGAAGTTTTTAGTAAGATTCTTGAGTTACCCGTTCGCATCCAAATAGTGGTTGATAAAAATTTAGCGCCAATTCAGTCCTCCTGTTCTGAAGAAGAAATTCGACAAGAAACAACAAAAGAAGCACCACGCGAACAATCTTCACTCCTAACTTCCGCTATGGAAATTATGGGAGGAAAAGTTGTTGCAGAATAAAATAATATCGGAGAATAGCCCTACCGACAGACAGGCAAGCGGCAAGGTGCATTATTTGCAATTTATTGAAAGGAAAATTAAATAATATCATTGGGGAGTAGCCAAGCGGTAAGGCAACGGACTTTGACTCCGTCATGCGAAGGTTCGAATCCTTCCTCCCCAACAAATTTAAAAAATCGCCATAGAAATGGCGATTTTTTATTAAAAGAAAAAACAATCAGAAGACCGTTTAAATTTTACAATATTTCAGATATTCTTATTATTTCAAGTTGAGTTTCTTCAATTTTTTTTCTTAACACAAAAACATCGGCCATAAATTCATCATCGGCCTGCAATAAAAGTATTTTATTGTAGATTTTTTCTTTGGTTGAAAATTCTTTAGACATAGATTATCTTATTGTTTCCTTTTCTTGTTTATATACCAAGCTAGTCCGCCTATGGAAACAGCACCAAACAGAAATCCCCCACCAAAAGAATTATCATCCGCTTTTTCTTTATTGAGATTTGCTATGGTAGATTGAAGATTATTTTTATCATCCTTCAAGTTGTCATTCTCTTTTTGTAATTCTTGCAACTTACTAGCATTTTCGGTCGCGGTGCTTTCTACTAGTTGTGAAATTGCACTATTATTTGAATTTTGTGGTTGAGTTGTTTTAACAGGGGTTTTCGGAACAATCGGTGCTGGCTTTGGTTTTGGAGGAATATATGTGCAACCGCAACTTGGACTATACGAACCATCATTACAGACATATTTTCCTACGGATGTGTCGCAATGCGAAACACCACCGTGCCAAGAACAACAACCACTTGTAGCATTTGCTGGCGTAGTGGAAAATAAAAAAACAGCCAAAAGTAGGACCGTGATAAAGAGATGTGTTTTTGCCTGCTGGAAACGAATTACCATATGATTTTTATTAAAAATTATAGATATGTGACTGTATGCTTATTTTGAGAAAAAGTCAAGGCTAGCCGTGATTGTTTTTTTATTATCTATTATGCATGTATCTTACTTTTTGGAGACCATAAGGAACTTCAATCCGAAGATCATACTTACCGCATAAAGACATTGGAAATGTTAGGAGATCGAAATAATCAATTCACAAAAGTTAAAGTTTCTTCTGCAATAAATAATCCAGAACAAGCCGATCCAAAAAATCAACAAGGATGGCTTTCCAAAGAGGCTTAGGATTGGTTTAGTCCTTATGAGCAGTAACCAAATAAGTTCCCGCCGTCCCATAGCCTCAACACAAAAAACCCAGCCTTCCAAGTGAGCCGGTTTTATATTATACTTTTAATAAGTACTAAATAAAAAAATAGCTAAGTCTATGTTTAACCTTGAAAGCGGTCTCATGAGGTCAAAAAAAGAAACCGAGTCAAAATCAGTTGACGAAAAAAATGTGCAACGAGCAGAATATTTCGCGGACCGCATCATTAATAATGAACCTAGCGATCCGACTGCCCTTGAACATGAAACTCAATATCTAAAAATGCATGTGCAAGACCTTTTGGATATACTAGCAAAACCACAGTCTGAAAATGATTCTGAACTTCGCGATAATGCCGAACGAATTATTCTAAAAATATTTAAAAATGCTGAATATAAAGATGAAATCCAATTAGACTCACCGCCCGCATACAGAAAATATGCCGATCAATATGGCGGAGTAATGAAAAAAATCTATTCTTTTCTTGCGTTGCAAACACTGGCATCGTCAGGAAGAACAATAAAAGACTATAACCATCTTTCTCATTACGATAGTAAGGAGGGAGGCATGGGACCTGCCGTCATATCAGCACTCGAAAAACGCGACAAAGGAGAAGCGACTAAATATCAAATACAAGCCTCAAATAAACTTCTAATAAAAATACTAGAGGAATATAGCTTGCCTCCGGAAGATACTATTTCCGCATGGAAATCAAGTGGGTACACGAACAGTGGTGACGAAATTGCTCTGGGAGCCATGCAAAACGTTGAGGCAATGAGATATTTGGAAAGCGTATATCCGGGGTCTGCAGGTGTTTTGTCTAAACAGTTCGGCATAAGACATTTCGGGCGTTATCCAGAAAAGCTACTTGCGGAACAATATCAGGAGAGGGATAATTGTGACAAGCCTTATGGCGTGATGTTTTCAGCCATCAGTGATCACAATGGTGTATTTAGAACGGCCTGGGGTGATACAAAATTTCTATGGGAAAATCTTAAGGGCAAATATTCATTTCGCATTTTCGAAGTTGGCCGTAAATTTGGCATAGGACGACGACTTGTTGAATGCAATGTAAAGTATGGAGAACGCCATAAAATATCGTTTGCCAAATTTAATGGACACGGAGAAAAAAATAAAATAATTTTCGGCAGAAATGATGAGAATGTTTTTAATTTCTTGACCCGCACGCTTTTCAGAAAAAGTGAACCGACATCAATATCCTCTCGAGACTTGGAAGGAGGAGGGTTTAAGCGTGCCAAAAAATTTTTTATCGAATCTCCCCATCTTATATTTGAAGCATGTGGCGCTGGAGTTGAGAACGGAATCGTACAGAAAGCATCTAAAATCTATGAAACTGAAACCTTAGGGCAAGATTACGTCGGCAGTTCCCTCCCTATACACCCAGTACTGGATAACGAAGGCGTAATTAGCAGCTTTGCAACTTATTCAAAAGAATGGGAAAAGCTAGCTGGACGTTATCGCAAGGGAGAAAGAATATAAATTCTAAATCATCAATAAACATAATATGAAACCATATCTAAAAATGAATTCAGAAAATACAGCACTATTGATTATAGATGTAGTTAATAGTTGCTGTCATGAAAATTCTGAGGATCCAGAAATTGGTATTTGTTATTCCAAGATAAGAAAAATGATTCCTAGGCTGGCCAAGTTTATTGATATTTTTAAAAAGAAAATAAAGAGTCAAGTTATTTTTGTAAAAATAGATCCCTGGACGAAAAAATGTCTATCTCCAAATGTAATAGAACTGTATGACAATGACCCGTCAGCTTGTTATTATTCCGATGATGAAACTGGATTTTCGGAAGAATTTTATTTAGTTAAACCTGAAAAGGAAGATTTGGTTATTACAAAAAATAATTATGATGCCTTTGCCAACCGCGATCTCGAAAAGATACTCAAAGAAAAGAATATCCAATACCTACTAGTCACCGGCGTATTCACTGATGGTTGTGTTTTGGCAACAGTCTGCGGAGGTTTCCAAAAAGGTTTTAATTTTATTATCCTAAAAGATCTTGTTGAAACTACCGATGTTAAAAAAAGACAAAACTTACAAAAACATCTCATTGACTACACATTCCCTATGTTATACGGAAAAACAGTAACTTCTAAAGATTTTTTGGATAATTGGGATGAATAAGTTTTGACTTAGTCCTACAAACGCAACAAAATAATACTTAACGCTAAATAACATTCAGACAACAGGAGGTGTTCTTTGAAAAAAACCAACCGATGGAAAAAGCTCGTTGAGAGATTATTCATTATCATTCATGCGATCAGATCATCGCAGATGAAAGAAAACTCTCAGGGATACAAAATGAAAGTTATCGTGGCAAATTCACAAGACGTAACAAGCCCACAGGAAAAGGTCAATAATCCTTGTCAAACCTTTTCTCCAAAAACAAAAAAATATTGCGGGCAGGAATCTACACATGTCTATGCGGGCCTACAAATCTGCACTGCTTGCGCAGAACAACTAAACGCCGGGGGCGCCAATCCCCCACCAACAAAATTTAACTTTTAAAAAGTGCGTCAATTAAAAGTTAAAATATTATCGCCCCTATCAATAAATTGACTGGGGCGCTGTTTTTTAATCTCCTAATTAATTTTTCTGCCGATCTGTCGCCTTAGCTCTCCTCTTTTTATTTTCCTTTTTCCAGACAGAATAAATGACTCTGGCTAAAATAATTATTGCGATGTATGGTAGAAATAATTTAAACACACTCCAAAATGGAACAAAAAACATTGCGGGTGTGATTTCTAGATTCAACATATTTTTTATTTATTAAAATTTTTAGATACAAAAAAGGTCACACGACGGCGGTGCCCTTGCGAACACCCCAAAACCCTTTCGAGTGAGAACCTGCGTAACAAGTACCGATCATGAGACCGTTTATGTTACGCGAGGTTCCAGACCATGCCCCACCAAAGAGTGAGGTTTAGGTCAATTCAATTGTATTTGTATTTTGCCTTATTTTTGGACAAAAATCAACCTCTTTATATTTTTAAAAACAAAAAACCAGCTGATTGGGCTAGTTTCTAGATACCAGAGAATACTTATCTTTCCGAAATGAATCGCAACTTATCTATCGCTGGAGTGTTATATATAAAATCAATTTTCTCTGAAACAATTTTAAGTATTTGCTGAGACGGCAGAGGCAGTATTATACTGAAATTTTGATTTGGTGCTGGTGGCGTAGGCATTGTCGCCTGATTTACATTCACAACATTAATAAAATTACTATTTTGATGATCAGAAATTTTTTCAATCACAACATCTAAATATGCAGCATTTGTATAGAATCTACTTATAATGTCAATTTCTGATTCCTTAAGATCATTAACAAATAAATGAATATTTTTGTGCCAGCTATTGGTAGGCAAAAGTTTATCGGCAAGTTGATAGTTATAATCATTCACGCGAGCATCTTTTATTTGATGCTCTGCATATCTAATTTCTTGTATAATCAATTGAGCAGAGTCCCGTTTATGATCAGACTTTTGTTTTAAATATAATGCTATAGCGGTTCCACCAACTAGTAATGTGACGATGGCCAAAAAGAAATTAGAATTAAAAAAAGTATTAAATTTTGTATAAGATAAATATGCTAATGACGACCCAATTCCCAAGAGTAATATATAAAAACTTATTATATTCTTATCTTTTTTCATAAAATTATTCTATTTTTAGCTCTTTTTGCTTAATCCAGTTAAAACCACTCGGAGTTAGAACTAAAACATCCACAGGTCCACCGACACCAGGAATATCACCTGGATCAGCTTGGATTCCATCAGAAAATCTTTGCAATGCTGCGGTTGTTTGTATAACCAGAACAGTAAAATCAATAGCGTCCTGAAGTGTCATTGCCCCCCAATTTATGGCATATTCCAGTCCATTAAGTTGCTTCTCTATTTCTGCTTGTTTACCATTCTTTACACTTTCAACAACAAAAGGTGCATTAAAAATTCTAGGATCCCAACCCTTAACAATTCTTGTAACAACATCGGTTTGTCCAAGCCAGCCAGCACCGTATTCTAAATTCTGTTGTTTGCTATCTCTCATTTTTAAAACTTCTCCTGGCACATTAACATTGTAAACTTCATGTGAACCGTCCGCGTTATATCCAGCAACAAATAAAGCTAACCCATCCACTGTTCCAATTCCATCTTTAACTATTCCTGCTTTATCCTTAAATTTAAATTTTATACCAGGCGCCTCCTTTTTGATTTCCAAAAGTTCTAATCCTTGATTGGATAAATCAATTTTTACACGTTCCATGAGCTTATCCAACTCTGCATCAGGATTAATCTTCTTATCAAAAAGATAATGCAATTTATCAGCAACGTCTCTCACTGAAAAGTCTGCCACTTCAACCTCCCGCTTAAACTGCTCAATAAATTTACTAATATTTTTAAGTACACCATTCTCCTGAATAAAAGCAATCCCAGTTATTGCAACACCTATGCGATCATTTATTAAAAATAATTTAGTAGCAGAATCAGAACCAACCCTAGAAACGCCTTTTTGATTTCTGTAAGATTGACGACTATCAGCTGCTAAAACCATGCCTTCTGGCGTTGTTGTATTTATAGCTAAACTCATATAATTGATTTTACTTTATTTAAAAGCCTTCTTATCCTATTTTACCATATTTAACATAAAAATCAACCCGTAATTAAAAGGTATACTTGCTAACCAAGTAGGTTCCAACTTCATCCCATAGCCTCAACATTTCACTAACTTAGGCTCATTTGAGCCTTTTTTATTTTAACCTCTGGACAAGTGGCGTTTTTTGTGCTATACTTTCCAGTTAACGGTGAAAATGACAATCATTCAGAAAAAGGAGAGTTCTTTATGAAAAATTTCGTTGAAACCTATCTGGTAGGTGTAGCAGTTCAGGCTCTTGCTAGTTTTTGCGAAAAGAAGGGCGTAAAGCTCCTTCCGCATACCCTTGCGGATATCGCAATGACTTGGCGGGAAAGAAGAACTTTTGAATGGACCCCCTGCGAGCCAGCTTTTCGGAGGATTATGTTCATCAATCCGCTCCAAACGGGTGCCAATGTTGCGGTGGTATTTAACTACCAAGACATCGACAGCTCACTGACTGAGGAGCTTAACAGGAGCATTTACAATGCCACCAACAATCGTTGGGCATAATGGCCACGATTACACGGGCTGGCACCGTTGTGTTGAAGGCCGATTGACTGACGAACGCCATCCGGAGTGGAATTACAAAACTGGAAAAACTCGCTACAGCTAGCCCAACAAAAACGGCCGTTTCTATCACTGAAACTTTGGACGACCCGCCCGCTCGAAAGAGCAAAGTGGTCGTCTTTTTTTTATTTTTCTAAACCATAGCAGAAACCAAGTAAGTTCCCACTTCTTCTCACAACCTCAATATTGTGCGAAATATATGCGGTATAAGGTATTCCGATTTTATCAAGATATGCACTCTGATTATGGTCGGAGCTTCCTCAATATTCAACAAATTAGGCTTTTTAGGCCTTTTTATTTTTCACAATTGACAAAATCCCAAGAACATACTAATATCCATAGTCCGCTCTTTAACAAGTTTAATCATCCAATTTTTATCCTAATTGGGGTAAGAATTGGGTGATTAATAAAATAGGAACTAAAAAACAATCATACACATAAAGGAGAGGGTCCATGAACAAGCGGAAAGAAAGCATTGCAGAATTTTTTAAAATATTTACTACTCCCCATATGGTATCATCGTTGATGGCAATAATCGTATTTGTCGTAGCCGTACGATACTTTACTCAGGCCTGGTGGAATATTGATTTCGATGATACCATTTCGGAAGTCGAGTACGTACCACCAACGAAGGTTCACTTCAAAATGATCCGCGGAAGAGATATCAGAAAGGAAGAATTGACAGAAATTCTAAGTGAAAATCTTTTTTGGCAAATCGCCAAGAACGCCGATGTAGAAGTTTTAGCTCAAAACAAAGGTGCGGACATTCAAAACATCTTGCTTTATGTAAGCTTTGACAATGATAAAGATGTTGTTGTGCATAAATTGATGTTCATGCCAAAGCCAGCAGTGGATTATTGTGACAACCTCCTGTTGACTTATGGCGCGTTTGCGTCACAAATCAAGGACGACAGAATCGTCTTTTACTGCAAATGGCACAAGGCACCAACTATCATTGCTTCCACATTGACATTCATAGCCAGCTTAGCAGTGGCGGCTATTGCATGGGGGTTATCGATGCTCATTATGAGCCTTGTGCTACTGATGCTATTTAACTCCCCCCGATAATTTCCTCCCGGTTTTTTTAAAAATTAAAAAAACGGTTGACCAATTAAGGCAAACCGCTTTTGTTTTAATATAAACTACACTTATTATACAAATAGTTCTTTTATTTTAATGCGTAACGCAATTGAGATGATAAAGAATTCTTGCCGCCTCGATCAGAGATATTATAGGAACCAAAAGGCAAATAGTTGCAACCAACCGCATCCACATCTGTATTGAAACATCCTATTTTAGTCTCAAAAAACGGCATTTTTTCAATAATTTCAATCATCTGCTCCGCTGTTTCTTTTTGAGTAAGCGGTCTATTGATGCCGCCTTCTTCCTCCTGTCGCATCTTTTGTGCATAAAGACTTTGAATGCCCGCATTTACCCCCATAAAAGTAAGAAATCGTGGTCGGATAACCCCTAGTAATTCAGCGGTGCGTTCAACGTGTTCAATATAATGTTTAATCCCACCAAGTCCCGGCATTATCATTACTGAAGTGTTCATATTAACCGTCCTTAAAATAGTTGCTGCATCTATCATATTCCTACTTGTACATCCTTTTTGTACATAACGAAGCACATCATCAGAGCCAGATTCAACGCCCCAGTAGATCAAATCCAAAACAGCAGGAAAATATTTACTACGCACATACCATTTTTTTCCTTTACGCCATCTTCCGCCGTGGCAAAGATTAGCCATACCATCTTTTCCATGCTTCAAAATATCTGTAGTACGACCATACAAAGCAACACGATTCGGTGTTCTGCCTATGTTTTTGGAAAATTCAATTTGTGTATACAAAAGAAGCTGATGAAGCATTTCTCCGTCGATATTTAAGGAATTGCCCCCTCCTACAAAAATGCGCTTAAGTTTCCTTGAAAAATATTTTTCGCCAATAAGTCTCCAGATATTGTCGACATGTTGTTTATATTCTTCTGGAGTTTTTATGGAATATTTTATTCCACAATATCCTCCGCAGAAAGTACATTTTCCCCAGCTACATCCCTTGGTCAACTCAAATTGTATTACATGATCTAGTCTTTCTGATGGAGGTGAAAACATATTTGGCGAACTGTATAAACCTGGAATTCTATATAGATCTTCTAAGCTTTTCATCCTCTCACTCCTTTCTACATTGATATTTTTAAAAAAAAACAAATTCCTGTTTTAAAGAACATTTATATTACCCCCAAATCATATACATTTTTTCATTTTTGTCAAGGAATACGTCTTAAATTCTAATCTAATTATCACAATCTTAGAAGAAAAGCCAGACAAACTCAAAATTATCCTAGAATCCCAAGATTTGTCTGACAAAAATAATGTGAATCCTATTAGGAACGAATTCTTTTTCAACTAGCAATATTTTTCCAATCACACTACCAGCATAGTCACTATTTTTCATGCGCTGATCTTCCAACGGGAAAACATATTCTCCGAGCCTAGTAAAGGCATCCTCCAAATTTTCCGTGATCTTATGTGCTCCAACCACCCAGATAACATGCGGACTCGTAAATGCGTATGATGGCAATTGACTGCCTGTCGCACTAGCGTCCAAAACAACACCATCCTTTGTTATGGCATGGATACTGCCTAAAAAATAATCCGCCAGAACGCTTTTTCTACGCAATTCGTTTTGTTTGGTCAAATCCTCTTCCGCCAGCACTTCTTCTTTTAGATTTTTCCAAGAATGTTTACCAGATTTTAAAAATTCAGAAAAACCAATCTGATCTAGCGTCGTTGAACTACCAGTCATCAAACTAACACCGGCGGGAATGAGTTCTTTTAATCTATCCAACGCCTGCGTTTGATCGTCCACAATTTCGGCTGAAATATTCCTATTTTTTAGGTTTTCAATCACTTTTTTAATAACGGCTTTTGTTGGGATTTTTTCCCATTTAGAATTACTCATATAATTTTTAAATTAAACATTTATACTCTGTTATTTTAATACGATATTTCCAGTATAATTATTACACTATAGCTTTTGATTTCAAAGAAATTGTTTGCTACACTTTATTTACTAAAAATGATACTATAATCTCGTCTCTTAAATTGAGAAGTTTATCAAGAAGTGGTTTTTTATTTTAGAAGTATAGTTATAATATAAGACTTAATCCAAAAAAAATTAAATATTTTGAAATATGAAAGAAAACTATTTGACCGCTGAAAATTATTATGAAACTTATTCCGGTTGGGATCTCAGATTGATGTATGAAAGAATAAAAAAAATGCAAATTCCAGATAATAATCGGGAGCAACTTAGCACAAAAGAAAAAGCAAATATATTAATTTTGGGATCGGCCACGCCAGACAATCTTTCTCGTATTGCCCAAATCGATTCTTATCTTCGACCAGGTAAAGTTGAACAAGATGTGGCTATAATTATTGATCAAAATATGCATCCT
Organism: Candidatus Moraniibacteriota bacterium; assembly: GCA_049303795.1. GTDB lineage: Bacteria > Patescibacteriota > Minisyncoccia > Moranbacterales > UBA2206 > UBA9630. Next base: position 62,399 of record JBAQNM010000015.1, read on the forward strand.
CTTGCGAAACATAAAGAGGATATTCTTTGTCTTGAAGGCAAGGATGGATGGAGTAATACACCAAAATCTACACCAGAATTCCCTCTTCCAAAATTTGAATTGTCCCAAGCTGATATCAGAGAACTCCCTTTTAAAAATAATGAAGTTGATATAATCATATCTGACTACACTCTCAATTACTTAGAAACTATTGAGGACATCAATAGAACATTTGAAGAAATTTCTCGCGTACTCTCAACAAATGGACTTGTTTTTATCTCCCTTAGAGGCAATGAAAAATATCCTTACCAAAAAGAAAACCCCATCAAATTGCAAAATGATGTACAGCAAAAAAATCAAGGAGGTGTAATGGTTAATTATTTCCCCTTACACACCTACTTCGAGATTGCTAAAAATCATAACTTAAATATCGTCAATACTGATAATGCTGGAACGGATATTTGCGCTCTTATAGTCAAAAAGCAAGAATCACCCAATTGATTGATTCTTTTTTTGCATAAAAAAATGACTGCCTAGTAATCTAGAACAGTCATTAAATAGAAACACGTAAGTTACAACCTCACATCAACTGCACGGGTCGTCATCTCGATCATGATGATCATTATACTTCCTACTGGCTTTATCATATCCTTCTTCATAACCATCCGTGTAGCCTTTGCTATGCCCAGCCGCTTTGCCTTTTCCATAGCCAGCCTTATAGCCTTTCGCATGACCATCAATATAGCCCGCTGTTAGCCCTTGATCATAGGTTCCTTTACCGTAACTACCGATAATAGTCCACTCCAGACCGATTTCGGAAGCTTTTTTTACAAGATCAAGAAAATTATCGACCTTGTCCGGCTCATTTTTGAGCATATGGACAATGCAGAGTATCAGTTCGTGATAGAGAGTCGCCTCACTAAGATTGAGCAGATTGATTGCCTCCAGAATATTCAAGCTTCTGCCCGCACTCCATGTGTGCAAGCTAATTGCATCCATTATGAATTGGCTCAACTCTCCTCCTGCCAAATCCCAGATCGCAAAACATCTCCGAATGTATTCTTTGCCTACAGCAGCATCATAAAGTTTTTTTATTTCGATGGCGTACGCCTCGACCTTCACTTTGTCTTTTTCAGCAGAAAGGGTTCTGAGTTTTTTCGGTCCCAGAGTTGAATAGATATAGGCCCCGTTCCGGATGAGTGTTACCGCGAAGTCATCATCCATAGCGTTATCGATAACAATCTGGAAAAAATCAGACAGGTCTCCGGATTTTAGTTGTTCGATTATGACCATTCCCTGGCGAATAATTTCAAGACACGCCTTCGATGGTTGACTTAATGGGACCGCGTTCCTGATGCTATAAGCACCATTTAGGAATATGTCCACAACAGTCACTCCCATAGATTCAAGGATTTCACTCAAATCGTCTCCACCGCCGAGTGATTGCAATCTTCTTTTTTGTTCATCGTTCATCTGTCATCCTCCCTTTCGATTGTTGTAAGTTAATAAACGACCATTGTTAATGTAAATTTAAAAGAACTTTCAATCTTACACCAAAAAATCAACGCTGTCAATGCACGATTGACAAAAATCAATTTTAATAGTATTATCGAAAATCGATCATTAAAAATTAAATACTCATTTGAGTAGCAATAAGAATGTAAATCTGTATATTATTATTTTATTACTACTCATATAACCCAGCAAAAAAACTATAATCATTTATCCACATCAAATCAAAATAAGGAGTTTCCGATGAAAAATTTATTATTGAAGGCAGAAAATGGGAAGTCCGCCAGCATTACCGTCAAGAAAGGAGAAAATATAACTTTCGGCGGTACTAATGGTAAAAAATTCAGCTTCAGAAATATCGACGGAGAAAATTATAATATCTCCAATGCTTCAAAAAGAGTCTTTAAGCAAAGGATTAATGCAAGAAACAACTATCTGATGGATGATTATGGTACTGCCAGAATTGTGTGTGATTGGCGAATAAAAAAAGCTGATGAGCACGCAATGATCGTTTATACAAACGAAGGTTACCATCATCTTTAAAAACACTCACACAATCAAAAATAGAAATTCCATCACTCAAAAAAAATCGGCAGGTTTGCATAGCAAACCTGCCTTTATTTTTTTATTAAAAATTTATCTTTACAATAAAAAAGCAGGAACTTTCATTTAGAAATGGCCCGCTCTTCACGACATATAATTTATTAGATTAGAGATTAAGGCGATATACTCTCGTAAATAATTAATATTTTGTCAATTTTATTTCCTTAATTCTTTTGACCCTACCCATAAGCCTTCGAACATAGCTGACATAGTTTCATTTATTTCATTCGATTGAATAAGCACGGCAGAAATATTTTTAATAGACGTTATGAAAGCCACTTTATCATCAAAGATAATTATGACTGACTGAAATCTACCTTGCATTATTTTAGGCAAATAGCGCGGATTACGTTCGCGCATATCCTCTGGAGTCAAACTTTTCGCATCTGAAACATATTCCCAAAGCGAGCGCGATTGAATGTTATTTTCTTTTCGTGTTTTTAAATAATAACGAGCATAACTAGAATCAAATTCACTAAAAAAATTCTTCTTCGGTGCAATAATATTCCACTGACGACTCCTGCAGTAAAGCGCTTCCTCGACCACCAATTTTATCCCTTCAATACCCTCAAAATGAGAAACCTTGAAAGTATCTTCTTTTTGCTTAACGCGATCAAGAAGTAGCGGAATAACACTTTCAATTTCCTGTTTTCTTTCTTGAAGCAATCTTATCTCACGATCAAAAAATTTTTTAATATTTTCTGGCGAAGTCATAGAGAATATTAATTTGGCCCCCGTCCCACTTTCCCGTTTTGAAGCTAATCCCTTTTGAATCAAAGTATTCAGAGCATGATAAATAGTCGTCCTATTAATACGCGTTGTTTTTTCCAATTCCTTAACACCAATTGAATCATAAGAGAGACCTCTTAAATAAATTTCTATTTCCGTATCAGTTAAACCCATCTTTTGAAGAATAGTTTTCACTTGAGACATAAACTTGTAATAATAATTATATCCGCATTTTACCCCATATTCTTTTTTTGTCAATTTATATTTGAACTATATAATGCTTTTTTTAAGGCATATCACAAGCTTGTCATTCATTCATTATAAACACATATTAACACTTTTTTTATTTCCATTAATATAAAGTTATGATGAGTTCTTTAAAAATAAACAAATTTGATTTTTAATCTTCAAGAGAAAGGAAACAAAATTATGAAATCTACTACAATGAAAGTACTCGTTACTGCTGGCAGCACACTTATGTCGATCGATCAGGTACGTGCGATCACTAATATTTTTAAAGGAAAAACAGGTACTGCGATCGCGACATTCATTGCGCACACAAAGGCAGATGTCACATTGGTTACATCAAATCCAGCTATTGCGTCAAAGATCGATACGATGAGTGTCATTCCCTATAAGACATATGCAGATCTTGCTGAGATCATGGAGCAGCAAATCGTGCATGGTGCATATGATATCATCATCCACTCAGCTGCAGTAAGTGATTTTTTTGTGAGTAATGTATGTGTGATGGATACAGATGGTCAACTAGTAAAAATTGACGCGACAAAAAAAGTATCATCAGCATATCCAAAACTCTATTTGGAACTCTCTCCCACTGAAAAGCTTATCAATAAGATTCGGTCTGATTGGGGTTATTCTGGGAAGCTGATCAAATTTAAACTGGAGGTTGAAAAAACGTATGATGAATTGATCTCGATCGCTATAGCAAGTGTTCGAGCGTCTGGAGCTGATCTCATTGTTGCAAATTGCCTTGAATGGTGTGATCGATCAGCTGTGATCATATATGCAGACGGTGCATATATAGAAGTCGATCGTCACAAGTTACCAGAGGAATTATGGAGGAGGATAAACAGATGAAAAAAATTCTATTAGGCGTAACGGGTAGTGTTGCCGCAAAATTGACGCCAAAACTGGTTAATCTTCTTGAGGCATCAGATTATGAAGTGCGAGTGGTTGCTACTGAGCAGTCTCTTTACTTTTGGGACTCGAAAGATGTAAACATCCCAATCTTTCGTGAGACAGATGAATGGTCAGGTTTTGCCTATATAAAAGATCAAATCATCCCACATATTGCATTGTGTGATTGGGCTGATGTATTTCTTATTGCACCGCTCACTGCTAACACACTCGCTAAAATGGCATGTGGCATATGTGACAATCTTATCACATCTGTGGTGAGAGCATGGCCGTTAGCAAAACCATTGATCGTAGCACCATCTATGAATACACAAATGTGGAAAAACCCACTGACTAAAAAACATCTTACCAATCTCTCTGAATATTATCAGGCAATTATTATCCCGCCCATTGAAAAAAAATTGGCTTGTGGCGAAGAAGGTCTCGGGGCAATGGCTGAACTTTCAGATATCCTAAATATTTTAGCAGATATTATTGACAAAAAATAATGATATCTCATCAAACCTCGCTGTTTTCAAAAAAACAGCGAGGTTTCTTTAATTAAAAAGCAATTTTTAAATTATTATGAATACACAAAAACTGATTAATTAAATCAGTTAAGCGCATACTTATTATAAATAAAAATCAAACTTACAAGTAAAATTACGGCTTTTTCTTGTTTTCACTTTTTCTTTTCTTAAGTTCTTTTTTTAAAAATAAAAAATTCCCATCCAGACATTTGTCCAGATGGGAATTTATGCAACAAGCAATCTTATAGCCAAAGCTCGTTTATAGATACGATTTGATCGGGAATAGCTCGCTCCAGAATCCTCTCCTTCATCAGGTCAACAAATTCTGAAATGAGTCTATAAACATAGGCGTAGCAATCCATTCGCGGATAGTTGTTTTTCTGCACAACGCAACCACCGCCACACAAAGGACCAATATGGCAAATTCTGCAATCCTCCTTTTCCATAAAAGTCTTGCTCTTAAGTTTTGCTTCGTTTTCAGAAAAACCACTGCTTGCCTCGCCAATGCAGAAAGTATTATTATTGATAGTTCTTGGGCAATGAAAAATCCTTCCATCAGTTGAGAATACATAATGGAAACCTTTTTGAGGTTCACAAAAACCAAACTTGGGCCCCCAATACGTTTTATATCTGCCCAACCAATCGAAGCTATGGGTGAGGTGTGCAAGATATTTAAAACTTTCAAACTTCAGCTTGCCTCGAAGTTCAGGATGATTTTCCCAGAGCTCAATGATTGATTTCACCATTATCGCTTCGGTTATTTCATCCTTCCGAGAGTCCAGATTGGCATAATCATGAGAGCCTTCGATTCGCCACTGAAAATTAGATAAACTAAGCCAGCCTTTATCTTTAATGAACGAGGATAATTCTTCCAAGCAGTCCGCATTGCCTGCACCAAGAATAGTTTGCACCTTTACCTGAAAATTTCTTTTGAGCAGACTATCCACGGCCGAAACAACTTCGGTGAAAGATCCTTTGCCTCCCCTGAAAGGTCTTCGTAAATTGTGCGCATGAGAAGGTCCATCAATTGTTATCCGAAAATCGGATATAACCTCTCTGAACCTCTCGAAAACCTTCATAAAATTTAACACTCTAGACCCATTGGTTACAATAACGCATTTCCAATTATTCCGCTCGGCCGTCTCCAGTATCCAATTAAGAATATTTCTGCTGGAAACCAGCAGTGGCTCTCCCCCGAAAATAATAAGATTCATCTTGTCCGCTGGTATATTCTTTTCTTCCTGAATCTTTTTTATCCGACTGCTTACATCCTCCAATACCCTCCTGCTGATTTGCGAATTTTTTAGGATTTTTTTCTCATAGCAGATAGGGCAAGCGAAATTACAATTGAGCGTTGTAAGAACGTAGAACCAGTAGGGCACATGCTTGCCGTGCTCTTGACTAGTTTTAATTAGCCTCTCCAGTTGCAATGAATCATCATTCTGAATCAAATAGCCTCTTGAATTAAGAATATCCCCTTCTTTACTGTCAATTTTCCCCTCAAGAATTCTTTTGGGAACGATATCAATCGCTCCTGTGAGTGTGTTAATCAGCAACAAAAATAAATCACTGAGCTCAAATACAATTGTCCTTGCATTAAATATGGCCACGATAGTCTCCTTTATATAGGTCTTTATTATTTGGTATTTACTATTTTTAATATAAGTCAAATACTACTTGTGAAAGAACCAATGTTAAAGGATATAAGTAAAAATGAGGATAGTCAAGTCTCGATCTTCCGTTCAATTATTCTTTCAGCTTCTCTAAATATTCCATGCCTTGCTTATAATTCTTAAATTTATCCGCTTTTGCTCCAAAAAAAGATCTTGAATTTTTAAAAGGAAATGTCGAAAGTAAATTGAATGTAAAATTTGACCAATAAGGCACTTTGATTCGCTTACCTGGCGGTAGACAGAAATCCTTCCTCCTCAACAGACGAGAAAAGTTTTAATATAGCCTTTTCATTGTGTTTAATTCACAGATATTGACATGATGGCTATTTTATGCTATCATTGTTAGTTCATTAGGGTGGTCCTAGTGAAAGTTCATTCCACTATCGATCTCAAAAAGATTTGGGACGAAAAGAAGAAAGGAAAGGAGAATACAACATGTCGTCAATTCATGGATGGAAAAATGGCGTAGCAGAGGGAAGGGCTGTTGGAAGTGAACTTACTCTTGCCAGGAAAGAAATTCTTAATGCAGGAAATTTTGATTATCTCACTTCATACACTTATTTTCACACGTGCCCTCCTCGCATAAGAGGAGAATACCGCATAGGTAGCAGCGTGGGAACACTGGACTACATCAATAAAGCAATGACCAAGTCCGTTGAATACAAGCTGATCATTGAATTTACAGACCTTGATGAAGCGTTAGTGTTGTATAATTTGATTCGAGGCGGAAAAATCTGGCCAGTCATCAACTATGAAGACCCTCAAGTGCCATCGCCCTGCCGTCACCTGAAAGATATTTTCCGTGAAGGCCTGGGAATTATCCGTCGCGAAATTGCAAAAAAACTGCACTTCGCATAATCACTCAATACAGCAAATGCACTAATTCAAGGAAAGGATTAAGTCATGTATATAGACGATTCTCCCGTTCCAAATTTCCCACCGTCTTCGTCCGGACAAGTTATCGTTATCGATAAAACAGACAAGGACGCGGATTCTGTCATCGAGCTGGCCCGCGACGAAGGAGCTACCTCCATCGATGCTGACGGAGATGAAACCTTCTGGGTAGTTTTCTCCGATGAACCCCGTCGCGTGTGGGACTTCACTGAAGAAGCCCTGAGAGGGGAAATTAAAAAGATGTAGCTCGCGTAACACCCGAGCATAACACATTCAAAACAGGGTCACTAGATATTTCTAGTGACCCTTTTTCTATGATAAATTCAACGAAGATATTTTAATTTAATTCCATAACCTAAATACTGGCTTAAATTAGCCATTTCTTGCTTATTTTACTCAAATCGCTATCACGGCACTTGACAAGTTCCATAGATAGTGTATACTGTAGTGTACGATTGGTTGATTTACAATTTTTGTCACTCGAAAGATTTTCGAAAAATAGCCCTGGCATGAACAGTTGTGCTCGCAAACAGGATGAAATTCGAAATTCAATCGAAACTTGATTTATCCGATGCAAGAGGTGCATTAGGCAATCAAGGATGAAAGTTGCGAATGCAACTGATCGTAGGTAGTGGTTCTTTTATTTTTTATTTTTTAAGAAAAACGTTGCGTGCATGTAAGCGCAACGCGAGAGTGCAAGTATTTTTTTATTTTTGTTCAAAAGTAAGACCCTTGCGAGCACTAGCCGTCTGAATTGAATCTGATTTAAGCACAATGTGGATTCGGTCAGAAGTTCGTTTAGATGGCGAAAAATGGAGAAGGATCCACAAAAAGTCGAGACCAGACTATAATGGTCGAGTACCCAATCTATGGGGGATATGCGCTGCATATCCCCTTTTTTATTTTCCAATTTCTAATCTCCCCTGCCTTATTTTCAGACAAAAATCAAGCTAGCTTTGCTATATAATATCAAAATCAATTGCCTAAAAGCATTTCTAAATCTTCCACACATTGTTTATAATTCTTAAACTCGATCGTCTTCATTCCAAGAATTTTAGCAGGTTCTAGATTTTTTATTCTATCTTCAATATAAATACACTCCCCTGCTTCTAAATTCAATCTTTCAAGGACTTTTTTATATATTTCTATATCTGGTTTTGCAAAACCCACATCATAAGACGTCACTATCACATCAAAAACTTCTCTAAATTTCTTCTCTTCCAAAATAGGCTCGAGCCAAGATTCTATCTGATTGGACAGTATCGCTAATTTATATTTACCCTGTAGATTATTTTTAACATAAGCATAAAGCTCATCGCGAAAGCCAGTGTATTCAACAAAATATTTTTTGAATTTAAATGCATCCATTCCCACAAAAGCTCCAAGTTTTTCCCAGAAAATATTAGAATCTATTTTTCCAACTCTAGCTTCTAACCAAATAGACAGCCCTATCTCATTTGCTTTTTGCGAATCGACATTCAACTTCACAGCATTGTTCAACCAAAATTCCTGAATATCATCATTTATGGAGAAAACGCCGCCGAAGTCAAATATTATTGCTTTATACATATATTTGCTAATTTTAATTATACCTTAATCATAGCACCCAATTAAATCATTTTCAATTATTCGCTTCTATACTAAAATAGGACGTTGAAATATTTTGTGATAGAATTTATTCAAACTGCTTTTAGTGTTTTGTCCTGAAAAATAATAAACCTTATGCATTATAAAAATAAAATTTTTGCAGAAAAAGAAGTTCGCGGTGAACATTTTTCTGATTGCCAATTTTCCGCTTGTTCCTTTCCTGAAATTAACCTAAAATTCACCACTTTTAACAATTGCACATTCAATGCCTGCGATCTCTCATCCATCAACTGCGAAAGCACTGGCTTTTCCAATTGCTCTTTTCCTGAAAGTAAATTAAGCAACCTAAACTTTCTGGCGGTCAAATTCACTGATTGCGATTTCTCTGGCGCTATCATGCAAAATTGCATCTTTGAAAAACGCCAAGGAATAAACAATTTGCCAGCGAAAAAATTCTCTCTCGCCGATTGTAAATTTGAAGAAACTGATTTATCAGGCAGTATCTTTTTTCTTTCTGATTTAACTGGAGTAAGCTTTAGAAACTCCAAACTAGAAAAGACTGGCTTTGAAAAATGCATTATCAGAAAAGTAGATTTTACCGGCGCAACAATCAATGGCGCACATTTCACAGATTGCACGATCGAAAAAACTATTTTGGATTTTCAAGGCTTTATTCATTTTGGCAATTCGCATGGGTTTGAGTTGAATGGTTAAAATCATATAGACAGACAACCACTAACTTCTTTCTATGATCTCAAAGTTTTAAAAAATCGCCTCAATTAGCCATTTTTTGCTTTTCCTGATCGATTGACAAAGAGCCTTAAATATGCTATCATTTCAAGTTAGTTCATTGACAATATTGATCGTCCTATTTTTATCCTAATTAGGGGTAAAACTTGGACGATTAAGTATACTAAAAAAACCACACAAATCACTCATAAAGGAGACTCCGAAATGAACAAAAAGGAAAAGCTCGTTGGATTTTTGAAAAAAATGGCAACCCCCGACAGCCTATCTGGAATAATTGCAGGCTTTATCTTTATTTTCATTATGATAGTTACAATCAACAGCTACCGGTCAATAAAGATCGACCCATGGAAAACAACAGAGGAGGTGCTTACTGCGCCAGTTCCAGCTACGCTGGTTAAAATCGGGAAAACCACCCCCAAAATATTGACGGTAATAGTCAATGAGCAAATTTTCTGGGAAATTGCCAGAGACTCGGATGTTGAAGTTTCAATTGATTACAAGAAAGGGTTTGCAGAAGTGACTTATTTTAAACGTTTCGGCAAAGGCGAAATCGCGGTCATGCACAATTCCCTGTTCACGCCTAAAAAGCCCATGGATTCATTTCAGTCTTTTTTCAAATATGAACCATCGGCATTCCGCTTCGAAAATAATAAAATAATCTTTGATTATAGGTCAAGCCCAAGCCCCACTACTGCATATGGGGTAGTCATCCTTTCCGTGGTTAATCTAATGATTGCATTTTCATGTTGGTTTTTTTTATTTATTACCTTTAAGTTAGTACTTGATGAAAAACGGAAAGCGCTTTTCAAACGCAAAAAACAATTACCCATTAAGGAGGAATAAAATGAAAAAGCACCTGTTAAGATTGGTTCTGTCCGGAGTGGAAGGCGTCAAAATCGTATGGTCTGACGTTGTTCCTGAGGCTGAAAAAGCCTACATCTTTGATGGCATTTCTGACCAAGTGCATTTCATCGGAGAAGTCAGTGTGTGCGATAAGGATACCTATCGAGTCATTGAAGGAAATCCTTCCGCATTCAAAGAGGCATCCATTGCCTTAAAAAATCCGACAACCATCCAAGTCAAACCCATTGTCTAAATCCAGCAAAAAAATGCTAGAATTTAGGCGACTCCACCGTACACGGACCCTCTTTTCTCAAGAGGGTCCTTTTTTATTTTCCAATTTATTAATTTCCCCCTGCCTGATTTTTAGACAAAAATCAAATATTACTTTAGTATTAAATTATGCAGAATAAAAAATTTATAAATGTTTTAACTTTCTATGTGACCTATCTTTGGTTCACATCTTTTGGTGGTGCCATATTACCTACGCATTTTTTAGCGCAAGGCATTAATTATAATCAAATGATTTTGGGAAAGTTTTTAATTTTTACCAGTCCACTTGTTTTACTTGTGTTCCTAAAATCCTTTTCTTCTAAAATTGCCTGGCGATTAGCTCCGTTTTCCTATTTAATGTTTGTATTATTATCTATTAAAATTCTTGGCGTAACACAGTTTTATATCGCCAGTATATTTATCGGATTTTCTATCTTCTTCTTTTATGTCTTCTATAATATTGCTCATTTTAGAAATACTCAAAAAGAAAAAACTGGCCACAGCTCGGCTATAATGTTCAGCTTAGGACCGATAATAAATATCCTCGCCCCTCTAGCTTCCGGATATATTGCTAACATTAGTTTCACATTATTGTGGATTCTAGCAATTGTTTCTTTTTTTGTTTGTATTTTTTTTGCCGAAAAGCAAGAAAGTTTTCGCGTTTCATATACCGTGAAAAATGCCTTGCGAGAGATAAGAGCTACTCGATTATTTATTTTTATTGGAGGAATATGGGAAGCAATCCCCTTTGGGATTATTCCCGTCTTTACTTTATATTTCATAAAGGATCCTCTCCCTTATGGCGCTTATTTAGCCTATCTTTCCTTGATTGCCGTGTTTGCTAATTTGGTTTTAGGAAAAATTACCGATAGAATACAAAAAAGATCCATCTTTCTCTATCCTATAACGATAGCTATGGCTCTCATAACTTTTCTTCTCTATTTCTCAATTGATAATTTATATCTATGGATAGTAGCCACTAGTCTATTGCAATTCGTTTTGCCATTATTTTGGAATATTTCTACTGCCATGGTTATCGACACTCACTCAAATTTAGAGCTGGCCATTCCTGGTCGTGAGATTATGCTCACGAGTGGAAGGATAATTGGACTTCTCCTTACTTTTCTCAGTTTGCTAATTGAAAAAACACCCAAAGATATTTTTATTTTTTTAGGCTTTGTAATTTTATTATATCCAACTCTTCTATTTTGGAACACACGGATAACTAAAAAATATAGCTATCTATAATTGCAAAAAAGAGATACAATGCATATATAATTATTTTAACTTAAATATATGATTCACACTCTCGCGCTGACATTATTTTTAGGAAAACCGCTAGTGATGTATGGCGGAATTTTAACTCTCCTGATGATGTTGTTTACCGCCACAGTTGGAGCATTAAATATGAAAGGTATTCATGTAATTCCCTTGAAATGCCATTTCAAATTAGCGATTATTACAATAATCATTGGCCTCGTTCATGCCTTTTTTGGACTGTCTATTTTTTTCAATTTCTAAAAAATCAAGACCCCACTGCTAGTTTCCCCATGAAAACTTATTTTGCTTGAAATCACCAGAAAAATGCTACTGATTCTTTTGGCGATATAGCCACTTGCTTTTTTCTTTATTCTGTATTAACCTGAATTCAGGCAGTTTTAAACAAAAAACTGCCAAAAATACAACAGAACCTTAACAAAAAGCATTGTGCTTTTTTTTGTTTTAGCCAACCAATACCCACATAATATCAGGAGGCGTTTTATGCGAAATACTATTCTAGCGAAGCTAGAAAAAAGATTTTCCTTAACCTCCCCTATTAATATATGGATGAGGTTAGTAACAAAAATTGAAACAGAAGCTGGCAAGATGATTATATCTTGCCCAAACAACACCACCAAAAAAAGACTCGGGGCACTTTCCGAAGAGATCTGTTCCGCGCTTGACTTAAAAGAAATCAGTCTGGTTATTGCGGGTACCAGCGCTGAGGAAAATACAAAAACAGTCCCCGCTGGAGATCCACAGTTGCATCTTCCAATGCACATTTCCACAAAATCGCCAAGACTTAGACCAAATTTTAATTTTGCTAATTTTTTCGTTGGCAACTTTAATAGTGTAGCCTATCATTCGGCGATGGCTTTGATTGATGAAAAGCAAAAAGCAACGGCGCCTGTGTTCATTTTTTCCGAACCGGGACTTGGCAAGACCCATCTCGCGCAAGCAATTTGTGCGAGTAATCATTCGGCTTGCTACATAACTGCCCCTTTTCTTATGGACGAGGTAGTTTATGCCTGTAGTAACGGTGGCACTGGAAGCATAAGAAAAAGATTTGCAATAAACATTGACCTGCTTGTGGTCGATGAGGTTCAAAGCTTATCGGGAAAAAACAGAACTCAAGAAGAGCTGTGCTATATAACCGATACGATACTTGACCGAGGTAAAAAAATAATCTTTTTGGGAATGCTCTCGCCAGGTGAACTTTTAAGGATAAGCGACCCTCTTCTTTCTCGTTTTCAATCATCCACTATTTGCAGTATAACTAGGCCCGATCTTGAAGATAGATTCAACCTTATTCAAAAAAAGGCCTCTGTATCTGAGCAAGTGATTTCCGATGAAGTTATTGACATCTTGGCAAGAAGATTGAGCGGTGACGTAAGAGTTATTGAAGGCTGTATTACCAGCATGTTAAATAAGGCCACTTTTTCAAGTAGACCAATTGATACTGTTTTGGCAGAGGAAATAATCGAACAATTTGCCTCCGCCAAGAAAAAAGATCCGGCCAGCGACATCCTGAAAGTTGTCACATCCAACTTCAATCTTAAGGAAAAAGATTTATTCTCAAAAAGCCGACAGAAAAAAACTGTAATGGCAAGACAAATCTGCATGTTTTTCTTAAGAGAACAAACGAATATGTCGCTAAAAGCGATTGGAGAAATTTTCAATCGTGATCACGCGACAGTAGCATACGCTATAACGGAAGTTCAGGAGAAAATAAATCACCTCCCAAGTTTCCTAACAACTATCGCGATTCTTAGAAAACAAATCACATAACCACCTCCCAAATGCGCTGCATTCTGGGAGGTATTTTTTTTATTTCAATTCAATTCTTAGCAAATTCGAACCTACTATTGCAATTATTTTTATTTTATGCTAAATTTTCCTATCAGTTTATCGTCAGCTTTTTAACAAAACACTCACCCAAATCACCCTAAGAAGAAGGAGCCTGGCCATGGATTATTTCGAATTAATCAAGAAAAATGTCCCGATGTTTGCGAAGAATTTCCCTGGAGATATTAAAATCTCTCTCTTTGGAAGTAGAGCGCGGGAAGCGGTTGCGCCTCCACCACCGGATGATGAAGAATTCGATATCCTGAAAGGAGCATTTGAAAAAGCTCAAGATATCGACCTGCTTTTCGAAGTCAACGCTGAAACTTTCCTGCGCTATCAGCAAGAATGTCAAAATCACTCGCTCAATTTTTTCACTGACATTCCCCTCGATCCGCATGATTGTTTTTGGGAATACTTCTCCCCAAAAGAAATCAGACTTTCAGCAATTCTTAAAATAATCCGAATTAACGCGTCAACGATGACAAAAATTTATGAGGCTTTCGATTATACTGGCGAGGTTGATATCATCATTCTCCCTTTTGGTTGGAGAAAAAACAAACAAATCATCCGGGCTATCAACTCATATGACCGAGGTTTTTCCCGATCACTGAAAAAGGACGCTATATTGCTTTTCGAAAAAAACAAAGTGGAGTCGCCAACCCCTGTCTGCGCATGCGGTAATGGAGATAACTGTTGCAAAAACGGCGGGAAAATTCATGCCGACTGCAAATGCAAAAAATGAACAGCTACGTAACTATCTGGCTAAAAAAACAACCGGGATGGACTCAAAAAGTCCATCCCGTTTTTATTTAATCAAAGTCAATTTTATTTTAAAATATTAATTACGGGTTGCTAGCTGGATTTTTTCCGTTAATTTTTGCCTGAAAATCCATTAGCACCTCCACGGCGATTCGTTTAATTTCTTTATTATAATCATCGTTCTCCTTATTACTAGCTTTCTTGTCAGGCTTTTTTATTTTATTAGTTTTCTTGAGAAAATCTTGAGTTAGGCCATCTACTTGTCGCATCGTTTCAAGCATTAAGTCCTTAAGACTAACATTTAATCTTATCGCCGTCTTTCGCAAAACATCTTCAGTGAATTTGTTTTCACTGATCATATCCATCATTTCTTTCGCCCCCTTATCAGCATTTAATTTTCGCTTTAATTCACCTTCAAACTCAAAAGGCTTTCCGGTAAGCTTAGAAAAAATTTCTTCCAAAGTTACTGTTAATTTTTCCGTGTTTTGCTTTTGCTTTGTCCACATGTGTCCGCGTACACTAAATCCTTGGGAAAACATGTCCGGAGCCATCTTTTCTTGAGTGTATATTACAAAAGAATTGTCTTTTGGCGACCAGATAAGATAGGCGCCATAGCCTTTCGAAAAAACTGCCATTTGACTGGAACTGCCTTCTCCACTAATTTTAGGATACCACTTCCCTTTTTTACTCATTTTTCCAGTATCAATCAAGACCTTCCCAAAGCGATCATCGCCCGTATCAAAAACGAATTTGCCACATTCCTTGTTCTTTAAAAATCTTTCTCCATTTTCTATTTGATTTTGAATGTATTTTGCAAATTCAGAAAGTGTTTCTGTCGTTCCTTTTTGTTGATTGGCGTAAGCGTACTTATCAAGATAGTCACTTGGAAGATCTGCCGCCGGATCCGTTCCGTTTCTAAAAAGTTCGATTATATCTTTGGTTTTCATTTTGTGTGACAAACCATACATATTCTTAGAATAATTTTGATAAACTTGTTTTATTTCAGCTTGTGTAAAATTAAAATTATCAATTTTAGTGACAAATTCTACATATTTATCCAAATACGCTTCTTTTTTCAAAAGGCCCATTTCAACCAAAGTTTCATAGACGAGACTTGTAGCACAAGTTGTTCGATCAGATTCGTCTCCATGATGATCAAGAATCAAACGTTTACCGTCCTCCTCGGCAATAACCCCATGCTTCTTTTTTGAGGTATCCATAATCACACCGCTTTCTGAAATTTCTCCCGGCTTCACAAAATTAACTTTGTCCATATCCACTTTAATGCCCGCCAATTCCATAAGCTCCAAGCAAGAATAGGCATCCAGATCTGCTTGCTTAACAATTTTTCCATTCACCTCTTTTCCGTGAATAGTCAACTCATCCCATAACTCACGCGTTAATGCCAAAAATTTTTGATCAGCTTCTTCAAGTGTTGGTGCGTTAAGATCCTCATATTTCTTAACCTTATAGATAGTATGCAAAGCCGCCGCACGCACCGGTGCATATTTTTTCTCTTTTTCCTTTAGCGCTTCAGCACGCCGATCATTTAAATTTTTTAGTGAAGTTAAAAAAGCCTTCAGATCTTCCTTTTTTGCCTTTTCCATCACTACTTCTTTTTCATCCTCCGCCACACTTGCCGGCTCTGCTTTGCCCAAAGTGGCCGCTGCTAATGCTGCTTTAACTTCTGCATCAAGCGCTCTTTCTCTTTCTTCGGCAGCAATTTGAGCTGCTAATTTTTCCGCCGATGATTCTGTTGGAGTTTTTTTCACTAGAGCCTCCAAAGGAGTTCTGACTTTCAATAGCAACATAGCCGCCCATGCAACTTTTTTACTTTTCATTTTATTAAATAACTCATCCTTTAGTGTTTTTTCTTTTAGAAAATCTTTCTGGATTTTTTCTTCCTTGATCTTTTGCAAATATTCATTAAGTTTCTGCTCGGTGTCGTAGGCTGTCGCCCAAGGCGCTTGAATATTTTTCTTCAAAAATACTTTTGCTTCAGCAACTGCAATATACATTTCAGTTCTTTCCTGTTCAATATTTTTTGCATCTGAAAAGCCAATGAGATCAATTTTTTCTTGCTCGGAAAAAGTAATGCGAGATCCGATCTCATTAATATTCTCTAAAATTTCATGCATTTTTTGTTCGTCAGGATTGTGCTTTAATTTTTGCAAGCTTTTTCTTAGATTATCAGTAAGCTCAGTTGCACTTTTTGTTTCATATCTAAATCTTTCCATTTCCTCTCTTCTCTTTGATCCTTTTTCTATTACTTTTCCTTGAGCCATTTCTCGAGCATGTTGAGTGCGCTCCTCCTTGATACGCCTATTTTCCTTCATCCCAGAGATAAGACTTCCGATACCAAGTCCAGCTCCAGCAGTAATTGGACTCAGCGCCCATTTTGCGAGTCCTTGAGTTATATTCACTGAACCCTTAGCCATTGCGCCTATAGCAATCGCCAAGGCAGAAACAATCACTGAATCTTTGACAAGTTTTCCGATAAATGATTTCTTTATTTTTTCCCTAATTTTATCTAACGCATTATGTTGTGGCTCTGTTTCAACTCCCATTTTCGCCCTTCCAATCACCACTTCAAAATCTCTATCAAGAGCATCCGATCCTTGTTTATGTGAAATATTATTTTTCACCTGCTTTGCTATTTCCAAAAGATTATCAGCAAAAACTAAATTATTTTTTTCTTTGGGTAAATAAATATTATAAAGTTTTCTCTTTTCTATTTGAAATTGTTCCTCAGTCAAATTCCCACCAGCAAAATTTTTAATAAGCTCGTTAACCTTATTTTTGATCTTAACATCAACAGGATCACTATTTTTTAAAGTATTTCTCTCTTCTCCTTTGCGCAACAAACTTTCAGATTCATATTCCGCCTCAAATCTCTTCACGATTGCCATCATCGCTTCTTTGTGGTCAGCCTTTTCACCATCCCCCGCTATAAGCGAATCACCTGCTAAGCGGATCTCTCTTTTGGCTTTAGCAATTTCTTTTTGGCGATAATAATCCTGCGCTAAATTATATTTCCAGATTTTTTTTAAAAAACCTTTAAAACCTTTTAACTCTGTCTTTGAAGACAACAATTTTTCTTCTGCAATATCACGAGCTTGTTTTTCAATGTCAACACTGGCAATAACAACGGTTTGTCTTTTTTCAATGGACGGCTGTTGAGGAAAGCTTGTTTTATTTTTATTATTTAATTCCATTTTTATAGATTCAGATAAATGTTTCTAAAATTAACCAACGACTGAGCTATAGCTTCATCAAGATTTAAAATATTACTTTGACAAAAAGCTTGAATTCTTCCTGTATCAGCAACATCCAAAAGAGCAGAAAATTCCTCTAATTTTTCAGGTGGCATATTTTCCAATATTGTTGCATTGATCCTATCTTCAACCCTTTCCGCTAAATCCTTTTTAATCTGATCCATAATCTCCGGATCAAGATTTTGAAAGTTTTTTTCTACAATCAATTGATTGATAAAGTCATCGATTGCTTGTGATTGATTCGCCATATTTTTACATTTAAAAATTTTCAACTTTCCTATAATAAAATTATACTTCTAATTTATTCTTTAATCAAATAATTAAAATAAAAATCAGACTCCCCCGGGTCTGATTCTTGTTTTTATATTATTGCAAAACTTTTTTGAAATAATTCTTACTCGCCGATGCCTTTAAATAGCGGCATACCACTTGAAGGATTTACTGGAACATAAATTGTTCCTTGGCGATCTTTTAGTTCCTTGATATAGAGATAATTCAAGTATTCGCTGCTTAGACTTTCATTGATAATTTTTTGTGCATCTCTCTGTCCTTCTGCTTCAATTCTTTTTCTATCAGCCTCTTTTCTTTCTTTTTCCAAAACAAAGTCATAACGTTGTGCTTCTTGTTCGGAAGCTAATTTTTCCTGAATGGCTTTGGCAAGGCTTTGTGGAAGTTGCACATTGCGAATCACTGCCTCTTCGATAATAATTCCTCTTGATTCAACTTTCTCTTTTAGGTTAGAAAATATTTTACTAGAGGCCTCCTGTCTTTTTTCTGAATATAATTCCTTAGCATCATATTGTGAGACAACATCCCGAATGATTCCTCGGATTTCAGGACGAATAATCTTTTCAACATAGTCCAATCCGACTTCACGATAAATGTCTGAAGCTTTGGACTCTTCTAAGCGATATAGAGCAGTAAAATCAATACTGACGTCCAAGCCTTCCTTAGTTAGTGATAAAATTGAATCATCCCCTTTTCTTTGTCCTTCAGCAGAGGCAATACTCATCGTATATTGTTCAGTTCGAATATTCATCAATGTAATTTTGGCCAAGGGATTAACAAGATGAATCCCTGATCGTAATTCTTCGTCATTGACTTTTCCAAAAAGTGAATAAACGCCAGTTTCTCCAGCATCAATAACTATAACGAATCTGAAAAAGATCCAGATGACAACTATTAATAACAATCCTATTTTACCAATTCTCCAAAACCAACTCGCCTTTCGACCTAAGTCACTTAGATCAGGTGCCTGATTAACCATATTATTTTTATTAAATAAATTATTTATAAAACTTAAAAATGTTTCATTCTTGGAAATCTTTTTTCGAAACAAGACCACTGCAATAACAATCAAAATTAAAAAACCACCATATCCAAACATGCTGAATATAATCGGAAGTCCAACAGCTATAAAAATAATTGCTGGTGCAAGATATTTTGAATTTATACTTTTATTAGGATTAAGCATTTGCAATAAACTTATTTGTTTAATCTCATAATAAACTAGTTTATGACTTTTGTAAAATAAAGCTTTTAAAAATAATTGGTCTCCTACGAGAAGATTACATTACACCAGATTGTTAATACCAACTTTCAGCCAATAATTTTATTATTTACAAAATTATGCTAATATAAAAATTATAAAAATAACCGGCTTATTTCTAATAAAATTCAACTAATGGAAAAATATGACGTCATTATAGTTGGGGCTGGACCAGCTGGAAGCACAGCAGCCTACTATATCAATAATCTAAAAGTATTAATAATCGATAAATTTGATTTTCCCCGTGATAAGGCGTGTGGTGGCGGGCTCTTAAATTCACTTGATTGGCCATTAGAATTTGATAATTTTAAAAAAATAGAGCCACGTCTTAATAAATATTCCAATTCTACTGTAAACGCTTATTGGAATAAAATGCCAATTATCACGTTTAGGCCAAACCATTTTTTTGACCAAGTTAAAAGAGCAGAATTTGATCACCTTCTCTTGCAAGAAGCTCTTCTTAAGGAAAATATATCTTTTCAAAAATTTAATCTGAAAACAATCAAAAAGAATGGTCAAGGAGATAAACAAGAATTTATAATTTCAGATGGAGAAAAAGAAATATCTGCTCGCTTTCTGATCGGAGCGGATGGTGTTTATAGTCTCGTTTCTCGTTTTATTGGAAATAAACCCCTTAGTATAAATCAGTCCGGACTTTGCTTGGAATATGATATTGTTTGTGAAAAAAAATCGTTGGATGTTCATCTAGTTGGTGGCTTTGGAAGGGAAATTGGCTATTCATGGATCTTTCCAACGCTCGACGGATATTATGTGGGATTAGGTATTGTAAGAAAACCAAAAAAACCTCTCAAGGAATATCTCGACGAACTTTTGAGCTGGGGAGTTGAAAAAGAATTTCTACCTAAGGATTATAAAATCAGAAAAATTTTTGGAGGTACTGATCCATTAAAAGTTCCTAAAAAATATTGCACTGACAAAATAATGCTTTGTGGTGATGCAATGGGACTCGTAAAAATTTGGAGTGGAGAAGGAATTTATTACGCTATGAAAAGTGGAAAAATTGCTGGAAAAACAATAACAGAAAACCAAGTTAATTTAGAAAAAAGATACAAACAAAATATTAAATCAACAATTAAAGATGTTTTGGCTACTCCCTATGTTCCTCCAAGATTTATTACTGTCAATTTTTTCTCCGTACTTTTTCATCTTTCGCTTATTCCCCTACCTTTTGGGATTATGCAAAAAATTAAAGGTTTCGTCTTTAGTATCGCCACAAGAAGAAACACCCTACCAAAAAAAAGCGCTTACGTTCCATTTCAAAAGCTTTAATGCTAAACTTTTCCGGCCAACTGGCCACAAGCGCCTTGAACTTCTGCTCCAAGACTTTTTCTAATTGTCACGCTTATTCCATTATTTTCGATATACTTTTTGAAAATTTGCATTTTATTACCAGAAGTAGCCATAATATCACCGCCTGACTCGTTGTAACGAATTAGATTAATATGCAAAAGCTGCCTATTTCCTATTGATTTTAAATATGTAGCAAGCAAATAAGCGTCCTCCTCACTATCGTTAATTCCAGCCATCATAACATATTCCATGAAAACCTGCCTTCTTGTTTTAGAAAAATAATTTTGCAAAGCCTTTTTCAGCTCTGCTAGATTATATTTTTGATTGATTGGCATATATTGATTTCTTTTTTCGTCAGTTGCAAAATGTAAAGAAACCGCCAAATTAACTTGAGGAAATTCTTCCGCCATACCTTCAATCCCTTCAGAAATTCCAGCTGTTGAGACAGAAATACTCCGCGAACCGAAAGCAAATAAATTTTTATCAATTAGATTTTTGAGGCTTTTTCTTACTTCATCCCAATTCAGAAAAGCCTCACCCATGCCCATATAAACAATGTTGGAAATCTGATCTGTTTTCCAGTTTTTTTCTAAATATTGTCGCCAAAATAAAACTTGATCGGTAATCTCTTCTGATGTAAGATTTCTTTTAAAACCAGCCTTGCCAGTTGCACAGAACCGACAATTCAGCGGACAGCCTACTTGAGAAGAAACGCATACCGACCATTTTTTTGGCAACGCTGAAAGCAAAACTGTTTCTATTAAGCTACCGTCAGTTAGCCTTAGCAGAGCTTTAACAGATTGCTTATCATTTGAAACTAAAATTTTTTCAGAAGAAAAAGTTAAAATTTTAATTTCTCTTTCTAGTAGTTCACGCAAATCCTTTGAAATATTAGAGATTTCTAAAAAACTTGAAATACCATCTTGATAGATGGCTTTTTGAATTTGAGTTGCGCGATAGCTTGGCTGATTATGCTCAGTTAATATTTTTTTTAATTCTTCAACATTCATGTATTTTTTTATTTAAAATATAATGCAACTGAAATTACAGAAAGAGTAATCATAAAAACAATTGCTAGCCAACCAAAAAATTTAACCCACTTGGGATGAGTTTCTTTTCCCATAATTTTTTTATTATTGCCAACAATCATGATTACAATCAGAAGTGGCAGCGCAATAATACCATTCAGAAAAGCAGAATAATATAAGGCTGCGATTGGATTGATATGAAGCAGATTCAATGCTAATCCAACTAGAATAGAAAGGGTAATAATCAAATAAAAACCCTTTGCCTGATTAAGTTTCAGCCCTAGACCTTCTTGTAATTTTAATAGTTCTGCCATAGCATAAGCACCAGAGCCGGCTAAAATCGGTATGGCTAGAAGACCAGTCCCAATAATACCAATAGCGAAAAGCAAATAAGCATAATCGCCAGCTAGTGGTCTTAATGCTAGTGCCGCTTGCTCTGCTGAATCAATATTAGTTATTCCGTTTGCAAAAAAAGTATGAGCAGCTGTGAGCACAATAAAGAAAAAAACTATATTTGCTAAAATCATTCCGGCGCCAACATCAGTACGCATGCGAGCAAGTTTGAAACGCAAAGAAGGATTTCTTTTTCCGGAAAGCATTTCGTGCTCTAATTTATTCTCTTCTACTTCTTCAGACGCTTGCCAAAAAAAGAGATATGGGGTAACGGTCGTTCCAAATACCGCCATCATGGCAAAAACATATTCTCCATTAAAATTAATTTCTGGTAAAAAAGTCCATCGTAAAACAGCTAGCCAATCAGGGTGAATTATTATGCCAGTTATGATATAAGCTAGAACGGAAAGCGTCAGCCACTTTAAAAACTTAACGTAGTAATGATAACCGACAAATATTTCCATGACGATAGATAGAAGAGCGAAAAAAAGTGCTCCAATATAAAAATTCAGATTCGTAAGCATGGAAAGTGCCGCCGCCATCGCTCCTAAATCAGCACCAATATTGGCAACGTTAGCAATAATCAATAAGATGACGGCTACTGCAACTACTCTTTTCTTATAATGCCTCGATAATACACCCGTCAATCCTTGATTAGTCACAATCCCGATTCGTGCACAAACCTCTTGCACAGCAAGCATCACTGGCAAGAGCCAAGCAGCCATCCAAATGATTGAGAAGCCAAATTGTGCTCCAACAGAAGAATAAGTTCCAATACCAGAAGGATCATCATCAGATGCTCCGGTTATTAGGCCTGGCCCAAGTGCTCGAAAAAAATATTGTGCCTTTTTTCTAGGATTAGACATTATACTTCTAGCCACAGCAACCTCTGAATGAGCAATTTGAAAAGTTCCGTCAATAGCGCGCACTGCTTTAATTTCTCCCCACAAAACCAACTTTTTAGCTAGAACCAAGGGAATGCCTATCTCATGACGAAATTCAGAAAGAGTGAAAAATTGCTTATTATCATTTTGCTCTTGGATATTCTTTTCTTGTTCCATGTATTTTTAATTATTTTCTTTATTTAAGAATAACTACAAAAACAATAAAAGACAAGCGACAATTAAAAAAGACGCCTCATCGACGTCTTTTTTAAAATAGAAAAGCTATTATTTCAAAGTTACAGTCGCACCAGCCTCTTCCAATTTCTTTTTCATGTTGTCAGCATCAGCCTTGGAAACTTTTTCCTTAATTACCTTTGGAGCAGCATCTACTAAATCTTTAGCATCCTTAAGTCCTAGGCCAGTTAATTCACGAACGGCCTTGATTACATTGATTTTTGAAGCTCCACAATTTGTTACTTCAACATCGAATTCTGATTTTTCTTCAACTGCAGCAGCCTCACCAGCAGCAGCTGGAGCAGCAGCCATCATCATTCCTGCAGAAGCAGAAACACCAAATTTCTCTTCTAGAACCTTAACTAGCTCAGATAATTCCAAAACACTCATTGTTTCAATTTCAGAAACAAGCTTTTGAAATTTTTCTGGAACTACTACTTCTTCTTTCTTTTCTTCTGTCATATTTTTATACTTATATATTTAATTAACTTAATTAGTAAAATTATTTTGAATCTGCCACTGCTTTAAGCACACGAACCAAACCACTAATATTTCCTGAAAGCACTCGAACAAAACCAGAAACAGGTGCATTGATTGTTCCAATAAATTTTGCCAGAAGTTCTTGTTTGGACGGTAGTTTGGAAAGAGCCACAACTTCTTCAGTAGAAAGCATCTTGCCATCTAATACTCCCCCGGTTACCTTTAGATTGGTATTTGTCTTAGCGAAATTGCTAATTATTTTCGCCGCAGCAACCTCGTCTTTAGGTGAAACAGCAATAGCGATTTGTCCTTCCATGTCTTTCACACTAGCAGCAATCCCCGCTTCTTTAAGAGCAATATCTATCAGTGTTTTTTTAACAACCTTAAGACTGATGCTTTCAGTGCGCAATTCTTTTCTCAGGGCAACCAAGTCCTTCATGGTCATTCCCTTGAAATCAGAAAAAACGACAGCCTTAGCCTCTTTTAATTTTTCAACCAACTCTTTTGTAATTAATTCTTTTTGAGTCCTTGTTTGCATAAAATTTTTCGTTTATTAAATTAAAAAACTGCGGGCTTTCCGCAGAATTAAAACAAAAAAATATATTTTTGTTTTCCTCAATAGGACTTATTAATGCCTATGGTCTACGGAAAAAACTTTATTCTATTTTAAAATTATTCGCTCTTTACGGTCTCAGTTGACATTTCTTCTACTACTGGCGCAGCAACTTCTTCAATTTTATCTTCAATCTTAGTCTTGATTTCCGCTACAGCATCTTCTGCCTTAGCTTCAACTTTATTCCCACCTTCTGGAGAAACTTCAGCAACAGCAACTTTTTTCTCTGGTAATTTTACTTTTCTTTTCTCTCCAGTGATAACTGCATTTTTAACCAATAAGTTATAAACAGTATCTGAAGTATGAGCGCCTTTTTCAATCCAATACTTAATTCTCTCTTCATTTAAAACTGTTACTTTTGAGTGCGGATTATGGCTTCCCAGTATTTCCACATGTCGTCCTCCCGGAGCAATGGTGCGTTCTTGAAGCATTATTTTGAATTGAGCCTTATTCCTCTTTCCTGCTCTTGCAAGTCTTATAGTCAGCATAATTGTTTTGTTTAATAAAAAGCACGGCGCAAAAAGCGCTTATTTATATAATTTAGGTTACTGGTACAGTTTATGTTTTTTTTGAATTATTGTCAAGTTTTATGCCCTATATCACCAAATAAACTATATATTACAAAAAAATCATACTATATGACATTTATTTTTATATTGAATAGTATTCAAAAAATAAACACCCGACTAAACCTACTAATAATACGCCATACTTGTAAAAATTTACAATATACTGACTAGTAGTTTTATTTTTTTAAGGATTATGCTAAAATTAAACCATTATATAGATACTCCTATGTCAAGAAAAAAACCCGACAAAAAAACACAACTTTTGAAACCAGAATTTCAAAATATTTTAATTTGTAAGAAAAAAGAGCACCGCCCGTTCCTAGAGATTCTTATTGAAGAACCAGAAAATATCTCAAGAAAAAACCTAGGTGTCCTTGTTGGAATTTTTCAAATCAATGATTATTCTGAAGACTCCTCCTATATTGTAAACTACCTTATTTCGGTTATAAAAAAGGAGTATTTTTCTCATATTAATCACGGATCAGTGGAAAATTTCGAAGCAGCTCTACATAAAGCTAATCTCGCCCTGGCAAAATTAGCTTCTCATGAAAATATTGACTGGATTGGTAATCTTAATGCTGTTTGTGCTGTAATCGAAAAAAATAATATCCTAATTTCTCAGACTGGAACAGCATCTGTCTTTCTACTACGCAAAACAAACTTTATTGAAATAACTGAAAGCACCCAAGAGCAATCTGAAATAAGTCCGCTCAAAACTTTTCAGGATGTAATATCGGGAAAGATAGAAAAAGATGATAAGATTATTTTTACGACAAAAGAAATTTTTGAGCTTTTTTCCTTAGAAGAAATAAAAAGAAGCGCACTTAAATTCTCCCAAGATAATTTCATTCAATTTCTCAATACCGCTCTTATCAACGAACTTGATCAAGTAGCGACATTAATTGTGGATGTTTTTGAACAGGAAGATCCAAGTGTCATGGCCTCTGCGCCAACAAAAAAAACACCCCAAATTAATGCTTTCAGTCAAACGACATTTAGAAAAAAAGAAGCCCCGCGTCAAACATTAAAAGAATCAGAAGAAATACCACCCGTAACCATTCTCAACCAAAACGAAACAACAGCGAAATCCAAAGAGAAGGAGGATTTTATTGATAAAAAAAATGGTCACATCTACATGAAGGAAGAGCTTGATTCAGAGGGAAAATCTGAAGAAAAAACGCCTTTGATTGATTTTTCTTTATTGTGGAATAATTTTATTACTTCCTCCTCTACTTTTGGAAAGAGTGCTAAAAAACAAATGACGATTATTGGAAAATCAATCGCAATGCCAATATTATCCGTTAAAGCTAATACGAGAAAATACATAATAGCATCAACCAGAAATATTAAGGCAATCCCTGCTAAACTTAAAAAGAAAAAAGAAAGAACGCCTGATGAATTAGAAGCAATGGTTTTGAATAATTTAAGAAAAGAAGCAGCAAGCCAGCTAATAGAAAAACCAATTATTGACAATAACGAACTGACAGAATCACTCCCGCCTAAAACATCAATCTATTTAAAGACAATTCAAACATATAATGACTACATTCCTAAGTTTAACAAAAAGTTTGCCTGGCTTTGGGAGGGATTTATTGACATTTCTGTTATTGTTTTACATCAACCAGTTAAAGGTTTTTTCGCTATTAAAGCTTTCCTCGAAGAGAAAAAACAGAGAGAAAAAATAGAAAAAACTCCTGTTACTTTCGAAGAGAAGTTGAGCGAGAAAGATATTGAAGCTTTTTTTTCAAAGGATACTATCGCAACGTCTTCAATTGAAAAAGATGTAGAAAAAAATTGGCTTCTCAAAGCAAAACAGGTCCTTCCTGATTTTTCCAGACTTAAGGATTTCGGAAATAAATTCAATTCCAAGCAAAAACTATCGGCCATCCTGATTCTATTCATGCTTTTGATAGTCCCCTATTGGATAGCAAAATGGGCGAATAAAACAACTGAGGAAAAAACAATTCCGATTGTTGAAACAGCGCCTATTGCAATATTACCGTTAGAAAAAGATAAAAATGTCATAAGATTAGAAAATTTAAATGAATTATATTCCGGAGAAAATATTCAAAACATAATCAATCTCAAAAGCAAGTTGCTTGTTATCAAATCTGATTCCATTATCAATCTTGAGACACAAAAAAACATTCCAATTCCAGCTGATTTTAAAAATCCAGACTCATCCTTCATCATGCAAGATTTAAATACTATCTTTCTTATTAAAAACAACCAACTATCAGGGTTCACTCCATCCAACGAAAAATTTGCAACCAATAATCTTGCTTTTCCAACTAGTGACAAAATAACTGATATTAAAACTTATCTCACCTATCTCTACATTTTAGATAAAAATAATAATCAAATTTATCGCTACCCAAAAACTGAAGGCGGATTTAATGATAAATCAGCTTGGATCAGTGAAAATATCGATTTATCCAATTCCAGCAGTATGACTATAAACCAAAGTATTTTTGTCATTAATAATAATGAGATCATTAAGTTTTTTTCCCATAAAAGAATGCCTTTTTCAATAGAAGAAACTGCCACGCCAATCATGCTGAGTAAAATATTCACCGCACAAGACATAACAAATTTATATATTCTTGATAATAAGAATTCAAGAATAATCAAATTAGATGCTGATGGAAATATAGTGGCTCAATATTACAATGAAAAAATTGCTACTGCTAATGTTTTTTCTGTATCAGAAGAAAATAATTTGATCTATATTTCAAATGGGAATGGGGTGGAAAGTTTTAATATGTAGAAACCTACTACATTAAAAAATACCCAAAAAAAAGAGGCCTTATCCTTTCAGATAATGCCTCTTTTTAAAAAATCATTATTGTAGTTTTTCCATTGCTGCTGCTTTTTCTAATTCATCCTTCTCTGCTGAAATCTCCCTATAAGCCTGATCTGAATCATTTTTAACACCATCGATCTCTTTTCCAAAAGTTTCTTCTGCACTTTTCAGGCTATCTACCAAAATTTGCTTCTCTGCCTGAACCTCGGGAGAGTCCGCATCCAAAGTGACATCTTCGCCTTTGAAAGTATCCTCGATTTCTGCTTGCAAGGCATCATCAACTAAATCTAGGGCCTCAGTTTCAGTTTTTTCTCCACTTTTTATTTCCTCAATTAATTGAGCTTTTTTTTCACCATCAAGCTCTTCAATTTCCCCTATTTGCCTAACAATATCTTCTATATTTTGATTTTCCATTTCTTTAATTTATAAATTAAAAATTATCTCCAATCTCCATCTTATTGACTAACTAGCTTAGTTAGCACCACCAAGCGCCGCTATCTTAGCTCTAATTTCTGCTTGTTTTGCCATAAGTTTGTTGATTTTCTCCTGCTTTTTGCTATCTTTAGATCTCAATTTTTCCATTCTTCTGTTATTAATGAAATCGCGAAACCTTCCCTTTGCTGCATTCATTTTAGAAACTAAATTATCATAAGCTTCCGAACCTCTCTCTGCTAGTTCATTGTATTTTTCACTTGCCTTATTTGTTAATATTTTTGCGCCTTCTACTGTCTTAGATGTCACGAAAGAACCTGCTTCTACTGTAGCCATTCCCGCAGCTAATCCCGCTTCTCCAACGGCTCTCGCCCCTCTACCGGCAGCATCAACACCACTTGTAATAATTTCACCAGCTTTATTTTTTACCACATTTGCCCCTTCAACCGTTTTGGAAACTACCAATGCTCCCGCTTCCATACTAGCTGTCCCAACAGCCTGTGCTGCTCTGCTAGAAGCCTCTGGTAACGCTAGCATCTTAAACATTCCTTTTTTAATGCCACCCCATGTTTTACTGGCAGCTTCCGCAATAGCAGCAGCTCTCTTTTCTCCTATTGACTCTAGACTCTCTTGACTTTCAGGTTTTTGTTGAGCCTCAACATTTTCCCCTACAGGACTCACTTTTTCTGTTTTTGAACCGGAACCGCCACCATCTGGACTTTTAAACATACGCTTTTTGATTTCAACTAAAAAGTTTATAAAAAAACTTCTTAATTAAAATGAATTAATAATGAATTATTTAAATCGCATCCTCTCCATACTGATTTTACACAAAAATTGACCCGCTTGCAAACATAGAAAAAACAAGCTGAATAATACTTTAATAGCAATTACAATCTTGTTCTCGCAATAATTTCCTGATTGACAATGTGTCTATCTCGACCGTATGTTAGGCGGGATAATTCTTTTATCGCATTGGCAATTTCTTGACTGCCCTTAGTTGGAGCGAAGCCTTCAATATTAAACGGTTTCGTCAAAACACCATTAATCAAAACCTTGGCGAAGCCTTTATGGTTATCCACATTCACCAGATCATTACGAGTGAATACTGGCGCGACTTGTTTTTCCAAAAATTCCGCATCCTCCGGACCAACACGATATAGAATCATTGAGCCAATATTACCGAATACCGCTTTCGAAATTTCTTCTTTGAGCTGAGCTATAAATTGATGAGCAATATTAAGACAAAGTCGATATTTTCGCGCTTCTGATAAAATTTGAGCGATAGAATTAGTAGTTACATTTTGAAATTCATCAAGATAGAGATAAAAATCAACACGATCATTTTCCGCGATATTAGTCCGCCCCAATGCTGCCATCAATATTTTACCTACGATCACCATACCGAGAAGTCTTGCGTTAATTTCACCAATTTTTCCCTTGGAAAGAGCAACTAGAAGAATTTTTTTATTATCCATTATTTCGCGAAAATTGATTGTACTCTTTTGTTGCGAAATAATTGGGCGCATCATGTCATTGGAAATAAAGGGCGTCAGCTTGGAAGTAATATAAGGCACCATATTAGCTAATGCTGCATCTCCTCCAGCTTTTTCAGCTTCTTTTGTCCAAAAATCAACCACTGTTTGATTAGTGCATTTGGAAATTTTCATTGCACGAAATTCTTCATCCGCCAACACTTTAGAAATTTCCATTAAAGTTGAACCTGACTCAGGATCACTCATGACAAGAAACATAGCATTTCGCATATATTGCTCAAACATCGGTCCTCCAGTTGCCTTCAAATCATATAATTGATCAAAAATACCAATCATCTCATTAATCACGAAAGTCATTTGCTCCGGATGCTCAGGGTCATATTCCATCATATTAAGACCGAAAGGACGCTCAACATCAGACGGATCAAAAAAGACTACGTCTTGCGCTCTTTCCTTAGGAATTGAAGCTAGAATATCTTCAATTGCATCCCCATGGGGATCAATAAAGCAAAAACCTCGTCCCTCACGCGCATCTTGTTTAGCCATTTCTTGTAAAATAGTAGTCTTTCCAGTTCCAGTTTGACCAATTGCGTAAAGATGCCTTCTTCGATCACTTTCTGTCAAACGAATATCTGTTTTTACTCCACGATACTCATTAAAGCCAATTAGAATCCCCTCATTTGGAATCCCAACTGGAGGTGGTGCAGCATTAGCCTTGAGCCACTTAATTTTTGGCGCCTCAGTTGTAGATATCGGAATATGAAAAATACTAGCTATTTCCTCTACCCCTAAAATCATCCCTTCTTCTGGTTTAAAATTACGGAAAATAAAATCATAGGCTGTTATTTGATTATTACCTCTTTTGACCTTAAAGCAGTTAATGTCACCGTTTTCATATTGTGAAAAAGCATTTTCCAGATGCGATAAAATTTCTTGTGCTCGCTCGCTGGTAGCAGCTGATGCGACTAAGCGGATATTAGTTTCAAATCCTGTCTTTGAAGCTTTTTTCTCAATGCCCTTGACTAACTCTTGTTCTTCGGGGGTTAGCTGAACAGTCTTGTTTTTATCCATACCACTCTCGTCTTTTTTACCTGAAGACAACATTGTTGAAAAAACCTCACCGATTCCATCGAATACGTGAGCTCCAAAAGATTTATCCGCATCTTCAAGTCTTTTTCCTTGTTGCATCTTGTGTGCGATCTTTTTTCCCTCACTACGCCAAAGCGTTCCAGCTGGCTTGATAATCAACTGAATCCCGGCTCCCTCCGTTTCATTTTCTAGTTTACTAATTGCATTAGCGATAGCGTTAAGCGGATCCATTTTTTGGCTTTCATATGTACGAATCGGAAGTGCAGGCTTATTTTTAAGTTTAATTATCGACGTTACGGTTTTACTGCCAGGAGAAAAAATGTTGTAATCAGCTGCTCTTTCCAAAGAAGCATATGGAAAAAAACTATTAATCTGTTTTTCAATATTTTCTCTATACTTTTTTGGCACAGCAATAAAAAAAATAATCTCCTCGCTTTTTGATGGCTTTGCAATTTCTAAAGAAATACACGGAGAACCATACATTAATTTTTTGAAAAAACTATGCGTATCCTTAATAGATGAAAAAGCCGTCAACATTTGCTCCATCGCACCAATTTCACCCTTCCAAGACTCACCGTCCTTGCTTTTTTCTTCTTCTGATTTATTAAGCTTGGATACTCTAATTACATCTAAATCAAGGTTCATTGATTGGTTAATTTGAGCACGGAAACCAAGAAAACTAGAAATTATCATCCAGATTCCACTGATAAAAGTTAAAATACCAGAGACAATAAGGCAAATATTAATCAAGGGGGAGAGATCTATATTCATTTATTTGTTTTAATTTAAATTTTATTTTTATAGAATATCCGGTTCTATATTTCAGTAATCAAACCTTTTCTAACTAAGGCATCATGTAAATCATCCGCCAATAAACGATCATGTAACTCGTCTAATAAATAATTGTCTTCCAAGTGTTGAGCGACTTTCACTGCATGTGCAACGCCTTTTGTTTCAGCTAGCTGTACTAAGTGTGTGATTTTACTTTCATAATCAAGTTTGTCATTTGCCAATTTTGCATCATCAGAAACATCGTCATGAGCAATTGCTGTTGAACTTTTTACTTTGGACAAAATCCTATTATAGGCGTCGTCCTTTTCCATTGAACCCTCTAATCTTTCTTTGGTCTCCGGGGCATTAGATATTTTTTCAAGCTCCGTCTGATTTAATGTGCCATCAGTTTCAATATTTTCTTTTCTATCCAAGCCACCTCCAAACTTAGCTTTCAAATTCAATTCTTCATCGATTGGTTCCAACATAAAATTGCACTTAAATAATTATTATTCCACATTCTTCATTTCTTCTTTAAATTCAACAATGATTTTCTGCACCATTTCATCATAATTATACACCTTTTCTTTTAAAAATGCACCGATTTTTTCAGGATCCATATTTTCATCTATCATTTTTTCATAAGCTTCACGATCGGCATCGTTCAATTTCTCCATCGTTTCAACGAAAATCCTCTTTAAAAGCACCTCTGTCATTCTAATTAGCAGCTCTTCTTGTTTATCTTTTGGCAAACTTGAAAGTCCTAATTCTTCAATCAATTCTTTTTGCATTTGCAATTGTTTCTCATCTAATTCATCATCTTGATCATTTTGATTGGTCATATTTTTATTTTATTATTTAATAAGCTACCCCCCTAAGCCGTCACTTTTCTACTTGAAAAAAGTTTAGTAACTCTGGCAACCCAATGCAACATATCTTCCCTATTACCATTGATATTTCCGCCTTCCGTATTGCCAATTCTTGCTTCATCTCCCAGAAGATGAACGAAATCAGCTTCTATATTTTTTATTTTTTCAGCTAAAGCTGCATTAACAATTCCATTTTCCCTAGTTGATTCATAGGTTATTTCCCAAATTCTCCTATTTTTTATTATATCCCAGTTTTTAGGATCACCTAGCGACAATTCTACCATTAAATTCTTTCCAAAAGCTACTTCCTTAGTCATAAAAGAAGTTGCTTCGACATCATATTTCTCAAGTATTCCGATTGATTTTGAATCTAAATTATCATAGCCAGAATTTGACTGTTCCAAAGATTCAGTCTCAGCAGGTGTAACGTCTGATTCAACAGGAGCGACAGTTGCAGCTCCTTCTGCGCTATTCAAAGAATCATTTCCGGTTGATGCCGGCTTATTTTCAATATTTTTTTCCGTATCCAGCGGAGCAGGAGTGGCTTCTTTGGGAGCTGAAATTTCACTATCTGGCGTTTCAGAATCTGCGACATCAATATCTGGATTTCCAATTTCTCCATCCATACCCGATTCAACCGCATTATCCGCACTTAAAATTTCAGGCTTTAAGTTTTCAGAGGTATTTTTGATAATTTCTTCCACCTTAGCTGGGGTCAGTGGTTGATCCGGGTTATCAATCCTCCAGCTAGCTATTTTGGCATTATTTTCAGTAATATTTTTCAACTCTTCGGGATTTAAACTTTCAGCTTGATAGAATGCATCTGTAATATCAGAATCGTCCTCAAACAAACTGGACAGGTCGACTTCTTGACCAACATTAATTTCATCAACATTTTCCAATCCAAAACTGCTTGGATCATTCGCCACTTTATCTTTCAATGCGTCTATAATATGGGCTTGTATGGCTGGATCGAGTTTGGAAAATCCCTCATAACGCCCTTGCAGTTGCCTATCAATCATCTTCCAAACTGAATCGCCTTTTCCGACAATCTCAACGCCCTTAATATTTTCAACTGGCGAATTCGTGTCAAAACCTTTTTCAAAAGCATCCCCAGAGGCAATAGTCGAACTAGGTCCTGCTTCAGTTTCAAGATCCACTGACAACTCAGGAACTTTTTCTGAATAAATTTCAGAACTAGCGCCAACAGGAATCTCATGATTATCTGAAGGAATTTCTGGATTAACCGGACTAACATTCGCATGCTCTGTTAAATTAATTGGTTTACCAATTTCTTCTAGTGAATCATTTCCCACTGAAAAGTTAGGGTCATACAAAGGAATTGTTGAATTGGTTGGTGGAAGATCAAATCCGGAGTCAGACGGAACCTTAGAGGCGTCCTTGAATAAATTATGAAAAAATTCCTTCTTCCTTGCTAAATCAGCAGCTTTATCGGGTCTAAGACCAGAATCACTGCCTGCAGAATCAACGCTAGCATCAGATCCAGGGGAAACATCTGGATTAGCATTTGCGTCGCTAGTTAAATCAACTGGCTTGCCGATTTCTTCCAAATGAGTATTTTCTGGTGAAACATCCGGATTAGCATTTGCGTGCTCCGCTAAATCCACTGGCTTGCCGATAGTCTCCAAGTGAGAACCAGGCAAGGGAACATCAACACTATTTCCAGTTGGAATTTCTGCGCTATTAAAATGACTGAAGAGGTAGGAGCCAGATCCAACAAGAATACCCGCTGTTATGCCAAAAAGCCTCCTGCTTCTCGCCTTATCCTTTTCCGTTTTTAAACCTTTAGCATATCCGTTAATCTCCTCTTGCATTAATTCCTTCATTGCTTCATATTTTGCTTCCGGATTATTTATACTTTCAACATTTCTAATGATTTCTGCTTGTTTTTTTTGTCTTTCTGCTCCTTCTTTTTTTCTATATCTGACTTCAAGCGCTCCAGTTATACCAGCCCCAGCCATCAATCCAGATAAACCTCTTTTCATGAGTTTAGCGACTCCTACGGCACTGGCGAGACCAGTGGCACCTGCGAATCCAGCAGTGCCAGCGATGCCAACCGCCACACCAGCAGAAAGAAGCCCAACAGAAGCCAGCATTTTCAGCTTCCAATCCAATTTTCTATATCCATTAACAAACTTCTCGCTTTTTTTTGCTAGATAGTTAGGCAACTTATATTTATTCTCCCATGCCTCTGTCTTTGCATTAGTTCGCGCTTCAATAAGATTCATTTGCTCACTTTCGTTATAATACTTTGCCAAAACTTCCATTTTTTCAGTCAGTTCCGTTGGAGAAAGACTTTCTTTTTTAAGTTCTTTTATTTGATGATCAAGAAGATCTTTAAGTGCATCTTTATAATTGGCGAAATAAATTTTAGATTCTTGAGAAATTTGCTGATTAGGACGAAAAAATCTTCCCAAAGTATTTTTTATTCCAGTAATAGCATTTGTCAGTTCATAGTCTTTTTTAGCATAGAGACCTCTCGCTATTTCAACTGCCGTCATAAGATCTGCCTCTCGCTCCTTTCCATCAATGCCAGCATATTTCAGGTCTGCTGGAACAACATCCACTACCTCGGGAATGATTACTTCGGCGTTCTTACTAGTTTCCGGCTTAGCTTCAAAAATTTCCCGCAACGTCATTGTTCCGTCTTGCACACCTTTAACTAGATTCTCAAATTCCTCCACGCTTTCAATAGTCCTTTCCTCGAATCCACCACCCGGCAATTTAATACTAATTTCGACTATTCCAGTATTTTCTGAATAATCCTTAACAAAAAAAGCATCGCCATTCTTATCAAAAACTCTATCATCCGGAGCTTTTTTCAAACCAAGACTATTGCATTTTTCAAAAAATTCTTTTTTACTTATAACACCTTCCTTTTTTACTTCCTCCTTGCTTCTAGCTTTATCCTGATAGTCTTTAAATTTTTCAGAATTCTTAAAATCTTCCAGCTGTTCAGATAAGGCTTTAAGATTCTCCATAGAAATATCCTCAGGTTTTTTAAAACTATCAGACTCTGCTCCGAAAACTTCTTTATACATCTTCTTGAGATCGCTGCGTAAATTTTTTCGTAGACCATTAAGATTCCCTTTGAGATCTTTATTTGCTAATTCATTTTCCAGTAAATCATTATACGCTTTCTCGCAAGCTGCAAGCAGTTCTGCTTGCTCATTTTTTCCATCTGTTTCAACCTTAGGCTTTGGTTTATAAACGTCCTCTTTGCTCATAATTATTCTTTTATTTTATATATCAAAATTATACAACAAAAAAATAAATAGCACCAGAGAAAAAACAATTTATCACCAAATAGTATTGATAGATAAAATATGCTATAATAGATTCATAAATTTCGAATACTTTTCAATAAAAAAATATAAGTTTTTTATATTTTAAAAAATAAATAAAAATTAAATAAAAAAACCATGATAAAATTCCTAGAAAAAAACCACAAAGTCTTAATTGGACTAATTTTGACTTTTATGTTTATTGTTTCCGCACTCAACGCTTGGTGGGATAGTGCCATCTTCGACGAAACCGCCCACATTCCCGCTGGCTATTCCTATCTAACGATGCATGACATGCGTCTTAATCCTGAGCATCCACCGCTCTTGAAAGATCTCGCTGCGATTCCTTTAACTTTTATGAATCTAAAATTTGATACTACTCAAAATTTTTGGACAACTGATGTGAATGGTCAATGGGTTGCGGGAAATAATCTTTTTTGGCAAATGGGAAACAATGCCGATCAACTAATTTTTTGGGCACGCATTCCCCTCGTCCTCCTTTCTCTAATTTTTGGCTTATTTATTTTTAAATGGACTAAGGAATTAGCAGGCACAATTGCCGGACTTTTCGCTCTCATACTTTATGCGTTCGATCCAAATATTCTAGGTCATAATCACTTTGTAACAACCGACGTTGGTATTGCTGGATTCATGATGCTTTCATTCTATTATTTCTTGCGCTTCATCAAGAACCCCACCTGGAAAAATGTCGCTGTCGGTGGTTTATTTTTGGCTTTGGTTCAGTTGACCAAATTTTCATCTATTATGCTTTTCCCGATTTTTGGATTAGTTATGATTGTTTACCCGCTAGTCAAAAAAGTTCCACCAGAAGAAAAAAGTGCCTTTATCTTCAAATTAAAAAAACTAAGTTTCTATTTGGGAAAAAGTATTATAGCTTTTGCCTTTTCAATTATTATTGTTTGGATTTTTTATGCTTTCAATAATTATGAAATGCCAAAAGATAAACTAGCTCAAACAATAGACTTCTATTTTGAGACAACCGACACTAATATCAAAACTGTATACACGAGACAGCTACTACATAAACTAAACGATACTGTAGTGACTCGCCCCCTATCAGAATATGTTCTGGGAATTGCGATGGTTTTCAAGCGTGTATCCGGAGGAAATGGAGCTTACTTTATGAGTCAAGTTTCCAGCTCAGCTTTTCCTTCATATTTTCCAACCGTGTTTCTGTTGAAAGAAACTCTTGTAATGCTATTTTTCATACTTTCCGCAATAATTATCGTGTTTTGGAAAAATATCCTAGCCTTTATTGGGCGTATTAAGCAACAAGCCAAACAACCATCTTGGTCCAGTTCCATTCAAGATTATCTAAGACATAATATCGAAATCCTCTCCATGTTCCTTTTTATTCTTCTCTATTCATATATTAGCATCACTGGTAATCTTAACATTGGATTTCGTCATCTGTTCCCCATCCTGCCTTTCGTCTATATCCTCACTGCCAGAACAATCGTTAACTTCTATAAAAATATCAAAACTCCTTTTGTGAAGAAGTCTTTTTTTGCAACAGTTTTTATGCTTTTGCTATTCCTAATTGCCGAAACTGTCGCTGCTTACCCTAGCTATATGTCCTATTTTAATAGAGCAGCTGGCGGACCAAAAAATGGTTACCATTTTGTAACAGACTCTAACGCTGACTGGGGACAAGACTTGAAAAGGCTGCAACTTTTCTTGAATAAACATCCAGAAATTGATAAAATTCGTGTTGATTATTTTGGTGGAGCAGATATTAAATACTACATAAAAGATAAATATATTATGTGGTATGATTCAAAAAGACCAATTGAATCTGGCTGGTATGCTATTTCCACCAATTTCCTTCAAGGAAGCATCTATGATAAAGCCAAAGAAAATTCTGCAAGCTACCGCTGGACCCAGAAAATTGAGCCAATTTATCAAGTTGGCACATCAATTCTTCTTTATTATATTAGCCCAGAAAATGCGAAAGTCTTAAACTAGAAGCAGTAGTTCAATCTCTCTGATATAAAAACAAGGATAAATAAATTATCCTTGTTTTTATATGTACTAAAATAGATCTAATCTAAAAGGTTTTATTTTTTCTTTTTTTCATCTTTCTTTTTTTCATCCAAAGCAGCGCTTTCTATGTTTTCGACCATACTCTGAGCTCCACTTTTAAATTTATAAAAAACTTTATTATTAACTCGAAGATCAATATATTCTAAATCTTTTTGGAGATCTTTTTCAATTTTATTTTCCAAAACTGCGCGAAGCACTGAAATTGATTTCTCTAATCCAACACTCTCATTAAAATAAACGATCCATCCATCCTGAGTCTCTATTTTCAAATCACCCGACATACGATTGGACGTTTCGTAGTTTTTTTTGAAATTAATCCCTGTTTCATCCTGAACTGCCTCAGCTAAACCTAAAATAAAAAGTCGGAAATCTTTTTCAAGAGGCACTTCGTCATCAAACTGAGAGTTACTCAGATCTTTAAGCGTAACTAAATTTTCCGCCGCTAATTCTTCCTGGGTGAAATTACTCGCTGGATAGCTCAATCCGTTTTCATCTAACGTGTAACAAGTGCTAGTTCCACAAAGTAACATCGAAAGCTTTCTCTCCTTAATTATGAACTCAAGAGTATTTGGAAAAATTTTCTTAATCTGCACATCTTCAATTCGCTTAAAGCCATTTAGCAGCATTGTCTTAATTTTGTTTTTCCTAAATAAAATTAAATTTTTTTTATCAACTATCCCAAAATATTTTCCACGCATTTCTTCATTGATCAACATCCTAATTGGCGACTCTTCTACTCTATCCAATCCAGATACTTTAATTGAAGTAACTGCGAGCTGTGGAGAAAAAAATAAAACATAAAAAGCTGTCACAAAAAAAATTACGACCATTATTTGATAAGTCCATTTCATCCAAGCTATATTGTTTTTTTGCTCTAGCTGCTGTCTTTTTTTTTCTTTTCGAGATCCAATTACTCTATACATTTATTTTAAAATAATACTAATAGGTTTTCTACCACTAAACGTGCATTAGAATTCGTCGTACTGATTATTTTCTTACTCTCTTGGATATTTTCAATTAATTTTAAGGCTTTGGATGGAGAGATCTTCGCCAAAATTTCTTCGCCTAAAATATATTTTCGCAAAAGCATAACCCAGAAATCCATTTTCTGCAAAAGTAACGGGGTATTTTTGCTTATTTTTTCTGCCAAAAATAGCCTTTCATTAAGCTCCATAGAAAATAAGGAGTTGAATTCTTTTACTAACTCAATCCGCTCTTCTATCTCTGCTTTATTTTCCAAAAATTTACGTGCTAAGCCTGGCCTCCCAAGCGACCAAAAAATAATTTCTTTTTTATTTTCAATCTTATCACTAAACATTAATTCAATCTCTTTATCTAAAAGCAAATTAAATCGAACGATTTGGCAACGTGATAAAATTGTTGGTAACAGCTTTTTTTCATTTTCCGCGACCAAAATGAGCACGGAATTTTCTGGTGGCTCTTCTAGAATTTTGAGTAAAGCATTTTGCGCAGATACATTCATTTTTTGCGCACTACGAATAATTACAACTCGATAATTAGCTCCGAAAGAAGTCAAGCTGAATTCTTTTTGCAATTTTTTTATCTCTTCTGTTTTAATTTCTTTTTCCTTGAAAATTCCGTCCTTTTCTTCTATCTGAGGCTCAATAATAAACAGATTGCGATTTAAATTGCCACTCTCTCCTGTTAACTCTGAAGCAAAATTCCTTGCCACTAAAAATTTCCCCACAGCTTCTGGACCGCAAAAAAGATAAGCGTGAGAAAGATGTTTGTTTTCTCGTACTTGATTTAGTGAATTGATTATTTTTTTGTGTCCGATGATTGACATAAACTATTTTCAATAAATGCTTCCATTTCTTTTTTAAACCGTTCTTTATTAAACTCAGCTGCTCTTTTTCTGATAAACTCCCTATCATAATTTTTCTCATTCTCTTGAAATCTTCGCACACCGTCAGAAATAACTTCCGGTGTTGTTGTATCAAAAAATTCACCTGTTTTGCCCTCAATAACAATTTCGCGAACACCACCCTTACGAACAGCCAAAACTGGAATGCCAAACGCCATAGCTTCAACTGGCGCAATTCCAAAGTCGTCCGTAGAAGCAAATATAAATCCTCGGGCGCGTGCATAAATCTCTACCAACTTATTGTCCGGTCTAAAACCTAAGAACTTTATATTTTTATTGGCTATTGATTTTAGATATTTTTCTTGCGATCCAGTTCCGACAATTATAAGCGGTAGCTCTAATTTATTAAATGCCTCAATAATAACGTCAATTTTTTTATAAGGAGAAAGTCGCGAAACCACCAAAAAATAGTCCTCTTGTTTAGACGTATTTGTTTCTGAATTTCTTATAACCGACACCGGGGGATAAATAACCCTTGCTTCTTGTTTATAATATTTTCTAATTCTTTCTTGTGTATAGAGAGAATTTGCAATAAGATAATCTGGACGCTCTGTTGCTGTATAGTCCCAAATGCGAATATAATTTTTTATATATCCTACAAAAAAATTAATAATACCGCCCTTTTTCTGTTGGTGCAAATATTCGTTATTTGCATCCCAAACAAAACGCATAGGACTATGCAAATAAGCAATATGCATTGTATCTAGGCGCGTTATAATTCCTTTGGACCAAGCACCCGAGCTAGATATTACCAAATCAAAATCACGCAGATTAAAAGTTTCTGGAGCAACTGGCAAGATCGGTAAGAGCCATTTCTTTCTCTTTTTCAAAAAAGATGGCCATTTTTGCAAGAAAGAAGTTCTCACTTCTTTTTTTAAAAGCCACTTTGGAGCATTTTTCTTCTCATAAATCAAGGTATAAATTGGAGCATCCGGGAACATCTCCGAAAGAACAGCGAGCACTCTTTCAGCGCCGCCAAAATCGACCAAAAAATCATGCACCAGAGCTACTTTTAATTCTTTTTTATTCATACTATTTCAATTAAGCTTCTTTTAAGATAACCGCTATTTGATCCGAGCATTTTTCCCAACTAAACCTTTTGACGTTCTCGTAACCTTTTTTTATTATAGCATTTCTAGTTTCCTCGTCATTAGTAAGTATCTCAATTGAATCGGCAATCATCTTAACCTCATTTGGATCAACTAAAAATGAACTTCCATCAGAAATTTCTAGCAGAGAGGAGCAATTTGATGTAATCACAGGCACGCCAATGCTTTGAGCTTCCAAAACCGGGATGCCAAAGCCTTCATAAAAAGTGGGAAACAGAAACACATTGGCATGTTTGAATAATTGCCACTTTCTTTCTTCGCTAACAAAACCCACTAAAATAATATCTTGTTTGAATTTTGATTTTCTAATTTTATCTTTAATTTCGACCTCGCCATAGCCAAACTTTCCACCTAAAACTAATTTATGCCTTGCTCCGGTTTTCTCCTTAAACATCTCAAAAGCTGAGATTATGCCTTCAATATTTTTTCTTTTTTCAAGGCGTCCCATAAAAAGAAAATATGGGTCTTCGAATTCCGACCTTGAATCTATTTGCGATTCAAACTTACTTGCCCTTTCCTCATATCCCTCATAAACAACATATATTTTCTCCTCTCCTATTTCATATAAATTAATTAGATCTTGCTTAGTGTTTCTAGAAACACTAACAATTTTTTCAGCCCAATGACAGGACCTTCTGATTGAAAGTCGCATATAAAATCTCTCCCAGGAAGAATAGGCTTCTGACATTATTTCATATTCCAAGCCATGGATTGTTACAATTGTTTTTTTAGGATGGAAAAATGGCACAGTATGAGCTGGCACGAAAAGCACATCCACTGGATTAAGGAACAATTGCAGGGATAGACCAAGCTGTGTCCAAAGACGAGGAAATTGAATTGTTTTTATGCACCAATTTGCAGGAAGATCAAAATCAACAACTTGTTTTGGCCTTAGATATAAAACAACTACATGCTCGTCCAGCTTATTACGCAAATGCTTAATTAACTGGTAGGAATATTCCTCAATTCCTGTTCTTTGTTTTAGAAAAGCTCTTGATCCATCAATACCGATTTTCATTATTTTATAATTTTATTTAAAAATCTAATTCCTGAAACTAAAAAAATAAAAGGTAAAACAAATAAAAAGTAGACTACAAATTCATTTTTAAAAAAACCAGGAAAATCATCCCCGTTACTAGCTGAACAAAAGCAAGAGATTAAATAATTCAAAGAAACATAATGCATTCCGGAGTTAACACAACCACAAGTATTTGATTTTATCACTGGCATAAAATTAAGTATGTAGCCACTAATGAAAAAAATGACGAGGGAAAAGAATATTACTTTTAATTTTTTCATACTTTTAATAAAAACTATTTAGAAAGCATTATTGTCCGTTTGTATAAATCCAGATTTTCTAGAGCAATGCCGATTCCCTTTATCACGCAATTCAAAGCATCATCTGCTACATAACAGGGCACGCCAATTGTCTTGGTTATTAACTGATCAAGATTACGTAGAAGTGCTCCGCCACCAGAAAGCACCATCCCCTTGTCCATAATATCTGCAGCCAGTTCTGGCGGAGTTTCTTGCAAAACTTTTTTTATAGCATTAATCACTTCACGCAGTTCATCTTGAATGGCTTCCGTCACTTCGTTAGAAGAAATTCGCACTGTGCGAGGAAGTCCACCAGTTAAATCACGCCCGCGCACATCCATAAAATCTTCCTTCACTTGTGGAAGCGCTGAACCAATTTTTATTTTAACATCTTCCGCTGTTCTGTCTCCAATAGAAAGACTATACTTTCTTTTAATGTAATCTGCGATTGCTTGATCAATTCTATTGCCACCAACACGAGCACTATGGGCCGAGACAACTCCTCCAAGTGACACAACCGCCACTTCAGAAGTTCCACCTCCAATATCGATAATCATATTGCCTGCAGCATTGTTAATTGGAATTCCAGCTCCAATTGCAGCGAGTATTGGCTCTTTGACAACATAGGCCAACTTTGCTCCGGCGCGAATAGTCGCATCAATCACAGCACGTCTTTCCGTTGATGTCACGCCGGCTGGGATGGAAACCATCACCTCAGGACGCACCAAACGAAAACGTCCGCTAACTTTATTAATAAAATATTTCAGCATAGCTTCGGTAATGCGATAATCGGCAATCACACCATCACGCATTGGCCTACTAGCCACAATCGTATCCGGCGTGCGCCCCAGCATTTCTTTTGCTTCATTGCCAATCGCCAAAACTTTATTCTCCAAAACAGAAATTGCCACGACTGATGGCTCGTTAACAATAATTCCCTTACCAGGAACAAAAACTAATATATTGGCCGTGCCAAGATCGATTCCAATTTTTCTCACTAACATACAACTTTTTCTTAAAAAATTATAAGATTCCCTCAGCTTCTTTTTTTAATCTATCCAGAAACTTGTCCAAAAATTTCAATCTCTCCTTGGCGATTTTTTTTCCGCTTTTAGTATGCATAGCCCCTGGAAGTTTTTTGTTTTTTATCTCATGTTCGTAGTAAATACAATGTTTACTTGCATCCTTAATTCTTCCGTTTATTTTTCCACCAACCAAATTTTCTTTGATATATTTTTCCAGGGTCATTTTCGGAAAAATATTTGCATTATTGCGACCTAGCCACATTCCTGCTCGCATAATTACAATTGCTCCTAAGGAATCCAGCTTATCAGCGTCAAATAATATCTTTTCCTCAAT
The DNA here is from genome assembly GCA_049303795.1 of Candidatus Moraniibacteriota bacterium. GTDB lineage: Bacteria > Patescibacteriota > Minisyncoccia > Moranbacterales > UBA2206 > UBA9630. The sequence continues at coordinate 105,608 of JBAQNM010000015.1, forward strand.
AGTCTGAGCCCTACTTTCAGTTTTGTATCTATGTGACAATATACACTTTTTTATTTTTTCTATTTTATCTTTTGGATAATTCAAAGAAATTAAAATCTTCTCACTCATATTGGCTGATTCCATTGCATGACATGTTTTTCCGGATTTATCATTGTCTTCTTTGACTCTTGCAATATCGTGCAAAAGAGTAGCTGATTTTAAAACATCTAAATCCACGTTCTTTTCATCCTTAGCTATTCTTAGCGCCATATTGTAAACTCGCATAACATGATCAAGGTCATGAGCCGAACAATAAAGTTCTTTTTCAACAAAACCCATAATCTTTTGATACTTTCCTCTCAATTTGATTTTTTCCATAGATCATTTCTAAGTTATACTTTATTTTTCTCCATATCATCAAATCTAGCTTGCTAGCATTTTTATATCTACCCCGATTGAACGCAAACGTTCTTCTAGATTTTCATATCCGCGATTAATCGCATACACTCCACGCAAAATTGATCTGCCTTTAGCCGAAAGCATTGCTACGAGAATTATCGCTGCTGGACGAAGCGCTGGCGGACAAATCATTTCGGCAGCACTCAAACTGTTTGGTCCTTCAACATATACCCGATGCGGATCAAGCAATGTAATTCTTGCACCCAATTTATTCATTTCCATAAAATAGATCGCTCTGTTTTCAAATACCCAATCATGAATCAGAGTTTTCCCCTTAGCCGCCATAGCAATCGGCACAAAAAAAGGCAGATTATCAATATTAATTCCCGGATAGGGCATCGGATGAATCTTGTCTTCCAGAGCAACCAGTTTCGAAGGATATGTTCGAATATCAGCTAATTTTGTTTTTTTATTTTTCGCTAAATATTCCTTCTCAATAGTATATTTAAAACCCATTTTTTCCATCTTTAAGAGTTCCAATTCTAGAAATGAAATTGGGCAACGCTTGATAAGCAACTCGCTTTTTGTACTTGCCGCGATAGAAAGAAAAAACATTGCTTCAATTGGATCTTCACTGATTTCATATTCAACGTCTTTTCTAATTTCTTTCAAGCCTTCAATTTCCAGTGAGCTTGTGCCAATGCCGGTTATTTTTACTCCTAATTTTTCTAGAAAAAAACATAAATCCTGTACCATATAGTTAGCTGATGCCAAATGAATAACTGTTTTTCCGGGAATCTGCGCCGCCACCAAAAGTGCATTTTCCGTTACCGTATCACCTGACTCATAGAGCACAATTTTTTTCGCTGGATTTAATCTCGCACTTTTTACACGAAAACCACACTTCTCTGTTTCAATTTTCATACCAAAATTTTCCAAGGCAAATAAATGTGGCTTGACTGTTCGACTGCCCAAGCGACAGCCACCTGATTGAGGAATAATAAAGTCTTTTGAACGACCAGCAAGCGCTCCTAAAAGCAAGATGGCACTCCGCGTTTTTTGAGCCGCCACCACATCAATCTTTTCAATCAAAATTTTCTCCGGCGGAACGATTGTGATGTTCCTTTTTTCTCTAATAAATTTCACGCCAATACTTTCCAAGACTTCTAATAAGCGATTAACTTCTTCGATTTGCGGAACGTTTTTAAGTGTGGTTTTGCCGTGATTAATCAATGAACCGAGAATAAGTGCCACAGCAGCATTCTTTGAGCTATTCACACTGATTTCCCCACTTAACTTTTTCCCTCCATTAATTTCAAAAGTTTCCATTAGCTTAGCTTTAAATGGTTATAATCCACTATTCTTAATATATATCAAATAAGACCTTTAATCAACTGCGAGATAGGCCTATTTATTTTTAAGCTTAAATACTAGCAAATTCAAAATTAAATAAAATTCTGCAAAGCATTTTCCGCCTCTTTCAAGTCCTCCGGTCTGCCAATTGGATGCCACGCTCTGGCTTTTTCTACTTTTATTTTATGCTCCTTGGCCATCTTAGCTAAAGTTTGGGGCAATCCAAATTCTCCATTACCAATCGAAACGAGTTCATAATCAAAAAACTTTTTATTAATTATATAAACCCCAGTATTAGCCAGCTTATCTTTGGATTTTTTCGGTTTTTCAATAACTTCAATCATGTGCCCGGCTTTATTGGTTTTGATTATGCCAAATTGACTAGCATCCTCGACTTCATATCCAAGAATAGCCATGTCATTTTTAAGGAGTTTTTTAAGATCTTTTTTATGATAGAGATCATCCCCCATCATCACCATAAATTTATCTTTGAGGATGCTCTGTGCCAGATGCAACGCACCACCCGTTCCATTGATATTATGTTGATAGACGTAAGTTATTCGACGACCGGAAAAATAATGCTTGAAGTAGCGAATGATATAGTCGCCACAATAGCCAATAATAAAAACGATCTCATCTATTTCTTCAGGCAACATATTGATTTTATGTTCCAATATCGGCTTACCTTTAAGCTTAAGCATTGACTTGGGAACTTCATCTATCACACCTTTCATTCTTTTCCCCCTGTCCGCCGCCAAAATTACAACTTGCATATATTTTTAGCTAAAGTTTAGACAACAATACTAATAAGTCTGCCTTTGATAAATATAAACTTTTTTATTTCTTTGCCGTCGATATATTTTTTTATTTTCTCACTAGCTAAAACAATTTTTCTTGCTTCTTCCTCGGTGATATTTGCAGAAAGTTTAATTGTATCACGCACTTTTCCGTTGACTTGCACTGCCATTTCTGCTTCTTCATCTTTCGTCATAGCAATATCAAACGCTGGCCACTTTTCCGAAAAAATAGATTTATCATGTTGCAAAACTTCTCGCCAAATTTCCTCTGTGATATGCGGAGCAAAAGGAGATAATAGAATTAGGAATTTTTCCATTCCGGCCTTGGGCAGTTTGTCAAATTTTGAAGCTGTATTTATAAATATCATCATCTGACTGATTGCTGTATTGAAATTAAAACTTTCAATATCTTCAGTCACTTTTTTGATGGTTTTATGCAGAATGATTGGCAGTTCTTTTGGCACATCCTTGCAACTGCCACCGCAATCGATCAACTCTTTTTCACTAAAAATTTTCCAAACTTTTTCGAGAAATCTTTTCACGCCGACAATATTATCTTCGTTCCAGATAACGGCGTCTTCCAAGGGAGCAGCAAAAAGCATATAGGTGCGAACTGAATCAGCTCCAAATTTTTCCACCATCTCATCCGGATTAATCACATTGCCTTTTGATTTTGACATTTTCTTGCCAAGACTATCCAAGACCATACCTTGATGACGCAATTTCAAAAACGGCTCGTTGAAATCCAGAAGTCCAATTCGATGCATCGCCTTAACAAAAAATCGCGAGAAAAGCAGGTGCATATAGGTGTGCTCTGCTCCTCCAATATACACATCCACTGGCAACCATTTATTCATTCTTTCTGGTGAACAAAATTTTTCACTATTGTGTGCATCAGGATAACGCAGAAAATACCAAGAAGAATCAACGAAAGTATCCATCGTGTCATATTCAGCAGTCCAGCCTTTTCCAAAAATATCTTCCGTTCTTTTTTTCAATTCTTCTGATTTCGCCAAAGGCGAAACTCCGGTTGGCACAAAATCAACGTCTTCTGGAAGCTTCCAGGGTAAATATTCCTCTGGAATCAAACGTGCCTCACCTTCAGGCGAATATACAATTGGAATTGGACAACCCCAATATCTTTGGCGAGAAATTGACCAATCACGCAGACGATAATTCACAATTTTCTTGCCAAGTTTTTTTTCCTCTAGCCACTCAGCCATTTTTTCACGCGCCTGTTCTGAAGTTAGGCCGGAATAATTTTCAGAATTTACCAAAATTCCGTCTTCAATAAATGCAGCTTCTCTAAAGCTTTCTGAATTATTTGTTACGTCCCAACCAAGAGACACCGCTCTTCCTACCGCCTGCCGCAAAAACCAAACCCAATGCTGTCTATCATCAATAACATTGCAACGTTTCCAATTTTCAATTATTTCCTGAGGCGTAGCCCAGGCTAATTCAAAATTTTCATGTGCCTCTCTCGCATGTGGCTTAGTTTTTGTACTTGCCAGTTTTATTAAGAGACATTTCGCATCAGCTACACGATTTAGTTTTTTAAAACTATGATAGTAATGAGCTACCGCAAATCCAATAGTTTCAACTTCGGAAAAATCATACAGCCCACTCTCCTCAGTAACTTCTCGCAAAATACCATCGTCCAAATTTTCTCCATCACCAACGCCGCCAGAAAAAAATCCCAACATTCCATCGGCTGTTTTATAAACCGCATATTTCTGAGATTCCTCATCAAAAACAATTCCACAGCCACCATTTCTATACTCTTCATCTTTTTTTATTGCACCAAGTTCTGGTTTTATAGTTTGAATAATTGGCAAATCATATTTCTTTGCAAATTCAAAGTCCCTTTCGTCATGTGCTGGCACGGCCATCACTGCGCCTGTGCCATATTGGGCCAAAACATAATCGGCTATAAAAACGGGAACGTCTTCATTGTTAAATGGATTTATCGCCTTAATCCCCTTCAGGCTGACTCCGGTTTTCTCTTTAGCTTCCATTCTACTTAACTCTGTCTTGTTCTTAGCCTCATTGATATATTTTTCAACTTCATCCCAATTTTCAATTCTACCTTTCATTTTTTGTATTAATTCGCTTTCCGGTGCAATCACAACATATGTCACACCAAAAGCCGTGTCGAGTCTGGTTGTAAAAACCTGAATTTTCAATTCTGAATCCTTAATCTGAAATTCAAACTGCGCCCCATCACTTTTCCCAATCCAATTTCTCTGATTTTTCTTGGTATATTCCGGCCAATCAACTTTATCTAAATCATCAATCAATTCTTCAGCAAAATCAGTAATTTTGAAAAACCAGCCCGGCACTTCTTTTTGTTCAATCTCAGTTCCGCATCTCTCGCATTTTCCATCAGCCACTTGCTCATTAGCAATCACCGTTTGGCAAGAAGAACACCAATTTGTTTTGGATGTTTTTTTATAAACCAATTTATTTTTGAAAAGTTCTCCAAAAATCCATTGTGTCCATTTATAATATTCCGGATCGCATGTCACAGCCTGTTCATCAAAATCATAGGCGAAACCAAGTGATTTCATTTGACGAATAAAATTATCTATGTTCGCTTTGGTTGTTTTGGCTGGTTTTATGCCAGTCTTTATGGCGTAATTTTCCGCTGGAAGTCCAAGCGCATCAAAGCCTTGTGGATGAAGCACGTTAAACCCTTGCAATTTTTTATAGCGATAAACAACGTCACTGGCGGTATAGCTTTCCGTGTGTCCCATATGCAAACCTGCGCCTGATGGATAGGGAAACATATCTAAGATATAGAATTTCTCCTTAGTTTTATCGTCTTTATCTATTTTTGAAGCCTTATTCCCCTCCCAATCTGCCTGCCATTTAGCTTCTATTTTCTTGTGATCGTATTTTTCCATATTCTAACTTTAAACTACTTTGAATTTTTTTTCAAGCAAACAAAAATCACCCCGTATGTGAGGTGATTTTTCCAATAATCATAATAAAATGTTTTGTTTTTTATTTTTCTCCGCGAAGCAGTTTGTTCAATCGCTCTTTCACTTCTTCTGGCGTAGCTTCATGCGAAATATATTCTTTTTCCTGAGTATCTTTTTCTGGAATCATCTTCTCTTCCACGGGAATTTCAACCTTATTCATTGAAATTTTTTCACGAAAAATATCCGGCACCTCATCATCGCTAATTGGTAAATTAACCGGAGTTGAGGCTTTTTTACCAGCGCCAGAAAAACTAGCTTTGAAAAAATTCTTTGTTGAAAAATAATTTTCTTCCTCTGGAATTGAAAAAATTGGAGCAGCTGTTTTTTTGAAAGGTATCTTTTCAGCAAAATCAGTACTTGGAATTTGACGTATCTTTTTTTCCTTTTTTATGAAAATAAAAGGAATAAGAAAAAATATGCAAACAAAAATAATAACAGCCCAAAGCAAACTCTGTAAGATTATATAGAATATGTTTTGCAATACACCACTTCTAATGATTGGGCCATCAATAATTCGCAATTCCAAATCACTTTTAATGTTGTAATATTTTCCAGTCACTGCAATGAGATTATTCACAGTATCATCATTTAGTTCGCGCACTAAAATACTGTCTTTATCGAAATTTTTTATACTCACTGTCGCACTTTTTCCTAATTGTGAAACTTCTAATTTAGTATTACAAGCTTCTTTTCTTTTATAGTTGGGTAAATCTTGCACATCTTCAAAGCTATCATTTTCTTCAGCCAATCTATCACAAAAAGCTAAAGACGATATGATTTGCTCAAAATTTGCAATAACTGCATCGATTTCTTGTGAAACTAATTCATTTTTTGGTAAAAATAAAACTTTCGTTTCAGATTCATAAACACTATTATTGTTTATGTTAAATAGCAAAATAACCACAAACAATACAAGAGCAGCGATAATTTTTTTTAACCAAGCTTGTTTATCCATGATAATTAACTAATTGCTAGATAACTTAAACTACTAATTATAAATTCTAAAAATACCAGAAACATCCCCCTTATTTGATAAGACAAAGCTTGTATCTTGAACGGTCAAGCCATTCCAAATACTAACATTCATAGGTTTTCTTTCAATTCGAGCTACGGCATAATTACCACTATTTCTTATTTTAGATTTATTGATATCAATACGACCAGCTGCGCCATAAGCATTCACCTCAATACCCTCTCTCTTATTATTTGAATAGGTATTATTTTTAGTAAAGATCTGAGATCTATCTAGTGTCGCCACCATACCACTACCATAATTGCCTTTTATAACAGTAGAACCAATCCAAGCCTTCAATCCCGCTTCAAAATAGATTCCATCACTTTTATTATCTTCAATGTCACTCTTGTAAATAACTACGTTTCTTTGTTGGCTATAAATTCCGTTTTGTCCATTATTACTAATCTCTGTCTCACTGATCATAACTTGGCTACTTTCATCTAGTGACGCAGCAGTAATAAAAATTCCATTAGCCTTGTTTTTTTCGATTTTACAATTAATGATTTTCACTCTTCCGCCATTTGCAACATTAATTCCCTGCTTTCCATTTTTAATATTCAAGTCTACCAAGGTTGCAGAACCTTTTAGATAAATGGTTGATTTACCATCATCTTTTGATTTTATGATAGTTTTATCGCTACCAGCTCCATAAATTTCAACGCCCTTAGGAACTTCGAGTGTTTCTCTGTATTCGCCTTTAGCAATATGGATTTCACTATTTTTATTAGCTTTGTCTAGGGCCTTGCTGATTGTTTTATAAGGATGCGATGCTGATCCATCTTGCTCGGATCCGGCATTATCATCAACATAAATTTTTCTACTATTTCCAGCAAAAGTTAGAGCTGGCAAAATAATAGCAACTGCAATAAAAGCCACAAAGACTCTTTTTAGATCGATTTTACTTAAATTTCGCATATTTTTAGCTATATTTAGATAATTATTTATTAACAAAACAGTCTAGCATAATTAAGATTTTTGTCAAGTATTTGTGTTTATACTTTCGTAACAAAATCCAGCTCCTTACAAACAAATTGACAATGTCTATTTTTCTTGTATACTATACATACAATTTAATGAAGCATTGATGCGGACTCACCAACCGCGGAGCTTCCGCCCAGAGTTAGCGAAATAACCGCAAAGAGCGCCCAAATGATATGGGAATTCGAGTGGAACCGTCCTGCCAAACAGGACCTCGAAATCTAATATTATTTTGGTGCTTTTTTATTTTTAATAATTAAATAAATTTCAAATTTATGTCAAACAAAAAAACCACTCCTAACAATTTAGACATCCTACGCCACTCCACTTCTCACGTGATGGCGGCAGCAGTTTTGGAAATGTTTCCAGAAGCTAAGTTTGCAATTGGGCCATCCATCGAAAACGGCTTCTATTATGACTTCGATCTTCCGCGAACTCTCATTCCAGAAGACTTGGAGATCTTGGAAGAAAAAATGAAAGCGATTATTAAAGCTAACCATCCTTTTGAAAAAGCAGAAATTTCAATTGAAGAAGCTTTGAAAGATTTTAAAAAATTAGAACAGGATTATAAACTTGAATTGATTGATGAGCTCTCCAATAAAGGCGAGGAGAAAGTTTCTATTTATAAATCGGGACATTTCGTTGATCTCTGCTCTGGCCCGCATCTTGATTCCACTGGAGAAATTCCAGCTGACGCTTTTAAGCTTACAAAAATTTCCGGCGCCTATTGGCGAGGAGACGAAAAAAACAAAATGCTCCAAAGAATTTATGGCCTCGCTTTCGCCAGTAAAAATGATTTGAAAGAATACTTGCATATGTTCGAAGAGGCGGAAAAAAGAGATCATCGAAAAATTGGGAAAGAGTTAGATTTGTTTTCCTTTCATGACGTCGCTCCGGGAATGCCATTTTTTCACCCCAAGGGAACCATAATTTATACTGAGCTAAAAAACTTTTGGCTAGAAGCGCAAAAAGAATTTGACTATGACATGGTTCTGGCGCCTTCGATGCTCGACGTTTCAATTTGGAAAAAATCCGGACATTGGGACCACTACAAAGATGATATGTATTTTATAAATGCTGGTGAAAAAGAAAAACAATTCGCTCTGCGTCCAATGGATTGTCCAGGAGCGATTCTGATTTATAATAATTCAATGAAATCTTATCGCGACCTTCCTCTTCGCTATGCCGAGCCAGGCTTGATTACTCGAAAAGAAAAATCAGGACAGCTTGGCGGACTTCTTCGCGTACAACAATTTACTCAAGACGATGCACATCTTTTTATCCGCGAAGATCAAATCGAGGAAGAAATAAAAAAAGTAATCCAATTGGTTGATAAGATGTATGCGCCTTTCGGATTAGAATATAAGGCTTTTCTTTCAACCCGGCCTGACGATTTTATGGGAGAAATTAGTGTATGGAATAAAGCAGAAGAAGATCTTAGAAAAATTCTAGAAGAATTATATGGAAAAAATTATGGACTCAAAGAAAAAGATGGCGCTTTTTATGGACCTAAGATTGACTTCCAACTTAAAGATGCCATTGGAAGAACTTGGCAATGCGCAACCATCCAGCTTGATTTTCAAATGCCTATCAATTTTGATTGCCATTATATTGGCAAAGATGGTGAAGAAAAAACTCCTGTATTAATTCATCGAACCATTCTTGGCTCATTCGAACGTTTCATGGGAATTCTCATCGAACACTACGCCGGTGCTTTTCCGCTTTGGCTCTCCCCTGTCCAAGTGGCAATCTTGCCGGTGAGTGAAAAATTTGAAAAATATGCGAGCGATCTAGTTTTAAAATTCAAGGAAGCTAATATTAGAGTTGAGTTGCACAATCAATCTGAATCACTTGGCAAAAGAATTCGCGAAGCGGAAAAACAAAAAATTCCCTATATGCTGGTAGTTGGAGAAAAAGAAGAAACTGACAACTCTGTCGCTGTCAGATCTCGTGGAGACAAAAATCAAGAAGTTATGGCGGTTGAAAAATTTATCGAAAAAATTATTGCAGAAATTAAAAACAAAAAATAATACTCTTTAATTTTTTATTTTAAACCGAGGAATTTTCCTACCTTCTAATTCCAATATATCCAACCAGCTATCAAGTGGTCGAACAAAAATCAATTCCTTATCATAAGTTGCTCGATAAATAACACAAACAGCATCTGTTGCTTCAATGAATCCCAGGTCGATAACCTCATATGTATTTTCCGGATATTTATAATGAGAATACATGCCACCAACTACGACTTGCTTTCTCGCATCGTCAATCTCCCGATGAAGCTGGTTGTGATCTTTGTGGTTAGAGGAAACTCTAGTTTCAGTGTTCATAGTATATCTCTTAAAAGTTTATGTTGCCAGTATAGCAAAATTGATGCCTTCTTACTAATATGCACTATTTTATTAAAACATTTGGTTGTCAGATGAACATTTCAGATAGCGAAAGAATTGCTAGTTTTTTGGAAGCGCAAAAAATCAAACCAACAAAAGATATTGAAAAAGCTGATCTTGTTATTTTCAATACTTGTGGAATAAGAAAAAGCGCTGAAGACCGCGCTTTTGGACAAGTACACAATATCAGAAAGCAAGAAAAAAAAGTTGCTATTTCAAAAGGAGCGCAAGCAAAAAAAATCATAGTCCTAACTGGATGCATGGCAAACCGAAAAGACGTACAAAAAATATTAAAAAATAAAGTGGATTTATTTTGCGAGATTAAAAATTTTCAAGATAAAATTATTTCTGTCATTGCGAACACAATCAAGCAATCTAAAAATATTGGGCACAATCTTACTAAGAATGAGATTGCCGTGGTCACTGCACTCCCTCGAAGTGGCAATAACTATTTATCCATAGACCCAAAATATTCTGATAAAAGTTCCGCGCTTGTTCCGATCATGACTGGCTGTAATAATTTCTGTTCCTATTGTGTCGTGCCATACGCCAGAGGAAGAGAAGTTTCGAGACCCTCAAAAGAAATACTCGCTGAGATAAAAAATTTAGTTAAAAGTGGTGCGAAAGAAATAACCCTTCTGGGGCAAAATGTAAATTCATATATTGATGGAAAAAATAATTTTCCAAAACTTTTAGAGCTGATTGAAAAAATTCCCGGCAAGTTTTGGATTAATTTTATATCTTCTCATCCGAAGGATTTCTCTGATGAATTAATTGATGTCATTGCCAAATCTAAAAAAATATGCGAACATATCCATCTTCCACTGCAAGCTGGAGATGACAAAATTCTTTCGAAAATGAATCGTAAATACACTCAAAAACAATATTTAGATTTGATCGAAAAAATAAAACTAGCTTTCACCATGAATAAACCAAATACGCCATATTCCATCACAACTGATATAATTGTCGGCTTTCCTGGAGAAACTAAAAAACAATTTCTGGAATCAGCCAATGTTATGACAAAAGTTAATTACGATATGGTTTTCTTTGGACAATTCTCCCTTCGCCCAGGAACTGTCGCTTTCAATATGAAAGACAACATTTCCAATTTTGAAAAAGAACGACGAGAAATATTTCTAAATGAAATTCTCAAAAAAACTAATTATGCAAACAACAAACAATATATTGGAAAAATTCTGAAAGTTCTAGTGACTAAAAAGGACGGCGAAAATTATTTCGGTCGAACTCGCACAATGAAAAATGTAAAACTTGTTTCAAATAAAAAAAATCTAGTTGGAAAATTTATAAACGTAAAAATAACCAAAGCTAATATTTGGAACTTGGAAGCAAAAATAGTTTGAAAAATATTATGCCAGAAAAAATACTCTCAATAAATAATAAAATAATTATCATCCTTGGGCCAACCTCTTCCGGTAAATCGGCAGTGGCAATTTCACTTGCCAAAAAATTCCAGGGAGAAATAATCAGCGCTGACTCACGCCAAGTCTATCGCGGGCTAAATATTGGAACTGGAAAAGAACCCGGCAAGTGGGACGCTAAAAAGAAAGCATATATCTCCCAAGACATCCCCCATTATCTAATTGATAATGTTAGCCCGAGAACCGAATATAATGCGGCTAAATTCAAAAATGACTGCGATAAAATAATTATTGACATTCTGAAGCGTGGAAAAATTCCAATCGTTTGTGGTGGCACCGGTTTTTGGATAAAAGCTTTGGCGGATAATGTCGTATATCCAGAGGTGGCGCCTGACTGGAAGCTCAGAGAAAGATTGAATAAAAAATCGACTGAAACATTATTCAAAGAATTGCAAAAACTAGATCCCCAGCGCGCTAAAAATATCGATGCTAAAAATCCGGTGCGCCTTATTCGTGCGATTGAAATTTGCAAAAGTATCGGGAAAGTACCCGATACAAGATACAAGATACAAGATACAAGATACAAATTCATCCAGATTGGAATAAAAATTTCCAAAGAAAAACTCAATGAAAGAATTAGGCTTCGTCTGCAAAAAAGATTTTTAGCCGGCATGATTGAGGAAGTGGAAAAATTACATTTTGAAAATAAAATCAGCTGGAAAAGATTAGAAAGTTTCGGCTTAGGCTATAAATTCATACCACAATATTTGAGAAAAGAAATTGCAACCGAAAAAGAATTATTTGAAAAAATTTATCAAGGTGAAAAAGATTATGCTAAACGTCAGATGACTTGGTTTAAAAAAGATAAAAGAATAATTTGGTTAGAGAAATATAAAGACATAGAAAGCGAAATAAAAGATTTTCTGAAATAAAAATGGCCAGACATACCTCAGTTTTGTCTGGCCAAAAAATTTGTTTTGTTGTTATATTAATAACCGATAAGCATCATTTTCAGAAGTGCCATTCGTATCGGCACACCATTATCTGACTGCTTAAAATACCAAGCCCTCGGATCTTGATCAACTCGAAAACGAATTTCGTTTTTGCGTGGCAAGGGATGAAGAATAATTGCATCTTTTTTCATTCGTTCGACTTTTTCCATATTTAGATAAAGCTGTTCGGCTTCACGCTGGATTTTTTCCAGTAAGACCTGGTCTTCGACTCTTTCAGTCTGAACGCGAGTTTGGTAAAGAATATCCACCTTTTCCAAAATCTCATCCATATTATCAGTTTCAAACCACTCCACTTGATAACGAGTTAGGACCTCTTTGATATCATCGCGCATTTGCACCAAACCAGGCGACACCAGCCAAATTTTATTCTTCGGAAAGTGTCTGGCGAAAAGATAACATAACGATCGGACTGTTCGCCCATTACGCAAATCACCAACCAAGGCAATGTTCAGACCTTCAAGCTTGCCAAACTTCTTGATCATCGTATATACGTCAAGAAGCGCTTGAGTTGGATGTTGACCAGGTCCATCGCCAGCGTTAATGATTGGGATGCGCGCAAATTGCTGTGCTCGCTTGGCGCCACCTTCTTTATCATAACGCAATACAATCAAATGACCGTAACGGCTAACCACACGCACTGCATCTTCAAGTGTCTCTCCTTTGAAAGCCGAAGAGAAGGCCCTAGCATTCTCGGTCGAAATGACCTCAGCACCGAGACGCTTAGCCGCTGATTCGAAGCTAAAACGAGTACGCGTGCTCGCCTCATAAAATAAAGAAATAACTATCTTCCCTGTTAACATTGGGTAATAATCTATTTCCTGCATTTCATCAGCAATGCGAAAGATATCCCCTAGTGTTTCTTCGTCAAATTGCTGCGCTTCAATAATAGAACCGAGTCTTTTTAGCATAATTCCCCCTTCTTTTTGGTTATGGTTTCTAGTTGTTAAAGATCTAAAAAAATCCGCTTAAATAGCGGATTCTTTATTTATTTTTTGGAAATAGCAAAAACTTCTTTGCCATTAAACTATTTGGTTTTTTTGCTTTTTCTTTCATATCTGAGAGTAAATATACTCTACTCTTTTGGGTTTGGCAAGTGGTGCATTATTTAGTTTTTTTAATATATTTACCTAAAAAACATCCCACACCTATTCACCATTTATCTTCGCAAATAACAACTCAGCTGTTACCGCTGGATTAGCTTTGCCTTTCGTTGCCGACATCACTTGCCCAATTAAAAATTTCAACGCATTTTCTTTGCCCGCCTTAAAATCAGTGACTGATTTTTCGTTTTTAGCCAATACCTCATCAATAATTTTTTCCAGCTCTTCCGAATTATCCATTTGAACCAAATTTTTTTCTTCGATAATTTGTGATGGATCTCCGCCAGTTTTATACATTTCGGCAAGCACAGTTTGCGCCGCACTGGAATTGATTTTTCCCGAAGACAGAATGCAAATAAATTCGGCGTAATTTTCCGGTGTGATTTTAATATCTTTTAAATTTTCATTTTTTTCTTGCAGATGTTTTCGTAGTTCAGTGATGATATAGTTGACGGCTAATTTCACAGCCTTTTCTTTTTCAACTGCAAATTCAGCGCAATCTATTTTTTCATAAATTTCTCCGACTACATTTTCAAAATATCCCGCTAAATCTTTTTGAGAAATAATAATCGCGATATCGTCATCCGATAAGTTATATTCTTCCTTGAATCTTTTTGTTTTCTGCTCTGGCAATTCTGGCAATTTTTTGCTCAAGCTTTTCACATATTCTTCATCAAATTTAAATGGTGGAATATCCGGCTCAGGGAAATAACGATAATCATGCGCCGATTCTTTTTTTCTTTGTGAGACGGTTTCATTTTTATTAGCATCCCAACCGCGTGTTTCCTGCACAATTTTTTCACCTTTTTCAAGCAGTTCTGTTTGCCGTGCTATTTCAAAATTAATGGCTTTCTCAACAAACTTAAAAGAATTAATATTTTTCACCTCTACTTTCGTGCCGGATAATTTTTCCTCACCTTCTTTATATAGTGAGATATTCGCCTCGCAACGCATATTACCTTTTTCCATATCCGCATCTGATATTTCCAGATAACGACAAATTTGCTGGAGTTTTTGACAAAAAATCCGAGCTTCTTCTCCTGTTTCAATATCCGGCTCCGTTACTAATTCCATAAGCGGAACACCTGCTCGATTGAAATCCACCAAAGTATAATCAACGCCTTTTGGATGAATGAGCTTTCCAGTGTCTTCTTCTAGATGAATTCTCGTTATTCCAATTTCTTTTCCCCCGCCTGCATCGCTATGCGAAGCATTGCGGGCAGGGTCTATTTTCAATTTTCCTTTCTCGCAAAATGGTTGATCGTATTGCGAAATTTGATAACCTTTTGGAATATCAGGATAAAAATAGTTTTTACGATCAAATTTAGAGTCATGCGCCAGTTGACAGCCCAAGGCCAGGCCAGCTAGTTGCACAAACTCAATCGCTTGAGAATTTGGCACAGGCAATGTTCCTGGTTGCGCTGTACAAACGGGACAAATATCAATATTCGGCTCTTTTTCAAGTCCCAAGCCATTCCTGCATCCACAAAACATCTTTGATTTAGTTTTCAACTCAACATGAATTTCCATGCCGATAACTGGCGTATATTTCATATATTATATAGCTAATAATTATATTCTAATCCTCTACATTCTAACTAAAAAAAACGCTATTGGCAAACACAAACGCGCTTATTCTTCCGTTTTTATATTAATCCAATTTTAAACTAAAAAATCCCAGTACTACCAAATGCACCCTCTCCTCGATTAGTTTTTTCTAATTCTTCAACTTCTTCAATTTCCGGTATTTCTATTTTTTGAAAAAGCACTTGGGCAATTTTTTGGCCTTTTTTTATTTCAAAATTTTCTTGGCTCAAATTAATAAGGCCAATCAGATATTCTCCGGTATAATTGCTATCAAAAACTCCGCCCAAAGTTTTTATCCCGAATTTATGCGACGGCCCACTCTTATCCCAAATCAAGCCTGCATATCCTTCAGGAATTTTTATGGCGACACCTGTCTTGCAAGAAATTCTTTGCCCAGGCGTTAAAACAACGTCTTCAGAAGAAAACAAATCCATTGCCACATCGCCAATTTGAGAGAATTTCGGTATAATTGCGTCTTGATCAATCTTTTTTATCTGAATTTTCATTTAAATGTTTTATTTAAATAGCTCCTTAATTTGTTCGATAATATCTGCTTGAACTTCTTCGATTTTTCGCTTGGCATTTATTTTTTTCCAACCATAGCGATCGGCCAATAAAAAATGAAAGTTTTTACAAATAGTGATGCGCTCTGAATCCATTTCATTACGATGATCTTTTTCAATAGCCGATATGAATCTGCTACCATGCATAAGAATTTCCAAATCTGGCCTCAGCAAATCTTCATTGATATCTTCCAAATAATCAAGCTCGCCACCCCAAGTTAATCCCCATGAAATTCCCGTTCCGGTGTAGTCTTCAGCCACAATCCATTCGCCATTTTTCAATCTTTCGCGAAGAGTTGGCTCATAGCGCATTCTATTTTCGGCATACTTTTTTTGTAATTTATGCGTTGAGAGTTCATTTTCTTTGCGAAACTGCGGATCACGTAGATATTTATAAATAAAAGGTCCTTCCGGTTCTAGATCATAAACCGGATATTTAAGTCTTGAAGCATTTTTACCTTGACCCTTTAAATATTCCACTAAAAGTTCCACTTGCGTGGTTTTTCCAATTCCATTAATCCCATAGATAGCAATAAATTTTCCCTGTTCATCGGCAGATAGGCTTTGTTTAGTCATAGACGTTTTTTATTCTTTTTAAATCTTTTATGATTTTAGCATAAATAGCAAATAGTTGAAAACTTTAGTCTTACGGCGCCACCCTCACCCCACCATTCAATCTTGTCCCACCTTTAAGTCTGACTGGGAATAATCCTTCATCTGCTCCAATATCCGAATCTTTACGAGCTTCATCTTCAATGTCTCCAGTAACAGGAGCACTTGGATCAGTTGACAAATCAGTGCCTTGGTTGGTGGCAATTGTGTCGAAATTAGCTAAGCGAAAATCTTTTCCGGCTCGATTGATGAAATTAACATCCACTCCGTTTTGAGAATTGGCTCCGGGAGCGTCAGCGAGAACATTAGAAATATTGTAATCTGAAGTGGCGTCAAACGTGCCAAAGAAACCATCCGTGCAGTCTTGAGCAATATTGTTTTTGGCAATGACTGTACCATTAGCTTGAGCATAACCTTTGTAGCAATTAACGACTGTGTTGTTGTAGAGATAATGATTGCCTGTAGCGTTGTAGTTTATGGCACTGATGTCATTAGTTGGATTAGTTTGATTTATGAAATCATACAGTAAATTGTTTGTTATGTTGGTAGTTGATTCAGTTGTAATAGCAATACCAGCGTTACCAGTAGAGGTGCCAGTGATGTTACCTTTGAGAATATTTTTATCAATAATAATTTTGTTAGTAGAATTAGTTGGTGAAATTTTTATCCCACTTGTGTTATCAGTTGCATCAGCGTTGAGTTTAATTTGTAAACCTTCAATGGTGACATATTCTTCTAGGATATTTATCGCTGAATCATTAGTGACTTCTAATCTATACTTACTATCATTCCATCTGCCATCTTCGTGACGATAATTTTCATCGGCCATTATTTTAATATAGTTGGTTGGACTTGTTACCCAACCATCAAGAGTGATTGGGGTGGTATCCGCTGAACCGTTAGTGTTTCGACATTTAGCCATAGCAATCGGTTGCGTGCCTGAATCAGAAGCTATCACATAATTAACATTTTGGGTTTGATAAATTTGTTCACCTTTGGTGAAGTTGTATTTTCTGACTGATCCAGCGCCGGCTCCGCCGGTGCCAGAATAATTTCCAGTTAATACTAAAGCGGTATTACTTGTAATCGAAGCGACTTCTGTCCAAGTACTATCAGCATCCAACCAGATGAAATCTCCGGCAGCAACTTGAGTAGTAAAAAGAGTAGAAACCCCAGAAACTGCAGTTGAGCCATTGGTGAAAGTTAAGGTTCCGGTCAATGGTTTTCTAATTTCTTTTAATAATATTTGGTTTGAATTAGCGTGAACGACTGTCGCTTTGTTAGCTGAAGTGGCTCCGGTGACAGTTGCGCCGTCAGATATTGTTCCAGTTATTCCTCCGTGATTGAGAACTTTTGCAGAAACTGAAGTTAGATCAGATTGATTAGCGTTCTCCCAATTGGATAGGTTTGTATAGCTTGTGCCGGATCCATTGTCGGGATCAATAGTGGAAACATATTCGCCATTGTAGACAATGGTGCCGTATTGGGCGATGCGATAGCCGGATGTTCCGCCATTGACAGAAACAGAAAGATTAGCATCTTTAGTTTCGTAATAAATAGCAATCCTCCCTCCGCCTCCACCTCCACCAATAGTTGCTGTATTCCCATTTCCTCCATTGGCCGTAATTGATCCAGTTCCAGAAAGTTGATTACAAACAAGCCAAATACTACCACCGG
>JBAQNM010000016.1:0-20140 GCA_049303795.1 Candidatus Moraniibacteriota bacterium
AAATATGATGATTATTAATTTCATCTTTCCACATCTTCCAATAATTGTTATTGTCATCAAAAAAGGTTTGCTGTATCCCAATTGGAGCTTTAGCTAAAACTGAAATAGTTAAATTATCTACTTCAGGTAATTTACTATTCAAAAGCACCATCTTATCAGAAGAAAAGACTTGAGTGTAATTGCTACCATTGCCATTTCCTCTAACTGGCACCTTAGTTGGATCACCTTCACCAGAAGTAATGTGTCTCAAATAAGAAGTTGAATCTTTAATATCATCCGTAGTGCCAGTACCCTGTTCAGCAAAATTATACACCATCTCATATTCTGATCCCCAAGTGGCATATTTTCCATAAGTCGCTGTTGGGTCAACTGCACTGGCGGTTGGATTGTGGTACCACACCCAAATATCGGTATCGACTGTACTGGATAGATTTTCTAATCTGACCCAGATAACAATCCTAGCTTCACTGGGGGTTGAGGTAATTTCAAATCTGGCAATATCAAAAGGGAGTAAACTAGTACCATTAGCGTCAGAGGAGAAACGCAGATCAGAGCCATCGGATTTGGCGGAGTATGTTCCACCAAGTTGCTTTAGTTCGTAAGGTAAATATCGATCACTAACTTTGAATTGATAGTTAGAAATATCACCGGCAACTTTAGTATGATCAATAGTAATTTTAGCTTTTCTTGACCAGTCAGTCAGATTAAGTGGAGAGGTGGTTGTCTTAGTAGTGTTACTGCCGGTATATGTCGCGCTGTTCCCAGCTACATCCTTGACTGTGTATCTAAATTGATAACATTTTTCGGCTTCTCCGGAAAATATATATCCAGAAGAAGTGGTAAACTCTGAAACATTCGCATCCGCCCATGAACCATACGATCCACAAGATCCTCCAGAATAATCAGCTTTTTGATATTCTAGAAGATAATCAGAATTAGTAGTTGACATACCGGAATAATTTATCGCGTCGCTTCCCCTATTGACTATTACTCCAAAACCTGAGCCGGTTACTTCTCCCTCGAAATGAGTTACTGATCCTCCAGTTGGACTAGTTTTGTCATATTTAATAATAAATATTCTTTCTGTCCCCCAAGTACCCAGGGTTGTTCTGGGACGAACATGAAAATATTTTATCCCTTCTGTTGTATTGGCGATTAAATCAATGTAGGGATCAGTAGTGTTGTTTTCTGTTCCATCAATTGTAACAGTGGCGGTAGTATTTAACTCATAATAGAAATTATCGTCACTTAGTGAATTAGGATCAGTCCAAGAAAAAGAAAGTAATTCATCTCCGCCAGTTTGAGAATAATTAAACCAGCTATTTGATGTTAGAGCTGTTCGATCGGTGTCTGCTGGACCGGCATCAACTTCAATAATGTCAGGAGAAAGGGCTTCTCGGGAAGCACCTTCAGTAACAAAAGTTGCTGGATTATTAAGATTATTATATTCAGAAGCAACATAGGTAGCTGAATGAACTGTACCTGCTTTTATGATTCTGACTTCATCGACTTTTCCATCGAAATATTGATAGCTGGTGTTAAAATAGCCTCGACCAAGTTCAAGTGGTCCAGTTTCGTTGATAGTTGTGGTAGTAGTTATGGCAGTTACCGTAGTTAGTGGGGATAGGCTTGCTCCATTGAGATAAATTGCCAGAGTGGCTCCGGTTCTAGTAACAACAAGATGATACCAATTACCAGAAGTAAGTGTTACTGGAGTTTTATAGTAATTAGCATCAGTAGTATCTGCTTCGATATTGAGATAAGTTAGAATATTAGAAGTCGCTTCATAATACAACTGATGAATATTAGAAGCTGAATCAGAAAAGAACCAAATGGGACTATCGGAGACTGCATCATAATTAATCCAAGTATCAATTTCGTAAACGCCAGTGCCAAAATCAAAGTTAATACTATCGTTAGCATAAATATATTCGCTGTCAGCTGAATTAACATTTATGGCTTGACCGATCTTTCCAGTTTGATTGTAATCAGGAGTTCCGTTTTCTCCAACGATATCATTAGCATTTAATGTTGAGCTGTCTAATGATGTGGCAGATGAACCAGTCATATGTTGAACCATCATATAGGTGCTAAGCCATGTATTATTTTCTCCGTAAGTATCAGTCTTGAGATAATCTGTAGCAGTAGGATTGTGGTACCAGACATAAATTAATGTATCAACAGTAGCCGAAATTGATGCGACTTTGACATAGATTTCAGCCTTACCATTGGCTGGGTCATTATCGATTGTAAAACTGATGATTTCTCGGGGGATTTCGGTTGCCCCGAATTGATCAGAACTGAAACGGATATCTCCTCCATCAGCATTGGCAGGAAAACTTCCATCCGCGTCAAACATCTCTGAAGGTAAATTAACTTCAGTAAGTAGCAAGGGGTAATTGGCCAGTGTAGCTGATACTTGTTCTTGTTCAATTGTTAATGTGGCTGTTCTCTCCCAGCCACCATCGGCTAGGACGAAAGCGGAGGCATTATTGGCAAAAGAAAAAAGGAAAACGAAGAAAAATGATGCTAAAAAACTAACCCACAATTTCTTTGATATAGTAATTGTTTTTTTTGTTTGAATATTATTTTTTAATTTAATTTCATTCAAAAGCTTAGCTTTCTTTAATTATTGTTTTATGCGCCAAAAAACATAGACGAGCTTTCTTTTCTATGACGCATTTGAACTAATTTAATTTAATTTAATTATACCAGAAAAACAGTAAAAAACAATTCCGATTATTCAGAATTGTTTTAGTGAAATATTTGATTATTTTTCTACAACGTCACCGCCGTCACTGTCACTGAAACTTCGTATTCCCCTGTTGGTTGAAATTTATTTTGTCCAATTTCTGATCCAAAATAGAGAATTTCAATGTCACCTCCAACTTGGGAATTAGTGTTACTGGAAATGATTTCTGTGTCGGTGGTTTTGAGGTTGATCCATTTTCCATTAGTGTAGTTATCCTCTATTCCCCAGATGGTGGTGTTTTTTATAGTACTATCCTTACCTAGATGACCGCCCCAAGCGCTGGTAGCATTATCGATTAGCCAAGCTTCTGGCACACCTTCTGCTGTTGGAATGTAGGCTGGAATCAGATCAGTTGGCTCTGTATTACTAACCATTTCATTAGTGAAAGATTTCCAGGTTAGAGAGTAACCATTCGGGCTATTGGTATCGATATTGCAATTAGCAATATTACTTGTGAGATCAGACTTGCCGGTGCCAATAATATTTGCCATTACGATTGATGCGTCGCAAGTGACAGAAATAGTGGTTAGGGCAAATTCGGCGGTGACGGAAATATCAGTTGTCACATTCGTATCAGTTCTAGGGTTTTGAGTTGAGTCGTCAGACCATTTTACGAAGTGATAACCGGAATCAGGGATGGCTTCGACAGGGGTGCCGTTTTCACCTTCATCGACTGTTTGGGGGGTGGTGCCAGAGATTGAGCCGTTTGATCCAGGAGTGTAAGTCAATGTAAATTCATTAGCTATTATAAAATTCGGCGTCGTCGCATTAAACTGAGTCCAACTAGTACAAATATCCGAATCATCACAAGCTTTGACTTGCCATTTATAAGAAGTATTATTGGATAATCCAGTCACATTAACTAGCGCTTCATAGGGAGTGACGGCGTAGTCTCCAGCTGAAGAAGTGACGGACCAAATTTTACTAGAACAACTTCCGAAAGCTGTGTTAGAAGAACATCTTGTTCCAACTGAAGGAATGACTGGAGAAGAAAAAGAACTTGAATTTTCTTGAACTTCAAAGAAAAGACTGAGTGTTTCCGGATTGTTAGAATCAGTTACAGAAGCTTTCAACTTTATATTATATTCATCAGTCGTTCCCTCGTTGGCAATGGCTGTTGATTCATCATTTTTAAATTGACCAAGCGATGATGGAACATTTGAAGCAAAATTATTGATTGAAACAAAAGAAGGTGTTGCATTTTGATTGTTATATTCAGTGGAAATCCAATTAACATTTTTAGCACCTTCAATGATTCTAGTTTCATCAACTAACCCATTAAAATAATAAAAACCTGCTGAATAAAGCCTGCCTATTTCTGCATTGTTATTATTTGCCATACTTCCTGCGCAATTACCTCCTGAACTTTGAAGAGTTCCGTCGGCATAAATATACCACGTTGATCCTTCTCGTTTTCCTGTAATTTGATGCCATTGATTATCATTAAAAGAAAGACTACTTTCTCCTGAGGTCTGATATGCTGAGCAACCTCCCCTGCCATCAAAGCCCACTTTTCCGTTAGTACCAAAATATAGAAACCAGCCTGCATCTTGAGAATAATTATATTTTGAAATAATTGGAAAAACACCTGAAGATGGATTTTGAGTTTTTATCCAAGCTGAAACTGTAATGTCCTCTGTTATATCAAGTGTATTATCTTTTAAATTAATGTAATCAGCCGCGCCATCTAAACTTTGACTCTTTCCTATTTTTCCATTTTGATCAGAATCTATTGTCATACTAAATCCTGTGCCATTATTGTTATTCAAACTACTATCTAAATAGCCATCTGCGTTATTATTACCATCCTCTTTCATATGCTGAACCATTTTGTAATCAGAACTCCAAACACTATTTATTCCATAGGTATCATTAACCGGCAAAGCCGAAGCAGAAGGATTATTATACCAAACATAGAAAGGAGTGTCAGTGTCATAATAGAGAGTTGGAAATTTAACCCAAACTTCTCCAGTTTTATTAGTTGTGTCCCAACTAACCACTTCAAATGACATGGGCTGTGTCCCAGCTTCATCAACTGTAAATCTCAAGTCTTCTCCATTAGTTTTTGTGTGACTAAAAATATCATCAGGAAAAACTCTGTCTGAAATAAGAACAGGAAAATCAGTTAGATTGGAAGTGCCGGAAACTTTATTTTGGTTTATTGCTCCGGGGAGCTTAGAAAGCCAACTAGCGGTAACATAAGTAAAAGCAAATTCAGCTGTGACAGAAATATTTCCTGCAACATTCAAATCAGTTCTCGCTGCTGTCATTACATTGTCACTCCATTTAATAAAATTATAACCTGGATCAGTGACAGCGGTGACTTGCGTTCCGTTTTCTCCTTGATTAACTGTTTGCGAAGAAACCCCAGTGATTGTTCCATGTGTTCCTGGAGTGTAAGCCAGAGTATAACGAGAAACTGAATCATAATCATTAGCATGTGGAGTGAAATTAGCTGTCCAACGAGCCACTCCGTTGGCAATACGAAGTTCGTCAAAATAACCCTTAAATGGTTGGGACGAAAAATCGGAAGAATTAATTCCAAAGATCACTGTCTGATCTGAATTTGAGCCAGCTGCCACTACCTGAGAAATTTCCAAATTTCCATCCAGAAATATTCGACAATTCGTCCCGTCATAAGTAAAAGTTGCATGATGCCAAGCGTCTTGAGTTATATTTGTTGTACCAGTCAGAAGTGGTCCCGCGCCACCTTGATACCCCCTCGGATACCAAGCCAATTTATTTTGGGCACTTACATAAGTATACCAATTATCAGTCGAACTGTTATCTTGCCAGCTATTTAAAAATGTTTCTTGTACATCTGATCTTGTTCGATAAAACCAGAAATCCATTGTGAATGGTCCGGAGTTAAAATTAAAATCTGCCGAGGCGTTAGCTGAAATCCAATCGCCTGCTCCATCAAAATATCCCGACGCCCCTCCAAATTTAGATTGGTAATTCAAAATATTTGTGTTACCACTAGCAACGACGGTTTTTGGCGAACTTGATGCATCAGTAAAAACAGTTGAACCATTTAATTTGTCATTATGTAATAATAATTTTACATAGGGATCAACCGTTAGCACTACAGAGAAATTAGCTGTCACTGAAATATCAGTATTAATGTTCGTGTCTGTTCGCAAAGGAGTCAAAACGCCATCGCTCCAAGAAGTGAAGCGATAACCAGAATCTGGAACTGCCATAACTTGCATACCACCTTCTCCGCTATTAACTGTTTGCGAAGAAACTCCAGTGATTGTTCCATTTGCGCCTGGCGTATATGTCAGGGCATAGCGAGAAATCGAATTGTAACTAGTGGTATGTGGGGTAAAATTAGCTGTCCACCAACGGGCAGCACCCTTAGTAACACGAAGTTCGTCAAAATAACCTTGGAATGGCTGAGTGGAAAAATTGGCCGAATTAATGCCGAAAATCACAGCTTGATCTGAATTTGAACCGGCTCTTATTATACTAGTAGCCTCAAGATTTCCATCCAAAAAGACTCGGCAAACAGCACCATCATAAACAAAGGTTGCATGATGCCAAACATCTTGAGTTATATTTGTTGTGCCTGTTAGAAGTGGCCCTGCGCCACTTTGATATCCCTGCGGATACCACTCTAACTTATTTTGCGCACTTACATAAGTGTACCAATTATCAGTTGAATTAAAATCTTGCCAACTATTTAAAAAAGTTTCTTGCACATTTGATCGTGTTCTATAAAACCAAAAATCGATTGTGAAAGATTCAGAATTAAAATTAAAATCAGAAGAAGCATTAGCCGAAATCCAATCACCTACTCCATCAAGATATCCAGATGTTCCTCCAAATTTAGATTTAGTGTTGCTGATTTTAGCATTGCCACTAGGAGAAACAGTTTTTGTGTAGTTTGATGAATCGGTAAAAACAGTTGAATTATTTGCTCCATCATTATGAAGCAACAATTTTACTGTAAGATCGTCAAGTGCAAATTCAGCTGTCACTGAAATATTTGAAGTGACATTTGTGTCGGTTCTAGGGTTTTGAGTGGAGTCATCAGACCATTTCACAAAATGATAACCAGAATTTGGAACCGCCGTTACTTGTGTGCCATTAGCGTTATAATTAACCGTTTGTGGATTTGTGCCAGAAATTGATCCACCAGTACCAGCAGAATAAGTTAATGTGTATTGATTAATTGCAAAACTAGCAGTAACAGTTATATCTCCAGTGACATTTTCATCGGTTCTTGGGTTTTCCGTAGATGCGTCTGACCAAGAAGTGAAATGATAGCCTGTACTAGGAACAGCCTCAACCTGATCGCCATCTCCTCCAGAGCTAACTGTTTGTGGAGATGTGCCAGAGATTGAACCGTTAGCTCCGGCAATATAATTAAGTGTAAAAGAACTAGAAATAGGAAGATCTGCTAGACAACGAATTGAAAGTCCGAAGACTTTTGGATAGGCAATTCTACCAACCTCAGGACTTGTTTGATCAATATATCGATTCCAAGCATTAGTACTTGACTCATTTGATGACCAAAATAATCCAAAAACATCCTTGTTAGCGAAACTTCCACCACTATCACGATATCCAGAAAGCAAAAAATCAAAACCGCTACTGCCACTAACTCTGAGTTTAGTAGTAGCACCAGAACAATCATACCCACTTCGAGTGGCAACGCAAGTTGCAAGTTCATCTTTCAAATAATTTTCCAAAGAATATTGTTCAGCATCAGTTGGCATATGCCAATCGGTCGGACAAATACCTTGTGCCCCTTCAGTGGTAGAATATTGCATCGCTTCATTCCACTGATATAATCCACCATAAGTATCACAATTAGAATCAAGGTTACTATAGCAATATTTTTCAAATGTACTATTATCTGCTTGATTACTACTGCCATCAATTCTCGTCCCAATATTCATATTTTCCGCCATCCAACATTGAGAGTTAATCGCAACTGTATCATAAACATTACTTTCAGAATCTGTAACGGTATCCACTCCACAAACAAAAGCTTCAACCTTATTTAAATCTGAATTTAAAAATATTGTAAAGAAAAAAAAGAAAACTACTGAAAAAATTATTGATTTTCTAAAATTAAAAGACAAAAAAATATCAAGAAATTTATTAAAAATAAAATCTGTTTTTTTTATTTGAATATTATTTTTTAATTTATTTTCACCCAAAATTTTTAGCTTTTTTAATTATTGTTTTATGCACCAAAAAACATAGATGAGCTTTCTTTTCTATGACGCATTTGAACTGATTTAATTTGATTTTATTATAGCATAAAAAAGAGAAAAAAGTAGCCCAAAAATTAAAGGGCTTGCTTGCGCAAACCCTTGTTATCTATAAAGGAAAAATTATTTGGATTATTTTGTTAAACTTTGTAATTAATACAAAACTTCATACTTCAACACGACCGCATCATCATTTATCTTTTCAATATCTATTAATTTCAAATCAACATTAAAATCTCCCTTAAAAAGCGACAGTCCGTCACCGAAAATCTTGGGTTCAATTGTAATATAGATTTCATCAATCAACTTTTTTTCTAAAAACATTCCGTTAACAAAAGCGCCTCCGCCAAGAATGGCAGATTCATATCCATCTCGTTCTAATTCTTGAAGCACCTTTTCCGGTTCGCCCTGCACCCACCTCACACCTTCAATTTCTTTTGGATTTTCCTCGAGCGTGAAAACCACATTCAACCGCTCTTTCAGCGGGCTAGGAAAAGTGAAAAAAGTTTTATCACCCATAATCACCACCCCGACTTCTTTGGAAATCTTAGCAAACATCTTTTTGTCCTCTCTAGAAGTCCAGTCCGGAAAATGTTTGTCTGTCTTGGCAATCTTTCCGTCCAAAGTCATTGCCATCATCATAATAACTTTCATAATTTTATATCGCTATAGGCGCTTTAATGCTTGGATCAGGATCATAACTAATAAGCTCAAAGTCTTCAAATTTAAAATCAAAAATATCCTTAACTGCTGGATTTATTTTCATTGTTGGCAGTTTTTTCGGCGTGCGACTGAGTTGTAAATCTATCTGCTCGAAGTGATTATTATAAATATGCACGTCGCCAAATGTATGGATAAATTCTCCTAACTCTTTTCCACAAGCCTGTGCCATCATCATAGTCAAAAGTGCGTATGAAGCAACATTAAAGGGCACACCCAGAAAAACATCGGCACTTCTTTGATAGAGCTGGCAAGATAATTTATTATTTACGACATAGAATTGAAAAATCGTATGGCATGGAGGCGGAGCAGTTTTTTTACCGACAATTAATTGCCTAAGGTCAGCAACATTCCAGCCACTCACAATAATTCTTCTTGAATCAGGATTGTTTCTAATCATATCTTGCACTTCGGCAATTTGATTGATCGTTGTTCCATCTGGCGCTTCCCAACGCGTCCATTGCTTGCCATAAATCGGTCCAAGCTCTCCAGTTTCATCCGCCCACTCATCCCAAATTTTAACACCATTATCATTGAGATATTTTATATTCGTATCGCCCTTCAAAAACCAGAGTAACTCGTAGATAATTGATTTTAGATGCACCTTTTTTGTTGTCATTAGAGGAAATCCCTCACTCAAATCAAACCGCATCTGATAACCAAAAAGGCTTCGTGTTCCTGTTCCCGTTCGATCACTTTTATCTGTGCCTTTTTCTTTAATCGTTCGAAGTAAATCAAGATAATTTTGCATATTTTTATTTTTTAAATTCTAATTATTTACATTATCTTTTTAGATATCTGCATAGACTTGCATTTCATTGTTGGCTAATTCATATGCAATATTCGCCTCTTTAAATATTTCCTTGCTTCTTGCGCCAGCATGATAATCCTTATTGCAAACCACTCTTTTTATTCCAGCATTAATTATCATTTTTGCACACGTATAGCAAGGTGTCATCTGGCAATAAAGAGTTGCTCCATCTAGCATCACACCAAAACGAGCTGCGTTAGCAATCGCATTTTGCTCAGCATGACTAGTTCTGATGCAATGCCTCGACTGCTCACCATTTTCATGTGTGACCGTATGCATTTCATGACCATCTTCGTCACAATGTCTTGTACTAATAGGCGATCCAACATATCCAGTCGATAGAATTCTCTTATCTTTCACAATCACGCAACCCGAACGACCTCGATCACAAGTTCCACGAGATCCCACCATAACCACTAAGTTTAAAAAATATTCATCCCAAGATGGACGAATATATTTTTTGTCTTCATCATTTTCCATATTATTCAAGTTCCCCCAAAATTATATTTTTACTTTTTTATTCTACTATCATTATCTTCTTCGGTCAAAAAAAGCGAATATTGAATTCGCTTTAATTAATCTCTACTTTCTTAACTCATCAATAATACTATCGATCTGATGATAAAATTCCAGAAAAGTGCCATTGTTATTTATATTAAAATCAGCATAATTTTTCAAATCTTTAATTTGCAATTCCGCTTCTCTTTCATGGTCAGCCTTAAACTCTTCAAGTGTCTTCTCGGCATCATCACTATTCTCTCTTCTTTTTATAAGCCGCTCATAACGCGTTTCCATTTCAGCTTCAATATATACCAACTTAAATTCAGATAATTTTTTCAGATATTCGATATCATCAATACGACGCACACCATCAATCACAATAATTTCATGCTCATCCTCCATAACATCATGATAAACAACCTCAGACAAAATATTGCTACTGAAATTTTCGCGAAAAATAGTTGATATTTTTTGTAAATTACTTCTATTTTCCTCCAGATGCATTCTTTTTGCCACGTCTCGTAAAACCGAAGAAAAGCGATGCACACTACCATTATATTTTTCTTTAATATGATTTGCTAACGCCCCTTTTCCACCGGCAATTTCTCCGGCTATTCCCAAGATAATCTTCATAGTTCTTTTTTTAATTATTATCCTTACCTCATCATTCTACTAGTTTTCATCTTACACGTCAAAAGAGCGCAAAATAATCAATTCTACGCTCTTTTATTTTTTTTGATTGTGCATCCCAGTAACTAAATTTTTAAATACTTCCTAATGGCAATTAGACTACTCACAATGCCCAAAAAAGAGCCCAGTAAAACTTGCGCGCCAA
Source organism: Candidatus Moraniibacteriota bacterium (assembly GCA_049303795.1). Taxonomy (GTDB): domain Bacteria; phylum Patescibacteriota; class Minisyncoccia; order Moranbacterales; family UBA2206; genus UBA9630. Next base: position 10,845 of record JBAQNM010000016.1, read on the forward strand.
AAAGAACAAAAAAATGAGATGTATAAGCATCCATAATATTAGTAGAGGGAATTAATAATTTCGCATTAGGCATAACCCACTTTAACGCCCCAAACAAAAGAAACATGGAAATTATTGAAGCAATTAATCCATAAATAATACCCTCAAAAATAAAAGGTAAACGAATATAAATGTTTGAAGCACCAACCAAACGCATCACTTCCACTTCCTTTTTGTGTGAATAAATTGTGATACGAATTGTATTAAAAATAATCAAAATTGAAATAATCGTAAGCAACCCGGCAACTCCTGTTCCTACTTTCCTAGCTTGAGAAATCATTATATTCAACCTATCAATATTTGGTTTACTTTTGTTGTAATTAGTTCGACTGATATCATCTTTGAAAGAAGATTTCTTTAAATATTCGTCTATTATGTCATAGCTGGAAGGACTATTGGCTCTAATAACTAAAGCTGAATTCAAAGGATTTCCTCCTAAGACCTCTAAAGCTTCAAGGATTGATGGCTCGTTAGCATTATTTTTCTTAAAATCTTCCAAGGCTTTTTCTTTAGATATATATTCAACTGTTTTTATTTCATTGAAATTTTCCAACTCACTCTTATTCTTCATAATTGACTCCTCAGAAATATCTGGTTTAAAATAAACACTAACATTAACTCGACTTTCGATAGTTTCAAGATAGGTATTAGCCGATAAAATAAAAACAGCTAGAGCACTAATGGAAAATAATGATAATAGCATCACACTAACAGCTGCCACGCTTAAATAACCATTTCTCATAAAATTAACGCCTCCAGCTTTCATTGTTCTTCCAATTGTTAAAAACATAATTTTTTATTTTAATTAATCCTGACAAATTTTATATTTGCCTTTTAAATCATCACAAATAATCTTTCCTTTTTCCAAAACTATCACTCTTTTTGCTGCTTTATTAATAATATCCCTATCATGACTTGCCAAAATCACCGTCGTGCCAAGTTTATTTATCCTAAGTAGGAGTTGCAAGATTTCAAGAGAAGCTGTGGGATCAAGATTGCCAGTCGGTTCATCGGCAATAATAATGTAGGGTTTATGAATTAGCGCACGCGCCAAAGCAACGCGCTGCTGTTCACCACCAGAGAGTTCGTGCGGAAACTTATCTTGCCTATTTCCCAAACCAACAATTTCTAATATTTGAGGCACATCTTCAAGAATTTCAGCCTTAGAAATACTACAAACCTCAAGAGCATAAGCTACATTTTCAAAAGCCGTTTTATGAGGCAAAAGCTTGAAATCTTGAAACACCGTTCCAATACTTCTTCTGTGTTTTGGCAACTTTCTGCGACTAATACTATCCAATGGATGATCGTGAAAAAATACTTGCCCGGCTGTTGGCGATTCTTCAGCATAAATCAATTTTAAAATTGTTGATTTGCCTGCTCCTGATTGTCCAACGATAGAAACAAATTCGCCCTTCTTAATTTCAAAATTAATGTTTTCGAGCGCTACAAATTTATCTTTATAGACTTTTGATACTCCGTCAAATTTTATCATTTATTTTTTATTATTTTCCTATTCTTTTATTATAAACTATTTTTCAAATATTTCAAATAGCCTTCTGTAAATATCCTCAAATCTCCCGCCAAAATATCATCCACTTGCGCTGTCTCCACTTTTGTCCGATGATCTTTGACCATTTTATAAGGATGAACTACATACGATCGAATTTGACTTCCCCACTGCGCACTTGATTGCTCACCGCGCAATTTTCTTTTTTCTGCTTCAACCTCTTCTAAGTATTTTTTATGCAATTTTGCTTTCAAAATTTTCAACGCTTGATCCTTGTTTTGGAGCTGTGATCTTTCATTTTGACAGGCCGCAACAATTCCAGTTGGAATATGTGTAATGCGCACCGCACTATCAGTCGTATTAACGCTTTGCCCACCTGCTCCGCTAGAACGATATACGTCAACACGTAAATCTTCCGGTTTTATTTTAACTTCAACCATTTCTTCAATCACCGGCAAAATTTCCACCACAGCGAAAGAGGTTTGACGCAAATTATCTGAATTGAAAGGAGATAAGCGTACTAAGCGATGTGTGCCATTTTCACCCTTCAATTGTCCATAGGCATAGGCACCGGAAATTTCCAGAGTAGCATTTTTTATACCAGCCTCTTGTCCGCGCACAGTGTCTACTAATTTTATTTTAAAACCATTTTTCTCACCCCATTTCAAATACATTCGCAGCAGCATCTCTGACCAATCCTGAGCGTCCACTCCGCCTGCTCCACTGTAGATGGAAAGGATCACATCATTGCGATCATATTCTCCGGAAAAAAGTGTTTTAAATTCTAACTTATTTATAATATTTTCCATTTCTTCAAGCTCTTTTTCAATTTCCCTGCCCGCCTCATTACGTGAAACGTTATGGGCGGGTTTTTCATCATTTATTTCACTCTCTAAAATCTCTACGAGTTCCTCCAGATCATTTAGTTTATTTTCTATTTCTTCAACTTCAGAGATTTCTTTTTTCAATTCTTCCAACTCCTGCATAATTTTTCCAGCAATTTGCGAATCATTCCAAAAATCAGCCTTTTCACTTTTTTGTGTCAATTCAGCAATTCTTTTCGCTTTTTTACCTAAGTCAAAGATAGTCCCGAATAGTCGGGAGTTTAATTTTTAGAGTGTTGATTTTTTCTTTGAATTCATGCATGAATTATTTCTTACTTTCTCCGGCTTTATAAGCTAGCCTCTCCATTGGATGGCTATTCGCAGGAAGTCTCTTTGCAAAGTTAAACCAAAACCAATAGACGCAATAAACTGCTAACCACTGACCCAACCCAAATTGTTTACTTTCTTTCCATTTTTTCTGTTCATTCCAGTGATACATTTCATGTTTTATAAAACACTCCTTCTTCCATCCCTCTCTTTTTTTAGACCAAAATATATAAGGGTAGACAGTTATAGCAGTTTTACCTTTCGGAAATATTGATAAAAAAATGTACTTTGGTTTTTTATTATTCATTATTTTTCCAAAAACAACAACCCCGCCATCAGCCCCATACCCAGCACAAAGGCGATTGTTTGCCAAAAACCGGATTTAAATGAGCGATGCTTGTGAAGTTCGGGAATAAGGTCTGTTCCAGCGATATAGATAAATCCTCCGGCAGCAAAAGGCACTAAAAATGAGGTTAGATTTTCCACATTCAAGTTTAAGGCTAAAATGACTACTGCGCCGAACACTGCAGTAAGTGCCGTAAGAAAATTAAAAAGCAAGGCTTTCGATCTGGAAAATCCAGCATACACCAAAGATGCGAAATCTCCAATCTCTTGAGGAATTTCATGAAAAATAACTGCTGTTGTTGTGGCAATTCCCAACGGAATACTAACGAGAAAACTAGTAGCGATAATCATACCATCAATAAAATTGTGGATAGAGTCACCAACTAAAATCACATAGGAAAAAGGATGCGGATGCTTTTCGCAGGGCTCTTCATGGCAATGTCGCCAATGAACAATTTTTTCAATTAGAAAAAAAACGACAATTCCACTTAAAATTGAAAAAGAAATCATCGATGCATTATCAGAGCTTTCAAAAGCTTCTGGAATGAGATGAATAAATGCATCGCCCATAAGCGTCCCTGCTGAAAAACTCACCAAGTAAATCAAAACTTTATAGAGTTTTTTTTGATCAAATGACAATGAAAAAACACCGACCAAAGAAATCAAACTGACAACAAAAACTGAAGTGATTGTATAAATCCAAACCATAAATTTATAAATTTTTTATTAACTCTATGTGCCCAGCCTCCACTTGTGTGAGTGCTCCAAAAAATTTTCTAATATTTGGTTCTGTTGCTTCTGAGGTAAATTTTTTGTAAAGTTCAACTGCATGATCTTCTAATTCAATTGTCTTTTGAAAATTTTCTGAATTTTCATCAGCACAAATTTCCGCTTTTATTTCCGGCATCGAAATTCCAAGAAGTTTTATTACAATCGTAGCGTGTTCCAACTCTACTTTCGCCAAACGTTTATACATCGCTTTTATTTTATACTCATCGGATTTCCCCGCCATACAAAGATACATCGCATTGGCTCGAGTTTCAAGTGCCAGCGTTTCCATTAAATTATTTTTGGAAATTTCACTAATTTCTATTTTTTCATTCACAATCGGCTTGGCTTCCGAAGCCGGCTTTATGAAATTATTCTTCGCCCCGCAAAACGGGCAATCACTTGGTTTTTCTTCGCCAATGTAAGCGTCTCCACAGATCTCACAAATATATAGCTTCATATGATTTGAATTATTTTAATTATTATGCAATATTATCTAAGTGCCATCTTAGCTCAGTTCCCGCCAAGGGCGGATAAAGTCCGAGCGACGGCCGAATTATATAATCTTTTCTAAACTCATACGCGCCATCTTAGCTCAGTTGGTAGAGCGACGGTATCGTAAACCGTAGGTCATCAGTTCGATTCTGATAGATGGCTCAAATAAAAATAAAAAGTGCAAGGTGTATTATCGTAAACCGTAGGTCATCAGTTCCCTGCCTGCCGGCAGGCAGGGATTCTGATAGATGGCTCAAAGCTACATGTCTTTATCTATTCGAATTTCTATTTGATTAATCTCACCTATTGGACTTTTAAGGTTAGCATTAATAACCAATGGTCCATCATTCACAAAATGAACATTTTCAAAATAAGGATTTTTTCTCATAGCATCTAAAAGCCTTTCTCTTTCCAAAACAATCTTCCTTATAAATGACATTGCACCTGCAATAATAAGCTTATTCCCCTTTTTTTCTACCCAAAGATCCTCGTCCAATATCAACTTTTTTGCGAAATCAATCACATCTTTGAGTTTTGTAAGTTCTTCAGGAGATTCTTTCCTTTCAAAATATAAACTTTTTTCCACCATATTTTTTATTTATATACCCTATTATTCGCATAAACTAGCAATTCGCGCAAATTCTTCATTAACCTGCTTCTGGATTTTTTCCAAAACTGGTTTATTCTCTTCCTTGAACAAGTGTTTGAATCTTCCTTGAGTTTTCAAAAATTCCGTCACGGGAGTTATCTTTTTTGGTTCGAAATTTAATTTATGTTCTCCATTTTCAACTTCATATAACGGCCAAAAATTTGTTTCAGTTGCAAGTTTAGCAATTGCAACATATTGTGAAGTCGGAAATTTCCAATTATTAGTGCAGGGAGAAAAAACGAGCAAGAAACTTGGTCCGTCAGTTTCCAGAGCTTTCTTGGCTTTCTTTTTGAGATCTGCAAGATAGGCCACATTAGCTTGAGCCAAATAGGCAATGCGATGTGCATTCACGATTTCCATCAAATTTTTTCGCGTATCCATTTTTCCAAAAGATTCCTTTCCGACTGGTGTAGTTTCTGTGAAAGCTCCATAGGGTGTCGCGGATGATCTTTGATTACCAGTGTTCATATATCCGCCATTGTCATAACAAACATAAAGAAAATTATGTCCGCGTTCAAGCGCACCAGATAAACTCTGTAAGCCAATATCATATGTTCCGCCATCACCGCCAAAGGCCACGAATTTTATTTTCTTTTTAATCTTGCCTTTTTTCTTCAAAGCCTCATACGCTTTTTCCACGCCAGAAATTGTGGCCGCTGCATTTTCAAAAGCATTGTGAATATAGGGCACTTTCCAAGCCGAATATGGATAGAGCGTCGAAGTCACCTCAAGACATCCTGTGGCATTAGCAATGACCACGTCGGTTTTCACTTCGCCTAAAATTGTTCGCACAATTGCCGGAAACCCACAGCCCGCACAAGCACTGTGCCCCGCCGAATAATATTTTGTCAGTTCTTTATTCATATTTTTTTAATAATTTTTAAATTTTAAAATTAAACTTGTTCTGTGGAATTTGGCTTTTCATTTTCATTCTCAGCTATCTCATTAAAAATTTTTTCAAACTCTGCTGGTGTTGTTGTTTCTATAAAAATCATAGTGTCATCGCTAAAGGCCTTATTTTTATACGCCTCCATTATTTTTATATAATGCTCCTGAGTAAATCTTTCTCCATATTTTTTTATGTTTAAGGATTTCAGTTCTAAGTCAAGTTGCTTTTTTCTGGCAGCCATTTCCACTGGATCTGATAAATATTCATCCTTCATTCCATGAGATACTTTTTCTCCATATTTCCAAGCAGACTCTTCTTTATTCGGAGATTGATATGCTTCGGAAAAAATTTTTTTTGCTTTTTCTGAGATAAAAAATGGACCCTTAGTACTAGCATGTGAGAGTTCATGCTTAAGTCTATCGGCCAACAAATAAACAGGAAGAGCTTTATCGATAAATATCTTATGTTCGCCAGTGTCATAATAACCCGTAGCCTTCTCTTCTTTTAATTCTTGCGACCATGCTTCTGCGTCGCTATTAACATCTATCCTTACAGAATTCACAAATCCCACTCTTCTTTCCTGCTCTTTCTTGGCTCTATCGAAATCACCATTAAATTCAATCGCTAATTTGTCAAGATATTCCTTGCTTCCAACGTGCTTAGAAAACTCTTCTTTCAAATATTTTGCATTTTCGTTTCTTTTTTCTATATAAATCTCGTGCGCACTCTTTTCCCTGCTTCCATTTTTTTCCGATTTATCTTGCCCATAGACTTCTTGCTCAGTATCCTCAAAAGGAGTATATTCCAAAATTACCCCGTTCTTTTTGTATAATCCCATATTTTCTCTTGTCAACGCCTGCGATTCTTTTGAGCCATAACCTAAGATCTTTCGTTCGTTTTCAATAATTTTGTCGATATCCCTATAAACATCTCCGTATCTTTCTCTTAATTCCTTGTCTTTTCTCACAAAACCAACCAGTAGCTTATCCTCTGCACTCTTAATTTTTTCATCATGATAAGAACTTAGAATGGAAAATAATCTAAATAAATAATTCGCTGGGTGTCCTTCATTGAGTATTTTTGAATTTTTTTCAACTATCTCGCTTATGCCTTTTACCTCTTCTGAATCTAAGCCAGAATATTTATACATTTCCTCTAATGAATTCTCTTTTATCAGTCTATCTACTGCCTCTGCTAATCTACTGTTTTCAGGAAAAGAATATTCCCATTCGCCAAATGGATCAACTACTTTTTCCCTTATTTTAACATTCTTCTTATTGGGATTATATTCTAAATCTTCTTTTCTAATCAATCCGACAACATCCATGACGCTGGGAGGCATCAAGATATCTTTTATTTCTTTTTTTCTGACCTTTTCTTTAATATTGACATCATTCTTATCGATCAATCTTGCAGGATGAGTATGAATTAACTCTATTTCATCAACATCGCTTTCAATGCATTCTCTAATTTCTTTGCCGCCGAAAACACTTGACGCTTTATCACCCTCCGCACCTTTATTAAAAATGTAAATCCCGTTTTTCTTTGTAATAATAAAAGAGTTTTCATTATCAGCATCAATAGCCACTTCTCTTATTTTCCTAATTGCTTCTTCATGGATTTTTTCTTGATCACCCTGAATCAACTCTGCAGCTGGACGAGACCCCGACTTTTCACTCAATTTAGCCTCTTTGAAATCTCCCGCTCCTGAGAATGCCATCACTGCCATTCCAGATGCAATCACCTTATTAATTTTCAATCTGAAATCTTCAAAAATCGCCCCAGTTCTTCCAAAAACATCCCTAAGCTTTCCCTTAATCCCATTTTCTTCTAGAATTTTTTCTTGTTTTGTTTTATCAATTCCTATCGAATCCGTTTCGTCTGCTAATGTTTTTTCTGAATTTTCCAGACTCAATTTTTTTGCTTTTTCTTCCATTTCTTGAGTGCTTTTTTCAGCCAGCATTTCTGGATTAATTTCTGGTTTTTTAGAATTTTCTAATTGTTCATCCATCCTTGGCCTTTCAATGCCCTTGAATTTTTCTTCCATTTCTCCCATATAGTTATTTCCTTATAGTTCTTTTTTTATTTCTTTAATCTTTTCTGCCTCCAAAAGTGCCACAGCTTCTTTGATAACAGCGTCTCGCTCATCTTCCAGCTTTGCAATTTCTTTGTCATATTCCGCTTTGATCTGATTTATTTTTTCTATTTTTTCTTCATCAGAAAGGCCTAGCGCAGAATTGCTTTTTTTTTCAAGCTCATAAAGCTTGTATAGCAAAGTATCGGGTAGTTTTTCTTCAGTTACTTCATCCATAAAATTTTATTTTATAACCTATTTTAAATTAAGTCTGTTCTACGGAATTTATTTTTCTATTTTCGTTTTCTGCTATTTCATTAAAAATTTTCTCAAAATATTCAGGCTTTGTCGTTTCTATGAAATCATTAACGTCAAAAGAAAAATCTCCTTTTTTATAATGTTCTACGATTTTTTCATAATGCTCTTTAGTAAATTTTTCACCGTATTTTTTTATTCCTAACCTTTCCATCTCCAAATCCAACTTTTGCTTTCTGACTAACATTTCTGTAATCGTGCTTAGATATGCGTCTGTTTTTTCATTTCCTGTTCTCTTATATGCGTTTGAAAGTATTTCTTTTGCGCTATCTGATACATCATAATCACCTCTAGTGCTTGCGTGAAAAAACTCATGAATGCCGGCAACATCATCTTTTCTGTCGACAGGAAGTGTAATCTTATGCTTATCTATATTATAGAAACCACCAACCTCAAAATTCGATTTAAAAAGCTCTATTTCAAGCGCCAGCCATTCAGGCATCCACTTGCTTTGATTCAAATTACCTCTTATAAATTCCCTTTTTATTTCGCCATTATCAAGAAAAGAAACTTTAATACAATTTAGATATATAATTCTGCGCTTTTGAGCCCTTCTTGCTTCTTTCAGATTTCCATCCAACTCAATCCGCAATTTATTAAGATACTCTTCGCTGTTTATATGTTCTCCTAACTCATTCAATACTCTCTCGAGATCTTGGGCAGAGTTAATTTCCAAGTTTTTTAACAGCTCCCTTCTTTCCTCTTCCTGAGTAGATACAGGAATTGCCTCTATTTTTTTTTCATATTCTTGTTTTACTTTTTTGGGATCTTCGACAGCTTCTACTCTAAGTGCTTCTCTACAATTTAAAACTTCCTGCTGTTTAGCCTCTTTGAAATCTCCCGCTCCTGAGAATGCCATCACTGCCATTCCAGATGCAATCACCTTATTAATTTTTAACCTAAAACCTTCAAAAAGCGCTCCAGCTCTTCCGAAAACATCCCTAAGCTTTCCCTTAATCCCAATTTCTTCTAGAATTTTTTCTTGTTCTATTTTATCAATTCCTATCGAATCCGTTTCGTCTGCTAATGTTTTTTCTGAATTTTCCAGACTCAATTTTTTT